>NZ_JAODTZ010000244.1 GCF_025399795.1 Streptomyces rhizosphaerihabitans | reverse complement strand
CGACATCCACACCACCGCGGGCAAGCTCGCGGATCTGCAGCGCCGCATCCAGGAAGCGACGCACGCCGGCTCGGAGCGCGCCGTCGAAAAGCAGCACGCCAAGGGCAAGTTGACGGCTCGTGAGCGCATCGAACTGCTGATGGACGACGGTTCCTTCGTCGAGTTCGACGAGTTCGCGCGGCACCGCTCGACCGACTTCGG
>NZ_JAODTZ010000243.1 GCF_025399795.1 Streptomyces rhizosphaerihabitans | reverse complement strand
ACCGGTACTGCTCTACTGCGTACTGCTGGTGATGCGACCTGCTCGGTGACCTGTGACAGCGTCACTCTTCGGCAGCCAGCCCCGTCGCCCGTCCTGCGTCCGCTCTGGCTTAGAACCCCACTGCCGAACCTCCCGGTGCGCGCGCCCGCAGCCGACGCCTTCACCGAGGAACCACTCACACACCTTCACTGCTGGATACCGCT
>NZ_JAODTZ010000242.1 GCF_025399795.1 Streptomyces rhizosphaerihabitans | reverse complement strand
CGCGGTATCCAGCAGTGAAGGTATGTGAGTGGTTCCTCGGTGAAGGCGTCGGCTGCGGGCGCGCGCACCGGGAGGTTCGGCAGTGGGGTTCTAAGCCAGAGCAGTAGTCGCAGGACGGGCGACGGGGCTGGCTGCCGAAGAGTGGCGCTGTCACAGGTCACCGAGCAGGTCGCATCACCAGTAGCACGCAGTAGAGCAGTACCAGC
>NZ_JAODTZ010000241.1 GCF_025399795.1 Streptomyces rhizosphaerihabitans | reverse complement strand
GGCGGGAGGGTGTTGATCACCAGCCCGGTGCCCTCGGTGAAGGCCGGCGGGTCGACGGGGGTCAAGGGCGCGAGCGGCGACTTGCCCTGGAGGTAGGACCCGATGCTGCTGCCGTAACTGCCGGGCGTGTACGGGGAGATCCGCAAGGACTCCTTGATCCGCGCGACCGTCGGCGCCGGGTCACTGTCCTCCAGGAACGCGCGCCCCA
>NZ_JAODTZ010000240.1 GCF_025399795.1 Streptomyces rhizosphaerihabitans | reverse complement strand
TTCTGGTCCTTCACCCTCTACGACAACCAGACCCGCTCCATGCTGCAGACCCCGCAGCGGTACCCGTGGGCGGGAAGCCAGAGCTACCCCGGCCCCGCCGCCACGGCGAACCCGGACGGCACCACCACCCTCCACCTCGCACCCGAACGCCCCGCCGACGCGGCCGAAGGCACCTGGATCCAGACCACACCCGGCAAGGGCTGGTTCGC
>NZ_JAODTZ010000239.1 GCF_025399795.1 Streptomyces rhizosphaerihabitans | reverse complement strand
GTGTTCGCCGAAGCCGACGCTCCGCTACGGGCGAGGAACGTGTGCGAGGCGATGGACCTGGACCTCGTGCCGAACAACATCAACAACGTCCGCATCAAACTGAAGCGCCTGACCGGGCGCGGAATCCTCGATGAGACCGAGCCGGGACTGTTCACCAGGCCGCGACCGTAACCGCCCGGCAAACCCACCACCGGCCCCCTCACGTCGTTCTGCC
>NZ_JAODTZ010000238.1 GCF_025399795.1 Streptomyces rhizosphaerihabitans | reverse complement strand
GACAAGGTCGCCGCCCGGCACATCGCGCAGCGCGCGGGTGCGCCGCTGGTGGCCGGCACCCCGGACCCGGTCTCGGGTGCGGAGGAGGTGGTCGCGTTCGCCGAGCAGCACGGTCTGCCGATCGCGATCAAGGCCGCGTTCGGTGGCGGCGGGCGGGGTCTGAAGGTGGCCCGGACGCTGCAGGAGGTGCCGGAGCTGTACGAGTCGGCGGTGCG
>NZ_JAODTZ010000237.1 GCF_025399795.1 Streptomyces rhizosphaerihabitans | reverse complement strand
CGCGTCCCGGACGGCGCTCGTTTCGACCACCTCCGGGCCCCTGAACCGCCCTTCCGTGAGCCGGCATGGCGGCCGCACGCATAACCACCCCTCGAACTATGTTGCCCCACCACATGTGCCCCTGACGTGCATCTTCCTACCGTGTGCCGACACGTACCCGTCCCCACCGCACACGAGGAAGTGGCGCACATGGCCTCCGGAACCACCGCTCCCCC
>NZ_JAODTZ010000236.1 GCF_025399795.1 Streptomyces rhizosphaerihabitans | reverse complement strand
CTGAGCTTCCTCGACCTCACGGACGGACCGGTGACGGTGACGGTCCCGCCGGGGTGTCTGGGCACGATCAACGACATGTGGTTCCGCTGGGTGATCGACTTCGGTCTGCCCGGACCGGACCGCGGCGTCGGCGGCACTTACCTGCTCCTGCCGCCCGGCTACGACGGCCCGGAACCCGAGGGCGGAATGTTCGTCCAGCACTGTTCCACGTGGCAGGCCATCGTGC
>NZ_JAODTZ010000235.1 GCF_025399795.1 Streptomyces rhizosphaerihabitans | reverse complement strand
CCAAGAGGGCCTGCCAGGTGGAGCATTGGCGCACGAATGCCCCGCCCTCGGGTTCCGGGCCGTCGTAGCCGGGTGGCAGCAGCAGGTAGGTGCCGCCGACGCCGCGGTCCGGTCCGGGCAGACCGAAGTCGATCACCCAGCGGAACCACATGTCGTCGATCGTGCCCAGACACCCCGGCGGGACCTGGAGCGTCACCGGACCGTCCGTGAGGTCGAGAAAGCTCCA
>NZ_JAODTZ010000234.1 GCF_025399795.1 Streptomyces rhizosphaerihabitans | reverse complement strand
CTGGCCGGGCGGTGTTCGTAGTCGCGGACCAGCCTGCGGTGCAGCATCAAGATCCCGTTGGTCTGCTCGACTCTCCAGCGGATCGGCTGCGGGACGAAGCCGTGGTCGGCCGGGTTGCGCTCGACGACCTCCACCGCGATGCCCAGGCCGGCGCCGTGGTCGACCACGGTCTTCTTGAACCCCTGGTCCACCAGCGCCTGCGTCACCGTGGAGGTCCCCGCGGCGACCTTGTCCAGCA
>NZ_JAODTZ010000233.1 GCF_025399795.1 Streptomyces rhizosphaerihabitans | reverse complement strand
GGAGGTGACTGGTACTAATAGGCCGAGGGCTTGTCCTCAGTTGCTCGCGTCCACTGTGTTGGTTCTGAAACCACGAACAACCGTCGTAGCCATGCCACGGCTCCGGTTGACAGTTTCATAGTGTTTCGGTGGTCATAGCGTGAGGGAAACGCCCGGTTACATTCCGAACCCGGAAGCTAAGCCTCACAGCGCCGATGGTACTGCAGGGGGGACCCTGTGGGAGAGTAGGACGCCGCCGAAC
>NZ_JAODTZ010000232.1 GCF_025399795.1 Streptomyces rhizosphaerihabitans | reverse complement strand
GTTGGTTCCGGACGAGTTGTGGGTGTTGTTCCGGCGGGTGGTGCCGCCGACGGAGGTCACGCGCCCGCAGGGCGGGGGCCGTCGGCGGGCAGGTGACCGTGAATGCCTTGCGGCGATCGTCTTCGTGGCCACCTCGGGCTGCACATGGCGGCAGTTGCCGCCGGTGTTCGGACCGGCCTGGCCCACGGTCTACCGGCGTTTTGCCCGGTGGAGCCGGGATCGGGTCCGGGCCAGGCTGCACCG
>NZ_JAODTZ010000231.1 GCF_025399795.1 Streptomyces rhizosphaerihabitans | reverse complement strand
GTGATCGCGGCCGGCCGCTTCTTCCCCTCCACCCGGCTGTGCTCCCACTGCGGCACCCTCGCCGGGAGGATGCCGCTCGACGTCCGCACCTGGACGTGCGGTTGCGGAACGGTCCACGACCGGGACGTGAACGCCGCGAAGAACCTGCTGGCCGCCGGACTGGCGGTGACAGCCTGTGGAGCTGGTGTAAGACCTCAACGGGAATCCTCCCGGACGGGGCAGTCGGCGACGAAGCAGGAAACCTCACGGC
>NZ_JAODTZ010000230.1 GCF_025399795.1 Streptomyces rhizosphaerihabitans | reverse complement strand
CAGGGGATTCACCCCGATCCCGAAACGCTGGGCAGTCGAGCGGACCTATGGCTGGCTCATGCTCCACCGCCGCCTGGCCCGCGACTACGAAACCCTGCCCGCCCGCTCCGAAGCCATGATCCACATCGCCATGACCGACCTCATGGCCCGCCGCCTCACCAGCGAGAACACCATCTCCTGGCGCGACCCGACACCAGCACACCAAAGCCGCATTCGAGGATGAAACAACAGGATGAAACGACCTCTTAGG
>NZ_JAODTZ010000229.1 GCF_025399795.1 Streptomyces rhizosphaerihabitans | reverse complement strand
TGCACTAGGGCCGATCGGCCCCATCCGAGCCCAGCGGCCGTCCCGATCTCGACGACGGGCAGCCGCTTCACCTTGGCGTGCGCCATGACGCGGGCGGACTGCTCGACGATCGCGGTCAGCGTGCGTCGCCGCTGCCGTAGGGCGCGTACAGGTCGAGCAGCCGGGTCCGGGCCGACTGGAGCCGGTGGGCGACGATCTCGCCGGTCCACCGGGTCACGGCCATCCCCAGTTCGGGATCGGCCCGGCACATT
>NZ_JAODTZ010000228.1 GCF_025399795.1 Streptomyces rhizosphaerihabitans | reverse complement strand
GAAGACCGGCTGCCCGGTCATCGGCATCAACGACTCGGGTGGCGCCCGGATCCAGGAGGGCGTCAGCGCGCTCGGCATGTACGGCGAGATCTTCCGCCGCAACACCCACGCCTCCGGTGTCATCCCGCAGATCAGCCTGGTCGTCGGCCCCTGCGCGGGCGGCGCGGTGTACTCCCCCGCCATCACCGACTTCACGGTCATGGTCGACCAGACCTCGCACATGTTCATCACCGGCCCGGACGTCATCAAGACG
>NZ_JAODTZ010000227.1 GCF_025399795.1 Streptomyces rhizosphaerihabitans | reverse complement strand
CAAGACCGGCTGCCCGGTCATCGGCATCAACGACTCGGGTGGCGCCCGGATCCAGGAGGGTGTCAGCGCGCTCGGCATGTACGGCGAGATCTTCCGCCGCAACACCCACGCCTCCGGTGTCATCCCGCAGATCAGCCTGGTCGTCGGCCCCTGCGCGGGCGGCGCGGTCTACTCCCCCGCCATCACCGACTTCACGGTCATGGTCGACCAGACCTCGCACATGTTCATCACCGGCCCGGACGTCATCAAGACC
>NZ_JAODTZ010000226.1 GCF_025399795.1 Streptomyces rhizosphaerihabitans | reverse complement strand
AGAGGTCGTTTTCATCAGTAGAGTCTGTTTTATCCAAACATGTCGCCGTGACGAGACTCGACTCTTGAGGTGCCGGCGCCCCTTGCGGCCAGTGCGACTGAGCGGACGACCGTATTGTCTGCCTCATCCCAGCAAGCCTGTCTCACTCCAAAGAATCGCCGTATCGGCGATTACGCCTACCGCGGCGCGCTCTGACCCATTACATGAGAGGTGCGAGTGGCCTTCTGGGGATGCTGAAGCGGAATAAATTGCGTGAAAACGACCTCT
>NZ_JAODTZ010000225.1 GCF_025399795.1 Streptomyces rhizosphaerihabitans | reverse complement strand
CCACCATCCCGGCCACCAAACGCAACGGCTACCTGCGGCTCTACTACCCCGGCAGCGCCGACGCGACCGCGACAGCCCGCTACTTCGTCCCTGTCTCTCGTACCGTCACCCGCATCACCGCCTTCAACGCGAGCCCCGAACCCGTACGCAAGGGCCAGCTCATCACCGTGGCCGGCACACTCCAGGCCAACCAGGGCAAGACCTGGGCCGGGCTGTCCGGGCAGACGGTCCGCGTCTGGTTCACCGCCCCGGGCTCGAAGACACACACCCT
>NZ_JAODTZ010000224.1 GCF_025399795.1 Streptomyces rhizosphaerihabitans | reverse complement strand
ATCCCCTGGCGCTATCTGCCGCACGACTACCCGCACTGGAACACCGTCTACGCCTACTTCGCACGCTGGCAGGAGGAAGGCGTCTTCGACCAGCTCAACAGCCTCCTGCGCCGACAAGTCCGCAGGCAGGAAGGCCGGGGCGAAGAACCGAGCGCGTGTGTCATCGACTCCCAGAGCGTCAAGACCTCCACCAACGTCCCCACCTGCGGGCAGGGCATCGACGCCGGGAAGAAGATCGTCGGGCGGAAGCGGAGCATCGTCATCGACACCGTCGG
>NZ_JAODTZ010000223.1 GCF_025399795.1 Streptomyces rhizosphaerihabitans | reverse complement strand
AGGCCGTACGCGCCGGACGAGGAGTTCGTTGCGCTGATGTTCCAGCCGCTCTCGTGCTCGACGATCTTGCTGAAGGCGTTGAACTGCGAGGCGTCCGGAATCATCGCGTGGGCGATCGACTTCGCGGAGGAGGCGGCGGTCGGCGTGGCGGCCTGGGCGGGCGCCGCGACCAGGACCATACCGGCGGTGGCAGCGGCCACGGCGGTAGTGGCGAGGGCCTTCTTCGGGGAGGAGACGATGCGGCGGATGACAGAGACGGACACGGAGAACCTGTTTCT
>NZ_JAODTZ010000222.1 GCF_025399795.1 Streptomyces rhizosphaerihabitans | reverse complement strand
CCCCGGACCGTCTCGGCGTCGAACTCGTAGGCGCGCACCGGGCTGGTCGCCTCGGCGCCCAGATGCCAGGTGTGCGGGTGGAACAGCCAGGACCAGCCGACGAGTTCGTTGTGTCCGAGGATTTCGATGACGGCCGCACGGCGGCCCGGCACCCGCAGGTCCAGGGCTACCGTCCCGGTCCGGATGATCCAGAACCGGTCCGCGTGGCCGCCTTCCCCGAACAGCCGGGTGCCCTCGGGGAACGACACCTCGCGGGCCACCCGCAGCAGCCGTTCCCGGTGCT
>NZ_JAODTZ010000221.1 GCF_025399795.1 Streptomyces rhizosphaerihabitans | reverse complement strand
CCAGGGCGGCGTCGTTCAGTGAGTTCGTCCGGATTGGTCACGTGATGCCGAGGGTGGTCAGGGGTCGGGTGGCGTCGCGTGCGTGATGGCGGAGAGCGGCGGCGATGCCGGTGTGCCCGGTGAGTCGGAGGGCTCCGATGGCGAGGTTGCGGAGACTGGCCATGGCCCTGGGGGCGGTGCCGGTGTGGACGTGGGAAGTGTCCTCGGTCCAGGCAGTGTCGCGCACGTGGTGGATCTTGTTTTCGATGCCCCAGTGCCAGCGCACGTGCTGCGCGATCTCGGCGGCGCCTGC
>NZ_JAODTZ010000220.1 GCF_025399795.1 Streptomyces rhizosphaerihabitans | reverse complement strand
AGGTTGATCATTGCGAGGTGGATCATGGCTTCGGAGCGGTGCGGGCGGGCTTCGTAGTCGCGGGCGAGGCGGCGGTGGTTCATCAGCCAGCCCAGGGTGCGTTCGACGGTCCAGCGGCGGGGCAGCACGGCAAATCCCCTGGTGGATGGGTCGCGGCGGACGATGTGCATGTCGATGCCGAGGGTGGCGGCATGCTCGACGAGGTGCTGGCGGTAGCCGCCGTCGACCCAGGTCTTGCGGACGGTCGGATGCTCTGCGGCCACCCGTTCGATGAGGGTCTGGCCGGCCACCGAG
>NZ_JAODTZ010000219.1 GCF_025399795.1 Streptomyces rhizosphaerihabitans | reverse complement strand
GTCAGGACCGGCTCGACCAACTTCCAGCGGGCATCGGACAGATCACTGGGATAACGGCGGCGTTCAGGCACGATTTCGAGCTACCCACCCACGACCCGGCAGGCCCGGGCGCACACATCGGCGCCCGAAGCACACGGCGCACAACCCGGCGTCCTGGGATGAAACGGGAGCAGCCAGGCCAACACGCCACCGGAACGGCAACTCGTGCACCATCGCTCACACCAGCCTCAGCACTCCCAGACAAGCCGAGACCTAGAACGCCACATAGCAACCTGAATAGGCACTAAACACCCT
>NZ_JAODTZ010000218.1 GCF_025399795.1 Streptomyces rhizosphaerihabitans | reverse complement strand
GTCAGATCCGACGGCAACTCGATCTTCGGTCGCTCAGCGGACTGCGTCGCGCTCGCGCCCGGTGCAGCCGACGTCGCACCCCCCGTGTCCGCGCCGGCGATCTTGTCGTTGGCCTTCGGCCCGTCGCCACCCCCGCCGCACGCGGTCAGAAGCAGCGCGGCTGACGCTCCGGCAGCGGCTGTGGCAAGCAGGCGGAAACGGCGGTTCACGGCGGACTCCTGTGCGGCGTGGGGTGCAGAAGGGCAGCAACACGCTATCGGGGGCCCATGCACGGCACCACAGCGAATGGTGCCAAGCGAGTAACAG
>NZ_JAODTZ010000217.1 GCF_025399795.1 Streptomyces rhizosphaerihabitans | reverse complement strand
GCCGAGGTGTTCGCCGATCTGGGCCTGGGTGAGTTCGTCGACGAAGCGCATGTGGATGATGCGCCGTTCCCGGTCGTCGAGTTCGGCGATCAGCGGGGCGAGGGCGTTGAAGTCCTCGACGAGTTCAAGGGCCTGGTCGTCGGTGCCGATGAAATCGGCGAGCGCAGCCTCACCGTCTTCGCTGGAGGTGATGGCGGCGTCGAGGGAGGAGGAGGTGTAGCCGTTGGAGGCCTTGCGGGCCTCGATGACTTCTTCCTCGGACAGCGACATCAGTTCGGACAGTTCACGCGTGCTGGGGGTGCGGCCGAGC
>NZ_JAODTZ010000216.1 GCF_025399795.1 Streptomyces rhizosphaerihabitans | reverse complement strand
CCTCGGCCGCACCCCCAGCACGCGTGAACTGTCCGAACTGATGTCATTGTCGGAGGAAGAGGTCATCGAGGCCCGCAAGGCCTCCAACGGCTACACCTCCTCCTCCCTCGACGCCGCCATCACCTCCAGCGAAGACGGCGAAGCCGCCCTCGCCGCCTTCATCGGCGTCGACGACACCGCCCTCGAACTCGTCGAAGACTTCAACGCGCTCGCCCCTCTGATCGCCCAACTCGACGACCGCGAACGCCGCATCATCCACATGCGCTTCGTCGACGAACTCACCCAGGCCCAGATCGGCGAACACCTCGGC
>NZ_JAODTZ010000215.1 GCF_025399795.1 Streptomyces rhizosphaerihabitans | reverse complement strand
TCGATGCAGCCTGCCCCTTCTCGGGCCTGCGGCGGGCCGTCATCCGGTCGTACCGGGTCAGCTTCGCCTGAGCTTTCCTGCCGTGTTCGGGGTGGGGGAGGTCGTGGGCGTCCGAGGTGGTGGTGGCGGTCTCCTTCACACCCCAGTCGATCCCGATCACCCGGCCAGCCCCGGGCAGCGGCCGGACTTCGGCGGGGACGACGAAGGAGGCATACCAGTGGCCGAGGCTGTCGCGGTACACGCGCACACTGGACGGCTCGGCGGGCAGGTCCCGCGACCACACCACCGTCAGGACGATCCCGCCCGCCAGGT
>NZ_JAODTZ010000214.1 GCF_025399795.1 Streptomyces rhizosphaerihabitans | reverse complement strand
GCGGCACGTCTACGCCTTGGGCAACAGCGCCGAGGCCGCCCGGCTCAACGGCATCCGTACCTCTCGCCTGACCATCGGCATCTACACCGTGGCCGGCTTGCTGTACGGCATCGCCGCCCTGCTGCTCATCTCCCGCACCGGAGTCGGCGACCCGCAGGCCGGGCAGACCGACAACCTCGACAGCATCACCGCTGTGGTCCTCGGCGGCACCAGCCTCTTCGGCGGACGCGGCTCGGTCCTGGGCACCTTCATCGGCGTCCTCATCGTCGGCGTGTTCCGCAACGGCCTCCAGCTGATGGGCGTCGCCTCCATCTAT
>NZ_JAODTZ010000213.1 GCF_025399795.1 Streptomyces rhizosphaerihabitans | reverse complement strand
ACGGCACGTCTACGCCCTGGGCAACAGCGCCGAGGCCGCCCGGCTCAACGGCATCCGTACCTCCCGCCTGACCATCGGCATCTACACCGTGGCCGGTCTGCTGTACGGCATCGCCGCCCTGCTACTCATCTCCCGCACCGGAGTCGGCGACCCGCAGGCCGGGCAGACCGACAACCTCGACAGCATCACCGCCGTGGTCCTCGGCGGCACCAGCCTCTTCGGCGGACGCGGCTCGGTCCTGGGCACCTTCATCGGCGTCCTCATCGTCGGCGTGTTCCGCAACGGCCTCCAGCTGATGGGCGTCGCCTCCATCTAC
>NZ_JAODTZ010000212.1 GCF_025399795.1 Streptomyces rhizosphaerihabitans | reverse complement strand
GCGCGCAGCATGACTCCATGAGTGGATTCGCGAAGATTCCCTCGTCGGTGACGACGCCCGACGCGGTGGAGACGAGCATCGGCGCGCTGCGGTTCGCGGACGGGATTCCGGACGAGGCCACGTGCGAGAGGGTGTACGCCCATCTGGACCTGACGCACGGTGTGGACGCGTATCTCGCGGGTCTGCCCGGAGTGTCGGTCCGGGCGCTCCGGCAGGGTTTCCTGGACGCGGGGGTCGCCGACAACACGGTGCTGCTGTACTCGGGCCTGATGGACAGCACGTCACTGTTCCTGACCGGCAACGCCGACACCGTGTACTTC
>NZ_JAODTZ010000211.1 GCF_025399795.1 Streptomyces rhizosphaerihabitans | reverse complement strand
TACCTCGTCGACGCCCTCCACCGGGCCGGCATCGGCGTCCTCATGGACTGGGTCCCCGCCCACTTCCCCCGCGACGACTGGGCCCTCGCCGAATTCGACGGACGGCCCCTGTACGAACACGCCGACCCCCAGCGCGCCGACCACCCCGACTGGGGCACCCTCGAATTCGACTACGGCCGCCGCGAGGTCCGCAACTTCCTCGTCGCCAACGCCACCTACTGGTGCGAGGAGTTCCACATCGACGGCCTGCGCGTCGACGCCGTCGCCTCCATGCTCTACCTCGACTACTCCCGCGAACCCGGCCAGTGGACCCCCAACGAACACGGCGGCCG
>NZ_JAODTZ010000210.1 GCF_025399795.1 Streptomyces rhizosphaerihabitans | reverse complement strand
GCCGCGTCGTAGACGTTGTTGGGGTCCTTCTTGCCGTCGCCGTTGCCGTCGCGGCCCGCCCACGCCCAGGTGGAGGGGATGAACTGCATGGGTCCCACCGCGCGGTCGTACGTGCTGTCGCCGTCGAACGCGCCGTTGTCGGTGTCCCTGATGCTGGCGAAGCCGTTGCCGTCGAGGACCGGGCCGAGGATCGGCGACAGGGTCGTGCCGGCCGCGTCGACGCGGCCGCCGCGGGCCTGGCCCGACTCGACCTTGCCGATCGCGGCGAGGAGCTGCCAGGGCAGGTTGCAGGTGGGCTTGGACTCGTGCAGCGACGCCTCGGCCTGCTTGTAGGCG
>NZ_JAODTZ010000209.1 GCF_025399795.1 Streptomyces rhizosphaerihabitans | reverse complement strand
GGCACCCTCGACGACTTCGACGCCTTCGTGCGCCGGGCCGCCTCCCTGGACCTGGAGATCGCCCTCGACTTCGCGCTCCAGTGCTCCCCGGACCACCCCTGGGTGGAGAAGCATCCGGAGTGGTTCCACCACCGCCCGGACGGCACGATCGCCTACGCGGAGAACCCGCCGAAGAAGTACCAGGACATCTACCCGATCGCCTTCGACCAGGACATGCCGGGCCTGGTCCGCGAGACCGTACGGGTGCTCCGCTTCTGGATGGACCACGGCGTACGGATCTTCCGCGTCGACAACCCGCACACCAAACCGGTGGTCTTCTGGGAACAGGTCATCGCCG
>NZ_JAODTZ010000208.1 GCF_025399795.1 Streptomyces rhizosphaerihabitans | reverse complement strand
TCACCGGGGTCCTTCGAGGATGCCTCGGCCTTCAGGCCGGGGTGGGGGTGCCTCCCGCTTGCGGGGGAGAATCGGACTCCTGCGGAGCAGGGCAGGAAACGGGATGTCGCCCCAAGGGCGGAACACCGTCCACCTGATTGGGTAGGCTGCACGCCGTGCGGTGCGAGAACCAAGCGCGCACACCGTGCTGATCGAGAGCCAGGACAGCACATGCACCTCCAAGCTCTGCTGTATCAAACCGGGCTGGTTTCAACCCGGCTGGTGTTGATCGCGGAAGACCTGTTGGGCCGCTGCCCCGCAGGCAGCGTGAGCCAGGAATCCCCCTGCTTCAGCTGGGG
>NZ_JAODTZ010000207.1 GCF_025399795.1 Streptomyces rhizosphaerihabitans | reverse complement strand
CGTGCTTGGTTCTCGCTCCGCACTGTGCGCAGTCCATGGTGGTGTGCGCGGGGTGTACGAGGCGGACGTCCCGCCCGTGCTTGCGACCCATCTCCAGCAGGGCTTTCTTGGTGGCGCCGATGGCGGCATCGGCGGCCTTGCGGGCCATGGTGGTCTTGGCGAGGAACTTCGGTCGGAAGTCCTCGACCGCGATGACGTCGTGATCGTGCACGACCTTCTTCGCCCTTCCCCAAGCTCTCCGACAAGCTCCGAGCAGGGGAGACCCCATTCGTCCGGTGTCCTGCCGCTGCCGGGCGACCTTCTTGTGCGCCTTGGCGCGCAGGTGCTTCGCCTCGCGGTAGCCC
>NZ_JAODTZ010000206.1 GCF_025399795.1 Streptomyces rhizosphaerihabitans | reverse complement strand
CCCGTCCTGACCTTCGTGGACGTGCCCGGCTTCCTCCCCGGCGTCGACCAGGAGCACACCGGCATCATCCGCCGCGGCGCCAAACTGATCTACGCCTACGCCGAGGCCACCGTCCCGCTGATCACCGTCATCACCCGCAAGGCCTTCGGCGGCGCCTACGACGTCATGGGCTCCAAGCACCTGGGCGCCGACCTCAACCTCGCCTGGCCCACCGCCCAGATCGCCGTGATGGGCGCCCAGGGCGCGGTGAACATCCTGCACCGCCGCACCATCGCCGCCGCCGAGGACCAGGACGCCACCCGCACCCGCCTCATCCAGGAGTACGAGGACACCCTCCTCAACCC
>NZ_JAODTZ010000205.1 GCF_025399795.1 Streptomyces rhizosphaerihabitans | reverse complement strand
CTCCGAGTCCCGGGTGTACTGGGCGATAAGCGATGTGATGACCCGTCGACTGACCGGCACCTCCACCCCGTCCTGGCGCGGCGCATGAGCGGCGACCCACAGCAGACCCTCGGTGCCCTGCTGGCACGTCTGGAGGTCCGCGAGCGGCAGATCGCTGTGGAAGCGGAGGCCGCTCACGAGCAGATCGCGCAGCTGACCGCGCTGTTGGACGGACTCGCCCAGGCCGTCGAGCACATCACGATCACCCGCAAGACGCTCCTGGAACTGCCCGACGAAACGCCCTCGGCACCGGCCGCACCGACTCCGGCCCTGCCCGGCGGCCCCGCCTACCAGCAGATCATGGCC
>NZ_JAODTZ010000204.1 GCF_025399795.1 Streptomyces rhizosphaerihabitans | reverse complement strand
TTCCGAATCCCGGGTGTACTGGGCGATAAGCGATGTGATGACCCGTCGACTGACCGGCACCTCCACCCCGTCCTGGCGCGGCGCGTGAGCGGCGACCCACAGCAGACCCTCGGTGCCCTGCTGGCACGTCTGGAGGTCCGCGAGCGGCAGATCGCTGTGGAAGCGGAGGCCGCTCACGAGCAGATCGCGCAGCTGACCGCGCTGCTGGATGGACTCGCCCAGGCCGCCGAGCACATCACGATCACTCGCAAGACGCTCCTGGAACTGCCCGACGAAACGCCCTCGGCACCGGCCGCACCGACTCCGGCCCTGCCCGGCGGCCCCGCCTACCAGCAGATCATGGCT
>NZ_JAODTZ010000203.1 GCF_025399795.1 Streptomyces rhizosphaerihabitans | reverse complement strand
ATGTCCCGCGAGCAGGTCAGGGAGCGCTACCAGGAGATCGTCGACTTCTCGGGCATCAACGAGAAGGGCGACTTCATCACCCTGCCGATGCGGACCTACTCCTCCGGCATGTCGGCCCGGCTGCGCTTCTCCATCGCGGCGGCCAAGGACCACGACGTCCTGATGATCGACGAGGCCCTCGCGACCGGCGACCGCTCCTTCCAGAAGCGGTCCGAGGCCCGCATCCGCGAGCTCCGCAAGACCGCGGGCACGGTGTTCCTGGTCAGCCACAACAACAAGTCGATCCGCGACACCTGCGACCGCGTGCTGTGGCTGGAGCGCGGCGAGCTGCGCATGGACGGACCGACCGA
>NZ_JAODTZ010000202.1 GCF_025399795.1 Streptomyces rhizosphaerihabitans | reverse complement strand
CGGACGCACGCCGCGTCTTCGCGTCCTTCGAGCAGCCCGACCTGAAGGCCACCTTCCAGTTCACCGTGAAGGCGCCGTCCGGCTGGACGGTCATCTCCAACTCGCCGACCCCGGAGCCCAAGGACGACGTCTGGGTCTTCGAGCCGACGCCGCGGATCTCGACGTACATCACCGCGCTGATCGTCGGCCCGTACCACTCCGTGCACAGCGTGTACGAGAAGGACGGACAGACCGTTCCGCTCGGCATCTACTGTCGCCCCTCGCTCGCCGAGTTCCTCGACTCCGACGCGATCTTCGAGGTCACCCGGCAGGGCTTCGACTGGTTCCAGGAGAAGTTCGACTACGCGTACCCGTTC
>NZ_JAODTZ010000201.1 GCF_025399795.1 Streptomyces rhizosphaerihabitans | reverse complement strand
TCAAGCACGACGTCGACCCGAACGAGGTCGTCAAGGTCGGCGACGAGATCGAAGCCCTTGTTCTCCAGAAGGAGGACAAGGAAGGCCGCCTGATCCTCTCGAAGAAGCGCGCCCAGTACGAGCGCGCCTGGGGCACCATCGAGAAGATCAAGGAAGAGGACGGCATCGTCACCGGCACCGTCATCGAGGTCGTCAAGGGTGGACTCATCCTCGACATCGGCCTCCGTGGCTTCCTGCCGGCTTCTCTCGTCGAGATGCGCCGTGTCCGCGACCTCCAGCCCTACGTGGGCAAGGAGCTCGAGGCCAAGATCATCGAGCTGGACAAGAACCGCAACAACGTGGTCCTGTCCCGCCGTGC
>NZ_JAODTZ010000200.1 GCF_025399795.1 Streptomyces rhizosphaerihabitans | reverse complement strand
CCACGATTGAGGCGGTGGCGGTTGGTCCGTCCGGAACTGGCGGAGATGGGGGCTGCCCCGCACAGGTGGGCGAAGGCGGCTTCGGACTTCAGCCGGTCGGGATTGTCGCCTGCGGTGATCAGGAGTTGGGCGGCCGTCTCGGTGCCCACCCCGATCAGATCCATCAGCCCGGGAGCTGCCTGCGCGACCAGGGGGTCGAGTTCGGCGTCAGCGTCGGCTATCTCCTGGGTGAGGTGCTGGTAGCGGCGGGCCAGACGTCGTAGTGCGGTTCGGACCGCGCAGGTCGGGTCGGCGAGGTCCGCGCCGGGGCGGGAGCGTGCCAGTTGTGCGATCAACTGGTAGGTGGGCAGGCTGCGCAGGCATTCCCG
>NZ_JAODTZ010000199.1 GCF_025399795.1 Streptomyces rhizosphaerihabitans | reverse complement strand
CCGGCCTTGTCCTCGGTCCGTACGGCGATCTTCTGCGCGAACGTGCCGCCGGCCGTCGCCGCGAGCTTCCCTGCGCCCGCGTTCGCCAGGTGGTCCACCGTCTGGGTGGGCGTCGGCGTGGGGGCGGGCGGGCTCGTCGGCGGCGGCGTCGGCGTGGCGGGCGGCGTCGGGGTGGCGGGCGGGGTCGGCTTCGGGGCGGGGCTCGACGGAGAGCCGCCCGGCCTGGGGCTGCTCGGCCCGGTCGGCTGCGGCGGCGTGGGAGTGGGGCTCGCCGTGGCCGGCTCGTCGCTGTGGTGCGAGGGCAGCGTGCCCGTGCCGTTGGGCACCTCGTGCGTGCCCTTGCGGTAGTACTCCAGCCACGACAGGACGGTGTCGAGGTACGCCGT
>NZ_JAODTZ010000198.1 GCF_025399795.1 Streptomyces rhizosphaerihabitans | reverse complement strand
CCCCAGCCGGTGCTGCTCAGCGCGTAGGCGAGGAGCAGGAACAGGGCGATGGTGACCAGGGAGCCGTAGGTGATGTCCGTGTGGCCCAGCGGGAAGGTCTCGCCGAGGGCCGTCAGCGGGCCGGGCAGGTTGGTGACCGTCTGCTCCGCGGAGTAGATGTGGGTCAGTGCGAACGCCACGTTGAGCATGCCAAGGGTGACGATGAACGGCGGCAGCGGGATCTTCTGCACCAGCAACCCGTTGAGCAGACCGAACCCGCCGCAGACCACCAGACCCAGGGCGACGGCGAGGAGCGGGGGCAGGGAGCCCTCGGCCGCCATCTTGGCGATCACGATGCTGCCGAACGCCATCACAGCCCCGCACGACAGGTCGATCCCCGCCGTGAGGATGATCAGGGTCTG
>NZ_JAODTZ010000197.1 GCF_025399795.1 Streptomyces rhizosphaerihabitans | reverse complement strand
GACGAGCCTGGTCGTCTGTCGACGCCGGACCCCTCGGCTCGTGGACGGCTCCAAGCGGATGTGCTGGCCCGCCCGGGGCTACGGCGAGGTGGGCGGGTGCGGGGAGCGGAGCACGAGCAGGGTGATCTCGCTGGGGGCGAAGACGCGGAACGGCGGGCCCCAGAAGCCGGTGCCGCGGCTGGTGTAGAGGAGCGTGCGGGTGCCGTGGTGGCTGAGGCCGGCGACGGCGGGCTGGTCGATGCGGACCAGGTGGTGGAAGGGCCAGATCTGGCCGCCGTGGGTGTGGCCGGAGAGCTGGAGGTCGATGCCGTCGGCTGCCGCCCGGTCGACGAACTTGGGCTGGTGTGCCAGGAGCAGGACGGGCAGGTCGGGGTCGGCGCCGTTCAGGGCTCCGGCGAGGTGGGCGC
>NZ_JAODTZ010000196.1 GCF_025399795.1 Streptomyces rhizosphaerihabitans | reverse complement strand
CATCATGCGGGGGACCCTCCGATCCGCGGTGCCGGGCCGACAGTGAGCACATGTGCACCGCCCGGACCCAGGCGCACAAAGTTGGACCTGCCCCAGTTGTAGGTCTCGCCGGTGAGCTCGTCGCGCACCGGCACGCGCGCGTCCTCGCTCGGGGCGAGTCGCGGCATGTCCAAGGACACTGTGGCTTGCCGGGTGTGGTGGGGGTCCAGGTTCGCCACGACCACCACCGTGTCGTCACCCGAACGCTTGCTGTACGCGATGACGGCGTCGTCGTCGGCCCGGTGGAATCGGAGGTTCCGAAATTCGCGCAGGGCTCTGTGGTCCCGCCTGATCCGGTTCAGCCGGGTGATCAGCGGGGCGATCGTGCGGCCCTCGCGCTCGGCGGCCACCCAGTCGCGGGGGTGCAGC
>NZ_JAODTZ010000195.1 GCF_025399795.1 Streptomyces rhizosphaerihabitans | reverse complement strand
GCCGATGGCGAGGGTGCCCACGACCATGACCTGCTGCACGATCAGCGAGAAGTTCCCGCCGGTCAGGAACTGGTCGGTCGAGAGGGAGAAGAAGGCACAGGCCAGGAGGAGGGCGACCAGGGGTCCGGTGGTCGGTGCGGCGAGCAGTCTGCGCGCCGTGGTCGGTGCTTTGAGCTCCGAGTAGGGCGTTGTCGTGGCTGTCATGCGAAGTCCTTGGTGGAAGACAGATGTCCTTGTGGCCGGCAGCGAGGGCGAAACCCTCGCTGCCGGGACAGGGGGCGGTCGGCCTGGGCGGGGAGTGGGGCCGACCGCCCCGCTGAGGGGAGTGGCGTGGGTGGGGCGGCTCAGCCCCAGCAGTTCTCCAGGCCGTAGCCGGTGTCCTTCGACGTGGCCCCGTCCTGTGCCTTGTCGGTGATCAGGGTGACGCCG
>NZ_JAODTZ010000194.1 GCF_025399795.1 Streptomyces rhizosphaerihabitans | reverse complement strand
TCGGCTACGTAACTGCGGAGCCAGGTCCGGAAGTCCGGGCCCAGGTCTTCACGTTCGCATGCGAGTCTGACAATGGCACGCAGGTAGTCGCCGCGGTCGCCGGTGTCATAGCGGCGGCCCTTGAAGACGACGCCGTGCACGGGGCCGCCGACCTTCTCGTCCTGGGCGAGCTGCTGGAGGGCGTCGGTGAGCTGGATCTCGCCGCCGCGGCCGGGCTCGGTCGTGCGCAGTATGTCGAAGATGTGCGGGTCCAGGACGTAGCGGCCGATGACGGCGTAGTTGCTGGGCGCGTCCGCCGGGTCGGGCTTCTCGACCAGTCCGGTGACCTTGACCAGGTCGCCCTCGTCGGTGGTCTCGACGGCGGCGCATCCGTAGAGGTGGATCTGCTCGGGCGCGACCTCCATGAGCGCGATGACGCTGCCGCCGTGCTG
>NZ_JAODTZ010000193.1 GCF_025399795.1 Streptomyces rhizosphaerihabitans | reverse complement strand
ACTGCGCCCACGGGACTGGGAGTCGGCCGAGCGGGACGGCCTGAGCATCGCACCGCTGGTGAGCGAGCTCAACGCGGTCAGGCGGCGCAGTCCGGCACTGAGGCAGCTGCGTGATCTGCACTTCCACCACGCCGACCAAGAGGCGGTGATCGCCTACTCCAAGTCCGTCACGGACGCCCGCGGTTCGAACACGGTTGTGGTGGTGGTCAGCCTCGACCCCCACCACACCCAGGAGGCCACGGTCTCGTTGGACATGCCGCAACTCGGCCTGGAATGGCACGAGTCCGTGCCGGTGCGCGACGAGCTCACCGGCGAGACCTACAACTGGGGCAGGACCAACTATGTGCGCCTGGAGCCGGGGAACCGGCCCGCGCACATCCTCACCGTCCTGCGACCGTCCTCACCGCAGATCGGAGGGTCACCCACCACATGATC
>NZ_JAODTZ010000192.1 GCF_025399795.1 Streptomyces rhizosphaerihabitans | reverse complement strand
GAATGCCCACCGCAGCAAAGCGCGCGCGGCCTCGGTCGCATAACCGTGGCCCCACGCTGCATCGTCGAAGCAGTAGCCCAGCGACGCGCTGCGGAAGTCCGGATTCCACCTGTTCAGGGTGCACCAGCCGATGAACGCCCCGTCGGAGACACGATCCACGGCCAGCCGCGCCCCGGTGCCTTCCTTTTCCATCTCTCGGCAACGGGTGATGAACTTCTCGGCGCGCGCGCGTTCGGTCCACGGTGGATCGTCCCAGTAGCGCAGCACGTAGGCGTTGCTTTGCAGCGCGAACAGGTCGTTCGCGTCCGCGTCTTCGAAGGCACGCAGTCGAAGGCGAGCAGTGTGCAACGAGGGGGTGGGCAGCGACATACTCATGTTCCATCCCGTGATCGGTGGCCGATCAATCAGACATCCGATGCGGCTCACTCGCAACGGGTTTC
>NZ_JAODTZ010000191.1 GCF_025399795.1 Streptomyces rhizosphaerihabitans | reverse complement strand
TCCTGGACCGCGACCATGCGGGCGAGCAGGGGGTCGCGGGGGTCGATCAGGTCGTCGCCGAGGAGGACGGCGAAGGGCTCGTGGCCGACGTGCGGGGCGGCGCACAGGACGGCGTGGCCGAGGCCCTTGGGGTCGCCCTGGCGCACGTAGTGCATGGTCGCGAGGTCGCTGGACTCCTGGACCTTGGCGAGCCGGTCGGCGTCGCCCTTCTTCTGAAGGGCGGACTCCAGCTCGTAGTTGCGGTCGAAGTGGTCCTCCAGGGGCCGCTTGTTGCGGCCCGTGATCATCAGGACGTCGTCGAGACCCGCCGACGCGGCCTCTTCGACCACGTACTGGATCGCCGGCTTGTCGACGACCGGCAGCATCTCCTTGGGAGTGGCCTTGGTGGCCGGCAGGAACCGGGTGCCGAGGCCTGCCGCGGGGATGACAGCCTTGCTGATCCTGGGGTG
>NZ_JAODTZ010000190.1 GCF_025399795.1 Streptomyces rhizosphaerihabitans | reverse complement strand
CCACGTATGTGAAGCGGGCGTTCAAGTACCGCTTCTGTCCGACCGGTGCGCAGGCGGTCGAGTTGTCGCGGACGTTCGGGTGCGTGCGCAAGGTCTACAACATGGCGCTGGCGGCCCGTACCCAGGCGTGGGCGCGGCAGGAGCGGGTCAGCTACCACCAGACGTCGGCGTTGCTGACGGCGTGGAAGAAGACCGAGGAACTGGCCTACCTCAACGAGGTGTCCAGCGTTCCGCTCCAGCAGGCGTTGCGGCACTTGCAGGTGGCGTTCACGAACTTCTTCGGCAAGCGGGCCAAGTATCCGCGGTTCAAGTCGCGCAAGAAGTCCCGCAGATCCGCGGAGTACACCACCAGCGCTTTCCGGTTCCGTGACGGGAAGCTGACTTTGGCGAAGATGTCCGAGCCGCTGGACATCGTGTGGTCGCGTCCCCTGCCCGAGGGCGCGGTCCCGTCGACGG
>NZ_JAODTZ010000189.1 GCF_025399795.1 Streptomyces rhizosphaerihabitans | reverse complement strand
ACGTTGAAGGCGTCGCAGGTGCGCACGAAGCGGGCGGCCTTCTCGCTCGCGTCGATGTCCAGGCAGCCGGCGAACTGCATCGGCTGGTTGGCGACGATGCCGACCGGGTGGCCCTCGATGCGGCCGAAGCCGGTGAGGATGTTCGGTGCGAACAGTGCCTGGGTCTCGAAGAACTCGGCGTCGTCCAGGACGTGTTCGATGACGGTGTGCATGTCGTAGGGCTGGTTCGCGCTGTCCGGCACGATGGTGTCCAGCTCGCGGTCCTCGTCGGTGAGGGTGAGGTCCGCCTCCTCCGCGAAGACCGGGGGCTCGCTGAGGTTGTTGGACGGCAGGTAGGACAGCAGCTGCTTGACGTACTCGATGGCGTCCTTCTCGTCGCCGGCCATGTGGTGGGCCACGCCGGAGACGGCGTTGTGGGTGCGGGCGCCGCCCAGTTCCTCGAAGCCGACGTCCTCGCCGGTGAC
>NZ_JAODTZ010000188.1 GCF_025399795.1 Streptomyces rhizosphaerihabitans | reverse complement strand
CGCCCAGGGCGGCGCCGTTCAGTCGGTCTGGCCGGGGTGGTGGCATTTCCTGAGGCCGGGCGGGCTGTGATGTCCGCGGATCGGGCCGGAACGTAGGCAGGCACGGCCTCCGGGTGATCATGAGGTGTCGAGTCCCTGATCACCGCAACGGAAGACCGTGCCTGCGCACTCATCATCGCCCATCCCCGCGGGTCTGGGCCAACTCACCGATGCTGTCCCGCTCTTACCCGCCGAGCACCCCGACCTGCTGGACTGTCTCGCAGCGGTGCCCGATCCGCGCCGGGCCAAGGGCCGCCGCCACCCACTCGCCTTCGTGCTCGCACTGGCCGCCTGCGCGGTCCTGGCCGGCGCCAAGTCCCTGGCCGCGATCGCAGAGTGGGCCGCGGACGCGCCGACCACCGCACTCACCGCCCTCGGCGCCCCGAGCCGTGAACCCACCGGACCGACCGCCCCGGCCGAGGCCACCGTGC
>NZ_JAODTZ010000187.1 GCF_025399795.1 Streptomyces rhizosphaerihabitans | reverse complement strand
TGACCGTGTCGCAGGACGCGGCCGGCCGCTGGTTCGTCTCCCTGTTGTGCGACGACCCGACCGTGGAGCCGCTCCCCGCCAACGGAAACGCGGTCGGTATCGACGTCGGCCTGACCCACCTGCTCACCCTGTCCACCGGCGAGAAGATCGCCAACCCGAGGCATGAGCGCCGCGACCGTGCCCGGCTCGCGCTCGCCCAACGCCGCCTCGCGAAGAAGGCGAAGGGCGACGGAGCCAACCGGGCCAAGGCCCGGCGCAAGGTCGCCCGGATCCACGCCCGGATCACCGACCGCCGCCGCGATCACCTGCACCAGCTGACCACCCGACTCGTGCGCGAGAACCAAACGCTCGTGATCGAGGACCTGAGTGTCCGCAACATGGTCAGGAACCGGAATCTGGCCCGCGCCATCTCGGACGCGGCATGGTCGCAGTTCCGGAGCATGCTCGAGTACAAAGCAGCCTGGTACGGAAGACAC
>NZ_JAODTZ010000186.1 GCF_025399795.1 Streptomyces rhizosphaerihabitans | reverse complement strand
CGGCTGCGGAGCTCCTCGGTGGCCTTGGCGAGCGCCACGCGTGCTTCCTGCAGTCGGCGTGGGACGTGGACGGCCCACGTGGTGTCGCGGAAGAAGCGCTTGATCTCGCCGACGATGTAGGGGACGGCGAAGGAGGTGAACTCGACCTCGCGGGACAGCTCGAAACGGTCGATGGCCTTGATGAGGCCGATGGTGCCGACCTGGACGATGTCCTCCATCTCGTCCTGGCCGCGGCTGCGGAAACGCGAGGCCGCGAACTGGACGAGGGTGATGTTCATTTCGATGAGGGTGTTGCGCGCGTACTGGTACTCGGGCGTGCCCTCTTCCAGGACGGCGAGCTGGTCGAAGAACAGCCTCGACAGCTCTCGGGCGTCCTTCGGAGCGACCTGCGACGGGTCACTGATCTCCGGCAGCACGACGGCCTGCGCCCCGGTCGTCTCGGTCACTGTCATGCTCGTCCCCTCCTGCGTGATCCA
>NZ_JAODTZ010000185.1 GCF_025399795.1 Streptomyces rhizosphaerihabitans | reverse complement strand
CGACCGTGTCGCAGGACGCGGCCGGCCGCTGGTTCGTCTCCCTGTTGTGCGACGACCCGACCGTGAAGCCGCTCCCCGCCAACGGAAACGCGGTCGGTATCGACGTCGGCCTGACCCACCTGCTCACCCTGTCCACCGGCGAGAAGATCGCCAACCCGAGGCACGAGCGCCGCGACCGTGCCCGGCTCGCGCTCGCCCAACGCCGCCTCGCGAAGAAGGCGAAGGGCGACGGCGCCAACCGGGCCAAGGCCCGGCGCAAGGTCGCCCGGATCCACGCGCGGATCACCGACCGCCGCCGCGATCACCTGCACCAGCTGACCACCCGACTCGTGCGCGAGAACCAAACGCTCGTGATCGAGGACCTGAGTGTCCGCAACCTGGTCAGGAACCGGAATCTGGCCCGCGCCATCTCGGACGCGGCATGGTCGCAGTTCCGGAGCATGCTCGAGTACAAAGCAGCCTGGTACGGACGGGAA
>NZ_JAODTZ010000184.1 GCF_025399795.1 Streptomyces rhizosphaerihabitans | reverse complement strand
TCCCGGGCTTGCGTTGAGTGATTTCCATGTCGATGCCGAGGGTGGCTGCATGCTCGACGAGGTGCTGACGGTAGCCGCCGTCGACCCAGACCTTGCGTAGGCCGGGATGGCTGGCGGCGGCCTGGTCCAGGAGGGTTTTTCCGGCGGTGGAGTCCTGGACGCCGGCCGCGGTGACCAGCACCGCCAGCAGAAGGCCGAGGGTGTCGGTGATGATGCTGCGTTTGCGGCCCACGATCTTCTTGCCCGCATCGATGCCCTGGCTCCTGGCAGGGACACTGGTGGAAGTCTTGACGCTCTGCGCGTCGATCACGCAGGCCGAGGGCTCGGGGCTCTTTCCTTCCTGCTGGCGCACCAACTCCCTCAGCAGACCGTTGAGCTGGGCGAAGACACCGTCCTTTTGCCACCTGGCGAAGTAGCCGTAGACGCTCTGATGCGGTGGGAAGTCGTGCGGGAGATAGGCCCACTGGCAGCCGGTGCG
>NZ_JAODTZ010000183.1 GCF_025399795.1 Streptomyces rhizosphaerihabitans | reverse complement strand
CGAGGGAGGCGGCTCCTTCGGGCGCTACAGGGCGTGGTGCAGCCAGCGTTGGAGGACGTCGTTGACGTCTGCGGGCAGAGCGCTGATCTGGTCGATGACGGCACGGTCTTCGGGCATCGGCGGGATGCCCGCGGCGGTGAGGGTCGCGTGCAGGGCCAGGCGCCGCTGGTCGTGCGGGTCGAGGATGTAGCCGAGGCGGCGGGCGGGGTCCGGCGGCGGCAGGTGGGAGTCGATGTCCTCGCAGGGCCCCTCCGCACCCGGCCAGACGCTGTCCCGGGAAAACACCGCATAGGGGTCGACGAAAGCACAGGAACCAAGGGTCTCGCTGTTCCAGGGGGTCATCTCTGTCTCCTCACCAGGCGAGTCACGAACTACCCGTCCAGAGTTCCGCGAGCACCACTTCGGTTGCGTCCACCGCCACACGTCACGCTGACGGAGCCATCGGAGGCTGATCACCTCGTGTGACCAGCAGACGGCAGCC
>NZ_JAODTZ010000182.1 GCF_025399795.1 Streptomyces rhizosphaerihabitans | reverse complement strand
TTGCGGGAGGGCAGGTCCGCGTGCTTGGTGTGCAGCATCGCGAGCGACTTGATCAGGACCTCGCGGGTCTCGGCGGGGTCGATGACGTCGTCGACCAGACCGCGCTCCGCCGCGTAGTACGGGTGCATCAGCTCGGCCTTGTACTCCTTGACCATGCGGACGCGCATCGCCTCGGGATCGGCGGCGTCGGCGATCTGACGGCGGAAGATGACGTTGGCGGCACCCTCGGCGCCCATCACGGCGATCTCGTTCGTCGGCCAGGCGTAGGTGAGGTCCGCCCCGATGGACTGGCTGTCCATGACGATGTAGGCACCTCCGTACGCCTTGCGCAGGATGAGAGAGATCCGCGGCACCGTCGCGTTGCAGTACGCGTAGAGCAGCTTCGCGCCGTGCCGGATGATCCCGCCGTGCTCCTGGTCGACACCCGGGAGGAAGCCGGGCACGTCCAGCAACGTGATGATCGGGATATTGAAAGCGTCACACATCTGGAC
>NZ_JAODTZ010000181.1 GCF_025399795.1 Streptomyces rhizosphaerihabitans | reverse complement strand
GGGCGTCACGCTGATCACCGACAAGGCGCAGGACGGGGTCACGTCGAAGGACACCGCCTATGGCCTGGAGAACTGCTGGGGCTAAACCCCCCAGGGACTGTCGTCACCTTCCCGTCGTCCGCCCGAGGCAGGCGGGAAGGTGACGACAGCCCCAGGACCGTACGACACCGCCACTTCCCTCAGCGGGGCGGTCGGCCCACCTCCCCGACCAGGGACGGCCGCCCCCCTTGTCCCGTCGGCGGGGCTTCTGCCCTCGTCCTCCGACAAGGACATCTGTCTTCCGACAAGGACTTCGCATGACAGCCACGACAACGCCGTACTCGGAGCTCAAGGCACCGACCACAGCCCGCAGACTGCTCACGGCGCCGACCACCGGACCCCTGGCCGCCCTCCTCCTGGCCTGCGCCTTCTTCTCCTTCTCGACCGACCAGTTCCTGACCGGCGGGAACTTCTCGCTGATCGTGCAGCAGGTCATGGTCGTGGGCACCCTCGCCATCGGG
>NZ_JAODTZ010000180.1 GCF_025399795.1 Streptomyces rhizosphaerihabitans | reverse complement strand
TGCACGGAAGCGGCCAGCACCACCACGGCGATCACCAGGCCCAGCACGTCAACGGCCAGCCCCCGCTTGCGACCCGGCACCTTCTTGGCCGCGTCCCGCCCGGTCGTGGCCGCGGGTACGCACGCGGCGGCATGCAGACTCTGGGTGTCGAGCACCACCAGGCTCGGGTCGGCTAATCGTCCCCGGCTCTCACGCACCTGCCAGCGCAGCAGGTCATGGATGACCTCGTCGGTGCCGTCGTCGCGCCATTTGTAGAAGTAGTACTTCACCGCGCCGGGCGGTGGCAGGTCGTGGGGCAGGTAGTCCCATTGACAGCCGGTCCGGGACTGGTACAGGAGCGCGTTGACGATCTCTCGCATCTCGTAGTTGCCCTGGTGGCCGCTGACGGACGGGTGCTTCGCCTTCCATGCAGTGGTCACCGGCTCGATCAGCGCCCAGCGTTCGTCGGATAAATCGCTCTTGTAGGGCTTGCGGTCGCTCACCCCGTCACTCCAGCACGGCCAAGCCC
>NZ_JAODTZ010000179.1 GCF_025399795.1 Streptomyces rhizosphaerihabitans | reverse complement strand
GCGCGCGGCGGGGATCCCGGCCGGCAGCGTCAGCCGGTAGTGGCGGGCGCCATCGAACGGCTGACCGGCCGAGTCCGCGGCGATCATCAGGTACTGGGATCCGACTCCCGTCAGGCGCATGCACATCGCCGGCGAGTCACCGGTGGCGATGTAGTAAAACGCGGTGCGGGAGTTGAGCGCCCGTCCCGAGGCGGGCTCGTTGAGCTGGACTCCGTCCGGGGTGATCTCCGGGGGCGGGGAGGTCCAGTCGTAACCGCCGACGAAGAGCGGATTGAACCAGGCCGAGCCCTCGTAGTAGGCGAAGCCTTCCTGCAGGCGCGCGCGCAGGCCGACCGTGCGGCCGCTGGCGTTGCCGATCGCGACCGCTTCCTCCAGCAGGCGCCGCATCCGGTCGTCGGGCTTGAAAGCGTGGCCTTTGGCGATGCCGATCGCGCGGAACGCGCCGCCCGCCTCCAGGTCGCCCGAGTCGGCGGGCTGCTCCTGGACGAGGGTGTCAAGCAGTTCGTAGAAGGAGTAGTCGTTC
>NZ_JAODTZ010000178.1 GCF_025399795.1 Streptomyces rhizosphaerihabitans | reverse complement strand
CCGGGCGGCGGGGATCCCGGCCGGCAGCGTCAGCCGGTAGTGGCGGGCGCCGTCGAACGGCTGACCCTCGGAGTCCGCAGCCACCGCCAGGTACTGGGATCCGACTCCCGTCAGGCGCATGCACATCGCGGGTGTGTCGCACGTGGCGATGTAGAAGAACGCGGTGCGCGAGTTCAGCGCCCGCCCGGAAGCGGGCTCGTTGAGCTGGACTCCGTCCGGGGTGATCTCCGGGGGCGGGGAGGTCCAGTCGTAACCGCCGGCGAAGAGCGGGTTGTACCAGGCCGAGCCCTCGTAATAGGTGAAGCCTTCCTGCAGGCGCGCGCGCAGGCCGACCGTGCGGCCGCTTGCGTTGCCGATCGTGACGGCCTCTTCCAGGAGGCGTCGCATCCGGTCGTCGGGTTTGAAGGCGTGGCCTTTGGCGATGCCGATCGCGCGGAACGCGCCGCCTGCCTCCAGGTCGCCCGAGTCGGCGGGCTGCTCCTGGACGAGGGTGTCGAGCAGTTCGTAGAAGGAGTAGTCGTTG
>NZ_JAODTZ010000177.1 GCF_025399795.1 Streptomyces rhizosphaerihabitans | reverse complement strand
TCATCGGCGACACCGACGCCACCTTCACCGGCGGCGAGAGCGTCGCCACGACGGTCACCAACTGGTCCGGCACGGCCATCGCGCCCGCCCTCACGGCGGGTGAGAAGACCGGCGACTTCACCGTCCGCGTCACCGTCGTGGGCCGCATCATGGCCGGCCTCGACTACACCGCCACCGTCACCGCCCGCCAGGCCGACACCCTCGCCCGCACCACCGACACCCCGCTGACCTGCGTGCCGGGCGGCGAGTTCGCCGACCAGGTCGAGATCAAGGCCACCTACCAGGGCAACGCGGCGGGCAAGGTCGCCGCCACCGCGACCCTGATCAAATCCGCCGACGACACAGGCGAGAACGACAAGGGCCCCTACTTCAAGGACGCGGACGGCAAGACCGTACGCACCCTCACCACCCTGACCACCGACGCCGACGGCCGGCTCAAGCTGCCCAAGCTGTACGCCGACGACACCACCGGCACCTACCTCCTCCGCATCACCACCACCGGCGGAGCCACCCTCACCGTCGAACTGACCGTG
>NZ_JAODTZ010000176.1 GCF_025399795.1 Streptomyces rhizosphaerihabitans | reverse complement strand
TGGCTGGAGCAGACCCAGTCCGAGGTTCGCCAGACGTTCCTCACGACTCTGCAGAAGGGTCAGGTCCGCTCCGGCGTCGTCTCCTCGATCGTCAACTTCGGTGCCTTCGTGGACCTGGGTGGCGTCGACGGTCTGGTGCACGTCTCCGAGCTCTCCTGGAAGCACATCGACCACCCGTCCGAGGTTGTCGAGGTCGGCCAGGAAGTCACCGTCGAGGTCCTCGACGTCGACATGGACCGCGAGCGTGTCTCCCTGTCGCTCAAGGCGACGCAGGAAGACCCGTGGCAGCAGTTCGCCCGGACGCACCAGATCGGTCAGGTCGTCCCGGGCAAGGTCACGAAGCTCGTTCCGTTCGGTGCGTTCGTCCGGGTGGACGAGGGCATCGAGGGTCTGGTCCACATCTCCGAGCTGGCCGAGCGCCACGTGGAGATCCCGGAGCAGGTCGTCCAGGTCAACGACGAGATCTTCGTCAAGGTCATCGACATCGACCTCGAGCGCCGCCGCATCAGCCTCTCGCTGAAGCAGGCCAACGAGGCCTTCG
>NZ_JAODTZ010000175.1 GCF_025399795.1 Streptomyces rhizosphaerihabitans | reverse complement strand
CGGCGGTGTTCGGCGTTGATGCGCTGGGCTTCTTCGAGTTGGTCTTCGAGGATGATGATGCGGCAGGCGGCCTCGATGGGGGTGCCGTTGTCGACGAGTTCGCGGGCGCGGGCGGCGATGCGCAGTTGGTAGCGGGAGTAGCGGCGGTGTCCGCCCGCGGAGCGGAGCGGGGTGATGAGGCGGGCTTCGCCGAGGGCGCGGAGAAAGCCCTGGGTGGTGCCGAGCAACGCTGCGGCCCGGCCCATGGTGTAGGCGGGGTAGTCGTCGTCATCGAGCCGGCCGAACGAGTCGTCTGCTGTCACTTGCACCTCTCCGAGAAACGCGTGGAGGGGCCCTGGCGCCAGTAGCGCCAGGGCCCCGAAGGAACTGCTACACCATCTGCCGGCCCTGATACTGCACCGGCCTTCTGTTTCCGCACGCCCACCCGGGAGAGGGCGGGGAATGCGGGGATCGCGGTTGCTCGACCGGAGACCACCTCACTATCGATGTCCTGCGGTACCCGGGCTCAGCCATTCCGCCCGGGCGATCCTGATGGCGCTCGGCCCCTCCGTTCTTTCCCTCTGGGATCAACTCACT
>NZ_JAODTZ010000174.1 GCF_025399795.1 Streptomyces rhizosphaerihabitans | reverse complement strand
CTGCCCGCCCCCGGCACCGTCACCGCCTTCGCGCCCCCCTCCGGCCCCGGGGTGCGCCTGGACGCGGGCGTGGAGTCCGGCTCCGTGATCGGCCCGGCCTGGGACTCGCTGCTCGCCAAGCTGATCGTCACCGGCGCGAGTCGCAAGCAGGCCCTGCAGCGGGCCGCCCGCGCGCTGGCGGAGTTCCAGGTGGAGGGCATGGCCACCGCGATCCCCTTCCACCACGCGGTGGTCACCGATCCGGCGTTCGCCCCCGAGCTGACCGGCTCCAGCGACCCGTTCACGGTCCACACCCGGTGGATCGAGACCGAGTTCGTCAACGAGATCAAGCCGTTCGCCGCGCCGGCCGACGCCGAGAGCGACGACGAGCCCGGCCGCGAGACGGTGGTCGTCGAGGTCGGCGGCAAGCGCCTGGAGGTCTCGCTGCCCGTCTCACTGGGCATGTCGCTGGCCCGCACCGGCCTGGCCGCCGGCGCCAAGCCCAAGCGCCGCGCCGCCAAGAAGTCCGGCCCGGCCGCCTCCGGCGACACCCTCGCCTCCCCGATGCAGGGCACCATCGTCAAGGTCGCCGTCGAAGAAGGCCAGGAGGTCAAGGA
>NZ_JAODTZ010000173.1 GCF_025399795.1 Streptomyces rhizosphaerihabitans | reverse complement strand
ACGCATCACCCGCAGTACAGAGCAGTACGCAGTCCCATGAGTAAGTGTTGGCCAGAGGGATGAACGGAGGAATCTCGCGCCATCAGGATCGCCCGGGCGGAATGGCTGAGCCCGGGTACCGCAGGACATCGATAGTGAGGTGGTCTCCGGTCAAGCAACCGCGATCCCCGCGCACCCGACAGCAGTCCGGTCGGGCCCGCGGAAACAGAAGGCCGGCGCAGTATCAGCGCCGGTAGATGGTGTAGTAGTTCCTTCGGGGCCTTGGTGCCGTATGGCACCAAGGCCCCTCCACGCGTTCCGCAGAGAGGTGCAATGACAGCAGGCGACTCGTTCGGCCGGCTCGACGATGACGACTACCCCGCCTACACGATGGGCCGGGCCGCCGAACTCCTCGGCACCACCCAGGACTTCCTCCGCGCCCTCGGCGACGCCCGCCTGATCACCCCGCTGCGCTCCGCGGGCGGCCACCGCCGCTACTCCCGCTACCAGCTGCGCATCGCAGCCCGCGCACGGGAACTCGTCGACAACGGCACCCCGATCGAAGCCGCCTGCCGCATCGTCGTCCTTGAAGACCAACTCGAAGAAGCCCAGCGCATCAACGACGAACACCGCCG
>NZ_JAODTZ010000172.1 GCF_025399795.1 Streptomyces rhizosphaerihabitans | reverse complement strand
CCCGCATCCTGCAGCGCATCGACGGCGACGCGCTCGACGATGCGATCGGCGCCTGGCTCGCCGTCCGTGACCCGCAATCCGCGCAGGACGCATCCGGGCAGTGGCGCCGCTCTCTGGCCGTGGACGGCAAGACGGTGCGGGGCGCCCGCCGTACCGACGGCACCCAAGTCCACCTGCTCGCCGCGATGACCGGCGCGGGCCTGGTCGCTGCCCAGCGCGAGGTGGACGGCAAGACCAACGAAATCACCGTCTTCCGGCCGTTACTCGCCGACCTCGACCTGGCGGATACCGTGGTCACCTTCGACGCCCTGCACTCCCAGACCGCGCACGCCCGCTTCCTGGTCGAGGACAAGAAGGCCCACTACATCGCCGTAATCAAGGCGAACCAGCCGCTGCTGCAGCAGCGCCTGAAGCGCCTTCCCTGGCGGGACGTTCCACTGCAGGGCAAGACCCGTGCCACCGCGCACGGCCGAGACGAGATTCGCCGGGTCAAGACCGCCACCGTCGCCGACCTGGACTTCCCGCACGCCGCACAGGCTGTCCAGATCGTGCGCCGTCGTCGCATCGTCACCACCGGCAAGGTCACCCTCGAACGCGTCTACGCCGTCACCGACCTGGCGGACGAACAG
>NZ_JAODTZ010000171.1 GCF_025399795.1 Streptomyces rhizosphaerihabitans | reverse complement strand
CTCGCGATGATGCGCGGCCACGGACGGCGTCAGCAGGACCGGGCGGCGATCGTCGGTGACACCCTGCTGGGTGCCAGCTGGGTTCTGTTCACCTGGTCCGTTCTGCTCGGCGCCCTCCTGCGGCTCGCCCTGACCCTGGCCGGCGTCGGCGGGAGTCAGGACCGGGCCCGGATCGTCACCTGGGCCGTCCTCGGCACAACCGCCGTACTGCTCGCCTGGGGGTACGCCGAGGCCCGCCGCGTGCCACGCGTGTGCCGGCTCGACGTGCAACTCCCGCGGCTGGGTGCCGGGTTGGACGGCCTGCGCGTCGCCCTGATCACCGACACCCACTACGGCCCGCTCGATCGCGCCCGCTGGTCGGCACGGGTGTGCGAGACGGTGAACACGCTGGAAGCCGACCTGGTCTGCCACACCGGCGACATCGCGGACGGCACGGCCGAACGCCGCCGCGCCCAGGCCGCCCCGCTCGGAACCGTGCGGGCCACCCGGGCCCGTGTCTACGTCACCGGCAACCACGAGTACTACAGCGAGGCCCAGGGCTGGGTCGACCTGATGGACGAGCTGGGCTGGGAGCCGCTGCGCAACCGCCATCTGCTGCTCGAACGCGGAGGCGACACCCTCGTGGTCGCCGGCGTGGACGACGTCACCGCCGAGTCCTCCGGCCTCGCAGGCCA
>NZ_JAODTZ010000170.1 GCF_025399795.1 Streptomyces rhizosphaerihabitans | reverse complement strand
CGGACCCGTTTGAGGAACTCGTGCGTTGCCGGAAGGTTTTCGCAGTTGGTTCCCTCGACCTGGTACAGGTACGGCACCGCGTCGAGGCGGAACCCGTCGATCCCGAGGTCCAGCCAGAACCGCAGCGCGGAGACGATCTCCTCCTGCACCGTCGGGTTCTCGTAGTTGAGGTCGGGCTGGTGGGAGAAGAAGCGGTGCCAGTAGTACTGCTTGCGGACCGGGTCGAAGGTCCAGTTGGAGGCCTCGGTGTCGACGAAGATGATGCGGGCGTCCTGGTACTGCTTGTCGTCGTCGGCCCAGACGTAGTAGTCGCCGTAGGGTCCGTCGGGGTTGGCGCGGGACTCCTGGAACCACGGGTGCTGGTCGCTGGTGTGGTTCATGACGAAGTCGATGATGACGCGCATGCCGCGCTGGTGGGCGGCGTCGACGAACTCGACGAAGTCGGCGAGGTCGCCGAACTCGGGCAGGACGGCGGTGTAGTCGGAGACGTCGTAGCCGCCGTCGCGGAGCGGGGACTTGAAGAACGGGGGCAGCCACAGGCAGTCGACGCCCAGCCATTGGAGGTAGTCGAGTTTCGCGGTCAGGCCCTTGAGGTCGCCGATGCCGTCGCCGTTGCTGTCCTGGAAGGAGCGGACCAGGACCTCGTAGAAGACGGCGCGTTTGAACCACTCGGGATCGCGGTCCTTGGCCGGGGTGTCCTCGAACGTGTCCGGGACGGGCTCATTGAC
>NZ_JAODTZ010000169.1 GCF_025399795.1 Streptomyces rhizosphaerihabitans | reverse complement strand
GTACGAACGACTGTGAGGATTGGTTGCGGCATCGCTCGGGGGTCTGACCCACCGAACGATTGACGCTTCGGGCTGTCCTTTCAAGGAATCGTCGGCCGGCCGGGCGGTGCCGCTTTGCGCGCGGCCGGCCGAGCGGCTGTGACCTCATAGGAGCCCGGCCAAAGGTCCCATCACAGTCTTGTCCTGGCGCCCGACCGGCCCGTGCGATCTCTCTGCGTTCCGCACGGAAGGACAGCAGGTACCGGCATGACGGATCAGATCGCGGTGGTCGGTGGTGTGGACACTCACACCGACTTCCACCAGGCAGCGGTGATCGACAGCATCGGCCGACACCTGGCCACCGCTCCGTTTCCCACCACCCCCGACGGCTACCGCCGCCTGCTGGAGTGGATGCGCATGCATGGTGACGTGCTCGCCGTCGGGGTCGAGGGGACCGGCGCCTTCGGTTCCCAACTCGCCCGGTTCCTCCGGGCGAGCGAGGTGGCCGTGGTCGACGTCGACCGCCCTGACCGCAAGGCCCGGCGGGCCAACGGCAAGTCCGACCCCGTCGATGCCTACGCCGCCGCGACCGCCGTGCTGTCCGGCCGCGCCCACGGCCGGCCCAAGACCCGCGACGGCATCGTGGAGGCCATCCGGTCCCTGCGGGTGGTCCGCCGCTCGGCCGTCAAGTCCCGCACCCAGACGATCAACCAGATCCGCACGCTCATCGTCTCCGCCCCCGCCGAGGT
>NZ_JAODTZ010000168.1 GCF_025399795.1 Streptomyces rhizosphaerihabitans | reverse complement strand
TCTGCGCAGGTGGAGAACCTTGCCGAGAAGGCCGGCGACAAACTCACGGACGTCGCCGGGCAGCTCACTGACGCGGCCCAGAACGGTGGCTCGCTGCCCGCGATCGGGTCCCGCATCCTCCAGGGCGACTCACCGTTGAAGGCGTTCGTGTCGGAGAAGGCCAAGGGTGTGAAGGACAACGTCGTGGAGAAGGCCAAGAGTGCTTTCGGGGGTGGCAAAGGGAAGCGGAAGGCCAGTGGCGGCAAGGTCATGAACATCATCGAGGTTCTCGATGTCGGAGTGCCGCTCCGGGACACCTACGACTACTGGACGCAGTACGACAAGTTCAGCAGCTTCGCGAAGGGCGTTCGCGATGTTTCGAAGAGCGATGAGACAGGGAGTGACTGGAAGGTCAAAGTCGGCCCTTCAACGCGCAGCTTCAAAGCGACCGTCCAGGAACAGATTCCTGATGACCGGATCGTGTGGACCTCGGAGGGAGCCAAGGGGAGCACCCGCGGCGCGGTCAGTTTCCACGAGCTGGCGCCTACCTTGACTCGAATCGTGCTGGTGGTGGAGTACTACCCGTCGGGGTTCTTCGAGAAGACGGGCAACATCTGGCGGGCGCAAGGGCGCCGCATGCGACTGGACTTCAAGAACTTCCAGCGATACGTGACCCTCACCAATGAAGAGCCCGAGGGCTGGCGGGGCGAGATCCGTGACGGAGAAGTCGTCGTGTCCCATGAGGACGCCGTAGAAGAGGAAGAGGCT
>NZ_JAODTZ010000167.1 GCF_025399795.1 Streptomyces rhizosphaerihabitans | reverse complement strand
GGTGCTGGTCCCTCGTGTCGGGGTGTTCGAGGTGGTTGGCCAGGACCGCGGCCTGGACGCGGCGTTGGACGCCGAGCTTGGCCAGCAGGCGGGAGATGTGGTTCTTCACCGTCTTCTCGGACAGATAGAGCTCTTTGCCGATCTCGCGGTTCGTGAGGCCGTTCCCGATCAGCGCGAGGATGTCCCGTTCGCGTGGTGAGAGACTGGCGAGTTCGGGCGAGAGGGCCGGCTCCTCGGCCGGGTCGGCGCGCAGCTTGCGCATCAGCCGGGCGGTCGTGGTGGGGTCCAGCATCGACTGGCCGGAGGCGACGGTACGGACCGCCGAGACCAGGTCGGAGCCCTTGATCTGTTTCAGTACGTAGCCCGCCGCCCCGGCCATGATCGCGTCGAGCAGCGCTTCCTCGTCGTCGAACGACGTCAGCATCAGACAGGACAGCTCCGGCATCTGGCTGCGCAGTTCCCGGCAGACGCTGATGCCGTCGCCGTCCGGCAGGCGTACGTCGAGAACCGCCACGTCCGGGCGCAGCGCCGGGCCGCGCACCAGGGCGTGCTCGACACTGCCCGCGTCGCCGACCACCGAGATGTCCGGTTCGCTGTCCAGCAGGTCGGTGAGACCGCGGCGTACGACCTCGTGGTCGTCCAGCAGGAAGACCCGGATCGGGTTCTGCTCGGAGAACGTACGCGCCTCGGCCATGACGACCCCTTGTTCAGTGATGGACCACGGACCGTGAGCCCCTGACGCCGATCATCACCCTTCCGGGCCCGGA
>NZ_JAODTZ010000166.1 GCF_025399795.1 Streptomyces rhizosphaerihabitans | reverse complement strand
CCCGCAAGGAGGCCGAGCGCTCCAAGAACATGTTCGCGCTGGGTCTGTTGTCGTGGATGTACCACCGGCCGACCGAGGGCACCGAGAAGTTCCTGCGGGCCAAGTTCGCCAAGAAGCCCGCCATCGCGGCCGCCAACCTCGCGGCGTTCCGGGCCGGTTGGAACTTCGGCGAGACGACCGAGGACTTCGCCGTCTCCTACGAGGTCGCGCCGGCCTCGAAGGCCTTCCCGACCGGCACCTACCGCAACATCTCCGGGAACCTCGCCCTGTCGTACGGCCTGATCGCCGCCTCCCGGCAGGCCGATCTGCCGCTCTACCTGGGCTCCTACCCCATCACGCCGGCCTCGGACATCCTGCATGAGCTGAGTAAGCACAAGAACTTCGGCGTGCGCACCTTCCAGGCCGAGGACGAGATCGCGGGGATCGGCGCGGCGCTGGGCGCGGCGTTCGGCGGCTCGCTCGCCGTGACGACGACCTCGGGCCCCGGCGTGGCGCTGAAGTCGGAGACGATCGGGCTGGCCGTCTCGCTCGAACTGCCGCTGCTGGTCATCGACATCCAGCGCGGTGGGCCCTCGACCGGGCTGCCGACGAAGACCGAGCAGGCCGACCTGCTGCAGGCGATGTACGGGCGCAACGGCGAGGCGCCGGTGCCGATCGTGGCGCCGAGGACTCCGGCCGACTGTTTCGACGCGGCGATGGAGGCGGCCCGGATCGCGCTGACGTACCGGACGCCCGTGCTGCTGCTCTCGGACGGCTACCTCGCCAACGGCTCCGAGCCGTGGCGGATCC
>NZ_JAODTZ010000165.1 GCF_025399795.1 Streptomyces rhizosphaerihabitans | reverse complement strand
TCGCCGAGGACAAGATCCGGACCGTTCCCGGTCCGACGGCTCCAACGAGCCCACACGTGGCCACGTTTTACGCAGGTCAGCGACGCGGGACGCCTGCACCGGCCAGCAGACGAAGAACACGCCGGTGACCGCCCTGACCCTCGGGTCTGCAGCCACTCACGCGACCTTGACGTCTGATCATGCTATTGACCTGCAACAACCCACCGAACGAGGGCGAATGAAAGGCGATTCGACCCGGATTCGACCCCGGCCCCCCATCACGGCAACGACCAGCTTTGATCTGCAGCTATGTAAATTCTGCCGCCGTACCAGCCGTATGCCGCCAAAGCATCGCCAGAGGCGCACAAATAAGGCCACATCTCGCAAGTAATTGATCGCGGACCAACATCCGTCGGCAACACAAGTCCAAGGTGTGACCGCTATCCGCCTTGCCGGCGGGCATCGGCACCACACCCCCCAACCCGCCTTTCACCAGGCACTTTCCGGCTGGTCTTCCGTGACACGGAAGTCTTCTTGCGCACCCCGGGAGCCCGTCCCGACGATGTCGCCACGACCCAACGACGGGAGCCGAGCGCCATGCCGCACATCACCGCCTTCGCCAGGAACCAGTGGTACAGCTAGCGCACCTTTCTGACCTGCTCTTATGCGGGCCGATGAGGCTGTGACCTGCTAGGACGGGTTGCAGAGGCGATCGGAGGCAGTCAGAGGAAATCACTCTGATTCGACCCCGGTTCGACCCGGGTCACTCGGAAGCAGTCAGAGGCAACGCCCTCTGTAACTCACCTTTGAGAGAACCGAGTTGACCGGTGTTGATCACGAGTGC
>NZ_JAODTZ010000164.1 GCF_025399795.1 Streptomyces rhizosphaerihabitans | reverse complement strand
CCGATCAGCTCGACCGGGTGTCTGCCGTTGAACTCGCGCAGGTCGAGTTCGGTGGGCTGGGCGAAGCGGGAGAAGTTGTGCACGCACAGGACGAGGTCGTCGTCCCCTTCGTCCGGGGTCGAGGGTGCTTCGCGCAGGAAGGCGAGGACGGCGGGGTTGGAGGAGGGGAGTTCGGTGTAGGAGCCGAGTCCGAAGGCCTTGTTCTGTTTGCGGATCTCGATCATGCGGCGGGTCCAGTGGAGCAGCGAGGACGGTGATGACATCGATGCTTCGACGTTGGTGACCTGGTAGCCGTAGACGGGGTCCATGATCGTGGGGAGGAAGAGGCGGCCGGGGTCGCTGGAGGAGAAGCCGGCGTTGCGGTCGGGGGTCCATTGCATGGGGGTGCGGACGGCGTCGCGGTCGCCGAGCCAGATGTTGTCGCCCATGCCGATCTCGTCGCCGTAGTAGAGGATCGGTGAGCCGGGCAGGGAGAGCAGCAGGGCGGTGAAGAGTTCGATCTGGTTGCGGTCGTTGTCCAGGAGGGGGGCGAGGCGGCGGCGGATGCCGATGTTGGCGCGCATACGCGGGTCTTTGGCGTATTCGGCGTACATGTAGTCGCGTTCTTCGTCGGTGACCATTTCGAGGGTGAGCTCGTCGTGGTTGCGCAGGAAGATGCCCCACTGGCAGCTGGAGGGGATGGCGGGGGTCTTGGCGAGGATTTCGGAGACGGGGTAGCGGGACTCGCGGCGGACGGCCATGAAGATGCGGGGCATGACGGGGAAGTGGAAGGCCATGTGGCATTCGTCGCCGCCGGAGGGGAAGTCGCCGAAGTAGTCGACGACGTC
>NZ_JAODTZ010000163.1 GCF_025399795.1 Streptomyces rhizosphaerihabitans | reverse complement strand
CCATGCCGTCGAGGCGGGCCAGCGCGCAGATGATGTTGCGGGCCCAGCGCTCGTGGACCTCCAGGTAGTCGCCGTCGTCGACGAGCTCCTCGATGACCTTGGTCATGTCGTACGGGCGGTTGCCGTCGGCCGGGACCAGGTCCAGCAGCACCTCGCTGCGGCGGTCGGCCGGGTCCGCGGAAGCGGCCCGCGGCGGGTTCTCGCGGTTGTTCTGCGGGAGCATCGACAGGAGGTAGCGCACCTCGGCGATGCAGGTCTCCTCGTCGTCGTAGGCGAAGTGACAGACCCCGGAGGTCTCCGCGTGCACGTCGGCGCCGCCCAGGCCGTTCTGGGTGATCTCCTCGCCCGTCACCGCCTTGACCACGTCCGGGCCGGTGATGAACATCTGCGAGGTCTCACGGACCATGAAGACGAAGTCGGTCAGCGCCGGGCTGTAGGCAGCGCCGCCCGCGCACGGGCCGAGCATCACCGAGATCTGCGGGATCACACCCGAGGCCCTGGTGTTGCGCTGGAAGATGCCGCCGTACCCGGCAAGCGCCGAGACACCCTCCTGGATACGGGCACCCGCACCGTCGTTCAGCGACACCAGCGGCGCACCGGCCGCGATGGCCATGTCCATGATCTTATGGATCTTCGTGGCGTGCGCCTCACCCAGCGCGCCACCGAAAATCCGGAAGTCGTGCGCATACACGAAGACCGTACGGCCCTCGACCGTGCCCCAGCCGGTGATGACACCGTCCGTGTACGGCCTCTTGGCCTCCAGACCGAAACCGGTCGCCCGGTGCCGGCGCAACTGCTCGACCTCCTGGAACGAACCCGCATCCAGCAACAGCTCGAT
>NZ_JAODTZ010000162.1 GCF_025399795.1 Streptomyces rhizosphaerihabitans | reverse complement strand
CCGAAGAAGGGGTTGGCGAGGTCGGGAATGACCAGGCCGATGGTGGTGTCCGGGCCGCCGATGCGGATGTTGCGGGCCATGAGGTTCGGCTGGAAGCCGAGCTTGGCCACTGCGGCGAGTACCTGTTCCCTGGTCTGCGCGGAGGCGGGTCCGTCCTCGTTGAGGACTCGGGAGACCGTCTTGGCGCTGACGCCGACTTCTCGGGCGACGTCGGCCAGGGTGGGGCGGCGGTTCGCTGCCATGGAGGAAACCGTCTCCTGAGGGCTCTCGCTTCCGGCCGCGGCCTCGGCCGGAAGATGCGAGAGCTGGGTAGTGCTGTCAGGTGGCCCGGACTCCGGCGGCCTTCGCGGCCTCCGAATCCGCTACGACAGTATCTCCGGTTTCGTCGACTGTGAGGGCGCCGGTCATGATGGAGACGACCTCGGCCATGGAGTAGTCGGAGGGCTTGATCACGGCAGCGCGCCGGCCGAGGCGGTGGACGTGGATCCGGTCGGCGATCTCGAAGACGTGGGGCATGTTGTGGCTGATCAGGACGACCGGCATGCCCTTGTCGCGGACCCGGCGGATGAGGTCGAGGACCTGGCCGGACTCCTTGACGCCGAGGGCGGCGGTGGGTTCGTCCATGACGACGACGGAGCGGGCCCAGGCGACGGAACGGGCGACCGCGACGGCCTGCCGCTGTCCGCCGGAGAGCGTCTCCACCGACTGCGTCAGCGAGCGCAGGCCGATCTTCAGGTCGGCCATGTGCTCGGCGGCCTCCTGGCGCATGCGCTTCTTGTCGAGCATGCGGAACACACTGCCGAGGACGCCGGGGCGGCGCAGCTCGCGGCCGAGGAACATGTTCGAGGCGATGTCCAT
>NZ_JAODTZ010000161.1 GCF_025399795.1 Streptomyces rhizosphaerihabitans | reverse complement strand
GAGGATTCAAATCATTACCGGGAGAACCCGTGACTGTGAGCAAGAACATCAACAACCCCGTGGGCATGGGCGGCGGCCAGCGCAAGAAGCTGTCCCGCGCCGAACGGCAGAACAACGGTCCGCACCGCAACCTCGACCGCCAGGGTGCAGCCGACCAGAAGGCGGAGCTGGTGCGCAAGATGCGTGAGAAGGCAGGCGCAGCTGAGGGCGCCGGGCAGGCGGGCGACGACCCCGCACAGAGCTGACGCACCGCCGCCGCAGGGCGGCACCGCACGGGGTAGGGCCCGGACCGCGCGTCGCGGTCCGGGCCCTGCCGCCGTATCGGGGCTCTGCTGTCGTACCAGGTGCGGCCGGCCCCCCTCAGCTCTCGGCCGAAGGCCATTCAGGACATCTGCAACGCTGAGGACCGCGAGCATGCGGCCAAGGCCGTCGCCGCGTTCGCCAAGCAGTACGGGGCGAAGTCCCCCAAGGCCGTCAAGGAGATCGTCGATGACGAGGCCGAGCTGCTGGCGTTCTACGGCTTCCCGGCCGAGCACTGGATCCGCCTGCGGACCACGAATCAGATCGAGTCGACCTTTGCGACCGTCCGGCTGCGGACCAAGGTCACCAAAGGGGCCGGCTCCCGCGCGGCCGCCCTGGCGATGGTGTTCAAGCTCGTCGAGTCCGCCCAGGCCCGCTGGCGAGCCGTGAACGCACCCCACCTCGTCGCCCTCGTCCGTGCCGGAGCCCGCTTCGAGCGCGGCCACCTCGTCGAACGCCCCGAGAGCCACGCAGCCTGAACGACCTCGATTCATCCACAGATCTTGACTGCAACTCCCCCGCCGCGCCGCCCTGGGCAGCAGGGCCGGCGCGTCAGGCCGATGAGTTTGCCGGTTGCCTGAAGTCTTCCTCTTGAATCCT
>NZ_JAODTZ010000160.1 GCF_025399795.1 Streptomyces rhizosphaerihabitans | reverse complement strand
GCCCACCGACGGCACTTGGCGCACCACGACACGGCTGTCCCTGGCGGCGCACGGCTGGTACGACGCAACGCTGGACCTCGCGGACGCCGACGGCGACCACCCCGCCTACCCGGCTCATGGGGAGATCAACTACAACGACTGGCCGGTCTTCACCGACACCCGAGCCAACCGCAGCACGGTCGACTACGAGCAACGATGGGTGACCGTTTCCGGGACGGTGTCCACCTTCGACCCGGCCACTGGTCTGACCACACCCGGCTGGAAGGCCGGCTCGCTCTTCCTCTCCTCCCTGCAGAACAACACGCAGTCGACGCAGGTACCGTCCGTGGCCGCTGACGGCTCGTACTCGGTGACGAGCAGGCTCTACGGAGCCCTGACCGTCGGCGCGATGAACGGCAGCAGGAGCACAACGAACTCTCCGTTCGTCCAGGTCGACAGGGTGTATGTCCCGACGCGTGTCGTCGTCGAGAAGGCCTCCGCCACCGTCGTCCGCGGCAACAGCTTCACGCTGCAGGGCAAGGCCCAATACCTGAGCCCCACCACCAACCAGTGGACCGGCCTGATCGCGGACGACCCGGACAGCGCAGTCGTCGTCAGCAGCCCCGATCACTTCCAGGCCATCCGCCCGACCGCGCCTGACGGATCCTTCTCCCTCACCACCCCGGACGTGCAGAACGAAGGCGAGTGGAGGGCGAGCATCGGCGGCTACGGCTTCCTCCTCCAGGCCTACGCCGGCACCCAGGTGCATGTTCTTTCGCGCTCCGTCCTGTCCTGGACCGACCGGACGATCTCCGGCGCCGGGACAGTGCGGGTAAAGGGCAGCCTCACAGCAGCCCCGGGCCCGTGTCCCCAGGGCAAGGTCCAGGTACAGCAGTCCCCCGACGGCAGCACCGGCTGGTCGACGATCGCCACGGTCACCCCCAACA
>NZ_JAODTZ010000159.1 GCF_025399795.1 Streptomyces rhizosphaerihabitans | reverse complement strand
TCCTGCACACTGCAACTACCTGTACCGCTGCCTGGCAGTTCGTGTCTGCCGGGCCCTGCTGATCTCGGCTACGAGAGAAACCATAGCCAGACGATCTCCCAATGTCTACTCCAGCCAGCATAGATTTTTGCGTGTCCGGCGGAGAGCTAGTCGGACTCGAACAACGACGATGGAAGGCTCCGGCCGGGTTGGCCGGCTGCGCGACAGGGCACAAACACAGCGCACACACCGGACATTGGACTCCACAGAGGCTTGGGGGAACTGATGGTCACGATGAGCGCAGGACGTCACACCCGACCGTTCTGTGGCATCCACCGCCGACGTACGCGAGAGCGCCCGGGCCCTTCTTAAAGCGTCTCGGCCCGATCGCGCAGGACGCCGCCGACACCGTGGTCCTGGCCGCCTCCGAACTCGTCACCAACGCCCTGCGCACGGCGGCGGCGCCTACACCCTGGACCTGGTCGCGCCCCGGACAGCATCGAGGTGGCCGTGCACGACCACTGCTCCCAGGCGCCCCGCATGCGCATCCCCGCTCTGAACAGCACCGGAGGCTTCGGCCGGCCCATGGTCAACCACCTCGCCCACGCCACCGCGGTCACCCGCCACCCGTTGGGGAGCAAGAGCGTGAGCGTCCTCCTGCCGCGGTAGCGACCGGGCGTAAGCGTCGGGCGGCGCTCCTGGCCGTTGCTGGGGAAGGCGACCGCAGTGGCAAAGTCCTGACGTCGCGTTGCCCGTCGTGCCAGCACCAGGGTCTTCGCCGGGACGGCATCTCGGCGAGGGCGGCCGGCCCTACGTCGAAACCCCGCATGCCGAATGGGTTAACCTCGCTTCCGCTTTGACTCCTGAGGCCGGATGGCCGAGCAGCAGATCCACTGCGGAATTGCCTGGCATGCATGCCTCAACTGCGGGTACGCCGTCTCTGGCCGCTCAGGAGCAGGCTGTATATGAGGA
>NZ_JAODTZ010000158.1 GCF_025399795.1 Streptomyces rhizosphaerihabitans | reverse complement strand
AACTCCCACAACTCATCCGGCACCAGCCGCTCAACGATCCCCACACCCGGAGCCTATCGAATACCCCAAATGAGATGACCTCTTAGACGGTGTCCTATGTGGTGATCACTCGTTGTGCTGTGCATGGGACGGGGTACGTGGAGTTGGATTGTTCCGGACGGATTGTGGGAGATCGCGAAGCCGCTGATCCCTCCGTCGAGAGTGCGGCCGCAGGGTGGCGGGACGCAGGACACTCCTGATGAGACGCTGTTCGCGGCCATCATCTACGTCCTGGTCAGCGGCTGTTCGTGGAGAGCGTTGCCGCCCTGCTTCGGCATATCGAAGTCGACCGCGCACCGCCGGTTCCTGATCTGGTCCAGAGCGGGGGTGTGGGGCCGCCTGCACGAGGCCGTGCTGCACCGCCTCGACGACGCCGGCCTGATCGACGTCACCCGCATCGTCCTGGACACCGCCCACGTCCGCGCTAAAAAAGGGGCGAACGCACAGGTCCGAGCCCCGTGGACCGGGGCAAGCCGGGTTCCAAGATGCACATCCTGTCGGACGCGAACGGACTGCCCCTCCTCGTCGGCATCTCGGCCAGCAACGTCCACGACAGCGAAGGACTGAAGCCCATGGTGGCCGGTCACCAAACGAGACACGACCCCTACCGCGGCCGGTACTTCAAGCCTCAGCGGCTCCATGCGGATAAGGCCTACGACATTCCCCACCTGCGGAAATGGCTGCGGGGGAAGCGCATCGGCGTGCGGATCGCCCGCAAAGGAATCGAGTCCAGCGAACGATTGGGCCGCCGCAGATGGGTGATCGAGCGGACGATGTCGTGGCTGTCCGGCTATCGCCGACTCAGCCCCCGCTACGAACGCAATCCCCGCAACTACCTGGCCTTCCTCGGCCTCGCCGCCGCCCTGTGCTGCTACAAGAGATACGTCCGCCTCACCACATAGGACACCGTCTTAGAGGGTGTTTAGTCCCGG
>NZ_JAODTZ010000157.1 GCF_025399795.1 Streptomyces rhizosphaerihabitans | reverse complement strand
CGCACTAGGGCCGACCGGCCCCATCCGAGCCCAGCCCGGGACCGTGTCGATCCTTTGGAGGTGAAGCCGGCCCTGAGCGGGGTGCTGTCGCACGCCGGCTGAGCAGACCCGTAAGGATCTACGCGGTGCTGCACTTGCGGTCGTCTCACCGCTCCCGGACGTGCTCCGGGCCCGTGAGGTCGAATCCGACGTCCACCACCCCTTCCACGGCTCGCACCAGCCGGGCGGCCACCGGCACCAGTGCTGTGTCGCGGACGCGTCCGGCGAGGGTGACGACACCGCCCCGCACCTTGACGCGGACCGGCGAGGGCGACCCGTGGAACAGGTAGGACACGATCTCCCTGCGTACCTCCTCGGCGATGTCCTCGTCACTGCGCAGGAACACCTTGAGGAGGTCGCCGCGGCTGACGACGCCCTCGAGGCCGCCGATCTCGTCGACGACGGGCAGCCGCTTGACCTTGGCGTGCGCCATGATGCGGGCCGCCTGCGCCAGGGTCGCGTTCGCGCGGACGGTGACCGCCGGAGACGTCATCAGCTCCTCCGCGGTCAACCCGCCGGCCTTGGCGAGATCGCCCAGCCGCCGCAGTTGCGTGCAGTGGTCGGGGTCGCCGTCCCGGAACTCCTCCTTGGGCAGCAGATCGGCTTCGGAGACAACCCCGATCACCCGGCTCTCGCCCTCCACGACGGGCAGGGCACTGACCTGCCACTGCTCCATCAGCTGCACGATCTCCTTGAAACCGGCCCCGCGGCCGATGGCGGCGACGGTATGGGTCATCACGTCGCTCACGATGTGCGGACTGCCGTGCACGGTGGCTCCTTGATCGGTTCCGGAAACGTCGGTCAGCGTGCGTCGCCGCTGCCGTAGGGCGCGTACAGGTCGAGCAGCCGGGTCCGGGCCGACTGGAGCCGGTGGGCGACGATCTCGCCGGTCCACCGGGCCACGGCCATCCCCAGTTCGGGATCGGCCCGGCACATC
>NZ_JAODTZ010000156.1 GCF_025399795.1 Streptomyces rhizosphaerihabitans | reverse complement strand
GCGGTTACCCGCCTTCCAGATCTGGCCTATCAACCCAGTCGTCTACTGGGAGCCTTAACCCCTCGAAGGGGGTGGGAATACTCATCTCGAAGCAGGCTTCCCGCTTAGATGCTTTCAGCGGTTATCCCTCCCGAACGTAGCCAACCAGCCATGCCCTTGGCAGGACAACTGGCACACCAGAGGTTCGTCCGTCCCGGTCCTCTCGTACTAGGGACAGCCCTTCTCAATATTCCTACGCGCACAGCGGATAGGGACCGAACTGTCTCACGACGTTCTAAACCCAGCTCGCGTACCGCTTTAATGGGCGAACAGCCCAACCCTTGGGACCGACTCCAGCCCCAGGATGCGACGAGCCGACATCGAGGTGCCAAACCATCCCGTCGATATGGACTCTTGGGGAAGATCAGCCTGTTATCCCCGGGGTACCTTTTATCCGTTGAGCGACGGCGCTTCCACAAGCCACCGCCGGATCACTAGTCCCGACTTTCGTCCCTGCTCGACCCGTCGGTCTCACAGTCAAGCTCCCTTGTGCACTTACACTCAACACCTGATTACCAACCAGGCTGAGGGAACCTTTGGGCGCCTCCGTTACTCTTTAGGAGGCAACCGCCCCAGTTAAACTACCCATCAGACACTGTCCCTGATCCGGATCACGGACCGAGGTTAGACATCCAGCACGACCAGAGTGGTATTTCAACGGCGACTCCACAACAGCTGGCGCTGCCGCTTCAAAGTCTCCCACCTATCCTACACAAGCCGAACCGAACACCAATATCAAACTGTAGTAAAGGTCCCGGGGTCTTTCCGTCCTGCTGCGCGAAACGAGCATCTTTACTCGTAGTGCAATTTCACCGGGCCTATGGTTGAGACAGTCGAGAAGTCGTTACGCCATTCGTGCAGGTCGGAACTTACCCGACAAGGAATTTCGCTACCTTAGGATGGTTATAGTTACCACCGCCGTTTACTGGCGCTTAAGTTCTCAGCTTCGCCAC
>NZ_JAODTZ010000155.1 GCF_025399795.1 Streptomyces rhizosphaerihabitans | reverse complement strand
GCCTCAGATGCCGTGCCGCCTGCTCCTGAGCGGCCAGAGACGGGGTACCCCCGCTTGAGGCATGCATGCCAGATGTTCCACGGTAGACCTGCCACCCCGTCTCAGGAGTGAAAGCGGAACGGAGGTTAACCCATTGCGCCTGCGAGGTCCGACGTGGGCCTTGCCGGCCCCCGGGATACCGTGCGGGCGAAGCCTCTGGTGGACGATCTCTTCAGCCAGTCCGCCGAGCAGTGCACCACGCGACGTCAGGACTGTTCCTGTGCGGTCGCTTCCCCGGCAAGGAGTGCCACCCGACGCTGACGCCGTGGGGCGCGGGCGAGGTGGTTGGTCATGGGTCGGCCGAAGCCTCCGGTGCCGTTCAGGTCGAGCCCCCGAGGAAGGCCCGGACGCTCTCGCGTGCGCCAGCGGTGGATGCCGCGGGCCGGTCCGGTGTGGCGTCGGCACTCATCGTGTCCATCAAGGTCCCCGAGCCTGCGCGGTTCAATGCCCGGTGTGGGCGCCGTGCTTATGCCCTGGCCCGCAGGCCGGTAACCAGGCCGGCCCCTTCCGTCGTCGCCGTTCGAGGTCGACTTGCTCCCTCTCGAACACGCGAAAATCTATGGTGGCTGGAGTAGACATTAGAAGATCGCGTCATTATGGTTTCTCTCGTAGTCGAAATCAGCAGGGCCCGGCAGACACGAAGTCGGGCAGCGGTGCAGGTAGTGGCAGTGCAGGACGGTGCGGTGGTGGAGTCGCGAAGCCAGGCTCGTGCAGGACGGCGACGGGGCTGACGACCGTACCGGGTGGCCCGCAGTGATCAGGGGCCGCCGCGAGCGGGACCGCAGTTGAGGCAAGTGCATTACCCGTTGGTGCAGTTCGCGGTACTCAGCAGTGAAGTCAGTGCGTGGTACTTCGGTGAAGGCGTCGGCTGCGGGCGCGCGCACCGGGACGTTCGGCAGTGGGGTTCTAAGCCGGAGCAGTTGTCGCAGGACGGGCGACGGGGCTGGCTGCCGAAGAGCGACGCTTCCTCAGGTCGCAGCGAAAA
>NZ_JAODTZ010000154.1 GCF_025399795.1 Streptomyces rhizosphaerihabitans | reverse complement strand
GTACACCTTCGAGTGGCCCAAGACGGGTGACAAGGACAAGGACGCGGTGCTGAACGACAGCGAGCAGTTCATCAAGGCTGTGGACATGGCGATTGCTGAACAGGATCCGCTGCACAAGGCGTACCGCTTTTACTCCGAAGGCACGGCGGCAGCCGGGAGCCAGAAGTTCATCCAGGAGTTCGTGGACTACAAGGACCGCGTCACTGGTGCGAAGCGCTACTACAAGTCCAACGTGAAGATCAATTCCGATGGAACGGCGGGATTTGTCTACTGTGAAGATCAGAACAAGGCCTACAACAAGAGCTTGAAGACGGGCAAGACCGAGGTGACTCCGAAGTCGAAGGACAACTACGTCCTCTACAGCAGCTTTCTTCGGGTCAACAAGCAGGACATCTGGATCACGGAGAAGCTGACATCGCAGCGGGGGAGCACCGCATGCCAGTCCTGAGGTTCCGAAAGACCGGAACGGTTGCCGTCGCGGCTTCCGCGGCCATGCTGATCTGCTCGCCCCAAGCATTCGCGGGATACGGGCACGGTGGTAGCACCAACGGCTCAAATACCAAGGCGTCCGGTGACTCGGATGGCAATGGCAATCTTTCCGTCACGGCGGGTGCTGTGGTCTTCGACCGTTCGAAGAACGGGTCGGGTGGCTCTGCCGGTCCGGTGACGGCTGCGTCGGGTAACTGGACTCCGCCTGCCTGCTATTACGCCCCGAAGTACACGCCGGACAAGTTGCAGGAGTACTTGGAGCCGATCTGGGCTGCCGAGTCGACGGGTTCTGAGTGGGACTTGGAGCAGCGGAACAAGTACGTCAACGGCGGTGTGTCCAAGGATTTCAACAAGGCCAAGACCGGCCAGGGGTATTGGTGGGACTCGTATGTGACTGAAGGTCGTGAGGGTGACCCGCGTGCGCTGGACTGCACGAAGGGCATCTTCTGGGTCGACAAGGGTGCTGCGCCGCCGGCGGACGTTCCGGAGGCGATCACTCCCCAGATGTTGGCGCAGCTGGCGTACGGGGAGATACGTGTGCCGTCGACGAAGGTGGATTTGGCTCCCGCGGGTACGACGAAGGTGAATCTGCCGACGTGGGCGTGGCTGGACACGGCGAAGTTCAAGGCGGTGTCGGTGACGGCGTCGGTGCCTCTGCTCGGTGTGAC
>NZ_JAODTZ010000153.1 GCF_025399795.1 Streptomyces rhizosphaerihabitans | reverse complement strand
TCGATGCCGAGCGCGGGTACGGACGCGGTAACAGATACGGGTTTGAACTCTGCGCCATCAAGCCACGACCAGGTAGGAAGATTGACCTTGGTCGTCCCGTCGGGGGCCAGCGACACCTTGGTGCCAGGTACTCGAATCTCGGCGTACGCGAGTTCGGCCAGAACCTCAGGAGTGACGGCGTTCTTGATGCGAGGGGGCGGAGGGTCACCCTTGTCTACCCAGAAAATCGGCTCGTCACAGGAATCCCACCCGGGAGGAAAGTCCTTGTTGACGTACGAGTCCCACCAGTAACCCTCACCCGTCTTGGCCTTGTTGAAATCCTTGTAGTCGCCATCGACGTAACGCTTACGCTGTTCCGCGTCCCAGACATCACCGGTGGACCCAGCAGCCCAGATCGGCTCGAGATGGGCCTTGAGCTGCGCCGGCGTGTACTTCGGGGCATACCAACAAGCAGGAGGCATCCACGATGCAGCAGCGGTGACCGCTCCCACAGAACTACCTCGACCGTTCTTCGAACGATCGAAGACGATGCCCCCGGCAGTAGCGGAGACGGTGTCTCCGTCAACAGCCCCTGATGTACCGCTGCCCGATCCGGAGCCGGACCCGCCTCCGAACGTGCCTCCGCCCGGAGGGTCTTGGTCAGCTACAGCGGACCCGGGTGAGGCCAAGCAGGCCGCCCCCGCAAAGAGCACAACCGACACGAAACGAAGGGGCCGGTTCACGGCTGGCACCTGTCGGCCCCTCGAGCTGAAATGATCTTCACGAGTTCCCAGACCCCCTGCTCGTTCTTCTCCACCTGGATTCCGTAGGCGATGTAGCTGTTCTTGGTGGTCTTCGTCTTCTTGACCTCGCCGGTCTTGATGATCTTGCTGTAGCCCTTGCTTTCATCGGCGCAGTAGCTGAGCGAAGCACCGTCCTTTGACTTAACGGTCACCTGCCGGTCGAAATAGCGCACCGTACCGGTGACCGTCCACCCGGCAGATTTGAAGGACTGGACCCACTGTTGAGCTGCGACCGCGCCTTCACCCTCTGTATAGAACTCAAGAGCAGGAAGGCGCGGGTTCTGGGCATCGATGGCCGCATTGAGCGCGCGGATAAGCTCCGCGTTGTCCTTGAGGATCGCGTTTTGAACCGCGTCACCTGAAGTTTCAGGGGTGAACGTGATG
>NZ_JAODTZ010000152.1 GCF_025399795.1 Streptomyces rhizosphaerihabitans | reverse complement strand
GTTGGTTCCGGACGAGTTGTGGGTGTTGTTCCGGCGGGTGGTGCCGCCGACGGAGGTCACGCGTCCGCAGGGCGGGGGCCGTCGGCGGGCGGGTGACCGTGAATGCCTTGCGGCGATCGTCTTCGTGGCCACCTCGGGCTGCACATGGCGGCAGTTGCCGCCGGTGTTCGGGCCGGCCTGGCCCACGGTCTACCGGCGTTTTGCCCGGTGGAGCCGGGATCGGGTCTGGGCCAGGCTGCACCGGGTCGTCCTGGACGAGCTCGGCGCCCGCGGTGAGCTGGACTGGTCGCGGTGCGCGATCGACTCGGTCAGTGTGCGGGCGGCAAAAGGGGGCCACTGACGGGACCGAATCCGACCGACCGCGGCAAACCGGGATCGAAAATCCACCTCGTCACGGACCGGAACGGACTGCCCCTGTCGCTGGGGATCTCCGGCGCGAACATGCACGACAGCCTCGGCCTGCAGCCACTCGTGCGCGGGATCCCTCCGATCCGCTCCCGGCGCGGCCCGCGCCGACGACGGCCCGCCAAGCTACATGCGGACAAGGGCTACGACTACGCCCACCTGCGCCGATGGCTGCGCGGGCGTGGCATCCGGCACCGGATCGCCCGCAAGGGCATCGAGTCCTCCACGCGACTGGGCCGACACCGCTGGGTCGTCGAGCGGACGGTGTCCTGGCTGGCCGGATGCCGACGTCTGCACCGCCGCTACGAGCGCAAGGCCGAGCACTTCCTGGCCTTCGTCGGCATCGCCGCAGCCCTCATCAACTACCGCCGACTCACCAAGTGAAACGATGTCTTAGAGGTCGTTTTCATCTTGAGTGCGACACTCTGAGTTGGTTTGTTCCCCCTCTGGGTGTATTGCTGGTGAGTCTGTGGAGGCGGTTCTTCTCGGTGAGGCTGGTGGTGTGACGGATGGGATGAAGGTCTGCTTGCGCCTGTCTCATTCCAGGACGCCCAGGTCTGTACCGTGCTTCGACGCGGCAGGATGCACGCCTGGGCGCACGCCCCCGGGCAGCAGTACGTCCAGGTCATGACGGAACGTCGTGCGTATCCGAGTGATCTGTCCGATGCCCGCTGGGAGTTGATTGAGCCGGTGCTGTCAGCCTGGCGCTTCGAGCGTCGCGGCCGGGCTCTGGACTTCGGCCGGCCCCCGAGGCATGACCTGCGCGAGATCATGAACGCGATCCTCTACGTGGA
>NZ_JAODTZ010000151.1 GCF_025399795.1 Streptomyces rhizosphaerihabitans | reverse complement strand
GGTTGCGTCCTGGGAAGTGGTGTACGGGCTCCCACCTGATTCGGGCGTTTGGCTCGGCGTCGGAGTGAGTGTCCGGATATGAGAACGGCCACCGGCTGATCTTTCAAGACGACCAAGTCTTTGAAGGAGATCAGCACGATGACCGCACCCGACAGTCTGCCCCTGCACGCCCTCGCGGAAGACAATCTCGCCTCGGCGAGTCCGGACCTGCTGCGCGCGATGGTCAAGACGTTCGCCGACGCGCTCATGTCCGCGGAGGCCGACGCCCTCTGCAACGCCGAATACGGGCAGGTCAGCGACGAGAGGGTCAACCACCGCAACGGATATCGCCCGCGCGAGTGGGACACCCGCGCCGGGACCGTCGAGCTCGCCGTCCCCAAGCTGCGGCAGGGCAGCTACTTCCCGCACTGGCTCCTCGAACGCCGCCGTCGGGCCGAACAGGCCCTCATCTCGGTCGTCGCGACCGCCTACCTCCTCGGCGTTTCCACTCGCAGGGTCGAGAAACTCGCCGAATCCCTCGGCGTCACCCAGCTGTCGAAGTCCCAGGTCAGCGCGATGGCCAAGCACCTCGACGAGCAGGTCGCCGCGTTCCGCAACCGGCCCCTGGACGCCGGCCCGTACTCGTTCGTCTGGGTCGACGCGCTCACCCAGAAGGTCCGCGAAGGCGGCCGCATCATCAACGTCCACGGCCTGGTCGCGGTCGGCGTCAACGCCGACGGGCACCGCGAGATCCTCGGCATCGACGTCGCCACCGCCGAGGACGGCGCCGGCTGGCTCGCCTTCCTGCGCTCGCTGACCGCCCGCGGCCTGTCCGGCGTCCAGCTCGTCATCTCCGACGCCCACACCGGCCTGGTGAACGCGATCGGCGCGGTGCTGCCCGGCACTTCCTGGCAGCGCTGCCGCACCCACTACGCCCGCAATCTGCTGAGCCAGGTCCCGAAATCGGCCCAGCCCTGGGTCGCGACGCTGCTGCGGACCGTCTTCGAACAGCCCGACACCGACGCCGTCCAAGCACAGATGCGGCACGTCCTGGACGCGCTGGAGGCCAAGTTCCCCAAGGCCGCAGCCCACTTGGACGCCGCCCAGCACGACCTGCTGGCCTTCACGGCCTTTCCGCGGGAGATCTGGCGGCAGATCTGGTCGAACAACCCGCAGGAGCGACTGAACAAGGAGATCCGCCGCCGCACCGACGTGGTCGGCATCTTCCCCGACCGC
>NZ_JAODTZ010000150.1 GCF_025399795.1 Streptomyces rhizosphaerihabitans | reverse complement strand
GTGACAACACCAGCCGCAGCGGGCCCGGATCGAACTCCTAAAGCGGGTGTCGCAGATTCGAATCCTGCGGGGGTGGCACAGACGACAGGGCCGCTTAAGAGGTCTCCCCCTTCGGCTGCTGACCCCTCGTCGTGTCGCCATCTGCGGACGGCTCTGTTCTTGGTGGGTCTCGGTCAAGAGACTTCACTGCGAAGGTGTTCAGCGCAGCGATCGACGCTCATCCACACGGCGTGGTGGGACTCCCAGGAACGCGCCGGGCTCCGTGGAACCGTAGAAGATGTTGAACGTCTCCAGCCGGTAGGACCATTCACCACCACAACCCCCGACGAACCGGTAGTTGATCTGCCACTGCAGCCACTGACCGGGAGCCAGACGAACGGCAGGCGGGCGTCGGTTGCGTCGAGGCATGCCGAACATGGTCACCTCTGGTGGATCCACGCGCAGCAACCCGTCTCTCTCGCGAAGGACTGTCCCGGGATGCAGCAGATCCCGCACCTGCATGCGAGGCACGAAGGATTCGGACTCCCACATGGAGACCTCGTACAGAGCAGAACTCAACCCCGAGGGCAACAAGAAGGCCGTGGGGGCGGCATTCCTCCGGGTAGCTTCAGCACCGCCGCGCGACTTCTTGGTCCACGACGTAAGCACCCGCTGAACGACAGCTTCCATAGGCTCGATCATCGGGCAGGACATCCCGCCGCGGCCACAGGGGTACCTGCCCTGCCAGAACCGTCGCCTGCAGGGCGAGCGGAGGGTCTGGCGCTTGCTGCGTGTCTAACTGCGTGACAACGGCGACGAACAGCAGCGGACGATCGCAGACGCCAACGGACGATCGCCGCAGGTGATGGCCACACCAGCCCAAGGCAGAGCACCCGTCCAAGTTGCTTCGGGACGAAGAGGTCGGGTTGCAATTCGACGCAGCTCTACAGTCGCGTTCCGTTAGGGTGCGCCACGTGATCAGCGATGTCCCAGCCTGTCCTGAGTGCAGCCAGCCGATGAGGTCTGGTGGCCTCGTGCTCTCCAGGCGCGAGGACGACGGCCGGCGGACCTGCCGATCCCTGTGGCGGTGCGCCAGTCGGCACGTCTGGTGGAACTGGGCGGATCGGCCGGACGATCCCTTGGAGATCTGCCCCGTGCCGGAGTTGTTCCGCTGACATCCAGCGCTGACATCAACGACCACGCACAGCCGCAGCCTTGGACGGTTGCAGATGGCTCCCTGCG
>NZ_JAODTZ010000149.1 GCF_025399795.1 Streptomyces rhizosphaerihabitans | reverse complement strand
TCTGAGGTTCCCCCTGCCGGCCGGACAGCTTGATACTGGGACGGATGGTCCCGGAGGAAGCAGTCACAGGTAGTGAGTAACAAGAGCAACATGAGCAAGCGGTACACGGCCGAGTTCAAGCGGGACGCGGTCGCCTTGGCGTTGTCCTCGGAGAAGACGGTCACCGAGGTCGCGAGGGATCTGGGCGTGAGTCCGGAAGGGCTGCGCGGGTGGGTGAAGCAGGCGAAAGTCGACCGCGGTGAGGGGCCCGCCGGGGCTTTGACCACTGCGGAGCGTGAGGAGTTGGTCCGGCTGCGGCGGAAGGTCCGCGAGCAGGAGGCCACGATCGAGGTTCTGGGAAAAGCGACCGCCTTCTTCGCTCAGGACAAGATGAGGTAGACACCGCGGCACGGTGTCGTTTCATCGATGCGGAGAAGGCATCGGAGGGTAATCCTGCAGGTCACAGCGTTGCGTTTCTGTGCCGTGTGCTGGGAGTGACCCGTTCCACCTACTACGCGCACAGGGCGTCACGGCCGGCCCGGACGGTGCGGGAGCGGGCCGAGGAGGTGCTGGTGGGCGAGATCCGGGTGCTTCACGCCGGATCTCGCGGCGCCTACGGGGCCCCGCGGATCCACGCCGCCCTGCGGCGGGCCGGGCGGGTGGTGAACTCCAAGAAGGTCGAGCGGCTGATGCGCAAGCACCGGATCGTCGGGATCACCCGCCGCCGGCGTCGGGGCCTGACCCGGCAGGCGAAGCGGGCGGTGTTCGCGCTCGACCTGATCGGCCGGGACTTCACCGCGCCCCGGCCCGGGATGCGGCTCGTCGGCGACATGACTGAACTCAGCACGCTGGAAGGGAAGTTGTATCTGGCGACCTGCATCGATCTCGCGACGCGGGAGGTGGTCGGCTGGGCGATGGCCGACCACCACCGCGCCGAGCTGCCGGTCGCAGCCCTGCGGATGGCAGCCGGGCGTGGCGGCCTGGAGCACGGTTGTGTCATGCATACGGATCGCGGCAGCGAGTACACGAGTGACGAATTCCGCAGCGAAATACGCAAGTTGCGCATGAGGCAGTCGATGGGGCGCGTCGGCTCTTGTTACGATAACGCCGCTGCGGAAAGCTGGTTCGCCATCCTGAAAGCGGAGATCGGGACGACCATGTGGGAGACCCGCGAGGCTGCCCGGGCCGACGTTTTCCGCTACATCGAGGTCGAGTACAACCGCAGCCGGCTCCGTCGGCACCCTGACTACGGGTACGTCACCCCGCTCGAAACGAGATCCTTGCTCAGGCAGAACCTCGTCCCGGCAGCGTAAACACCCGCTGTCCAGTTCGCAGGGGGAACTTCA
>NZ_JAODTZ010000148.1 GCF_025399795.1 Streptomyces rhizosphaerihabitans | reverse complement strand
GGGATGCTCCTATGGATGTCAAGCGGCTTCGGTGAGGTCGCCTTGGGCGGTGCTGTGCCCGGTGCGCCTCGTGTGGAGTGACTTCATGAGGACGTGGTAGACCTCGCGGGCGACGTGGCGTTTCAGGCAGCGCATGATGTCCTTCTTCGCCAGGCCCTCGCTGGTTCGTCGTTCGACGTAAGCGCGGGTTCGCTCGTCCCAGCGCATGCGGCTGAGCACGATGGTGTGCAGGGCGTGGTTGGCTGCCCGGTCGCCGCCGCGATTGAGCCGGTGGCGGTCCCTGCGCCCGGATGATGCCGGTATCGGGGCAGCGCCGCAGAGATGGGCGAAGGCGGCCTCGGAGCTCAGGCGGTCGGGATTGTCACCGGCGGTGGCCAGGAGCTGCCCGGCCACGTCCGCTCCGACGCCTTGCAGGGCAAGCAGCTCGGGGGCGGCCCGGGCGGTGAGCGGCTTCAGTTCGGCCTCCAGCTCGTCGATCTCCTCGCTCAGAGCCAGGATCCGTCGGCCCAGGCGGCGCAGAGCGGCCTTGGCTGCCTGGGCGGGATCGGCGAGGTCCGTGCCCGGCCGGAGACGGGCGCACGCCTTTGCCAGGGCGGCAGCCGTCAGCCCGCGGAGCTGGGCCCGCAGGTTTTCCGGCGCGGTGACCAGGAGCTGCCGGGCCTGGTTGACGGCCTGGGTCCGGGATTTCACCGCCGAGCGGCGCACCACCCGCAGCGTGCGAACCGCCTCGACGATGCCGTCCCGGCTCTTCGGCGTGCCGGTGGCCCGGCCGGAAGCGACCGCCTGGGCGGCGGCGTAGGCGTCGATCGGATCGGACTTGCCCTTCATCCGGCGTGTCTTGCGGTCGGGCCTGTCGACCTCGATGACCTTCAGCCCGGCCCGTCGCAGCGTCCGGGCCAGCTCGGCGCCGTAGGCACCGGTGCCTTCCACGCCTACGGCCTTCACCATGCCGAACGAGCGGAGCCAGGAGAGCAGTTGGCGGTACCCGGTGCCGGTGGCGGGGAACTCGCGGTCGGCCAGGTGGCGGCCGATCCGGTCGATCACCGCCGCATGGTGGGTCTCGCCATGGGTGTCGACGCCGCCTGTGACTTCCCGGGCCTGGTCCGTCATGCTGGTCACTGCCGTCCTCTCGTTGATCCCGGTGGGGCGGCACGCGCCGGCCGGGCGGGCGGACAAGACAGTGGTGGGGCTTCTGGACCAAGCTCCTATGAGGTCACGGACGCCCGTCCGGTCGCGTGCGGTGACTTCCCCGAGCGGGCCGACGAATCCCCTTGAGGACAGCCAGTCGGCGTCGGTCAGTCCGTGAGTCAGACCCACCGGAGAAGCCACCACACATCCTCACTGTCAGT
>NZ_JAODTZ010000147.1 GCF_025399795.1 Streptomyces rhizosphaerihabitans | reverse complement strand
CCATCGGCCACGGGCGTGTTTCGTCAGGCGGGCGGGCAGGTGGTAAAGCCGGAAGCGCACGGTGTCCGGCTCGGCGGCGGCGAGGTGATCGACGTCGTGGAGGGCGAGGCGGCGGTCAGCTTCGCGAACCGCCGCCTTGAGGGCTGCACCCGGCGGACGATCAGCCGCATCCCCTGCGGCCATCCCTCGTGGATGTTCAGGCCGGTCAGCTCCGCGACGAAGTAGCCCTCCTGCGTCTCGCCGTTCTGCTTCAGCGAGGTCTCCCACGCCCGCTCCGGGAGCCTGGCGATCGCTGTCCCGTCGGCATCGGTCATCTTCCAGCCCACCGTGTAACGGACCTTCCGACGTGCGGTGTTGAGGGCTTCAAGATGCTTCAGCAGGCCGTGGGTGGCGCCCGCGCCGTCGACCCGGACGAGGATTTCGGCGTGGGAGGAGTCAGGCATCTGTTCCAGTGCGGACACCAGGACCCGGACGTGATCGGCGACCGTATTCGCGCCGGCATCGCCCGGCCGCAGCTCCATGGCCAGGGACTCTCCGGTGTTCGCGCACCAGGCCACCAGCGGATGGAACCCGAAGGTCTTCTTGAACGTGACCGCCGCGAGCCCCTTCTTCGAGGCGGCGGTGATGATCGTGGCGTCGAGGTCGATGACGATCCAGCCCGTCAGACGCCGGCCCCGGCAACCGTCAGCCAGGGAAAGTCCCCGGGCCGCAGGTGCAGTCGGGACCACACATGCCGACGCACCCGACGGCGGGCCTTCGCCACCTGCCCCAGCGTCGTCTCGTCGAGTGCGGCCAGGGTCCGGCGGGCGGTGGAGTCCGAGGCGGGCGGACCGAACAACGGCCGGTGACGGAGCTGGAGCCGCTCGGCCTCCAGCAGGTTCGTCGCCCCAGCGTGATCGACACCGCGAGCTGCACCAGCAGCGCGCACCGGTTCCGCTGGCCAGGCCCGCCCACCGGCAACACCCTCGCCAACGCCTCGGCCAGCCCGACCCGGTCCGCACCGTCGCAGCAGTACCTCCCCCAGCGTGTCCGACCAGTCCCTTGCCGTCGGCCCGCACGGCCGGCCGCCGGCCCCACCCTGTACGCTCGGTCACCAGAAAAATGCCTTGATCTTCTGCCCGATACGTCCTCAACAAACGCATCCTTGCAGGTCAACGGCACCTTTCTACTGTCGGGGCGTCAGCCCGTCAATTCCGGTGAATAGCCAGGGCTGACGCAGACGCCGCCCGTCCGAACGCCCTGCCGCCGGACAGAACGACCCGCGCGTCACACCCCGACATGTGTGTGCGGGATCCGCCGGAACCCGGACGCACCGTCTCAGGACACGGGCGGACCGGACGGTCCGGCCGTC
>NZ_JAODTZ010000146.1 GCF_025399795.1 Streptomyces rhizosphaerihabitans | reverse complement strand
CGCCGCCGGATCGGCGAACCCGACGGGTCGATAGCGGCTGTGAGGGGCTAGGTTGGGGGCGCAGTCTCCCTGCGCCGTTCGGGTGTGGTGGTTGAGGCTGCTTCCCGCAGCAGAGCGAGCCTGCGGCGTTCCATGAGCGCCGGGCCCGCCTCGACTCCCGCAGAGGCCGACAGGCCCGGTGCGTCCCTGGCGGGCAGCTTCGATACCCGGGCTTCATGCTTCCGGGTCCTGCCTGCGGGGGAGTGCTCGATGCGGACGGTACGGGGGCCACGTCACGCGAGGCACACGGCCGCCGGCCGACCGGCGGCCGTCGCCATGAGCTACTCGAACAGGCGAGACGGGACCGGCTATGCGGTGGCCGGGATGAGGGCGATGTCCGCGGTGATGCGCTTGCCGAGGGGGGTCCGCTCGACGATGACGGTTTGGGCGAGTGCCCTGACGATCTCCAGGCCGTGCTGGCCGATGCGTTCCGGATCCAGCGCCTGTGCAGTCGGCACAGCGGGATTGCTGTCCCAGAGTTCAACCCGCACCACGGCACTGGTGACCCGCAGGTGCAAGAGGGCCGGTCCCGGCGCGTACTTTCGGGCGTTGGTCACCAGTTCGCTGACGATCAACTGGACGATCTCGACCGTGGCGGTCACCACCGGGATGCCGTGGTCGTCTCTCACCTTCGTCAGGAAAGCCGCGGCCAGATGACGGGCCTGAGCTATGCGGGAGCCGTCGCTGTCCAGCGCGAGCGATGTCTCCAACAGCGAGGCCGTTTCGCCTTCGGCCCCTCTTGTCTCGTCCATCCGTGCTCGCTTCCCTCTCCCCGCCCGCTACCCCTTTCAGGGCCAGGTACGCCCGCCTGGAACGTTACCTGCAGCACAGCCACACGGGGGGTAGCACCCTTAGACATCGTTTCACTTGGTGAGTCGGCGGTAGGCGATGAGGGCTGCGGCTATGCCGACGAAGGCCAGGAAGTGCTCGGCCTTGCGTTCGTAGCGGCGGTGCAGTCGGCGGCATCCGGCCAGCCAGGACACCGTTCGCTCGACGACCCAACGGTGTCGGCCGAGCCGGGTGGAGGACTCGATGCCCTTGCGGGCGATGCGGTGGCGGATGCGGCGTTGGCGGAGCCATCGGCGCAGGTGGTCGTAGTCGTAGCCCTTGTCGGCATGCAGCTTGGCCGGGCGCCGACGCCGCGGGCCGCGCCGGGAGCGGATCGGTGGGATGCCCCGCACGAGTGGCTGCAGGCCGAGGCTGTCGTGCATGTTCGCGCCGGAGATCCCCAGCGACAGGGGCAGTCCGTTCCGGTCCGTGATCAGGTGGATTTTCGATCCCGGTTTGCCGCGGTCGGTCGGATTCGGTCCCGTCAGTGGCCCCCTTTTGCCGCCCGCACACTGACCGAGTCGATCGCGCACCGCGACCAGTCCAGCTCGCCCCGGGCGCCGAGCTCATCGAGGACGACC
>NZ_JAODTZ010000145.1 GCF_025399795.1 Streptomyces rhizosphaerihabitans | reverse complement strand
GGAGACCGACGAACTCCCCGATCTGCGCGTGCAGTTCGCCCAGGGCCCCAACCACACCCTGGACGACGGCACCGAGGTGTTCTGGCCCTACAAGCGCGACCCGCAGACCCTCGCCCGCCCCTGGGCCGTCCCGGGAACTCCCGGCCTGGAGCACCGGATCGGCGGCATCGAGAAGCAGGACGGCAGCGGCAACATCTCCTACGACCCCGCCAACCACGACTTCATGGTCCGCACCCGCCAGGCCAAGATCGACGGCATCGACGTCCCCGACCTCGAGGTCGACGACCCGCACGGGGCGAACACGCTGGTGCTGGGCTGGGGTTCGACCTACGGGCCGATCACCGCCGCGGTCCGCCGGCTGCGCACCGCCGGGGAGCACATCGCGCAGGCCCATCTGCGCCACCTCAACCCCTTCCCGCGGAATCTGGGCGCGGTGCTGAAGCGTTACGACAAGGTGGTGGTCCCCGAGATGAACCTCGGTCAGCTCGCCACCCTCGTCCGGGCGAAGTATCTGGTGGACGCGCACTCCTACAACCAGGTCAACGGCATGCCGTTCAAGGCTGAGCAGCTCGCCACGGCTCTCAAGGAGGCCATCGATGGCTGACACGTCAACGGAAGGCCCGGGCACGATCGAGGCGCTTTCTCTGGTCCCCAAGGCCGAGGCCAGGCAGTCCATGAAGGACTTCAAGTCCGATCAGGAAGTGCGCTGGTGCCCCGGCTGCGGTGACTACGCGATCCTCGCCGCCGTCCAGGGCTTCATGCCCGAACTCGGCCTGGCGAAGGAGAACGTCGTCTTCGTCTCGGGCATCGGCTGCTCGTCCCGCTTCCCGTACTACATGAACACCTACGGGATGCACTCCATCCACGGCCGCGCCCCCGCCATCGCGACCGGACTCGCCTCCTCGCGCCGCGACCTGTCCGTCTGGGTCGTCACCGGCGACGGCGACGCCCTCTCCATCGGCGGCAACCACCTCATCCACGCCCTGCGCCGCAACGTGAACCTGAAGATCCTGCTCTTCAACAACCGCATCTACGGCCTGACCAAGGGCCAGTACTCCCCCACCTCCGAGGTCGGAAAGATCACCAAGTCGACGCCGATGGGCTCCCTCGACGCGCCCTTCAACCCGGTCTCCCTGGCGATCGGCGCCGAAGCCTCCTTCGTGGCCCGCACCGTGGACTCGGACCGCAAGCACCTCACCGACGTACTCAGGCAGGCCGCCGCCCACCCCGGCACCGCCCTGGTGGAGATCTACCAGAACTGCAACATCTTCAACGACGGCGCCTTCGAAGTCCTCAAGGACCGGCAGCAGGCCGAGGAAGCCGTCATCCGCCTCGAACACGGCCAGCCCATCCGCTTCGGCACCGACGGCGCCCGCGGGGTGGTCCGCGACCAGCACACCGGCGACCTCCAGGTCGTCACCGTCACGCCCGGGAACGAGGCCGACATCCTGGTCCACGACGCCCACACCGCATCCCCCACCACCGCCTTCGCGCTGTCCCGGCTCGCCGACCCCGACACCCTGCACCACACACCCATCGGAGTCTTCCGCTC
>NZ_JAODTZ010000144.1 GCF_025399795.1 Streptomyces rhizosphaerihabitans | reverse complement strand
CTTGAGTTTTATCCTCGCGGGTCGAATCGTTCCTCGAACTTGATCACTCGTGGTGACAACTGCCGTACAGCGGGGCGGCCTTCGTCTGATCCTGTGCTCCGTCACAGAGGCACGAAATCAGCCGAAGGCCGTAGGGGTGAGTCTGCTGCATCACGATGTCCAGCGGGAGCCGTTCGGGGTGCTGTCATACTTCCGGACGGAGTTGTACGCATCGATGACGGCCCGCGGCGACGCGCTGTTCGAGCTGACCGACGCGATGCTGTGTGCGGATGGTCCGGTGAAGACGCTGGTCGGTCTGGCGCTCGCACCGGAGCACCAGCGTGGGCATGGAGCCCTGTATGCCGGGCTGAACAAGGGGCGACTCGATGTGGGCCGGCTGCGGAAGGCTCTTGTCTCTGTTCCGCTGCCGAAGGCGGCCGACGGCCGTCTGGTCCTCGCGGTCGATGTGTCGCCGTGGTTGCGGCCGGACGCGGACACCGCCCCTGACCGGTGCTTCTGCCATACCTACGGGTACGGCGACAACAAACACCTGATGATCCCGGGCTGGCCCTACTCGATCGTGGCCGCACTGGAGACGGGCCGGACCTCGTGGACCGCGGTGCTGGACGCGATCCGGATCGAGCCAGGCGCCGACGTCGCTGCGGTGACCACCGCCCAGATCAGGGAAGTCGTCGACCGCCTCGTCGAAGCAGGGCAATGGCAGGCGGGCGATCCGGACATCATGATCGTGGTCGACGCCGGCTACGATGCTCCGCGCCTGGCCCACCTGCTGGCAGACCTGCCCGTCGAGATCCTGGGCCGGACGCGTTCGGACCGGGTCATGCGCCGGCCGGCGCCCTCCCGCGAGGAATTCCACCGGGAACACCCCGCAGGCGGCCGCCCGCCCAGGCACGGAGGCGAATTCGTCTTCGGGCAGTCGGACACCTGGGGCGACGAGCACGCGGTCACGGTCACCGACACCCGCCGCTACGGGAAAGCGACCGCACGGGCGTGGGACCGGCTCCACCCCCGGCTGACCCGCCGGGCCGCCTGGCTCGACCATTCCGCCGAGCTGCCCGTCATCGAGGGCACCGTCATCCGACTCCAGGTCGAGCACCTGCCCTCGGGCGGAGACCCGAAGCCGGTGTGGCTGTGGTGGTCCAGGATCGGCGCCACCGCGGCTGACGTCGACCGCTGTTGGCAGACCTTCCTGCGAAGGTTCGACATCGAGCACACATTCCGTTTCTGGAAGCAGACCCTGGGCTGGACCCGCCCCAAACTCCGCAGCCCCGAAGCCGCGGACCGGTGGACATGGCTCGTGGTCGCCGCCCACACCCAGCTCAATCTCGCCCGACCGCTCGCGCAAGACCTCCGGCATCCCTGGGAGAAACCGACCCCACCCGAACGACTCACCCCCGCCCGGGTCCGACGCGGGTTCAGGAACCTCCGAACCGCGGCTGGTTCACCAGCCGGTGCACCCAAACCCGGCCGCCCCGGCCCCGGCCGACCACCCGGATCGAGAAACCGGCACCCCGCAGCACGCCACGACGTGGGAAGAGTCCTCGCCACCGGCCAGCCCTACCAGCGACCCACCCACCACAACATCGGCACCAAACCCCGCCGAACAGGATAAAACTCAAG
>NZ_JAODTZ010000143.1 GCF_025399795.1 Streptomyces rhizosphaerihabitans | reverse complement strand
GCGAGCCGTAGGAATCCCCCTCCTTCAGGAGGGGGAGGAAGTCAACGGGGCTCGTCTCCCAGGGGGGCGTCGGTGCGCAGTGCCGAGTACAGGACCTGGTCGTGCCAGCGGCCTGCGCGCCACTGGGCGGAGCGCAGGGTGCCCTCGCGGGTGAAGCCGGCTTTCTCCAGGGCTCGTTGTTCGGCGAGGTTGGCGTGGTCGGTGAAGGCCTGGACGCGTTCGGCGCGGGTGTGGGCGAAGAGGTAGCGGAGCAGGTGGCGCTGGGCGGTGGTGCCGGTGCCGCGGCCGCGGGCGGCGGGGACGAGGGCGGCGGCGATGGTCCAGCAGGTGGAGGTGTCGGGGCGTCCCCAGGCGGAGGCGAACCATTCGACGCGGCCCACGGGCTGCCCGGCCGCGGTGATGGTGAGGATGCCGCCGTCGGGGCCCAGGAGTCCGGTCTCGGCGTGGCGGGCGCGCAGCCGGTGGGTGGGGGTGAACCCGAACCACTGGAAGGGGCCGGTGCCGTCCTCGGTGGCGAACTCGTGCTCGAAGAGGTCGAGGTCGCCGGGGGTGACGGGGCGCAGGGACACGTCGGTGTTCATGTGATCTCTTTCTTGGTCGCCGCTTCGGGGAGTGCCGCGCCGAGGTGTCCGGCGGGCAGCGCGGATGCGGCGTCCACTACATCGCGCCAGCCGGGCGGGGGGATACCCCGGCTCAGGTCGCGGTGGTCGGCCAGCCGGCGGCAGGCGAAGCGGACGAGGGGGCGCAGCGGCACGGCCCGGCACAGTGCGCCGCCGATGCGGGCGGTGGCCGGCGGGGCGCCGGCGGCTTCGTAGGCGGCGCCGATGGCGTCGAAGTCGCCTTCCCACACGAGGAGTTCGGGTACCTCCTGCCAGCGGGTGCGGCCTGCCCCGTCCGGTGCGGGCACCGCCCACAGTCCGGCGCGCCGGCCCGGGTAGGCGGTGGCGTATTCGGCGAGGTGCAGGGCGGTGCATTTGTTCCAGGGGGCGCCGAGCAGCAGGACGGTGGCGTCGAGGTCCCAGAGCCGGCCGAGCGGGCCGTGGGCGGCGAGTCTGAAGGGTGTGGGGTGGTCGCGCACGATGGTCTCGGCGTGCGGGCCCTGGGCGGCGAAGGAGACGTGCGGGTGGGAGGAGCGGCGGGTGCCGGGCTGGGTTCTGAAGAGTTCGGGCAGCACGCCCATGGTGCGGGCGGCGGGGGTGCACAGCGGGTCGAAGGGGGGTATCTGGGCGGCGGTGTCCGGGTCGGCGGCGGCGCGGGCGAGGTCGGGGGCGCGCCAGGTGCTCGGGTGGCTCAGCTGGGGGGTGAAGGCGGGCATGACGAGGGTGCCGTGGGGGCCCAGCACGTCGCGCAGGGCGAGCAGGACGCTGTGGGCGCCGCCGGCGACGTAGCCGAAGGAGCTGAGCGAGGTGTGGGCGATGACGGTGTCGCCGGGGCGGATGCCGAGGCCGGTGAGGCCGTGGACGAGCGCGGACCGGGTGACGACGTGGCGGTTCGTCATGTCCGTCATGTCCGTCATCGGATTCCTCCGGGGATACTCCGCCCTTCAGGGCGGAGAGGAAACGGACTCCTGCGGAGCAGGGCGGAGAGCTGCGATTCGCCGCCAGGGCGGATCGCAGTGCCGTGACCAGCGAGTTTGATCGTCGCCTGCGGCCGGGCTAGCTTGCGGGTATGC
>NZ_JAODTZ010000142.1 GCF_025399795.1 Streptomyces rhizosphaerihabitans | reverse complement strand
AGGAACCTCGCCGTCGAACGCGGTGCGCGGGCTGCGTCGTTGCGTGTCTTGCTCCGTGACCGGGATGGGAAGTACACCGAGTCCTTCGACGCGGTCGTCGCGGCCGAGGGCATCGAGGTCATGAGAACCGCGCCGCGGGCTCCTGGAATGGACGCGCACGGTGAACAGGTCATCGGCACCCTGCGGCGTGAGGTCCTTGACCACCTGCTGATCTGGAACGCCCCCATGCCCGGCAAGTCCTCGATGCCTACGCCCGGCACGACCACGGTCATCGCCCACACCAGGCGCGAGGGCAGCTTCCTGCGCTCGGCCAGGAACACCCAAGGCCCACCACGACTGCAACCGGTCAGCGACTCCCGTGTACTCGAGTGTTAGGCGGCTTGATCAACGAATACAGATATGCGGCGTGAGCTGCAGCGATGGGTTTCCGAACGGCACAGGGCACACCGCTCCACCGGCAGGGCGAGGGGCAAGCGCCTGCCCGGGAGTAGCCGGCACCCGCTGCTGGTCCACGACCCGCCCAACCAGCCGAGACGGTCCGCTGGATGAACCGGCGGACCACCGCGAAAGGATCGTCGTCAGCGAAACGTTGGCGAAGCGTCAGCGGGGATTGCGAAGGTGGTGCGTCAGGAACAGCAGACCGTGAGAACGGAGATTCGTACATGAGCGCAAGGCTCCCCGCCGGCGGTTACGTGAAGCGCCTGATGGTGTTACTGCTTTCACTCGTGGCTGTGCTCGGCATGACTCAAGTGAGGTCCATCCCGCTCGCGCATGCCGCCACCAGCAATTACTGGTCGCCGATCACGTGGAATATCACGGGGCTGGGTAACGGAAGCAACAGGGAGGCAGAGCGTAATTACCGGGCCATGGTGAACCAGCTACGGGTGCTCTCTGGTTATGACATCGGCACCGGCCTGATGCGAACCACGGAGCAGACTCAGCGCTACATCGAGGTCATGATTGTCGACAACGGAGATCCGGTCAACAATCATCGCATCTCTCTCTACCTGCGCCTCGACAACCTCTACCTCGATGGTTTCACCATCGTGGGGCAGAACTACAGGTTCAGTGATGCGCCGGGCTACCTGACGACACGGTTCGCAAACCAGTACCCAGGCGCCGTCCACCTGTTCCGCAACTTGCCCTACTCCTCGCATTATCAGGATCTCGCCAATGCCGGGACCCGCGGCAGTCAGGCATTCTCGGGGCCATCATTCTGGACCGCCATCCAGACCATCCAGAGGCTCACCGATCAGAACTGGAACAATGCCAGGTCTGCACTCGCCGCCATCATCGGCGCGACCTCCGAAGCGGCCCGATTCGGCTGGATCGAAAACCGGATCGCGAATTCTATCGGATCCGGCGGAGAAACGGACGACGCCGGCGGCTTCCACAACAACCTGGGCGGTTTCGGAGCCGACCTGGAGAACAGCTGGGACGACCTGTCAGAAATCGTCTACAGGCAGCAGAACGGCAACGGGCGCATCGAGCCCGTGAACATCGACGGCCACCGGTACAGCAGCATCAGCGACATCATCTACAGTCGCGGCAGCAGCGGACCGAGGCTCGCCCCGTTCCTCACCCACGGGAGCGCCCGCTGACGGCTGCCCCAGCCCGGCATTGCGGCCGGGCTGGGGCAGCCGGGGGCGTGTGAGCAGCAGGGTGGCCAGCGCACACAGGTGTTGCCACCGCACCTGCCTGGGACGCGCAGGAGTTCTGCCAGCACCTGGCCCAGCGCACCGG
>NZ_JAODTZ010000141.1 GCF_025399795.1 Streptomyces rhizosphaerihabitans | reverse complement strand
GATGGGGCGGGGACTCACGGGGAACTGCGGCTGTCCGCGGGGGCCAAAGTCGGCAGGCACCGAAGGGCGTGCCCGCAGGTCAGGCGCCAGCTCGCCCCACCTCGCTCCTAAAGCGGTGGCTCCCTGACAACCAGCGGCAGCGGCCAGCCGGCGCAGGCCACTAGTGCGCTGCCGTCCTCGGTGAGGAAGAGCAGGGTGGTCCATGTCCGATCGGCAGAATCGATCAGCCCTGTGCGCACGGGCTGGCCATGTTCGCGGATCAGCTGCACTGCTCGTTCCAGCCCAAGAGGTTCGAGTCCGTGCATCCGCATGCGCTGAAGTCGGCCCTTGAAGACTCCGGCATGCTGGCCTGCGGGTTGTGCCCGGTCTCCCACCCAGTAGGTGGCGCCGCCGCGGAGGGTGGCCAGAGCTGTCACGGACGCCTCGTCGTCACCGGCCAACAGCGATTCCAGCACATGCCGTTCCATGGTCACCCCCGTTTGGATCCTGCGGTACAGCAGCCAAGTACCGCAACCCCAGCGATCGCCCGCGTCCGACAGCGCCCCTGCGGGGCTCGGCAGCGGCCGGAATGACCGTCACTGGCCGATCCGGCTAGAGCTACGGATCAGAAGGTTGCAGGTTCGAATCCTGCCGAGTGCGCAGCTGGTCAGAGGCCCCGTGGAGGAATCCACGGGGCCTCTGGTTTTGTGTTGACGGCAGTGGTTGACGGCAACCGCTCCAGAGGAGCTGACGCAGGATCGATGGGAAGGTGTCTGGTGGATCATGGGATCCATCTGGTGCGGAACTGAGTACCCGTACTCATGTGCCGCCTTACGCGCGTGGGCAGGGTGGCGAGTATGGACTTACCTGTTGCCCCTCCGGCCTTCGATGCCACCATCGGCTCCAGGCGGCGGCGCCGTGTGGACCGGGGTGCCGACATCGCAGCCGGGTGCGGTCTCGTGCTCCTGGAGCTGATCGCCCTGGCGGTGATCTTCGGACTCTGGTTCCTGTCCGGTTTTGATCTCGACCCGGAGGAGACCGTCACGGCCGATCCCTTGTGGGGTTATCTGGTCGCCGCCGGCGGAGTCGGAGTCCTCGCCATTGCGGCGGCCGTGACAGCCGCATGGGTCGACGCCGTCGTGACGGTTGTCACCCAAGCCGTTATGGCCGTCTTGATCTTCATGATCTTCTTGGGTGGGGGTGAGGTCCAGTCTCACCAGGATCAGTTGTGCCACGACGTGCCGTCAGCGGCCAGTTGCAAGGACAGTGGTTAAACCGTGTGCCGCCGTCTCGGTTTCCGTCTCGTTCAGCAACGTTCACGGTCGTTCAGACGGGACCAAGGCCTGAGGGCCGACCGAAGCCCAGCCGCCGATGAACCCAGGTGAACGCCACAAACACACCTCGCCACCCCACCACCACAGTTGGAAAGCGAGCGGGGGTCCTGCCGAAGAGCGCCCGTATGCCTCGCGCATGGCCGGCGGGACTAGGATCCCAGTCGGGCGAAGTCGTAGCGCAGAGGTAGTCGCGCGCGGTCTCCAAAATCGCGAGGACGCCGGTTCGAATCCGGCCGGCTTCGTCCGCCCCAGCTGCGGCGTCCATGTACACGCCCCAAGGGCACCAAGAGGCCCGTCAGCGGTACGGGTCATGCGCGGCGTGGGGATCGGCTGAGTGTCCAACTGCGCTGCAACGGTCCCGTACCAGGGCGCACAATCACTGACGCTCGTGGACGGTCCGCCGAGGTCACGACCGGTTTGGCCGCAGGTTGCACAGTCGCTCGCATTGCTTCGGGACGAAGAGGTCATGCTGCAAGGCCGCACGGCTGCACGGTCGCCTTTCGTTAGGGTTCGCCGCATGATCAGCGATGTCCTGGCCTGTCCTGAGTGCAGCCGGCCGATGAGGTCTGGTGGACTCGTGCTCTCCAAGCGCGAGGACGACGGTCGGCGGACCTGCCGATCG
>NZ_JAODTZ010000140.1 GCF_025399795.1 Streptomyces rhizosphaerihabitans | reverse complement strand
CGCAGCAGGCTCTTGCCGCCGCCGCAGCCGCAGCCGGCGGCACCCTCGATCAGGGCCGCCGGGAACGTCCCGCCGTGCGGGCGGTAAGGCCGTCTCCGGAAGCCGCGGTTGCCGGTGCTCTGTCCGCGCGGCGCGTGGGAGCCGGGGGAGCGGGGCGAGGGAGAGGGGGGGGCAAAGGCGCGACCGCCCCGTAAAACGCCGAAGCCCCCGCTGGGCACGCTGCCTGCGGGGGCGTCACGGGGCGGGCACGGATGCCCGGGCATGGATCAGACGGAGGCGCTGGCGGGCCAGTCGATGTTGGCGCTCGCGGTGACGGCAGTGGTGGCGGGCCAGTCGATGTTGGCGCTCGCGGTGACGGCAGTGGCGGCGGGCCAGTCGATGTTCGCGCTCGCCTGGGTGACGGTGGTGGCGGGCCAGTCGATGTTGGCGCTCGCGGTGACGGCAGTGGCGGCCGGCCAGTCGATGTTCGCGCTCGCCTGGGTGACGGTGGCGGCGGGCCAGTCGATGTTCGCGCTGGCGGTGGTGGCGGCCGGCCAGTCGATGGAGTCCGTCGCGGAGACCGTCTTCGGCGCCGTCGGCCAGTCGATCGCGTCCGCGGTGGTGGCGGCACCGGCGGTGGTGAACGCGGCGGCGACGACGGCGGCGACGGTGGCGATCCGGGCGATGCGGTTCATGGCGGGCTCCTCGGTGTCAATTTCGTGTTCGTTGCTTGGCAACCTCTTGCCAAGAAGGTTGGCAAACCGGTCTCGGGAATCGCTGGGGAATTGGTCGAATTACACTCAAGACGGGCGCCTGACACGCCTTCAGGGCCCGGCAGGCTCCACTGACCTGCCCGGGTGAACCGCCTGTGAGCTGCCGAAACGCCGATCCTTGGCAGAAGCCGGGAGCCTCTGGCAACACTGGGCAAACCCTGGGAAAGAAAGCCAGGCGCAGCCGAGTCCGCGGCCGGCGGGCCCCGTCGACTTGAGCGCCGCCTGAGCCGGTGTTGCCAACTCCCCATCCCTGACGGCAATGTATTGCCAAGCATCAGGCAATGTATTGCCTTCAGTTGTGTGACGGGGGGAGGCCCCGGAAGTGAACGCGATGTCCCACGGTGACCGATGGGTCCATCTGAACTCGGCCGGTCTTGGCCGCATGCCCGCTGCCGTACGCGAGCTCCTCACCGAATGGACGCGCTTCGAGGACCGGTACGGGCCCTACGAGCTGGAGGAACGCCTCGACGACGTGCTGCACCGGGAGATCCACGAGCGACTGGCAGCCCTGCTCGGCGCGCCGCCGGGCGACACCGTGCTGTGCACCGGGGCCGCCGACGCGTTCGCCGCCGTCCTGTCCCGGCTCCCGCTCGGCCCGCGCGACCGCGTCTGGACCACCGCCTACGAGTCGGCCGCCAACCTCGGCGCCCTCCACGCGCTGCGCGCCCGCACCGGCTGCCGGCTGGACGTCGTACCGCTGCGCCCCGACGGCGACCTCGACCTGGAGTGGATGGAACGGCACATCGGCGCCGACGTCGCCCTCGTCTGCGTCCCCTACGTTCCCTCGGGCTGCGGCATCGTCAACCCCGTCGAGGAGGTGGGGCGCATCCTGGCCCCGCACCGGTGCCTGTACGCCGTCGACGCCTCCTACGCCGTGGGGCAGCTCTCCGTGGACGTCGCCCGGGTGGGCTGCGACCTGCTCACCGGGGACGGCTGGAGGTTCCTGCGCGGCCCGCAGTCGGCCGGATTCGCCTGTGCGGCACCGCGGTTGCGCCAGGCCCTGGCCCCGCACGGCGGCCTGTCGCTCGTACCGCCGCACGGCGCCGCCGCCGTCGCGCTGAACGCGGCCCTGGCCCGGCACGCGGCCCTGCCCCCGCGAAAGGACCTCGGTCCCGGCCTGCGGGCCGCCGTCGAGGAAACGTCCGGCACCGAACTGATCGCCCCCGGGCGCCTGCAGAGCGGCATCGTCACCTTCCGGCACGAGGAACTGCCGGCCGCCCAGGTGCGCCGCCGCCTCGCGGACCGCGGAGTCCTCGTATGGAAGACGGTCGCCCACCAGATCCCGCTGTACCTGCCCGGGCGCGGTGTCGTCACGGCCGTACGCGCATCCGTCCACCACGACAACTCGGCCGAGGACATCGAACTGTTCGCCGCCGCACTGGGGGACGCCGTGG
>NZ_JAODTZ010000139.1 GCF_025399795.1 Streptomyces rhizosphaerihabitans | reverse complement strand
GCCGCCGCCGCTTCGTAGAACCGTGCCGCCACCGCGCGGCCCGTGCGCCTCCAGGGCGCCTTCTCGGCTCATGCCGCGGGGGCGCCCTGATCCGTTGTGTGTGCGACGTGTTCTCATCTCGCCCCACCGTTGCTACGGTGCCGGACCTGACGATGTATCAGCTCCTGCCTCGGGAGGCCCGCATGCGTGCCCTCATCGCCGCCGCGACCGGTCTCGCCGCGGCACTCGCGCTGGTCCTGGCCATCACGGCCATGGGCTCGCCGGCCGGACACACCTCACCGAAGCCGATGCTCACCACCGTCCCCGAACACCCCTGACGCACGCACCGGGAGGGCCGTCGAGATGCGCCGCAAGGCAAGCCTGATCCTGCTCGCGCTCGCCGTGTTCTTCGCGGCGCTGTCCCCGCTGCTGCGCTGGTACGCCTTCCCGCGCCTGGCCAAGATCCCCGCCAACCAGTACCAGGACATGGTGCTGGAGGCGAAGGACGCGACCCTCCTCGACTACGGCACCATGCAGGCCGGGAAGGTCTCCAAGGTCACCGTCGTGCAGACCCTCAAGGGCAACGTCGAGGCCTCCGACAGGATCGAGCGGACCGCGGGCCGTGACGTCGTCGTCTGGGACTCCCTCTCCTACGTCCAGGGCCCCGACGGGAAGATGGTCTCCAAGCTCCCCGAGCGCTACATTTTCGACGCGCACAGCCAGGAACCCGTCCACGCCACCGGAGAGTCCGTCGACGGCGACCCCGTCACCCGCGAGGGCATCGAGTTCAAGTGGCCCTTCCGGACGGAGAAACGGGACTACGAGTACTTCGACGCGCAGACCCGCACCTCGGCGCCCATCCACTACAAGGACACCCGGACCTTCCGGGGAGTCAAGGTCTACTACTTCGAGCAGACCATTCCCTGGACGAAGGTGAAGTTCCCCAAGGTGATGCCCGTCCAGGGCGTCACCCCCGAGTCCATCGCCAAGACCGGCACCACCCGCTGGTACACCACCGTCCGCAGGTTCTGGGTCGAGCCGGTCACCGGAGCACCCGTGTACGGCGAGGAGATCCACAAGGAGGAACTCCGCGGCGGCACGCTCCTGGGCGGCCGGGACAAGGTGACCGCCTTCTCCGGCGACGTGAAGATGCGCGAGGACTACATCAGGCACACCGTCGACCTGGTCAAGTCGAACCGCACCCTCGTCCTGATGATGACCTCCTACCTTCCCTGGGGCTTCCTGCTCCTCGGTGCGGCCCTGCTGTCCCTCTCCCTGTACCTGGAGGCCCGCGGCCGCAGGCCGGGCGAGTCCGCACCCACCCGGGCGGCCGACCCCGAGCCCGTCAGCGCCTGAGCCGCGCGTTCGTGTACCGCGTCGGCTCGGCGGTCGCCGGGTCCTCGGGCCACGGATGCTTGGGGTACCGGCCGCGCAGTTCGGCCCGTACGCCCTTGTAGCCGTCCTTCCAGAAGGACGCGAGATCGGCGGTGACCGCGGCAGGCCGGCCCGCCGGGGAGAGGAGATGTACGAGCACAGGCACGCCGGCGATGGCGGGCGAGGCGTGCAGCCCGAACATCTCCTGCAGTTTCACGGCGAGCACCGGCTGCGCGGGGTCGGCGTAGTCGACGCGGATCCTCGACCCGCTCGGCACCTCGATCCGTTCGGGCGCGAGCTCGTCGAGCCGGGCCGCCTCCCCCGTCGCCCAGGGCAGCAGCCGGTTCAGCGCCTGCCCGGCATCGATCCGCGCCAGGTCCGCCCGCCGCCGGGCACGGCTCAGCTCCGGCTCCAGCCACTCCGCCACGCGCGCGTGCAGGGCTTCATCGGAGACGTCCGGCCACGGGTCACCGAGCCGTCGGCGCAGGAACGCGAGCCGCTGCCGCAGCACCTCGGCGTCCGGCGACCACCGCAGCAGACCGAAGCCCTCCTCCCGCAGCCCTTCGAGCAGCGCGTTCCGTACGAGCCCGGGGTCCGCGTTGCGCAACGGCCGCACGGTCAGCTCCACCGCCCCCAGCCGCTCCACCCGCCGTGCGACGACATCGCCGTCGGCCCAGTGGACCTCGTCGCCCTCGGAGTACAGGCCGGCGGCGGCCCGTCGTGCCGTCCGCTCGTCGATCACCGCCGCGAGCCGCACGCGCGCGTGCCCCCTGCCGACGGGACGGTCGGCGACGGCGACCGCGAGCCAGGGAGCACCGCGCAGGACGGATCCCTCACCGGCGTCGGCGCGGGTCCCGTTGACCATGAGGTGGGAGCCGCCCTGCACCTGCGCGATACGTTCGGGGAACGCCAGCGCGGCGACGAGCCCGACGACCCGGTCGTCCCCGGGCTCCGCCCGCGCCCCGCCGTCCGCCCGGCTGCCGTCACGGCCGCCTC
>NZ_JAODTZ010000138.1 GCF_025399795.1 Streptomyces rhizosphaerihabitans | reverse complement strand
TGCGGGCGCAGCTGCCGGCGTCGGCACCCGGTACGGACACGGACACGGATGCGGATGTGGACACGGATATGGATGTGGACACGGATGTGGATGCGGCGTAGACGCCGGTCAGCGCGCCCGCGGGGACCTGTCCGGGGTCCAGGACGACGATGTCGAGGAGGTCCGGGCGCCCGCCCCAGGTGGGCAGCGCCCGGTAGCCCAGGCGCTCGGCCATCGCGCACAGCGTCTCCGGGTCGGGGGCGGGCGCGTCCTGCGGTGCGAGGTCGATGCCCTCGCGGGGGTCGAACAGCGACTGCATGGCCGCGTACTCGTCGTGCACCCGGCGGTTGGGCACCCCGGCCAGGCGCAGCACGGCGGGACGCGCCGTCCGCAGGAGGTGTTCGGCCTCGGCGAGGCCGGCGATGTCCTGGCCCCAGCGCAGGGCGGGCGCGGTGGTGAGGTCGGCGGCCGGCTCGGCGGTGGAGAGCACCGCCTCGTAGCGGTAGCGGGTCAGCTCGTTGTGGTGTCGGCCCCGCTTGACGCGTACGTCGACCGCGCGCACGGCGGGCAGCTCCCGGGCCAGTACGTCGAACAGGGCGGGGGAGAGCAGCAGTTCGCTCTCCGCGGCGACCCGGTGGTCGATGGCGCGGCGCAGTGCCTCCCGGTCGCCCCGGGCGGCGCCCGGGGCGCTCAGCGCGATGCCGGTCTGCAGGCAGCGGGCGAGGTCGAGGTTGCGCAGGTCGCCCAGGAGCAGCGAGCCGCCCGGGGCGAGCAGCGGCAGGACCCGCTCGAGGACGGTACGCAGGCGGGCGAGGTCCGGGAAGTACTGGACCACCGAGTTGACGACGACCGTGTCGAAGTGCCCGGCGGGCAGCCCGCCGGTGTCCTCGGCGCCCCGGCACGCGAGCCGGACCTTGTCCTTCAGGACCGGGTCGGCCTCCACCCGCGCGGTGAGCGCGGCGACGGCGGCGGGGGAGAAGCCGGTGGCCCAGTACTCGTGGACGTCCTCCTCGCGGGCGAGGCGGGCCATCAGCGGCCCGGTGCCCGCACCGATCTCCAGGACCCGGCGGCGCGGCAGTTCACGGATCCGCTCGAGCGTGGCGTTGTGCCACTCCCGCAGCTGCTCCGGCGGGATCGGCAGGGCGTCGTAACTGCTGGTCCAGCCACTGAAGCCGTCATCCGGGCCGACACCATCGGCACCATCGGCACCATCGGCACCATCGGCACCATCGGCGCCGGCGGAACCGGCACCGGCACCGGCGGCACCGGCGTCGTGGAGCGCCTCGCGGAGCTCCTTGCCCCCGGTGGTCCGCGCGTCCTGCCCGGCCGGTGGGACCGTACGGTCGCCCGCGGCGCTTCCGGCGCTTCCGGCGCTTCCGGCGGGTTCGGCGGTCCGGTGCCGGGTGGTGAACGCCGTCGTCCCGGCCGGTCCGTGTGCGTGTGGCAGCCGTTCGGGCGCCCCGGCGGCGAACACCTCGCGCACCCGGCGCGGGCGGCGGGCCCGGCCGCCGGACAGGACGGTGCGCAGCGGCGCGAACGCGGCCGGCCGCTCCCGGGTGATCCGGCCGGACAGAGCGGCCGTCAGGAAGAGCACGGAGATGCTGTGGGCACTCACCGCGTCCTGGAGGCGGTCCGGGTCGCTGACGGTGTCCCTGCCGAGGCCGACCAGCCGGGCGCCCGCGGTGAGGGTCGTCCACACCTCGAAGGCGGCCGTGTCGAAGTCCGGGCCGGCGGCCCGGGCCACCACGTCGGCGGGGGTCAGCCGCGGGCAGTCGGTGCAGCGGACGAAGTCCAGCACCGCGCGGTGCGTCACGACGACGCCCTCAAGGGTGCCGGTGGTGGCGGAGGCGTAGCGGACGCAGACGGCGTCGCCCGGTTCGGCCGTGTGCCCGGGCAGGGCACCGGGGCGCCGGGCGATCTCGGGGGCCTCGGCGTCCAGGTCGACGACCACCGTGTCCAGACCCGCGTAGTCCGCGGCGTCCGCGCCCTCGGTCAGCACCGCGGCGGCCGCGCTGTCCCGCACGATCAGCCGGCGCCGTCCGGCCGGGCCGGCCGGATCGATGGGGACGTAGGCGGCGCCGGCCCGCACGATCCCGAGGAACGCGGTCACCGTCCGCGGACCCGGCCGCAGCGAGGTCACCACCCGGTCGCCGCGGCCGATGCCGCGGGCCCGCAGGTGGGCGGCGAGACGGTTGGCCGAACGGCTCAGCTCCCGGTAGGTGAGGCGGACGCCGCGGCCCTTCGCGTGCCGGGGGTAGTGGACCGCGACGGCGTGGGGACGCTCCTGGACCTGCTGCTCGATGAGTCCGGAGATGGACATCAGCACCCGCTCCTTACGACAGCGCCTTCCGGGGCCTGGCAAAACATTGCCTGAATGTTGGCAATGCCTGGCTGAGGCGGTATCCAGGCACGGTCGAGCGGCACTGGACTCGCAGGTGGTGCGGGCGGACTGCCGCCGGTCCGGCGGCGAGAAGTTGCCAAGCGCGCCCGGAGGCGGACCCCGCCGGCGGGCGAAAGCGGCTGCGCCGCGGGGACGAAGTCCCTTGCGGCACGCCGCTTTCGGGCGGAGGGGGGACGGCAGGGGCCCTCCGGCGGCCGGGCGCACACGGACGCGGTCCGGGCC
>NZ_JAODTZ010000137.1 GCF_025399795.1 Streptomyces rhizosphaerihabitans | reverse complement strand
CGGCGTGCGATTCCCGGCCATCGGCGAACTGCCGTACCTGCTGACCCTCGCCGGACACGGCTTCTACTGGTTCAGGTTGCGCCCCGCGGTCGGGCCCGGCGCCTCGAGGCGATCGTGACCCCGTGCCCCTCGACAGCCCGCCCGCCTCTGAAAGGACGTGTCGTCATGGCGAACACCGCTCTGCAGCGTCCGAGCGGCCTCGACACCGCTCCGCTGCTGACCTCGCTGGCCGAGCTGCTGCGCGCCTGGCTGCCACGGCAGCGCTGGTTCGCGGGCAAGGGCAGGCCCGTGACGGATCTGACGCTGCTCTCGACGACCGAGCTGTATCCGGGGTGTCTGCATCTGCTGGTCCGCACCGAGCACCTCGGCCCGCCCGCCCACGCCGGAACGGCCACGCCCGTGGCCGAGGACTGCTACCAACTGCTCCTCGGTGTACGGGAGGTCCTGCCGCCGCGGCTCGCCCACGCCTTCATCGGCCGGGCGAGCGCCGGCCCGCTGGCCGACCTGACCGTGTACGACGCCTTTCACGATCCGAAGGCGGCGGGACTGCTCCTGGAACGGCTGCGCCGTTCGGGCAACGCGGGACCGCTGCGTTTCGAGCGCGATCCGCGCTTCACCGTGCCGCCCGGTCTCACGCCGCGTCTCCTCGACGCCGAGCAGTCCAACTCCTCGCTGGTGTACGGCGACGCGTTCATACTGAAGGTCTTCCGGCGCGTCCAGCCCGGCATCAACCCGGACCTGGAGGTGCCGCGCGCGCTGGCCCGGCAGGGCTGCACCCGTGTCCCCGCGCCGGCCGCGTGGTTCCACACCTCGGAGCCGCAGGAAGCGACCCTCGGCGTCCTTCAGCCGTATCTGCGGGACGCCGCCGACGGCTGGACCCTGGCACTCGAATCCCTCGGCTCGCGGAAGGACTTCACCGGCGAGGCGTACGAACTGGGCCGGGCCACCGCCGAGGTGCATCTGGCCCTGGCCACGGCCTTCCCGCTGGACTCGCCGAGTCCGTACCGGAACAAAGCGCTCGCGGACGCGATGCACGAGCGTCTCGACGCCGCAGTCCGTTCCGTCCCCGAACTCCGCCCGCACGCCGCCGGGTTGCGGTCGGCGTTCGACGCGCTCGCCGCCCTGGACTCGGCGCTCCGGCCCGCCCAGCGCATCCACGGCGATCTCCACCTCGGCCAGGTCCTGCGGGCCGGGCAGCGGTGGTCGGTGATCGACTTCGAGGGTGAACCCGCCCGCCCGATCAGCGAACGTCGGCGTGTCCAATCGCCCGTACGCGATGTCGCGGGCATGCTGCGGTCCTTCGACTACGCGGCCCGTTCCCGCCAGCCCTGGCGTCCGGAGTGGGCGGAGCGCTGCCGCGAGGCCTTCTGCGCGGGCTACGCCGTCGCGGCGGACTGGGACCCGCGCGAGGAACCCGAACTGCTGCGCGCGTACGAGACGGACCGAGCCGTGTACGAAGTGCTCTACGAGGCACGGCACCGTCCCGACTGGCTTCCCGTCCCCATGGCGGCGGTCGGACGACTCGCCGACCACCCCTGACCCCCAATCCCCAACCGCCAACCGCCTTCGACACTCTCACCGACCACCCTCAACACCCCCACTTCGAGAGGCCCAAGCCGTGACCCGCACCGCATCCACCCGCGTACGACGGGCCAAGCCCGCCGCCCCGTCGGCGCAGCACGCCACGCTTGACCCCACGGATCGGGGGCGTCTGCTGTCCGGCACCCATCACGATCCGCACGCGCTGCTGGGTGCCCATCCGGTGCCGGGCGGAGTCGTGTTCCGGGCGCTGCGGCCGTACGCCCAGGGTGTGGCGGTGATGGTGGACGGGCACCGTACCGCGCTGGACGATCTGGGCGACGGGCTCTTCGAGGCCGTCCTGCCGCTCGACGCGATTCCCGCGTACACACTACTGGTGACCTATGACGGCACCGAGTCCGAGTCGCAGGACCCGTACCGCTTCCTTCCGGCGCTCGGCGAGCTGGACCTGCATCTGATCGGTGAGGGCCGGCACGAGGAGCTGTGGCGGGCGCTCGGCGCCGAGCCGATGACCCACGAGGGTGTCGAGGGAACGCGCTTCACCGTGTGGGCCCCGAACGCTCAAGGCGTGCGGGTCTGCGGGGACTTCTGTCACTGGGACGGCGCCGGCGGATTCCCGATGCGCTCGCTCGGATCGTCCGGCGTGTGGGAGGTGTTCCTGCCCGGCTTCGGTGAGGGAACGCTCTACAAGTTCGGCATCACCCGCCCCGACGGTTCCCGCACCCTGCGCGCGGACCCGATGGCCCGCCGCACCGAGGTGCCTCCGGCGACCTCCTCGGTCGTGACCCGGTCGTCCCACAAGTGGAAGGACTCCGCGTGGATGAAGCAGCGGGCGAAGTGCCGTCCGCTGCACGAGGCCCCGTTCTCGGTGTACGAGGTGCATCTGGCGTCCTGGCGACCGGGCCTGACCTACCGTCAGCTGGCCGACCAGCTCCCCGCGTACGTCTCGGACCTCGGCTTCACCCACGTCCAGCTGATGCCCGTCGCCGAACACCCCTTCGGCGGCTCCTGGGGCTACCAGGTCACCGGCTTCTACGCCCCCACCGCACGCCTGGGCACCCCCGACGACTTCAAA
>NZ_JAODTZ010000136.1 GCF_025399795.1 Streptomyces rhizosphaerihabitans | reverse complement strand
GAGAGCTGACGTTCCCGACACTGGATCTTCCCGGGGTCATGGTGGGGCGCGGGGGCCCTCTGCGCGTTGGAATGGAAATCCGCCGCGGGTGGATTCGAATCCCGTCCTTGAGCGGGTGCGATCGTCCTCCGTGTCTTCAGTGCGATCCTGTCGGGCCTCATTGAGGCCGAGTTGAGGCCACAAGGACAGGAACGGACTGGCAAGGGTCGAGAAGCGCTGCCGCGGTCCACCCCGCCTGACCTGGGAAAACGCCAAAGATGAGCACTGATCGGCAAGGACCGCCAAGATCCTCAAAGGACTCATCACTCATGCCGACCTCGTTCCCGGAGGGCCCCCTGCGGGAGAAGGCCTTTGGCCTCAATGGGGCGCTGATGTCCGCCGGGTTCACCACCGGAGCGATCCTCGGTGGTCTGCTGACCGACCTGCTGTCCGGGCGCCGGGCGTTCTTCATCAATGTGCCCGTCGCCCTTGCCGTCCTCGTCATCGCTCCGACGGTCATCAAGGAATCCCGGCCCGACGAGCGCCCGAAGCTGGACGTCCCCGGCGCCGTCAGTGTCACGCTCGGTCTGCTGGCCATCGTCTTCGGCCTCACCCAGGCCGGTGAGTACAGCTGGGGCTCCTCGTCCGCGCTGTTACCGCTGGCGGCCGGCATGCTGCTGGTGGTGTTCTTGGCTGTCGAGCGCAAGGTGGCCGCGCCTCTGGTGCCGCTCAGCGTGCTCGGCAAGCGGTCAGTGGCCTGGGGAAACGTCGCCGGCCTGATCGCGTTCCTCACCGAGACGTCCCTGGTCTTCCTGCTGACTCTGTACCTCCAGGAAGTCCTCGGCTTCTCCCCGCTGGCCGCCGGTCTGTCCTTCGGCGTGCTGGGCCTGGGAACGGTCGTCGGCGGCTCCGTTGCCCCGAAGGTCATCGGGAAGATAGGCACCAAGCAGACCCTGATCACCGGCGGCATCCTGCAAACCTTGTTCACAGCCGCCCTGCTCGGCCTCAGCGACGATCGCTCCTGGATGTGACTGCTGCCCGTCGCCACCTTCGTCGGAGGGGTCGGCAACATGCTCGTCATTGTCGGCTTCATGGTCACCGCAACATCCGGTCTGGCCGACCATGAACAGGGGCTGGCCACCGGGCTCGCGACCATGACCCAGCAGATCGGCATCACCATGGGCCCGGCGATCATGAGCGTCATTGCCACCGCGGCGATGACCGGTACCGGTGCCTCGGCCATCCTCGGCGGCTTGAAGGCGGCGATCGCGGTGAACGCCGCCATCGTGCTCTTCGGCGTCCTCACCAGTGCCCTCTTCCTCCGCGGTGCACGGTCGAGTGCGCAGTAACTCACAGTGGTACGAGCCACGCGGCCGCCTGACCGCCTTCGGCGAGGCAGCTGACTCACGTCCTAACGGTCGGCGTCTCAGGGTGCTGCGTGACACTTGGAGCACTGGGTTGCCACCAGACTGCGGTGCGGGAGAAACGGCCCGTACTGAAAACGGCCCAGGAACCTTCTCACGTAGGCGTCTGTTCCGATCGGGGCATGCCATCTACGAGGCGCAGGGAGTGGAGACCAGGCAGGTCGGTGAGGCTCCCACCGTTGGTAGAGGCGTATGGCAACGAGATCATCGTGCTGCCACCGTTCTGCTTGCGCGGAGAGAACGTGCCTGGCCCGCGGACAGGAGCGAGCGAAGGGAGTATCACCTTCGCTCGCGTGGAGAGCACCGAGGACGGCCGTGCCGCGGCTTGCGGCGCGGCGGTGCTCTCCCGACGCGGTCAGGAGAGTGCCACCTGCGGGTTCACCGCCATACCGAAGAGCGGCAATGCCGGCCGGCCGATCTCGACAGCCTGCCTGGCCGTGCAGTTCGGCGCCAACTCCAGGTCACGGTTCCTGCAACGCAGCGACAGGGAGTTCGCCCGAGCCTCGGACGACCAGGTGGGTGGGGACGGTGATGGTGCGGGCGCGGGTGCGGTCGCCGTCGAGTCGGGTCAGCGCGGTGGTCGCGGCTGCCCTGCCGAGTTCTTCCGCGTCCTGGGCGACGACGGTCAGGGCCGGCTCGAGTGCCTCGGCGAGCGAGACGTCGTCGAAGGCGACGACGGCGACGTCCTTGCGCTTGCTGCGGGCCAGTTCGGCGACGATGCCCAGCGCCATGATGTTGTTGCCGGCGAACAGCGCGGTGGGGGGGTCGGCCTGGTCGAGGAGTTGGGCGGTCGCGGCCTCGGCTCCTTGCTGATTGTGGGCGTTGGCGAGGAGCGAGCGGTCGTCGGGGAGTCCGGCTTCCTGGAGTGCCGAGCGGTAGCCGGCCAGGCGTTCACGGCGGGTGTACAGCTTCACGGGCAGGTCGGCGACGAAGCCGATGCGCCGGTGTCCGTGGGCGATGAGGTGGACGACGCCGTCGTGGGCTCCGGCCCGGTTGGAGCTGACGATGCTGTCGGTGGCGAGGCCGACTCCGGGTCGGTCCAGGAAGATCACGGGCAGCCCCGCCGTACGGTGGGACTTGAGGTGGGAGTGGTCGGCGCCGACGGACGGTACGACGATCAGGATGCTGACGCGGCGGGCGAGGAACTTGTCCGTCAGGGCGCGTTCGCGCTCGGGGTCGTCCGTGGAGGAGCCCATGAGGAGGGTCAGTCCGCGCTCGCGGACGGTGTCCTCGATGCTTCTGGCCACGGCT
>NZ_JAODTZ010000135.1 GCF_025399795.1 Streptomyces rhizosphaerihabitans | reverse complement strand
CAACCATTTCTGAATCATCAGGAGTGGCTTCTTACGAATCGACGTGTCGATTGCTTGGAGAAGCGAGCAGACTCTAGCCGCTGCCGCCGGAAGTGTCCAGCTCTAGGCAACTTCTCAATTCTGCCGCCCCGTTCAACCCGTGTCAACAAGTTTTTGAGGCGAAGAGGACACTAGCAGGTCAGCGGGTGCGCACGCACATCGGGTGGCCGTCGAGAGTGAACCTTCCCCTTGACCGCGGACACCTGGAGACCGGGACGTGAGGTTCCAGAGGAAGAAGTGCCAGGTGGGAAGCAAGAGCAGCCTAAGCAGGGCAGTACACGAAGGAGTTCAAACGGGACGCGGCCGCGCTCGTGCGCCCTTCCGGAAGGACCGTCACCGAGGCAGCCCGGGAGATCGGGGTCAGCACAGCAGGACTGCGGAACTGGGTCAAGCAGGACACGGTCGACCGTGAGCAGAAGGCTCCAGGAGAGCTGACGACAGCCGGGCGCGAAGAGCCGCGCCGACGGCGGAGGCCGGCCGCCGAGCAGGCGGAGACGATCGAGGTGCTGCGAAAAACGGCGGTCTTCTTCGCGAAGGAGAGCGATCGATGAGCGAGGTGTACGGCCCTGCACTCCCGAAGCTGCCATGAGCGGCAAGTAGCTCTACGTAATCAGGGCGTTGCTGCATCTCACCCGTTGGGGCGAGCCCTGAACGGCGCCAGCGCCGTAGCCGAGCCAGCTGCTTCTACCGAACCGCAATCAGTTGCCGGTGGTGAAGTCTTCTGATCGGTCTTGATGTAGGCGGATGTAGCGGTGGTTCAGCAGGTCGAGCGCATCGTGAATGCCGCCGCCGAACTCCTCACGAATCCTCTGCAGGGCTTGAATCCTGCGCCCCTCCAAGATCAGGTAGTCGATCTGCGACCAGCGCGGGTCTGTACCGTCGCTGGGTTGCTTGAGGGCATCGATCTCGGCCCGCAGCTGAGCAACAGCGGCGACGATCTCCTTGTCGGACGCGACGCTCAGGACAGTCAGTCCTTCGGGTCCCGGTTCCCGGCGCAGGATTCCAAGTTCCCTACAGAGCCACGCGCGCAGATCGCCGAGCTCGCGCCGAGTCGCGTCGCGCTGCGCGAGTGCCTCGTCCAACTCGGGCCTGCATCGGATTCGTCTCGTCGTCAGGCATGCGGCTGGTCCTCTGTACTAGCGGCAAGGGCCTGGACATGCGATAGGGCAATGCGGCGGCGCGCGAGATCGACATCGATGATCCTCGTGGTGAGGGCGTCGCCGACCTCGATGACGTCTTCGGGCGATTCATCCAGCTCGCTGGTGTGCACCAGCCCCTCGAAGCCGTCCTCTCGGTCTTCGATGCGTACGAAGACGCCGAACGGCACGATCTTGGTGACCGGCCCGGTGACGACCTGCCCGATCCGCTGCGCTACCTGCGGCCAGGGGTCCTCCTGTACTGCTCGGAGCGACAGCGGCACCCGTTCCCGGGCCATGTCGACGTCGAGGACTTCGGCCGTGATCTCCTGGCCGACGCTGACGATGTCGGACGGGTGGTTGAAGGGACGCCAGGACAGCTCCGGAATGTTGATCATCGCGGTGAAGCCGCCGATGTCCACGAAGGTGACGCCGAAGCTGGCGATGGACGTCACTGTGCCGGTGACAACCTGACCGCGCCGCAGGGTCTTCAGGAAAGCCCAGTCCCGGTCGCTGGGCGTCGGCTCGGTCTGCCAGCGTGCGCGCAGAACACCGTCGCTGTCGGACAGTACGGCGGTGAACAGTGGGAGATGTTCACCGGCATACATGGATACGGCGCCAGCAGCACGCGCGCTGGCGAGCTGGGAGGTCACTGCCTCGAACTGGGTCTCGTCCACGACCGTGCTGGTGATCTGCCCGTCCTCGTCCTCCCAGATGATCTCCACCAGGCCCTCGTCGGGCAGCGAGGCCACGGCCGTGTCGACGTCTGTGAGCAGGTCCGGCCAGACCGCCAACTGTGCACGTGGGGTCAGCCGGCAGCGCACGGCCTCGATGTTGTCACGGGTGAGGCGGTGCCACCGGGAGGCGTTCGCGGCGTAGGTCTCCTCCAGGAACGTGGCGCGGTGCGCGCTGACCGTCCAGTGCAGGCGAGCCCAGAAGTCGGCGTCGGCCGGGCGCTGCACGTGCTGGGGGTCGTGGGGGGCGAAGTCGTAAGGCGAGGCGTCCAGGCGTTCCGGGAACAGCCCGAGCGAGCGCGTTCGGGCCAATGCCGCTTCGCAGGGCCGACTGCTGCCGACGTAGAGGTACTGGTCCCAGCCGACGTGCACCGCGCATACTCCCTCCACCTCCAAGCGGCACCACGCGCCGTTGTCACGGAGCATGGCCCGGACGATTTCCAAGCCGACCGCGATCGGCACCACCGCCCCGTCATGGAAACCAGCGAGGCCGTGCGGGAAGAGACCGGCCAGACCGTAGCCGTCCACCGGCGGCTCCAGGCCGAAGTGGGCGAACCCGCTGATCTCCGGCTCGCGGATGGCCAACTGGTCGACGCCGATGGCTTCGGCGAAGGCAGCGACCGCTTGCAGGTAGGCGGCTTCGACCGGTCCGTGGTCGCTGATCGCCGGCTCGGCGCCGGTGTAGTGCCCGTGTTCGTCACGGTCGGCGGGATCGTACTTCGTCACGCGGTAGACGTAGGACAGCATGGCGTCATACTCCCGCTCCCTCCTCGTTTCCCGCCGAGGATTCTTCACTGAACCTCTTTCACCCCTGCCACACAGGATGAAAGAGGTTCACTGGGGTTGAGGCACAGGCACTGAC
>NZ_JAODTZ010000134.1 GCF_025399795.1 Streptomyces rhizosphaerihabitans | reverse complement strand
TGGCGTGCGATTCCCGGCCATCGGCGAACTGCCGTACTTGCTGACCCTCGCCGGTCACGGCTTCTACTGGTTCCGGCTCCGGAAGGACGCCGTCTAGAACCCGGGCGGCGGGGCGGTTTCTCCCGCCCCGCCCTGGGAACGCATGACTCACACCTCGCCCGGTATCCGGGGCCCCCGGGTCACTGGGGAAAGGACGCGACGCCATGTCGGAAGCCGTAACCCACTCTGCCCCGGCCCCGGTCGCCCGCCCCGAGTTGCTCGCGTCGCTCGATCCCCTGCTGCGGGAATGGCTGCCCCGGCAACGCTGGTTCGCGGGCAAAGGACGTCCGGTGACCGGATTCTCACTGGTGGCCGCGGTGGAACTGCTGCCGCCCGGGAGCCAGTTGGGCCTGATCCATCTGCTCGTACGCGCCCATCAGCCGCGTACTCCCGCGCAGGGTGCCACCTCGCACCCCGGGGACTGCTACCAGTTACTGATCGGCGTACGCGAGGCGTTGCCGCCACGGCTCGCGCCGGCCCTGATCGGGCATCTGGAGGAAGGACCGCTGGCCGGCCGCACGGTGTACGAGGCGCTGCACGACCCGCGCTCCGCCGGTGTCCTCCTGGAGGCCCTGCGCACCGGAGCCCGCGTCGGTGACCTGCGCTTCGAGCGCGACCGACGCCAGGAGATACGAAAGGACCTGGTCCCGCGCCTGGTGACGGCGGAACAGTCCAACTCGTCCGTCGTCTACGGAGATACGTTCATCCTGAAGGTGCTGCGCCGGATCGTCCCCGGGATCAACCCGGATCTGGAGCTTCCGCTGACGCTGGCCCGGGAGGGCTGCGCGCGGGTCCCGGCGCCCGCGGCCTGGATGCTCGCGGACCTCGACGCGGAGACCTATGTACTCGGCGTGCTCCAGCCGTTCGTGCAGGGCGCGGCCGACGGCTGGGAACTGGCGCTGCGGGAGCTGGCCAAGGGCGAGGACTTCGCCGCCGAGGCGCGGGCGCTGGGCCGGGCCACCGCCGAGGTGCACACCGCGCTCGCCCGGTCGCTGCCCACGGTCACCCTGGGCCACACGCGGATGCGGCCGCTCATCGACGCCATGACCGAGCGGCTGGACGCCGCCGCACAGGCGGTGCCCGCGCTCCGGCCCCACGCGCCCGGCCTGCGGACCGCGTTCGAGGCGCTGGCCGATCTGTCCGCCGAGGGCCGCACATGGACGGCCCAGCGCATCCACGGCGATCTGCATCTCGGCCAGTGCCTGCGCTCCCCCGACGGGGAATGGTCGCTCATCGACTTCGAGGGCGAGCCGTCGAAACCGCTCGCCGAGCGCCGTATGCCCCAGCCCCCGGCACGCGACATCGCAGGCATGCTCCGCTCCTTCGACTACGCGGCCCACTCCGTCCCCCAGGCTCCCGGCTCCATGAGGACACCCTCGGCGTCCGGCTGGGCCGACGCCTGCCGCGCCGCCTACTGCACCGGATACGCCGAGGTCAGCGGCCTCGACCCGCGCACGGATCCCGTACTGCTGCGTGCCTTCGAGACGGACAAGGCGGTGTACGAGGTCGTGTACGAGGCCCGGCACCGCCCGGACTGGCTGCCGGTTCCGCTGGCGGCGGTACGGCGGCTGGCCGCGTCGCGCTGATCCCCCCGCTGTTCCCCCAGCTCACCCTCCAGAGGAGGCTCTGCCCGTGACGCCCCGCCCCCCGTCCGACGCAAATCCGAAGAAGAACGGCGCGAAGAAACCGGCCGCCGAGAAGACGCCCGACAAGAGGCCGACGGCCAAGAAGGCGGCGGCCAGGAAGGCAGGGACCGGGACAGCACCGGCCGAGGCCGTCGAGGGCGAGACGGGTCCCGGCCAGGGCGAGAGCGGTCCCGCGTCCGGTGAGACAGGTCCCAGCCAGGACAAGTCACGTCCCGGCACGGGCGGGCACGGTCCCGCCGCCGGTGGGACAAGCCCTGGCCCGGGCGAGGCACGTCCCGGCCCCGGCAAGGCACGTCCCGGCCCGGCCGGAGGCGGTCCCGGCTTCGCCGGTGTCGGTCCGGCGGACCGGCAGCGGCTGCTCGACGGTACGCACCACGATCCGCACGGAGTGCTGGGTGCCCATCCGGTGCCGGACGGCGTCGCCTTCCGTGCCTTCCGCCCGTACGCGCTCGGGGTCACCGTCGTCACGGACGACCTGCGCGCCGAACTGCGCGACGACGGGGACGGGTTCTTCTCCGGGCTGCTGCCGCTGCGCGCGGTCCCTGACTCGTACCGGCTGCTCGTGACCTACGAAGGGACGGTGCTGGATACCGAGGACGCGTACCGGTTCCTGCCGACACTCGGCGAGTTGGACCTGCACCTGCTCGGTGAGGGCCGGCACGAGGAGCTGTGGCGGGCGCTCGGCGCCGAGCCGATGGAGCAACAGGGCGTCGCCGGCACACGCTTCACCGTGTGGGCTCCGAACGCGCGCGGTGTCCGGCTGGCCGGCAGCTTCAACTTCTGGGACGGCACCGGATATCCGATGCGCTCGCTCGGCTCCTCCGGTGTGTGGGAGCTGTTCGTCCCCGCGATAGGCGAGGGCGAGCTCTACAAGTTCGACATCACCCGCCCCGACGGTTCCCGCACCCTGCGCGCGGACCCGATGGCCCGCCGCACCGAGACCCCGCCCAACACGTCCTCGATCGTCCACGCGTCCCACTACGCGTGGCAGGACATGGAGTGGCTGGCGAACAGGGCCGCCCGGCCGGCCCATGAGGCGCCGTTCTCGGTGTACGAAGTGCATCTGCCGTCCTGGCGACCGGGCCTGACCTACCGTCAGCTGGCCGCCCAGCTCCCCTCCTACGTCTCGGACCTCGGCTTCACCCACGTCGAGCTGATGCCCGTCGCCGAGCACCCCTTCGGCGGCTCCTGGGGCTACCAGGTCACCGGCTTCTACGCCCCCACCGCACGCCTGGGCACCCCCGACGACTTCAAG
>NZ_JAODTZ010000133.1 GCF_025399795.1 Streptomyces rhizosphaerihabitans | reverse complement strand
CTCATGAAACATCCGCATCCGCACCCACGACGGACGACGTGTCAGGCATGCCTTCGAGCTTCTGGTGATTCCCGGTCGCCTGCAGGTCCCCGGTTGCGCCCGGAAGTCATTGCGCCAATATCCGTGACTGGCGTGCCGCTTCCGTTGCCGGAGCCGCCGTCAACCACGTCACCCGGGCGCCGCGTCCGGCTCGTATGCCCAGCCGGGCTGGGCGACGCTGAGCGGGGACGTGCCGTCGAGGTGGGAGAAGCCATGGAACGCCAGACCAACCGATGTGCTGTTGCCGGGGTGGCCGTCATGCTCGGCTGGGCCGGTCTGACCGGCTGCTCTTCGGACGAGTCTTCGAGCTCCCCCGCTTCCTCGGCGGCCTCTGTGGTGAGGTCGGGTGCGTCCGACCTCGCCTCCGCGGCCAGCAGTGCGGCAGCGTCCGCGGTGAATTCTGCGGCCGCTTCCGCGTCGGCGGCCGCCTCGTCCGCGTTGGAAGGCGTGAAGGGCGGTCTGGACGCCAAGTCGGACGTCACCCTGGGCAGCGTTTCGACGGGCTCCGAGGGCAAGGCGGAGGTCCCGGTGACCGTCACCAACCACGACTCGAAGTCGAGGAGCTACACCATCGTGGTCAATTTCAAGGACCAGTCGGGCAACCTGCTCGACGTGGCCGTCCTGGATGTCTCCGAGGTCGCCGCAGGCAAAACCGCCCATGCCACAGCTCGGAGCAACCGGGACCTGACCGGCACGGTGACCACCGAGGTCAGCAACGCTCTGCGGTACTGATGCCACGCACTCGAGTCCGGGAACGGAGTACAGGCGAGTTGTGCCGACCCGCGAACTGAATGGTTGCGGGAAGGAACTGACTGACGATTTTGCTGGTGTTGCGGCGTGGGTCGGAGGCCCTCACCGACGGCGGGCGGACATGACGCGGGCCGTCTCGAGAGGAACTGCGGTTGGCCGGCCTCTCGCCGGACCTCTGCCATGGGCTGTCCGGGTGTGCTCGGGACCGTAGGAGTCGGCTGTCGCCTTCGCGTTCCGTACGGTGAGCGGCAAGATCCGCGCCACGTGTGACCGCGGACGGGTACCGCCGCAGCCTGTACGAAGGGACCTCGCATGGTCGGTCCGCAGAGGTCGTCACCCGACGAAGCCGGTGACGCCGACGGCCGCGGGTCCGATGCTCCTCCGAGGTGGCGACGGCTGCTGCCGTCCTCGTGGCGCAGCGTGGTGCCGGGAGCCGTTCAGCTGGCGTCGCAGGTAAAAGAGGGATGGGCAAAGGATGTGACGGTCGGACTGACCGTGGCTGCCGTCGCCGTTCCGGCCGCTCTGGGTATGGCCGAACTCGCAGGTGTCAACCCGGTGATCGGTCTCTGGGCGACGATGCTGCCGCTTGCCGCGTACGCGGTGTTCGGGTCCTCCCGGCAACTCATCGTGGGTCCCGAGGGGACGCTCGCAGCCCTCACCGCGACGACGGTGGCGCCCCTGGCCGCGGGCGACGCTGATCTCTACGTTCTGCTGGCGGCATCGCTCGCCCTGGTAACAGGTGCGTGGCTGGTTCTGGCCGGCACTCTACGGCTCGGCTTCATGGCCGACTTCTTGTCCAAGCCGGTCCTGCTCGGTTACCTCAACGGCGTATCCCTGATGATCATCTCGACCCAGTTGGGCAAGCTGCTGGGGATCGATGTCAGTTCCGAGGACTTCTTCCCCAGGCTGGGGGAGGTGGCGCGCGAACTCGGGGGCGCGTCGCTTGCCACTGTCGCGTTGAGCTGCTCGCTTCTGGTGGTGATCCTGCTGTTGCGGCGCTTCGCCCCCAAGGTCCCCGGCAGCCTGGTGGCGGTCGTCCTCGCCACTGTCGTGTCGGCCGCCTTCGACCTGAAGGCCCATGGCATCGCTGTCGTCGGTGACCTGGAGGGAGGCTTGCCGAGTCTGGGATTCCCGAGGGTGGGGCTCAACGAACTCTCCGGGCTCGTGCTCCCCGCAGCGGGCCTGGCACTGCTCGCCTTCGCAGACGGCAACGCCATCGCCCGCACGTTCGCCACGAAGAACGGTTACGAGGTGAACGCCAATCAGGAGCTTGTCGCCCTCGGGGCCTCCAACGCGGTCTCCGGCATCTCCGGTGCCTTCCCGATCGGCAGCAGCGGCTCGCGTACGGCCCTCGCCGACGACGCGGGCGGGCGCTCCCAGATCGTTGGACTGGTGGCATTGCTCATCGTCGCCGTCGTCGCGGCCTTCGCGACTCCTCTGATCGCACCGCTGCCCAAGGCGGCCCTGGGGGCAGTCGTGGTCGCCGCGGCACTGAACCTCTTCGATTTCGCCGGCATTCTGCGACTGCGCAAAGTCCGCGACACCGAGGCGGCGCTGGCGGTCGCCGCGCTGCTCGCCGTTCCTGCCCTCGGCGTCCTCAACGGACTGCTCGTCGCAGTCGCACTGTCGATGGGCGTCTTCGTCTACCGCACGGTGCGCCCGCACGACGCCGTCCTCGGCCATCTGAAGGACGTCGACAGCTACCAGGATGTCGACGAGCACGAGGGTGCCCAGACCCAGCCGGGCCTGGTCGTGTATCGCTTCGACGCCCCGCTGTATTTTCCCAACGTCCCGTTCTTCGTGGCCCGCGTGAGGGCTTTGGTGGACCGTGCACCTTCCGGGTTGCGGTGGCTCGTGGTGAATGCGGAGGCCGTCACCTACATCGATGCCACAGCCGTGGACGCGCTCAGTGAGCTGCACACCGAACTCGCCGACCGCGGCGTGGTCCTGGCATTCGCCCGCCCCAAGGCTTCGATGCGCCGGGTATTCGCCGACACCGGTCTGACGGCACAGGTGGGAGAGGAGCACCTTTTCCCCAGTGTCCGCGCGGCGGCCGCCGCATTTCAGGAGGCCGCTGGCAGGGGGTAACCCGGAGTTGGAGCTGCCAGGTCAGTTGGCGGGTTCCACCTCGCTGGGCCGCCACGTCTTGTCGAAGAAGGGCTGCTCGGGGCTGTAGAAGCGCAGGATC
>NZ_JAODTZ010000132.1 GCF_025399795.1 Streptomyces rhizosphaerihabitans | reverse complement strand
CACCTTGCGCACGATGGCTCCCTCCTTGAAAACAAGCCGAGTTTAGGGACAGCCAACACGACGTTTCGACCTGTCCCCAGTGGTGAGCTTGCCCACACGGAGCGTGATACGAGGCTCGCCCTACCCGCGAAATCCCTTGTCGTGCCAAGGCACGCCGGAATCCTTCCCTGAACCCTAGCCCGCAGGTGTGGCCAAGGTCTCTGTGACTCCGTGCTGCGGCCCACAACGATTCTTTGTGGAGTCCCTACGAATGGCCCAACGATTCTTTGCCCTCGCTGGAACCCTTGTCCCGGGGTTTACCCGTTAGTAGCGTTCGGGATGTCTCGAACGTACTTGGGGTAACAGCACGCGGAAGTGGGTGGGGCCGGTGGTGCGCAGACCGGTGGTATGGGTGGCGGCGATCGTGCTCTTCGTGGAGGCGATAGGTATCGCACTCCTCAACTGGTTCCTCGGCGTGGTCGTCGACCGCCAGGACATGTCCCTGGCGGGGCTCGACTCCGACATGATGTCGGCGTCGTCGAAGATCGGCGGACTGGTCTTCGGCCTCTACTTCGCGGCGTGTGCCGTATCGGCCCTGCTGGTCGCGCTCCGCGAACGCCCCCCGGGCCTTCTCGGGCGTGTCCTGCTGATCAGCGTCGCCGTGGTGCACGTCCTGCTCGGCGCCTTCACGGTGGGCCTGGTGGGCTGGGGAGCATTCGCCTTCATGATGGTGGTGCTCGCGTTGATCGTGTTCACCCTCCTGGCGTACGACCGTCGGGAGACCGGCCCTGTCGACGCCGCCCCGGAGGTCGGCGGGAACGGCGACGGCGAGGGGGAGGGTGCCGACGCGGGGAGCGCCGGCCCGGGGGAGGACGTTGCCGCCGGGAGCGTCGACCTGGGCAAGGGTGCTGACGCGAAGGGCACCTCCGAGGCGGAAGCCGTGGCCGCACCCCCGTCGGCCTCCTCGGCCTCCTGACGGCTCTCTCGGCCACTTGGCCGCCCTGCGGGTGCGGCCAGGTCTTTTCGTGCCGGCCGAGGATCTTCCGGCCGGCACGAAGGGCTGCCCTCGACGGGTTGCCCGGCTGAACGCCGGGTGACCGGCCCGGCTGTCCCGTTCCGGCCGGCTGTCCCCCGGGCGGGCGTCCGGCAGTTTCCGTCCCGGGCGTCCGGCAGTTCCGTTCCGGCTGCCCGGCTGCCCGGCTGCCCGGCTGCCCGGCTGCCCGGCTGCCCGGCTGCCCGGCTGCCCGGCTGCCCGGCTGCCCGGCTGCTCCAGTTCCGGGTGTCCGGCCGTTTTCGTTTTGGGTGTCAGGGCGTCCGGCCAGTCCCGTTCCGGGCGTCCGGGTAGTCAGGCATTCGGTCGTCGTCCGGCCGGCAACATCCCTCGGCTGTAAGGCCGTTCCCGTAGCGGTCGGGCGGTGGCAGGCCTGGTCGGCCGCCCCGCGCCGCGGTCCTCACTGCTCCCCGGGCGTCCACAACTCCGTGATCCCGACGCCCAGTTCGGCGAGCAGCCTGCGCACCAACGGGAGCGAGATGCCGATGACATTGCCGTGGTTGCCGTCGATGCCCTCGATGAAGGGGGCGGAGCGGCCGTCGAGGGTGAACGCGCCCGCCACATGCAGGGGTTCGCCCGAGGCGACGTACGCGGCGATCTCCGCGTCGGTCGGTTCGCCGAAGTGGACCACGGTCGAGGCGGTGGCGGACTCCCACCGCTTCTGTGTCGTGTCCCAGACGCAGTGCCCCGTCTGGAGCGTGCCGGCCCGGCCGCGCATCGCCTTCCAGCGCGCGGTGGCCTCCTCGGCGTTCGCGGGCTTGCCGAGGGCCTCGCCGTCCAGGTCCAGCACCGAGTCGCAGCCGATGACCAGCGCGCCCTGGACCTCGGGCCGGGCCGCCACGACGGAGGCCTTCGCCTCGGCCAGTGCCAGGGCGAGTTCGGCGGGGGTGGGTGCGGTGACGGCGTCCTCGTCGACCCCGCTCACGATCACCTCGGGGGCGAGTCCGGCCTGCCGTAGCAGGTTGAGTCGGGCGGGAGACTGCGAGGCGAGGACGAGACGGCGGCGCGGCTGATCGGTCATGCGATCAGGGTATCGGCGCCGATGGGCCCCTGCCTCGGCTGCCGTTCGCCCGACACGGGCGCGGCGGAACCGCCGCCGTGCCGACCATGGACCGGATCGGCCGGGCGCCGGGTGCAGGGCAGGGTCAACGGATGCCCAGCAGGGTCATCGCGACCACCATGGCCAGTGCCAGGAGAACGCCCAGGCGTCGCAACATGTCCTGCATGTCGCGGAGATCCTTGGGGGGTTCGTTCTCCGGGTCGGACCACAGCATGCTCCCGATCGTGCGACGGAGGGGCGGCCGGGCGCCTGAGTACGCATACTCAACTTGCGTACATCCTGTGTGAACGGGTCGGAGGTTTCTGTAACGCGCCGTGTGGCCGGCGACGTGGCCGGCGACCCGGTGTGGAGGGGAGCGGGGCATGGCCGCCCGTCATGCTCGGGCTCGGCGCGACCGCCCGCGCCCCGCGCTCCGTCCGCGCGAGGCCCCGGGTGCGGTCCTGAAGCGCCTTCCACCACAGCACGCGCCGCCGTTCCGGCCCGGTCGAAAGGGCGCGACCGGGAAGAAGGACCGAGCTCGAAACGGCCGCCCCGGCCGGGTCCGGGGCAGTCCCCGGCCCGGCCGGGGCGGCGCCGGGGACTAGCCCGGCCAGTAGCTGCGGCCCCACGTCGTCGGGCCCGGCCGGGGAAGCCGGTGCGCGGCGATGCGGGCGGGGTCGGACCAGGAGTCACGCGGCCCGGACGCGCCGGACGGGGCGGATGCCACCGCCGCGGCGCGTACGCGAACCACCGCCAGTGCGGCGGCCAGCTCCTCCGGGGTCGGATTGCCCCGTACGACCTTGATCGTCATGTCTGCTCTCCCAGGATCCGGGTCTGCGGGGTTCTAGAGCGGGATGTTTCCGTGCTTCTTCGGGGGCAGGGATGCCCGCTTGGTGCGCAGTTGACGCAGGCCGCGTACGACGTGGGAGCGGGTCTGGGAGGGCATGATGACGCCGTCGATGTAGCCGCGTTCGGCTGCGGTGTAC
>NZ_JAODTZ010000131.1 GCF_025399795.1 Streptomyces rhizosphaerihabitans | reverse complement strand
TCGAGAGCTCGCGGCTCGGGATGACACCTTCGGTCTTGTAACCGATGTCGAGCAGGACCTCGTCCCGGTCGACCTTCACGATGACGCCGTCGACGATGTCGCCGTCGTTGAAGTACTTGATCGTCTCGTCGATCGCGGCGAGGAATGCTTCCTCGTTACCGATGTCGTTGACCGCTACCTGCGGCGTGGTAGAGGTGGTCTCGGTGCTGCTCGTCATGTGGGAAAGGGCTCCGGTACGGACAGTGAGTCGTAGGTACTGCTTACGCCGGGAGCCCGTTTCGCTCTGTAGAAGGCCGGACAGCCAAGGAAGCGCCCCGACAAATGCCGGAGGCGCCTCGAAAACCGAGGGGACATACATACAGATGCGAGCGCAGCCTGCTACGTCTGAGGAGCGCAGGCCCGCAGCGCAACTTGTAGCATACGGGGGCAGCCGGGCAGGGTCAATGCGCGAAGGCGCACACCCGGGGCGGATCGCCGCAATCCCGGCACAAGACCTGTCTCACAAGGCCACGCGGGCAGTAGGACGCCTCTTTCGTGACACGCCCGAGACGGGTTGGACGGAAGAGTACGACGAGGGAGCCGATCATCCAAGAGCCCGAACCGTTCGAACCGGAAGCCACCCGACGTGATGCGGACCTCATCGAGAGTTCCCGGGCGAATCGGGGCTGGTGGGACCGGAACGCGGACGACTACCAGATCGAACACGGCACGTTCCTCGGCGACGACCGATTCGTGTGGTGTCCCGAGGGCCTCGACGAGGTGGAGGCCGAGCTGCTCGGCCCTCCGGAGGACCTCAAGGGCAAGGACATCCTGGAGATCGGCGCCGGCGCGGCACAGTGCTCGCGCTGGCTGGCCGCGCAGGGTGCGCGTCCGGTGGCCCTGGACCTCTCCCACCGCCAGCTCCAGCACGCCCTGCGCATCGGGGGCACCGTGCCCCTGGTGGAGGCGGACGCGAGCGCGCTGCCGTTCGCGGACGGCTCCTTCGACCTCGCGTGCTCGGCGTACGGCGCGCTGCCCTTCGTCGCCGACCCGGTGCTCGTACTGAGGGAGATCCACCGGGTGCTGCGCCCCGGCGGCCGTTTCGTCTTCTCCGTCACGCACCCGGTCCGCTGGGCGTTCCCGGACGAGCCCGGCCCCGAGGGCCTGACGGTGTCCGCGTCCTACTTCGACCGCACTCCGTACGTGGAACAGGACGACGAGGGCCGCGCGGTCTACGTCGAGCACCACAGGACCGCCGGCGACCGGGTGCGTGACGTGGTGGCCGGCGGCTTCCGCCTGGTCGACCTCGTCGAACCCGAGTGGCCCGCCTGGAACACCCAGGAGTGGGGCGGCTGGTCCCCGCTGCGCGGGAACCTCATTCCGGGCACGGCGATCTTCGTGTGCGAACGGGACTGACGTACGGGATCCCGAGGAAGTCCGAAGAAAGACCGAAGAAGAAGCACCGTGCGCACGCGTGCGTGCAGGCCGTGAGTGAACGTGCGTGAAGGCTGGAAACGAAGGGGGGCCGATCCGGCTCCCCTTCGTCCGTCTTCGTGTGGCGTGCGTCTTCGTGTGGCGCGGTGTGGCCTACGCCCGTGGAGGCCGTCCCGGACTTCGTCCGCGGCAGGTTCCGTCCTCGTACGAGACTGGGGGCGTGATCCGTTACGAAGCCCTGGACGTACTGCCCGTGCGCGGTGCCCTGCCCGCCGTGGACGCCGCCCTGGAGGGGCACGGCAGCGCGGTGCTGGTGGCGCCGCCCGGCACCGGCAAGACGACGCTGGTGCCGTTGGCCCTGGCGGGTCTCCTGGACGACGGGCGTCCGGCACGCCGGGTGGTGGTGGCCGAGCCGCGGCGGATCGCGGCCCGGGCCGCCGCCCGGCGGATGGCATGGCTGCTGGGCGAGCAGGTCGGCCAGAGCGTCGGCTTCACGGTGCGCGGGGAACGGGTGGTCGGCCCACGCGCGCGCGTGGAGGTCGTCACGACCGGGGTTCTGCTCCAGCGGCTGCAGCGGGACCAGGAGCTGGCGGGCGTCGACGTGGTCGTGCTCGACGAGTGCCACGAGCGGCATCTGGACGCCGACACGGTGGCCGCGTTCCTGCTGGACGTACGGGCAGCGCTCCGTCCCGAGCTCCGGCTGGTCGCCGCGTCCGCGACGACGGACGCCGGGGGCTGGGCACGGCTGCTGGGCGACGCGCCGGTCGTCGAGGCGGAGGGTGTCTCGTACCCGGTGGAGACGGTGTGGGCGCCGCCCGCGCGCCCCGTACGGCCGCCGCACGGAATGCGGGTGGACCCGGCGCTGCTGACGCATGTGGCGTCCACGGTGCGGCGGGCGCTGGCCGAGCGCTCGGGTGATGTCCTGTGCTTCCTCCCCGGGGTCGGGGAGATCGCGCGGGTCGCGGGGCAGCTGGGCGGTCTCGGGGACATCGATGTACTTCAGGTGCACGGGCGGGCTCCGGCGGCCGTGCAGGACGCGGTGCTCACGGCCGGTGTGCGGCGCCGGGTGGTCCTCGCGACGTCGGTGGCCGAGTCGTCGCTGACGGTTCCTGGGGTGCGGGTGGTCGTGGACTCCGGCCTGGCGCGGGAGCCGCGGGTGGACCACGCGCGCGGGTTGAGCGCGCTGGCGACCGTACGGGCCTCGCAGGCGGCCGGACGGCAGCGGGCGGGGCGGGCCGGACGTGAGGCGCCGGGCGCGGTGTACCGGTGCTGGACGGAGGCGGAGGACGGCCGTCTGACGCGGTTCCCGGCCCCCGAGATCAAGGTGGCCGATCTGACGGCGTTCGCCCTCCAGGCGGCCTGCTGGGGTGATCCGCGGGCGACGGGTCTGGCCCTGCTGGACCCCCCGCCGGGCGGGGCGATGGCGGCGGCACGGGCCGTCCTGTCGGCCGTGGGCGCGGTCGACGCCACGGGGCGGGCCACGGAACGCGGTGTGCGCATGTCCCGACTCGGCCTGCACCCCCGGCTCGCGCGGGCGCTGCTGGACGCGACCCCGGTGGTGGGCGTGGCGCGGGCCGCCGACGTGGTCGCCCTGCTGAGCGAGGAGCCCCCGCGCGAGTACGGCGACGACCTGGCCGCCGCCTGGCGCACCGCCCGGCGCGG
>NZ_JAODTZ010000130.1 GCF_025399795.1 Streptomyces rhizosphaerihabitans | reverse complement strand
GAGGTGTGTGGTCAGCCCTGCAGCGCATTAAACGGTGGTGCGCCCGCCAGTAACCCGACTGACGTCACACTGGCTTCAGCAGCCTGCTGAAGAAGTCAGCAACCAGGGAACGCGCCTATCTATGTCCCGGCATCCCCGGTCGGGCGGCTTGTCTGCCCGGCGTCGCGCGCGAGGAGCACCACCAGTGCCCGATCCCCTCGCCCGGCGCCCGGGACCTGTCCCACCCACCCACTTCTCTGTTCTTCCTGCTGTGGGGCGTGGACTCGGGGGCGTAGAGGGGATGTCGGCCTCACGACCACGGCCGAACCAGCATGGTGACCTGCGCATTCGCGGACAGGCGCGGGAGCGGGCGCGGACGGTTGTCGGACGGGTTGTTGCAGGGGATGTGGGCCTTGGTCCACGGAGGCGTTGTCGCTTCGTGACCGCGACCGCCCCTCCTCCAGAACCACGAACGCGTCCCGCATCGCACGGCGCAGAGGGGGCGGTCGCCAACGTGGGCCCATCTCTTGCCGTCGGACTCGGGGGCCTACGACGACCAGCCGCCGCCTGCGAGGAGGTCGCGGACGGCTGGTCGTATTCGAGTGATGTCGGCGTTTAGGGAGCCACGGGGTCACCGTGTCCCAGTTGCAGCCACCAGGCGTCGCCGTCGCGGGTGAGGTGCAGCACCTGCCGCTGCCCGTTGCCGAAACGCAGTTCGACGCCTGCGAGGTAGGGCACAACGGGGTCCTGCACGAGGGCTTCGACCGGTTCGCCGGCGTGGGCCCCGTACCGGTTGATCAGCTGCTGTGCCGCACGTTCCCGGCCGGTGTACCAGGGGGCGCCGATGCCTGCCAGTTCGGTGGAGTCCCCGGCTTCAAGACGCTGGACGTACACCTTGACCAGCAGATCGACGTCGCCGACGAGCTCCTTGGCCTCGGGGTACTCCGACTTCACGGCGTGGACGGTGACCTGCACCGCAGGCGTCTTCCGCAGGGTGTAGGGAGCGGGGTCCCGCAGCAGCCACCAGGTGGTGGCGGCCACTGCCAGGACAGCCAGCGCGACAGTCACCGCCCAAACACGGTTCTTGGGTGAATGCGGTACCCCGGTATGACGTGGAAGATGTCCGCCCATGTGCCCTTCTTGCTGTTGATGGAGACGTCCAGGCGCTGGTTCAGACGGTGTGGTTGTGCGCGCTCACGTAGGCCTTACCGTTCTTCACCAGGTGATGACGCCTGCATGGTCCCAGCCGCCACCCCAAGAGCCGTGCCGGAACCCAGGACTCACCGATAGAGCCAGGCCTCGCGGCCAGCGGTCGTCTGCAGGATGCGGGCGCGAGGACCCGCGGGAGGCCCCTCCCGGCCTCGTGATCAGGCGCTCTGAGCCGCCCGTGAACCGGCGGGGCAGAGCTTGCGGGCGGCGGCACGCGCGGCAACGTCGGTCTTTCTGAAGGGGTCCTCGGGGACGTGGTCGCCGCAGGACAGGAAGCCGCCTCCGACCGTCTCCCACGTCACTACATGGCCCCTGACCGGCTTGGCGGCGCCGCCGCGGCAGGTGTACGTGAAGTCAGCCTCGACGAGACCGACGGAGTTCCACGCGTAGTAGGACCCCGTGAGGTCCCCGACGTCGTAGTCGAAGTGGGTGGGGGTCTTCTCCGGCTCGGCCGACTCCGAGGGACCCCCGAGGGGTTCCTCCGTCCCGAGATGCCTGCCGAGCGCCTTGATGGCGTCCGCCGCGCGGACCCCGGGGGCCGTGGACGTCACGTGTGGCTTGTAGGTGACGCCCTTCAACGGTCTGATCACACCCGAGACGGAGTCCGTCCCCTTCTCCAGCGTGATCGGGTCGGCGAGCCCGGTCAGCCTCTGCTCACGCACGACGCCGGTCCAGGCGTACGTGCCCTGGACGCACGCGGCTGCCTTGCGGCCCTTCTCGTCCCGGCCGCCTGTGCCGCCGGCGCAGGCGGCGGCACCCAGGAACAGGGCCGCCGCGGCAAGTCCTGCGGCGGTATTCGTGAGCGTACGCCCGTGCATGTCGCGTCCTCCTACGCCTGTATCCAGCCATGATCACTGGATACGAGGGACAACGTACTCGCTGGTACTGCCCGTGTGCACAACGAGTCCTCCGTCGACTACCAGGTCTCCGCTCAGCTCGGTGACCGCGGTGGCCACGCCGCGTCAGGGCGATGCGGGCACGGTGCGATTGGGCAGCGGAACTTCGACGATCCGGCCTTGTACGTCTTGCTCTTGCCCGGCATCAGCTGTCCCCCTCCGGCCGTCTGTGCCCGGCCGGGCACCGCCGGGCGGGCCCGGCGGCGGAGAACACCAGGCCCCGAACCCGCTGCTCTCCCCCACCACTGACACCCCGCCCCGCCCATATCCCAGGAGCTCGTCAGTGTGTGGAGGAGAGAAGAGGGTTGTGGCAAGCGGCTCAGCTCCGGAAATCCCCGGTGCCCAGGGGAAACACGGGCCAGGCGGATGCCGAGCGCGGAAGTGGCTTCGGCAGTGGGACCACAAGCGCCAGCGGTAGGAACTCACCAGGGCACGCCCAACTCCGGCCGCAGTGCGCGGAACCGGGTTGGACATCGCCGACACGACAGATCGCGACGACACTACGGAGACGGGCTGGGCTCCAGGATCCCGGACGGGCGAAGCCGGGACAAGGGACAGCGGGTGAGGGCACGGGATCGTCCTCGCTGCCCTCCGGCCCGGGCCGGAGGGCAGCTACTGGCCCGTCCCGCACACATCCGGCACGAGCGGGACGGGCGCCACTCTGCACCAGCACCCCTTGGCCGCAGACTGCTCACCCAGCCCGCAGCGTCCGTTCTGCCCCTTGACCACCCCTTGCCCAGACGGTTCGTCCGTGGCCGACGCCACACCGGCCCGCTGGCCCAGCCCAAGCTACGGACGACCACCGTCCCGGGCCACCCCGCCGGGCACACTGTCAGCGGCCTGACTGGGTGATCCCCTCCGCGACCCTGCCCGACCACATCGACGACCCCGTGTCCAAAAGCGGTCGGGTGTTCCTTGACCAAAAACATATGGACCCCCGCATGATCGCTGATCCCGGCACGCGTTACTGTGCGCATTCTGGCTGGTCAGAA
>NZ_JAODTZ010000129.1 GCF_025399795.1 Streptomyces rhizosphaerihabitans | reverse complement strand
GAGTCCTCCACCCGCCTGGGCCGCCACCGCTGGGTCGTGGAGCGGTCCGTGGCCTGGCTTGCCGGCTGCCGCCGACTCCACCGCCGCTACGAACGCAAAGCCGAACACTTCCTCGCCTTCGCCGCCATCGCCTGCACCCTTATCTGCTACCGCCGACTCATCAAATGAGATGACTTCTAAACGATCGAGTTCCTACCGAACCCGGAACGGTTCACACCGTTTTAGGTGGTGGTGTGGAGTTGGTTGTGGATGGTGGCGCCTCGGGTGGGGGTGAGGTCGATGGTGGTGAGGATGGTGGGGATGGTGATGCTGGGGAGGATGTGGCGGAGGAGGGCGCTGACGCGGGTGGGGAGGTCTTGGTAGTTGGTTTGGGCTTGGGACATGGCTTGGACGCCGGCGAAGGCTCCGACGAGGACGTCGGCGGTTTCGGCGGGGGTGACGTGGGGGAGGAGTTCGCCTTGGTTTTTGGCTTGTTGGAGGAGGTGGGTGCCGAGTTGGCTCCAGGCGTGGAAGGGTCCGCTGCGGTCGAGTCCTTGGGCTTGTTGGTCGAGGGAGAGGCGGACGCCGGCGCGGACCATGGGGTCGGTCTGGAGGCGGTGGGCGTGCAGGACGACGGTGTCGATGAGTTGTTGGATTTTGCAGGGGTGGTCGGGGGCGGGGGGTTTGAGGTTCTGTTCGTGCAGGACGCCTTGGGCGAGGCTTTCTTTGGAGGGGAAGTGGAAGTAGAGGGCTCCTTTGGTTACTCCGGCGTCGGCGAGGATTTCGCTGATGGTTGCGGCTTGGTAGCTGCGTTCTTCGAAGATCCTGGCTGCTGCTGAGAGGATTGCCTGGCGGGTGCGGAGTGCTCGTTCCTGTTTCACCATGTTGGCCTCTCCGGTGTCGATGAGCCCGGAGACCCACTAAAAAAACCGTCCAGTTTGTATATTACAGCTGGTTGGGTTTGTGGGTACCCCTTCGGGCTGGGCGGGGTCCGGCGGGGTGCGGGAAGCCGGGGTGCGGGGTGGTGGGGGCGGGGGGCGGGGGTCCGGGATGTGGTGGGTTGAGGGTGTGTTGTGTGGCGGGGGTTCGGGCGGGTGGTGGTGGGGCCGGGGTGTTCGTCGGTGGTGGTGCTGTGCGGGTGAGGGGGTCTCGGGGCGGTTTTCCGGCCGGGGCGGGGTGGGTTGTGCGGTGTGTGGGGGTGCTTGTGCTTGTGCTTGTGGCGGGTGTGGCTGGGTGTTCTGGTGCTGATCCGCGGCTTTGGGCGTAGCGCGTACATGGTTCTGGTGTGGCCGGGTGCGTCCTGGGGGTCCTGGTCGGGTGCGGCCTCCATGTGCCCCCGGTCCGCTGGTCCGGCAGTCCGCCGGGGGGCGGGGCCGGAGCCGCCGTCGGGCCGGGTGCCGGCGGCGGGGCGGGGGTGCCGGCCCGGTGGGGTGTCTGTGCGGGGGCGGGGCGGGCGGTGTTTTCGTTGTGCGGGCGGGCTGTGTCCGTGGGCACGTGAGCCGGGCCCGCGGTACGGACGGGTTCTGGCCCCGCTCTGGAACCGGCGGGCGACGGCTCGCTCTGGCCCCTGACGGCCTCTTCTCGCCGGCTGCGCCTGTGCATCGGCCCCTCGTCGGCCCCTCGTCGGCCCGGCGGTCGGACGGCTGTCGGAGCCGAATGGACCTGGTACTGCGGGACCAGAACCCGTGCTTGCGGACAGGGCTGTGCGGCGGGCGTGTTCTGTGTGGGGGCCCGGGGGCTTTTCGTGGGTTTCGTGCCGGGCGCGCGGCTGTCTGCCCGGGGCCGGGACCGGCCCGGGCGTGGCGGGGCGGTCCGGGGGCGGCGGCGCTGGCCCGGCGTGTGTGGCTGGCCCGGGGTGTGGCGGGGCTGGCCCGGCGTGTGTGGCTGGTCCGGGGTGGCGGGGGTGGTCCGGTTCGGCTGGGGGGTGTCTGGTACGGCGTCCGGCCCGGCATCTGGATGCCGGGCCGGACGCCGGGGTGTGGGCCCGGGGTGTCTGTCTTTTCGGGGTGTTGTGGGGCGCTGTGGGCTTCGCGGGGAGGCGGATGCCGTGGGGCGCCGCGGGTGCGGGGCGGAGGTTGCGGGGCGCCGCGCGGGTGGGGCGGATGCCGGGGTGGGGGTGGGTGGGGGTTGTGGGGTGGGCGGGTCAGGTGAGGGGTGGGGCCATGGTGAGGGTGCAGCGGAAGACGGTTGTCCGGTTCTGGCGGGCGCTCACGTGGACGGTTCGTGTGCCGTTCGGGCCGGGGGCGGGGGTGGTGCGGGCCTGGATGGTGCAGGGGGTGTCGAGTTCGACGTAGTGGAGGAACTCGCCGGTGACGGTGAGGGGGAGGGAGGTGTGTCCCAGGGTTGCGGTGGCGGCCTGGCGGGCGGCTTCGAGGAGGACCATGCCGGGCACGTGGTCGACCTGGTGGTCGAAGAGTGCGGGGTGGCGGGTGTCGACGCGCAGTTGCCAGCGGCCGGGTTCGCCGAGGGGGGAGAGGACCACGTCCATGGGGGACATGCGGCCCACGGTCTGGGGGGGTTCCGGGGCGGTCAGTGCCAGGACCTGCCCGGTGCCGGTGCCGGTGCTGCGGGCGGTGCGCAGTCGCTGGTAGATGCGGGGGGTGATGCAGGTCTGGGTGCCGCCTCCGGTCGCGGCGAGGTGGCCGTCGCGGTAGATCTCCACCTCGATGCGGAAGCCGCCGACGGTGGTGCCGCGTTGTTTCACGTCCCGGCAGGCGACGTGGAGTTCGAGTGAGGCGGGGGTCTGGGCGAGGCGCACGTGCGGGGGGCGGACGGCCACGCTGATCTCGCTGACGAGGAAGTGGTGGCCGATGGGGACCCCGTACTCGGCGTGGGCGAGCAGCAGGCCGGTCTGGCGGATCGTCTCGAGGGCGATCAGCGGGTCGTGGCAGCCGTCCACGGCGGTGAAGAAGCTGTGGCCGCGGGGCCACTGGGCGGCCACGGTGAAGCGGTGGTCGTCCCTGCGGGCCCAGTCGGTCAGCATGACCTCGGCCACGCTCGCGCGGTGGACGAGTTCCTTGGGAACGGTGGTGGTCAGGGGCTGGACGACGAGGACGCCGGCCCCTGGGTGTGCTGTTTCGCTGTCCGTGCGTGCCGCGCCGGGTATCGCGCGGTGCATGCGGAACGTACTCGCAGACATAGGTCCCCCCGAGCCGCCTTGGCTTGAATGTGGGTGGTGCGTCCCTCAGGGCAGCGAAGATACATACCATCCGGTTTAATTTCTAGAAGGAATGCGGCACTCCAGTGCTGCAATAAAGGGAACAAGGAGTTCCAA
>NZ_JAODTZ010000128.1 GCF_025399795.1 Streptomyces rhizosphaerihabitans | reverse complement strand
GGCACGGGGCGAAAGGTGCCGGGCCCCGCGGACGCCGGGAGGGCGAGCTCGTGCAGGGCGAGTTCGTCCAGGAGGGCGTGCAGCAGCAGGGGGCTGCCGCCGCTGGACTCGTAGAGGAACGCGGCGTGTTCACCCGCCCCGGCGCGTTCGGCCAGCGCGCTCACCTCCGGACGCCCGAGCCGCTCCAGCCGGATCCGGCTGGGCGCCGGCCCGTGCGCCGGGCCGGCCAGGGACAGCGGGCCGCCGCTCTCGTGGCCGGCCGTGCCGGCCACGACCAGCAGCACGCGGGCGGGCCGTGCGCGGTACGCGAGGTGCCGCACGAACGCGAGGGACTCCTCGTCGGCGTACTCGACGTCGTCCACGCACAGCACCAGCGGGCTGCCCCCGCTCACCGCGCGCAGTTCGGCGCACAGCGCCCGCAGGTGCCCGATACCCGGTGCCCGCTCCGCGGTGTTCTCCCACCGCCGCGGCCCGCAGCGGTGGGCCAGCAGCTGGCGGACCACGCCCCACGCGGTCCGGCGCCCGGCCGGGGAGCCGGTCGCGCACAGCACCACGGCTCCCGCAGCCGCGGCCCGTTCGATCAGCCCGTGCACGAGCGCGCTCTTACCGCACCCCGTGGGGCCTTCCACCAGGACGGTGCGCGAGCACCCCTCGGCGCAGTCCGTGAAGGCGTCCGCCAAGGTCTTGATCGCCGTGGTCCTGCCGACCAACGTCACAGCCGTCCCGTCTCGCTGGGGCCACTCCTGACCCCCGCCAGCCTCACCGCGCCCCCTACAGAGGCGGTGGAGCCGCGGCGGAACGCGCCGCGCCGCGCACGCACCCGGCCGGTCGGCCGGAGTCCGGGAAAGCCGCAGGAGCTCGCTGAAGGATCCGGGGCCGGGGTGCAGCCGTTCTCCGGCACCTCTCCAGCGCGGACGGCCATGGTGGGGCGGGACAGCCGCAACAGCCGCCGGCCGCACGGGACGACGGACCACGGACCATGAGGAAAGGCCTTGGTGTGACGCCCACGCTGACCGAGCCCCTCAGCGGGGCGTTGCACGAACTCCTCACCGCCCGCTGCCTGCGGGAGCGCAACAAGGAACTCGTCCTCGCGCTGGTCGCGGCAGGCAACCGGGGCGAGGCCAATCCGCTCACCCGCCACTGGGCGGCCCCTGCGGGCCCGGGCGGGCGAGCGCTGCCCGACGGGCTGGGGCTGACCGTCGAGAGCATCCTGGCCGAGGGCGACACCGTCGTGCTGCGGGCCACCGCGCGCGCCGGACGGGCGGCCTGGTCGCTGGTCGCCGAGCTCCGCTTCGACGCCGCGGGCCGCCTCACGCAATGCCACGACCTGCTCGTCCCCGGGACGACGACAGCGAACTGACCCGGCCCCCAACCGGCATCAACACCCCAACCCCCAGCCCCAACCCTCAGCCCCGGCCTCCAGCCCCCGGCAAGAATCCGAGCGCCCACCGGCCGGCCCCAGCCGTCGGACACCACGACTCCCCAAAGCTTCGCGGCGGGTTCGACGCGGTGCGTCGGGCGGACACGACGGTGACCGCAGTCGGCCGCACTCGTGTCCGCCCGCAGGACGGAGCCGACACCCGCCGGCCGCACCGCGCCGTCCGCCCACCCGGCGGCGCAGTAATGACCGGGGCCCGCAGCAGGACACCCGCAGACAGCAACGGTCGCGGCGCTCGCGGGCGCGGGCGGGCTGCGTCACCGGGTACGCGGCGGGCGCACGCGGCCCCGGCGGTGCCCTCCGGCGCCTGGTGCCGGGACACCGCCCGCCCGCACACGGCCGGGACGTACGCCGGACTCCGGCTGCCTGAAGGCTGCTTCGACCGGGCGGTGCGGTGCGCCCCGGACCACGAGGAGTTCGGTGCCGCTGCGCCGGTGGACGGCGCCCGGCGCCTGCGGCAGGAGCTGACGGGGCGGACGGTGGTCGGGTGGTCGGGCAGGCCGGGCGGGTGTCGCCGGGCGGGCCGTGTCCGGGTGTCCAGGACGCACGAACGCAGGTCGGGGACGGTTCGGGGGCTGCTGGAGAAAACGGACGGACGGGACGCGGCGGAGCTAGCGTGGCAAGGCCGAGCGTGAGGGGGCCGGCCATGGCAGAGCACCGCACCGGCAGGCACGTACCTTCGCCGCAGCCGCAGCCGCAGCCGCAGCCGCAGCCGCAGCCGCAGCCGCAGCCGTGTGCCTGCCGGATGCCCGGATGCCCGGATGCCCGGGTCTCCGGTGTGCGGTGGGCCGGGCCGGTGGTGTGTGCGCGGCCCGGCGCCGGGTGCGTATCCGGGGGCGTCTCCCGCCGCCCGGTCCGCCGGGTGTCCCGTCCCCGCGGCGCCGCTGCCGCTCGGGGGGAGAAGAGCAGGCCGTCAAGGCGCCTCTCATGGCGGCGGGTGCGTGCTGTGTGCTGCGCCTCGCGGGGCACGGCGCGCCGGCCGGTGTGCCGGGCCGGCGGACAGACGTTCGTTCCGTACGGGGTGGTGTTCAGGAAGGGGAGGCGATGAACGACGGCCGGCCTACGGGCGTATGCGCGGTGATCGACCCCGGACAGGGAGCCCACGGCACCCTGGAGCTGTACGGGCCACTGGACACCGCCTGCTTCCACCGGGCGCTGCACCGCATCGCGGAGATCCGGCCCGGTGTCCGGCAGCCGGGGCCGCGGCTGCTGCGGCACGGTCCCGGCCGGTACACCGTCGAACTCCCCGGCGGCGACCAGGCGTCGGCGCCCTACCCCGTCGGCCTGCTCGCCGACCTGCTCACCGCCACCCCCACCCCCGAACCCGAACCCGGGCCCGGACCCACCCCTCAACCCGGGGCCGGGCCTGAGGGCCGGTCGGGTGCCGGGCCGGTCCTGGGAGGGGCCGGCCGGCCCTGCGGGACGCTGCCGCGCACCCAGCCGCTCACCCCGCTGCAGCAGCAGCGGCTCGCCGATGCCCTGGCCTGGCCCGGCCACCAGGTCGAGCAGGTCCTCTGGCGCTGGTACGGCCCCCTGGACACCGCACGTTTCGAGGCGGCCTGGCAGGCCGTCAGCGAGCGCGAGAGCGTGCTGCGCACCGCTTTCGTCTGGGATCCGCAGCCGCGCGCGGTCGTCTTCGACCGGGGTGTCACGGACGTCGTGCGCCACCCGCACAACACGGTGATCCGGCGCGCGGTGCTGTCGGCCCGTGAGCGGGCCCGCGCCTTCGACCTGCGGCGCCCCGCGGCGGTGCGCGTCGCGCTGCTGGACAGCGGCCCCGCCCACGCCGCAACGCCCTTCACCGACGTACTCCTCACCTATCACCGTGCCCTGCTGGACAGCTGGAGTGCCCGGCTGCTGATGCGCGAGTGCTGCCGCGCCTACCTCGCCGACGGGGTGCTGCCCGGCGGCGAAC
>NZ_JAODTZ010000127.1 GCF_025399795.1 Streptomyces rhizosphaerihabitans | reverse complement strand
CGTGCCCCCGCCGCGCGCCCCGCTCTGCTGCTCCGTACGCGGGGAGGGCGCACGAAAAGTCCTGTCGCCCTCGGAGAGGACGGGGTCCGGGGCGCCCGGAGTGGCGGTGGAGGGTCCGGCTCCGGACAGCCCGGTGCCGGAGGCGGCCCCGGTCCCGGGGCCGTCCCAGCCGTCGGCCCGGCCCGAACTCGCTTCACCCTTACGGCTGATACCGCCCGTACCGCTGGCGCCTTCCGCACCCTCCGGCCCCGTGGGCGCCACCGGTCCCGTGGGGCGGCGGAAGACCACGGGGCCCGCGGACGCCGGGGGCCGGAGGGCGCCGTCGGAGTCGGCGGGCGGAATGGTCGTCGTACCGTCCGTGCGCGCCGCCGCCCCGTCGGGCTGGGTCACCGCCTCGGCGGACCCCGCCGCACGCGGGACGCGCGGGTCGGGTCCCTGCGGCGCGCCCCAGGACACCTTGCGGTCCTGGTCGCCGCCGAAGCCGGACTGCTGGGAGCGGTCGGCGCCCCACGCGGCGGCGGGCTCGGGCCGGCTGCCGTGCTGGGACTCGGTGCGGGTGGCGCGGCGGGGCTGCGGGTCCTCGTCGAAGAAGTGCGGACCCGTCTCCTCCGCGGCGGGAGTGCCTCCCTGCCCGCGCGAAGGCGAGAACTCGGGAGAGGGCGCCGGAGCGGGCACATGCGCGGGGCGGGCGCCGGCCGGCGGGGCGAGCGCCTCACCGCCCGACGGTGCCGGACGGCTCGTGCCCGGTACCCAGGCGGCACCGTTCCAGTACCGGACATATCCAGGGATGGAGGGGTCCGGGTAATACCCCTCGCGGGGCTTGTCGTCACCGGGGGCCGGGGTTGGGGCGCTCATGTCCGTCGTCCCGTATCTGCTCGGGGGTCGTGTTGGGGGTCCACATCTACCAGACCTGCGCACGCGTCACGGCCCGTCCCGCCGTACCCACTCCTTTCGGGCAAGGTTCCGCCACCTCTTGCGAGCGGACGTCCGAGGCTGTGCGCGGTCTGCCCGAACAAGGGCCGAAGAAGATCCGAAGAAGGGCCGAAGCGGGCCCGAAAGAATTCTCCCAACCCGCGTAATGATTCCGGCGCCAGGCGCTCTCCACTCGTACGGGCCCGCCCGGAGGAGCCCGTACGACGAAAGGAAGCGCATCGACATGCACACCGTGGTGGAACGCGAACTGGAGCTCCAGCTCGTCCTGTCGCCCGAGCGCAGCATCCCTGTGCCGGCGCGCCTCGGTTACCGCTCCGACGACCCGTACGCCGTCCGCATCACCTTCCACGTCGGCTCCGACCATCCCATCAACTGGACGTTCGCCCGTGAACTGCTCGTCGAGGGGGTGTTCCGGCCGTGCGGCCACGGCGATGTGCGGGTGTGGCCGACGAAGGTCGGCGGCCGGGGCGTCGTCCTGATGGCGCTGAGCTCGCCGGACGGCGACGCGCTGCTGGAAGCGCCCGCCGCACAGATGTCGGCCTGGCTGGAGCGCACTCTCATCGCGGTCCCCCCGGGTTCCGAGGCCGGGCGGCTCGGCCTCGACGCCGGCCTGGCCGAGCTGCTCGCGCCGTCCCCGAGGCTCTCGGCCTCGCTCGACCAGGGGGGAACCCCGTCGCCCGACGACCTGTGGCTGCGCGACCCGTGGCCGTCGGACGAGTCCACGGACGGTGAGTAGCCCTGACGGACCGGCCGACGGTGACCGGCCGACACGAAGGACGGCGAACGGCCCTGCCGCGTCGGAGGTCGGCGAACGGCCCTGGGGTCTCAGAACAGCTTGCCCGGGTTCAGGAGGCCCAGCGGGTCGAACGCCGTCTTGATCGCCCGCTGCATCTCCACGCCCACCGGGCCGATCTCGCGGGCCAGCCACTCCTTCTTCAGCACGCCCACGCCGTGCTCACCGGTGATCGTGCCGCCGAGTTCCAGACCGAGGGCCATGATCTCGTCGAAGGACTCGCGGGCGCGCCGGGACTCGTCGGGGTCGGTGGCGTCGAAGCAGACGGTGGGGTGCGTGTTGCCGTCGCCCGCGTGGGCGCAGACGCCGATGGTCAGGGCGTACTTCTCGGCGACGCGCTCGATGCCGTCCAGCATGTCGCCGAGCCGGGAGCGCGGCACGCACACGTCGTCGATCATCGTGGTGCCCTTGACCGCTTCGAGCGCGGTGAGCGACAGCCTCCTTGCCTGGAGGAGGAGTTCGGATTCGGCCGCGTCCTCGGCGGGGACCACCTGGGTCGCTCCGGCGGCCTCGCAGAGGGCGCCCACGAGGGCGAGGTCGGCCGCCGGGTCATGGGTGTCGAAGGCGGCGAGCAGCAGCGCCTCGGTGGTCTCCGGGAGGCCCATGTGCGCGAGGTCGTTGACGGCCTTGACGGTCGTACGGTCCATCAGTTCGAGGAGGGACGGCACATGGCCGCCCTCCATGATCCGGCAGACGGCGTCGCAGGCGGCCCGCGCCGACCCGAACTCGGCGGCCAGGACGAGCTGTTGGGGAGGCTGGGGCTTCAGCGCCAGGATCGCCCGTACGACGATGCCGAGCGAGCCCTCGGAGCCCACGAAGAGGCGGGTGAGGTCGTATCCGGCGACGCCCTTGGCGGTGCGGCGCCCGGTGGACATCAGCCGCCCGTCGGCGAGGACGACGTCCAGGCCGAGGACGTACTCGGCCGTCACCCCGTACTTCACGCAGCACAGGCCGCCGGAGGCCGTGCCGATGTTGCCGCCGATGGTGCACGTCTCCCAGCTGGAGGGGTCCGGCGGGTAGTACAGGCCGTGTTCGCCCACGGCCCGCGAGAGCGCGGCGTTGACGACACCGGGTTCGACGACGGCGATGCGGTCGACCGGGTTGATCTCCAGGATGCGGTCCATCTTCACCAGGGACAGCACCACGCAGCCGTCGGTGGCGTTGGCCGCTCCGGACAGGCCGGTGCGGGCGCCCTGCGGGACGACCGGGACGCGCAGTTCGGTCGCGACGCGCATGATGTGCTGGACCTGCTCGACGGTGCGCGGCAGGACGACCACGGAGGGTGTGCCCGCCTCGCAGAAGCTCGCCATGTCGTTGGCGTAGGAGGCCGTGACGTCCGGGTCCGTGAGGACGGCCTCGGCCGGCAGACCGCTCAGCAGACGGTCGAGCAGGTTGCCGGTCGCTTCGTCGCGCGGGGCTTCGATACGGCTCATGATCACAGCGTCGCACCCGGGGCCATCGGTGTGAACCCCATCCGCGCGAGGCTTCGCATGCCGGGGCGCGGTCTTCGTATTGACGCACAGTGAGCGGCATGGAGATCGAAGACCGACAGCCGGTGCCCGCCGGGTCCGGACGCGCGGTGCCCGCCGGTGCGCGGCCCGAGGAGCCCGTCGGCGCGCAGCCCCCGGAGCCCTCCGGGCCGGGCCGCTCCCCGCTCGCCCGGCGCGCGCTGATCGGTGCGGTCGCCGGCTGTGCCGTGCTCGG
>NZ_JAODTZ010000126.1 GCF_025399795.1 Streptomyces rhizosphaerihabitans | reverse complement strand
CGACGGTTCGTACAAGCTGCGGGCGACGATCACCTGGAAGATCCACTGGACGGGTACCGGCGTAACGGCCGCACAGAACCTGCCGGACGGCACCTTCGGGGCGGACCAGGACGTCGTCGTACAAGAGATCCAGTCCATCAACCGCTGAGTCCGGCCCTCCGGACTCACTGAGTTCCGGAAGAGGCAGAGGGCGTGGCGGAGCGGTTGGCCGTTGACGGCGATGAGCTGTCGCACTTCATGAAGTTGCTCAGGACGTCGACGGAGTCGTTGAAAGGCCTGCGCAGGGCGTTGGAGGACGCCACGGTCACCGGCCTGGGCACGGACGATCTCGACTGTGCCTGCGAGGATTTCCAGGACAACTGGAAGTACGGAGCCGACCAGATCGGTGAGCAGACCGAGGACCTGGCCAAGATCATCGGGAAGAGCAGGGACAGCTACCGCGAGGTGGACAAGGCCCTGGAGCAAGCCCTGAAGAAGGCCGGGGACGGCAGGGGCGGCGGTACGAGGTGACGTACCAGCCCGGGGACACGGGTGCGGCACTCGATCCGCGGTCCCTCGCCGACCGAGACAAACCGCAGGGCCTCAAGTCGGCCCCGCACGTCCCCAACCCCGACTACCCGCATCTCGGGTTCAATCCGGTGCCGGGCAGCACGGAGACCGTGAGCGGCCTGTGCAAGAAGCTCACGGGGTGCGCGAAGGTTCTCGAAGAGACGCGTGAGCTCGTCACCAAGCTGATGGACGGCAGTTACTGGAAGGGCGACGCGGCCGTCGCCTTCCGCGAGCAGTTGGACGGCGGTCCGCTCCCCCTGAACCTGAAGAACGCCGCCCGCTCCATCCGTAAAGCGGCCGGCCAACTCGGCCGCTGGGAAGGCGAACTCGACGACTTCCAGCGGCGGGCGAAGCGACTGGAACGGGACGCGAAGGAAGCACAGGCCGCGGTGGAACGGGCTATGGGCCACGCCACGAAAGCGGGTGACAGCCCTGACCTGCAGGGGAAGGGCGCCGGGCGCGACGAGGCGCAGAAGGCACTGACCAAGGCGAACACGGCGGTGGACGACGCGGAGGACGCCCTTCGCAAGATCCGCAGCAAGGCCCGCGAGCTCGCAGACGAACACGAGCACCAAGCCCAGCATCGGGCAGACAAGATCCGTGACGCCACGAAGAAGCTGACTCCACACGAGCCGGGCTGGTTCGACTCAGCACTCGACTGGCTGACCGAGAACCTGCCGGACATTCTGAGCACGGTGGGTGCCGTGATCGGGCTGGTCGCGTTGTTCGTGGTGTCGGGTGGGGCAGCGGCAGCTGTGCTGTTGCTCGCCACTGCAGCGTTGAGCGGGACGGCATTGGCAATGCGGGTCTTCGGCGATCCAACGTTGCGTGAATCGCTGTGGGACGGATTCACCAAGGGCGAGTTTGACACAGACTTCTGGAGCAATTTCGTCACTGTCGGTGGCGACGCACTGGGTGTGCTTCCCGGTGTTGGAGCGGCAGGCAAGGGAGCCGCAATCGCTGTGCGAGCGACTGGCGAAGCGGGAGAGGCCTTGACGTTCATCCAACGGGCGGCTCGCTTCGGCAGTGAAACCATGGAGCAGGCGAAGTCCATTGCAGACCTGGACAACGCAGTACTCGGTTTTACTATTCGAGGCGCCCGAGCCGCGCATATTTCTAGGGCGGTCGAAGTCACGTCGGCCTCGATTGGTGTGGGCACGGCAGGGTTCGGTTTGGTCATGACCGCCGTAGACGCCGATGACGACGGTATCAAGGACGGCTCTGTGGCGAGTGTTGACGGAGCGCGACTTGGCCTGGACATCGGGGGCGTTGTCAGTTTTGCCCGCCACGTCTTCTGAGCCGGAACAGAGAGAAGAGCTCACCCTATGGATTCGACCTACTACCTCACTGCTTGGGACCATCTGCCGACCAGGCGGGCCTGGATTCAGCACATGATCGCGATCGTGGGGCGTCTGATCGGCTGGCTCGCAGTCTGGATTGGGAGCCTCCTCCTCATTGTGGCAACGCCACGTTGGGCCGGTTGGCTATTCCTCCTTCTTCTCGTCTATGCAACCTTCCGAGCCGTCCTCCAACTCGCCTACATCCGCCCCTCCATCTACATCCAGCGCGTCCTCTGGCAGTACCCCTGGCAACTCCTCACGGGCGTTCCCCGAGGCCGGAACAAGCATCCGCGGGTTCAAGAGGACGAGATGTGGCTGGAGTTGCCCAATCCTGAGGAGCCGGAGGAGCAGATCCCTCTGCTTTTCCTTTCCGGCATGCGTACCTTCTGGTGGATGCGACGCTTCGGCACCGCTCGTACGAAACCGGAGCTGAAGGCGCAGATCGAGCCGCTCTGGTTCGCTGGTGACCCCCGCTTCATCGCCGTCATCGCGGCCGGCAGTCGCAAGGGCGACGCACCCAAGAGGCTGCATCTGCTCTATCAGCGCACGGCCACGGGCCGGCGGGGCGTCGAGCCGACCGACTGGAACGCAAGCCCCGCCGCGCTCGAACGCGCCCGTCGTTCCGGCGCTCACGTTCCCGACGCGGTGCATCCGCACCCGCGTACGTACTGACTCGTCCCCGGCAGGACACGATGACCATCGCCCCCCACGTCACGATCGCCGACTCGGCCGAAGACCCTGACGCCGATGTCTGGTTCGCGGAACCCGCGGGCTTCACCGCTGTGCCCCTCGACGCGCTGCTTCCCGCACCCGACTCCCCGGGTGCCGATGATCTGCGCACCGCCCTCGCGCCCTTTCTTCAGGCGGCTCCCGATGAGGTGTCCCGGCAGCAGTTCATCGCTCAGTTCGCACAGGGGCAGCAACTGCTCGGTGCTCTGAGGGAAGCCGGAACTGTCCATTGCTCGATCGGACTGCACCGCGATGACCTCGACGAGGGAGCCACGAACAGAGGTCGGCCGCTGCTGTCGTTCTTCACCGTCTCCTGGCGGGCAACGGCAGTGTCGCCGCGAGCCGTGACGGCTGCCCGCGCGGTGAGCGGACTCGACCCGCAGGCGTGCATCGAATACGTCGAACTCCCCTGTGGACCGGTCACGTTCAGCGAAACCGTTCACACCCCCAGAGCTGCCGGCGGTCTCCCTCAGGTGCCCTTGGTCCAGTTCCGCGCCCACCTGCCGCATCCGGACTGCAAGCGGCTGGCCGTGTTCGCGCTGAGCACGACGGCCGTCGGACGCCGTGAGCAGTACCGTGCGATCCTCCGTCATATCGCCACCCTGGCCACCTTCGACAATCCGCTGGTCGCGACTACCCATGAGACGCCCTGACCACAGAGGCAGTAGCCCAACAGGGCACGAACGGCGAGAACATGACGGTCACTTCGTCGGAGTGGTCGGAGTCAGGACTTTGCGGACGCCAACTCGGTGAACCATCTCGCTGACGAACTTCACTCCATCGAAGGTTTTCGGGCACCAGTTGGCTGCGCTATGGGCAGCTTTGTCCAATGT
>NZ_JAODTZ010000125.1 GCF_025399795.1 Streptomyces rhizosphaerihabitans | reverse complement strand
CGCGGGTTTGCGGGTGTGGGCCCATGCGGGGAGCACGGTCAACACCGCGATGGCCAGCAGGATGGCGAGCGCGGCGGTGAGCAGCCAAGGTCCCGGGGGCGTGACCTGCGTGCCGAAGAGCCAGTACAGGCCGAGCCCGACCGGCATACCCGCCGCCACTCCGGGCACGGCAGGCAGGAGTTGTGCGACACAGAGTGCCGCGACGACCTGGCCGGGGGTGGCACCGAGGGTACGGGCGATGGACAGGGCGTGCCGGGCCTGCACCGCGGTGCTCCAGCCGAGGAGCACGGTGTTGAGCGTGGACAGTGCCACCAGCGCGAGGGTGACGGCGAGCAGCACCTGGCCGGTCTGGTCGGTCCGCACTTCGCCGGGGCCGAACCGATCGGAGGCGTGGACCGTGTCGAGATCGGCGTGGAAGGTGAGCATCGCGGTGATCATGATGGTGGTGGCGGCGGTTCCGGCGGAGGCCAGGACGGCGCGGCCGGGCCGGCGGGCGAGCAGCCTGATGCCGAGCAGCAGCGATGTGGGCAGATACGCCGTCATCGCGTTCAGATGCGGGTGGTGCGTGAGCATGTGGGCCGGGTCGGCCAGGGTGTGGACGGTGCTGGTGCGGACGATGCGGGCGGCGGGGCCGAGCACACCGGTCAGGGCGACCAGGACGGCGAGGAAGACCGCTGCGAAGACGGTGCCGGAGCCTGGAGGGCTGACGGTGTCGAGCAGCCCGGCGCTGGGATCGACCAGATGGGGGCGGCCAGAGTCCCAGCAGTCAGTCCCAGTGCGGTGGCCAGGACGGTCAGTATCAGGTACTGCGCCAGCAGTACGGCGGTGACGGTGCCGGGGCCGGCGCCGACGGCCTTGAGCAGTCCGGCACGGCGGTTGTCGCGTGTGGCGCGTGCGGTGGCGATCGCGGCGAGGGTGACGATCGCGGCGACGGCGAGCAGCCAGCCGCCGATGACCAGGGCAGGCTGAGTTTGCTTGATCATGTTCGTGTCCGTCTCGACGACGTCCTGCCAGGTGCGGGTGTTGACCCAGGGGTCGTCCTGGCGATCGGGGGTGAACACGCCGTCGAGCCATCGGAGGGGTGTGGTGGGGTCGGTCAGTTTCAGATGGATCAGGTAGACACTGGGGGCATCGCCGACTGCCGCGCGGGCGTCGGCGGCGGTGAGCCAGATCCTGCCGCCTTTGTCTGACGGCCCGGGCCCTTGGGCCCAGTCGCTCCACGGATACACCGGGGTGGCCGCGCTGATCGCGGTCCCGACGACCGGGTAGGTGCGCCCGGTGATGGTGACGTGGTCGCCGAGGTGCACGCCGAGTGCCTGCGCGAAGCCGCGTTCGATCACCGCGCCGCCGGGATGCACCCAGGTGCCGGAGGTCACCAGCGGCCGGTCCACGGCGGACGGTGAGTCGTCGCGCCCCTCGATCGAGGTGTGCGCGCTCTGGCCGTGCGCCCGGATGGTGGTGTCGAACGCGTAGACCGGGTCGGCCTGCGCGGCCACACCGGGCGTGTCCGCGAGGCGTTCGGCCAGGCCGGACGGGTCCGTGGCCGTCGTGATCGCCGTGATGTCGGGGCCGGCGGTGGCCGCGCGGGTCTTCAGGTACCCGGCGTCCACGGCGTTGTCGGTCGCCAGTCCGAGGGTCAAGCTGGCGGTGGCGGTGGCGGTGGCGATGGTGACGGCGAGCAGGAACATGAGGGCCTCGCCGGGACGGCGGCGTATGTCGTGCAGGATCAGACGCCACATCAGCAACAGGTGTCCCACGGTCAGTCCTCCCAGCTCAGCAGGGCGCCCAGCCCTGTGTCGCCGCCGTTGCGGTTGCCGTCCAGGCTGGTGTCGTCGGCCAACGTCCCGTCGCGCAGGGAGACGATGCGGTCCGCCGTGGCGGCGACCCGCTCGTCATGGGTGACCATGACCAGGGTCTGGCCGGCAGCGCTCAGCTCGTCGAAGAGCCGGAGGATGTCGAGGGTCGCGGCGCTGTCGAGGTTTCCGGTGGGCTCGTCCGCCAGGACGACCAGCGGCTTGTTGACCAGGGCGCGGGCTATGGCGATCCGCTGCCGTTGCCCGCCGGAGAGCTCGGAGGGCAGATGCCGGGCGCGTTCGGTGAGTCCGACCTGGCGGAGGAGTTCGGCGGCACGCACGCGGGCGGTGCGCGGTGAGGCGCCGGCGAGCAGCGCGGGCAACTCGATGTTCTGTGCCGCGGTCAGTTCGTGCATCAGGTGGTACGCCTGGAAGACGAACCCCACCGCGCGGCGCCGCAGCCTGGCCAGCGCCCGTTCGCCCAGGTGATCGATGCGCTGCCCGCCGAGCCACACCTCGCCGTCGGTGGGCCGGTCAAGACCGCCGAAGAGCTGCAGCAACGTCGACTTGCCGCAGCCGCTGGGCCCGGTCACGGCGAGCGTCTGCCCGGCGGGAACGTCGAGATCGACGCCGTCGACGGCCGACACCAGGCTTTCGTCCGCCCCGTACACCCGCGACAGGCCGACCGCCCGCAGCGCCGGCACACGAGCATCACCGGGTTCACGGTCCCACACGTCTCTCGTCATCCGAGTCCTCCACCTTCCTCACGTGCGGCACGGGCGGACCACGTCCGCCGACATGCCTCCAACCAGCGCAGATCGGCCTGAAGCCGGAGTGCGATGCCCTCAAGAAGCAGCCCGGCCTGCGAGTCCGTGTCGTGGGTGAGGGCAGCACGCTGCGTCTCGGCGAGGCCGTTCATCAGCTCCCGACGCCGCGCGTCCACGAGCGCGAGCGGATCGGCCAGACCCGATTCGGCGGCGGCCACCAGCTTCAGGTGGAACTCCGTCACATCTGCTCTGACCCCGGCGCCCTCGGCCATCCATGCGGCCACCCGCTTCTGCCCGGTCGCGGTCAGCGCGTACACCTTGCGCCGCGGGCCGCGCACCGGTACGTCCTCACGCTCAAGGACGACCAGCCCGGCCTTTTCGAGCCGGGTGAGCGTCACATAGATCTGACCCGCGTTCAGCGTCTCCCCCAACGGCCCGAGCGCCGCCGCCAAGCGACTGCGCAGGTCGTATCCGTGCGACGGCTCCTTCACCAGCAACGCCAGCACCACGTCCTGCACGAACCACCCTCCTCTACGAACAGCCAATAGATAACGGTTATTCATTGAGGCGTCAAACCAGCCTCCGGACGAACCCAATTGCCGGTCCGCCGGCCGGGGCGGCCGCGGACGCCGGGCAGCGGCTGGCCCTGGACCTGGCGCTTGGCGTAGTAGTCGGTCCTGTTGCCGCCGACGCGGTCGCACTCGGCGAGCGTCCCGTCGAGCAGAACGCAGTGCGGGTTGTGCTCGCGCAGAACCTTGGACAGACCGGGCGCCCGGTCTGTGAGCAGGCTGATCACCAGGGCGGTGCGGGCGTGGGCGGTGCGTACCGCTGGCCGGGATGGTGGTGAGACCGAAGGTCCTGGCGGCGCTGGAAGAGGCCGCGGCGCAGGAAAAAATAGGGTCAG
>NZ_JAODTZ010000124.1 GCF_025399795.1 Streptomyces rhizosphaerihabitans | reverse complement strand
CTTGTTCTTTATCTACCAAGATCTTCCGGGCTTGCCGATGGCCTTGAGGGTCTCGGGGCGTTTGACGGTCTTGCCGACGTCGTAGCGGGGTGCCCGGTGCTTGTTCTTGGCACCGGGTGGCCGTCCAGGGCCGGCTCCTCGGGGTTTGGGAACACGGGCCGGGCAGGCGAGGTGAGTGCGGATGTTCCTGAATCCTCGGCGGACCCGGGCCGGGGTGAGCCGGTCGGAGATGGTCGGTTTCTCCCAGGGTCGACGGAGGTCCGCGGCGAGGGGCCGGGCGAGCCGGAGCTGGGTGTGAGCGACGATCAGGATCCAGGTCCAACGGTCCGCCGCCTCGGGAGTGCGGAGTTTCGGGGTGGTCCATCCGAGGGTCTGCTTCGCGAAGCGGAAGGTGTGCTCCAGGTCGAAGCGGCGAAGAAATGCCTGCCAGAAGCGGTCCACGTCGTCCGGGGTGGCACCGGTCTTGGAGGACCATAGCCACAGTGGCGGAGCATCCCGTTCCTTCGACAGATGCTCGACCTTCAGCCGCAGCAACGTGCCCTCGACCAAAGGCAGTTCACCGTCGTGGTCGAGCCATGAGGAGCGGTGGGTGAGTCGGGGGTGGACCCGGTCCCATGCCTGGGTCTCGGCCTTGCCGTAGTTGGTGGTGTCGGTGACCGTGGTGATCGCGGGCTCGGGCCAGGTCTCCGGCTCGGTGAAGCGGAATTCCGGGCCGTGCTTGGGCGGTCGGCCGTTGACGCCATGCATCCGCGGTGGCTTCGGCAGACGCATCACGCGGTCGGAGCGGACGCGGCCGACCATCTCGACGGGCAGGTCGCGCAGGACCCAGGCCAGGCGGGTGACGTCGTAGCCTGCATCGCTCACGATCACGATGTCCGGGTTCCCGGCCTGCCACTGGCCAGCGGCGATGAGCTGTTCAACGACTCCTCGGAGCTGGGCGGCTGTGACCGCGGTCGCATCGTCCGCTGGGCCGAGCCGGACCGCGTCCAGGATCGCGGTCCAAGACGTGGCGCCCGGCTCCAGAACGGCCACGAAGGAGTAGGGCCAGCCCGGAATGAACTGCGACGCAGTCTTCGCCCGGCCGTAGACGTGGCAGAACAGCCGCTCCGCCGAGCATGGCGCGTCCGAGCGAAGCCATGGCGACACGTCGACCGCCAGGACCAGGCGCCCGCCGTCGAACCGCGGCAGCGGCAGGCCGGCCAGCACCGTCCGCAGCCGGCCGACGTCGATCCGGCCGTGGTTCAGGCCGCCGTACATCGCTCCGTGCCCACGACGATGCTCCGGCAACAGCGTCAAGTCCACCGGGGACTTCACCGCACCGTCCGCACACAGCACCGCGTCTGCCAGCTCGAACAACTCGTCGCGCCGAGCGGTCAGACACTCGTGGAACTCTCCCCGGAAACGTGACGCTTCCTCGAACGCTTCCCTCCGGACAGCATCAGGCAGCAGACTCACCCTCACGGCCTTCGTCTCGGTCACGTGCACCTTGGTCGGAGCACATGATCAGACGAAGGCCGCCCCCACGTCCGGCGAACCCTCAGGTGAGCGACCCAGTTCAAGACACCATTCGATGCCGGAAGACAACGAACGAGAAGCGGCGCCCGCCCCACTCCTCGTCCTGCAGGGGTGCACAAGCTCCACTCCGGCCGCGCAGGCAGTGGTGCGGGAGCACTCCGCAGGGACCGAGAGGCGACTTCACGTCACCACAGGGGGTTGTATGAGCACGGACAGCCGGATAGGACTGTCCGCGTGACTGATCAACGCAGCTTTGCCCGTACCGTCATCGCGCTCTCCCTGGCCGTGATCGCCTGTTGTGCGCTCACTTTCACCATCATGCTGCTGGCCGGGAGTCCCGCCGTGCAGCCGCAGCGCGTTCTGGATCAGGACGCGCTGGCGCGGGCGGTGCTGAACGACGTCGAATCCGACGCCGCCTTCGCCAAGCCCCCGACCATCGACGATGTCAGCTGCCCCGCTTCCATCCCCGTCGAGGCGGGCCGGGAGTTTAAGTGCAAGGTCAACGGCGTCGGCGACGGCAACAGCAGCGGCCTTGCCTGGGTCAAGGTGAAGATCGAGGACGATCAGGGCGACCTGTCACTGGGCTGAGGGACGGCAGAGCGAGCGGGACCGCAGCCGTGACATAGGGGCCGTCCCGGCCCCTGCTGGCGACAGTAGCGGACCGCCTATAGCCCCAGGCCAGGGGCAAGACCGTCAAACGCCTACACCACCCACGCACTCCCCAACACTACGGAGGATTGATCGCCTACACCATCACAGGGGACGTGACCCGGAGAGTACCCGCGGCACCACGGTGAACCTCGCCGCCCACCGCAGGCGTGCCACCTCAGCCGCAAGGTCGATACCGCTGCCGACCGGCGTCCACTTCATAAACTGCCGTGTATCGCCCAAGCCGACCTGGAACGTCAACCCGCCGAGCTCGTTCTTCCATACGGCCCGTACCGGCCGCCCCGCAGCGAGCTCGGCAACGATACGTGGAGGCTCGACAGGTCCCTGGGGCGAAGTGGCGATCATCCGCTCATTCTCACCAGAGCGGCCGCCAGCGCCAATCACTTTTGGGCACATCGGTCAGCCGCCCATCCGACCAGCCGATCCACAGAATTTGACAATTCCTCCATGGCGACGGGAATGCTCGCCAGAACCGCGCAGCGGACCAGGTCGGCGGTGATCATGACCGGCCGCTTGTACTGTTGCTCGATGCGCACCCCGAGCGGAAGAGCAATCACTCCGCTGGCCACCGCAGACAACGCAGCGAGCACAGAGACCTGAAAGGCCGAGGATTTCAGGACCCAACAGGGCGATCAGCGGCAACGCCCCCATGCCGACGGCGCTACCCGCCGCGCTGACCGCGTAAGCGACCCACAACCGCCGAAAGTCCTGTCCGAGCACACTTTGCCGTACCAACCGAACCTCCGAAGCGGGAAAGCGGTCAGCGTAGTCACTCGGTCCACGGGCCACCCCATGATCAAGCCACCGTCAGGCGCACCTCCGAGCTGACGCGGTCCGGTTCGGCCGCGAGTCGGGCGGGGCTCGTGCGTCGACATCTACCTCCCCGAGGGCGTCGAGGTTGACGTGGAGATCGGCCAGAAGACCCAGGCCGGCATCACTCGCCTTGGCCGACCATGAATCCCGAAACAACAGACGACCCAGACACGGCTGGTGCAGACCGCTCCCTCCCACTGGCTGTGGCGACACGCCTCAGACCTGAGTGTGACCGGGGTCGCGGGGGTCAAACGGTCAGCTCCAAACGCTGCCTACAAGGCGCCCTCGATGCCCATCACGCCTTCGGTGACCGCCGGTGCCGGTGGCGTGCGGAGAGCGGTGTGGACATCGGCCTGCGGGGAGGTCAGCGGACGTCGACGTAGTCGCCTGAGGACGAGGTGTCGAAGTACTGGCTCGTCGCCGTCCATGTCGTGGTCCAGGTGCCGTCCCGCAGGGCTGTGAACTTCTTGGAGAAGGTGCCGCCCTTGCCGGTCTTCACGGTGCTCATC
>NZ_JAODTZ010000123.1 GCF_025399795.1 Streptomyces rhizosphaerihabitans | reverse complement strand
GCGCGGGAGGCGGCCCGACGCGAGCTGTCCAAGCGGATGTACCACGAGAACGACCCCGGCCTCGTCCAGCGCGCCCTGAACGCCTTCTGGGACTGGGTCGACAAGTTGTTCGGCGCCGCCTCCGCGGCGACACCCGGCGGAACGCTCGGACTCGTCGTCATCGTCCTCGCGGTCGTGGCGGTCGTGGCCGCCCTGTGGTGGCGCCTGGGCACTCCGCACCGCACCCCCGCCTCGTCCGCCACCCTGTTCGACGACCGCCCGAGGAGCGCCGCCGGACACCGCGCCGCCGCCGAGGCCCACGCCGCCCAGGGCCATTGGAACCAGGCCGTCCAGGAGCGGATGCGCGCCATCGTCCGCTCCTTGGAAGAACGCGCGCTGCTCGATCCACGCCCCGGCCGCACGGCCGACGAGGCAGCCGCGGAGGCGAGCCGCACCCTGCCCTCCCACACGGACCGACTGCGCGCCGCGGCACGGGACTTCGACGACATCACGTACGGTGGCCGGTCCGGCGAGCCGCGCGCGTACCAGCGCCTCACCGAGCTCGACCGCGACCTGGAGCGCACCAAACCCGTACTCACGGACAGCGCCCACAGCACGGACCGGAACACGACCCGCAACAGCCGCCAGGGGGCCGCCTCATGACCGAGGCCACCCTCACCTCCACCTCGGCCTCGCCCACCGCCCGCCAGTTGTGGAGGCGTGCGCGCGGACTCGTCCTCGCGCTCGTCCTCCTGCTGGTGGCCGCCATCGTGATAGCCGCGGTCCGCTCGGACGCCCGGCACGGCCGCCTCGACCCCCGCTCCGCCGACCCCTCCGGCAGCCGAGCCGTCGCCCAGCTCCTCGCCGGCCAGGGGGTTTCCACGCGCGTGGTCACCACCCTCGACAAGGCCCGCGCCGCCGCCGGCCCCGACACGACCCTGCTGATCGCGGTCCCCGACCTGCTGACCAAGCGTCAGCAGACCCTCCTGCACACGACGACGGAACGCTCCGACGGCCGTACGGTCCTGATCGCCCCCGGATCGCCCTCCATCGGCACCCTCTCCCCGGGAGTCACCGCCGACCCGTCGGTCAGCTTCGACTCGACGCTCTCCCCCGACTGCGATCTGCCCGTCGCGCGGCGAGCGGGCAGCGCCGACACGGGCGGCATCCGCTACACCACCACCGACCCCGGCGCCGACGCCTGCTACCCCAGCGACGGCCTGCCCACGCTCCTGCGCGTACCGGCGGCTTCCGGAAGCGGCGACACCGTCGTGCTCGGCGCCCCCGACATCCTCTACAACGACCGCGTCGACGAGCAGGGCAATGCCTCGCTCGCTCTCCAACTCCTCGGTTCCCGCGCTCATCTGGTCTGGTACCTCCCCTCGCTCTCCGACGACTCGGCCACCGACGCGGGCGGCCAGAGCTTCCTCGACCTGCTCCCCTCGGGCTGGTTCTGGGGCACGCTGCAGCTCTTCATCGCGGCAGTCCTGGCCGCGCTGTGGCGGGCACGCCGAATGGGTCCCCTCGTACCCGAGCGGCTTCCCGTCGCGATCCGCGCCTCCGAGACCGCCGAAGGCCGCGCCCGCCTCTATCGCAAGGCCAGCGCCCGCGACCGCGCGGCCGGCGCTCTGCGCTCCACGACCCGCACCCGCCTCGCCCCTCTCATCGGTGTGCCCACGGCCCAGGCGCATGCGCCCGAAGCCCTGCTCCCCGCCCTGTCCGCCCGTCTCGACGGCGACGGACAGGCCCTGCTCCCGCTCCTCTTCGGGCCACCGCCCCGCGACGACGCGGCCCTCGTCTCCCTTGCCGACCAACTCGACGCCCTCGAAAGAGAGGTACGCATTTCATGATGGACCCGACCACTGACAACGCCGGGTACACCGGGTACTCCGGGGATGCGGACACCGCCCGCTCCTCCCTGGAAGCCCTGCGCACCGAGATCGCCAAAGCCGTGGTCGGCCAGGACCCCGCTGTGACCGGCCTCGTCGTCGCCCTCCTCTGCCGCGGACACGTTCTCCTCGAAGGAGTCCCCGGAGTGGCCAAAACGTTGCTCGTCCGCGCGCTCGCGTCCGCGCTGGAACTCGACACCAAGCGCGTCCAGTTCACCCCCGACCTCATGCCGAGCGACGTCACCGGCTCCCTCGTCTACGACGCCCGCACCGCCGAGTTCTCCTTCCAGCCCGGTCCGGTCTTCACCAACCTCCTGCTGGCCGACGAGATCAACCGCACGCCTCCCAAGACCCAGGCATCGCTGCTGGAGGCGATGGAGGAACGCCAGGTCACCGTCGACGGCACGCCCCGGCCGCTCCCCGAGCCCTTCCTGGTCGCCGCGACCCAGAACCCGGTCGAGTACGAGGGAACGTATCCGCTCCCCGAGGCCCAACTGGACCGTTTCCTCCTCAAACTGACGATCCCGCTGCCCTCCCGACAGGACGAGATCGACGTCCTCACCCGCCACGCCGAGGGCTTCAATCCGCGCGACCTGCGCGCTGCCGGCCTGCGCCCCGTGGCCGGTCCCGCCGACCTCGAAGCCGCCCGCGCCGCGGTCGCCAAGACAGTGGTCTCCCCCGAGATCACCGGGTACGTCGTCGACCTCTGCCGAGCCACCCGCGAATCGCCGTCGCTCACCCTCGGCGTCTCCCCACGCGGCGCGACCGCGCTCCTCGCCACGGCCCGCGCCTGGGCCTGGCTGACCGGCCGCGACTACGTCATCCCCGACGACGTCAAAGCCCTGGCCCTGCCCACCCTCCGGCACCGCGTCCAACTCCGCCCCGAGGCCGAGATGGAGGGCGTGACGGCCGACTCCGTCATCAACGCGATCCTCGCCCACGTCCCCGTCCCCCGCTGATGGCACTCACCGGACGCGCCGCTCTCCTCGCGGCCCTCGGCGCACTCCCCGTCGGCATCTGGGGACCCAGCTGGACCGGCATCCTCGCCGTGAACGCCCCCCTGGCCCTGGCCTGTGCCTGCGACGCCGCCCTCGCTGCTCCCGTACGACGCCTCGGCCTGACCCGCTCCGGCGACACCTCGGTACGCCTCGGCGAGTCCGCGGACGTCACCCTCACTGTCACCAATCCTTCCGGCCGCCCCTTGCGCGCGCACCTCCGCGACGCCTGGCCGCCCAGCAGTTGGGAACCCGGCACCGAGGTCGAGGCCTCCCGTCACCACCTGACGGTCCCCGCCGGCGAGCGCCGCCGCCTGACGACCCGTCTGCGCCCCACGCGCCGCGGCGACCGCCAGGCCGACCGCGTCACGATCCGCTCGTTCGGCCCCCTCGGCCTGTTCTCCCGTCAGGGCAGCCACGAAGTCCCGTGGGCCGTACGCGTCCTGCCTCCGTTCACCAGCCGGAAGCACCTCCCTTCCAAACTGGCCCGGCTCCGCGAACTCGACGGCCGCACCAGCGTGCTGACACGCGGTGAGGGCACGGAGTTCGACAGCCTGCGCGAGTACGTTCCCGGCGACGACACCCGTTCCATCGACTGGCGCGCCACAGCCCGCCGGACGACGGTCGCCGTACGCACCTGGCGTCCCGAACGCGACCGACACATCCTTCTGGTCCTCGACACCGGCCGCACCTCCGCGGGCCGCGTCGGCGACGCCCCCCGTCTCGACGCCTCCATGGACGCGGCCCTGCTCCTCGCCGCCCTGGCCTCCCGCGCCGGGGACCGCGTTGACCTCCTCGCCTACGACCGCCGGGTGCGCGCCCTCGTCCAGGGCCGCGCGGCGGGCGACGTCCTTCCGTCCCTGGTCAACGCGATGGCCGGCCTGGAACCGGAGCTCGTCGAAACGGACGCCCGCGGCCTGACCGCCACAGCCCTGCGTACCGCCCCACGTCGTTCCTTGATCGTGCTCCTGACGAGCCTCGAAGCGGCCCCCGTCGAGGAGGGCCTGCTTCCTGTGCTGTCCGGCCTCACCCAGCGCCATACGGTCCTGTTGGCTTCGGTCGCGGACCCGTACATCGCGCAGATGGCGAAGGCCCGGGGAAACATCGACGCGGTGTACGAGGCAGCGGCGGCGGCCCAGGCCGAAGCCGGACGCCGGCGCACGGCCGAACAGTTGCGGCGCCGCGGAGTCACCGTCGTCGACGCGACCCCGGACAACCTGGCGTCGGCTCTCGCGGACGCCTATCTGGCCCTGAAGTCGGCCGGTCGCCTGTAAACGAAGAGCGGAAAAGGCCCCGGCCCTGTAGGGGACGGGATTATGGAGTCCAGAGCTACGGGGTCTGGAACAGGGGGTCCGGGAAAGACCTCTGGACATAC
>NZ_JAODTZ010000122.1 GCF_025399795.1 Streptomyces rhizosphaerihabitans | reverse complement strand
TGAGGGCGAGACGGGCCACGGTCGCCGAGACGACGGCCGCGAGGGCGCCCCGGCCCCATGAGGCGTCGTACGCCTGGGCGAGTGCGGCCACCTGGGCGAGCAGGACGAACAGGAGGGTGATCACGCCGAACGGGCCGATGTCCGACTGCTTCATGATCCGCAGCGCGTCCTCGGCGGGCTTGCCGCTGCCCAGGCCGTCCGCGGTGTCGGCGAGGCCGTCGAGGTGCAGGCCCCGGGTGAGCGCGGCCGGTACGGCGGCGGTGGCCACGGCCGCGAGCAGCGGGCCCGCGCCCATGGCCAGCAGCGCCATGCCCACCAGGGCCGCGCCCGCCCCGACCACCAGACCGGCCAGCGGAGCGCACAGCATGCCGCCGCGCGCCGCGTCGCGGTCCCAGCGGGTCACCTTCACGGGGAGCACGGTGAGGGTGCCGAAGGCGAAGCGGAGGCTGTCGGCGAGGGAGGCGCCGGAGGCGGTCTTGGACATCGGCGCAGGCTACCCGGACGCCCGGAGAGCGGATACAGCGGTGCTGGATAAAGTTCACATATGGGTCATTGGTTGTATCGGAACGTCGTCGAGCCCGGGAAGCTCCCGGTGTTGCTGGCGCTGGCCTCGTTCGTCGTGACCTTCGTGGTCACCCGCGCCATCGTGCGGCTCATCCGCGCCGGCAAAGGACCCTTCGGCAACGTCAAGGCCGGTGATCTGCACATCCACCATGTGGTGCCCGGCGTCGTGCTCACGGTGATCGGCGGCTTCGGCGCGGTGGCCAGCAGCCGGTACGGCTTCGGGGCGTGCGCCAGCGCCGTGCTGTTCGGCATGGGAACAGGCCTGGTGCTCGACGAGTTCGCGCTGATCCTGCACCTCGACGACGTCTACTGGACCGAGGCCGGGCGCAAGAGCGTCGAGGTCGTCGTGGTCACGGCGGCCCTCGTCGGCCTGATGCTCAGCGGCTTCTCGCCGTTCGGCGTCAACGACGTCAGCGACCAGGAGGCGCAGGACCGCGCCAGCGCGATCGTGACCATCGCCCTGAACTTCCTCTTCGCGCTGCTCTGCCTCAGCAAGGGCAAGGTGCGCATGGCCATCTTCGGGGTGATCGTTCCCTTCATCGCCTTCATCGGCACGATCCGGCTGGCCAAGCCCGCATCGCCGTGGGCCAAGCGCTTCTACCGGCACCGGCCGCGTGCCCGAGCCCGGTGCAGGCTGCGCGCCTACCGGCACGACCGCCGCTGGGCGGGCCCGAGCCGCAGGGTTCAGGAGTGGATCGGCGGCAAACCCGACCCCGCGCCCGACCGCTCCCTGCCCGAACGGCGGTGACGCGCCGCGGAGAGGCAGCACACCACCAGCACCGCGGCGATGGCCGCCAGGTGCTCCTTGCCCGCAAGGTTGTCCTTGACGAGCACCTCGGCCACCATCGCCCCGATCACCACCCCCGCGGTCGCATACGCCCGGTATCGCCAGCCCAGGAACAGGGCCAGGCCCACCACGGCCGCCGACGGCCCGGTGTCGACGATCAGCGAGTCGGCCCCGGGCAACCCCAGCGGACGGTGCGGGCCGAGCGCGATGCCGACACGGGCGTACAGCGTCCCGGCCAGCGTGGCGACGTACGCGATGACGAGCGTGCGCCACCAGCCCAGACAGATCTCGGCGATCCCGAAGACGATGAGGATCTGCGCGAGCGCGCCCCACACGGGCAGATCCAGCGCCGGTACGAACAAGGAGAGCGGGGTGCGGAGCAGGGCGAGCCACAGCGGGTCCTCGGCCCGGACGGCGCCCGTGTTCTGCACCAGCCGGTAGCCCCAGGACTGGTTCTGGACGAACTGGAGGACGGCCGTCAGGCACACCGCGCCGAGGGTCATCGGGACCGCCCGCCATCCGCTCGCCGCCAGAGCCCGGCGCACGGTGGCGTACAGCAGACCCCACTCGGCGCGGGCCCAACGGGCGAGTGTGCTCATCCGGTCGTCCCCACGGCTCTCCTCACGTCGGCCCTCATCGGTCCCGCCGGCCTCATCTGTGCGACTCCAGGTGCTTGCGGTGCAGCCACTTCGGCAGACCCGGCGCCTCCAGGAACCCCTCGGCGCGCGCGGACGCGACACCGATGCGCAGCAGGTCCGCGCTCTTCTCGAAGAGCAGGAACCGCGGCTCCCAGATGGGCCGGTACTTGGCGTTGGCCCGGTACAGCGACTCGATCTGCCACCAGCGGGAGAAGAAGCTGAGCAGCGAGCGCCACAGCCGCAGGACCGGGCCCGCGCCGAGACGCGCACCACGTTCGAAGACCGAACGGAACATGGCGAAGTTGAGCGAGACCTGGGTGATCCCGATCTCCCGGGCGCGCCGCAGGAGTTCGATCACCATGAACTCCATCAGCCCGTTCTCCGCGTCGCGGTCGCGCCGCATGAGGTCCAGCGAGAGCCCGTGCGGGCCCCACGGCACGAACGACAGCACCGCCCTCAACCCGCCCTCGGCATCCGTGCATTCGAGCATCACGCAGCGACCGTCCTCGGGGTCGCCGAGCCGGCCGAGCGCCATGCTGAATCCGCGTTCGGTCGCACCGTCGCGCCAGTCGTCCGCGCGCTCCAGCAGATACGCCATCTCGGCGGCCGGGATGTCCTCGTGCCGTCGGATGTTCACCCGGTACCCGGCCCGCCTGACCCGGTTGTAGGCCTGCCGGACGGTACGCATGGCCCGTCCTTCGAGGGTGAACTCGGCGGTCTCGACGAGGGCTTCGTCGCCCAGCTCCAGGGCGTCGAGTCCATGCCGGGAGTAGATCGTGCCCGCCTCCTCGCTCGCGCCCATCACCGCCGGGATCCAGCCGTGCTCCCGGGCCTCGGCCAGCCAGGGCTCGATGGCGCCGGGCCATGCCTCGGGATCACCGATGGGGTCGCCGCTCGCCAGGGAGACCCCGCCCACCACGCGGTACGCCACCGCCGCCTTGCCGGTGGGCGACCAGACCACGCTCTTCTCCCGGCGCAGCGAGAAATAGCCCAGCGAGTCCCGGTCGCCGTTGCGGTCGAGCAGCGCGCGCAGCCGCTTCTCGTCGTCCTCGGTGAGCGGGTCGACGGCGCGCCGGGACCGGAAGGCCGCGTAGAGGACGGCGAGCACCAGCAGGGTGCTGAGCACGTTGATGGTGACGTTGACCCAGTTGGGCGTCGAGATTCCGGGGTAGTGGGAGTCGTCGGCGGCGACCGAGACGAGCCGCAGGGTGCCGTAGCGCCAGCGGTCCAGGAAGGTCGAACGGTGCGCGTCGTGCGCGTTGTTGGTGACCGTGACCAGCAGCGCGGCGAGCAGCGAGGTGACCAGCAGCCCGCCGACCGCGACGGCCGCGGCGAGCTTCGGGTTCGACCGGTCGCCCTTGGCGTAGAACTCCCGGCGGCCCAGGACCAGGGAGCCCACGAAGGCCGCGGTCAGTACGAGCGAGACCCAGTTCTGCGCGTACTGACGGATCTCCGGGAACGCCATCGCGACGCCGAAGAGCAGCAGGAACAGCCCGCTGAGCACGGAGTTGAGGATCCACGCGGCCCGCTTGCGCCGTCGCATCGTGATGGCCAGGAACATCGTGAACACACCGGAGGCGAAGCCCGCGGTCAGCAGATAGGGCGTGAAGTAGTTCTCGGTGTTGTGCCGTCGTACGTCCTGGCCGAGCGACACCCACGCGGCGCTCAGAAAGTTGATGAACGTGACCCCGCGCAGATACCAGACGGCGAAGGCGGCGGACCGCCGGGAGGCAGCCGTGGACCGCCGGTCCCCGTCACTCCGGCGGGCCGACGCCCGTTCCTGGTCAGCGGCAATTCGGGCATCTCCCATAAAGCGCGATGATATGGGGCACGGTGGTCGGTGCGGGGGAGGGGCGGTGCGGGTGATGCCCCGCCGGGCGGCGGGTCTTGGCCCTGTCGGCCCGCCCCGGCCGCGACGCCGGATCGCGTGACGCGGGACCGGCCCGCCCGGCCACTCGTCCCGGCCGGGGCCGGAGGCCGACATCGGACCCGGGCGCCCTCCTGGATCCGAGGCGGCCGTCCCCGGGCGATGAGTTTCCGGCCGGGGTGTGCTTTCGGGACTGAGGCGGTCGGTCCCGGTTGGTTGGTTGGTTGGTTTCCTGGCCGGGGTCCGGGGGCTTGCGTTGTACGGGGTGTGCTTTCGGTGTCGAGGCGGCCGGGTCCCCGCTCGGTGGGGTTCCTGGCCGGGGACCAGAGGACCTGGGCATACGAAGGTGAGCCTTCGCGAGCTGGGCGACCCGGCCCGGCCTTGCTCGGTTTGGCCTGGTCCGGCCCGACGCG
>NZ_JAODTZ010000121.1 GCF_025399795.1 Streptomyces rhizosphaerihabitans | reverse complement strand
GTGACTAACCGGTCCCCTTAACGTTCCAGCACCGGGCAGGCGTCAGTCCGTATACATCGCCTTACGGCTTCGCACGGACCTGTGTTTTTAGTAAACAGTCGCTTCTCGCTGGTCTCTGCGGCCACCCCCAGCTCATGGAGTAAATCCAATCACCGGTGATGGCCCCCCTTCTCCCGAAGTTACGGGGGCATTTTGCCGAGTTCCTTAACCATAGTTCACCCGAACGCCTCGGTATTCTCTACCTGACCACCTGAGTCGGTTTAGGGTACGGGCCGCCATGAAACTCGCTAGAGGCTTTTCTCGACAGCATAGGATCATCCACTTCACCACAATCGGCTCGGCATCGGGTCTCAGCCTTGATGTGTGACGGATTTGCCTATCACACGGCCTACACCCTTACCCCGGGACAACCACCGCCCGGGATGGACTACCTTCCTGCGTCACCCCATCACTCACCTACTGCAGGTCCGGACCGTCGGCTCCACCACTCCCCCTTGCCCGAAGGCTCCGGGGCGGCTTCACGGACTTAGCATCGCCTGGTTCAATGTTTGACGCTTCACAGCGGGTACCGGAATATCAACCGGTTATCCATCGACTACGCCTGTCGGCCTCGCCTTAGGTCCCGACTTACCCTGGGCAGATCAGCTTGACCCAGGAACCCTTAGTCAATCGGCGCACACGTTTCTCACGTGTGTATCGCTACTCATGCCTGCATTCTCACTCGTGAACCGTCCACCACTGCCTTCCGGCGCGGCTTCACCCGGCACACGACGCTCCCCTACCCATCACAACACCCGTTGGGGCTATACGCTGCAATGACACGACTTCGGCGGTACGCTTGAGCCCCGCTACATTGTCGGCGCGGAATCACTAGACCAGTGAGCTATTACGCACTCTTTCAAGGGTGGCTGCTTCTAAGCCAACCTCCTGGTTGTCTGTGCGACTCCACATCCTTTCCCACTTAGCGTACGCTTAGGGGCCTTAGTCGATGCTCTGGGCTGTTTCCCTCTCGACCATGGAGCTTATCCCCCACAGTCTCACTGCCGCGCTCTCACTTACCGGCATTCGGAGTTTGGCTAAGGTCAGTAACCCGGTAGGGCCCATCGCCTATCCAGTGCTCTACCTCCGGCAAGAAACACACGACGCTGCACCTAAATGCATTTCGGGGAGAACCAGCTATCACGGAGTTTGATTGGCCTTTCACCCCTAACCACAGGTCATCCCCCAGGTTTTCAACCCTGGTGGGTTCGGTCCTCCACGACCTCTTACAGCCGCTTCAACCTGCCCATGGCTAGATCACTCCGCTTCGGGTCTTGAGCGCGCTACTGAATCGCCCTATTCGGACTCGCTTTCGCTACGGCTTCCCCACACGGGTTAACCTCGCAACGCACCGCAAACTCGCAGGCTCATTCTTCAAAAGGCACGCAGTCACGACGCACCGAGTAAACTCGGCGCGCGACGCTCCCACGGCTTGTAGGCACACGGTTTCAGGTACTATTTCACTCCGCTCCCGCGGTACTTTTCACCATTCCCTCACGGTACTATCCGCTATCGGTCACCAGGGAATATTTAGGCTTAGCGGGTGGTCCCGCCAGATTCACACGGGATTTCTCGGGCCCCGTGCTACTTGGGTGTCTCTCAAACGAGCCGTTGATGTTTCGACTACGGGGGTCTTACCCTCTACGCCGGACCTTTCGCATGTCCTTCGCCTACATCAACGGTTTCTGACTCGTCTCACAGCCGGCAGACTGTGAAAGAGAGATCCCACAACCCCCCAAGCGCAACCCCTGCCGGGTCTCACACGCTTGAGGTTTGGCCTCATCCGGTTTCGCTCGCCACTACTCCCGGAATCACGGTTGTTTTCTCTTCCTGCGGGTACTGAGATGTTTCACTTCCCCGCGTTCCCTCCACATACCCTATGTGTTCAGGTATGGGTGACAGCCCATGACGACTGCCGGGTTTCCCCATTCGGAAACCCCCGGATCAAAGCCTGGTTGACGGCTCCCCGGGGACTATCGTGGCCTCCCACGTCCTTCATCGGTTCCTGGTGCCAAGGCATCCACCGTGCGCCCTTAAAAACTTGGCCACAGATGCTCGCGTCCACTGTGCAGTTCTCAAACAACGACCAACCACCCATCACCCCGAACCAGTAGTTCGAGTGCACTGGGGCCGGCACTGAAGGCAGCCTCTCGGCCGTGCCCTCAGACACCCAACAGCGTGCCCGGCACCCCGACCGCTTCCCTCATTCTTTCCACGCCCCGAAGAGCAGTACTGGAAGGAGAAGACAGTCGAGAGTGCCGAATAATCAACGTTCCACCCATGAGCAACCACCGTCGGACGTGTGCCGACGTAATGGCCCTGGACCACCGGGCAAGCCCGGCGGCCTAGATGCTCCTTAGAAAGGAGGTGATCCAGCCGCACCTTCCGGTACGGCTACCTTGTTACGACTTCGTCCCAATCGCCAGTCCCACCTTCGACAGCTCCCTCCCACAAGGGGTTGGGCCACCGGCTTCGGGTGTTACCGACTTTCGTGACGTGACGGGCGGTGTGTACAAGGCCCGGGAACGTATTCACCGCAGCAATGCTGATCTGCGATTACTAGCAACTCCGACTTCATGGGGTCGAGTTGCAGACCCCAATCCGAACTGAGACAGGCTTTTTGAGATTCGCTCCGCCTCGCGGCTTCGCAGCTCTTTGTACCTGCCATTGTAGCACGTGTGCAGCCCAAGACATAAGGGGCATGATGACTTGACGTCGTCCCCACCTTCCTCCGAGTTGACCCCGGCAGTCTCCTGTGAGTCCCCATCACCCCGAAGGGCATGCTGGCAACACAGAACAAGGGTTGCGCTCGTTGCGGGACTTAACCCAACATCTCACGACACGAGCTGACGACAGCCATGCACCACCTGTACACCGACCACAAGGGGGGCACTATCTCTAATGCTTTCCGGTGTATGTCAAGCCTTGGTAAGGTTCTTCGCGTTGCGTCGAATTAAGCCACATGCTCCGCTGCTTGTGCGGGCCCCCGTCAATTCCTTTGAGTTTTAGCCTTGCGGCCGTACTCCCCAGGCGGGGAACTTAATGCGTTAGCTGCGGCACCGACGACGTGGAATGTCGCCAACACCTAGTTCCCACCGTTTACGGCGTGGACTACCAGGGTATCTAATCCTGTTCGCTCCCCACGCTTTCGCTCCTCAGCGTCAGTAATGGCCCAGAGATCCGCCTTCGCCACCGGTGTTCCTCCTGATATCTGCGCATTTCACCGCTACACCAGGAATTCCGATCTCCCCTACCACACTCTAGCTAGCCCGTATCGAATGCAGACCCGGGGTTAAGCCCCGGGCTTTCACACCCGACGTGACAAGCCGCCTACGAGCTCTTTACGCCCAATAATTCCGGACAACGCTTGCGCCCTACGTATTACCGCGGCTGCTGGCACGTAGTTAGCCGGCGCTTCTTCTGCAGGTACCGTCACTTTCGCTTCTTCCCTGCTGAAAGAGGTTTACAACCCGAAGGCCGTCATCCCTCACGCGGCGTCGCTGCATCAGGCTTTCGCCCATTGTGCAATATTCCCCACTGCTGCCTCCCGTAGGAGTCTGGGCCGTGTCTCAGTCCCAGTGTGGCCGGTCGCCCTCTCAGGCCGGCTACCCGTCGTCGCCTTGGTGAGCCACTACCTCACCAACAAGCTGATAGGCCGCGGGCTCATCCTTCACCGCCGGAGCTTTTAACCCCCGCCCATGCAGGCAGGAGTGTTATCCGGTATTAGACCCCGTTTCCAGGGCTTGTCCCAGAGTGAAGGGCAGATTGCCCACGTGTTACTCACCCGTTCGCCACTAATCCACCCCGAAGGGCTTCATCGTTCGACTTGCATGTGTTAAGCACGCCGCCAGCGTTCGTCCTGAGCCAGGATCAAACTCTCCGTGAATGTTGTCCCGTAATCGGGATGACATCACGAGAGCGGAACCGGAGGGAGGAATAATCCCTTCGGTTCACAGCGTCCTCGCTGATGCGCCCGCCGGAACAATGCCCGGCAGGACTTTTTCAAAGGAACCTCGTCCCGGCCGATCGGCCGGAGACGGGGTATCAACAAATCTGGCGTTGATTTTTGGCACGCTGTTGAGTTCTCAAGGAACGGACGCTTCCTTTGTACTCACCCTCTCGGGCTTTCCTCCGGGCGCTTCCCTTCGGTCCTGCGTTTCCGACTCTATCAGACCGTTTCCGTATCCGATTTCCCCGGCGCTTTCCAGGTTCCCGCTTCCGCGTTTCCCTTTCCGGCGAGTCCGACTCTATCAG
>NZ_JAODTZ010000120.1 GCF_025399795.1 Streptomyces rhizosphaerihabitans | reverse complement strand
GCATTCGACCGATCGCCATCAGCTCTCGGCCGCGGACACGCCGCGCGGGCTATTTGTCGGCGTCGATCCGGTAGGTGAGTTCGGCGCGGGCTGCTCCAATGCGGAGTTCTTCGAGGATCAGGGCCTGGTCATCGGTGCCGCAGGTGACGCGGGAGACGTGCAGGACCGGGGTCGCATCGGGCAGGCGCAGCGTGGTGCGCTCGTCGGGCAGCGGCATGCGGGCCCGTACCGACTCCGACCACCACAACTCGTGGCCGACCGCCGTCAGCATCGCGTAGATCGCGGCGGGGGCGGCGTCCGGCCTCTTGCCGAGATCGGATACGGCTTCGGTCGTGGCGAAAGGGATCAGTGTCCGGAGCATCGCCCGCGCTCCGGTGTCCGGGTCGACGAGCAGCTGGTCACAGCCGAACAGGGCCTCTTCCGTCTGGAGTCCCAGCAGATGAGCCGTGGCCTCGGTGGTGTGGGTGCGGTAGGTGTGCGGTTCCTCGGCCTGCTGCCACGTGGCTACGCCGTACAGCCTGAAATGCCCGGCCGGTGTCCTGCCGATGTGGCGGGAGATCGCGACGGCGGGACCCTTCTCGGAGCGGACGAAGCTGCCCTTGCCATGATGGACGTCGACGAGGCCTTCCGCGCGCAGCGCTGCGACGGCATTGCGGACGGTGGGTCGCGAGACCTTGTAGCGCTCCATGAGCTGGGCCTCGGAGGGGAGCGGGGCGCCGGGTTCGTACTCGCCGGCCAGGATCGCTTCGCGGATCGCCGCGGCCACCTGCTGGTAGAGGGCTCCGGGGCGCTGGATCTCTGACATCTCGGCATCTCCGGGTGAGGTCGTAGGCACGTCGCACGCGCGACATCACTCGTCAGCATAAGTAGTTGCACCCTCGCCGTACAGAGCCGCATAGTCATCACTCGTAAGGACAAGTGACGTCTGAATATGTTGGGCGTCCCGACTGGCCAAGGAGGCCATGCAATGCAGTCCATTCCCGTGGACATGGCACGACTGGGCGTACTGCGGTGCGCCATCACACCCGAAGCGAAGATCAGCAACTTCGACACCCAGGAGGTCAAGAAGGACCGTGATGGCAACACCGTCTACACCGTCGCCGTCACCGTGCGGCAGGACGGACGGCGGATCTCGGTCATCGAGATCGCGGTCGCCGGTGAGCCGAAGGGCATCGAGGAAGGACAGATCCTCAAGGTCACCGGACTGACCGCGTTCGCCTGGGCCATGGGCGACCGGCACGGAATCAGCTTCCGCGCCGACGCCATCACCCCCGTCCACGGCACTCCCGCACCCGCGCCGACGACCAAGTCCGGTGGTGCGTGATGGGGCCGATCGCACTCGCCTTCGCTCTCGCCCTACTGGCCTGGGTGCTCGTCGTCGGTGATCTGCTGCGCCGGCACCGCCCGGCCTGGCACTGGTACCTCACCGGATACCCGCTCGCCGCGTGCCGGGTGGTGTTCACCTGGCGCAAGGTCGCAATGCTCAACGACCTCACGGTCACCCGCCGTCCGCCCCGCGGGCTGCTCGGCGACCTGGTCGTCAAGGGCGATCCGCTGCGGCCGATCGTCCCTCGGCTCTCGTTTCCGCGGGCCAACCGTCTGGGGCTGACGGCAAGCGTCCGGCTGCACGCGGGCCAGACCCCGGCCACGTACATGAAGGCGGCGGACGCCCTCGTGCACGCCTGGAAGGTCCACGCCGTACGGGTCACCTCGCCGGAACGCGGCCTCGTCCTCCTCACCGCAACCGCGAGTGACCCGCTGGCCCGGCCCGGCTTAGCCTCGGCGCCCGCCGCACTCCTGTCCGCCCTCATCGGCGTACTGGAGAGCGGCGGCGCCTGGGTCATGGACCTGCGCCTCGTCCCGCACTGGCTCATCGCCGGCGCCACCCGCTCCGGCAAGTCCACCCTGCTCGCCCGGCTCATCACCCAACTCGCCCCGCAACCCGTCGCCCTGATCGGCATCGACTGCAAGGGCGGCATGGAACTCGGCCTCTTCGCCGAACGACTCAGCGCACTTACCACCTGCCGCCGTGAGGCAGTCGCCGTGCTCACCGCACTCGCCGTCGACATGCAGGACCGCATGGCTGTCTGCCGCGCGGCCGGTGCCCGCTCCATCTGGGAGCTCCCGGAGAAGCTGCGTCCGATACCGGTCGTGGTCATCGTCGACGAGATCGCGGAGCTCTACCTGTCCGACGGCCGACGCGAGAGCAAGGCGGAAGCCGAACAGTGCTCCACCCTCCTCCTGCGCCTGGCCCAGCTCGGGGCCGCGCTCGGCATCCACCTGGTCGTGGCCGGCCAACGCGTCGGCTCCGACCTCGGCCCCGGAGTCACCGCCCTACGGGCCCAGCTCGGCGGCCGGATCTGCCACCGCGTGAACGATCCCGGCACGGCAGAGATGACGCTGGGCGACCTCAACAAGGACGCCGTCGTCGTCGCCCAGTCGATCACTGCGGACGAGCAGGGCGTCGCCGTCTGCTCCGGGCCCGAGGGCGGCTGGAGCCGCGCCCGCTCCCACCTCACCTCGACCGAAGAGGCCGCAGCGACCTCCAAGAAGTACAGCGCCATGACCCCCGAACTGCCCGCCATCGTCCGTGCCCTCGCGGCGCTCGAAGGAGACGACAAGTGATCAGCACAGGTACCGCCGTGTCCCTCGTGGTGGTCTTCGGGATCATCACCTTCCTCCTCGTGCGCTCCCGCGACGTCCGCGCCTGGGAGGCGGTCTGCATCGCCCTCTTCGGCATGTACCTCGGCCAGACCCCCGTCAGCCTCACCATCAACGGCCTTCTGACATGGGTCCTGAGCGGCTTCTCCCATTTCTGAGCAGGAAGGACGTACGTCATGCCGATGCGCCGCGTGAGATGCCCCCACTGCAAGGGCGAAGGGGCCCGCACCACCTGGACCGGACGACTTCGGCGCTGCCGCGTCTGCCGGGGCACCGGAACCATCCGCTGAACCCCAACGCACCACACGCCACCACCCAAGGAGTGATCCGCATGACCGATTGCGCGCCACCAACCATCACCCGTGCCGCTACGGCGGCCCACCCTGGAAGGTCACCACCATCACCCCGGACTTCACCCCGGCTGACAGGCGCGCCGCCCTCGACCGCGCGGCGCGCCTGCGTCAGCTCCCCGAGACAGACCGAGACGCGATACGCATCGCCCAGGATCCCCAGTTCGCCCGCTGGTTGGGACAGATCGCAGCTACGGGCGGTTGTGCGCACCCCGTGCACCTGTCGGGATCGACCACCACCCTGGACAGTGCAACCGGCGAGATCCTGCACCACTACGACACCCGCAACGAACCCGGCGAACGCCTCCTCATCCGTTGCCGCAATCGACGCGCAACCGTCTGCGCACCCTGCTCCCGGCTCCACGCGGGCGACACCTACCACCTCGTCCGCGCCGGACTCCTCGGCGGCAAGAGCGTCCCGGCAACGGTCCGCGACCGACCCCGGCTCTTCATCACCCTCACCGCGCCGTCATTCGGACCCGTGCACGGTGCCGGGGAGCGCTGCCGACCCCGCCGCAATACGGCCGAGTGCGATCACGGGCGCCGTCTCGGCTGCGGGGCCGTCCACGACGTGGCTGATCCCCTCGTCGGCCAACCCCTCTGCGCTGACTGCTACGACTACCCGGCCCACGTTCTGTGGCACGCGCACGCCTCCAAGCTGTGGGACCGGTTCGTCATCGACGTCCGGCGACGCCTGGCCACCTCGACCGGCCTCGTACAGTCCCGCTTCGCCCAGCACGCCCGACTCTCCTTCGCACGGGTCGCCGAGTACCAGAAGCGCGCGGCCGTCCACGTGCACGCCGTCGTCCGCCTCGACGGCCCGAACGGACCCGACGACGAACCCCCGGCCTGGGGCACCGCGGCACTGCTCGTCGATGCCGTGCGCGCCTCCGCCCGGCGGGTCCTTGTGCGCACTCTGTACAGTCCCGCCGTCGGTGAACTCGATCTCCGCTGGGGCGTGCAGCTCGACGCCCGGCCTCTGCGCACTGACGGCCTCGGCCCGGACGACGACGCCGTAGCCGCGTACGTCGCCAAGTACGTCACCAAGGGAGCGAGCGAGACAGGCGCTGGCACCGACTACCGCCTCACGACCTGGGGCGACATCGAGTCAGCTCGTGTGTCCAACCACGTTCGGATACTCATACGCACCTGCTGGCGCCTCGGCGCTCGCCCCGAGTACGCGCCCCTTCACCTACGTACGTGGGCCCACACCCTCGGCTACCGGGGCCACATCCTGACCAAGTCCCGCGCCTACTCGACGACCTACGCAGCGCTGCGCGCCGAACGCGCAGAACACCAGGGCCACTGTGAGGGGGACACGCCCGGCACAGCCACTGAAGCGCACTGGCGCTACGTCGGCTCCGGCCACACCCGCGGCGCGGCGCTCCTGGCCGCCGGAGTCGCCGAAGACATCGCCACGAACCGTGAGATCGCCCGTGAAGAGCGTGAGGTGCCCCGGTGACGAGACACCGCAGCGAGCAGTGGGCTCGGGCAGTCGAGCGCCAGGCGGCCAAGTTCCCGACACGGATGGGGCCGAAGAGTGCTGCGCGACTCGCACGGCTCCTCGGCCCTGGGCAGAGGGATTCTTAGCGCGGGACTACGGAGCCAACAACCGTCATGACCGTTTCGTCTAGAGG
>NZ_JAODTZ010000119.1 GCF_025399795.1 Streptomyces rhizosphaerihabitans | reverse complement strand
CTCGAGTTGCGTCGGCGACGTCCGGCACGGCGCTCGACCCGCTCCGAAACGATCAGTCAGTCGGCGAAGGTGCCGACCAGCCGCTGCGGGGTGATCCTGACGGCCACCCGCACCACCTCCGGCGGCAGTTCCAGGTACTCCTCGCCCGCGCCGGGCCCCTCGTACTGCTCGGCCAGGTTGAATCCTCCCCCAGCTGAAGCAGGGGGATTCCTGGCTCACGCTGCCTGCGGGTCAGCGACCCGACAGGTCTTCCGCGATCAACACCAGCCGGGTTGAAACCAGCCCGGTTTGATACGGCAGAGCTTGGAGGTGCAGGTGCTGTCCTGGCTCTCGATCAGCACGGTGTGCGCGCTTGGTTCTCGCACCGCACGGCGTGCACTTTACCCACTCGGGTAGACGGTGTTCCGCCCTTCGGGCGACATCCCGTTTCCTGCCCTGCTCCGCAGGAGTCCGATTCTCCCCCGCAAACGGGAGGCACCCCCACCCCGGACTGAAGGCCGAGGCACCCTCGGATGAACCCGGTGACCTTGCGGCAGCCGGCTGCCGCAGAGAGCAGCAGGTCGTCGCCGTCTCGGGCGACCCAGACGACCGAGGTCTGGGGCTGCCATCGGGGTTCACGGTGGCCAGCACGGCGGGATTCACGTCGTCAAGAAACCTGCGGGCCCGCGAAATCCCGGGCTCGTCGATGCGGGTCACCGGCGGGATGCACCGGCAAAAAATACCTGTCCGCTGGTTCTTTTCCGGTGCCCGGGTGGCTGATTCGCGATGGGCGCGCACAGGCGCTCCGCGGACCGGATCCGCTGGAATTCCCGGCCGCGGATTCCCGGCCGTTGATTTACCGGCCGCGGATTTTCGGGCGAGGCGAACCGGCCATGATTCCCGGCCCGCACGGCGTGCCGTTCCCGTCGACGGGACAATTTCCGCGTCGGAATCTCGCCTTGTGATGCCGCCTGCCATCGGCGCTATTCACAGATTAGTTTGACGCGCAACCGTTCGAGTGCCGCTCCGGTGCCGCCCCAGCCCTCCCTGCGAGGGTTCTCGCCAGTTATGTGCACCCTTCTCATGGAGGCATGATGGCGCATCAGGCCGATCGAACCGCGGGGTCGCGTGGCGGCACGGCGACCGCTCTCCCGCAGCCCCCGCCGCGGCAGCCGCGCGGCGCGGCGGCCGCGCCGCGCCGGGCCCAGGTGCTGACGACCAGGGTGGGCCTGCAGATGCCGGCCAAGATGGCCTACGACGAGTGGGAGCGGGCCGGGCGCCAGCTCGCCGACGTCCTCGACTCGTCCTCCTGGTGGCTGGGCGACTGGATGGTGTACGGCAAGGACCACTACACCGACCGGTACCAGCGCGGGATACGCGCCGCCGGCCTCTCGTACCAGACCCTGCGCAATTACGCGTGGGTCTCACGGCGTTTCGACCTCACCCGGCGCCGGGCCGCCCTGAGCTTCCAGCACCATGCCGAGCTGGCCTCCATGCCGGTCGCGGAACAGGATCTCTGGCTCGACCGCGCCGAGCAGCGGCAGTGGACCACCAAGCAGCTGCGCGGCGCCATCCGCGCCGCGCGCCGGGGCGAGCAGCAGCCGGACGCTCCCGCCGAGCCGGTCCGCCGCCTGGAGGTCCCCGGCAGCCGTCTTCAGTGGTGGCACAAGGCCGCGCAGCAGCGGGGCGTGGACTTCGAGCAGTGGGTGATAGCCACGCTGGACAGCGCGGCCGCGAGCACCCTGGACCTGGGCGCCCTGGAGGAGCACCCCGAGGTCGCCGGGGTCGCCGGGGTCGCCGAAATCTCCGAGGCCTCCGAGCTTTCCGGGCTCCATGGTGTCGAGGGCGTGGCGTGCCGCGCCGAGCGGAGCCGGCCGGTGGCCATCAGCGCCTGAGTCCTCGGGTGCCGAGGCTCCGGCATGTCACGGCAGCCGGCTCATCAGGGCGGCGGTCTCGCGCCGGTACGTGCACCCGCTCTGTCCGAACGACTCCCGTACCCGCTCGCGCACCTCGCCCGGTTGCTCCTGGCTGAGCTTGAACATGCCCTCGGCCCCGGTCACCGTGAACCGGAAGGCCCCCACGGCCGGCACGATCTCGCGGAAGTAGCCGAGCGAGGCGGTCATGTCCCAGCCGTTGCCGAACGCCCCCTCGAAGGCGCGCACGGTGGACTGCACCACGCCCAGCGTCTCCTCGGTCGAGGAGATCTTCTCCACGACGCCCCGGACGTGCACCGCGGTGAAGTTCCAGGTCGGTGCGGCCGGGGTCTTCTCGTACACCGTGGGCGACACGTAGGAGTGCGGGCCGGTGAACGTCAGCAGCAGGACGCTGCCCGTCTGCAGCGCCGCCCAGTGCGGATTGGCCCGGTTCATGTGCCCGAGCAGCGTGGCCCCCGGCAGTTCGCCGCTCCACTCGCCGGACGTCTCGGGGTCGAAGATGACCGGAAGATGAGTGGCGTACGGACCGGACTCGGGGCTGCCGTTCGTCACCGCAAGAGCCAATGGATTACCGCGGATCAGATCAACCGTCCACGAATCGTCCGGTTCACGATAAGAGCTGGGCACGAACATTCTGATTCACCCTTTCGGCAATTGGCTCAGAGCGTGGCTCCGGCTCACCGCAGGCCGCGCCACGAGAAAATTTCAAGAATCCGCGCCGACCGTACCGCCGTCCCGTCGGCAGGACAACGTTTTCGTATTTCGAGCAACCGGCGAAGGACCGGAAACAGCCTTCGTACTGTCTCCGGTTTTTCTCCGGGAAACTCTCCGGAGAACACCGCATTCACCGGCGGCGGTGCCGGCCCCTTCCGCGGACGCCGCCGGCGAACAAGGCGGCGCATGGCCGAATGCCCCTCCCCGTCACCGCCCGGGTCCTGTCGCCGCCCGGGCCCCGTCACCGCCGTGCGGGTCCTGTCACCGCCCGGGCCCTGTCGCCGCCGCCCGGGCCCCGTCACCGCCCGGGTCCGTCACCGTCCGGATCCCGTGGCCGGCGCGCACCCGCGGGCAGCGCCAGGGGCCGCCGGGCCCCGGCGGTGCCTCCACTGCACCCCGGTCGTCCGCCACTGCACCCCCGGTCATCCGCCACCGGGCCCCGGCCGTCCGCCGCCGGACCCCGGAAACGGTCCCGGCCAAGGGCCCCGGGGCAAGACCGTCCCGTCGCAGCACCCCGGATCCCACCCCTCTCACCAGCGACTCCGCCACCGCTCCAGCGTCCCGAGACGAAATCTCAGGATCGCCTTGCCAACATCCTGGCAAGGCTTTGCCAAGCCGGAAGGCGCTGTCGTCCTCTCGCCGCCCCTCTGCGGGCCCGTGGCGTGGGACACGGCGACAGCACAGCGGCCACTCCGGCCACCGGTCGGGTTTCCAGACGCAATCGGGAGCATTTTCATGGGCATAACGGGCAGGCGCAGCCAAGAGATCTACGACGTGGTCGGTATCGGGTTCGGCCCGTCCAACCTGTCGCTCGCGATCGCCCTGGAGGAACACGGGGCGAGCGATCCGCAGCATCCGGTCACGTCCCACTTCTTCGAGCGGCAGCCCGCGTTCGGCTGGCACCGGAACATGCTGCTGCCGTCGACGACCATGCAGATCTCGTTCCTCAAGGACCTGGCGACCTTCAGGAATCCGATGTCCCGGTTCAGCTTCGTCTCGTATCTGCACGCCGCGAACCGGCTGGTGCAGTTCGTGAACAACCAGGACTTCTTCCCGACCCGCCAGGAGTTCCACCAGTACCTGGAGTGGGCGGCCGCCGGCATGAGCGACCGGGTCACCTACGGCGCCGAGGTCACCTCGATCCGGCCCGTCACCGAAGCCGGCTCCCCGGGGTCCGACCTCCTGGAGATCGAGGTGCGCGCCGGCGACGGTACCACCCAAGTGGTCACCGCGCGCAACGTGGCCATCTCCACGGGCCTGGTGCCACGTCTGCCGGAGGGCATGACGGCCGGCGAACGGGTGTGGCACAGCTCGGAGTTCCTGGGCAGGTTCAACGCACGGACCCCGGACGAGCTCAAGAGCGTGGCGGTGGTCGGCGCCGGCCAGAGCGCGGCCGAGATCACCCGGTTCCTCCACGACGCGCTGCCGCACGCCCAGGTGTCCGCGGTCATCCCGTCCTACGGCTACTCCGTCGCCGACGACACCCCCTTCGCCAACCAGGTGTTCGACCCCGGCGCGGTCGACGAGTTCTACTTCGGCACCGAGCGGGCCCGGGACGCGTTCTGGCGCTATCACCGCAACACCAACTACTCGGTGGTCGACTCCGACGTCATCCGGGCGCTGTACCAGCGTGCGTACGACGAGGAGATGCGCGGCATCCGGCGGCTGCACTTCCGCAATCTCACCCGGGTCACCGAGGTCCAGCACACCGACAGCGCGACACGGGTGGTCCTGCACTCGCTGCTCGACGACCGGACGGAGGAACTGGCCGTGGACGCGCTGGTGTTCGCCACCGGCTACGACGGCCTGGATCCGGCCCGCCTGCTCGGCGACTTCGACCGGCACTTCCTGCGCGACACGGCGGGCAGGCACCGGGTGGAACGCGACTACCGCCTCGTCAGCGCATCGGGGCTGACCTGCGGCGTCTATCTCCAGGGCGGCACCGAGCACAGCCACGGCCTGTCGTCGTCCCTGCTGTCGAACATCGCGGTACGCAGCGGTGAGATCGCCGATTCGATCGCGCTGCGGCGCACCGAGCGGGAGCTGGGCCGTACCTGCCCGGTGGAGGTCGCGCACTCGATCGCCTGAGACGGCCGTCCCGGGGCGGGCGCCCCGGTGCCGTGGCTGCGGCGCCGGGCCGGGCCCCGGCGGCTTCCAGGACGCGCCCGCCCCCGCGGCACGGCGTCCGCGGCGAACGGGGACCACGGCCGGTGCCAACACCCGTCGTCCACCGGAACCCGGAGAGCCCGCCGTCCCCATCGCCCCTGATGTCCCCCGCCCGCTGTCCTGTTGACAGGACGTGACGCGACAGCAGGACACTCAAGAACCGGAAGCGGCTCCATCGCGGGCGAGTCGACGAGAACCGGCCCGGTGCCGGCCCGCGTCCGCGGCGCACACAGCCCGGGCCGACAGGCGCCAACCGTCCCAAGAGCCCGCAGCGTAGCCAAGCGTCTTCACGCAGTTCTCCAGCGCATGTCCACCGGCACGGGCCCGGCCCGTGGCCGGGGCCCCCACAGAAGGAGTCGTGA
>NZ_JAODTZ010000118.1 GCF_025399795.1 Streptomyces rhizosphaerihabitans | reverse complement strand
TGAGCTCGAACTCCTTGAGCGCCTCCACCGTCAGCGTGGTCAGCGGCACCGGGTGAAGGCGGTAGCCGTCCAGCGAGCCGTCCTCCAGCGGTGAGGCGTGGTACCCGACCTTCCGCAGCGCCCGTTCGGTGAACTCGTCGGCGTCGACGATGATCTCCGCGCCGCGCGGCAGATCCTCGATGTTCGCCTTCAGCGCGGCCGGGTTCATCGCCACGAGTACGTCGGGCGCGTCACCGGGAGTGAGGATGTCGTGGTCGGCGAAGTGCAGCTGGAACGACGAAACGCCCGGCAGGGTGCCTGCGGGCGCGCGGATCTCGGCCGGGAAGTCGGGCAGCGTCGACAGGTCGTTGCCGAACGCCGCCGCCCCCGCGGTGAACCGGTCACCGGTGAGCTGCATACCGTCACCGGAGTCCCCCGCGAACCGGATGACCACCCGATTCAGTCGGCGGACGTCCTTCGTTTTCGACGCATGACCGCCCGCAGTACCTGCTGAAATCATATTCGCGTTTCCTTTCCTCGGGATGATGTCAAGATCGACCCGATGGGCGTGTCGGCCAGAAGGTGGCCGATCCGCCCCTGCTTTTTCGTAAAGCGTCTCGATAGTGTGGTGTTTTGGCCAGGATCAGTGCTTCGCCGTCCGAGGTGGAGTGACTTGGCACACGTATACGTCGTACGCGTGCCCGTGTACGATGTATCGTGAGAGTCTGGAACGGGTGTGCACGGGGGGCTGGTGAAATTGGCCGGGCGGTAGAACAGCAGGCCGGGCGCGTTTGCGCCAGTGGGTTGAGTGCTCGTGAAGAGTCGGTCGCCATGCGGCGGGCCGCCGCCTGAGTGATTTTTCCTCCAGTTTTTATTGTTTCGGCGGCGTTTCTCATTTCTTTTATTATCGAGTGTCAACAATTGATCTTTGACGGATCGGCCGCGTGGTCTGTACCCTCGATGGAGACCTTCTATTGATTGGCGCGACGCTCGCTTTAACGGATGATTGCAGGGGGAATCGCGGATGGGGAATCGTTCCATAAGGTTTGTGCAAACGAGCACTTCGCAACAGCTCGCGGTGCGGAGTGCGCCGGTCAGACCTGAGGCGAGGCGACCCCGCAAAGCGTTGCGCGTGCTCTCCGTCGACAGTCAGCCCGAGGTCGCGAAAGCGCTCATCCGTAACCTGGGCCGGCACGGGTTCCAGGCGGAGAGCGTGCCGACCGGAGCGCAGGCGTTACAGCGGTTCCGGAACGCCGATCTGCTGCTCCTCGACCTGGATCTGCCCGACCTCGACGGGGTCGAACTCTGCCGCAGCATCCGGTCCGTCTGCGACGTGCCGATCATCGTGGTCACGGCCCGTGACTCGGAGCTGGACCGGGTGCTCAGCCTGCGCGCGGGTTCGGACGACTACGTGACCAAGCCCTACAGTCTCGCCGAACTGATCGCCCGCATCGAGGCCGTCATGCGCCGGGTCCTGCGTCAGCCGGTCTCCGCCGAGGAGGCCATCACCGTCGGTCCGCTCGGCATCGATCCGCGCGCTCGGCAGATCAGCCTCGACGGCAGGCCCGTGGAGGTGACCCGTAAGGAATTCGACCTGCTGTATCTGCTCGCCTCGCACCCGGGCAGTGTGGTCACTCGCAGGCAGATCATGGCGCAGGTCTGGAGGGACTCCCGGTCGGCGCCGGGGCGCACCATCGACACGCACGTCAGCAGCTTACGGAGCAAGCTGGGATCGAGCGGCTGGATCGTCACTGCCCGCGGTGTCGGTTTCCGCCTGGGACATGCCTGATCCTTCATGACGGTCACCCGGCACGCCCTGGACCGGGACTGTCTCCTCCGAGGGATTCACCTTCTGTCCCAGGGGGCACCCGGTTTGGGAAATACCAGGAGCAAGGTTTGAATTCGGGCCTGTTCGGTCAATGGCGACCGACGGGTCCTCCCTCTTCCGAAGCCCGTCGTGGAATTGCCGACGGGAATGCCGACCCGTCAGGTGAGGGCCGCTCGTGGGGCCTTCTCATGCCGCGCCGCGCCAGCCCGGCCGAGGGTCGGCTGCCCATGACGTGGCTGTCCTGCGCCTGGCCGAAAACAGTGTCCAGCGGGCCCCATTCCGAGAGCCCGAGCCCGTCACCCGGGCCGCCCGCGAGGCGCGCGCGGACAGAACGGTGGAGAGCGCCACGGCGATCGCGGCGACCTCCTCGGCCGTCGGCGAGCCGCTGGTGATGCGCCAGGAGTGCGCGGTCACCACCAGGGAGACGTCGACCGTGCTGTCTTCCTCTGCTGCCATGGTTCCTCCCCGAAAGACGTCGGCAGCTCTGCGGAACCCGGTCGGGTTCCGCAGAGCCGCAGGGCGAACTCCGTGTGTCAGGCGCGGGACCGGCGGATCGCCTCCAGCGCGGCCACCGCGACGAAGCCGACGAACAGGTGCATCGTGGTCAGAGTGGCGGCGGTGCCGCCGTCGGTGTCCGAGGTCAACGGGCCGATGGCCGTGAGCAGCGCCACCGCGCCGCCCACGAGCTGACCCACCCGAAGGAGCACCGGCTTCCAGCGGGCCAGGAGCACGGTGGCGGTGACGCCGATCACCGGTGCGGCGATCGACATGAAGATCACGTCACTGGCGCCGATCTCGTCGGCCTTGCCGTTGAGCTCCAGGACCAGCGAGGCGCCGGCGGCGTCACCGATGAACAGGACGATCAGATTGACGACCGCGGCGAGTGCGGCGGCCCCCGCCACTGCCTGCCATGCGGGCAGCGCTCGTCGTCCTGGAGCGGTGTGGTTGGCAGCGGGGATACTGCTGGTCATGGAGCCCTCCGGGCTGTCGTGCCGCGCCGGGACCGGGAGGTGCCGGGTCCCGGCGCGGTGGTCGTGGAGATGGGCCGTGCGCTTCCGGCGCGAGGACCGGCCGGCCGAGCGGTTCGTCAGCTGGGGGTCAGGGACAGGGCGTGCCGGAAGACGTTCTTGGGGTCGTAGGTGTTCTTGACTCGCTGCAGCCTGGGGTAGTTGTCCTTCCAGAAGAGCGAGTACCACGGCACCCCGGACAGGTTCTGCGTCGGGTCGCGCATGTCGATGTCGGGGTAGTTGATGTAGCCGCCGTCCTGCTGGTCGTTGGGCGCGGGGAAGCCACCGGTCGAGGCGTGGACGTTCTTGCGCAGCGTGCGCACCCAGTTGACCTCGACCTCGTCCTGCGTCGGGTCGGACCAGTTGTTGGAGTACCAGAGCTTGATGACGGAGTCCCGCTGCGGGATCGCCGTCGCGGACGACGACACCGTGTTGATCTTGCAGCCGTAGGCCGCCAGGTACACCAGGCCGACGCCGTAGTGGCTGGGGTCGGTCAGCGAGCGGTAGACCGCGCCGACCTGGGTGGCCGTCAGCGGCTTGCGCAGATGGCCGCCCATGGACTTCTGGCGCGAGTACGCGCCGTAGCTGGCGGTCGGCTCCAGGGCGATCTCCAGCCAGGTGCCTTCCTTGACGTCGACCGTCGGCTGCACCCCGACGCCCGCGTTCACCGCGGCGATGTAGTCGTCGTGGAGCTGGGCGGTGTTCGCGAGCGTCGCGTCCATACGGATCTCCAGCTGAACCGTGCCCGCGATCGACGAGTGCAGCTGCAGCGAGCTGTGCATCGACGAGTACACCGACTCCGGAGCGCTGTTCGCGGCGTGCCAGGCGCCGTGGTTGAGCACCAGACGCGTGAAGCCCGCCTCGGTCAGCTGCGCCCAGGGCCAGGTCACGATGGTCTCGCGCATCCGCGCGGGCGGCTTGGGCAGGAGCGAGGAAGGGCTGCCCGAGGCGCCCGGCGTGCGGAACCAGAACCTCGTCACGATGCCGAACCCGCCGCCGCCACCGCCGGTGTGTGCCCACCACAGGTCGCGGTTCTCGTCGTTCGTGTTACGGGTGGCGATGATCGTGCGGGCCCTGCCGTGCTTGTCCGCGACGACGACCTCGACGGCGTACAGGTGGTCCACGATGAGGCCGTGGCGACGGGACAGCGGGCCGTACCCGCCGCCGGAGACGTGACCGCCGACTCCGACCTCCGGGCACACGCCGCCCGGGACCGTGACGCCCCAGCCTTCGTACAGTGCCTTGTAGACCTCGCCCAGCCGGGCGCCGGCCTGGACGGCGAAGGCGTTCATCGTCGGGTCGAAGGTGACGCCCTTCATCTCGGACAGGTCGACGAGCACACGGAACTGGGGGTCGTCGACCAGACCTTCGAAGCAGTGACCGCCGCCGCGTACCGTGATGCGCTGGTTGTTGGCGATGGCCCGGTTGACCGCCTTCTCCACCTGGGAGGCGCAGTGCACGAGCCAGATCTCGTCCGGCGTGGCCACGAAACGGCTGTTGTAGCCGCGCCCCGTGAGTTCGGCATACCGGGCGTCGCCCGGTCTGACGATCACCTCCGGGTCGGCCTGGGCGGCGGCCCGGGCCGTGGTGGCATTCAATGCCGTGAACCCCGCGGTGGCACCGGCCACCGCTATCGCGGAGCCCAGGAACGTACGTCGCGAAAACATGTTGAGCCCTATCTGTACAGGGATGCCGACAAGTCACCGCATTGGCGGATGCGGAGCGGGGGTGGACTTCAGCCAACCAGCCCCCGCGGTAGGTCACCACGCGCTTGACATGGATCTGTCGTGCCTCGATGCGAAAGTTGAGGCTTCGGACACTCCGGTCATCCGTCGGAGGCGGATCGCGCCGCCTCGCGAAGTGCTGAGAGCAGCACGGCCTCCGACTGGGATCCGGTCAGCGGCTGTGCGCCGTCGATGAAGAACACCGGCACCCCGGTGACGCCGAGCCGGCGCACGCGGTCGAGTTCGGTGTGCAGCCGGTCGGTTGCGGCAGCCGTTTCCGGTGCGGTGTCCGCCGCTCCCGAGCCGGAGTCGTCCGTCGTGACGCCGACTTCCTCGGCGAGCCGGGCGAGGGTGGCGGGGTCGCCGATGTGCAGTCCGTCGGTGAAGTGCGCGCGAAAGAGACGCTCCACCATCTGCTCGGCCCTGTCCTGCCGCGAGGCCCGGGCGATGAGCAGATGAGCCTCGAACGTGCCGGTTGCCACGGCGTGTTCGTAATGCAGCTCCAGTCCCTCCGCGGCCACCTGCTCGGCGAACCGGAGCGTCTGCTGTACGGCCTGCGGGCCGAACACCCGCTCCAGTACGGGGAGCAGGGGCGCCCCTTCGGTGCCCGCGCCAGGCGCGAGCTCGAAGGGGAGGAACTCCACCTGGATCAGGTGGCCCTCGGCGCGCAGTTGGTCCGCCGCACGGGTGAAGCGGGTGTAGCCGAGGTAGGAGTGAACGCAGATCACGTCGAGCGCGATCCGAACGCGCACCGCCGTGCTCCTCGTCGGTTGCCCCTCCATGTGTGGTGCCTCCCTTGGCTGATGGGGTCAAGTGCTGTGTCACTGTGGCTGATTGCCATGT
>NZ_JAODTZ010000117.1 GCF_025399795.1 Streptomyces rhizosphaerihabitans | reverse complement strand
TGCTTCCCAGCCGGCGGATCCAGTGGTCCCTGCCTGAGGGGTCTGGCGCCTTGGGGCTTCCCCGCTCCCGCGCGTACACGAAAGGGCCGGCCGAAGAAACTCCCGGCCGGCCCCCTGGCTTGCGCCGGGGTGTTGATGTCAGATGCTGCGCCGGTTCTGGTAGTAGCTGCCGACCTGCTCGTGGTAGCCGGCGTCACCGGTGTGCTTGTCCTTGTCGAACTCGGGGGAGTCCTTGATCTGGTCCTTGGTGAGCGCGACGTAGATCTTCCGTTCGGCCTGATCGACCGACTGCACGGTGCCGGCCGGGAGGAGAACGTGCTTGCCGAAGATCCATACGCCGGTGTCGACGACGAGGTAGGAGGAGTCGACGTCGTCCGAGTGCTTGTCGACCTTCCCGATACTGCCGTCGGTGGCCTCGACCTTGTATCCGGTCAGGTCGGTGCCCGCGGTGTAGCCGGTGGTCGGCTGGTAGCCCCAGATGTTGTCACTCATAAATTCCCTCCTCAAAGAATCAATCGAATGCCGCCCACAGTCGAGCTGCGGACTCGTTGAGACTGAGCGTCATCGTTGCTGACGCTCCCGGGAGTTCGGGTTCCCAGGCTTCTTGCGCCTATACATACGCGCTGCGGAAAGAGTGAACAGCCGAAGACGTCGTGCTGGAGGGCCATGGTTCCTGGCGTCACACCAGCATCCGGCCATGGCTTCCAGCTACCTCGAACCGGAAGAATCACTACTTTCGTCCTGCGGTCGCCGGGACGGGACATGGGTGGGGCCCGACGCCGTAGCGTCGGGCCCCACCCCATGACGATGTGCTGTTCAGGCCGTCTACCAGCGGTACCAGCGGCCACGCCGGCCGCCGCTTGCTGTAGGACGGATCACGAAGCCGAGGACCCACACGATCAGCACGATCACGGCGATCCACCACAGTGCCTTCAGTGCGAAACCGGCACCGAAGAGGATCAGGGCGAGCAGAAGAACAAGAAGAACAGGAACCATAGTTATCAACCTCCGGACCGTCGTGTGCCCTGCAGATCGATCTCCATTCCTGCGGATCTTATGTATTTCTTAGACGGTCCACGGCTGCGAATGCGTGGCAGTCCTCGGGTTGGTTTGAGGATGCAGACCCGGGGTGACACGGAGGGCGTAATTGAGTTCCGAATGAGGCAGGGGTGAGTGGTTGTGGCTGCGGACGAGAAGGCTCAGGCCAAGGGCGAGCAGGCCGAAGGCAAGGTCAAGAAGGTCGTCGGCGGTGCGGTGGGCAACGAGTCCCTGAAGGCCGAGGGGCGCGCCGAGGAGTCCAAGGGCGACCTGCGCGCGGCCAAGGAGAAGGCCAAGGACGCCATCCGGCCCAAGTAGGCGCTGAGCACTTCTGATCCCGGCAGCCCGTCGGCTGCCGGGATTTGTGCTGCCGGTGCCGGCTCCGCTTTCGCGACGGATGAACAGAGGGGCTACGTCATCAGCCCGCGACGGCACTGCGACCAAGAGGGCGCATGTCATGGGTTCGACGTGCTCCTGCTGCGGCCGAACGGTGGCAATTGCGGTCACGACGCAGCGACCGCGGACATGTGCGCTGCGTTCTGGGTGCCGGCACCGGACGGTCAGGCGGCCCGGATGAGCTGGGCCCGTCCGAACAGCAGGGCGTAGCCGTCGGGGAGCTGTCCGATGATCCGGGCGGTCAGGTCGTCACCGGCGATGCGACCCACGGCGCCGAGGACCGATCCGGTGTCCCAACGGGTCGTCGCCGGGGTGCCGCCGGTTCGCTCAGCGAGGTCCTTCACGAAGCCCCAGCCGGTCAGCGGGCTGCTCGTAGGGGGCTGCGAGGAGAAGTGGCAGGCTGCTTCCTGAGGGAGGCGAGCGGCGAGTTCCATCCGCTCGGTGCCTGTCAACTGGCGGCCGAGGGCTTCGAGTACTCGGCGTACGACGCCTTCTGCGTGGCGGCGGGTGGGGTAGGCGCCGTCGTAGCGCACCTTTTCCAGCAGCTGGTCAAAGGTGACGGTTGCTGTTGGGGGAGGGGGCGCGGGGGGAGAGAGAAGAGTCATGAGGCTTCGGCTTTCCTTGCGTGACCGTCTTCCTGCGGGAGAGCGGCTGTTCCGTGTGAACCGTGTCCTTCGCGGAAGTCGGTTGTCCGGCGTGGGGTGAGGGGGCCGGTGCCGCCGGGGCCCAGGCGGGATTGCGGGCGAACCGTCCTGGGCCCGGCCGGCGGACGTGCGACCGGCGGATCAGCTGTCGAGTACCTTGCGTTCGCCGGTGCCGCGCACGCTGATCTTGCGGGGCTTGGCCCGCTCCGCGATCGGGATGCGGAGGGTCAGGACGCCGGCCTCGTAGTCCGCGGAGATGCGCTCGGTGTCGAGGGTGTCGGCCAGGACGAGCTGGCGGGAGAAGACACCCAGAGGCCGCTCGGCCAGTTCCGTCTGGGCGCTCTCCGAGCGCGGCAGCGGGCGGCGCTCCGCCTTCACGGTGAGCATGTTCCGCTCGACGTCGATGTCGAGGGCGTCGGGGTCGATGCCCGGCAGGTCGAAGGCGATGACGTACTGGTCGCCGTCTCGGTAGGCGTCCATCGGCATCGCGGACGGGCGGGACCACGTTCCCGGACCCATCAGATGCTGGGCCAGCCGGTCGAGTTCCCGGAACGGGTCAGTGCGCATCAACACGGGATACACCTCCAGATGAGTTCAGGCAGTTGCTGCCAATGCGCTTCACCTGACACCGTTGTAACATGTCATCCAAACGACGACAAGTGAAACGTCATCCAGGGGATGACGATGCTGAAGAGGAGGGGAGAGTGAGCGGCAAACTTCCGGCGTCGGCCTCGTTCGCGGCGACGGCCACGGTGCTCGAGGCCCTCGCACAGGCCCTGCAGACCGCACAGTCCGCAAGGACCGCCGCATCCGACGATCCCCAAGGTGCCCTCGCGGCGCTGCTCCTCCTGCGGCAGGTTCGTGAACAGCTGGCCGGCTGGGAGCCGGGACTGATCGAAGCGGCGCGGCAGGCGGGCGCGAGCTGGGCCGATCTGGCCCATCCGCTCGGCGTCTCCAGCCGCCAGGCCGCCGAACGTCGCTACCTGCGCGTGCGTCCCGGTGAAGCGGGCGCCACCAAGGAGCAGCGGGTGCAGGCCACCCGCGGCCGGCGCGCCGCAGACCGTTCCGTAGCTGCCTGGGCCCACGACCACGCCGCCGCACTCCGCCAGCTCGCCGGGACCATCACCGCCCTGACAGATCTCCCCGACACGGCGACGAGCGCCATCACCGCTCTCCATGCCGCCCTCGGCGACAGCGACCCGGCCCAACTCCTTGGCCCCCTCTCCGATGCAGGCCCACACCTGCGCGCCGATCACCCGGCTCTGGCCGACCGCGTCACCGAGATCGGTCGCCACACACACGAAACGCGCGAGAACGAACAGCGACAACGCTCGTCCCTCGAGTCGTGACCGCGTTGGGTGGCCCTCTGGACGTCTCGCAGCGGTGGATCCGGCGCCGCGGTCGGCAGGCACAAGCTGGTCCCGGACCCTCCGCCACAAGGGGGCGGGGGCGGATCCGCGCAGTCGGCTGTGAGTGCAACGCTTGCCGAGCGATATGCGTATTTCCGTTCTAGTTTGTCACTGTCACTGATTTTCCTATGCAAGGAGCAGGGCATGGCTGGCAAGGGCGGCATGGACAAGGCCAAGGGCAAAATGAAGGAAACGGTCGGTAAGGCCACCGGCAACGACCGGATGAAAGCCGAGGGGAAGATGGACCAGGCGGAGGGCGAGGCGAAGGAAGCCCTGGACGACGCCAAGGACTCCATGCGCGGCAAGCACGGCAAGCGCTGAAGCACGGTCCGGCTCCGGGCGCTGCGTGCTGACACTGTCGGCCTGCAGAGTCCCCACCCGGCCTGAGAAGTCGGAGGCCTTGGCGTGAAGACCTACGCGTATGAGGCGGGCAGCCCTTCGGGGCTGGAGCTCGCCGAGTCGGGTGGACCGCCGACACCCGACCGGACGGAAGGCCCGATTGGTGCGCCTTCCGGCAGCCCGCTCCCGGCCTGGGGCGTCCGGACCGCTCGCTGATCATGGGTGCACCGGGTGGGCTTGGGCGAGGTGGGTCGAACTGCCGGTCATCGAGTTCTGGGAGCGTCGCGACGAGCTCGCAGTGTGCCGGCCCGTGAACTACGCACAAGTGAACATTTGGGGCTAATGGTGTGAATAGGGCTAGGTGGTCCGGGTAGTCCGTCAAAGGACTAGTGAACGGAGCGCATCGTGATCATCAAGAAGATGCATGACATGGGTATCCGCAGCGAACATGCGTACCTGGCCGCCATGGCATCCATAGGCCTCACCGTCGTCGCCTGGGCAGGCTCCTTGAAGATAGAGCCCGGCATCGACATCGCCCGGGCCGACCGCTGGGGAATCTACATCGGCGAATGGGCCCCCACCTTCTTCGGTCTTGGCCTGGCACTCTCCCAGTACGAGCAGCAAGAGGACGCCATCGCCGGCGAGTTGTCGGCGCATCAGAGCGCCGGCTGACTGGCGGGGGCCCAACTGCGCCCCGGGCAAACGGCGTTCCGTCGAACATCATGCAGGGGTGCGGCATGCGTATTGCCTGCGAGCGGACCTCTTTGTGCTGATCGGGGTCGAGTCCGTCTCGAAACGGCCACTGCCCAGTGCGGCGATATGTCCCGAACGGACGGACGCGGCTGCACGACCCGGGAGTGCTGTAGGCCCATCTGGCTCTGCTGAACCCGGACTTGAAAGACGGAGAGATCGGCCTGGAGGAGTTCGAACGAGAAGGGGAGCGGCTGCTCGATCGGCTGTATGTCGCACGGGCCTGTTTCGCGCCCCGAGTGATCGAAGGTGACACAGTCATGGATGACAAGGAAAAGGCGGTTCTCGCGGCTGCGGTAGTGGGTGGCTATGTGCTGGGCCGCACCAAGAAGGGCCGGATGGCCCTGTCCATTGCGACCTATCTGGCTGGCCGGCGATTCGGTCTCGAACCTCGCCAGCTCGCCGCCGAGGGAATGCGCAGGCTGGGGGAGATTCCGCAAGTCGCCGAGTTGCAGGAGCAGTTGCGCGGGGAAGTGCTGGAGGCGGGCCGCAAGGCCATGAGCGCCGCCGCCGACCGGGGCATGAGCACGCTGGCCGACACCCTCAGCGACCGCACGTCCCGACTCCTGGAGAAGGCGGATCAGGAGGAGGACGAGGAGGATCACGCGCCGGAGGACGAGGGCGAGGACGCGGAGTACGAGGAGGAAGAAGAGCCGGAGGAAGAAGAGCCGGAGGAAGAAGAGCCTGAGGCCGAGTACGAGGAAGACCAGGCCGAGGATCAGCCCGAGGAAGAGGAAGAGCCGGAAGGCGAGTACCAGGAAGAGGAACCGGAAGACGAACCAGAAGCGAAGCCGCGGAGGCGTCGCCGTTCGCGATCGGATCGGTCCCGCGGGACGCCGGCGGCACGCGAGAAGGCTGCTCCCGCCGGCAGGGAGAAGCCTCGGGCGGCCAAGAAGACTGCACCGGCGAAGAAGGCGGCGCCCGGCAAGAAGACCGCCGCGAAGAAGACCGCCGCGAAGAAGACTGCTCCGGCCAAGAAGTCCGCCGCGAAGAAGTCGTCGTCTTCCGAGCGAGCAGCGTCCAAGCGCGCCGATCGTCGGAGGTAGGCGGCGATGACCAAGACGGAAAAGGGCGAACCGGCGGAGGAGACGTCGGGCGTGGACCGCCTTCGCGAAGAGCTGTCCAAGTTCGTA
>NZ_JAODTZ010000116.1 GCF_025399795.1 Streptomyces rhizosphaerihabitans | reverse complement strand
GCCGGGCGCGCCGCGCACCGGGCACGGGGAACTGGTACGGCACTACCGCGGGCCGGAGGCGCTGACCGCGCTGCGGCACACCGTCGGCGAGGAGGCCGCCCGGGCCGGGGCCCTGGCGGGGCTGGCCCGCTCGTGCGGCCGGCTGGTGCTCGGCGGGTATTCCGGTGCCGGCGCCCTGGCCTGCGAACTGGCACGGCAGGTCACCGGGTTTGGGGTGCGCCCGCCGCTGGTCGTGATCGGCGGTGCCTGCGACGATCCGCAGGGGCCCCGGACGCTGGTCGGCGCCCTGCGGCGGGCGAGCGCGTCGGCCGCCCGGCACTGAAACACCGCGAACGCCGCGCCTGCCCGGTCGGATGTCCCGGTGTCCTGATCGGGTGCCGTGTCCGCCGGTGCCGTGGGCCAAGGTCAGTGCTTGGGCCGGGGGCAGTTCTTGGGCCAGTCGATGTCGTCGTCCGACGTGGCGGGCACCGGTCCCGGTCGGCCGGCGCGGGCGGCGCGGCGGGCAGGAACCGGGTGCTTCATGTGACGACTCCCGTGGACGCGAACGAGAACGGCTCCCGTGGCCGGGGGGCGGGCCGCTGTGCAGGCACCGGCACCGGCGCTTGAGATGCTCCCCGTATCCGCTGGAGAGCCGCTCGAGGAACGCAAGAGGACCGCGTGAGGTTCGTACGAGGTCCAGGGCACGGCGTCTGGCAAAACATTGCCCGGCCCTTGCCGGGCCCCCTACGCTCGGGGCGGCTCCGGTGGTCCCGGTCCGGCGGCCTGTCCGCCCCCGTCCGCCGCGCCGCGGTCCCACCCGTCCGTCCCAGGGAATGGTCACATGCTGCATCAGCCCGCCTTCGGCCGTCGTCTTCGCAAACTGCGACAGGCCCGCGGGCTGTCCCAGACCGCGCTGGCCGGTGACGGCATGTCCACGGGATACCTCTCCCGGCTGGAGTCCGGCGCACGCCAGCCCACCGAGCGGGCCGTCGCCTATCTCGCCGAGCGGCTCGCTCTGCAGGCGGCGGACTTCGAGGAGCCCGCCGGCGGTTCGCTGGCCCACGCGCTGACGCTGGTCGCCTCCACCGGCTCGGACGCGGCGATGGAAACGCTGCGCGAGGCGCTGGCGGCCGAAGGGCACGAGGCGCCGGTGCTGCGCTGGCAGGCGCTGTGGCAGCTGGCCCGCCAGCGGCGGGTCCAGGGCGACCACACCGGCGAGCGGGACTACCTGGAGGAGCTGGTACGGCTCGGCGACGCGGTCGGGCTGGTCGCGCTGCGGGTGCGCGGTCTGACCCGCCTGGCGCGCTGCCTGCGCTCGCTGGGCGAGATCACCGCCGCCCTCGACGCCGCGGTGACGGCCCATCACCTCGCCCGCGAGGACGGCCTGGAGACGCAGGACCGTGCCACGATGCTGCTGGCCCTGGTCTCGGTGGAGGCCGAGGCGGGCCGGATGCCGGACGCGCGGGGCCACGCCGACGAGCTGGTCGAGCTGGTCGCGGGCCGCTCGGACGCGTTGTGGGCGGAGGCGATGTGGACCGCCGCGGCGGTGCGCCAGCGGCAGGGCGACCACACCGCCGCGCAGGCCTACCTGGAGGAGGCGCTGGAGAAGTTCGCCAGCGGCGAGGACCTCGTGCTGTGGCTGCGGCTGCGGCTCACCGCCGGCCAGCTGCATCTGCAGAAGCTGCCGCCGGACCCCGCCGCCGCCCAGCGGTGCGTCACGGCCGCCGAACCCGCGCTCGCCTTCGTCGGCACCCCGGGCCTGCGCCAGGAACTGACCGCGCTCAAGGCCGACCTCGCCTTCCTCACCGCCCGCTACGACGAGGCCCGCGTCCTGCTCGGCGAACTCGCCGAGGTGGAGTCCAGGATGACCTACCGGGGCCGGGTACGGCTGGACATCCTGCGCCACCGGCTGCGCATCCGCTCCGGCGACGACGGCGGTGTCCAGGGACTGCGGGCCCTGGCCGAGCAGGCCCAGGCCGACGCCAACATCGACCTGGCCGCGGAGATCTGGCGGATCCTGGCCGAGTCCCTGGCCGAGTCCGCCGCGCAGCGGGGCCCCGCCGCCTCCGGGGTGTGACCGCCGGCCCACGACGTGCCCCGGCCCGGCCTCTTCGGGCCCGGTGTCTTCCGGCCTGGAAGGTACCGGCCGGTGTCTTCCAGGCCCGGCGTTCACGGCCGTGGCTTTGTCCACGAGATCGGACAGCAGTTGTTCAGCACACCGGACAGCACCCCAGTGGGCTTTCGATTCGAACAGCCGATGGTGACAGCGGGGTGCTGGAGGCAGCAAGCAACCGGGCTGCGCCTGGCGGAGGGCCGCTCGCAGGAGTGGCAGACGGGGGCCGGTGCAGCGCCCGGTCTCAGGTCGAGCTCACGGTGGAGGAGGGGCCGAGCCTCCCGATGACCTCGCGCATTTCCTCCTCGTCCGCCTCGTAAATCGTCTCCCCCATACGCGGGTCGCGGACGTGGAGCGTGTGGATGAGCGGCCCGTGGGGTGCTGCGAGGTGGACAAGGGAGGCCGACGGGCCGTGGACGGCGCGCTCGGTGCCTGGGCGGGCGGTCAGGTCGATGCGGCTGACGACGCCGGGCGTGACCCATACGGTCGCCTGTTCCAGACGCGCCAGAATCTGCAGGTGGAAGTGCCCGCACAGGATGAGTTGGACGTCGGTCCCGCGTATCGTCTGGGCCAGCTCAGCGCTGTTCTGCAGGCCCAGCGCCCGCTGGACATCGACGTCCATGGCGATCGGCGGGTGGTGGAAGGCCAGGACGGTACCCAGCGGTGCCGGGGTTGCGAGCAGTTCGCCCAGCCAGTCGAGTTGGCCCCGGTCCAGCCGGCCGTAGCCCTTGCCGGGAACGAGTGTGTCCAGCGTGATCAGCCGCCACCCTGCGACGGTGCTTGCCCCCGCCCGCTCGCCCGCTGTGCCCTGGTACACCGCCTCAGGCTGGACATGGCCGCTGCCAAGCACATCGGCGAACGCGGTGCGGTCGTCGTGGTTGCCGGTCGTGTAGAAGATCTCCGCACCTCTTCGGCCGGCGTATCCGCAGAGGAGTCCACGCGCCCGCACGTACGCCTCGCGGGAACCGTCGTCCGCCACATCGCCGGTGACCACCACCGCGTCGAGGTCGTGCACGTGGGCCAGTTCGGCCAGCAGGCGGCGCAGTGCGGCAGTGCCGTCAGCCCCGTCGGCGTCGGGGCCGCCGGACCGGTCGAGATGAGTATCGGAGAGATGCAGGATCCGCATCGTCCGAAGATAGACCCGGCACCCGCGTCCTGGAGAGGCTCTTCCCGCCGCGGCCCGCCCCACAGGCTGTCCGTGGACCATGCCCACGAAATCGAACGGGCGGCAGGGCTGGGTGCTGTCCGAAGTGCTGGACAACTGCCGTCCGATCTCGTGGACGAAGCCACGGCCCGGTGTGTCCGGACCGGGTGCGCGGCACAGGGGGCTCGGGGGAGCGGGTCCGTCGTTTCGGCCGCCGGGCTAGAGCGGGTCGCCGAGGTGGCCGTTGATGTGGTCGAGGCACAGCTCGTACCGGTCCTCGGGGTGGCTCTCGTACCAGCCCGGGGGGACGGCGGCGGGCGCGGGCCACAGGGCGCGGTGGCCGGCCGGGTCGGCCAGCACCACGAAGGTGGCGGACGCGTCGGCGAACGGGTCGTCGTGGGCCGGGCCGTCCAGCACGTGCAGGCCGCCGTCCGCGTCCAGGCGGGCGGCGCGGCCGGTGCGCCACATGCGGGCGGTGGTGTGGTGCGGGCCGCCGAACGGGTCGGGCAGGAACCGCTCGCCGCCCGCCCCGGGCGCCCCGGTGTAGCCCCGGGCGGTGCCGGCGCCCGCGATGTACAGGGATCCGGTCCGGCCCGGCCCCACCGGGCGCAGCAGCGGGTCCAGGAGGTAGGCCCGGTAGCCGGGGGCGGGCCGGGCCGGGGCGCCGGGCAGCTGCTCGACGACGAGTCTGCCCTCGGCCCAGCCGCCGCTGACGGTCAGTCCGGCGTCCCCGCCGCGGGCGAGGCAGACCAGCGCGCACAGCACGTCGTCGGCGCCGCCCAGCACCACCCGGGCGCCCTGCCGGCGCAGCCAGCCCAGGACCTCGTGCGGCACGTCCCGGGCGAGCGAGGCGTCCGGGACGTGTATGCGGGTGCCGCAGGCCAGGGTGCTCAGCACGCCGATCGCCGTGTCCCCGTCCGGGTAGCCGTGCACCAGCCAGGCCGCGTCGGCCGGTGCGGCCAGCGTCGCCGCGGTGACGGCCTCGCTGCCCACCGCCACGGTGCCGTCCTGGCCGGGCAGCAGCAGGAGCGGGTCGCCGCTGCGCGGCGGCCGGGTCCGGTCGGCTGCGGTGAGGGGCCAGTGCCCGGCCGGCGGCAGCGGTTCGGTCGCGTCCTCGCGGACCAGGCGGGCCGCGCCGGGCACGGCGGGCAGCAGCAGGTCCGCGGTCTCGTCGAGCAGCAGCACCGCGGGGTGCAGTGAGGCGGCGAGGTCCAGCGACGGGTCGACCGGCAGCAGCGCGGCTCCCGTCTTGGCGACGGCGATCGCGGCGACCGTGAACCCGGCCGGTGAGGACAGGGCGGTCAGCACACAGGTGCCGGGACCGGCATGGTGCTCGATGAGGGCGTGGGCCAACAGGTCGGAGCGGGCGTCGAGTTCGGCGTAGTCCAGGCCGTCCAGTGCGAGCGCGTGAGGGGCCCGTGCCACCTGCGCCGCGAACAGCGATGCCACGTCCGGCCCGGTGAGCGGCACGTCCGTGCCCGCCCACACCCCGCTGTCCGTGCCCGCCCACACCTTGCTGTCCGTGCCGGTCCACATCTCGCCGTCGGCGGCGGTGGCCGGGTCCGGGGTGTCCGTCAGCCGCAGCCGGCCGATCGGGGCCCCGGGTGTTTCGAGGGCCGAGCGCAGTACGGCGGTGAGCCGGCCGGTGAAGAGGGCGGCGGCCGTCTCGCCGATGCTCTGGTGGCAGAAGGAGGCGGTGACGGTGATGCCGGCCGGGGTGCCCGCGGGGCTCTGGCGTTCCGTCAGCGTCAGCGCCAGGTCGGCGGCCGGGAGGGGCGGTGTGCAGTGCTCGGCCCGCACGGACAGTCCGGCCGCCTCGAAGACGGGGCCCGCCTCTTCCTGGAGCACGCTCAGCGCGATCCCGCCGGGCAGCGCCGCCAGCGGTGCCCGGCCGTCCCGGTAGGCGGCCAGGTCCCGTTCGCGGACCTGGCGCAGCAGTTCGGTGAAGGCCATCTCGCCGCGGGTGTCCACGGTCAGGGCCAGGACGCGTGCGTAGGGGCCGACGGCCGCGCGCAGCGCGGTACTGTCCCGGGCCGGGACGGGCGCGGCCACGGTGACGGGGCCCAGAGCGCCGAGTTGGTGCAGCAGGGCGGCGAGCGCGGCGTGCACCACCATGAACAAGGTGGTGCCGTGCGCGGCGGCCAGGCCGGTGAGCTGTGCGTGCACGGTCGCGTCCAGCTCGCTGTGAAGGGTGCTGTAGGAGGCGTCGCCGGGGTGTGGTGTGCTGCCCGGCAGCCGGGTGGGCGCCGTGTCGCCGAAGACCGCGCGGGGAGCCGCGTCCCGGGCGGCGGCGGGGTGGTGCGCGGTGTCGTCCGTGTCGTCCCCGGTGGCCCGTGCCCCGTAGGCGCGGGCGAGTTCGGCGGCCAGCGGCAGCTGGGACCACAGGTCGACCGAGTCGGCGGGCAGGGCCAGTTCCAGCAGGTGCTCGCCGGCGGACAGGGCGCGCAGCCGGGTGCCGGCCGAGCCGAGCCGGGAGTTGCGCAGCGCCGGATGGCGGCGGCCGAGGTCCTTGAGGGCCGCTTCCAGGACGCGGGTGTCCAGCGCGCCGCGCAGCCGCACCGAGAACTGCGCGCTGTCGCCGGCGGTGGCGCCCGGCCCGGTCGCCGCGGCGGGGGCGTCGCCGGTCAGCGCGGCGAACGCGGCCGGGGTCGGCGCCTCGTCCAGGGCCCGGCGGCCCGGGTCGGTGCCCAGAACCCGGCGGACCCTGGACAGCAGCCGGGCCGCTGCCGGCGCGTGGCCGCCGAGACGGAAGAAGTCGGACTCGGCGTGCACCTGGTGCCGGGGCAGGCCCAGCACCTCGGCGAACAGGTCACGGACGATCTCCTGGACCGGTGTGCCGGGCCGGCTGCCAGGA
>NZ_JAODTZ010000115.1 GCF_025399795.1 Streptomyces rhizosphaerihabitans | reverse complement strand
ACTGCTGATGGCCTGGGGAAGCGCCACCCTTTCGGCAGCCGGCCCCGTCGCCCGTCGCGCATCTGCTCTGGCTTGGAACCCCACTGCCGAACTTCCCGGCACGCGCGCCCGCAGCCGACGCCATTTACCGGGGAACCGCTGACTGCCACTGCGGTCCTGCTCGCGGCGGCCCCTGATCATTGCGGGCCGCCCGGTACGGTCGTCAGTCCCGTCGCCTTCCTGCAACAACTCTGGCTTCGCAACTCCACCACCGCACCGCGATGCGCACTGCAACTACGTCCTGCTGCCAGGCAGTTCATCTCTGCCCGGCCCTGCGGTCTTCCTGGTTACGAGAGAAACCATATCCAGGCGATCTCTTAATGTCTACTCTGACCAACATAGATTTCGGTGAGTCCTGTAGTGAGGTAATCGGCATCGAGTGGCAACGGTGCGCGGCGCTCCGGGCGCCCCTGCGCATCGGTGCCAACGGCTCTCATGGGCGTGCCCCCCGGAAGTGGCGGGGGCCCGGGTGCTGTCGGATGCTGGGCTGGACGGAGCGCGCCTGCCAGGCCCCCTGAACCGGCTTTCCCGGTGCCCTGAACGACGCCTCCGCAGCCCAAGGGGCGTGGGACCTGCCGGGGCAGGACCTGCGCAGCCAGGTCCGAACCGTATGCCGTCAGCTCCTGGGCCGGCTGTGTTGCGTGTTTTGAGCAGGAGCCTGCGGATACCCAGACGCCTGCTGACGCTCTTCGACGATGTATGCAGGAGGTCCGCGTGATTGTCACGCCCCCCGAGTCGCCTGATCACCTCCGCACCCCGCAACTGCGCACGGCGGATCTGTTCGCCGACTTCGTCGAGCGCGAGGCCCCGAGCGTGCCGCTGCCAGGCCGCTCGACGGCGCGCCGCTTCGCAGTCCTCATGGCCCTGGGGCGGCGGGACCTGTCGCTTGCACGGCTCGCCGAAGGGCACCTGGACGCTGCGGCGATCCTGCACGAACTGGACCACCACCGCCTGCCCGCCGAAGGGGAGCGGTGGGGAGTGTGGGCCGCGCGCCCACCGGGTCCCGGCACGCACGCGACACGCACCGATCGGGGGTGGACGCTCAGTGGCGTGAAGCGCTACTGCTCCGGTGCCCACGCCTGCACCCACGCTCTGGTGAGCGCGGACGCCGAGGACGGCTACCGGCTGTTCGCCGTCGCGCTGGACCACCCGGGCGCGGAGCCCGTGGAAGGAACGTGGCAGGCGATCGGTATGGCCGGGAGCGACAGCCTGGAGATGTCCTTCACGGATGTACCCGCGAAGGCCGTAGGCGGGGTGGAGGGCTATCTGGAGCGGCCCGGTTTCCAGCACGGGGGAATCGGTGTGGCGGCCTGCTGGCTGGGTGGTGCCCACGCCGTCGCCGCGCCGTTGTACGAGCGAGGCGCGGCTGGACGGTTGAACGCGCACGCGGCCGCCCATCTCGGAGCGGTGGATGCGCTGCTGCACACGGCCGGCGCAATGCTGCGGCAAGCGGGTGAGGACATCGACGCCGATCCTCTCGACGCATGCGACGAAGCGCGGGTGCGCAGTCTGCGCGTGCGGGCCCTCGCCGAAAAGGTGTGCACCGAGGTACTGGACCACGTGGGGCGTGCCACGGGTGCCGGGCCTTTGTGCCACGACGAACGGCACGCTCGCGCGGTTGCGGACCTGACGGTCTACCTGCGCCAGCACCACGCGGAGGCGGACCTGGCCGAACTCGGCCGCCTGGTGACGGCGGACCCGGCGGAGGCGACACGATGAGCTCGTTGGAGACCGCTGACGCTGCGAGACTGGCCGCCGCCGCGGCGATCGACTCGCCGGGCACCGACGAGGCGGAGTGGCAGGCGGCGCGACTGCCGGACCATCTGCCCCACCTGGTGCTTCCGACAGGTCCGGTTGTCGTCGTGGCGGCTCACCCGGACGACGAGGTTCTGGGATTCGGCGGTGCCATGGCCACCCTTCTCGACGCGGCTGTGGCGGTCCACACGGTGTGCCTGAGCGACGGGGAAGCGTCCCACGGCCCTGCGTCGCCGTCGGCCCGGGAACAGTTGGCCGCCCGCCGCCGTGGCGAACTGGCCGCAGCGCTGGGCGAGCTCGGGGACTTGCCTGCTCCGGTGCATGCCGCTCTGCCCGATACGGGCCTCGACGAGTACGAGACCCGGGCGCAAGCCGTGATCGGCGAGGTGCTGGACGCCGTCGGGGCTGCGGTGTGTGTGGCGCCGTGGGTGGGCGACCTGCACAGTGACCACGAGGCCGCTGGCCGAGCCGCCGAACGTGCCGGCCGCGACCGCTCCACGCCGGTGTGGTTCTACCCCGTGTGGATGTGGCACTGGGCTCGTCCCTGCGACCCCCGTGTGCCGTGGAACCGGGCCTGTGTTCTTCCTCTGGCCCAAAGGGCGGCCGACCGTAAGAAGGCAGCGCTGTCACGGTTCGCCAGCCAACTGGAGCCCCGCGGCTGCGGCGTCGGGCCGGTATTGCCGGCGCAGGAGATCGCCCACCACACCCGCACCTTCGAGACGGTGCTGCGTTGAACACCCCCGCCCGCTACTTCGACGACCAGTACGCCCGCGCCGCCGACCCCTGGCATCTGGGGGAGCGGTGGTACGACCGCCGCAAGTACAACCTCACCGTGGCGGCCCTGCCCCGCCCCCGCTACCTGCGGGCCTTCGAGCCGGGCTGCTCGGTGGGCGTACTGACCGAACTCCTGGCCGCCCGATGCGATCAACTGCTCTCCACCGACCGCATCGCCGCGGCCGTCGAAGCCACGACTCGACGCACCTCCGCTTTGGACCACGTCACCGTGGAACAAATGACCGTGCCAGAGCAGTGGCCCCAGGATTCCTTCGATCTGATCGTGCTGTCGGAACTCCTCTACTACTTCGATCCCGGCACCCGTACACGGCTGCTCGAACGGAGTGCGGAGAGCCTGAGGGAGGGCGGTCACCTGATCACGGTGCACTGGAACCACCCCGTGGCCGAGCACACCTGCACAGGCCGCGACATCGCCGACCACCTGGACTCCCTGACAAGCCTGAGCCGCCTCGCCCGCTACGACGATCCAGACTTCACCCTCACCGTCCACGAACACCGGCCAGGCCCGGGCCCGGCGCTCTCCCCGGCCCGCGCGGAAGGCCTGGCGTGACACCCGCAGCCCTCGCTGTCGTCATCCCGGCACACAACGAGGAACACCGCATACATGCCTGTATGCGCAGCGTGCACACGGCCGTGGAGCACGTGACGCCGATGCCCGTCGTGATCGTGGTGGCGGCGGATGCCTGCACGGACGCCACAGCGGCTGTGGCCGCCCGCGCCGGAGCCCACGTCGTCAATACCCCGAGCCGCAATGTCGGAGCCGCACGGGCGGTCGGCATCGACCACGCCCTGAAGCTGCTGGCAGATGCCGGCCCGGACGTATGGCTGGCCATGACGGACGCCGACACCACCGTGCCGGCCACGTGGCTCACCCACCAGGTCGCCTGGGCGCGGCGGGGCTACGACGCCGTTCTGGGCACCATCCGCCTCGCCCCCGTCACGGCCGGTGCCTTTCATGTGGCCCGTCACGACGCCGACTACTTCCGCACCCGTCCGCTCAAGGAGACGGAGCCGATATGGGAGCACCCGCACGTCCACGGAGCCAACCTGGGCGTGTCCGCCGCCGCTTACCTGCGGGTGGGCGGCTTCGCATCCCTGCCTACCGGCGAAGACCGCGACCTCGCGGTCCGGCTGTTCGCGGCGGGCTACCGGATCGCCCGTACCGACCGGCATGCCGTGCACACTGCGGCCCGTCTGCGCGGACGGGCTCCCGGCGGCCTCGCGGATCTCCTCGCCTCCCTGCATCCCGCACCGCATAGCCCCGATTCCGTTCGTCACCGGGGCCCTGAACCACTGGGCCCGGTGAAGCCGGTCTGACACCAGGTATCTAGAAACGCGCAGTCCGGCGAGGCGGGAAGGCTGTCCGGTCCGGAGGAGGCCGCGGTGGTTGTGTCCTTCGATCACGGGTACCGGGAGGGGGCAAACCGCACGAGAACAGGAGACATGGCCATGCCTTCCGAGGTCACCCCCCGCTACACCGTCCCGGGCCTCACCGTGCAGGACGCCGGCTCGCTCATCGAGGTGCTCCAGCAGCGCCTGCACAGCCTCAACGATCTCCACCTCACACTCAAGCACGTCCACTGGAACGTCGTGGGCCCGCACTTCATCGCCGTGCACGAGATGCTCGACCCGCAGGTCGACCGCGTTCGCGCCATGGCAGACGACATCGCCGAGCGCCTCGCCGCCCTGGGAGGCATCGCCCACGGAACCCCGGGCGTGCTGGTCGAAGAGCGCACCTGGAAGGACTACAGCGTCGGCCGCGCCGACGCCATCGCCCACCTCGGCGCGCTCGACCTCGTGTACACCGGACTGATCGAGGACCAGCGCGCCGCGGTCAAGACAGTGGGGGAGACCGACCCGGCCACCGAGGACCTGCTGATCGAGCAACTGCGCGACCTGGAGCAGTTCCAGTGGTTCGTCCGGGCACATCTGGAGACCGCAGGCGGCACGCTCACCACAGCCGATGCCACCACCGAGACGGAAGCCGCCCAGCAGGCCATGAACCAGTGACATCGACAGCAGGGGCGGCGGGAACGGGTGGCACCCGGATCACACGAGCTGGATCCGGCGCGCAATCGCCGCGTCCACGGCTTCGTGGACCCAGGACGAGACGGACTGCGCGTCGGTGACGTCCAAGGGCTGGGGGTCAGAGCGGTCCCGGCCTTGGGCCAAGGCCCGTCTTCCGCAGCGAGACGGCTGGTTAAAGGACTTCGGTCCCCGGTCGTGTGAGGTCCGGTGGGTAGCCCTTGGCGCGGAGCCAGGCATCAAGGGCGAGAGCGACGATGTCACCGGCGTCGTGCAGCCGGTTGAGGACCGTGCCGTAGGACAGGCCGCTGGCGGCGACGAGTTCGTCGACCGTGGCACCGGACTCGTACTGATCGCGCAAGGTCTGAGGCGTCACCGCTTCGCTCGCGTCGGAGGCGACTGGGAGACGTGGGCTCATGCGACGGACTCCCATTCGCTGAGGGCTTCGGCATGGGCGGTGGCCAGCTCGTCGTAACTGCGCTGGTCGGCAAGGGTGATGAGGATCAGGCGGCCGTCGGTGGCAACCCGGCAGTCGGCGGCCGGACGACCTGTGACCGGGGCGTGCCGCTTCGGAGGGATCTCGTCGGGGCCTGGTGCGGGGACCAGGACCTGTCGGCCGTCGCGGACGATCACCACGGCCTTGCTGCGGTGCTCCGCAAGCCGATCCAACGTCTCCCGGTACGCGGCGCGTTGGGCAGCGTGCAAGGCCTTGCGCTGGGCGGCGAGACCCGTGGTGCCATATCGCTCGGCCACCGTGTCCCAGCCCTGTGCCGGCACGGTGTCGAGCCTGGTAGCAGGGGGAGGGGCGGAGAGGTTGCTACCGAGGCCCTCCAGTGCACGCGGCGCGAGGGCCCAGGTCTCCCCGGTGTGCTGCACGAGGCCGTGGCTGGCCAGGCGGCGCAGAGTCCTATAGGTGGTGGCCCGGGAGACCGAGGAGGTACCGACAAGCTCAGCAACTGTCTGGTGGGCGCGCTGATGCAGAGCGCTGATGATCATGAGAGCGGTGCTGCCGAGGCCGTGGCGGGCGAAGGCGTCGTGGTCCATCAGGTGACCGAGGACGGCGGAGTCGATGTCGGCCGTCGTGGCCGTCTCAGGGGTGGGCCACTCCTCAAGTGCCGGGTCGGGGGGTACTGAGTGGTCCGGAAACGAGACGAAGCAGGGGCACCGTGGCCGGGGGCGCTGCCGTGGTCGAGGTACCCGGTCGAGCCTTCGCGTCCGTGGCCGACCCGCAGGCGCCGCAGCCAGCCCTGCGGTTTGAGGACGGTCTCGTAGACGGCCCGCAGCGTCGTGCGGGGAACGCCCGCCTCTTCGGCTGCCTGCCGTTCGCTGGCGTGGTGCAGAGGCCCGCCCGCGATCTCGGCGAAGTTCAGATGCGCCCGCAGCACCCGCAGCGCGGTCCGTCCCCGCTCCCCGCGCCAGGGCGTGGTCTCGATGCGGTCGCGCAGCGCGGCGAGAACCTCGTACGCCTCGTGGCGGGAGCCCGACGCCCTGGTGCTGCCGACCGCGTCCGAGGCACTGGCCCACACCCGGCGGATGTGGTCCAGGGCGCGTGATTGCCCGGAGCACAGCGCGATTTGTCGGGTGTGCCGGCCGCCCTCGTGTTCGGGGTGCAGCCGCAGTCCAGTCAGCTGGTCGAGGGTGCCGCCGGCCCGGGCGACGTGGCAGGCGATGGCCGCGGTGATCCGGTGTCCGTGCTCGGCCGTGCCCTGGCGGTCCGTGCGCAGGACCAGGCTTCGGCGGTCGGAGGAGAGTCTGCTGTAACTGCCCGTCGCGTAGCGGCCTGTGAGGTCTCCCAGCAGGATGAGATCGGCGGCAGCCGACGGCAGGTGGGAGAGCCCCAGGGGACCGCGGAGGTGGGTGAGCTGTCGTTGGGGGAGTGGCTGGTGGGTGCTGTCTGACACGGTGGGGC
>NZ_JAODTZ010000114.1 GCF_025399795.1 Streptomyces rhizosphaerihabitans | reverse complement strand
AACTCCCGGGCCCCGGCCACGTCCTGGCGGGTCAGCCACTGGGCGTGGTCCCGGATGTCGGGCCGCCGGTCGCCGCCGGGCAGCACGCCGCCGGCGAGGTAGGAACGGTAGAACTGCCGCACCAGCAGACGTGCCCCGCGCTCGTCGAGCAGAGCCCGGTGGTAGGTCACCAGCAGACGGGTGGTGTCCCCGTCCGACCCGCCGACGCCCGTGCCCGCGTCGGCGTCGGCGTCGGCGTCGGCCGGCTGCGGCGTGTCGGACAGGGACACCCGCAGCAGACCCGGCCGGTACAACTCGAAGCCGCGGGCCCGGTCCTGCCGCAGCAGTTCGCTCCAGCCGGTACCGGCGTGCGCATGACGGACGACCTCCACGGCCGCCCGGTCGTGGAGCACCAGGCGGGCGGCGCCGGCCCAGTCGAAGGACGCCCGCAGCACCGCCTCCCGCTCGGCGACGGACTGCCAGGCGGCGGTGAACCGGCCCAGGTCCAGCGGCCCCGTCCAGTCCCAGAAGATCTGCTCCACGTACCGGCGGGGACCACCCTGGGCGTCCACCGCCGCAGCGAGCAGCTCCCGCTGGTGCCCGCTCACCGCAACGGCGGACGCCGCGAGCGGCGCCAGCAGATCGGCCAGCAGATCGTCGGTGAGCGGCCCACCCGGTGCAGGCGGGTCACTCAGCACGGGTGGCCCACCCGGTACGGACGGACCGCCCGGGGTGAGCCGCAGGAGATAGCGGCCCGGCCCGCCGTCCGCCACGTCGTCCGGCACGAAGCCGTCCCGTCCGGATCCGTCCGGCACGGCACCGTCCGGCACGGCACCGTCCGGTCCGGCACCGTCCGGTCCGGCGTCGGTCAGTTCGACGTCGTATCCCCGGTGATGCTCGGCGACGCGGGCGGCGAGGGCCTCGGCATCCGTGCGGGCGAGTCCGCACAGCTCGAAGACGAGCGGCGAGCGGGCCCGGGGGCCGGGCGGTTCGTGCACCACGGCCAGGACGGCGCCCGCGTGCCGGTGATGACTCCTCATCCGCTCCCCGGGGCGGCGGACGCTTGTGCCGCAGCGGCCGTGTCCGGCACCCCGACCTCCTTTCCGAATCGTTTCTGCACGGGGGGCGGCCGGCCGCGGCCGAACGCCCCCGCCCGACGCGCCCGCTCACTGCCGTCCGGGACCCCGCCGCTCCCAGGGGGCGTTGACACGTGTGCTCTGCGGCGGCTGCGCCAGGGGCCGGGGCACCGGGGGCGGGGGCGGCGGTGCGTCCGCGGGTGCCGGGTCCGGTGTCCCGCCGGGGGCCGCCGGCGCGGGGTCTTGGCGGTGGGCCTGGCTGACCAGGTAGCGCCCCTCGACGAGGTGGGTGGCAAAGGCCCACTGCCCGGCCGTGTCCCCGGCGAGCCGGGGGCGTCCCGCCGCGTCCCACCCGAAGCCGACCGCCGAGAACCGGCGCCGCATGCCGTGCCCGAGCGCCTTGGTGTACGCCTCCTTCAGCGTCCACAGCCGCAGGAGGCGGTCGGTGCGTTCCTGTTCGGGCAGGGCCGCGAGCAGTTCGGCCTCCTCGGCGGTGCACACGTGCTCACGCAGCGCCTCGAAGGAGACCCGGCGGCCGGCGGGCTCGGCGTCCACGCCGATGGGCCCGGCGCGGCTGACACCGACCACGATCAGCTCGTCGGTATGGGCGAGGCTCACCTGCAGGTCCGCGCCGAGCCCGCGCAGCACGGGCCGGCCGCCCGGCAGATGGGCGAGGTCGAGCCGGCCGGCCCGGACCTGGAGAGCCGCGGCGGCCGTGTGCTTGAGCACCACCCGGGAGACGGCCAGGCTCAGCCGGCCGGCCGGGGCCGGATGCTGCCGGTAGCGGGGCCAGTCACGGCCGAGCAGATCACGCAGCCCGGGATCGAGCAGGGCCGCTGTCAGCCACTGGCCCCAGGTGGCGTGCACCACCGCCCGGCCCGTCCGCTCGATCCGCTCCTGGACCTCCTCCCACGGCCCGTCCGGCCCGGGAACATGGCACGGCGGCAAAACCGGCACCGCCGCCAGGGACCCGCACCCCGCACCGGATACGCCGGTCGCGCCAGGCATGCCAGGCGTACTGGTCGTACCGGTTGCGCCTGGCGCACCGGGCGTACCGGGCGTGCCGGTTGCACTGGTTGCACTGGTTGCGCCGGGCGTACCCGGTGCGCCGGTTGCGCTCACCACGGCAGCCTCGTCGCGTACAGGTCGCAGTCCACGCCGCCGGCCGCGCGGCGCGCCAGTTCGTCCCACACGCCCCGCTGCGGGTCGGGCATGTGCCCGGACGACGCCAGCGCGAGCCGTCCGGTGATCCGTTTGAGTGCCAGCAGCGCCCAGCCGGCCGTGCCGAGGTAGGGCGGCAGTCCCGCCCCGGCCGCCGCTTCCCGCACGCCCAGCACGACGGCGGCCAGCACCAGCAGGGCCTGACGGTCCGCCAGGGCACGCGCCGCCGGGTCGGCGGGGTCGTGCACGACGGTGGCCGCGCACGCGGTATGCAGCGCCCGCTGCTCGGTGACCAGCCTGCGGCCGAGACGGGCGAGCGCCACGGTGCCGGGTCCGCCGGCACCGGCGAGCCCGCCGGTGGCACCGGGCGGCGCCGCCGCGACATCCCGCAGGCCCTCGGTGCCCGGTGCCACCGAGACGGCCGGCTCGGCGACCCGGAACAGCGCCGCGTATTCCGTGTCCCCGCCCGGCCACGAGCCGCCCGCCGCGTTCAGCCCGCGCACGATGCGGGCCTGGGCAGCACCGGCGGCCCTCCAGTCGACCCGGGCGAACACCCGGTCCCCCGAAAGCTTGTCCAGCATGCGCCGTTCGAGGCTGTCGCCGCCGAAACCGCACTCGTTCAGCACCAGTTCGAGATCGCCCAGCAGCTCACCGACCAGCTGCGGCACGAGGTAGCCCACCACAGCGGCGAGCAGCTCCCCGGCCCGCCGCGGCGAACACGGCAGACACGGTCCCTGCGATCCGGGCCCGCCCACACCCACGCCCGGGCCGGGGAGCGTACCCACACCCGCACCCGTGACCGGGTTCGGGACCGCACCCAGGTCCGCACCCAGGTCCAGGTCCAGGTCCGTACCCACGCCCACGCCCACGCCCACGCCCACGCCCAGAGCAGGGTCTGCATCCGCGCCCAGGTCCAGGCCCGCCCCCAGGGCCGCAGCCGGGTCCGCGCTCAGGGCAGGGTCTGCGTCCGCGTCCGGGTCCAGGCCCAGGGCCCCAGCCGGGTCCGGGGCGGCCGGGTCCGGGCAGGACCGCAGGGCCATGGCCGTCAGGGCCTCGCAGGCCAGCAGGTCCGCGAAGACCGCGGCCAGGACCGGCCGCCACTGCCTGGCAGCGGGTTCGTGCCTGCTCAGGCCGTCCACTATGCGGGCGGTGCCGCGCAGGACGCCGCCCGCCGATGCGAGGAGCGCCGCCGGCCCGAGCAGCTCGGCCGCCGGGTGCGGCAGCGGTGCGCTCAGCAGCGGGCGGATGCTCCAGGCATGGGCCAGGGCGAGGTCCCGGCGCAGCAGCGGGCGCAGGGCGCGGGCGAGCTGGCCGGTGGGCAGCGCCGGCCGGCCCTGCCCGGCGGCGGGCAGGCCGGGGGGCGGGGGAGGCAGAGCGTCGTGCCCGGCGGTCCACAGGGCGAAGCGGCCGTAGGGGTTGCCGCGGTCCCGGGGATCGCCGAGCAGCACCTCCAGGCACACCGCGTACTGCTCCGCGGGCCAGTACTGCGCCGCGTACTGCGCCGCGCCCTCCGCGGGCCCGGGAGTCCCGGTCGCGGGAGTCCCGGTCGCGGGAGTCCCGGTCGCGGGAGTCCCGGTCGCGGGAGTCCCGGTCGCGGGAGTCCCGGTCGCGGTGGGCCGGGTTGTGGTGGGCCGGGTTGTGGTGGGCTGCCCGGCGCGCGGGGCTGGCCGGGTCGGGGCCATCGGCGATCTCCTCGTCGTCGTGGTACCGGTTGCCGCGCAATCGCTCCGCGGCCGGTTCATCGCAGCCGGCGTACGGCGCTCTCGGCGTGCCAGCGCGCCAGGTCGAGGGTCTCGGTGCTGGAGCGGCCCAGCCACTGGCGCACGTGCCGGCGGGCGTCCACGAGCAGAGCACCCTTGCCCAGGACGGCTTCCACCGTGTTCTGCCGGAGCATCACGTGGTGGGCGCAGACGACCCGCACCCCGCTCGCGTCGGGCTCCAGGGACCACTCGGTGCAGTGCGCGGCGAGGGGGTCGGGGCTCACCGTCTCCTTGTGCACGATCCGGCCCGCGGCCGGGAAGCACAGCCGCACGCCCTCGGACACCAGTGGCCGCCCCGTGCCGGGGGCGCAGGTGTGCAGGACGGTGGTCTGCACGCCCGGCCGGTCCTCGGTGACCTCGGCCCGCTCGACGTGGGGGACCAGTTCGGCCCAGTCGCCGATGCGGTAGAGGAAGTCGTAGACGACTTCCGGGGCGCCGTTGACGTACACGCTGTCCTCGAAGGACAGCAGCAGTTCGTCCAGCCGCTCCCAGCGCTCGGCCGCCGCGCGCACGGCCGAGAGCTCGGCCCGTACCTGCGCGTCCAGCGCGCCGGGCGGCCCGCCGGTGCCGGCGGGGTGTTCCTGGCGCAGGGTCAGCAGGCAGCAACCGGCGCCGTCGGGTGCCACGCTCCAGCTGCCGGACACCGGCGCGCCGGGCAGCACGGCGTCCTGCAGTTCGAACTCGATCCGGCGCCCGGACGGCAGCAGCACGCGGCGGGCGAGCACACCGTGCACCTGGCCGTGCCGCAGCTGCCACAGCCGCAGGCTCTCCCGGGCGCCGTCGAAGTCGATGCGTTCGGCATGCACGATGCCGGGCAGCAGGACCGGCCAGCGCGGGGCGTCGGCGAGCAGGCCGTAGACGACGCCGGCGGGCGCCGCGACCGAGGCCGACTCCTGGGCGCAGTGCCCTCGCTGCGACGGCATGCACGCCCCCTCCTCCAGGTGTGATCAACGCTGCACGGCGAAACCTGAGCGGTGCTCGAGTGCCGCTGCAGCAGACGCCGGACCGGACGGCTCCCGCCCACCGGCTCCCACCCGCCAGGGGCCGCCGCCGGACCGGACGGCTCCGGTCCGCCAGGGACCGGGGCCGGGCCGGGCGGCTCCGGTCCGCCGGGGGCCGGGGCCGGGCCGGGTGGCGTCAGCCCACCGGGGCCGCGGACGCACCGGCCGCGGGATGGGCCGGGAGGCTGTCGGAGCCGGACATCAGGATGGAGCGCTGCAGCTTGGCGAGCGGGGAGGACGGCTCCAGGCCCATGGTGCGCACCAGGGTGGCGCGCAGCCGCTGGTAGGCGTCCAGCGCCTCGCCGCGGCGCCCGGAGCGGTACAGCGCGAGCATGTACTGGCCGCACAGGCTCTCGTGGGTGGGGTAGCGGTTGACCAGCACGGTCAGCTCGGCGAGCAGCTCACGGTGCCGGCCGAGCCGCAGGTCCGCCTCGACCCGCTGGTCCAGCGCGCACAGCCGGCTCTCCTCCAGCCGCTTGACCTCGGTCTGCAGCTGGGGGCCGGCCTGGACGTCGGCCAGCGCGGGGCCGGTCCACAGCCCGAGCGCCTGGCGCAGCAGACGGGCCGCCTGCGGATAGTCCTCGGCGTCCATGGCCCGGTACCCGAAACCGGCAAGACGCTCGAACTTGCGCACGTCACTGGTGCCGTCGCCGTTCTTGAGCAGATAGCCGCCCGGGACGGTCAGCAGCACGTCCTTGGCCAGCCGCCGCTGCCCGCCACCGGCCCGGTCCCCGGCACCGCCACCGGCGCCGTGCCCGGCAGCACCGGCGCCGTGCCCGGCAGCGTCCGCGGCGCGGGTTCCGGTGCCGTCCGCGGCGCCGTGGTCCAGGGCGGCGGTGATGAGTTCGCGCAGCTGCAGGATGTAGGTCTGCAGGGTGGCGCGGGCGCTGCGCGGGGGTTTGCTCCCCCACAGCTCCTCGGCCAGCACCCCCACCGGGACGACCTGGCCGGCCCGCAGTGCCAGGAGGGCCAGGACCTGCCGGGGCTTCGGTGCGGTCGGGGCGATCGAGACCTCGTTCTCCCTGACGTCCAGCGCACCCAGTACGTCGATGTCCACGCTGTCTCCCCCTGCTCCGTCACCGTGTCCGGCACCGCCAGTAAAAAACAGCACGGATGGTTTGTCAACATCAAACCGTCCGGGCTGTTTTATTTTACGGGGGTCCGGCCGCCGCTCGAGCGCGGGCGGAACGCCCCGGCCTGGGAGAACGGCGAAACGCCCGGTTCCGGACCGGGGAGGCGGGCGCTCCGCGCGGGGGCGGGGGCCGGGAGTCTCCCGGCCCGGAACCGGGTGTGCACGCACCCGGACGGACCGGGAACAGACCGTTCGCGCTGTTCACGTCCGGCCGGGTGCGCCGGCCGGTGTCCCGCCGGGCAGCAGCCGCCCCAGGACGTCGGCCGACGCCAGCCGGGGCAGCAGCAGGTCCCAGAACTGCACGAGGGTGGCCGCCGCCATCCAGGTGCGGTCGTGCGCGCCGAGCTGCTCGAAACCGACCGTCGCCGCCACCACCGCGACCGAGGCCTCGGCCGCGGACACGCCCTCGGCCAGGGCGCCCTCACGCTCGGCGTCCTTGAGCACCTCCTCGACCCAGCCCTGCCACTGCCCGCGCAGGTCCACGGCGCCGTCCCGGCGCGGCGAGCCGTTGCCCAGCACGAAACCGGCCCGGACCACGACGTCCCCGTCCAGCCGCCCCATCAGGGCGTGGGTGGCGTCGACGAGCCGCTGCAGCGGCTCCGCCGCGCCGCCCCCCGCCCGCGGGGCGAGCGCCCGCACGGCGGCCACCGCCTCGTCCTGCACCGCACGGGCCAGGGCCTGCTTGCTCTCGAAGTGGAAATGCAGCGCGCCGTTGCTCACCCCGGCCCGCCGGCTGATGGAGGTGAGCGACGCCAGGACGAAACCGTCGTGCGCGAACACCTCGGCCGCCGCCCGCACCAGGGCACCGCGCGTGCGCGCGGCACGCTCCTGCTTCACCATGACGGTTCTCCTGACTGAGGCCGGCCGGCCGGGTCCCCGGCCGGCTCCCGGGTCCGCACCCGAGCGCACGGCCCCCGCCCCGCAGCACGCCCGCGCACGCCGGCGGGCCCCGGCCTCGCCGGCGCCGGGACGGTCGCCATCGCCATGCCGGATACCTCCCCAGGGACAGGTCCCGGGGAGGTCCCGCCCCGGATCAGCGAGCATAACAAACCGCACATGCGGTTCCCGCGGAGGGGTGGT
>NZ_JAODTZ010000113.1 GCF_025399795.1 Streptomyces rhizosphaerihabitans | reverse complement strand
CTTCCGCGCCCACGGGAGATCGGCCGCCGCCATCTGACCCTGGTGCCCGGCGGCCCCCCGGACCCCGACCCCGGCCGGCTCCAGCCCGGGGCGTGAGCACCCCGGAACCCGTCAACAAGCGCCGCTCCCGCAGCGGATGAACAAACCGGCACGCGCCCCGGCCCGCCCCGTCGCCCTGCGGCACGCGCCCCGGGCTGCCCTTGTCCTCGGCCCTTGTCCTCGGCCCTCGGCACGTGCGGCCGGCCGGGTGCGGCGAGCGCTCACCGTGTCCCGAGCCGGCCCTGTCCTCGGCCCGCGGCACGCGCCCCGGGCCGCAAGTCGCAGGCCGTCCCCGTCCCGCGGCGCATGCGGGGACGCCGAGTGCGGTGCGCGCCACCGTGCCCCGAGCCCGCCCTGTACAGGCCCGCGGCACGGGACCCGGCCCGCCCTCGGCCCCGCGCAACCCGCCACACCACCACGCGCCCGGCCTCGGCAGGGACGGGCGCCCCCTTCCCAACGGCCGCCGGCCGCCCGGCCGGGGCGGCGCGGTCCTGACGCGGTGGATACGGCGGCCGTCACCGCAGCGGCGCCCGGTGGACACGGCGGCCGCGGCGGCCCGGCGGTGCCGGTGTGTGTCTGCAGCATGGCCGCGTTCGAGTCCGGTGCGAGGCCGCTCGTGTTTCCTCCAGGAACGGCCACTGAACGGCAGTGGTCCCAAGGGAGGTTTTCGTATGGCTCTGCGTGACGTTTTCCAGTCCCTGAACGAGACCGACGCTGTTGCCTCGCCGGCCGAGTCCCGCCTCGCGGGCGAGGGCCTCATCGACCCCGAGAAGGCTGCCGTCCTCAACAACAACGAGGAGGCCGCGGACGCTCCCATGACGGTCCTCAGCCAGATCAACGAGGCCTGACGGCAACAGCAGACGGCTGCCCGGGAGCTTCGTGCTCCCGGGCGCCACGGACCGGAAAGGTTGGCACCGGCATGACCGCAGCCACCCCTTTGCCTGCCGCCCTGACCGACAGGCTCCTCGGGGACGCCGCATGGGGCGTCTCGTACCGCGTCGAGAAGCAGGCCGTCGACCCCTCGGGACTGCTCACATCGGACGACATCCGGCGGCTGCTCGACGCCAGTCTCCTCAAGTGGCCCTACTTCACCCTGCTCAAGCACGGTGAGGTGCCCACGGTGTCCTCGTACACGGCCAAGCGGGACGTGATCGGGCACAAGGCCGCCGGGTTCGCCGACCCCCGTGCCATCGGCCGCCACATGGCCGACGGTGCCTCGCTCAAGCTCAACCAGGTGGGGGACTGGCACCGGCCCACCCGCGACATCGCGCGCCGGCTCGAGGAGATCCGGCCCGTGGCGGCCGGCTCCTACGTCTTCTGGACGCCCGAGGAGTCACGCGGCATGCTGCCCCACCGGGACGCCGCCCATGTGCTCGTCCTGCAGCTCGAAGGCCGCAAGGAGTGGCACCTGTACGCCGATCCCGGGCAGATCGGCGCCTCGGCGGGCCTGGACGTGGACGCCGCCCGGCCCAGCCACGTCTTCACCCTCGATGCGGGCGACGTCCTGTACCTGCCGCACGGCTGGCCGCACGACGCCGTCGCCCGCGACGGCGACTCCCTCCACCTGACGTTCACGCTCACCGAACCGACCCCGGAAGACCTGGTCGACGCGTTCCTGCGGCGGTTCCTGGACGACGAGCACAACCTCGTGCACCACTTCCACACCCGCCCGCTCCCGGCCCGCACCAGCGAGGTCCGCTCGGCCCTGACCGGGCAGGCAAGGACCCTGGACGGCACCCGCTGGGCGGATACCGCGCTCCAGACGATGCGGGAGGCGATCGGCTGATGCCCACCACGACCCCCACGGCCACCGAGACCCCCCGGGACGACGCCGGGCCCGCGCGGGACGCCGAGCAGACGCGGGACGCCGAGACCCGCCGGGACGCCGAGCCGGCGCCGGCCGCCGCCGGCGAGGCGATGCCCACCCGGCTGGAGCACCTGGTCGGCGACACCGGCGCCTTCTTCCGCGACCACTGGGCGAACCAGCCCGTCCTGCTGCGCGCCCCCGGCGACCTCACCGGGCTCATCACCGAGCAGGAGATGTGGGACGAGGCCGAGTGCGGCCTGCTGTCCCGGCCCTACTTCACCGTCTTCAACGAGGGCGTGCGCACCGCGATCAGCGACATGACCCGCAAACGCCGGGTCGTCGGCCACGAACTGCCCGGCTACATCGAACCCGAGCGGATCCGCCAGGACTTCGCGGCCGGCGCCACCTTCAAGTTCAACCAGGCCGAGCACTGGCACCCGCGCATCCGCACCCTCGTCAAGGCCCTGGAGCCCCACTTCAGCGGGGGCCTGGAGGCCTTCGTCTTCCTCAGCCCGCCCGGCAAGACCGCCATGCAGGCCCACCACGACGGCGCCCACGTCCTCATCCTCCAGGTCGCCGGCGTCAAGGACTGGGTGGTGGGCCGCATCGACGAGACCTCCACCAGCGACTCCACCCTCTACGAGGGCCAGATCCCGGACGACCGCCGCATCGAAGCGACCCTGCGCCCCGGCGACGTGCTCTACATGCCGCACGGCACACCGCACTACGCCACCGCCCGCGAGGGCAACTCCATCCACATCGCCATCACCATCGAGGAACCCACCGCGCAGAACCTCGCCGAGGTGCTCCTGGCCGGCTTCCTCGGCTCCCCCGCCTTCCGCGCCCTGCACGAGCACCACCACCAGCACTGTCTGAAGCAGCGCACCGAACTGGTCCGCCAGGCCCTGCTCGCCCACCTCGCCGCAGCCGACGAGAGCGCCGCGACCCGGGCCGCCGTCACCCTGCGCCGGGAGCACCGGTGAGCGGGCCGCAGACCGCGCGCCCCGCCGTCCCCTGGATGAGCGGCGGGGGCCCCGCGGCCGTCACCGAGGGAACCCTGCGCACCACCGACCTGGACGACACCTGGGACCGCCTCGCCCCCCAGCTGCGCGCCCGCGGCATCACCCGGGTCGCCGACCTCACCGGCCTCGACATCCTCGACGTCCCGGTGTGGACCGCGATCCGGCCCGCCGCCGCCACCCTGGTCGCCAGCGCCGGCAAAGGCATCACGCACACCGCCGCCCGTATCTCGGCCGTCATGGAGTCCATCGAGGTCGCCGTCGCCGAACAGGCCCGCCCCGCCGTCACCGCCCGCGACAGCGCCGGCGCGCTGGCCCCGGGCTACCGGGTCGGCGAACTGTCCCTGCACCCCGTCTCGCTGGCCGACGACCGCACCGTCCTGGACTGGACCACCGGCTGGGACCTGGCCGCATGCGCGCCCGCCCTCGTCCCGGCGGCCGCGGTCGGCCTGCGCGGCTGGGCCGCCGACCGCTGGCAGCCCGCCACCTTCGTCACCACCACCAACGGCCTGGCCTCGGGCAACGACCACGTCGAGGCCGCCCTGCACGCCCTGCTGGAAGCCGTCGAACGCGACGCCCTGGCCCGCCTGCGCGAGGGCGACGCCATCGCCACCGACCTGGACACCCTGGGCGGGCGCCTCGGCGCGGTGACCGCCCGGATCCGCGCCGCCGGAGCCGACGTCGCCCTCGAACGCATCCCCTCCGTGCCGGGCACCTGGGCCTACACCTGCTGGCTCACCCAGCCCGAGATGTGGCAGATCTTCGCCGGGTCCGGCTGCCACACCGACCCCGCGATCGCCGCCGAACGGGCCCTGCTGGAAGCCGTCCAGAGCCGCGGCTCCACCATCAGCGGCGGACGCGACGACATCCCCGAATGGACCTTCCGCCGCCTGGGCGCCCCCGCGGACCGGCCCCGCCCCGCACCACGGCGCACCGAGCCGATGCCCCGCCCCGCCCGCCCGGCCGCATCCCTGCGCCAGGTGCTGGACACCCTCGTCACCGCCGTGCACCACACCACCGGCCGGCCCGTGATCGCCGTCGACCTCACCCCCGGCCCCCAGCCGTGGCCCGCCGTCGTCCAGGTCTTCGCACCCGGGCTCGGGCTCGCCCTCCAGCACCCCCGCCCGCAGTCCCTCGCCAGCCGGAGCTTCACGTGACCCCCCGCCGCATCGCCTTCGTCGGCCCCACCCTGCCCGAACCGCTGCGCCCGGCCGGCCCCTTCACCTACCGGCCGCCCGTCCGCCACGGCGACCTCTTCGACCTGTGCCTGCGCCCCGGCGACCAGGTACTGATCGTCGACGGCGTCTACCAGCACTTCGCGCCCATCCGGCACAAAGAGATCCTCGCCCAGCTCGCCCGCGGCGTGCACATCGCCGGCACCGCCAGCCTGGGCGCCCTGCGCGCCGCCGAACTCGACGGCTTCGGCATGCAGGGCCTGGGCCAGGTGTACGCCCAGGCCCGCGCCGGCCGGCTGACCGCCGACGCGGACGTCGCCGTCCTGCACGCCGACGACAGCGCCGGCGCCCGCCGGCTGACCGAGGCGATGGTCTGCGTACGCCACGCACTGGCCGAACTGCTCCAGGCCCGCACCCTCGACCCCGGGCAGGCCGCCCGCCTCGAACACACCGCCGCCGCCCTGCACTTCACCGAACGCTCCGCACCGGCCCTGCTCCGGGCCGCCGGCCCCGACCGCGACGCCATGCACCTGCTCCTGGACCACCTGAGGGAACACGGCGACATCAAGACCCGCGACGCCCGCCACGCCCTGGACACCCTCGCCGCCCGCCCCGTCCCGCCACCCGCCGACGCCCCCGGCCCGGCCGCCACCTGGCCCAGCTCCTACGCCAGGCAATGGGACTTCGAGCACCGGCCGCTCCAGCCCGGCTCCGCCGTCGGCGCCCGGCTCGCCCTGGCCTGCCTGCAACTGTTCGCCGCGGACTTCCCCGAACGCCACCGCGCCTACACCCTGCGCCTGGCCGCCGCCACCACCGGCTGCACCGGCTCCGCCGGCCAGATCCTCGGCGCGGCCGGGTTCGCCCCCGCCCCCCGCTCCGACGCCCAGCTGGCCCGCCCCACCCGGGCGACCGCCGGCTGGAGCGTCGACGAACGACTGCTCGCCCGCACCTTCCGCCTGCCGCCCGGCCGGCTCGTCTACCAGGACCTGCCCCCCGAAGCCGTCGCCGGCACCACCCTCGACGAACTCCAGGACCACTGCCGCAGACTGCTGCTGGCGCCCACCGCGCCGGCCGCCCCCACCGCCCACCGGCACACCCTGCTGCGGGAGGTGTGGCAGGCCGGCGCGGACCACGAATACCGGCTCTGCGCGCTGGAACGCGGCTTCCGGGACACCGCCGAGGCCGCCCGGCTGGCCGGCGCCTTCGACCTCACCCTGATCACCCGCCTGCTGCGCGCCCCGGCGGCGGCCCGATGACCCCCGGCCCCCCGGCCACCACCCCCACCGCCCCGGCCACCGAACCCGCCGCCCCGGCCACCACCCCCATCGCCCCGGCCACCGAACCCAGGTCACCTGGCATGCCGCTGGCCGAGGCACTGTGCACCGAACCCCGCCCCACCGACGTGGCCGCCTACGGCGACGACGGACTGCTGCTGCGCGTCGACGTCCCCACCCGGCACGGCGCCGAACAGCCGCACCTGGTCCACTACCGCCGCCGCCCCGACGGCACCTGGGAGCCCACCTGGACGATCCCCTGGTGCACCCAGGCACTGCCCGTACCGGGCGGATACGTGTGCGTGCGCCGCGCGCAGGGACGCACCCTGGTGGAACTGCGGCCCGCCGACGGCAGCCCCGAGCGCGTCCTGCTGACCACCCGCGGACGCGTCGGCGCCCTCGCCCCCCGCCCCGGCGGCCACCAGATCGCGGTGACCACCAGCACCTTCGGCGGACCCGGAGAACACCCCGGCAACCTGCTGGCCGGCTCCGACGCCGTATGGGCCACCGGATCCGACATGACACTCAGCCACGCCAAACAGCCCCAGGGCGCATGGCAGGTCCACCTGGTGCCGCTGGACGGCACCGCCCCGCACCTGCTCACCCCCACCGTCCCCGCCGACCTGGCCCTGACCGGCGAGAGCGCCTGGGCGGGTGCGGCCACCCTGCTCCTGGGCGCCCACCGCCACCACCGCCACGGAGTACGCAACTTCGGACTGCTGGCCCTGGCCGCCGACAGCGGCGACGCGACGCGGGAACTGTTCTCCGCCACCGTCGATGTGTGCTACCCCGTCCAGGGCCCCGACGGCCAGGTCGCCTACCTCGCCACCACCCTGCGCCGCGACAACGAACCCGTCGCCCAGCACGCCTGCCTGGTCGGCGAAGACCTGCGCGAGCCCCTCCTGCTGCCCGCCGACGACGGCCTGTGGCAGCGCCCCATCGGCTGGGACGGACCGCGCCGGCTGGTGTGCACCGCCGAGTCGGGACCGCGACGGCGCCTGTACGTCCACGACCTGGACCACGCCACCTGGCAGCCGGTACCCCTGACGGCGTCGGTGATGAACGCCCGCGTCCACACCGGCCGGGCCGCCGTCCTGACCTCCGCCCCCGACACCCCGCCCGCCCTGCAGGTGACCCCGCTGAAGACGGCCGGGCCGCAGGCGACCGGACCACACCCCCACACCGCCGAGCACGTCGTCCGCGCCCAGACACCCCCGCTGCCGGGCCGCCTCCACTACCGGCCGCAGACGATCCCCGGCGCCCACGGCGACGTCGCCAGCTGGGTGTGCCTGCCCGAGCAGGACCCGCCCCGCGGCACCGTCGTCCTCTACCACGGCGGCCCGTTCAAGAGCTGGAGCGACTGGTCCTGGCGGTGGAACCCGTGGCCGTTCGTCGCCTGCGGCCTCGCCGTCGTCCTGGTCGAACCGCCGATGAGCCTGGGCTACCCCGACGCCGTGCGCACCGGCTGGCGCCAGTGGCGCGGCGGAACCGCCGCCTGCGCCGCCGCCCAGGTCGAAGCGGTCCGCGCCGCACACGGCCTGCTCGACTCCCCCCTCGCCCTCATGGGCGGCAGCTTCGGCGGCTACCTCGCCCTGAACACCGCCGAGACCCTCAACCCCGACCTGGTCGTCGCGCACGCCGCCCCCCTCGACCTCACCCAGGTCGCCGAAGGCAGCGACGTGGGCTGGCAGTGGATACGCGAGTTCGGCGACCCCACCGAATGGCGCCCCCTCTACCAGCTCAACAGCCTCTTCCCGCGCGCCGTACGGCCCGCCACCCGGGTCCTGCTCTCGCACGGACTGCACGACGGACTCGTCCCGCCCACCGAAACCCTGCGCACCCACCGCGCACTCGCCCGCCAGGGCGTGCGCAGCGAGGTCGCCTTCTTCCGCTCGGAGGCACACGCCCTCAGCCGCCCCGGCAACATCCGCGCCTGGTACCGCTGGGTCCTGGCCGCCGTCGCCGACGAACTCACCCCGGCACCCGTGTCCGCCGCCGTCACCGGCGAACCGGCCCCCGTGCCCGCCTCCGTGCCCGTCAGCGTCGGTGAGCCCGCCCCGGCCCGTACCCACCCCCGTACGGAGGCGATG
>NZ_JAODTZ010000112.1 GCF_025399795.1 Streptomyces rhizosphaerihabitans | reverse complement strand
CCACACCCGCAAACTAGCCCGGCCACAGGCGACGATCAAACGCACTGGTCACGGCACTGCGATCCGCCCTGGCGGCGATCCGCAGCTCTCCACCCTGCTCCGCAGGAGTCCGTTTCCTCTCCGCCCTGAATGGCGGAGTATCCACGGAGGAATCCGATGACCCAGCCGCCGACCACCCCGGCGCCGACCACCCTGCGCCTGGAGAACGGCCTGCGCGTCCTGCTGCAGCCGCTGCCCGGCTGCCAGGTCGTCGCCACCTGCCTGCACGTCGGCACCGGATTCCGCAACGAGCCGGTCGCCGGCGCCGCCCACCTGCTCGAACACGTCCTGGCCCAGGGCGCCTCCAGCAGCAGACCGCTCACCGACGCCGTCGCCGCCACCGGCGGCACCACCAACGCGCGCACCGCCGCCGACTACACCCAGTACACCGCCGTCCTCCCGGCCGGCACCCTGGACCTGGCCCTGCGCATCGAACACGAGCGGCTCACCGACCCCGACTTCGGCCCCGGCCACATCAGCGCCCAGATTGCCGTCGTCCAGGCCGAGATACGCCGCAACATGCTGCAACGCCCGCACGGCGGACTGGTGCTGTTCGACCTGCCCGCCCTGCTCCACGACACCTGGGAGAACCGGCACAACGGATACGGCGACATCGAGGCCCTGCACGACCTGGGCCCCGCCGAACTGCACCGCTTCTTCCTCGACTCCTACGCACCCGGCAACGTCCACCTCGCCCTCGCCGGCGACTTCGACCCGCAGCACGCCCGCGACCTGGTCGAACACCACCTCTCCCCGCTGCCCCCGCGCCCCGCCCCGCCCCGCCCCCACACCCCGGAAGCCCCGCTCACCGCCCCCCGCCGGGCCCAGCGCGCCGAACGCATCGCCCGCACCGCCCGCACCGCCCTCGGCTTTCGCACCCCGGACCCGGTCACCGAACCCGGCGCCCACCTCGCCACCGTGCTGCTCGGCGAACTCCTGGAGACGCTGGGCACCGACTGCGCCTGCCACCCGGGTGCCCGCCGCACCTGGGGCGCGTTCCGCACCCGCGCCCACCGCACCGGCAACCCCTTCGACGTCGCCCGCGACGCCCTGTTCGCCGTGGACTTCCCCCACCCCGCCGGCACCGACCCCGACGAAGCCGAACACTGCCTGCGCACCGTCCTTGCCACCGTCGCCGACGCCCGCGTCCCGCTCACCGGGCCCCTGGCCCGTATCCGCCGGCAGCTCGCCCTCGCCCTGCACGCCGAACTGGACTCCGTGGCGAGCCAGGCGTCCTGGCTGTGCATCGGAGCCGCCGTCCACGACGACCCCCTCCACCTGGCCGGCCTGCCCGGCGCCCTGCACCGGCTCCCCGACACCGAGGTGAGCGCCGCAGCCGCCCGCTGCGCGACGGCCCCCGCCGCCCGCCTCACCAGCCTCCCCACCCCGGCGACACCCCCGGCAACACTCCCGGTGAGCGCGGCCGCCCCCGCCCGGACAGGAGCCCCGGCATGACCGCACCCACCGCACCCACCGCATCCGGGCCCGTCCCCGCACCCGCGCATCCGGCGCCCGCCCCCCGCTTCACCGCCCCCGCCCACCGCGAGCACATCACCGGCCGCGGCACCGCCGTCGCCGCGCGGCGGCCCGGGACCGGCCAACTGACCGAAGCCAGACTGCTGTTCCCGCTGTCCCCGGCGCCCGGCCCGCACCAGAGCCGGGTCGAGGTGATGGCCGAGGCGCTTCGCGGCGCCCTCACCGAAGCCGCCGCCGACCTCGCGACCGTGCGGGTCGAAGCCCGCAGCGACCGCGCCGTCATCGCCGTACGCACCTTCGCCGACGACTTCGCCGCCACCTGCGCCCGCATCCGCGACTGCCTCGACGCCGGCCGGCCGCACGAGCCCCGGCAGGTGCGCGAGGCGGCCGGCCGCGTCGCCCGACGGCTGACCGCCGCCCAGAGCGCCCCCGCCCTCCTCGCCCGCACCGGCTTCCTCACCGCCGTCTACGGCCCCCACCCCTACGGCCGGGCCGCCACCGCCGCCCAGAGCGCCGACGTCCAGGGCCCGCACACCGCGACCCTGCTGCACAGCGCCGGCCCCGCCCGCCGCCACAGCGTCACCGTCGGCCCCGGTCCGGTCGAAGAACTCCTGTCCCAGGCCGCCGCACTGCTGCCCCACCCAGACGCCGCGCCGGCCGAAACGACCGCACCGCCCGCCGACCCGACACCCCCACCGGCGGTGGCGCGCCCCCGCAGCACCGTGCTCCACCCCGCCACCCCGCAGACCCTGCTCCGCCTGGGCACCCTGGTACCCGGCCGCAGCCACGAGGACTACCCGGCCCTGCAACTGGCCGTGCTCATGCTCGGCGGCTACTACGCCAGCCGCCTCACCCGCGTCCTGCGCGAACGCGAGGGCCTGGCCTACGCACCGCGCGCCGTCCTCGACCCGCTGGGCTCCCACGCCGTCCTGACCGTGGAGGCCGACGTACGCCACGACGGCGCCGCCCGCGCCCTCACCCTCATCACCCAGGAGACACAACGCCTGGCGGACGGCTCCTTCACCGCACAGGAACTGCGCAACGCCCAGAACTACGCCGTCGGTTCCATGGCGATGGCCTGCTCCTCCCGGTCCGGACTCGCCTCGACCTACGTCGCGCTGCTGGCCGGCGGCCTGCCCGCGAGCCGGCTGGCCGGCTACGAGGACCGGCTGCGCGCCCTGACCGCCGCCGACGTGGCCCGCACGGCCGCGGCCCACCTGGCCCCCTGCGGCCTGACGGCGGTGGTGATCGCCCCCGCCTGGATTCCCGGCCTGCCGCCCACCGCACCCGACGGCACCTGAACCCGCCCCGGCCACGCACCGACCCCGAACACCGGCCGCCCGCACCCGCACCCGAACACCGGCCGCCCGCACCGCCCCTGAACTGCCCCGAGCCCGATTCCGAGCCTGACTGACGACGATGGGACCCACCGTGGTGAAAACGTTCATCCAGCGCACGTTCTCGTCCCTGCGCGGACCGGCCAGGACGCTCGGCGCACTGCACTTCGTCGACAGCCTCGGCAACGGCCTGTTCATGGCCGGCTCCGCGGTCTACTTCATCACCGTGGCCGGCCTGCCCGCCACCGTCGTCGGCCTCGGCCTCTCCCTCGCCGGCCTCAGCGGCTTCGCCGCCAGCATCGTCTTCGGCCGGCTGACCGACACGGTAGGCGCCCGCCGCCTGCTCGCCGTCCTGCTCCTCCTGCTGGCCGGTGCCTACGCCCTCTACCCGGCCGTGCACTCACCCGCCGCCTACTTCCCGGTCGTCGTCGTGACCGGCGCCCTGGAATACGGCTGCGGACCGGCCTTCGGCGCACTGATCGCCGAACTGGTCCCGGACGGCGAACGCGTCCGGGCGCGGGCGGCGCTGCGCTCCCTGTTCAACGCCGGCTTCTCGGCCGGCGCGCTCACGGCGGCCGCGCTGATCTCCCTGGGCAAGGACACCCTCAGCCTGCTCCCGCTCGGCAACGGCCTGACCTTCCTGGCGGCGGCCGCGCTGGTGCTCAAGCTGCCCGCGACCGACGCGCGGGCCGCCGCCGACGGCACCAAACCCTTCGGCGTCCTGCGCGATCTGCCCTTCCTCGGCGTCATCGGCGCCTCCAGCCTGCTCGCCCTGCACAGCGCGGTCCTGCTCGCCGGAATACCGCTGTGGATCGTCAGGAACACCCATCTGCCGCACGGCATCGTCCCGTTGATCCTCGCCGTCAACACGGTCCTGGTGGTCCTCTTCCAGGTGGCGGCGGCCCGCGGCTCGGAGACCCTGAACGGCGCGACCCGCGCGGCCCGCCGGGCGGGACTGGTGAGCGTGCTGGCCTGCGCCGCCCTGGCCGCGGGACGGTTCACCGGGTCCTGGGGCACCGGCGCGCTCGCGCTCACCGCGGTCCTGCTGTTCACTCTCGCCGAACTGTGGCAGTCGGCCAGCGGCTTCGGCCTCGGTTTCGGCCTGGCCCCCGAGCAGGCGCGCGGCGAGTACCTCGGCGCCTTCCACCTGCACGTGGTCATCCAGGCCACCCTCGGCCCCGCCCTGGTCTGCTTCCTGGCCGTGGGCCACGACTCGCTGGGCTGGCTGGCCCTGGCAGCCTTCTTCCTGGCCGGCACGGCGGCGATCGGCCCCTGTGTCGCCCGGGCCCGCCGCAACCTGCCGACCCAGCACCCCGAACCCACCCGCCGGCCCCAGCCGGCCGCCTGACCCGGCCCACACCGCGGACACCGCCGAGCAGCGCGCCGGACCCGGCCCGATGATGCCCCCTTCCCGGCCCGGACCTGCCCGGCCGGTCCGCAGGAACGCTTGAGACGTATGCGAAAGATGCTCGAGCCGAGCCCCGGAAACTACTCCTGCCGAGCCCGGACCGCCCGGAACGGCCCAGGATCTTCTCGGCATCCCCCCCACCACCCCCAGGACCCGGACGGAGGCGGAGGCCAGACATGACCGTCGAACTGGCGGGCACCGCCGAACACGCGCCCCAGAGCCAGGATTTCGCCGCCCTGTACGCGCAGGTGCAGCAGTTCTACACGCACCAGATGCAGATCCTGGACGCACACGACACCGAACGCTGGGCAGGCACCTTCACCGAGGACGCCGTCCTCGAACTGCCCTTGCTGCCCGAGCCGGTGCGCGCCCGCGCCGGACTCGCCCGCTACGTCCGCGCTGGCGCGGCCCGCCGGCGCCGGGCCGGCAGCCGCCTCGACCACTGGATCGGCATGCTCGACGTACGGCCCCGGGCCAACGGGCTGCTGCACACCCGCTGTTCGGCCGTGGTGCACGTCACCCCCGGCGCGGGAAGCCCCCCACTGCTGTACGTGTACGTCATGGAGGACGTCCTGGTCCGCACCCGCGGCACGTGGCGCACCGCGCACCGCCGGGTGACCCGCGACGACCTGGCCTGAACGGGGACAGCGACGCGGGTGCGGGAGGCGGGAGGCGGGACTCGAGAACGCGTTCAGAGCGGTTCAAGGTCCACTCGTGCCGGCGGGCGCCGCGGCCCCAACCCGGCTATCGTCCCAACTCCCGCCCCCGGTCCGGCCACTGGCCGTCGGGCCGGACGCCGGAGTGTCTCGTCGATGGAGTCGCCATGCAGAAGGCGGAAGAGCCGAACCTGCGCCTGTTCGTGTTCCACCATTCCGGTGGATCGCATCTGGTGTACCGCGACTGGCCGGCCTGCTTCCCCGGCTGGGATGTGCAGATTCCCGACGCGCCGGGCCGCGGCCCCCGCGACAGACGTCCCGCGCTGACGCACGCGGGCGCCCTGTTCGATCACTTCCTGCACGAGCTGGACAGCCTGCTGACGGGCCCCTACGCGTTCTTCGGGCACAGCATGGGCGGGATGGTCGCCTACGAACTGACCCGCCGGCTCCTCGACATGGGCCGCACGCCGCCGGTGTGGCTCGGCGTGTCCGCGCGCGGCACGCTGCACCCCGACGGGGACCCCGTACGCCGCCACCTGCTGTCCGACACCCAACTGCGCCGGGAACTGGCCGCGATGGACGGCACACCGTCCTCGGTCCTGGACCACGATGAACTGTGGGACCTGTTCGCGCCGACCATCCGCGCGGACCTGCGCATGAGCGAGACCTGGCGCACCGAGCCCCTCACCGCGCCGCTGCCGGTCCCGCTCTCGGTGTTCGGCGGCACCCGGGACCACGTGGCGCCCCCGCACCGCCTGGACGGCTGGGCGGACACCTCCGAGCACTTCCTGGGCCGGCACCTGTTCGACGGCGGCCACTTCTACTTCCAGGACCGGCTCCCGGAGGTCGCCGGGCGGATCCAGGACGACGTGCGCCGCGCCCTGCTGCCGGCCCGGCCGCCGTCCGCGGCGGTGCGATGACCGTCCTCGACCTGCCCGTACCGGCCCCGTTACGCGGCGAGGCGACCGAGTTCCGGCTCCTCGGCCCGGTCGTCGTGCACGACGGGGCGACCGGGACGGGCATCGTGCCCTGCGGCCCCAAGCAGCGGGCCCTGCTCGCCACCCTGGTCATCCACGCGGGCCGACGGCTGTCCGTGGACCGCCTGGTGGAAGAACTGTGGGGCGAAAGGCCCCCTTCCAACGCACCCAACGCCCTCCACACCCACGTCGCCCGGCTGCGCCGGCTGCTGCCCGCCCCGGGCCACGAGTGGATCAGCACCCTGCCCACCGGCTACCTGCTGAGACTGGACCGCGCCTCCACCGACGTGGACCGCTTCACCCGCCTGTCAGGACAGGGCCGGGCGGCGGTCCCCGAAGACCCCCGGTCCGCGATGCAACTCCTGCGCCACGCCCTGTCGTTGTGGCAGGGAGCGGCCCTGCAGGACAGCTGCCACGGCCCGCTGTGCACAGCCGAGGCGGACCGTCTCGAGGAGCAGCGCCTGGCCACCCTGGAAGCCCTCTGCGAGGCGAGCCTGAACTGCGGCAGACACGCCGAGATCATCTGCGACCTGGAGCGGCTCACCGCCGACCATCCGCTGCGCGAGCGTTTCTACGACCTGCTGATGGTCGCCCTGTACCGGGCCGGCCGGCAGGCGGAGGCCCTCGGCGTCTACGAACGCGCGCGCCGCCGTCTGGTCACCACGCTCGGCATCGAACCGGGCCCGGCGCTGCGGTCCCGCCTGGCGGCGATCCTCAGCCACTCGCCCGCGCCGGCGACGGCGTGTCCTGGCCGTCCGGACCTGGCGGCGGAGGTGGCGCAGCTCCGGGCCCGGATCGATCAACTGGCCCGGGGCCAGGAGGACTTGATGCGCAAACTCCACAAGGAGCACGCCGGCCGGTAGCGCCACGGCCCGCGCCCGGCGCTCCGGTTCCCGGAACCGGAACGGAGAGCGGGGGCCGCATGTACCCCGGCCTGCGCGAGGCGGTGGGATCGTGCCGAGCCCGGGGGAGCCGCCCAAGGCGGCGGGTGGCGGCGCCACGTGCCGCCTCCCACGCTGTCGTGACACGGTGGCCCCCGCGGCTACCGGCGGGCCCGGGTTCAGGACAGGCCGGTGAACGCGGCGAAGACGTCGTCGAGTTCGTGGGTGTGCACGGTCAGCGACCGGGCCGTGAGCGCCGCCGCGTCGAGGACCGCGAGCACGGACCGCAGGGTCTCGACGCCGGCGTCACCGGGGATCTGCAGGACGAGCGTCGCGGGCTCGCTCCACGCGTCGGCGAAACCCGGGCCGGATCCGGCGCGGAAGGCGGCGACGGCCCGCTCGAGCGTGATCGCGTCGGCGAACCGCAGACGGATGAGACCGCCGGGCGGATCACTGCGGGCCGCCTGCCGGGACTCGCGGTCACCGCACTCCTCGCGGTCCCCTGAGCCGGGGTCGCCGTCGCGGTCACCTGACTCGCGGTCACCTGGCCCGTAGTCATCCCACTCGCGGTCCCCGGACTCGAAGTCGCCGGCTCCGTAGTCGTCCCACTCGCGGTCGCCGGACTCGTAGTCATCGGACTCGCGGTCACTGGAGTCGAAGTCGCCGGACCCGAAGATGTCCCGTTCGCGGTCGCCGGACTCGCGGTCGCCGGCCGGCCGGTCCGGCCCGTGCTCCGGGTATGCCGGCAGGAAACTCAGGGCGGACAGGGCCGGGGGCACCGGGTGTCCGGGCGCGTCACGGGGGACCTGGCCACCGGTCCCGTACACGAGGGCACGGACCGTCCCGTGCCCGGCGGGGCGGTCGTCGTCGTGCGACGCGCCGGCCTCGGCCAGGGCGCTCAGCAGGACGAGCCCGGTCTCGGGGGGCAGGGAGGCGGCGAGCCGGCGGGCCAGTCCACGGGCCCGGTCCCCGTCCCCGTCCGTTTCGGCCGTGGCGATCAGCTCGTCGACGAGGGCGGCCGGGCGCGGCGCGGGATCCACGGCGTGCAGCGGGCGCCCGGAGTCCGGCGACCGCCGGACGAA
>NZ_JAODTZ010000111.1 GCF_025399795.1 Streptomyces rhizosphaerihabitans | reverse complement strand
CGCTCAACCAGATCCGCCATGCACTGCTCAACGAACGATCACGCCATAAGAAACGACGTCTTATAAGGTGTAGCGCTTCCGGCGTCCTGCAGTGCGCTCGCCTTCATGGACTCCAGCGCCGTCAGCGTCCTGGCCGCACAACGCGATGAAGCGTCCGCCGGCGGCTGGATTCGGCTGGCGGCCTTGCGGGCAGCGGTTCAGCGGGTCGTTGAAATCGTTGGTCTCGACACGGTCATTCCCTGCTGTCCCACGCTCCGTCAAGCCCTCACCTCCTGACGACAGGAGAAGCCGCTCCGCTCCCGGTCAGCGGCCGGACTCTCCCCACAGGTCGTCATGGATGCGGCGCCCGTCGGGCAGACGGCGAACGAACACCAAAGTTTCAGCCCGCTGCCAGCTGCCATGTCCGGGTGAAGCCGAGCCTTTGAGCGCACGGCACTTCCGGAGGACGCAGTTTGCCCGACACGATCCACGGTGACGTCCCCTCACCGGATCGAACGCTCGACTACTGCTCCGGACGCGGCGATCAGCGCAGGTCCGCCTCATGTTGGTGGCTGCTCTTGGCCGCTGTTCAATGCGATCCTGCGGACAGCCGCACACGCCAAAGCGCCCCGACAACCCTGGTTACGGCTGACGACTCCGCTTTTCTGGAACGTTGCACTGCGAGTGAGTCAATATCTGTGCTCGTGAGGTGAGAGTTTGCCGGACCGTGTAGTGAGAGTTTTTGCCGCAATGAGCGGAGTGGAATTACTTAACCGGCGCGGGCCGTTGCGGCGTGCTACTGTCCATCTCAGTTGCAGTTGTGGTTCCCGAACTTCAAGTGCTCCCACTCGGCTTCTGTCGGGGAGAGCGCTTTTGTATTTCCGGTCATTTTCCGGCGGGGTAATCATCGCGGCGACACGGTGTTCGCACAGTGCGGATGCCGGTGTACTGCCCCAAAGGAGATATGACATGGCTGCTGGTACCGTGAAGTGGTTCAACGCGGACAAGGGTTTCGGCTTCATCGAGCAGGACGGTGGCGGCGCTGACGTGTTCGCCCACTTCTCGAACATTGCCGCCCAGGGCTTCCGTGAGCTGCTCGAAGGCCAGAAGGTGACCTTCGACATCGCGCAGGGTCAGAAGGGCCCGACGGCCGAGAACATCGTTCCGGCCTGACGCTGACGCGCACTTTGTAGCTGGGGCCCGCATCCCTCGGGGTGCGGGCCCCAGCTACACGCATTTTCCCGCAGTGGTTTCACCTGCGGGACGGCTCGGAGAAATCCGCAGTCTCACCACACGCGGCTCCTCCTCCAGGATGCAGGCGCATCCTGAAGAGCCACACCGCACCTCGGCGCCCGGGGCTTTACGTCCTCGCTGCGTCACCTATTTCAGCATTTACGCCCGCCGCGGATTCCCGTCGGCCGGATTTGCTTTGACATCGGTCCATACTTGTAATTCCGTGCTGCTCACCGCTTGCGGGAATTCCTTGATATGTGCCGCATCGAGGAAGGTTCCGCATGAACCGCACACGTACGAACGACCGCTCGCCCCACACCCGTCAGGGCAGTGCCGACGCAGGAAGGGGCGGCAGCCGCTTCGGCTCGTCGGCACCGCGCCGTTCCGGCGGTCCTGCCCGTTCCGGAAGTTACGGCCGTCGGCCCGCCCCCGTGCAGGGTGAATTCGCGCTCCCCACGACGATCACCCCCGCGCTGCCTGCCGTGGAGAGCTTCGCCGATCTCTCCATGCCCGAGCAGCTGCTGGCCGAACTCGGCAGGCAGGGTGTGAGCGCGCCGTTCCCGATCCAGGGCGCGACACTGCCGAACTCCCTGGCGGGCCGTGACGTCCTGGGCCGCGGGCGCACCGGTTCCGGCAAGACCCTCGCCTTCGGTCTCGCTCTGCTGGCCCGTACCGCGGGACAGCGTGCTGAGCCCCGCCAGCCGCTGGGTCTGATCCTCGTACCGACGCGTGAGCTGGCGCAGCAGGTGACCGACGCGCTCACTCCGTACGCCCGGTCCGTCAGGCTGCGGCTGGCCACGGTGGTGGGCGGGATGTCGATCGGCAGGCAGGCCGGCGCGCTGCGAGGCGGGGCCGAGGTCGTGGTGGCGACTCCGGGGCGGCTCAAGGACCTCATCGACCGGGGCGACTGCCGGCTGAACCAGGTGGGCATCACGGTGCTGGACGAGGCCGACCAGATGGCCGACATGGGTTTCATGCCGCAGGTCACCGCGCTGCTCGACCAGGTGCGACCGGAGGGTCAGCGGATGCTGTTCTCCGCCACCTTGGACCGCAACGTCGATCTGCTGGTGCGCCGCTATCTGACGGACCCCGTCGTGCATTCGGTCGACCCGTCGGCCGGTGCGGTCACGACGATGGAGCACCACGTCCTGCACGTCCACGGCGCCGACAAGCACGCCGCCACGACGGAGATCGCCGCCCGCGAGGGCCGGGTGATCATGTTCCTGGACACCAAGCATGCCGTCGACCGGCTGACCCAGGACCTGCTCAACAGTGGGGTTCGGGCCGCCGCGCTGCATGGCGGCAAGTCGCAGCCGCAGCGCACTCGCACGCTGGCGCAGTTCAAGACGGGGCACGTCAGTGTGCTGGTGGCGACCAATGTCGCGGCGCGCGGCATCCACGTCGACAACCTCGACCTCGTCGTGAACGTCGATCCGCCGACCGACCACAAGGACTACCTCCACCGCGGCGGCCGTACGGCCCGAGCCGGCGAGTCCGGCAGCGTCGTCACCCTCGTCACACCGAGCCAGCGCCGCGGCATGGTGCGCCTCATGGTGGACGCCGGGATCCGGCCGCAGACCACCCAGATCCGCTCGGGCGAGGAGGCCCTGCACCGGATCACCGGTGCCCAGACCCCGTCCGGCATCCCGGTCGTCATCACCGCACCGGTGGCCGAACGCTCCAAGCGCAGCACCTCGCGAGGCCGGCGCCGCCCCTCTTCGACGACCCGGCGCGCGCCCGTACCCCAGACCGTCTTCGGCACGGCGGCCTAGAACCAACCTTCGTGATCAGGAAGCTGACCCATCTCTGCAGGAGGCACCTTGTGACGCTGGTTCAGATGCAGCCCCGCCCCGCGAGCGCCGGCCCCGCGCACAGGACGGTGGCGGAGCTCATGGACGAGGCCGGACCGCAGGTCTGCGACGACATGAGTATCGAGGTGGCGCTGTCGGTCATGGCCGCCGCGTGCACGGGTCGGCTGGTCGTCTGTGACCAGGACGGCCAGTGCACCGGCCTGGTCACCCAGGCCGAACTCACCGCCGTCCGCGACAGCTCCGCCTACACGGACCGCGTTCGCCTGCGCGACCTCCTCGGCGACCACGGGTCGTTCACTACATCCGTGGCCCCGATGGCCGAAGCCGAGCACGCGATGCGCTACCTCCGGCTCGGTGCCCTGCCGGTGGTCGACGGACAAGGCAGCGCTCTGGGCGTCCTCGCCCTCTCCCGCTGAGCCGTCTCACCCTGGTCGGCCCGTTCTCCCTCTTCTCTCTGTGAGGTCACATGCGCTGTGTCATCGCCCGCTTCCCTTTCGAGCTCACCAAGAGCGGCGTGCTGGAATCGATGAAGGGCATCAAGCCCGAACTGGGTACCGGCGAATCCGTGATCATCGGCCGCCGCCACTACCCCGTCAAGCAGGTCGGCCAGGTCATCACCCGCCAGGACCGACGTGATTTCAGCGCCGGCGAAGTCCTCCGGGCCATGACGCAGCTCGGCTTCACCTGCCGTACCCTCCCCGAGGCCGCACCCGTACGCATCCTCAGCCCGCTCCAGCACGCTTCCGCGATGCTCGGCACCCCCCTGTCCGTCTGACCGAGGGAAACAGGCACGAAGCCAACACCTGAACAGCAGTGTGGGCCCGACCGGCACGCGCCGGTCGGGCCCACACTGCTTGCAACGGGTTCCCGCCGCACTCGTTGCTCAGTGGTCGGAATAGCTGAAGTCGCCCACGGTCCAGGCGCCGACGTCGGCGATCGCCACGCGGTACATCCCGCCCGTCTCCGGGATCCCCACCGTGCCCTGCAGGATCCGGGCGACATGGAAGTGCAGATGTGTGGGCGGTCCGTCCTTCGCGGGGGTGTCGAAGACGGCTGAGAATTCTCCCAGGCGGGCGGAATCCGTCAGCACGTCCGACACCCTCTGCCGCCACACTGCTTCGGGAGCAAGCCGACCGGTGATGACAGCACCACCGGTGACCACGGTCAGGGACATCTGGTTGCTCTGCCCGGACTCCACCAGGGTGGCGACGTCAACGAGCAGCTCGTCAGGCTTCGACATGGGCCGATTATATTTACTGGCCACCCTGAGGTTCCCCCCGGTGTGCGGGAGGTGCTGACTGGACGGATCCGCCGCCAGATGGGCAAAGGAGCCAGGGCGGTGGCCACGGTCAGCGCCTCGCAGGCAGGCAAAGCGGCTTCGACCGTGGGAAGACTCTCACGGCTCCGACCCTGGCAAAAAGGGATCAACGGCCGCCACCGCGGTCGAGTGGTCGACACTCAGGGCCTGCCACTGATGGTGATGAAACCGAATTCCCTGCGGTGTTCCCAGCTGGGCAACATCGAAGAACGGAGCAGATGGTGAACGAACAGACTGCGAAGTGGAGCTTCCTCACCGACCACAACCGTGTGCTGATCGTCATCGCCCGCGCCCCTGCCGCCCACCTTCGCTACATCGCCGCGGCTTGCCACCTCACCGGGCGGACCGCCCAGAACATCGTCACGATCTTGAACAGGCCGGCTACCTGCACCGGGAGCGCGCCGGACGGCGCATGCGCTACATCCTCTGCCTGGACGGCACCCTCCGCCATCCTGCAGACGCACACGTGCCCGTCCGGGCACTGCTGGATCTGTTCACCCATCACGACAAGCAAGCGCTGAAGCTCAGACCCTGCTCCAGGCATCGAGGAATGCTTTGCGTCCTGTCGGATCGTCGGACCTGCGGTCTGCGTGCAGGACGCGCCAGGCGGTGAGTTCGAGGTCACGGAGCCATAGTTCTCCGATGACCTGTGTCTTGAGGTCGGGAAAATGGTCGGACTCGGCGAGGGCCTGACCGATCACCTCCCCGGCTGCGACGCGCTGGGGCGGGGTCATCTCATCGACAGCCGACAGGATCTGTCGGGCCAGCACGATTCCTTCTCCCGCCAGGGAACGTAGCACCGCAGCCTTGATGTTGGCAGGCAGCAGGTACGCGGTGCCCGAAGACCTCCACAGCTCCGACCAGAAGCGTTCTCCTGCCTTGGTGGGGGCAGGCAGCGCGGCCAGCAGCCCCAGGAGGTGACCGGTGGCCGCATACCCATCGGAGTGGGCGGCTGCGACGACGGCGATGCCGGCGACGCGCTGCACATCGAGATCGCCGGCTTCCCGTTGCGGAGCCAGACCCAGTTGGTGTTCCAACTGGTCGGCGAGGGGGCCGGACAGGTGGGGGCGGACCTCAGGAAGCATCGGCGATCCTTGCGCGCAGGGAGCGGAGATACCCGCTCGGGAGCTCTGATCGTTCCCATGAGCAGCTGATCTATTCCGCTTCGAGCCCAATGGGCGGCAGCAGCAACGGGCCGGAGTTCACACGGCGGCGAAGTGACCTATTTCCGGCGACGCGGCCTGGCTGTTTCGAGACCGGCCTTGCAGAAAACTGTCTGGGCGAGGTCTTTTAGCATGGCTGCATGATCACCGGTGATGCCCAGGAGTCCGAGGGAGGACGAGAAGCCGTGTCGCACGACGCCGCTGAAGCCGAATACACGTACGCCGCCGCAGCGCGTGGAGAACACCATGAAGACGGGCTGCCCTGCGGATCACAAGGTGGGGAGAGCGGGCACTCGGTTGCCGCTCTGGTGGAGCGGGCGGTCGATCTGGCCGAACCGATCAAGCCGAGGCTGCGGGGCTGGCTGCATGCCGGGATGGTCCCCGCCGCACTGATCGCGGGCATCGTGCTCATCTGTCTGACCCGCACCCCGCAGGCAGCCGTGGCCTGCGCCGTGTACTCGGTCACCGCCTGGCTGCTGTTCGCAACGAGCGCCATCTACCACCGTGGCACCTGGGGGCCGCGCGGCGAGGCAGTCCTGCGGCGTCTCGACCACGCCAACATCTTTCTGATCATCGCCGGCACCTGCACGCCCCTTGCGGTGGTCCTTCTCCCGCCCAGCCAGCGGTTCGTGCTGCTGTGGATCGTGTGGGCGGGCGCACTGGTCGGCATCGCCTTCCGGGTCTTGTGGGTGGGAGCTCCGCGCTGGCTGTACACCCCGTGCTACCTGGCGCTGGGGTGGGCACCGGTGCGCTACCTGCCCGACTTCCTGCACACCGGCGGAGCGGCCGTACTCACCCTGGTCGTGGCCGGCGGTCTCCTCTACAGCGCGGGCGCGGTCGTCTATGCCCTCCAGCGCCCCGATCCCTCACCGCGCTGGTTCGGCTTCCACGAGGTGTTCCACGCCTTCACCGTGGCGGCCTTCACGGCGCACTACATCGCCATCTCCCTGGCCGTCTACTGACCACGACAACGTTCTGGCCCACGCCGCTCGTCACGCACATCGGCGCGGGCCGGGCGCGACGGGCCGGACGGCCGCCGAGGCATCGCGCCGCGCGCGAAAGCCGTCCGCTCCTCCGCACCGCGGTCCAAGGGCCGCCCGAAGCGGGGGAGCGGAGCAGTCCCAAGGTCATCGCCCAGGAGTGGTCCGCCCCGTTGGCGACGGGGCGGAGGCGTCGGCGAGGTTGGCGCCGGTGTCGGCGTCCCGATGGGAGTGGCCGATGCCGTGCCAGTCCAGGCACATGACGGTCGCGTCGTCCTGCAGGTGACCGTGGTTGGCCTCGACGACCGCGGCGATGAGGGTGCGGGCGGCCTCACGGGGATGCAGCGCGCGGGTGCGGACGATCAGGTCCGGCAGATCGAGGCTGTTGGCGTTGCGCTCCAGCATGCCGTCGGTCAGCATCACCAGCCGGTCGCCCGGCCGCAGGTCCAGCGACTGGACCCGGTAGCTGTGCGGTGCGTGGAAGCCGAACGGCATATCGATCTTCGGAGTGATCTCCCGCACCTGTCCGTCCCGCATCCTCAGTGGCCAGGGGTGCCCGGCGTTGATGAACTCGGCGGTGCCGTCGAGCAGGCTGATGCGCAGGAGCTGCCCGGTGACATAGCCGTGGCGGCCGTGCTCGCGCACAGCCTGATCGGCCTGATCGCCCTGTTCGGCGAGGCCGGCGCCGGCCCGCCGTGCCCGGCGCAGGGCGCCCACCAGGAGAGTTGCGAGCAGAGCGGCATCGACATCGTGGCCCATGGCGTCGGTGACGGAGAGCTGGACCGTGTCCCGGTCGATCACGTAGTCGAAGGTGTCACCCCCGACGTGATCGGCCGGCTCCAGCGCCCCGGCGACCGCGAACTGGGCCGCCTCACATGCCAGTGATGCCGGGAGCAGCCGGTGCTGGATCTCGGCGGCCAGGCTCAGCGGGGCGGTGCGGCGGCCCCACTGGTACACGTCGGTGAAGGACCGGTTCGCGATGACGATGTACGCCAGGGCGTGCGCGGTCTCGCTGACCTCTTGCATCACCTCCGCGTCAGGCGCGACGGGCAAGAACAGTTCCAGGAGCCCGATGGCGTCCCCGCGGTTGGTCACCGGGGCGACGAGCCGCACCAGACCACCCTCGCCCTTGTCCTCCACCCTCGGCCGCTGGGTGCGGATCACGTCGTCGTACAGGGTGCCCCGCAACGTGATGCGCCGCGCGGGCTCGTCGGTCTCGACGCTGCCTGCCGCCCCCAGCCGTACAACCGAGCCGCCGCTGAAGTCGGTGATCAGGAACGACACCGCCGCGGCCCCGAGTCGCTCTTTGAGCATGCGCGCGACCACGTCGAGCGACTCCACGGGCGCCGCGGCCTCCGCCGCCGCCAGCGTCCCCGCCAAGGTCATCGCCCCGCCCCGGCCGCCGTCGCTGTCAGGAAGACGAGTGGTCGGCCTGCCTTCTTCGCCAGGCCCGCATACGGTCACGGTGACTCCTCGCTCTTTACTGCCCGCCAGCGCAGTGCCCCCTGCCGAGTGGGCCGAGGGGCGGCGCCAGGGCCCGGTGCCGGGCAGTGTCATTGCACCACAGAGCCCCTGAACGGACGCCGACGTCCGCCCCGGACTCGGCGGCCGTACGCCTTGTCCGTGCGACACACCAAGCCGGCATACCGAGGTCCTCGCCGGCCAGCGGGTGAGCGGGCGGTTGTGGCGTTGACGCTCTTCGTTGGGGTCCCAGGGTTTTTGGATCGCGCGACGACACTCTTCTGCCCGCTGCACATTGCCCGGACCTTTCGCCCTCTCGCCCTGGCAGTGACGGGTGCCGGCCTCCGTCGCCGTCGAGGTCGCTTACCTCCCCGCCGAGCGCACAAAAATCTATGCTGGCTGGAGTAGACATTGGGAGATCGTCTGGCTATGGTTTCTCTCGTAGCCGAGATCGGCAGGGCCCGGCAGACACGAACTGCCAGGCAGCAGTACATGTAGTTGCAGTGTGCAGGG
>NZ_JAODTZ010000110.1 GCF_025399795.1 Streptomyces rhizosphaerihabitans | reverse complement strand
CCACTCGTGATCAACACCGGTCAACTCGGGTCCCTCAGGGGCCAGTTGCAGAGGGTGTTGCCCTCTGACTGCCTCTGAGCGACCCGGGTCGAACCGGGGTCGAATCAGAGTGATTTCCTCTGACTGCCTCCGATCGCCTCTGCAACCCGTCCTAGCAGGTCACAGCCTCATCGCCCGCACACAAGTGCAGGTCGGAAAGATGCGCTAGCTGTACCACTGGTTCCTGGCGAAAGCGGTGATGTGCGGCATGGCGGCGGCTCCCGTCGCTGGGTGATGGCGACATCGTCCAGAAGGGGGTCGCGGGGGCGCAATACCTCTTCTGCCCTACGGAAGGGGCTGGGGAAACTGCCTGTTCAGGGCGGGTGCCCGTCTGAGAGAGTGACATCAGGAGGGCGCTGAGCCAGCGACCTTGCTGAGCGCTTTCCGGCGATGGTTGAGTCGAGCTTGACAGTTCCGCTTTGTGAGGCATGGCAGCTCTGAGCATTTTGTATCGATTATTACGCCGCAAACTGGTGGTACATCGGCAGAAGTTGCAACGCCGCAGATCAGACATGAGCATTTCCGCATTGAGGGGCCGCGGGGTCGAATCCGGGTCGAATTTGCCGTTCTTCCTGTCTCTGTCCGGTGTAATTGCAGGTCAGGGCAAGTTTGAGTGGTCTCGGCGTCGCTCGAATCCTGGTTCTGGATCACTTTCAGTGCCGGAGCCACGGAGGGTCACCACAACCGCGATCATGAACGGCCATGGCTGATGTACTCCTCCAGGACCTGTGGTTCCACCAGGTCGAAGGTGTTGTGGTCGAAAGCGTCATAGCCGACGGCGAGTTGGTGGTCGTGCGGGCCCGCACGGCTGCGGGACGGGCTGCGTGTCCGGCGTGTGGGACGGCGTCGGCCCGGGTGCATAGCCGATACGTACGCCGGCTCGCCGACAGCGCGGTCGGCGGGCGTCCGGCGCTGATCGAGTTACGGGTCCGGCGCTTCCGCTGCTCTCAACAGGGCTGCTTGCAGGTGACGTTCGCCGAGCAGGTCGACGGACTGACGTTCCGGCACGGCCGACGCAGCGCCGGGCTGCAGACGGTGCTGGAACGGGTGGCGGTGATGCTGGCCGGCCGGGCCGGTTCCCGCCTGACCCACACGCTGGCGGCCGAAGTGAGCCGCTCGACCCTGTTACGGCTGATCCGCCGCCTGCAGGACCCCGAGACCCCGACACCGCGAGTGCTCGGGGTCGACGACTTCGCACTGCGCAAGGGCCACAACTACGGCACCATCCTGCTCGACATCGAGACACACCAACCCGTCGACCTGCTGCCGGACCGCACCACCGCGACGGTGGCCCGATGGCTCGCCGAGCATCCCGGCGTCGAGGTGATCTGCCGGGACCGCTCCACCGCTTACGCCGAGGCCGGACGCCTCGGCGCCCCGAACGCGGTGCATGTCGCGGACAGATGGCACATCTGGTCGAACCTCGCCGAGGCAGTCGAGAAGACCGTCGTCCAGCACTGTGCCCTGCTGCGCGAGCCCCAGGACACCACCACTGCGGCGGCTGCCGAAGCCCTGGAAGGGCTGGACCTCGACCTGGCTCCCGCGGGACCGCGGACCACCGGCCGCCTGTCCGACCGGGTTCGCGAACAGCACGAGGCCGTGCACGCTCTGCTCGAACAAGGCATTGCGATGCGGGAGATCAGCCGCAGGCTGGGACTGGCCCGCAACACCGTGCGCCGCTACGCACACGTGGCGAGTGCGGACGAACTCCTGGTCGGACGGTGGACCGGCCGCACCAGCATCCTCGACCCCTACAAACGCCACCTGCACCAGCGGTGGGCCGAGGGCTGCACCGTCGCCCGCCGCCTGTTCGAGGAAGTACGCGAGCGCGGCTACCCCGGCGGCGAGAACGTCGTGAAGGTCTACGTGGCCAAGCTCCGCGCGGACTTTCCGCCCACCCCGCCCCGCAAGGCTCCGTCCGTGCGGAACGTGACCAGCTGGCTCACCCGCCATCCCGACCGCCTCACCGACGACCAGGCCCAGCAGCTCAAAGCGATCCTGGCCCGCTGCCCCGCCCTCGACCGAACCGCCCACCACGTCCGCGCGTTCGCCGAGTTGATGAACGACCGCCAGGGCAAACACCTCGACCAGTGGATCACCCAGGTCCAGACCGACGACCTCCCCGCCCTGCACACCTTCGTCACCGGCCTGGGCCAGGACTTCGACGCCGTCATCGCCGGCCTCAGCCTCCGCTACAGCTCCGGAGCCGTCGAGGGCCAGAACAACAAGATCAAGATGCTGAAGCGGCAGATGTTCGGCCGCGCCAACTTCGACCTTCTCCGCAAAAGAGTCCTCCTCACCGCGCGAGGCCGTTCATGATCGCGGTTGTGGTGACCCTCCGTGGCTCCGGCACTGAAAGTGATCCAGAACCCAGGTTCAACCGACGCCGACAAGTGGGTGTGCGGTAGGAATCGCGCGAGCGATTGTTTGGGCTGTGACCCTGGAGGACGAGCACGAGCAGGCCCTTCGTCTCGCGCCCTCGGACCGGGGGTGTGCCCTTCGTGGGCTGCTCGGATGGTCATCACGCCGACGACTGCTGATCCGCCGCCTCGGTCCTGGCGAGGGTCTTGAAGGGAGAAGCCCTTCAACTCCTGCTCCCTGCATAACTTGGGGCAGTCCGGAGCCTCCACTGATCCCGAAGCGCTTCGCGTTCACGCTCGTTTTCGGCGCTGGTTCTTGCGGGATCCAGATGCTTTCGTCGATCGCGCGTCTCCAGTACGCGGGGAGGAGCCCTGTCGTCAGGCGGGTCGCTTCCTGTTGCGGCAGACCCCGCGACGCATAAGGCCTGCATAGTGACAATTTGCGGGGTCCAATCCGGACCGGGAGGGCACGTTTGACCTCTTCGTTGCCTCCGTCGCCGTCCGGCCTGCACGCTCGTCGCAGGTGATGGATGGCTGCCTCACGGTGGATGTTGCGCGTGGCGTGCAACCGTCATGAATGAGCAGTTCGGGCCCAGCCCGCCACTGCCGACGGATCGCCCCCAGTAGGAGCGCGAGGTCGACACAGTTGGCCAGTCCGGTGGTACGCATCTGCGGGTGCGCACGCCGGGGCGTCCTTGCGGAAGGCAAATCGGTTGCGCGTCCTCCTACGGCATCGTCTCCGGCCCGGTCGTGTCCGGGCCGGAGATGACCTGTTCGGCCCAGATGGTCTTTCCGCGGGCGGAGTAGCGGGTGCCCCAGCGGTGGGCGATCTGAGCGATCAGGAAGAGACCGCGGCCGCCTTCGTCGGTCTCGTAGGCGTACCGCAGATGGGGAGTGGTGCTGCTGCCGTCGCTGACCTCGCAGATCAGTGCTCGGTCACGGATCAGGCGAAGGCCGACGGGTCCGGTCCCGTAGCGGATGGCGTTGGTGACGAGTTCGCTGACGATGAGTTCGGTGGAGAAGTCCAGGTCTTCCAGGCCCCAGTCGGCGAGTTGTCGCAGGCTCATGGTCCGGGCCTCGGCGACGACCGCCGGGTCCGGGGGGAGGGTCCAGGTCGCCACCCGGTCCGTGGCCAGCGCCCGCGTGCGGGCCAGCAGCACGAGGGAGCCCTCGTCTTCGGTGGGTTTGCCGGCACGGATGAACGCCTCGCAGCTGTCCGCCAGGTCGCGAGGGGGATCGCTGCCCAGGATCTGGCCCAGGATCTGGGCAGCAGGTGGCGGGTCGGCGCTCTTGGGCGGTGCCGGAGCGGCGTTGAACAGTCCCAGGGTGGTCCCCTCCCGCAGTTGCAGGTCCACGCTCCGGTACGGCGGGTGGTCTGTGCCCAGCAAAGGGCCCTCGGGGATGTCGGGGACCTCGGGCTTGCCCTGCGGGTCGACGACCACCGCCGCCGAGTGGCCGGCTCGGGCGAGCGTGCAGCGGCGTGAGACGGGGTCGTAGACCGCGTACAGGCAGGAGGCTCCCTGCATGTGGTTCCTGGCGGATGCCGCGCGGGGATCGTCGGTGGACTCGTGGCTGCGTCCGGTCACCATGTCGTGCAGTCGGCCGAGAAGTTCGTCGGGGGCGAGGTCCTGGGCGGCGAGTGTGTTGGTGGCCATGCACAGTTGCCCCATCGCGGCGGCGGCGTCGATCCCTTGGCCGGCCATACGGCCCACGACCAGCGCGACCCGCGCGCCGGAGAGGGGAATGACGTCGAACCAGTCGCCCGGGCTCTGCGCCGGTTCATGCCGCCAGGCCACCTCCACTGCGCTCTGTGACGGCGCGGAGCGCGGCAGGAGGGTGCGCTGCAGGGCCTGGGCCGCGTTGTGCTCACGGGTGTACTGACGCGCGTTGTCGAGGCACACGGCCGCTCGGGCGCAGAGTTCGGAGGCCAGGACCAGGTCGCTCTCGTCGTACGGATCGGGTGCTTGGACCCGGTAGAAGCTGGCCAGGCCGAGGAGCACACCGCGGGCGGCGAGCGGGACGACCATCAGGGAGTGGGCGCCCTCGGCGCGGATGCGTGCTGTGCGAGGGTCGTCGGCGGGCGCCTCGCCGTGCCGAAGGTGCGGCACCAGGGTGGGGTGCAGCTCGGTCAGGCCGGCGATGTGGGAGGGGAGCAGGTATTCGACCAGTTCTCCGGTGTCATAGGCCGCACGGGCGGCGAGTTCCCGGGCGCTCTTCAAGGCCACGCGTCGCAGCCGGGTCTGCTTGCCCACCGGCCCGGGTGTGTACGCCTCGCCGTGGAGGACCCCGTCCAGGACCTCGATCGTGGCGATGTCCGCGATGGCTGGAACCGTGGCGGCGGCCAGTTCCCGCGCCGTGGTGCGGACGTCGAGCGTGGTGCCGATCCGGGCGCCTGCTTCCACCATGAGGTCCAGGCGGGCCCGGGCCTGTTCCACTTCGGTCACGTCCTGGGAAGCCACGAGAGCCCCGACGGCGCGGCCGGCCGAGTCCCTGAGCGGCAGCAGGGTCACGGAGTAGACGTGATCGTGGGCGGGATCGGAGGGAGGGCGTCCCCTGTGCAGAAAACTCAGGGGCTGACCGCTCTCGACCGTATGGCGCAGCTTCTGCTCGACCGTTTCGTCTATCAGGCCTGGCGCGATGTCGCGGACATGCCGGCCGATGGCCTCGTGCCCCACGGCACCGCGGACACCCGGCCCGGACAGATTCAGGCGCAGCAGGCGCAGGTCCCCGTCGACGGCCTGGACGCCCAGCGGGGAGTCGGTCAACAGTGCCCGCAGCAGTGCGGTGTCGATCTCGTCCTGGGCGGTGTCCGACGCCGTGCTCAACCGCACCGTCCAGTGCGGGGGCTCACCGGGCCGGGCCAGGGTGTCGACCGCTGCGCGGACCACCACCCGCCGCCCGTCCCGGTGCCGCGCGGCAATCTGTTCGCCTGCTTCCGTGCCGCCCTGTTCCTGGTCCAGGAACAGGGAGATGTGCCGGCCCAGCGCCTCCTTCTCGGAGTAGCCGAGAAGCTTCTCGGCCTCTGGGCTCCACTCCACGACGGTGGCTCGCTCGTCGACCACGAGATGGGCGGAGCGCGGGCGTGCAGTCATGGGGCGAGTGCCGCCAGAGGCTGTGCCATGGCCGCACCTCCGGTCCCGGAACGACAGAGATACCCCCATTTGCCCACAGAGTCCGCCACCTGGCAATCGGCGCCCCTCCGTAGCGCTCACGGCCCGCGCACCATCGAGTTCAGCTCGCGCCGTCCACTTGCCGCAGGAGAGCCTGCCGTGCCGGTTCTGGTACGACGAAGCGACCGTGAGGCGGCCATGGGACGGTGGTCATGCCTGCGTCCTGCATTTACGACGGATTCTCAAAGAGTCACCCTCGTACCCCGTGTCCGAACGCGGTCACTCACCGTAGCGTGAAGCCCTCGTTCGATCGTGTCCGGCCACCCCGGAGATCTCCTTCCTTGGCGCCGAAGGGAGGCCCGCCTACATGGCCGTCACCCGAACCCACTTCGCATCTGGCTCCAGCATGCGGAGTCGGTACCTCTACGTCCGGCACACCGACACCGCTGCACGGAGCCCGGGCCTGGGGACGCGGCCGGGGGGCTCCGTGCAGTTGCTGCTCAGCGGTACCAGTACTTTGACGCCTCGGTGGTGCGAGCAGGTGCCGCGGGCGTGGGCGCTGTAGGACCAGGTGTCGTCCTTGCACTTCGCCGTCGCCCTGCGCGGATGCGGCGAGTTGGCCTTGCACACGCCCGTGGTGTGCCGGGCGCACGTCGCCGCTGCCGCGTCGGTCGCCATCGCGACCGGGGCAACGAGCGCGCCCGCCAGGACGGCCGCCGCAACTGCGCTCCTGAATGTGGTCAGCATCAGAGCTCCCCCTCCTGTGGATCCGGAGAAGCGATCATGAACCGGACGGCCGGGGAGAGGCAGCCGGCCGGGGCAGCGGTCATCAGGCTGTGACGGTCGTGGCCCGGCCGTAGCCGCACGTTCGAGTGGCACGTACGGACGTGCGACCTGCGTGGGTGGTGATCAGGCGCTGCACTAAGGGCGTGCAGATCTTTAACTCGTCTTTTTGATCTTGGTTTGGGTGGGCTCGGTAGCGAGGAATGTGGTGACGTCGGCTGGTGTGCGGAAGCGGGCGGTGGAGGCACTGATGCGGTGGCCGTGTGCTTCGAGCAGTGGGCGGACTTCCTGACTCGCTCGGCTGATGGTCATGGCGGTGACTCCGAAGAGCTGGCCGAGGAGGTCCATGGTGGCGAGTTTGCGCAGGTGGAGCACGGTGGCCAGGATGCGGTCGGCCGGGGTGAGCTTGGTTTTGGCTCCTGTGCCGGGGGCGACCAGGCGTTCGTGGCCGCGGCGTGTGCGGAGTACCTGCTCGCATTGAGCCTCCAGCGCAGGTGTCAGCACTTCGATGAGCTTGTTGAGTCGTTGGCGGGGCATGCCGGTCAGTTCGGGGTCCTGCAGTGAGTGCCGGGACAGGCCATGTGGATTCTTCGCCATGGTCCGGTCTGACGTGCTGTTGGCAGCCGTGGTGTCTGGCGGGTGCTGGGGGTGGAGGGTGTAGTTCCAGTCGCCGTGGAAGCGGTGCCGTGCGATCGGAAGAGCGGCGATCTCGCCGTCGCTGACCTGGATGCCGGTGGGGTAGCAGTTGGTGTCGAGTTCGGCGTGCACGGTCAGACCGCTTTTGGTGGTGGTCGCGGCGATGCTCTGGACGATGACTTCGTGGCTGGTCAGGGGCCTTCCGCGCCAGTTCATGGTGATGTGGGAGAACAGCCGGTGCTCGATCCGGTTCCATTTCGATGTTCCGGGAGGCAGGTGGCAGACGGTGATCGCCAGGCCGCTCTCGGCGGCGAACCGGGCGAGTTCGGTCTTCCAGGTGCGGGTGCGATAGCCGTTGGAGCCGCCCGCGTCGGCGGTGATCAGCAGTCTGCCGGCCGTCGGATAGGCGGCCCGCCCGGCTCCGTTCCACCAGCGGCGGATGGATTCGACGGCGAACGCGGCGGTGTCGTGGTCGGTGCCCACGTTGACCCAGCCGGTGTTCGCGGCGACGTCGTAGATGCCGTAGGGCACGGCCCTGCCCAGCTCGCGGTCGGGGAAGTCGTGGGTGTCGACGCGTACCGGTTCGCCTCTGGGCTCCCATTCGCGGCCGTTGTTCTTGAACGGGCCGACCAGTTCCTTCTTCTTCGTGTCCACACTGATCACAGGCTCCCCGCCGTCCTGGTGCCGGCGGGCCTGTTCGTTGAGATAGCGGAACTGGGCGTCCCGGTCGGGATGCTGCTTGCCCTCCAGGGTCTTGGCGTTGCTCTGCAGGCTGAAACCCTCCTCGCGGAGCAGGTCACCCACCGTGTCCGCGCCAACTTTGTGACCCTGACGGGTCAGTTCCCCGGCGAGCTTGCGGGTGGATTTGGTGGTCCAGCGCAGCGGTGACATGGGGTCCCCGCGGACGTCGGGTTCGACGAGGGCCAGGAGCGCTGCCCGAAGAGCCGGGTTGAGGTCGACGACGCGTTTGCGGCCGCCGTCAGCTCTGCGGACCCGTCCCAACGGACCCTCACCACAGTCGAGTTCCCGCACACCCAGCGACACCGTGCCCTCGCGGACACCGGCGGCCCGGGCAATCGCTTTGATCCCACCGTGCCCAAGTGCTCGAGCCTCTGCCCCTATCAGCAGACGACGCTGCCGCTCGTTGAGATGCGGCAAAATCGCCTCGAACTTCGCCGCCAGCACGTCCCGTTGCTCGTCCGCCCCGCTCATGCCATCCCAACGAACCACCAAGCGGAAAGCTACGAGTTAAAGATCTGCACGCCCTAAGCCGCCTACGGCCTTGGGGCGAGTTGCTCGCCCGAGCCTCGAATGATCAGTCTGGTGGGGACGGTGACGGTGCGGGCGCGGGAGTGGTCGCCGTCGAGTCGGTTCAGGGCGGTGGTCGCTGCCGTTCTGCCGATCTCTTCGGGGTCCTGGGCGACGACGGTCAGGGCCGGTTCAAGGGCTTCGGCTAGTACCAGGTCGTCGAAGGCGACGATGGCTACGTGCTTGCGTTTGGTGCGGGCCAGTTCGGCGACGATGCCGAGCGCCATGATGTTGTTGCCGGCGAACAGGGCGGTGGGGGGGTCGGCCTGGTCGAGGAGCTGGGAGGTCGCGGTCGCGGCGCCCTGCTGGTCGTGGGCGTTGGTGACCAGTGAGCGGTCGTAGGGGAGTCCGGCTTTCTGCAAGGCCGAGCGATATCCGGCCAGGCGTTCACGGCGGGTGTACAGCTTCTCGGGAAGGTCTCCGACGAAGCCGATCCGCTGGTGCCCGTGGGTGATGAGGTGGGCGACACCGTCATGGGCTCCGGCCCGGTTGGAGCTGACGATGCTGTCCGTGGCGAGGTCCACTCCCGGGCGGTCGAGGAAGATCACGGGCAGGCCCGCCGCGCGATGGGTCTTGAGGTGGGAGTGGTCGGCGCCGACGGACGGCACGACGATCAGGATGCTGACGCGGCGGGCGAGGAACTTGTCCGTCAGGACGCGTTCGCGCTCGGGGTCGTCCGTGGAGGAGCCCATGAGGAGAGTCAGTCCGCGCTCGCGGACAGTGTCCTCGATGCTTCTGGCCACGGCC
>NZ_JAODTZ010000109.1 GCF_025399795.1 Streptomyces rhizosphaerihabitans | reverse complement strand
TCCCCCTGCCGCCCCTGCCCCGTTCCCATTCCCGTTCCCGGGCGCCGACGGGCCCTTCGCCCGTGCCGTACACGCCTGCCTGCACCGCGCGGGCCCCACCGCCGCGGCCGTCGCCCGGGCCGCCGTGCTGCTGGACGAGGCCGCCGCACCGGAGCGGATCGCGGAGCTGGCCGGCCTCGCGGTGCCCGCCGTCCGGTGGGGCCTGGCCGCTCTGCACGGGGCGGGCCTGCTCGGCACCGCCGGTGTCGCGCACCCCGCCGTGCGGGCCCCGGTCCTCGGCGCCCTGTCCCCCGCCGGCCTGGTCGCGCTGCACCGCCGGGCGGCCCGGCTGCTGCACCGCCACGAACATTCGGCGCAGGCCGCCGGACACCTGCTGGCCGCCGCCCGGTCCGCCGCCGTCTGGTCGGCCACCGACGAGGAGATGGACCTGCTGCGCGAGGCGGCCGAGCGCCGGCTCGCCGGGGACGACGGCCGCGCCGCCCTCGACCTGCTGGAGGCGGCCCACCGGCTGTGCCCGGACACCGTGCGGCACCAGGCCCTGGCGGTCCGGCTCGCCCAGGTCACCCGGCAGTTCGGCCCGACCGCCGCCGGGCCTGTGCCCGCCGCCCCGCCCGCGGTGCCCGGCGTGCCGCACCAGGGCCGCCCCGGCAGTGAGAACCCCCGGCCACCGGGGCGGCTGCTTCTGCTGCCGGGCCGGCCGGCCGACGCGCGGCTGCCCCGCACCGCAGGCACCGGAAGCAAGGAGCCGGGCGCCGCACCGCCGGACCCACTGAACGTGGTGGCCATGGCGGACGCGCTGAACCTGGTGGCCGTGGCGGACGCGCCGGACTCGCCGGACATGGCGGACGCGCCGGACGTGGTGGGCGCGCCGGACGTGGTGGGCGCGTGGCCGTGGTGACGGGCGCGCGGTTGCGCCATGCCACGTCTGCTCCGCCCGGCCGGCCCGGGGAGGCGACGATGACGCCGCCCGCTCGCACGACGTACGCGCCACGGCGTACGGCCAGGACGTCCTTCGGTGAACCGACAACATGCAAAGGGTGAGGTCAGCCATGGCTTGGGACAAGAAGTTCGAGGAACTCCTGCGCGAGTACCTGCCGTTCCTCAGCGCGGACGAACCGCTGGAGGCCGACACCGACCTCAGGCTCTCGGGTCTGGACTCACTGGGCGCGGTGGAGCTGCTGGGCTCGCTGGAGAACGTCTACGCGGTCCGCTTCGTGGACGAGGCGCTCTCCCTGGACACCTTCGCCACGCCGGCGGTCCTGTGGGAGACGGTGACCCGGCTGCAGACGGCCGCCTGAGCCCCGCCACGGAAAACGGCCGGACCGCCGCCGTCCGGGAACGGTGGTTCGACGGCTCCGGCGGTCCGGCAGTCCGGCGGTCTGGTGACAGGCCGCCGGCCTGGTCGGTGACGGGCCGCCGGCCGGGGGTCGGTGACGGGCCGCCGTCGGCCGTGCGGTGGCGGTGCAGCGGGGTGGGACGGTGCGCTGGGGCGGGGCGGGGTATGGGGGTGGGCCGCGCCGGGGGCGGGCCGGGTGGTGGCGTCTCTTATGCCGCGAACAGGTCGAACGTCGAGGTGCGGCGCGGCCCTGCCAGCACGTCCAGCTGCGGGTCCACGGCCAGCACGGCCTGGTGCATGCGCTGCAGCTGCGGGGAGGGTTCCACGCCCAGGTCGTCGATGAGGCGCATGCGCAGCCGGCGGTAGACCTCCAGCGCGGTGGCCTGCCGGCCCGACCGGTACATCGCCAGCATGGCCTGGCAGTGCAGCCCCTCGTGGTGGGGATGGCGGGCGGTCATCTCGGTCAGCTCGGCGATCAGCTCCGCGTGCCGGCCGAGCCGCAGGTCGGCGTCGATGCGCCGTTCCACGGTGCCCAGCCGGCTCTCCTGCAGCCGCATCACCTCGATGTCGAGGACCGGCCCGAGTCTCACGTCGACCAGCGGCGGCCCGCTCCACAGGTCGAGGGCCGCGCGAAAACGCGCCGCGGACACCTTGTTGTCGCCCGCCTCGAACGCGCTCTGGCCCTGGCGGGCCAGGTCCTCGTACTGGTTGACGTCGACGCAGCTCTGGTCGATCTGGAGCAGGTACCCGCCGTGCCGTGTGGCGAGAATGTCCTTCGCTCCGGTCGGCGCGCCCGGGCCCATGGCGGTGCCGAGCCTTCTGCGTAACTGGAGTATGTACGTCTGAAGGGTCGTCAGCGCGCTGGCCGGAAGCTCGGTCCCCCAGAGTTCTTCCATGAGGGTGGGAACGGGCATGACCCGCCCCGGATAGAGCGCCAGCAGCGACAGGATCTGTCGCGGCTTGCCGGCCGTCGGAACGATCGATCCCCCGTTGACCTCGGCACTCAACGGACCCAGAACCTGAATCTTCATGGTGTCCTCCCCACCTCGTCGAGTTCCTCGTCCAGTTCCCTTTGGTGGCCGGAAATCTCCGCCGCCGAGCACGCTAGCCGGGTCCGTGCCCCTTGAGCGATTTCCTGTAGCGGTCCTCCAGCGGCGCTCCAATTGGGGTGTTGTTTGACTCCTCCCCCTCCTAAAGGAGGGGGATTCCTGGCTCACGTTGGCTGCGGACCGGCGGTCCGGCAGCTCTTGCACGATCGGCACCAGCCGGGTTGAGACCAGCCCGGACGAGCATCACGCGGGCGGAGTTCTTGTCCCTGGGGGACACGGCTCCGCACGTGGTGCAGGCGTAGGTTCGTTCCGAGAGAGGCAGTGCGTGCTTGGTTCTCGCTCCGCACTGTGCGCAGTCCATCGTGGTGTGCGCGGGGTGGACGAGGTGCAGTTCACGGCCGTGCTTGCGGGCCATGTGGATCAGCGCCTGCTTGGTCGCGCCGATCGCGGCGTCGGCGGCCTTGCGGGCCATCGTGGTCTTGGCGAGGAACTTCGGACGGAAGTCCTCGACCGCCAGCCGGTCGTGGTCGCGCACGACCTTCTTCGCCCACTTGCGGCCGGTGTCCTGCCGCTGCCGGGCGACCTTCCTGTGGAGCTTCGCGGTCTGTCGCTTCGCTTCACGGTAGCCCTTCGAACCGGCCTGGCCGCGCTTGGGCCTGCGGCGGGCCGTCATCCGCTGGTAGCGGGCCAGGCGTTGCGCAGCGTTCTTTCCGTGCTGGGCGTGCGGCAGGTCGTGGGCGTCCGAGGTGGTGGTGGCCGTTTCCCTGACGCCCCAGTCGATGCCGATGTCCCGCCCGGTGGCGGGCAGGGTCTTGGTGGTGGTCGCGACGACGAACGAGGCGTACCAGTGGCCGAGGCTGTCGCGGTGGACGCGGACGGAGGACGGCGGCTCGGGCAGATCCCGCGACCACACGACCGTCACGGCGATGCCGCCCGCGAGGTGCAGGCGCCCGTCCTTCAGGCGGAACCCGCGCTGCGTGTAGTTCAGTGACGGGTCGGCGGCATGCTTCTTCTTGTACCTCGGCATCCCAGCGCGCCGGCACTGCGGCAGCCGGGCCTTGACGTCCTTCAGCGCCTTGGCACGGGACTTGGCGAAGTCGCGGATGATCTGCTGCTGCGGCACCGAGGATCCCTGACGCAGCCACGCATTCGCCGTGCGGGCCTCGGTCAGCATCCTGTCCAGGCGGGCCGGGCCGCACTTCTCGTCGTCGGCGTATGCCTTCTTCGAGCGGGCACAGCATTCGTTCCAGATCCACCGGCACCGCGCCCACTCCGCTTCCAGGGCGGTGCGGGCGGTCGACGACACACGGAGCCGGTAGGTGTACCGGGCACACCCGGCGCCCTCGGCTTCCTTTAGGGCCGTCATGCCACCACTCTACCCCTATGGTAGGGGCATGCATGAGGAAACAAAGATCACTCTCAGGATTCCCGCAGACCTCCACCGCTGGCTCACCGACCAGGCCAGAGCCAACCGGCGGTCCCTCAACTCCGAGATCCTGCACCGGCTTGAGAGTGGGCGCGACGCCGCTGCCGCAGACGCCGAATCGCCCTGACGGCGATTCGGCTTTCCCCGTCCTGCTCCGCAGGAGTCCAAGTTCCTCCCCGGCCTGAAGGCCGGGGCACCCTTGGAGAAGTCCGGTGAAGTCTGCGCGGTGCTCGAGGAGACGTGTATCTGCGCTGGAAATGAACTCTCGGTTCCGGTCCCGGCCACGGGACGGCGGATAACCTGGTGCCGCGTACGCTCCCTATTTCCCCGCCCCGCCCGGACACCCCCGGCGGCAGCGCCCGGACACCCCGGCAGCGGCGCCCGACCGGCCGGAAGCCGCCCATGTCTGGCGGACGAGGACAGTGGCAGGGCGGTCGTCCGGGAGGCCGGCAAGGCCCGCGACGGCGGCAGCCCGCAGGCTCTGCGCGCCTTCCTGGAGACCGGTCACCGCCTCGCCCAGGCCGAGGACGACCGTGTCGCTTCGCCCGCGTCCTGGCGGACCCGACGGTCAGCGACGCCCTGCGGGCGGCTGCGGAGGATGCCACCGAGGTACGCCGGAGGAGCTGCGGTACTTCGGGGAGGCCGGACAGCCGGACAGTACGAGGTGGACGGCCAGGCCGCTCGCACCCATGACCGCACCGACGGCCGAACCGGCCGGCAGTCACGGCAGGCACCGTTGCAGTACCAGGCGGCTACGGCGAAGTCCGTGCTGATCCTTCTCGGCCGTACAGGCCCTCGCCCAAGCCGGACAGGCGGGGACCGGCGGTGCACTTCCCCGCGTTCGCCGTCACGGACCGTCCGGTGCTGCTCGCGGATCTTTGAGTACGCGTACTCATGCACTCGTGCACGGGACGGGGAAATGTGTGGCGAGAGACGTCAAGTATCGGGGAGGGGCGGGGCATTGGGATCGCGTCGGAGACCGGGCGCTGGTGTGCTGATGGCGGGATGCGTGTTGATGGCGATGGCGGCCACCGCATGCGCCGGACCGCCCGCCGACAGTGAGCTGCGGGCCAAGGCTCTGGGAGCCGACGCACAGCGCAAGCGCCACGCGCAGGAGGTGTATATCCGGGGGCTGCTGGCATCGTTCAGCCACGTGGAGGGCCTGCACCCCGGACATACGGTGTTCGAGGACAGATGCGGCACATCTGGCGGCAATCTCTTGGAGCCCGCCACGGGCCCCCTGCTGACCTGCTCGATGAGCGGGCGTGCCGTGTTCGGGGTCGAAGGCGAGGTCACCGACGTGCTGCGGCATATCGACGCCGCGCACATCGTGCAGTGGCAGCCCAATGTCAACGGCCCCGGGAGTGCGTCCGGGGGATCGATGGACTACGCGCTGATGTACCAGCGGATGCGGGGCGTGGAGCCCGATGGGCGGCTGATGTCCACTCCCTCCCTGGAATCGCTGAACGAAGATGTGACGGTCGCATGGGACACGGCTCCCCCCGGAACCACGCCTCCTGCGCACCAGGTGGAGGGCGAGGAAACGCCCGTCTGTCCCCCGGAGACCACCGTGTACTCCCGGTGCGACATCACCCCCCGGCACCCTGAAGCCGTGCCGTCTGTCCGCGCCCGGTACGGAACGGTTCTCCAAGTGGACATCCGACCGGCTCTCTCGAACGGAACCTACTTCGAGGTGCCCCGCTCCCGGTCCTGAGCAGCCCTGAGCGAATGCAGTGCGGTGCGGTGCACCACTGGTCCCTCGCCGGCGTTTCCAGGAGTCGTTCCTCCGTTTCCGGGACACGTTCGGAAAACTCGTTCTTCAGGTCCACGTACCGCTCAAGGAGGGCCACGGCGGACCCCGGCCCCGTCGGCAGGCATCGCTGCCGTACTAGATGATCGATTCCAAGGGGGGGGTGCCGGTGACTGTCTGCTGACGTTCCTGCGGTTCAAGTTGGTCAGGCTGGTCCGTAGATAGCACTGTCAGCCTTGCTGATCAGTGCCCAGTAGCGGTCGCCGTAAGACCAGTGCCACCACTCGGTGGGGTAGTTGACGAAGCCAGCGCCGCTCATGGCTCGGGCCAGGATGTCGCGATTGCGACGTGCTTGGTCTGATAGCCCCGAGGCGTCCAGCGGACAGTACTTCTCGTCTCCGGTGCGGTGGCCGTTCACAGCGCCCCCCATGTCCAGCTCGACGCCATCGGCATCAACGAGCGTTAGATCGAGGGCCGCGCCGGCGCAGTGTGGCGCCACCTCGACCGGGGAGACGAAGGCGCTGGCCTGGCGCCGCAGGTCGACGGGGTCGGTGATGCCGGAGCGGCGTAGGCGGTCCTCGTAGAGGGCAAACCGCCGCGCCTGCTCGGTGCTGCTGCGATGCCCTTCTATGACGAGGAACTTGACGCCGTCGGGAAGCATCTCCGATGCCGAGCGCAAACGCTCAAGCACGCCGATCCGGACCCGGCCGTATGCCCCTGCTTCGTCTCGCTCCCGGGGGTCCAGCACAATCACCGGGACCGAGGCGATCTCTGCGAGAGGTTCACCGCAGTCCTGCACCGGGATATTGATCACCTTGGGATCACTGAGCAAGATCATGGATCCTGAGCCTAACGAGGTGGTGCGCGCCCGCGACGTATCCCGCTCCACGTGCTGCCGGCACCACCAGCTTCCGACCGTCGGGCCCACAAGTTCCAGCCGTCGGGCCTACAGGCCATGACCTGCCGTCGATCACGGAAAGCGACCGTGAACCGACAACCGCCCGCGGCTCCCCACGCAAAGGCGAGGGAGTCCAGCATCGGTGGGTGAAGACGGAGTTGGAGTCCCTCGCGACCGCACTTTATGTGAAGACCGACGACCTGTTGAAGGCGTCACCGCATCTGGCGCCCTGGCGTCCGATGGTCGGGATCGCTCCGCAGCTGACCGATGCCGAGCTGGTCACGCTGGCGATGATGCAGGCCATGCTGGGCTTCACATCCGAGGCCAAGTGGCTTCGCTACGCGCACTGTCACTTACGGCAATCTCTTCCCGTATCTGCCGAAGCAGCCCGGCTACAACAAGCGGCTGCGCAAGGCCACCGAGCTGCTGCGGCGGGTGACCCGACTGCTGGCCATCGACACCTCTGTATGGAGCGACGACGTGTGGATCGTGGATTCCACGCCGGTGGAGTGCGGACGTTCTCGCGAGACCGTCAAGCGTTCCGACCTGGCCGGATGGGCCGAGTACGGGTACTGCGCCAGTCACAGCCGTTTCTTTTGGGGCCTTCGCCTGCACCTGGTGTGCACCTTGCAGGGCCTGCTGATCGCCTTCGCCCTGACCGGCGCCAAGGCCAACGAACGCGAGACCCTGCTGGACCTGCTCGCCGCCGAATCGGACCTGGCCGCCGCCCGGCCTGGGCAGACACTGATCGGCGACAAGAACTACTTCGGCCGCGACTTCGAACACGAGTTGGCCGAGCAGGACATCCAGCTGCTGCGGCCGGCCCGCAAGGGCGAGCCGGAACGGTCTGGTGCCCCGCTGTTCAAGCCGTTGCGGCAGGTTATCGAGTCGGTCAACGAGACCTTCAAGGGCCAGCTCAACCTCGAAGAGCACCGAGGCCGCACTCCGCGTGGCGTGATCGCCCGCATCATGCAGCGCATCCTCGCGCTGACCGCCGCGATCTGGCACAACGACCGCACCGGCCAGCCCGTCTTGCGCTCACTGACTGCTTACGATCACTGATCCCTTGGAATTGATCATCTAGCCGTGCGGTGCGCCCACCGGCCCGGGCAGGGTGATGGTGTGCGGGGCGGCCCGGTCCCAGGGGAATCCGTGGTGCAGTTCGAGGTACGGGGCTGCCTGTCCGTCGGCGGGCAGGGCCACCGCGGCCAGCACGTCGGGCACCGGCTCCAGTTCCAGGAACCGCCAGTGCCCGGCGGTGTCGTCGGCGGGCGGCCGGAAGGCGAGCACTCCCCGGTCCTGGGCCAGGGAGAAGGCGAACTCGTCGAAGGGCAGCCCGAGTCCCAGTCCGCGGGCCTTGGTGTAGGCCTCCTTCAGGGTCCACAGGCGGAGCACCCGGCGGTCCCGCTGCCGTCCCGGGGGCACGCTCCTGGCCCATCGCTGCTCCTCGGGGGTGAAGGTGGTCAGGATGGTCTCCAGGGCCCCCGCCTCCCGGTCCAGGCCCTCGACGTCGACTCCGATGCGCTGGGTTCGGACGATTCCGAGCAGGCTGTAGCCGCCCGCGTGGGAGAGGTTGAAGTCCAGGTGGCCGCCGCCCCGGGGCAGGCCGCCGGGCAGCGGCTGCAGGAAGGGCCGGTCGCGCGAGGAACGCCAGATGACCAGCTCGGCCTCGGCGAGGCCGGCCTCCAGCGCCAGCGCCCGGCGGACCAGGATGTGGGCGACGAGGTACTGCCGGCGGTCGCGTTCGAAGAGGAACCGGGCCGCGGTCTTGTGTTCACGCTCGTCGAGCCAGTGTGCCGCCAGGATGGTGGCGACGGCGGGCGGGAGGGCGTCGTTGGGGCACAGCCACAGCTTCACCGGGGCCACCGTCTCGTGCTGCGGTGACCCTGGGGCGCTGCGGGACTGCGGTGCGGTGATGGTCATGATGCCGTTTCGTCCGTCTCGGTTCGCCGCCCTGCTGCGGACGGCGCGACGTCGCGGCCCGGGGCCGCCGGGGACCGGAGCGGGCGGACAGCCGCCGGCGCTCCAGGAAGGGCCTGCACCCTCATGAGGACCTGCACTCCAGGAGGGCTGCGTCCAGGAGGGCCTGCACTTCGGAAGGCTGTGCTCCGGAAGGCTGTGCTCCAAGGGCCTGCATTCCAGAGGGCCTGTGCTCCAGAGGGTGGCCTCGGTCAGGCGGAGCGGTCGGCCAGGAGTGCGGCGGCCTCGTCGACGCCGATCCGCTCACCGCGCACCGCGTCGAGGAGCGCGATCATCTCGTCCTGGGACAGCGGGCCCCGCTTCGCTCCCGCCACGGCCGCAGGCTCGGGCCCCGCTCCCGCCACGGGCGGCGGTCGCTGCCCCGCTCCGGCGCCGGGCACAGGCTCTTGCCCCGCTCCGGCGGCGGGCGGTGGTTCTTGTCCCGCTCCCGCCGCGGGCGGTGCGCCGCCGGTGTCCGGTGCCGCCGCACCCGGCACGTCCCGGGTGCGGGAGGCGACGTAGGAGGCCATGGCCGCGAGGCTGGGGTGCTCGTGGACGGTGACGGGGCCTTCGCTCAGGCCGTAGGCCCGGTTGACGCCGGCGGCGAAATCGGCCGCCAGGATGGAGTCGATGCCCAGCTCGGCGAAGCCGGCACCGCCGTCGATCTCCCACGGGTCGCAGTGCAGCATCCGCGCCAGCTGCCCGCGCAGCACCTGCAGCACCGCGGCCGAGGCACCCGGGTCCTGAACAGCGGGGGCCTCGCCGCCGCCGTGGCGGACGGCTGCCAGGTGGCGGGCGAGGAGGGCCGGCGTGGGGTGCTCGTAGAGAGCCGCGCCGGCGATCCTGACGCCGAAGCGGCGGGCGATGGCGGTGATGAACTCGACGGTGAGCAGGGAGTCCAGACCAAGGACGGGGAAGGGCTGTGAGGGGTCGATCCGGTCGGGGTCGGCGTGCACGACACCGGCCAGCACGGCCGTGAGCTCGCCGAGGATGTCCGGGTGGGCGCCAAGAGGTGCCGTCGGCTCACTGGTCATGGTGGATGCCTCCAAGGATCGCCCCTCTCGCGCCGGAGGGTCAGCAGGTCGGTGGGTCGGTGGGTCGGTGCCAGGAATCCGGCGTGCGGGACGCGCGCGGCCCGGCGCGGGTGCCGGCCTGGTGCGGTCCCGGGAGCGGGTGCGGGTGCGAGTGCAGATGCGGATGCAGCCCCGGCTGCGGGTGCGAGTGCGAGTGCGAGTGCGAGTGCGGGTGCGGGTGCGGGTGCGGGTGCGGTCCGGGTAGGGGTGGGGCGGTCAGGGTCGCGTGCCGGAGCCGGTGCAGCCGCGGT
>NZ_JAODTZ010000108.1 GCF_025399795.1 Streptomyces rhizosphaerihabitans | reverse complement strand
GCGGCGGCGGGCGCGCCCGTGCCGTCGTCGATGACGGCCAGCTCGGCGCCGACCTCGACGGTCTCGTCCTCGGCGACCTTGATGGATGCCAGGATGCCGGCGGCGGGAGAGGGGATCTCGGTGTCGACCTTGTCCGTCGACACCTCCAGCAGCGGCTCGTCGGCCTCGACGCGCTCGCCCTCGGCCTTCAGCCAGCGGGTGACAGTGCCCTCGGTGACGCTCTCACCGAGTGCCGGAAGGGTTACGGAAACCGGCATGGTTTCTGTTGCTCCTTATTGGGGTCTCCCCTGCTCGATCGGGATCGAGAGCTAGGGGAAGGTGCGGAAGTCTGTGGTCGTCGTCGCGCCCGGCTCGACGCGGGGACTGGGTGCAGCCGACGGCCGGGTGACCGGCCGGGGCTGATCAGTCGTGCGCGTGCAGCGGCTTGCCCGCGAGGGCGAGGTGGGCCTCGCCGAGCGCCTCGTTCTGCGTCGGGTGGGCGTGGATGAGCTGAGCGACCTCGGCGGGCAGCGCTTCCCAGTTGTAGATCAGCTGGGCTTCGCCGACCTGCTCGCCCATGCGGTCGCCGACCATGTGGACGCCGACCACGGCACCGTCCTTCACCTGGACGAGCTTGATCTCGCCCGAGGTGTTGAGGATCTTGCTCTTGCCGTTGCCCGCGAGGCTGTACTTCAGGGCGACGACCTTGTCCGCACCGTAGATCTCCTTGGCCTTGGCCTCGGTGATACCCACGGAGGCGACCTCGGGGTGGCAGTACGTCACGCGGGGGACGCCGTCGTAGTCGATCGGAACGGTCTTCAGACCGGCCAGCCGCTCCGCGACCAGCATGCCCTCGGCGAAGCCGACGTGGGCGAGCTGGAGCGTCGGGACGAGGTCGCCCACGGCGGAGATGGTCGGGACGTTCGTGCGCATGTACTCGTCGACCAGGACGTAGCCGCGGTCCATCGCGACGCCCTGCTCCTCGTAGCCGAGACCGGCCGAGACCGGGCCGCGGCCGACGGCGACGAGCAGCAGCTCGGCCTCGAACTCCTTGCCGTCGGCGAGGGTGACCTTGACGCCGTTCTGGGTGTACTCGGCCTTCGAGAAGAAGGTGCCCAGGTTGAACTTGATGCCGCGCTTGCGGAACGCGCGCTCAAGAAGCTTGGAGGAGTTCTCGTCCTCGAGGGGCGCGAGGTGCTTGAGACCCTCGATGATCGTCACGTCGGCGCCGAAGGACTTCCACGCGGAGGCGAACTCCACGCCGATGACACCGCCGCCCAGGATGATCGCGGACTGCGGCACGCGGTCCAGGACGAGCGCGTGGTCGGACGAGATGACGCGGTTGCCGTCGATCTCCAGGCCCGGCAGCGACTTCGGCACGGAGCCGGTCGCGAGGAGCACGTGGCGGCCCTGGACGCGCTGCCCGTTCACGTCGACGGAGGTCGGGGAGGACAGACGGCCCTCACCCTCGATGTACGTCACCTTGCGGGACGCGATGAGACCCTGCAGACCCTTGTACAGGCCCGAGACGACCCCGTCCTTGTACTTGTGGACGGCGGGTACGTCGATGCCCTCGAAGGTGGCCTTGACGCCGAACTGCGCGCTCTCGCGGGCCTGGTCGGCGATCTCGCCCGCGTGCAGCAGGGCCTTCGTGGGGATGCACCCACGGTGCAGGCAGGTACCGCCGACCTTGTCCTTCTCGATCAGGGCGACGTCCAGGCCCAGCTGCGCTCCGCGCAGCGCCGCGGCGTAACCGCCGCTACCGCCGCCGAGGATCACTAGGTCGAAAACGGTGCTGGCGTCGTTCGCCACGTCACGTCCTCCATGCATGTGCGCCGTAACGCCGGGCACCTTTGTCCCTTACGGGCGGTTGACCGGTCGGTCGGCTGGTGTCCGGCCGCTCTTTCTACGGCCCTGTGGTGGGGGCCCTGTCCTGCCGAGAACCCATCTTCGCACTTGTCGAGGGCGAGCGAGACGCCGGGCCGGTGTGTAGGACGTCTGATCCATCACGTCGAGGGGGTACGGAGCCGGGTGAACCTGCGGATTTCGTCGAGGGCGAAACCTCCGTAGGGCCGAACGGGCGGCCCCGGGCGAGGAACGCCCGGGGCCGCTCGCGGTACGAAGGCTCAGCCCAGGTCGCCGGCCGCCGTCAGCTCGGCGAGACGGACCAGCGTGCGGACCGCGGAACCGGTACCGCCCTTGGGGGTGTAGCCGAACGGGCCGGCCTCGTTGAACGCGGGGCCCGCGATGTCCAGGTGCGCCCAGGTGATGCCCTCGCCCACGAACTCGCGCAGGAACAGACCGGCGACCAGGCCGCCGCCCATGCGCTCGCCCATGTTGGCCATGTCGGCGGTGGGGGAGTCCATGCCCTTGCGCAGGTGCTCGGGCAGCGGCATCGGCCAGGACTCCTCGCCGACCTCCTCGGCGGCCTCGACGATCGAGGCACGGAACGCGTCGTCGTTGGCCATCACGCCGAAGGTGCGGTTGCCCAGCGCCAGCACCATCGCGCCGGTCAGGGTCGCCACGTCGACGATCGCGTCCGGCTTCTCCTCGGAGGCCTTCCACAGCGCGTCCGCGAGGACCAGCCGGCCCTCGGCGTCGGTGTTGAGGACCTCGACGGTCTTGCCGCTGTACATGCGCAGCACGTCACCCGGACGGGTGGCGGAGCCGGAGGGCATGTTCTCGGCGAGCGCGAGCCAGCCGGTGACGTTGACCTCCAGGCCGAGGCGGGCCGCGGTGACGACGGCGGCGAAGACCGCGGCGGCGCCGGCCATGTCGCACTTCATCGTCTCGTTGTGCCCGGCGGGCTTCAGGGAGATGCCGCCCGAGTCGTAGGTGATGCCCTTGCCGACGAAGGCGAGGTGCTTGGTCGCCTTGGCGGAGGTGTACGACAGCTTCACCAGGCGGGGACCGGCGACCGCTCCGGCGCCGACGCCGACGATGCCGCCGTAGCCGCCCTTCGCCAGGGCCTTCTCGTCGAGCACCGTCACCTTGATGCCGTGCTCCTTGCCGGCCGCGGTGGCGACGGCGGCGAAGGACTCCGGGTTGAGGTCGTTCGGCGGGGTGTTGACGAGGTCGCGGGCGCGGTTGAGTTCCTCGGTCACGGCGGTGGCGCGCGCGATGGCCGCCTTGTACGCCGCGTCCCGGGGCTTGCCGCCGAGCAGCGTCACCTCGCCGAGCGGACCCTTGCCGCTCTTGGCCGCGTCGCCCCGGCCGGTCTCCTTGTAGGCGTCGAAGCCGTACGCGCCCAGGCGGGCGCCCTCGGCGACGGCACCGGCGTCGGCGGCGTCCTGGATCGGCAGCGCGAAGGCGGCCTTCTTGGCTCCGGCGAGCGCGCGGGCGGCGACACCGGCCGCGCGGCGCAGCGCCTCGGCGTCGAAGCCGGCGTCCTCCTCGGGGACCGCTCCCAGGCCGACGGCCACCACGACGGGGGCCTTGAATCCGGACGGCGCGGGCAGCTTGGTCACCTCGCCCTCGGACCCGGAGGCTCCGAGGGTCTCCAGGATTCCGGCGAGCCCGCCGTCGTACGCCTTGTCCACGGCCTCGGCGCCCGGTGCGACGACCGGGCCCTTGGGGCCCTTCGCGACACCGACGACGATCGCGTCGGCCCGCAGACCTGACGCTGCGGCGGTGCTGAGAGTGAGAGCAGTCACGGTGGTGAGATCTCCGCTTCCATTGAAGTTCGTGTGGCCGAGAGGGGTGGGTCGACCGGGCCCGACGGCTGACCCTAGATCCGTCCTCGGGGGCGGTCCTTGCCGGGGCCCCTGGCAGGGCGGGCGAGTACCCGGGACGAGCCTACGCTCGGGGTCGGGTTTCGCTCATTTCTACGGACGTTCACCCACAAGTGGCGGCGTGCTGGATTCCCGCCCCTCACTCCCGGTGACCTGAGACACACTCATCGTGTCCAGTGGGCATGCCGCTCACTGCTTTGCACGATTTCCACAGATTCCCCACGGTTTCCACTCGTGGGGGATCTCCGAGGGGGAGGCGCAACATATGGCACAGAGTCTGCATCGGTGGAGAGGGACGGCCGCCGTCCTGGGGGCCGCCGGACTCCTGGCGCTGGGGGTGGGGGCACCCGGCGCATCCGCGGCAGCGACGCCGCGGATCGATCTCAAGGTCCTGGTCGTCGACAACGGCGCGGGCCAGGTCGGGGCGATCACCGCGGAGCTGAAGAACTCCGGTGTCCCGTACACCACCGTCAATCTGGGTGACGCGAGCCGACCGACCATCAGCGCGACATTCCTGAGCGACACCGTGAACGGCGCCCCGCGCGCCAAGTACCAGGGCGTCGTCCTGCCGAACGAGGCGCCGTTCGGCCCGGGTTCGGCCGAACAGACGGCACTGGAGACGTACGAAAAGACGTTCGGCATCCCCCAGGTGGACGCCTACACCTGGGCACACCCCGAGGTCGGTCTCGACTACACCGACCAGAACGGCGGCTGGGCCGGTGTGCTGGACGGCGCACGCACCCAGATCACCGCGGCGGGCACGGCCGGCCCGTTCCGCTACCTCGACGGACCGCTGACCTTCGAGGACAACGACCCGGCGGTGCAGGAGACCTACGGCTACGCGGCCCACCCGAGGGACGGGTTCACCAGCTACCTGGACGCGCCCATCGGCGGTTCGATGCTCGGGCAGTACGCGCACGACGGGCGCAACGAACTCGTGATCACCTTCGCGTACAACCAGTACCAGAAGCAGTTCAAGGTCCTCGCGCGCGGCATCGTCGAATGGCTCACGCAGGGCGTGCACCTCGGGCAGAGCAGGAACTACTTCTCCGTCCACGTCGACGACGTCTTCGCGCCCGACGCCCGCTGGGACTCCGGGCTCAACTGCACGCCCGGCGACATCGACTGCGCGGGCGGCAACGGCGAGGACACCACCACGCCGATCCGGATGACCGCGGACGACGCCGCCTACGCCGCCCAGTGGGAGGCCGACCACGGGTTCACGCTCGACATGGTCTTCAACGCGGGCGCGGGCGAGGAGTGGAAGACCGAGAACGGCGGCACCGACGCCCTCACGGACCGGCTGCTCGCCGACAAGGCCAAGTTCCGCTGGATGAACCACACCTACACGCACCTGTTCCTCGGCTGCGTCCAGGACACCACGACCGTCCCCTGGACCTGCTCGAAGAACGACGACGGCTCGACGGAGTACGTGAGCCGGGCCGAGATCTCCGCGGAGATCTCGAACAACAACAACTGGGCGGCCTCCCACGGCCTCTCCACCGACCGCACCGAGCTGGTGACCGGCGAGCACTCGGGTCTCAGGACGCTGCCCCAGCAGCCCGACGACAACCCGAACCTCGCGCGGGCCCTCTCCGCGAACGGTGTCAAGTGGACCGGTTCCGACAACTCCCGTGAACCCGAGCAGCGTTCGGTCGGCAACAGCGTGCTGACCGTTCCCCGCTACCCGATGAACGTCTACTACAACGCCGCCAAGGCCGAGGAGATGGCCGACGAGTACAACTGGATCTACACCTCGAAGGCCGACGGCGGCAGTGGCATCTGCGAGAACAACGCGACGTCCACCTGCCTGCCGGCCCCGCTGAACGCGGCCACCGGTTACGCCGAGTACATCGTCCCGCTGGAGGCGCGCAACGCGCTCGGGCACGCCATCGGCAACGACCCGCGCCCGCACTACGTCCACCAGTCCAACCTGGCCGAGGACCGCATCCTGTACCCGGTCCTGGACAAGGTGCTCTCCGACTACAAGGCCATCTACGCGGACAACTCCCCGCTGCAGAACCCCCGGCAGAGCGCGATCGGCACCGAGCTGCAGCGCCGTACGGCCTGGCAGGCGGCCCTGGCGAGCGGCAGGGTCACGGCCTACCGCGTCGGCAACACCGTCACCGTCACGGCCCCGTCCGGGACCCAGATCCCGGTGACCGTGCCCGAGGGGACCACGAAGCAACTCCTGGTCGGCACCACCGCGTTCGGAACGCCGTACGCGGGACAGCGCAATGACTGGACCAAGCCGGAGCTCCTTCAGTCCGCAGTGAAGCTGAACCTGCCCGCGTAAGCACGGCAGTTCCGCGGCTCGACGCGCACCCCGGTCCGACCGGCCGGGGTGCGCGTGCGAGCCGTGCACCGGGGGCCGGGGGGCTCTCCGGAAGAAACAGTCCCAGGGGGGAACCACACATGATGCGCACCGGCCGTCATGTCACCATGCTCACCGAAGGCACCTATCCACATGTCCACGGCGGGGTCAGCACCTGGTGCGACCAACTGGTCAAGGGCATGCCGGAGGTCGACTTCCACGTCATCTCACTCACCGGCAGCGGCCGCGAACCCGTGACCTGGGAGCTGCCGCCCAACGTCTACCGGCACACCTGCGTACCGACCTGGGGGCCACGGCCCGGCCGCGCGCGGCCGCCACTGGGCCGCGCCCTGCGCCGCTTCGCCGAGACCTACGAACGTTTTCTGCTCTCCTTCCTCGACCCGGACTCGCCCGAGGACTTCGGCGACGCCCTGTACGAACTGGCCGGGCTCGCCCGCGACGGACGCCTCTCGGCCGCCCTGCGCAGCGAATCGGCGCTGCGCTCGCTGATGTGGATCTGGACGATGCCGCATCTGCCGACGGCCGCTGCCCGGCCCACCGTGCACGACGCCCTCACGGCGACGGACCTGCTGGAGCACGCGCTGCGCCCGCTCGGCGTCCGGATCCCCGAGGACTCCGTCGCCCACGCGGTCAGCAGCGGCCTCGCCACACTGCCCGCCCTCGTCGCGCACCACCTGGACGGGGTCCCGTTCCTGCTCACCGAACACGGCATCTATCTGCGTGAGCGCTACCTCGGCTACCGGGGTGCCGAACAGCGCTGGCCCGTCAAGGCGTTCATGCTCGGCTTCTACCGCGAACTGAACTCCCTGGGCTACCGCGCCGCCGACCTCATCACCCCCTGCAACCAGTACAACCGCCGCTGGGAGGAGCGCGGCGGCGCCGACGGCGACCGCATCCGCACGGTCTACAACGGCGTCGACCCGCACGCCTTCCCGCACGCCGGCCCCGAACCCGCCGTGCCCACCCTCACCTGGTGCGGCCGGGTCGATCCCATCAAGGACCTGGAGACGCTTCTGCGCGCCTACGCCATGGTGCGCGCCGAACTGCCCGACACCCGGCTGCGGTTGTTCGGTCCCGTGCCGCCCGGCGGCGAGGCGTACCGGACCCGCCTGGAGAAGCTCGCCGCCGAACTGGGCGTCACCGACGGGCTGACCTTCGAGGGCCGTATCACCGAAGTGTGGCGCGCCTACGCGGCCGGCCACGTCGTCATGCTGTCCTCCATCTCCGAGGGCTTCCCGTTCTCGATCATCGAGGCGATGTCCTGCGGCCGTACGACGGTCTCCACGGATGTGGGCGGGGTCCGCGAGGCGGTCGGTGACACCGGCATCGTCGTCCCGCCGCGCGAGCCGGAGAAGATGGCCGCCGCCGCCCTCACCCTGCTGCGCGACGACGAACGACGCCTTGACCTGGGCGAGTTGTCCCGCCAGCGGGTCATCGACCGGTTCACTCTGCGCCGCTCCGTCGACGCCTTCAGGACGGTCTACCAGGAACTGGCGGGCCGGCCCGAGGTGTACGAGCCCGCCGTGGAGACGGTCGCCGACTGGACCCTCGAACTGCGCGACCCCTGGTACCAGGCCGTCGCCACGGACGGGACCGGCTGGTGAGCGGCTCCCTGCGCACGCAGCCCGGGGACCGTGAGGGCACCCGTCCCCTGGTGCCGAGCCAGCGCCGCTCGACGAGCCGGGCACAGTCCGACCCGATCGACGAACTCGCCGAGAACCTGGGGGAGTTCGTGTCCGCCGCCGTCCACCCCGACGAGGTGGCCGCGCTCCTCGAGTCCGACGGCCTGTCGGACGACCAGATCCGCGAACGGTACGGCGTCACGAACTCCTTCGCCCTGGCGGAGGAGTTGTTCGAGCGGGTCGACCGGGGCTATCCCGAACCGGAGGGCCCGCCCCACGACCCCTGGCGGATCGGTCTCCTCGGCTGCCTCCTGCGGGGCATCGTCTTCGCCCTCCCAGGCCTCGGCTACGTCCTCGCCGCCCCGCTTCTCGCGGGGCCGAAGGGCGCGTTCGGACTTCCGGCCGGCACCGTTCCGATGCTCGCCGGGGCGCTGTGCGGCTGGACCTGGAACCAGGGGCTCGCGCACCGCGCGTACACCTGGATGGGACTGGGAGACCGCGCCGCCGCCCGGCGCGCGCTGCTCGTCGGGACCCCGGTCGGTGTCCTGCTCGGCTCCCTGGTGGCCTTCGCGGCGGCGGGTTCGGCCGGCCGGGGCGCCGTCGCCTTCGCCGCCGGGCAGTCCGGCTATCTGGGCGCGGCCACCGTTCTGCTGGTGATGGGCAGGGAACGCACCCTGCTCGCCGCCCTGGCGCCCATGACGGCGGGCGCGGCCGTCACCGTTTTCCACCCGGTCCCTGATCCGGCTCGGGTGGCCCTGCTCCTTGGCTCGCTGGCGGCGGTCGCCCTGCTCGGCCTGCTCGAAGTGGCGCCCGCGGTACGGGATCTGGGAGAGGGAAGCTGGGGCGCGGGGATTCTCGCGCTGCTGCCGTACGGGAAGCTGCGGGGCGGCGCCGAGCCGTCCGGGCGGGCCGGTGAGCCGCGGGCGGCCTCCGCGGGCCGGCCGGACAGCGAGAAGCCCGGGGCCGCCCCGACCCGCCTGGGACCGGTGGCCGCGCGTCTGCGCGCCCGCCGGTCCGCCCCGCGTCGGAACGCCGGAACCGTTCCGTACGCCCTGTTCGGGCTGGGCAGCGGGGTCCTCGTGCTGTACGCGGCACTCGGAGACGTCCTCACAGGGGCCCGAACGGCGGTCGCCGCACCGGCGGCGGTGGCGCTGACACTCAGCATGGGCCCCGCCGAGTGGCTGCTGTTCCGGTTCCGCAGCGGGAGCCTCGCCGGGCTGCGATCCAGTACGTCGGCGAGGAGTTTCCGGCGGGCCACCGCCGGCGCGCTCGTCCGCTGCCTGGCCGGCTACCTCGCCGCGCTGCTCGTGCTCGGCCTCGCCACCTCCGCGCTGTGGCCGCACGCGCCCGCGGCGGCGGACGGGGTCCGGCTCGGCGGACTGCTCCTGCTGGGTGTGGTCATGTGGACCGGGCTGCTGCTCCAGTCCTTCGGCGCCGTCACCGGCACGGCCACGGTCGTCTGCGCCGCCGCGCTCGCCCAGACCGCGGCACTGGCGACCCACACGGGCGACGCGCACTGGGTGGGCCTGATCGTGTACGGCGCGGCGGCGGGCGCCCAGACCGCGCTCGTCTGCGCCCGGCTGGGAAAGGCGACGGCCCACCGGTGAACCCGCTGAACCCGCCGGACACCGGCGCGCACGGCGCGCACGGCTCGCCCGCTGCCCTCGCCGCGGCCCGTGAGCCCGACGTCGCCCGTACGCCCGGCACTTCGAAGACCCTCCTCGTCCCGTACTACGAACACCCCGCCGTCCGCCCGGCCGAATGGGACGCGCTCGTCGCCGCCGCGTCCCGGCTGTACGGCGTGGTGCTGAACCCCGCCAGCGGACCCGGTGACCGCCTCGACCCGGCGTTCGAGGCGGTCGCCGGACGCCTGCGCACGGCCGACGTCCGGGTGCTCGGGTACGTCGACACCGACTACGGCCGCAGACCGCTCGCGGACGTCCTGCGCGAACTGACCCGGCACCGCGACTGGTACGGCACCGACGGCGCCTTCCTCGACCAAGCGGCCGCCGTGGAAAGCGAGTTCGGCTACTACCGGCGGCTGGCGACGGCCGTCCGGGGACTGGGCCACGGCACCCTCGTCCTCAACCACGGCACGGCACCGCACCCTTCGTACGCCCGTGTCGCGGACGTCCTCGTCACCTTCGAGGGCACCTGGGCCACCTACCGGAGGAGGCCCCCGCCGCCGTGGACGGGTGCCGGGGCGAGTCTCTGTCACCTCGTCCACGGGGTACCGGCCGACGTCGACGTGGCGACGCCGGCACGGGAGCGGGGGGCCGCCCTGTACTGCGCGGTCCCCGGCGTGGGGGACCATCCCTGGGGCACGTTGCCGCACGCCCTGGAGCCCGCCCCGTGAGCGCGGCGACGGTGGTCAGCCCAGCGAGAGAACCACGAGCGCGGTCGTCGCCGCCGTCTCCGCGAGGCCCCCGAACACATCGCCGGTGATACCGCCGAAGCGCCGGGTGCAGTGCCGCAGCAGCAGTTCGGCCGCCACGCAGGCGGCGCCCGCCGCCACCGCGGCGCGCACGATGTCGTACGTCCCGACGAGCGCC
>NZ_JAODTZ010000107.1 GCF_025399795.1 Streptomyces rhizosphaerihabitans | reverse complement strand
TAGTTCGGTCATCGCCAGCTGGAACGTGCCCGGTGCCGCGTCCGCCGCGCGAAGCCGCTCGGCGAGGTGACGGGCCCGCTCCCACTGGCCGGTGTACCGGAAGGCCTCGACGCGCAAGTAGTCGCGGTCCAGGACGAGCGCGTCGTCCGGGCTCGGCGCCGGGTCCGCCTCGGCCAGCCGGGCCATCGCCTCGTCCCGTCGGCCGCAGTGGATCAGCGTGTCCACGACTTCGTAGCGTGCCGCGTCCACGTCCCCGCCCAGGGCGATCCGGCGTTCCCAGTCGGCCAGGGCCCGCTCGGTCCGCCCGGTCGCCAGGAAGACGCGCGCTCGCTGGTCGTACGCGTAGGCGTAGTCCGGGTCGGCGGCCAGGGCCCGGTCCAGCCAGCCCAGCGCCTCCGCGTGGGCCTTGAGATCGCGGTAGGCCGCCCCCAGGCAGCCGAGCGCCGAGGCGTTGTCGGGCTCCCGTTCCAGTACCTGCCGGAAGACGGAGATCGCCTCCTGGTGTCTGTCGTCGAGCCGGTGGGCGTTGCCCAGCTCGATCTCGATCCAGTCGGCGTCCGGACTCGCCGCGAGCGCGCGCCGCAGGTCCTCGTACACGCCGGGTCCGTCCTCCAGCCGCCGCCTCACCCGCGACCGCATCACCAGGGCCCAGGAGTAGTCCGGCTCCAACGCGACGGCACGGTCGAGGTCGGCCAGCGCCTGCGCGCTGTGGCCCAGCTCGTGGTGGGACACCCCGCGGCCCGCCAGGGCCGAGGCGTAGTCGGGTCTGAGGTCGATGGCCCGGCCGAGTTCGGCGACGGCCTCCTCGAAGCGGCCCGCGAGCCGGTAGGCGTCGCCCCGTTCCGAGGCGACCCAGGCGGAGTCGGGCTCGAGGCGGGCCGCCCGGTCCAGGTCGGCGAACGCCTTGTCCCACTCGTCCGTGTCACGGCGCAGCCGGGCCCTGCGGACGAGTGTCCACAGGTCGGCCCCGTCGATGCTCAGCGCCCGGTCGAAGTCGGCGCCGGCCGCCTCGAACTGGTCGAGGGCGTGCCGGCACGCCGCCCGGGAGGCCAGCGCGTCGGCGTTCGTGGGGTCGAGGGCGACGGCCCGGTCGAAGTCCGCGATCGCTTCCTCGAAGCTTCCCGCCATACGGTGTGTCTCCGCACGCTCCGCGATGATCCACCCCGTGTCGGGCCGCAGTTCGTCCGCCCGGTCGAAAGCGGCCAGCGCCGCCGGGTAGTCACCGAGCAGCTGGTGGGTGAAGCCACGGCCGTGGTGCACGCGCGCCTCGTCCGGATCGATCTCGATCGCCCGGTCGTACTCGGCCAGGGCCCGCTCGTACTCCCCGTCGTTGCGCAGTTCCCTGGCCCGCACCCCGTGCGCCAGGGCCCGCCCGGGGCCGTGCAGTGCGGGGCGGGCCAGCAGCAGATCCATCGCCCTGGCCACCCCGTCCTCGTCGTCCGCGAGGGCCTCGGTCAGTCCCCGGCCCAGGTCGCGCAGGACCGGGTCGCCCGCCGCGTCTCCGGCCTCCTGGAGCAACCTGGCCCAGCCGCGCCCGACGACGTGATCGACGCGGCAGGCCTCGACCATGTCGCGCAGGGCGTCACCCAGCGCGGCGAGCGGCCGGGCGCACAGCCGGTGGTACGACTCCTCCAGCAACAGCAGCCGCCACGGCTCGTGCCTCCACACCTGGTCGGGAGCGATCAGGCCGTTCCCCGCCTCGGCACGCCAGCGGGCGAAGACCTCCGCGAGCCTCTCGTGCCGTTCGGTCCAGCCGCGTGGCGAGTGGCGCCGCTGCAACCGGAGCATCGGCTCACGGACCAGGTCGTGATACCGGACCCGGTCGCCGCGGCCGTCCACGAACGGCAGCCCGCGCAGCCAGCCGAACAGGGCGTCGGCGTCCTCGTCGGCGCAGTCCACGGCAGCCCGGAACACATCCAGGTCGAGGCGCCGGGGAAGGGCGCACGCGAGGGCCACCGCCCGGCGGACCGGGTCCGGTTCCCACTTCAGGAAGCGTTCGACGGCCGTGGCCGAGGGGTCACCGACGTCTTCGGGGTCCGCCGGGCGCTGCTCGGCCAGGGTCGAGACCAGCAGGGGCAGTCCGCCCGTGAGGCGCAGTACCTCCTCGACCACGGGCTCCGACACGACCCCCTTGTCCGCGAGGAGCCCTCGCGCCTCGGTCTCCGTGAACGGCCCGAGGGGCAGGTCGGTGACGAAGTCGGTGAAACCGCCCCAGCGGAAGGTGTCGAAGGGGCGCTGCCCGGCCGTGACCACGATGACCGTGCCGGGCAGCCTGCCGTGCTCGAGGGTCGTCATCACCGCGTGGAGCCACGGGTCGAGGAACGGTCCGGTCCGCTCGTACGTGTCGAAGAACAGGACGGTCCACGGTACGGCGGACGCCGCCTCGCGGAGCTCCCCGACGAGGACCGGGGTGAGCACGCCCTGCGGCGACAGGACCAGTTGCACGTCCTCCTGGTTGCGCAGGCGTGCGCTGAGTCCTGCTCGCAACCTGTCTGCGCCCTGGGCCAGTTGGGCGGGGTCCAGGGCTCCGGCGAGAGCGCCGACCCCGGGCACCATCCCCAGCCCCACCAGGCCGGCCCGCGCCACTGTCAGGCTGCCCGCCGAGGGGCCGCTCCGCTCGGGCTCCTGCGGGGTGAGGACGGCGGCCTCCGCCTCGTGCCGCCGCTCGTGGTACGCCGCCAGCAGACGGTCCAGCTCCTTGAACCGGTATCCCTGCCCGGCGAACTGACGGCTCATCGCCGCCATGACCTCGGGCAGACTGCCGACGCTCTCGTCGACGTAGGCCGTCAACGCGCCGCGCTCACGTGCCAGTTGTTCCATCTCGCGGACGAGGAACGTCTTGCCGACACCGGCGTTGCCGTGGACGTGGAACAGGAAGCGGTGCCGTTCGTCCTCGGGAGGCAGCTCGAAGTTGGCGCGGAACGTGGCCCGTTCGGCCCCGCGCCCGACGAACCCGTGCCGTCGCCGCCCCTCGATCAGCTCCTGCATCGACGGTCGCCCCCGAGCCATGGCCCTTCCTCTCCCCCGGTACACCGCGTACACCGCCGGCCCGCCCGGGACCGGCCCCTCCAGTCTGACCCAGATCGTCCGGCGGGACACGGGCCCGCCCGGAGCCGGACGGCCCGCCGGAACCTGGGTTCCGGCGGGCCGTGGGGAGATCAGAACAGGTTTCCCCTCACTCCAGCACCGGCAGCAGCTCCGGCAGGTGCCCGTCCGAGGCCGCCGCCGTCCGTTGCCGCTCCTCCGGGACCTCGCCGTACACCGTCGTGCGGGGCCTGGCCGGGCGGCCCGCCGCCTCGGCCACCGCGATGAGGTCCTTGACCGACTTGTAGGAGCCGTAACTGGAGCCCGCCATACGGGAGATGGTCTCTTCCATCAGAGTGCCGCCGAGGTCGTTGGCGCCGGAGCGGAGCATCTCCGCCGCGCCCTCGGTGCCAAGCTTGACCCAGCTGGTCTGGATGTTGGGGATGTGCGGGTGCAGCAGGAGGCGGGCCATCGCCATGACCGCGCGGTTGTCGCGGGTCGTCGGGCCGGGTCGGGCGATGCCGGCCAGGTAGACGGGGGCATTGGTGTGGATGAAGGGGAGGGTCACGAACTCCGTGAAGCCGCCCGTCTGCTGCTGGATGCGGGAGAGCGTGCGGAAGTGGCCGAGCCAGTGGCGGGGCTGGTCGACATGGCCGTACATCATGGTGGAGGAGGAGCGGATGCCGAGTTCGTGGGCCGTGGTGACCACCTCGATCCAGGTCGCTGCGGGCAGTTTGCCCTTCGTCAGGACCCAGCGCACCTCGTCGTCCAGGATCTCCGCGGCGGTGCCGGGAATGGTGTCCAGGCCCGCTTCCTTGGCCGCCGTCAGCCATTCGCGGATGGACAGGCCGGTGCGGGTGGCTCCGTTCACCACCTCCATCGGGGAGAAGGCGTGGACGTGCATGCCGGGAACGCGTTCCTTGACCGCCTTCGCGATGTCGAAGTACGCCGTGCCGGGCAGGTCCGGGTGGATGCCGCCCTGCATGCACACCTCGACCGCGCCGAGGTCCCAGGCCTGGGCGGCGCGGTCCGCGACCTGGTCCAGGGAGAGGGTGTAGGCGTCGGCGTCGGTGCGGCGCTGGGCGAAGGCGCAGAAGCGGCAGCCGGTGTAACAGACGTTGGTGAAGTTGATGTTGCGGGTGACGATGTACGTGACGTCGTCGCCGACCGCCGCCCTGCGGACGTCGTCGGCGATCCGGCACAGGGCGTCAAGGGCGGGACCGTCGGCGTGCAGCAGCGCGAGGGCCTCGTCGTCGGTCAGCTTCGTCGGGTCGTCGGCCGCGGTCGCCAGCGCGGCCCGTACGTCCGTGTCGATCCTGGACGGCACCATGCCGGGGGCAGCGGCCTCCCGCAGGGCCTCCCAGTCGCCGTACACCGCGTCGAAGTCGTCGCGGCGGTCGCCGGTGCGGCCCTCGGTGTCGATGGTGTGGTGCAGGTCGGTGCGCCCGGAGGACGTGAAGGCCTCCTCGGGCTCCTGCCAGGGGTGGCCCTCCACGACCGCGTCCGGGAGCGCGAGGCCCGTCTCCGGGTCCGCCAGGGCCCGTACGTGCGGCAGCAGGCGGGGGTCCAGCCAGGGTTCGCCGCGCTGCACGAACTCCGGGTAGACACAGAGGCGTTCACGGAGTTCGAAGCCCGCCTCGGCCGACTGCTCGCGCAGCAGCTCGATCTGCGGCCAGGGGCGCTCGGGGTTGACGTGGTCGATGGTCAGCGGCGAGACCCCGCCCCAGTCGTCGATGCCGGCGCCGATGAGCCGGCCGTACTCGCTGTCGACCAGGTTGGGCGGCGCCTGGAGGCAGGCGGCAGGCCCCATGATGTGCCGGGCCACTGCCACGGTGGCGATCAGCTCGTCCAGTTCCGCGTCCGGCATCCCGCGCATCGCGGTGTCCGGCTTGGCCCGGAAGTTCTGGATGATCAGTTCCTGGATGCCGTGATAGGCCCGGGAGACGCGGCGCAGCGCGAACAGCGAGTCCGCGCGCTCCTCGTACGTCTCGCCGATGCCGATCAGCAGCCCGCTGGTGAAGGGGACGGAGGAGCGGCCCGCGTCCTCCAGGACCCGCAGCCGTACGGCGGGCTCCTTGTCCGGGGAGCCGTGGTGCGGGCCCCCGGGCTCGGACCACAGCCGGGTCGCGGTCGTCTCCAGCATCATGCCCATCGACGGGGCGACGGGCTTCAGCCGCTGGAAGTCGGTCCACGACATGACACCCGGGTTGAGGTGCGGCAGCAGACCCGTCTCCTCCAGGATGCGGATCGAGATGGCCCGTACGTACGCGATCGTGTCGTCGTAGCCGTGCGCGTCCAGCCACTCGCGGGCCTCGGGCCAGCGGTCCTCCGGCTTGTCGCCGAGGGTGATCAGTGCTTCCTTGCAGCCGAGTTCGGCGCCCCGGCGGGCGATGTCGAGGACCTCGTCCGGGGACATGAACATCCCGTGGCCGGCCCGGCGCAGCTTGCCGGGGACGGTGACGAAGGTGCAGTAGTGGCACTTGTCGCGGCACAGCCGGGTCAGCGGGACGAAGACGCTCTTGGAGTACGTGATGACACCGGGGCGGCCGGCCGCCTCCAGGCCCGCGTCCCGCACCCGCGCGGCGGAGGCGGTCAGATCGTCGAGGTCCGTGCCGCGGGCCTGGAGCAGCACCGCCGCCTCGGTCACGTCCAGTGCGACACCGTCCCGCGCGCGCCTGAGCGCACGCCGCATGGAATTCGCCGTCGGCCCGGATCCGGGAGTCGCGCCCGTAGCGGAGGTCGTCATCCTTCGAGCATACGGTCGAGGTGATCAGGTATCGGCGGGCCTGCCCCATTCGGACCGCGTGGCATCTGTCGGTCTGCCCGAAAGCCGCCGATTCCCCGGGCGTGCACCTCTGTTCACAACCTGCTCCCACAGTGGTAAGTGACACTTCGCATCACTCATGTCACTGTCACGCCCGACATCCTGGGGAGCAGCAGTATGTGTGAGGACGACCACGGCATAGGCAGACGCGCGCTGTTCGTGACGGGAGCGGCGGCCGCGCTTACGTTGGGAAGCGTGACCTTCCCCAGCGGTGCGCACGCGGAAGCGGCGGACGACCAGGAGACGAGGACGGTGCGCGGCACCCTCCCCACCGGCTCCCCCGACTTCGTGTATCTCCCGGTCGAGGTACCGGCCGGGGTCGCGGAGATCAAGGTCTCCTACACCTACGAGAGGCCGTCGGTCCCGGCCGGCACCGCGGGCAACGCCCTGGACATCGGCGTCTTCGACGAGCACGGCACGGAACTGGGCGGCCGGGGCTTCCGTGGCTGGTCGGGCGGCGCGCGCACGGAGTTCTTCATCCGCTCCGACGACGCGACACCCGGGTACATCCCCGGCCCGGTCCGCCCCGGCACCTGGCACATCGCGCTCGGCCCGTACACGGTGGCGCCGCAGGGACTGGCGTACGAGGTCACCATCACGCTGACGTACGGCAAGGGGGCCGCGGCCCCGGAGCCGGTGTACCCGCCCTCGCGCGCCAAGGGCCGCGGCCGTGCCTGGTACCGCGGCGACTGCCATCTGCACTCCTGGTACTCGGACGGCCGCCGTACCCCCGCGGAGATCGCGGCGCTGGCGCGGGCGGCGGGCCTGGATTTCATCAACTCCTCGGACCACAACACGCATTCCTCGCACCCGCACTGGGCGGACCAGGCGGGGGACGATCTGCTGATCATGCTCGGCGAGGAGGTCACCACGCGCAACGGGCACGTGCTGGCGCTCGGCACGGAGCCCGGCACCTTCGTCGACTGGCGCTACCGGGCCCGCGACAACCGGTTCGGCCGGTTCGCGCGCCGTATCCGCGGCGCCGGCGGCCTCGTGGTGCCGGCCCATCCGCACGCCACCTGCGTCGGCTGCGGCTGGAAGTTCGGCTTCGGCGAGGCGGACGCGGTCGAGGTGTGGAACGGCCCGTACACCCCGGACGACGAGATCGCCCTCGCCGACTGGGACAACATGCTGGTCGCCTCCGTGCGCGGGGGACATGACTGGCTCCCGGCCATGGGCAACAGCGACGCGCACCGCGACCCCGACCCGGTCGGCAGCCCGCAGACGGTCGTCCTCGCCGACGACCTGACCCGCGAGGCCATCCAGGAGGGCCTCCGCGCGGGCCGCTCCTACATCGCGGAGTCGAAGCTGGTCTCCCTCTCCTTCTCGGTGTCCGGCGCCAAAGGCGAACACGCGGGCATCGGGGAGCGGTTGAGGGTCGCTCCGGACACCCCGGTCACCGTCCGCCTGGAGGCCTCCGGCGCCCCGCGCTGCACGGTCCGTTTCGTCACCGACCAGGGCACGCTGTTCACCAGCGACCCGCTGCCGGTCGCGGGCTCCGGCACGGTGGAGTGGCGTACGACGGCGTCCTACGCGGCGTACGTCCGCGCGGAACTGCGCCACGAGACGGCGGCGGGGCCGGTGCCGGGGGCTCTGGCGGCGTTCACGAATCCGGTCTTCCTGGGGGCGTGACGGAGCCGACGCCCGTGAGCCGTATCCGTGCCTGTCAGTCCACGACCAGTGGATCGCGGAAGTAGTAAACGACGGTCACTCCCAGCCCTGGGGTGTGCGTGTAGACGACGGTGATCGCGCTGAAGGACCTCAGGTCGTGTCCTGACCGCCCGGAGGGAGGGACAGGTCGGCCACGACGGCCGCGTGGTCCGAGGGCCACACCCCGCCGACCGGCCCGTCCCCCGCCCGCCGTACGGACCGGACGTGCCCGAGGCCGCCGGGGCCGGGCGGGCCGACGTGGACGTAGTCGATGCGCGCGGCGGGGCTGTGCGGGCCGACATGGGCGTTCGCCGGGTCCCAGGTGGCCCAGGGTGCCATCGGGTCGGCGTACTCCCAGGCGTCGAGGAAGACCTGTCCGGGAACCGCGGGGGACGTCTTGTATCCCCCGAACAGGCGGATCTCGTCGGAGTCCGGCCAGGCGTTGAAGTCGCCCGTGACGACCGGGGGGAAGTCGGTTCCGCTCCGGTGCGCGGCGACGAACTCCGCGAGGGCGGTGACCTGTTCGCGGCGTACGCCCGAGGCGTGGACGGCCGAGGTGAGGTGGGTGGTGAAGAAGGGCACCTCGTGGGTGGGCGTGGCCAGGCGGGCGTGAAGGGCGAGCCGTCCGTCGTACAGCTCTTCGGGTGCGGGCAGCCGCAGCACCTCCTGCGCCACCACCGGCCAGCGGCTCAGCACGGCGTTGCCGATGTCGACCGTGGTGTCCCCGATCCGCCGCTGCCAGCGGTCCGAGGCATCGGAGGCCGCCCAGGTCCAGTGCATTCCGAGCTCGTCCGCGAGCCACCCGGCGAGGTTCTGGCCGCCGCACTCCCAGACCTCCTGCAACCCGACGACGTCGGGCCGCAGCTCGCGCAGCACGGCCAGGACGGCTTTCTGCCGCTCTTCCCAGGGCCCGAACCGCCACCAGAGGTTCCAGGTCACAACCCGCATCCGCAGCCACCTGCTCCTGTCGCGCGACATCGGGGACCATTGAAACAACTCCCTTGTGCCACAAACCAGCCCGGACAGGAGCCCCACCGACCATGGCCCGCCTCACCGACCTCAGGTTCCGCACCACGACCGCCTTCCAGCGGTACCTCGCCAACCCGTTCGCGCGCCGGATGCCGTTCCAGACGCTCCTGGAGACCACCGGCCGTGTCTCCGGCCTGCCCCGGCGCACCCCGCTCGGCGGCCGCCGCGTCGGTGACGCCTTCTGGCTGGTCTCGGAGTTCGGGGAACGGTCGCAGTACATACGCAACATCCAGGCGGACCCGAGGGTGCGGGTGCGGCTCCGCGGCCGCTGGCACGAGGGCACGGCGCACCTCCTCCCGGACGACGACCCGGTGGCCCGGCTGCGCACCCTGCCCCGGGGCAACAGCGCGGCGGTACGGCTGATCGGGACGGGGCTGCTGACGGTACGGGTGGACCTGCGCGGGTGAGGGGCGGCCGGGGGGTCCTCGCATCCCGGCACGGCATCCCAGGCTTCCGCGTTTCCGCAGGTCATCTGGGGTGGGATGGTTCCATCGTCCCAGGTTGGCGGGCGGCTGTTGTCCCAGGCCCGCGAGGAATCCCATGCTGTGGCTGTCGCACCGGCTGAGCACGTCGTCCGCTCGGCAGCGCCGACACCCCGGCCCGCCCGTCCACGGGGGACACCCATGTCCTCATGCACTCAGGACGGGCGGATGCCCAGGGCGGATTCCCAGGGTGGGTGCCCGGCCGTCGGCGCGTGCGACCTCCATACGGATCGGAAAAGGAAACGGGGACACCATGAACACGCCTGCCCGCAGGAACCACAAGAGCCCTAGGGGCTGGAAGTCCTATGCCCTCGGGGCCGCGGCGGCCGCGGCGCTGCTCGCGACCACGGCGTGCGATCCGGGCGCGGCCGAAGGTTCGGACAGCTCCAAGTCCTCGGCCCAGCCGAGTGCGACGGCTTCGGCGAAGCCGGGCGGTGCTTCGGGCAACACGGGCGGCGGCGATGGGGCCGGGAGCGGTGCCAGCAGCGCCGGGAGCAGTGGCAGCAGCGCGGGGAGCGGTGGCAGCACGAGCAGCGGTGGGCGCACGAGCAGCGCCGGCAGCACGGGCGGCACGAGCGGCACGAGCAGCAGTGGCACGGGCGGCAGTGGTGGCACCGCGGGCAGTGGTGGCAGCACCGGCGGTGGCGGCAAGGAGACGATCGCCGCGTGCTCCCAGACGGAGCTCGGGGTGTCGGCGGTGAAGGAGCGGGACGCCAGGCACCTCGTCCTCACCGTCCAGAACGCCGGCACCAAGAAGTGCAACCTCTACCGCTACCCGCTCGTGCGGCTCGGTGACGGCACCCGGAACACGCCCGTGATCAAGGACAGCGACCCGACCCCGGGGGTACCCGTCACCCTCGCTCCGGGCCAGGAGGCATACGCCGCTCTGCTCGTCGCCGGCGGCGCCAGGGACGAGTACGAGGCGAAGAGCATCACCCTCACCCTCCAGGGCAGCACACCCGGCAGCATCGCGGGCAAGGCAATCGACGTCCCCATGCCCGTCAGCACGCTCTACGCGGACGACGGTCAGCTCGTCACCTACTGGACGACCGCTTCCGGCGTCGCCCTGGACTTCATCATGTCGAATTGAAACCTCCCCTCCCTGAAGGGAGGGGATTCCTGGCTCAGGCCGCCTCCTGGAGCAGCGCTCCAGGAGGTCTTACACCCTCAACGCCAGCCGGGTCGAGACCGGCCCGGACAAGCATCACGCGGGCGGAGTTCTTGTCCCTGGGGGACACGGTTTTGCACGTGGTGCAGGTGTAGGTGCGTTGCGACAGCGGCAGTG
>NZ_JAODTZ010000106.1 GCF_025399795.1 Streptomyces rhizosphaerihabitans | reverse complement strand
GGGGTCCTGCCGGCCCACCCGAGTTCGCCCCCTGCCTGCCGTGGTCCGCGAGGCGGCGAGCGGGCTGCCGACCGGGTTGCCGGGCATGCTCGCGCAGCCTCGCCGGACACGAACGAAGTGATTGACGACGCAGGGAACCCGGGTCCCGCGACCGGCGTGCGTCCACCACGCACGGCCGGCCGCAGGACCCGGGCCGTGAAGTGTCGAACCAGGCCGTCCTCTTCGGCCTGATGATGCACGTGCCGCAGCAGGTACACCTCGGAACCCAGGGCTTCCGCGTAGCTGTCCCGGCGCCGGCGGTCACTCCCTGAGGGGGGGTGGCACCTGCTGCCCTTTGACTGCGCGTGAGGGTGTTTGGGCGTGCATGGGTGAGTGTCGACGACGTTCATCCGCATAAGAGCGCAAGCGGGAACGGGAGTTCTTGTCTCGAAGGGGTGACCTGTGTGGGTGGTGGTCGTTGGGTGGGGTGAGGGATGTTCGCGGGGTGTTCGGGTCGGGGGTGAGCGGGTTGGGCGGTGCGGGTGGGTTGCGAAAGGTGGGGGCGTCGTTCGTGGTGCCCGGCCCGTCGGGTGTGGCGGTCCGGGACCGGCTCAGGGGCCTGACCGCGCAGGACGAGAGGGTGCTGCGGCTGGTCGGTGACCATCTGGGTTCGCTGGCGTCGGGGGATCTCAAGTTGCGGTGTGCGGTCGGTCTGGAGCACGACAACGAAAGCTGGGCGTCGCGCAAGCGCGAGCTGAGCGGGCTGTCGTCGTCGCGGTGGGCGGGGTCGTTGACGAAGGCCACGCATGACCTGTGGGCGTTGGCCCGGCGCGGCCAGGCCGCGCACATCCGGCAGCTCGAGGCCGGGGTCGGCACGATCCGGCACCGGCTGTCATTGCCGCTCGGCGAGAGGGGTTCGAAGCGGGCGGCGGGTGGATATCGCAGTCGGCGGGAGTGGCATGCCAAGACGCGTCGGCTGTACGTGTTGGAGGACCGGCTGGAGCGGGCGCGGGCCGACTGGGCGGCCGGGCGGGTGCGGGTGGTGCGGGGCGGGAAACGGCTGCTGAACACTCGCCATCACCTGGAACAGGCCCGGCTCACCGAGGAACAATGGCGGGTGCGGTGGCAGGCGTCGCGCCGGTTTGTGCAGGCGGACGGCGAGTCCGGGAAGCGGTACGGCAACGAGACCATCCGCGTCGGCCCCGACGGGCAGGTCAGCATCAAACTCCCGGCCCCGCTCGCCCACCTCTCCAACGCCCCGCACGGCCGTTACGTCCTCACCGCGCGAGTGTCGTTCGCACACCGGGGCGAGACATGGCGGGACCGGGTCGGGGCGAACCGGGCGGTGGCCTACCGCATCCACGAAGACACCAGCGCAACCGCTGGTATCTGACCGCATCCTGGACCCTCCCACCCGCCCAGGCCGTGCCCCTGACCGCCGTGCGGGCCGGTGGCCTGATCGGTGTCGACACGAACGCCGATCACCTGGCCGCCTGGCGGCTGGACGTGCATGGCAATCCGGTCGGCGTCCCGCGCCGCTTCGACTACGACCTGTCCGGCACCGCCGACCACCGCGACGCCCAGGTACGCCACGCGCTGACCCGCCTGCTGCACTGGGCCACCCGCCACCATTTGGCGATCGCCGTCGAGGACCTCGACTTCACCGCCGAGACCAGCCGGGAAAAACACGGCCGCCGAAAGAAGTTCCGCAAGCTGATCTCCGGCATGCCCGTCGCCCGGCTGCGCGCCCGCCTGGTATCGATGGCCACCGAACTCGGCATCCCGCTGGTCGCCGTCGACCCCGCCTACACCTCCCGCTGGGGCGCCCAGCACTGGCAAAAACCCCTCACCACCAGCAAACGCACCACCACCCGCCACGACGCTGCCGCCGTGGCGATCGGAAGGCGCGCCCTGGGGCATCCGATCCGGCGACGGACGGCACCGCCCCGTACCCACCAGCGTGATGGGTACGGGCATCGGACCGTCCAGGCCCGACCGGGCTCCCCGGGGCGTGAGGGACCCTGCCCCCGCATTCCCGGACCACGGACACGATCCGTGCCGCCCGGACGCGGAGCGAACGCAGGCAACCAGAACGCCCAACACCGTCCGGGGCGTTCGACTGAGCAAGGGTTCTGGCAACAGGACTCACTCCCGCTCAGTCTCTAGGAACGGTGCACCGGCGTCTTCCACCCGGGAGGCCGGTCCGAGCGTCCCAGGTGGGTGCGCAACAGGCAGCAGCCCAGGGTGACTTCCGGCGGTGGGATAGGGTCGGCCGAGAAAGATCCGCTCGGTGCGTTTGAGCTGCACCAAGGGGCAGACACGGCGGCCGCCCGCGAGGGGAGCTGGATGCTTCAGGCGTTGGGATTGGGACCGGCCGAAGAGGCTGTCTACACCGCACTGCTCGCTCGCCCGACAGCCTCCGCGCACGACCTCGCCCGGCAGACCGGATTCGAGGAGCCCGAGACCACCCGCATCCTGCTCGACCTGTCGGCACGTGGTCTGGTGGTGATCGCCGCCGAGGCCGGGAGCGGGGCACCTGACGTGGCCGGCCGCGGGGCCGGCCGGCCGTCCGCCCGCTACCGGATCACCCCGCCCTCGGTGGCCCTGGCCCCGTTCCTCGTCGAGCAGCGCAACGCGCTTCAGCGGGCCGAGACCGCGTTCGCGATGCTGACCGAGCAGTACCGCAGCACCGCAGCGCATCCTGCGGGCAGCGTCATGGAGGTGGTCGTCGGCGTGGAGCAGGTCGCGCACCGGTTCCATCAACTGCAGCGCGGTGCTCAGCGGGAGTTGCTCGTCTTCCTCGTCGGGGAGCCCATCGCGGTACCGCGCGAGGACACCGACATGTCGGAGAGTTCCGCGCTGGACCGCGGAGTCGCCTTCCGGGTCGTGGCGGCCAAGGACTATCTCGACGGTCCCGACGTGGGCAGGGATGTGAGGGAGGCCATCGCGGCGGGTCTCGAGCTTCGTCTGGTCGACTCGCTGCCGCTGAAGATGGTCGTGTCGGACCGGGAGCGTGCCATGGTGCCGCTGGACATGGCGGACTCCGGCGGTGAGCCGAGCGCCATCGTGGTGCACCGCAGTGGCCTGCTGACGGCCCTGGTCCATCTCTTCGAGAAGGAATGGGCCCAGGCCCGTCCGCTGTACACCACCGCCACGGGTGTGCGCGCGAAGCCGACAGCCGATCAGCAGCCGACCGAGGGGGAACTGGAGGTCCTCGCCCTGTTGCTGGCGGGGGTCTCCGACCGGCGGGTGGCCTCCCAACTCGGTCTCTCGATACGCACCGTGGAGCGGCGGACGCGCCGTCTGATGGACCTTGCCGGAGCTGATTCGCGTCTGCAGCTCGGGTGGCACGCCGCACGTGCGGGCTGGTTCTGACCCGCCGGGCCGATGCTCGCCCGGATGATCGCGGCGAAGGGCACGCGGGCGTACCTGCACCTGCCGGGCCCCAAGCCCCACCGAGCCGACGAGCCGCCGGATGCGACCGCGTGACGGGAAACCGACATGCGGGAAACCCGTCACGCGCGGCGTCCCTCGCAGGTCCGTATGCATGGCAGGCTCCAGCTACAGCCTGACATGTTCACGGTATCCAGTGGGGAGATCCATGCGCTCCATAACGCGTACGGCCTTGGGCGCGGCGACCGTCGCCGTCCTGACTGTCACCGCGGTCCTGCCTTCCGGGGCGGCGGCGGACACGCCGTCCGACGGTGCCTCGGGGAAGAGGCCCGTCGTCGGCGGTGGGACCACGGCGGCGGGCGGCAAGCAGGTGTCGGTCACGCTCGTCACCGGCGACAAGGTACTGGTGACCACGGACCTGTCGGGTCACAGCTCCGCGGCCGTCCTGCCCCGCGAGGACGGCGCACAGCCGATCGTGCAGACCTTTCAGATGGGCAAGGACCTCTACGTCTACCCGGAGGACGCCTCCCGGGCGATCGCCGAGGGCAAGGTCGACGAGCAGCTGTTCAACGTCACCGGGCTCATCCGCCAGGGATACGACGACGCACATACCGACACGCTGCCGCTGATCGCCACGTACCAGAACAGTGTGAACCTCGCCGGCAGCGCGCCGGCGGCCCCCCGCGGGGCCGAGCGGGGCCTGAGCCTCCCGACTGTGGACGGCGTCGCGCTCAAGGCCGGCAAGGACACGGCCGCCACCTTCTGGCAGGACATCACCAACGCCCGCTCACGTTCCGCCTCCACACTGAAGAAGCTGTGGCTGGACGGCAAGGTCGAGGCCACGCTGGACCGGTCCACCGCGCAGGTGCACGCGCCGGAGGCCTGGGCGGCCGGCTACGACGGCAAGGGCACCAAGGTCGCCGTGCTGGACACGGGCGTGGACGCCGAGCACCCGGACCTGGTGGGCCGGGTCGCCGCATCCGAGAACTTCACGAACTCCAAGACCACCGACGACCAGGTGGGTCACGGCACTCACACCGCTTCCACGGTCGGCGGGTCCGGAGCGGCCAGTGACGGCCGCAAGAAGGGCGTCGCCCCCGGTACCTCCCTGCTCATCGGCAAGGTCCTCAACGACCAGGGCTACGGCCAGGACTCCTGGGTCATCGCGGGTATGCAGTGGGCCGTCGACCAGCAGGCGGATGTCGTCTCCATGAGCCTGGGCAGTGCTGCGATCGGCGACTGCGCCGACCCGGTGGCCCAGGCCGCGCAGCAGCTCTCGCAGAACACCCACACCCTGTTCGTCATCGCCGCCGGCAACGCCGGTTCGGGCACTGAGACCGTTTCCTCGCCCGGTTGTGTGCCCGGCGTGCTGACCGTCGGTGCCGTGGACCGCGACGACACCACGGCGCAGTTCTCCAGCCGCGGTCCGGTCGCCGTCACCCACACTCTCAAGCCCGAGATCGCCGCCCCCGGCGTCGACATATCGGCGGCCAACGCGGGCGGACGGGGCGTCTACGCCTACCGGACGATGTCCGGCACCTCCATGGCCACCCCGCATGTCGCGGGCGCCGCGGCCGTCGTCCGCCAGGCCCACCCGGACTGGACCGCGCAGCAGATCAAGGCCGCCCTGGTCGCCTCCGCCCGCACCGGCGGCAAGGTCGCCGGAGCCGACGAGACCGGCGCCGGTGTCCTCGACGTGTTCGCCGCGGTGCACCAGAAGGTGCTCTCCGCGCCCGCCGTCCAGGCCGGCAGCTACAACTGGCCGCAGGACGCCTCGGACCGCACCACCGTGCGGGTGCCGTTCACCAACACCACCGGCCGCGATCTGACCCTGAGACTGAGGGTCAGCGGTGTGCACGGCAACGACGGCAGCGACGTCGACTCCCGCATCGTCCAGCTGGAGGACGACAAGGTGAGGGTCCCCGCGGGGGCCACCGCTCGGGTGCCGCTGCGGATCGACCCCACCGCCCGTCTGAAGGACGCCCAGTACGGTGCGGTCACCGGCCGGATCCTGGCCACCGGCGAAGGTGTGCACGTCTCCGTGCCCGTCACGCTCTACGTCCAGCCGGAGACGGTCACGCTGCGGGTCAAGGTCATCGACCGCAACGGCAAGCCCGCGGCCGGCTCCTCCTCCCTGGACCTCGTCAAGCTCGACATCGACAAGGGCGAGCGCCGTACCAACGCGGGTGCGGCCGACCAGACGTACAGCGTGCGCCCGGGCGACTACGCTCTCAGCAGTTTCGTGGTGTCGTACGACGCGAACAACGCGGCCGAGTCGGTCAGTTACCTCGCGCAGCCGCAGCTGCGGATCACCCGTGACACCACCGTCGTCCTCGACGCCCGCAAGGCCCACCAGCTGAGCCTGCACACCGACCGGCCTTCGACGGTGGACAGCACCACGTTCAGCTACAGCCGCATATGGGACGACACCTGGCTGATGGCCGGCTCGGTCGTGATCGGCAAGAGCGTCCAGAAGGTCTACGCGGACATCGACGGACGTGCCACGAACGGCACCTTCGAGTTCCGGCCCACCTGGCGGGCGATCGGCTCCCAGGACGGGGCGTCCTACGTCTACAACCTGTCGTACCCGACCCGGGGTCCGCTGTACTCCGATCAGGTCTACAAGCCCAAGGACTCCAGGCTCGCCCAGGTCGCCGAGACGTGGAAGGCCATGGGCAAGGAAGGCGACTACCTCGACGCACTGTTCGTCCGCCCTTCCGGGGGTGACAGCGACTACATCACCGTCAGCCCGTTCGGCGGGGTCCATGTGCCCGGTACCCGCACCGCCTACTACACGACCGGCGACGACGCCTGGTACCACGGCGCGATGACCAGCTTCCCGTTCGCCGCGTTCATGGGCGACCAGGAGCGCACCTACCGGGCCGGACAGCGCAGCGCGCAGGAGTGGTACGGCGGCCCCCTGCGGCCTGCCGCGCCGCGCGACGCCGACGGCAAGCTGATGCTGTCCGCCGAGCGGCAGGGCGACCTGATCGGATTCCAGAACGCGCTCTGGGTCGACGGCTCCGGCGACCACTGGTCCTACGGCGGATCGTTCGGCGACCTCGGCAACCTGGTGCTGAAGCGCAACGGTGAGCAGATCGGCAGCAGTTACGACCCGTACGGCGTGTTCCAGGTGCCGGACGAGGACTCCGCGTACGAGCTCACCCAGAACCTGGAGAAGATCCCCTCCTCGGACCGGAACTGGCTGCGCTCCACCGCTGTCACCACCACGTGGAGCTTCCGCTCCCACCGGGAGCCGGACGTCTACTCCCGCGGTCTGCCGATCCTCGCCCCGGCGTACGACCTGCCGGTGGACGGCATGAACACCCTGCCGGCGCAGAGCGGCATCAGGGTCGGCCTGTCGGTCGAGGGCCACGCCGGGTACACCCCGGGCGCGATCACGGAGGCCTCGCTGTCCTACTCCTACGACGGCGGCACCACCTGGACCCAGGCGCCGACCCAGCGGCGGGGCGGCAAGTGGACGGCCGTCCTCGACCACACCGGCGCCGCCGGCAAGCAGGTCATGACGAAGGCCACCTTCACCGACGCCAACGGCAACGCGGTCACCCAGACCATCACCCGCGCCTACGACGTCCGGTAGACACCCGGTCCGGCCGGGCGGTCCAGCGCAACGGGCAGCCCGGCCGGCCGCCGCTCCCACCTGTGATCACCAGAGCATGGTCGGCTCCAACTCGCCTGGCGGGATGCGATGTCGGCCTGGCAGGCGGGTGAAGCCTCTGGTGGATGAGTTTTCGATCGAGGGAACCGTCTCCACCAGAGGCTTCGCATGCCGAAGTGACGTTCACCGGCGGACCGGGTCCGGGACGTGATCCCCGATGCAGATCGGCAGGACCGCGTCGGCCCCGGAGACAGGGACTCTCTTGTGGGGGGTGGCTCTGGTCGAAGCGGGAGTGCTGGGACTCGCTGTCCTGGCGGAAGCCCTTGAGACGGCGGCCGGCATGGGTGTCCGGCGGTATCTGCCTCAGGTGCTCGGTGCGGTTGAAGCGCTGCCGCCTGGTCGAGGGGTCGATCTCCCGGTCCTCCGGGGTTTCGTCCCCGGACCGCACCCCCGTCCGGCATCCTCACAGTCAGTCGTGGATGTCAGAAACTGGCGGCTGCGTGGCGTCGCTACGGCGAGGGGATCGGATTCCGGCGCCTGGCGAGGCGGCGCCAGCCCACCCAGGAATTGATCACAAGCAGGACCGCTCCCGCGATGGGCCAGCCCATGGATCCACCGTTGCGGTAGGTCTCAATGCCTACAGCCAGCAGCATGACGCCGATCACTGGGCCCATCAGGTCCATGAAGGCGTCCAGGCGGCTTGCGGTCTTCGGAAGGTTGGCCACGGCTTGATCGTGACAGTCAACGCGGACCTGAGCAGGTCGTCACATGGCCATAGGTCGCCGTCGAACTGGCAGTCATCACGGTCGTCCCAGGGACGCTCAGGGTCGCCTTCGGCGGGGCTGAGCCTGTGACGGTTCAGTACGCGCCGCTTGGCCTCGACTTCGCGCAGCACACGGACGGGGTCGTGCAGGGCCACGTGTTGCGCGATTGAGGGATGGAAACCGGTGAGGTCCACCTGGCGGAAGCCGACCGTGTCCCCGCGGGCGGTCCACCCCCCCCGCAACATCCGGCCGCCTCGCAGCGCTGGGCCAGTTCGGCCTCCTCGTCCAGGCGCACCTTGAGGAACGCCACCAGGTCGTTGTTCATGAGGGCATCCTCGACGATGGACCATGTGCCGGCACTCGTTTTACAACCGTCGCTTCACTCCAGGCCTTGGACCAACACGCTTTTCAACTGTGGTGGCGGGGCTGCGGGTTGGGTGCGGGAGCGTTCACCTGGGTTCATGGCCGATCGGTCGTCTACGCCGGGAGGGTTGTGGGTCTCGCCTGAACGGTCGTGAACGGGGCTGAATGAGACGGAAACTGAGACGGGCCAGCGTCTAGGGGCTTTCCTCGACCCAGGTGCCGCTCAGCCTTCCTGTGCGTCGGTGGGCGCGAGTGGGGTGGTGTCCTTGGTCGGCGGCGATTCGATGGTCACGGGCTGATTGATGTCGAGGAAGGTGATGGTCAGGTCGAGCGGCCCGTCTCCGGTGCCGACCAGGTCGTCATTGTGCTCGGCCCGCATACGGAACTGTTTGGTGCGGTGGTCGCCGTCTATCCACAGGTCCATGGTGAGCGGGTCGGAGACTTCCAGCTGTATGAACTGATCGAGGCGCCCTCCGGTCAAGCCCTTTCTGTTAACCGTCCCTTTGTAGTGTGTGGTCTTTGCGCCGTCGACTGTCTCGGTCCCGATCAGCCGCAGGTCCTTGGACCCGGTCAGAAGCGTGGACTGCACGGTTGGGCTCACCTGCAGCTGACTGGGCAGTACGCCGTAGGACTGGTTGTCCACTCCGCCGCGTCCCCACACGGCCGGCTCAGCGCTGAGCCAGCTCTTGCCGTTCAGCTTCTCGGGACGTATCGCACTCCCGCCGACATATATCACCTTGTCGACGAACCGGATCTCCAACTGGGCGTTCCCGCCCCGGACGGCCGCAGCGGTCATCTTCATACTCATGGCCAGCGGTTGCGTGTTCATGGAAGCCTCGGCCTTCAGGTGGCCTTTCCCCGGTACGGTCCCGCTGATCCGATAGCGGAGCGACGTGATGTCCTCGGCGTTCTTCCCCGCGTTCGCCACAGCCGCCGCGGGAGTCACCTTGGGTGGGTCTGCAACCGCGGAACCGCTCTTGGCACCCCCTCCGCAGGCAACCGATCCCCCCACGAGCAGTACGGCCACGAACGTCACGCTCCTCGCTCTGCGCGGTACGGAGATAAAAACGGACATACCCGCGAACCCCCAAGGTAGATGGCAGATCCCTGCCAAGGGCCGCGAGCCTAACTCAGGGTCTGTCCTGGGGTCTGCTGGGGTCCTGTGAGGTGTGTGCGGCATACACGTCAGACGTGCTCGCACCACGTTCGGCGGTCGTACGCGTGGTCGGACTCACAGCTTGGGAAGCTGCGGGCATGAGCAATCGTCAAGACCTGTGGATGGGGTGGGGATGACGCTGCGCGTTGCGCTGCGGCCGCGCCGAGGGGAGCATCGCCACCCCGCTCACCGTGACCACCTCAGGAGAAGTCTGCTGCGGTGATGCCGTCGGGATGTCCGAACGGCCACTCCACCAGCTCGATCCGGTACCCGTCCGGGTCCGTGAGCCACGACGTCTTCGGGCCGTGAGGGCCGCCCGGATACTGGACAGGCTCCGGCTCCAGGCCGGCCTCGGCCAGCGTTTTCAGGGTGACAGTCAGCGTGTCCACCTGGATCGCGAGGTGGTCGATTCCACTGCCCACGTCGACGCGTCCGCCGGCGGGACGGTGGACCAGTTCGAGCGAGGCCGCCGGTTCGCCGGGGAACTTGAGGATCACGAGGCGACTCCCGTCGCCGACCTCGACCCTGCCCAGCTCGACGTAGCCCAAAGCGGTGTAGAAATGGAGCGAGCGATCCAGATCGGTGACGCGGTAGGCCACGAAGAGCGTCTTCATGCGGCCTCCCCGGGTCGGCGCACCTGGTAGCGGAGGTGCGTGACGTCTCGATCCTCGAGCCGTCGGACGAGGTCGAGTTCGATGTGATTACCACCGAGGTGGTCGAACAGCCGTCGACCGTCCCCGAGGAGGACCTGCACCAGGTGGATCTCCATCTCGTCCATCTGCCCGGCTCGGAGAAGCGCTTGGGCCGCCCCCGCCCCATGGACCATGACCGGCCGGTCCCCGGCGGCAGCGCGAGCCTGACGGGCGCATTCCTCGACGTCGGTGACGAAACGCGCGTGGCCGGGTGGCACGTCCCCGTCATCCACCTGGTGGGTGAGGACGAGGATCGGCACGCCGTCGTGATGGTCGCCCTGCCAGCGCCCGGCGAGTTCGAAGGTCCGTCGGCCGGAAATCACCGCGCCGGTCGCCAGCGCTTCGCGGTAAACCTGGCCGCTCGGACCGTCGGATTCCCGATCGTCGAGCCAGTTGAAAAGCCGTCCGCCGTCGCGTCCGAGCTCCTGACCTGGCCGATCACCCGGCCCGGCGATGTAGCCGTCGAGTGACATCGACATGTACAGCCGAATCGGATTGTGCATCCTGGCCTCCATCCCTCCATCCCTCCATCCCTCCATCCCTCCATCCCTCCATCCCTCCATCCCTCCATCCCTCCATCCCTCCATCGCTCCTCCACGACACCGGGACCCGCCGCTTCCTGATCCGCCGACGGGGCGGGCATG
>NZ_JAODTZ010000105.1 GCF_025399795.1 Streptomyces rhizosphaerihabitans | reverse complement strand
CTCACTGCCTGTTTCCGAACCGTGACGATCGGAATTCCCGGCTCCCTCACCTGCACTGTCGTACACCCCGCCACGACCTGCACACTCGATGTATACACACCATGTATACACGCCGCGTATACATGGTGTGTATAGTGCGGATCATGTCCATCGGTCACACCCTTTTAGGGCTCCTGGAGTCCGGCCCGCGCCACGGTTACGACCTCAAGCGGGCCTTCGACGAGAAGTTCGGTCACGACCGGCCGCTGCACTACGGCCAGGTCTACTCGACGATGTCCCGGCTGCTGAAGAACGGGCTCGTCGAGATCGACGGGATCGAGGCGGGCGACGGCCCCGAGCGCAAGCGCTACACGATCACCGACGCCGGCATCACCGACGTACAACGGTGGCTGGCGACCCCGGAGAAGCCGGAGGAATACCTCCAGTCGACCCTCTACACCAAGGTCGTCCTCGCCCTGCTCACCCGGCGCGACGCCGCCGAGGTCCTCGACACCCAGCGCTCCGAGCATCTGCGCAGCATGCGGATCCTCACCGACCGCAAGCGCAAGGGCGACCTGGCGGATCAGCTGATCTGCGACCACGCCCTGTTCCACCTGGAAGCCGACCTGCGCTGGCTGGAGCTGACCGCCGCCCGACTCGACAAACTCCGTGAGGCTGTGACCCGATGACGACTTCTCCCCCCGGTTCCCTGCTCACCGCGCACGACCTGCGCAAGGCGTACGGCCCGACCCACGCGCTGGACGGCGCCGAGTTCTCCATACACCCCGGCGAGGTCGTCGCCATCATGGGCCCCTCCGGGTCCGGCAAGTCCACGCTGCTGCACTGCCTCGCGGGGATCGTGCCGCCCGACTCCGGGTCGATCACCTACAACGGGCATGAACTGACGAAGATGAGCGATGCCCAGCGCAGCGCGCTGCGCCGCTCCGGGTTCGGGTTCGTGTTCCAGTTCGGTCAGCTGGTGCCCGAGCTGACCTGTGTGGAGAACGTCGCCCTGCCGCTGCGGTTGAACGGCTCCTCCCGCAAGGACGCGGAGCGGACCGCGCTCGGCTGGATGGAGCGCCTGGAGGTCGACGACCTCAAGGCCAAGCGTCCCGGCGAGGTCTCCGGCGGCCAGGGCCAGCGCGTTGCCGTGGCCCGCGCGTTGGTCACCGGACCGCGCCTGCTGTTCGCGGACGAACCCACCGGCGCGCTCGACTCCTTCAACGGCGAACGCGTGATGGAACTGCTGACCGAAGCGGCCCGCTCGACCAACGCCGCCGTCGTCCTCGTCACCCACGAGGCACGCGTGGCCGCCTACGCCGACCGCGAGATCGTCGTCCGCGACGGCCAGTCCCGCGACATGGAGCGCGCCGTATGAGTCCTCGCCAGTGGGCCAGAGACCTGGTCATGGGGGCCCGCTTCGCCGTCACCGGCGGCCGCGAGGGCTGGGTCCGGATGACGCTGACCGCAGTCGGCGTCGGCCTCGGCGTGGCACTGCTCCTGCTGTGCACCGCCCTGCCCAACGTCTTCGCCGCCCGCACCCGGGTGGAGGACGCCCGCTACGCCAACGTGTACTCCCAGAAAGTCCCGCCCAAGGCCGACAACACCTTCCTGATCGCCCAAGCCGACACCACCTGGCACGACGACGACATCCTCGGCCGGTTCGTCGAACCCGAGGGCAAGCGGGCGCCGCTGCCCCCGGGAGTCGACGCTTTCCCGGGCAAGGGCGAGATGGTGGTCTCCCCCGCGCTCAAGGACCTGCTCGCCTCGGACGACGCCAAGCTGCTGCGGGAACGCCTGCCCTACAAGATCACCGGCACGATCGGCGAGAGCGGACTCATCGGCTCCCACGAACTGGCCTACTACGCGGGCGCCTCGGGGCTGAAACTCACGGACTTCTCCCCGGTGCACCGGCTGACCGAGTATGGCCACCCGGACTCGACGCCCGAGAAGACCGACCCGGTGCTGCTGCTCATGGTCCTGGTCGTGTTCGTGGTGCTGCTGACCCCGGTCGCCGTGTTCATCGCCGCCGCCGTCCGCTTCGGCGGCGAGCGCCGCGACCGCCGGCTGGCCGCGCTGCGCCTGGTCGGCTCGGACAGCCGCATGACCCGGCGGATCGCGGCGGGCGAAGCACTCGCCGGAGCCCTGCTCGGCCTGGTCATCGGCACCGGCTTCTTCCTCCTCGGCCGTCAGGCGCTGGGCTCCACCGAGGTGCTGGGCGTGAGCGTCTGGCCCAGCTACCTCGATCCCTCCCCCGCGCTCGCCGCGCTGGTCGCGGTGGCGATCCCGGCCGCCGCCGTACTCGTCACGCTGCTCGCGATGCGCGGCGTGGTGGTGGAACCGCTTGGCGTCGTGCGCGCGGCCAAGCAGCGCCGCCGCCGGCTGTGGTGGCGGCTGCTGCCGCCGCTGGCCGGCCTCGCGATGCTCTACCCGATGATCGGCAAGGGCCGCAAGAGCGGCGGCTTCAACCAGTACCTCGTCATCGGCGGCGTGCTGCTGCTGCTGATCGGCATCACCGCGCTGCTCCCCTGGGTTGTGGAGGCGGTCGTCGTCCGCCTCGGCAAGGGCGCGCTGTCCTGGCAGCTCGCGGTACGGCGGCTGCAGCTGAGCAGCGGAACCGCCGCACGCATGGTCAACGGCATCGCCGTCGCCGTGGCCGGAGCCATCGCCCTGCAGATGCTGTTCACGGGAACACAGAGCCAGTACACCAAGGCCACCGGCAAGGACCCTGGCCGAGTCCAGATGCAGGTCGACTTCAGCGATCGCAAGCCACTGTCCGGTGTCGAGCGCGAATTCACCGGCACCAAGGGGGTACGGGCCGCAGTGGCCCCGGCCACCTTGGAGTACGGGGACGCGCGTCGCAACCCGAAGAACAGCAACGGCCTAACCGTGGGTAACTGCACTGCCCTGCGCGAACTCGCCACGCTTCCCTCCTGCAAGGACGGCGACGTGTTCATAACGCGAACGAGGAGCCACTACACCTCCCCCAGCAACGCTGACGAAATCGCCGTGGTGAAGCCCGGTCGGCAGCTCTACATCGACCCGTCGTACGACGATGCCACCGAACGCGGCATCGAGGTGCCCTGGACCGTTCCGGCGAACGTGCGGGTGGTGGACGCGCGCAAGGACTCACTGCAGGACGCCAACGGTCTGCTGGTCACCCCCGCCGCCCTGCCCGCCAAGGCCGCGCCCGCGTTGTTCTCGGACGGGGTCTACCTGCGTCTGGACCCGTCGGTGCCGGACTCACGGGAGTACATACGCAACGTCGTCACCCGGATCGACCCCCTGGCACGCACCTACAGCTGGTCGGCGACCCAGGAGGACGCCAAGTACACCTCCATCCGCACCGGCCTGTTCGTCGGTTCCGCCTTCGTGCTGGCACTGATCGGCGCGAGTCTGCTGGTCTCCCAGCTGGAACAGCTGCGCGAGCGCAGGAAGCTGCTCTCCGCGCTGGTCGCTTTCGGCACCCGGCGCCGCACGCTCAGCCTGTCCGTGCTGTGGCAGACGGCCCTCCCGGTCGGACTCGGCCTCATACTGGCCACAACGGTGGGTATCACCCTCGGCTCGGTGCTGCTGAAGATGACCCGTACACCGGTGGCCATGGACTGGGCGAGCGTCCTGACCATGACCGGCGTGGGCGCGGCCGTGGTCGGCGTGGTCACGCTGCTCAGCCTGCCGCCGCTGCTGCGGATGATGCGCCCGGAAGGCCTGCGCACGGAATAACCCCTCGCACATCCCCGAAGTGGGCTCCTCCGCCAGGAGGAGCCCACCCCTGTTGCCACCGATGCTGCGGCTGCGTCGTGCACCCGGCACACGACGGGTGTGTGCAAGGCGAACTCCTCTCATCCGCGCGGGGCGACGGCGAAGTGCAAGGACGGCATCTACTCCTACAGCGCCAGCTTCCGGGGCACCTGCTCGCACCACCGGGGCGTCAAGTACTGGTACCGCTGACCACCAGCTGCGTGGAGCCCCCGGCCGCTTCCTCAGGCCAGGGGGCTCCGTGCAGCGGTGTCGGTGTGCCGGACGGCGAGGTACCGGCTCCGCATGCTGGAGCCAGATGTGGACATCCGCAATGTGCACGGCGACTGCCGTCGAGCCGACGGGAGTTGATCAGACGTCAACTGCCTGCATACACAGATTTCACCTCTCGAGGTCTACCCGCGTAGCCCCGCCGTGCGCTGTCATGTCCCCATCCCCGGGACACCCGCCGGGGCGAACAGTCGGAGACCCCATGCGCCCCCTCACACACATCGCCGCCGGCACCTCCGCCCTCACCCTCGCCGCCGCTGGCCTCATCATCGGCACGACCTCCACGCCCGCCTTCGCCTCCACCTGCTCCCAGTCACGCCTTCCGCTCCCCGATGCGTCCTGCACCCCCGGCGCCTACAACCCGGACGTCACCCAGTCGACGATCGGCTCCACGATCTGCGTCTCCGGCTGGACCGCCACGGTGCGGCCGCCCACCTCCTACACCAACCCCCTCAAGGCGCAGGGCATCATCGACTACGGCTACGCGGACACCGCGATGGCCGACTACGAAGAGGACCACCTCGTCCCCCTCGAGCTCGGCGGCGCGCCCCGCGACCCGGGGAACCTGTGGCCCGAGCCCTACGCGGGAACCAAGACCGCGACGACCAAGGACGGCGTGGAGACGAAGCTGAAGAACGCCGTATGCAAGGGCACGATCGCCCTCTCCGCCGCCCGCTCCGCCATCCGCAACAACTGGACAACCGCACTCTCGGTGACCGGAATCGGCTGACACCGGCGGCGCGCGAAGCCGCTGCAAGGGGCACGGGAAAAGGAACGGAACGTGCCCGGGCTTCGTTACAGCGTGACTGACCACGGCCGCTGGAGAGGGCGGTCTCGCCGTCGAGGGTGATCGCGACCACGGCGCCGTAGACGGGCAGTTCGCCAACCGTGTTGAGACGGTCGCGGATCCCCTCCAGCCTGTCCCACAGGCAGCGCGGGCCGCCCTGGTGGACCATCGGCGACTGACGAGGACAGTCCGCGTGGGCCCGTGCCCAGAAGCCGTCAGGGTGCGCCATCCAGTGTCGGCGTCGGCGAACCCGGGTTCTGGATCGCTTTCAGTGCCCGGGGCCACGGAGGGACACCGAAACCGCGATCATGAACGGCCTCGCGCGCTGGAGAGGACCCGCTTGCGGAGTAGGTCGAAGTTGGCTCGGTCGTGCCTCTTCAGCATCTTGATCTTGCTGTTGTGGCCCTCGACGACACCGGAGCTCTAGCGGAGGCTGGTTGAGGGGGTCGGCGACGAGTCCGGTTTTGGCGAAGTCGGCGCCCCCGGCGCGCTGTCCGCCGCTGAAGTCGCCCCAGCCGAAGCGATTGCCTGCTCGGCTACCCTGCGCCGTGTCTCAGCCGAGGCCGAGCGTGCTGAGCGCAGTAGTCCAGTCGGTGACGATCGCGCGCTGAGCGGCGGCGAGGGTGATCTTGTTGGCGCAGACCGCGGTGTGCAGTTTCGTCTCCACCGGGTCCTTCCGGTTGTTGACCCCGGCGCCCGTCTTGTGGCCCGGGTCCGGCGGCTCGACCCACAGGTTCCGGGGATCATTGGGGTCGCCGCCGAGCTGCAGGCTGATCAGGTGGTCGTACTCAGCATCGCGCATGGAGCCCGTGTAGCCGTACGAGGCCGCGTTCAGCGCTTTCTCCTTGCCGGTGACGGACGTGGACGGCCGGATGCCGGAGGTGTACCCGCCCTTGCGGCAGATCGTGGACTTCAGGTTCGCCTGCGTGACCGCCGGAGAGATCGCACCCGGCGTGCACGTCGGGTCCTCCAGCGGCTCCCCTTTCTCGTACCGGAGATGACAACTCCCCGCTGGGGGCTGTTTCTGGACGGTGTAGGTGGTCTGGGGGCCGGCCCCGACCGCGATCGCCCGGTCCGGGCCGCCGCCTGCCTCCGTGCCCGACGGCCTCGTGGCCGAAGTCCCGGTCGGCGACGCGGTCGATCCACTCGTTGCGGCCGGGGTGCAGCCCGCCAGGAACACGGCGGCGAACAGCACGGATGACGCGGCGCGGTAGCTGGAGCGCATGACGACCCCTCACGAGCAGGAAATGGCTGGGCACATACTGCCCGGCCAGCGCATCAGCACACCGGCCGGGGCCCGCGCAATGCAGCACGGCACGCTGCGGGGGCGCCACCCCGCAGCCCAACGCCTGTGCAGTCCCCGGCCTCAGGATGAGCGAGGCCTCCACGCCGTTGACCGGCTCGGTCGCCAAACGTGAACTCCAACCTGAACGACAGTCCCGAAACGGTCAACGACGACCCGCACGACAAAGGCTGACTGGTGTTGGCTAGTAGTCATCCCTGACCGGTGGCCCTCCGAGGTGCCGGTTCTGGCGTCCGAGGAGGCAGGTGGCAGCGCTGACGGCCGCGCCACCTCCCGGGATCTCGCCGATCTCGCCGACCACGTGCCCGGCAGGGCCGCCGACCGACCCGAAGTCCTCAGCGAGTCCGCAGCCACACCGCCAGCACACCCACTGCGGCCGTGCCAGCCCCGTAGCACGCGCCCCGCAGGAACTGGGTGGCTGCGATACGTCGCCGTCGCAGGACCCACCGCGCGACATCACACGTCGCCCGGCCGCAGTGCACCCTCGTGACGGACAGCCTTCGTCCGATGACCTCCCATTGGCCCGAGGGTGTCGTTTTCCCCGTGGGGCACCCTGTCATGGCGGTTGCACCTTCCTTCCTCGGCGTTGTGGTCTTCTTCGGGCAGCCGGGCGTGCTCGCTCGGGGCCCCGCCAGCCCAGGTGGCTGCGACCGGCGTTCTGGTGGAGTCACGCGGGCGGGCAGGTATCACAGGCCGGCAAGGGCCGGCATCAGGTGGCTGGCCTGCGCGGGACGGAGCAACTGGAAGGTGACCTGTCCGTCGGCATCTATGCGGGCTCCGTGCACGGCGGGTTCGGGCAGGCTGTTGTAGTGGAAGGGCGTGGAGAAGTAATAGGCGCCGGTGTCCGGGACGACGACGAGGTCGCCGGCGTCGAGGAGGGGCAGCGCACGGTTGCGTGCCAGCAGGTCACCAGCGAAGCAGCACGGGCCGGCGATGTCCTGCGGCACCGGCTGGCCGTGCTTGGCCCGGCCGTTGGGGTCGTGGGCCTCGATCCGCAGGGGCCATGCGTCGGGGGCGAACACCGTCCGCGTGGCAACCTGTGCGCCCGCGTGCGTGATGGCGATGGGGCGCCCGCCGGCGGTCTTGGTGTACTCGACGTACGCGGCGGTGAACCCGTTCTTGGCCAGTACGGAGCGGCCGAACTCGGTGACGATCTCGTACTCGCCCGAGAAGAGGGCCGGTGCGTGTTCGCGCAGGTGGTCGACGTAGGTGTCGAAGCCGGGCGTCGTCTCGTCGGTGTCGAAATTGACCGGCAGTCCTCCCCCGATGTCGATGCCGGTGACCTGCCGGCGGCCGAGGCGGGTGTTGATCTCCTCGGCGAAGTCCACGGCCTTCGCGATGCCCTGGGCGATCAGGTCCAGGGGGCAGCCCTGCGAGCCGATGTGCGTGTGCACCCAGGTGAGCCAGGGACGGTCCTGGTATGTCCGCAGCAGTCGTTGCCGGTTGCCCTCGTCCTCCAAAGGGATGCCGAACTTCGAGGTCGTGGTGGCCGTGCTCATGGCGGTGATCGAGCCGGCGCCGATCTGGGGGTTGATGCGCACGCCGATCCGCGAGCGGGAACGGCGGGTCGCCAGGGTCTCGTCCAGCCGTGAGAGTTCCTGGAAGCTGTCCGCGTTCACGGCGATTCCCAGGCTCAGTGCCCGGTCCAGTTCGGCCCGGGTCTTGGCCGGGGAGTCGAACACGATGTGTTCGGGTTCGAATCCCGCTTCCAGGGCCTGGGCAAGTTCGCCGGCGCTGGCGACCTCGCAGCCCATGCCGTTTCGGCGCAGTTCCTCGAGTACGGGAACCAGGCAGTTCGCCTTGGCCGCGAACGCGTGCAGGACCCGGCGGGAGTCGCGGAACGCTCTGTGCAGGGACCTGACGGTTTCACCGACGCCGTCGAGGTCGACAAACCCGGCCAGTACGGCCGTCTCGGGTTCCAGGAGTTTTTCCTGTACCGCTGCCCGCAGAATCCGCTCACGCCGGTCGGCCTTGTCGGAACCGTTCATGCTGCGCCCTCCCTGAGCCGGGGTCTCGCCGCCCCGCGGTTGCCGTGGGGCGGACCACCAGCCTCTCGTCGCAGCGGTGCGGGTGTCTTCGTCGCAAGTCCCGGTGTTCGGCCGCGCGGTTCTCACCATGGAGCGAAACCGCGGGCCCGCCGCAGCCTCCTTTGGACTCGGGCACGAAGAAGGCGCCCTCTCTTCGTGGCGGACGCTCGCGTGCTCATGCTTCCCGGCCGCCACCACGCTCGAGAAGGCGCAGTTGCAGTTGGGCGAGGAGCCGGGCGTCGGGACTGCGGAGGTCGAGTCCGGAGAGCTCAGTGAGCCTGCCGATCCGGTGGCGCAGGCTGTTCGCGTGCACGCCCAACGCCCGGGCGGTATCCGGCACGTGACCGAAGTGGTCGAGGTACGCCTGCAGGGTCTGCACCATGGTCCCTCCGCCTTGCCCTGCGTCGAAGGCCACCAGGCGTGCCACCGGTGTCTCTGGTGCCGGGGCCGGCTCTGTCAGCGTGTCCAGCATCTGGTTCAGGGCGATCGTCTCGGCCACCTCGCTAGCGCAGGCGACGGTACGGTGCTCTCCCGGCGAGAGCAGGGCTCGCAGGGCCAGGTCCGCCGACCGGCGGGACGCGGGCAGGTCCGCCAGGGTTTCGACGACTGTGCCCAGACCTATTCTCGCTTCCGGCCCGGACGCGTCCGCCACTTGCACAGCCAGTGACTTCCCCAGACGCGCGAGCTGTTCGGCGGCCCGCCGTTGGTCCTGGTGCAGTGCGCCCACCAGGACCAGGACGCCCTGATCGACCGGTACCACCACCGGCGTGAGGTTGTTGGCACCGCAGCACACCGCCAGCAGGGCGTACAGCCTTCCGGTTCCCTCTGCTTTGCAGGAGGCTCCGGGGCGCACCGCCAGGGCGGCGCAGTGCCCGTGTGCCGGGATCCTGGTGAGTTCGGTCAGCACACCGGCCGGTCCCCGCCCGTCAAGCAGCGCACGGGCCGCGTCCTCGACCAGTCGGGCGTGCGTGCGGTGCGACCGGTGGTGGAGCAGATGTGCGGCGGCCACCCGCGCTGCCGAGCGCAGCGTGTCGCAGGCGTGCGAGGGGAGGTCGCCGCCCGCGGCCGCCACCCAGATCGATCCGAGAATCTCTCCGCCTGCCCGGACCGCCATCACCAGACGTTCGGGGTTCTCTCCGTGCGCCGGCCGGTGGATGACATCCCCCGAACCCCACAACGCCCGGAAGAACCCGGCTTCCCGCATGGCGGCGACGCGCCACTCCGGCACCCGGCGGCCGAGGATCGTCAGCCGCCGCAACTCGTCCACGTCCTCCTTCGTGGATGAGTACGCCAGGACCCGGGACTCCACGTCCTCGATCGTGACCGCGCCGCCGACCAGGAGTGCCACCGCGTCGGCCAGTCCGTTCAAGTCGCCCGGTGTCACCGCCGGATCGGCGGGGATCCCGGACAGGACCAGACCGGCCCGCAGCATCCCGACCAGCTCGGTCCAGCCGCACCACGCCGTCCGGAAGAGCACCGCCACACCGGCGTCCTCGGCCGCCGCCCGCAGCGCATCCGCGGGCCGGCCCGACCTTCCCTGTCCGAAGACCACCGCGGCCGCGGCCGAGCCGGCGGCGTCGAGCACGACGTCGACGGCGGCGGCCGACCCCGGGTCGATGCCCACCGCGAGCAGCATCTGCCCCCGTAACAGCCGGGGTTCCAGCGGGTCCAGCATCGTGACCCCCTCGACCAGGGCCTCCAGACCGCGCTGCGTCGTGCACGGTTCGAGCGCACCGGCCCCCATGACCGACAGCAGCCTTTCCAGCGTCGGCCCCGACACGGCGGCGTCCCCCTGCTCGACGATTCTGTTCAGCACCATCTGGCCCCCATCACGTCGGCACGTCGCGTGACGGTGAGTGTAGGAGGAGTCACGGGAATGACGCGAGACGTCCCGGAATGTGCTTGGTGGTGCCCCTTGGGCATGAGGATCTGGCGGCTGCTGAACCGCCAGGGTGTCGCGGCGGCCCGGTGCACCGTCGAACGCCTCATGCGCGAGCTCGGCATCACCGGCGCGGTCCGCGGCAAGCGGGTGATCACCATGGTCCCTGACACAGCGCGGAACGAGCCCCGGACCTCGTGGACGGCGACTGCGTCGCTGCGGCCCCAAACCGGTGCCGGGTCGCCGACGACGAGATCGCCCAGGCGGAGCAGCTCATCGACCGGCTGACCCGCGACGATCTGGAAGGCGACGACTTCACCGACCGGTACACGGAAGCGGTGGAGCAGCTCATCGACGCCAAGCGGGAAAACCGCGAACCGCCCATGGCCGAGGAACCCGAGGAGGCGCCGGGGCAGATCGTCGACTTGATGGCCGCGCTCAAGGAGTCTGTGGCCAAGGCCCGCAAGTCCCGAGACGAGGACGCCACCGTCCACGACATGCCCAAGAAGAAGACCGCAGCCAAAAAGACGACGACCACAAAGACGGCAAAGAAGAAGCAGCCCGCCAAGAAAGCGGCCAAGAAGACGACGGCACGGAAGCCGCGGCGCAGCGCCTGAACCTGCTCACTGCCCAGTTGAGCGTGGCGGCGTCCAAAGGGAGGAACAGGCGAGACCCCGTCCATCCGCCGGGGGGAGCGGAAGAACGGGGCCGGTATAGGACAGTCCGGTCGACCTACCGCGGGGTCTGCGGCTTGCGATGCCTACCCTTTCCGCTGCCGAGAAGCTTGGGGGCCAACCCCTTGGGCGGCGCCGGAT
>NZ_JAODTZ010000104.1 GCF_025399795.1 Streptomyces rhizosphaerihabitans | reverse complement strand
GCACGGCAACCCCCCGCAGTAACCCTGCGGATTCTCCGCGGTACCGCCGCGGAAACCTCTCTCATGGAGACTGAAACCTATGAGCAACGCTGACATCCGCGTCGAGAAGGGCCACGCCGAGCCCGAGGAAGTCGCCGCCATCACGGCGATCCTCCTGGCCCGTGCCGCCGCCGCTCCCACTGATGCCGCTCCTGCCCACCGCGCCCACCGGAAGGCAGGCTGGCGCCGCCTGGAGCGGGAGCCCGGTTTCCGGGCACCGCACAGCTGGCACTGAGGGTCTGAAGCCGACAGCCCCGTCCTCCCGATGGAGGGCGGGGCTGTGGTGTGTCCGGGAGAGGCCGCCGGCGCCCTCCAGGGCCGGCAGGGAGCTCCCCGGCGGGCCGTCGGGCTACCCCCGGCCACATCTGCGCCCAACGGGGCTGTACAGGGCAGGAGTTCGACCCGGACGCCGCCGATGCGTACCGGGTGGGTGCACTCGGGCCCTGGGGCGCCCCGAACCATGGGGGCGACAGGCGACAGGCGACAGGCGACAGGTATCAGGTGTCAGGCGCCAGGTGTCAGGCAACGAACAACGGCCCCTGCTTCTCCGGGTGGAGAAGCAGGGGCCGTTGTCGCGGAAGCGGAGGTGCTAGCGAAGGCGCGCCATGAGGGCGTGCTCGACCAGCGTGATCAGCGCCGACTTGGCGTCCGCGCGGTGGCGGGCGTCCGTCGTGATGATCGGGGCGTCCGGGCCGATCTGGAGAGCCTCGCGTACTTCCTCGGGCTGGTACGGCTGGTTGCCGTCGAAGCCGTTGAGGGCGATGACGAACGGCAGGCCGCTGTTCTCGAAGTAGTCGACCGCGGGGAAGCAGTCGGCGAGACGCCGGGTGTCCACCAGGACGATCGCGCCGATGGCGCCGCGGACGAGGTCGTCCCACATGAACCAGAAGCGGTCCTGGCCCGGCGTACCGAAGAGGTACAGGATCAGGTCCTGGTCGAGGGTGATACGGCCGAAGTCCATGGCGACGGTCGTCGTCTTCTTGTCGCCGGTGTGCGTGAGGTCGTCGATGCCCGCCGAGGCGGACGTCATGACGGCCTCGGTGCGCAGCGGGTTGATCTCCGAGACGGCGCCGACGAACGTGGTCTTGCCCACGCCGAAGCCGCCCGCCACCACGATCTTCGCGGACGTGGTGGAGCGGGAAGGCCCTCCGCTAGAGCTTGCGAAGTCCACTGAGCACCCTTTCGAGCAATGTCACGGCTGGCTGGCCGCCGGCGCTCTCGTCGCCGCCCGGCTGATGAATGGCGACCAGGCCCGCTTCCGCCAAGTCGGCGACGAGGATCCTGGCTACACCGAGAGGGATGGTCAGCAAGGCCGAGATTTCGGCCACCGACTTGATCTCCCGGCAGAGGTTGCAGATGCGCTGATGCTCGGGCAACTGGCCCTGCATCTGGTGCGGCTGCGCGGTGGTGTGCACCAGTGCCTCGATGGCGAGCTGGTAGCGGGGCCTGGTGCGGCCACCCGTCATGGCGTAGGGACGCACCAGGGGATTGCTCGCCGACCCGGCGGGCGACGGCTCGGGTGAGCGTCGCTGCGGCTGCACGGGCTGGATACGCGGTGCCGACGGCTGGTCGTACGGAGACGGCCCGGGACCCTGCGGACCCTGAGGCGGGTACTGCTGCCGTCGCTGGCTGGGTGCGGAGGGAAAGTTGTACGGGTTCGGGTTCTGCGAACCGTCACCCTGGCCGCCCTGCCCCTGGCCGGGGCCGTACGACCAATTGCCCGAAGACGAACCGCCTGGGGGTGTTACCACTCTCTCTCCTCCTCCGACTGTGCCGGGCACCCAACGTGTGGGACCGCGTCCCGAAACCTTACGGCCCCGGGACGCCAATTCGCACCGTCTGTCTATTAGTTGAGAAGGCTGCCCTGGAGCTCCGCACGAAGATCCGGAGTGAGGACCGTGCCCGCACGGTCCACCAGAAGGGCCATCTCGTACCCAATGAGACCGATGTCCGCCTCAGGGTGTGCGAGTACTGCGAGTGAAGAACCGTCCGAAACGGACATGAGGAAGAGGAATCCTCGCTCCATCTCCACAACTGTCTGGTTCACATGGCCGCCCTCGAAGATACGGGAAGCACCCGCGGTCAATGAGGTCAGACCGGACGCGACGGCCGCCAACTGGTCGGCGCGGTCGCGGGGAAAGCCTTCGGACATAGCCAGAAGGAGTCCGTCGGCGGAGACCACCACTGTGTGGGACACCCCGGGGGTGTTGTCCACGAAGTTGGTGATCAACCAGTTCAGGTTCTGTGCCGCCTGGCTCATCGGGCTCACACTAACGCTCCTGGTTGTAGGTGCTGTCAGGACCGAGGCCCTGACCGTTCGTCTCACTACCTGCACTGCGTCCCCGCTCCACGCCGCGACGCAGGTTGCTCAGCCTGCCCCGGACGTCCTCAGGAGCGCGGGAGACCTGGGGGCCGCCCTGGGGGGTCGATTCCGCGGTTCCCTCGACCAGGTTGGCCTTGGGCACCCGCCGCGGCAGACCGGACGAGGTGACCCCGCCCGCCTTGGGCTTCTTGAGCTGCTCGGCGCGCTGCCACCGATCGTCGTTGGACGATCGCCAGTCGTCGCCCGTGTTCCCGGAGGAAGCGGGCGCCGCCTGCTCCCTCGCCGGTTCCGCGGGTCGCCGGCCGTTGCCGGCGGCTGCGGCTCCGCGACGGGGCAGTCCCGCGTCGGTCATCGTGTGGGCGGTCGAGGGGGCCGGACCCGGACGATTGAAGCCTACGCTGTCCTGCTGGGCCGCGTCGGCGACCTGCGGAGATTCCGCTTCCGGAGCGTAGTCGGGCCGATACCCGCCCTGATACGCGTCCTGGTACGTGTTCTGCTGCGGCCAGTCGTCCTGGTAGGTCGGCTCACCGAAGCCCGCCAGCGTCTCCGGGGCGGCGCCGCCCATTCCCGCGTGCTCCTGCTGGACCGGCTCCGTGTAGGAGGGTTCAGGGTAGCCGCCGTTGGACGGGAAGTACGCCTCGTCGTACGCGGCCTGCTGCGGTTCCTCGTACGACGTCTGTTGGTCGTACGTGGTCTGCTGCTCCTCGTGCACGCCCTGAGCGCCGTCGAACGCCGGGGCGCCGCCGTTGAAGGACGGCTGCCCGTTGTCGTAGGCGGGCTGGGCGTCGAAGCCGTCGGTGTAGCCCTGGGGGCCCTCGACGGCCTCCGCGCCCTGCGCCTGGGCCTCCAGGGCCGCACGGCGCTCCTCGCGCATCAGGGAGCGGCCCACGGGGTCCAGATCGCGCGCGTCGTCCGGGACCTCGTAGCGGCTGTCGTCGAAACCGAGGTCCGCGGCGGTCAGTACGGGCTTCTGCTGCTGCTGCTGGACTCCGAAGCTCTCGCCCTGGAACGACTGCTGCTCGGGAATGATCTGGGACACGGTGAACTCGTCGCGCATCGGCTGGTGCTCGCCGCCGCCACCGTGGGTGATGGCGTCGGGGAGCATGACCAGCGAGGTGGTACCGGCCTGCTCGCCCGAGGGGCGCAGCTGGACGCGGATGCCGTGGCGGTCGGACAGCCGGCCGACCACGAACAGACCCATGCGCTGCGAGATCGCGGCGTCCACGGTCGGCGGGTTGGCCAGCTTGTGGTTGATGTCCGCGAAGTCCTCGGCGGTGAGGCCGATGCCCTTGTCGTGGATCTCGACCATGATGCGGCCGTCGGGCAGACGGGTCGCGGTGACGCGGACCTTGGTCTGGGGGGAGGAGAACGTGGTCGCGTTCTCCAGGAGCTCGGCGAGCAGGTGCACGAGGTCGGTCACGGCGCGGCCGTGGATCTCGGCCTCCGGGACGCCGGAGAGCTCGATGCGCTCGTACTGCTCCACCTCGGAGGAGGCGGCGCGCAGCACGTCGACCAGCGGGACAGGCTGGTCCCAGCGGCGGCCCGGCTCCTCACCGGCGAGGACCAGGAGGTTCTCGCCGTTGCGGCGCATACGGGTCGCGAGGTGGTCCAGGCGGAAGAGGTTCTCCAGCTGGTCCGGGTCGGCCTCGTTGTTCTCCAGGCCGGTGATCAGGGTCAGCTGGCCCTCGATCAGCGACTGGTTGCGGCGCGAGAGGTTCGTGAAGATCGCGTTGATGTTGCCTCGCAGGAGGGCCTGCTCGGCGGCCAGTCGTACGGCCTCGCGGTGGACCTGGTCGAAGGCGCGGGCGACTTCGCCGATCTCGTCCGTGGTGGTGATCGGGATCGGCTGCACGCGGGTGTCGACCCGGCCGGGGTCGGTGCGCGAGAGCTGGTCGACCAGCATCGGCAGGCGCTGCTCGGCGACATTGAAGGCCGCGTTGCGCAGCTGGCGCATCGCACGGCTCATCTGGCGGGCCACCATGCCGGCCAGGATGAATGCGGCGAGCAGGGCGATCACGACGATGGCGCCGGTGATGAAGGCGTCGGTCTTGGCCGTGTCGGAGATGTCCGCGGCCTCGGCCACCGCCTTGTCGGAGAGGTCCGACTCGATCTGGCGGTACGCGTTGTACTTGGCGGTGTTGACCGCCATCCAGTTCTGCGCGGTGACGCCACCCGCGGCCAGCGTGGCGCGGTCGCTCTCCAGCGGGGACGGGAGCTTCGCCAGTTCCGTGACCATGGCGATCGGGTTCGACGGCGGCTTCACGTAGTTCGGGTCGGCGGACGCGGCTTCCCGCGCCTTCGCCGTCAGGTCCGACTTGATCGCCGCCTGGGCCGCTTCGAGCTTGCTCGCGTCGGCCTCGGTGCCACCACCGATGTACTCCTCGACCGCGATGCCTTCGAGGTAGGCGTACGAGGAGAGGGCGACGCGCTGGCTGGCGAGGCTGCTCAGACCGGGACCCGGCTTGATCAGCATGTGCATGCCGATGGACCGCTCCAGCGACAGCGCGGCCTTGGACAGCGAGATCGCGTAGACCGTACGGCCGTAGCTGGTGATGTTTCCGGTGCCCAGACCGAGCTCGTTGGCGAACTCCATCAGCGGGTGCTGGATCTGGAGGTAGCCCTCTTCGGTCTTCACACCGGGAAGCTTGGTGGTGTACGCGGCCTTCCGCAGCAGCTCGAGACCGGGCTCGACATTGCGGAAGACGGCGAGGCGGCGCTCCAGGCCCGGTGTCTTGGGCATGTTCTGGGCGGCCTGGTCGAACGCGTCGGCGGCCAGGTCCGTCTGCTTGCGGACCTTGACGACCGTGGGGTCCTTCTGGCCGGCGCCGCTCAGCAGCGGGTAGGCGCTCAGGTCACGCTCGACGAACAGCTTGTCGCCGTAGTTCAGTGCCGCCTGCACCAGGCGCGCCGTCTTCTCGGCGTCCTGGGCCTCCTGCCAGGTGTCGATCGAGCTCTTCACCTGGAAGCCGCCCATGACCAGGCCGACCACCACGGGTATGAGCAGGATCGCGTTCAGCCTGGTCGGCACGCGCCAGTTGCGGGGGGAGAAACGACTCCCGCTCGGCGCGGGTGCCGGGGTGGGCTCCGGGCCGGGCATTTGTGCGGGCGCCGCTCCGCGCGGCGGCGGGGTGAAGTTGCCCCGTGCCGACGGCTCGGGACCGTTCATGCTTCGCCTCACTCGACCAACAACCTCTCGGCGTCGGCACCTACGTTGTGCCGCGGTATCTACCAGCGCCCTTGACTACTGGGCAGTTCAGCGCATTCCAGCACGTCAAGAGGCGCCCTTCCAAACACTCGGAATCGATGATTCCGAGTGGTGCTGACCACAGATAAAACGGTCATAAAGAGCGAGCCCCGCCAAAAGGCGGGGCTTTCATGAGCGCAGTGGCACCGGGCGACCGCGATGCGTGTCGGGGCCGGTGAAATTCTCTGTCGAAACGTTATGAACACTGTGGCCGACCGTGTCAAACGACACAGTCGGCTCCAATGCGTCTACGACAACTTCCATATGGAGTCGTCTACTTGACTGCTACCGCAGCCGGGCCATGAGGGCGTGCTCGACCAGCGTGATCAGCGCCGACTTGGCGTCCGCGCGGTGGCGGGCGTCCGTCGTGATGATCGGGGCGTCCGGGCCGATCTGGAGAGCCTCGCGTACTTCCTCGGGCTGGTACGGCTGGTTGCCGTCGAAGCCGTTGAGGGCGATGACGAACGGCAGGCCGCTGTTCTCGAAGTAGTCGACCGCGGGGAAGCAGTCGGCGAGACGCCGGGTGTCCACCAGGACCACGGCGCCGATGGCGCCGCGGACGAGGTCGTCCCACATGAACCAGAAGCGGTCCTGGCCCGGCGTACCGAAGAGGTACAGGATCAGGTCCTGGTCGAGGGTGATACGGCCGAAGTCCATGGCCACCGTGGTGGTGGTCTTGTCCCCGGTGTGGGTGAGGTCGTCGATCCCCGCCGAAGCGGAGGTCATGACGGCCTCGGTGCGCAGCGGGTTGATCTCGGAAACGGCACCCACGAACGTGGTTTTGCCGACACCGAAGCCACCCGCTACGACGATCTTCGCGGAGGTGGTCGCCCGGCCTCCGTCAGAGCTTGCGAAGTCCACTGAGCACCCTTTCGAGCAGTGTCACGGCCGGCACGCCGCCGTTGTTCTCATCGCCGCCAGGCTGGTGAATGGCGACGAGTCCGGCCTCCGCGAGGTCCGCGACGAGGATCCTGGCCACACCGAGGGGCATGGACAGGAGGGCCGACACCTCGGCCACCGACTTCACTTCCCGGCACAGGTGGCAGATGCGCTGGTGTTCGGGGAGCAGTCCCATCAGCTGGCTCGGATCGGCCGTGGTGCTGATCAGAGCCTCTATGGCGAGTTGGTACCGCGGCCGGGTCCGGCCGCCGGTCATCGCGTACGGACGTACCAGCGGCTGGTCGCCCTCGTCCCCGTACGGGTCAGCGTACGGATCATGAGAAGCGGTGGGCGGGGTCATGAATCCTCCGGGCGGGACAGCAAGTCGGTCAGTCGTGCCGTCTGTTGGGGCCGGTGGGGGGATTGTGGCGGCCGGACGGTGATTTCGTGCGGTGTCTGGATCCGGCGGCGGTCAGTGAAGCAGACTGCCTTGTAGTTCGGCACGCAGGTCCGGCGTGAGGACGGCGCCCGCACGATCGACGAGCAGTGCCATCTCGTAGCCGACGAGGCCGATGTCGCAATCCGGGTGGGAGAGGACCGCGAGGGACGATCCGTCCGAAACCGACATCAGGAAGAGGAAACCGCGCTCCATCTCCACGACCGTCTGGGCCACAGCCCCACCTTCGAAGATCCGGGAGGCCCCGGCAGTCAGCGAGGTGAGTCCGGAGGCGACGGCCGCCAGTTGGTCCGCGCGGTCGCGGGGGAAGCCTTCGGACATTGCCAGAAGGAGTCCGTCGGCGGACACGACGACGGTGTGGGACACCCCGGGGGTGTTGTCCACAAAGTTGGTGATCAACCAGTTGAGGTTCTGTGCCGCCTGGCTCATCGGGCTCAACTAACGCTCCTGCTGGTGAGTGGGGCTGGGGAAGCTGCCGGTCTGGCCGTTGGGAGCGGCCTGTCGACCTTGCTGAATGCCCCTACGGAGATTGGTGAGCCGGCCTCGTACGTCATCGGGCGCACGAGAGACCTGCGGACCGCTTTGGTGCGTTTGCTGCTGTGCCGTGCCCGCGACGAGGTTGGCTCGCGGGACTCGGCGCGGCAGGCCTGAGGTGGTGACCCCGCCTGCCGACGGTTTACGGGCGCGCTCAGCCTGCTTGACGAGATCGTCGTTCGGAGAGCTGCGCCACGTGGTAGCGGCCGGTGCGGCGGCCGGTCGCTGCGGAGCCGGGGGAGTCTGAGGCTGTTGGGGGGCAACCTGCGTGAATCCCTGGGAACCGTTGTTCTGGGGGGTGCCGTTGACGGGGGCGCCGTGGGTGGGAGCGCCGTCCGAGCCGTTCGCCTGACCGTGGAACCAGTTGGTCTCCAGCGTGTCGAACAGCGGGGTACGGCCGTCGCCGGGGCTCGAGGCCGGCGGAAGCGCCTCGGGCTCCTGACGGACGGGCGGCTGGGGGGTGGCAGGCCGCTGGTACTGGCCGGTGGACGACGAGCCCTGCCCGTTGCCGTAACCGGGCGTCGCGAACTGCCCGGTGGACGAGGGGTCCTGGGAAGCCGCGTAGCCCGGCTGGGCGAACTGGCCGGTGGACGACGGGTCCTGGGAGGCACCGTAGCCCTGGGCGGCGTACTGCCCCGTGCCGGCCGGGTTCTGGCCGACGGAGGACTGGTTGCCGTAGCCGTACTGGCCGTTGCTCTGGCCGTTGTTCTGCGGCGCGCTCGCGCCGGGGCGCGGGGCGTCGAAGTCGGGACGGGCGAACTCCGCGGTGGAGGCGGGGCCCTGGCGATCGTCGATCCGCGGCATGCGCGAAGTGGCGTCGGGGTCCTCGTGACCACGCGGGGTGTCGAGAGACGTACGCGGAACCGGCGGCTGCGCGTTGTCGTCGCTCCAGCTCGGCGTGCGGGAACCCGTGTTGCCACCGGGCAGCTCGGCACGAGCGCCACCGCGTCCCGGAAGCTGCGGACGGCGACGGCTGCCCTTGCCGCCGGCCGGTGCCTGCGCAGGCGCGGCGGGGGCGGCGGGCGCGGGGTTGTTGTCGCCGAAGGCGTTCTGACCGGCGCCGGATCCGTTGCCGAACGAGTTCTGCTGGCCGCCGGAGGCGTTCGGGGAACCCGATCCGCCGCCGAAGCCCTGCTGCGGCGTGCCGTTCCCGGCCTGGTAGCCCTGCGGGCTCTGGCCGAAGGCGTTCACACCGGCCGGAGCCTGCCTGCCCTGCTGACCGCCACCCTGACCCTGCGGACCACGCGCTCCGCCGGGAGCACCCGGGCGACCGCCCTGGTTGCTTCCGGGCAGTGCGGCCCGCGGACCCTGGCCGGCGCCGACCTGTCCGCGCTGCGGCGGGGCCCCGAGGGGTCCACCGGGAGCGGCGGGGGCTCCGGCACCGAGCGAGCCGTTCGTCTGACGGGCCGCGGCCAGACCGGCCGAAGCCTGCGCCGCCGCGGGGCCGCCGCCGGAGGCACCCTGGCCCGGCTTGTTCGGCATGGGCTTCTTGCCGCCCTGCGCGACGTCCACCGGAAGCATGACCAGCGCGGTCGTACCACCGGAGTCGGACGGACGCAGCTGGATGCGGATGCCGTGACGCTGCGACAGACGACCGACCACGAACAGACCCATGCGGCGGGACACGGAGACGTCCACCGTGGGCGGAGCGGCGAGCCGCTCGTTGATCGCGGCCAGGTCCTCGGGGGACAGACCGATACCGGTGTCGTGGATCTCGATCAGCACGCGGCCGTCGGGCAGGGCGTGACCGGTGACCTTGACCTTGGTCTGCGGGGAGGAGAACGACGTGGCGTTCTCCAGCAGTTCCGCGAGCAGGTGGACGAGGTCGTTGACGACCCGGCCGGCGACCTCGGTGGTCGGGACCGAGGCGAGTTCGATGCGCTCGTACTGCTCCACCTCGGAGGCGGCGGCGCGGAGCACGTCGACCAGCGGGACCGGACGGGTCCAGCGGCGACCGGGCTCTTCACCGGCGAGAACGAGAAGGTTTTCACCGTTACGGCGCATGCGGGTCGCGAGGTGGTCGAGCTTGAACAGCGAGGAGAGCTGGTCGGGGTCGGCCTCGCGGGACTCCAGCTCGGATATGAGCGAGAGCTGACGCTGGATAAGACCCTGGGAACGGCGCGAGAGGTTGGTGAACATCGCGTTGACGTTGCCTCGCAGAAGGGCCTGCTCGGCGGCGAGGCGGACGGCCTCGCGGTGCACGTCGTCGAAGGCCGCGGCCACCTGGCCGATCTCGTCCCGGGAGTGCACACCGACCGACTCGACGGAGGTGTCGACGTCCTGCGGGTCCGACTCCGAGAGCTGCTTGACCAGCTCGGGCAGTCGGTTCTGGGCGACCCGGGTCGCGGTGTCCTGGAGGCGGCGCAGCGAGCGGATCATGGAGCGGGCCACCACGAAGGCGCCGACGAGCGAGACACCGAGGACGAGCAGGATCAGTACACCGGAGACGATCGCTTCGCTCTGGGACTGGTTGCGCAGCTCACGGGCCTTCTGCTCCATCTCGCCGAGCAGCGTGGTCTCGATCTTCGTCATCTGATCGATCTTGGCGGAGTCGTCGTCGACCCAGTCCTTGTACGAGCGCTTGTTCTGAGTCTTCAGACCGTCCTGGTTACTCAATACGCGCTTGGCGTACTGGTCGGCGGACTTGATCGTCGGGTTGTCGCCCTCGATCGGCAGGAGCAGGTCCGTGCTGCCCGAGCCGTAGATGTTCTTGAAGCTCTCGTTCTCGGACTCCTGGCTCTGCTGCGCGGAGAGCGCGTACTGCTGGTCGTTCTTGGAGAGCGTTCCGAAGACCGTCGGGCGCTCGGGAAGCGCGGCGGCGATGACGGCGCGCTGGACGGAGGCGTACTCCTTGGCGGCGGAGAAGGACGCCAGCGCACGGGTGCGCTGGATCATCTCCGGGTTGCTGGTCGCCTCGGCCATGTCCTGCGAGAGCGCGAGGAGCTCATTGACCAGGCGGTGGTACGCGTCCACCGTCTGGGTCGAGTTCTGGGGGTCGTTGTAGGCGTCGCTGCGGATCTGGTTGAGGTTGTACAGCTCGTGCACGACACCGACGAGGCTGTCGTGCACACCGGACAACTGGCCCTTGGCCGTGGCGTTGTCGACCTGCTGCGTGCCTTGGAGGAAGTGCGTCCTCGCGACGTCGGTGGCGTCGCGCACGCCCTTGACGGTGTAGTCGTTGGCCAGGGCACCGTGTGCCAGCGGACCGGCCGTCTCGTCGCGCTCCTTCTGGAGCGCGGCGGCGAGCTCGGTGGCCTGCTTGGTCATCTCGGTCAGCAGCCGCATGTTGTCGAGCTGCTGGATGTTGTCCATCGACTCGTTGATGCGGAGCGCACCCAGCGAGGTCGCTGCGACCACGGGGAGCGCGAGCAGCGAGACCAGTCGCGTCGAGATGCGCCAGTTCCGCAGGGCTACGCGCGAGCCGGGGCCCGGTGGCGTGCTCTTCGGCGTGCCGGCCGTCGTGGTGGCGGGAGCCTTGGGCTTCGCGCCGGCGCGAGCGGAGTGTTCACCGCTGCCGCCGACCTCTGCCGGTCCCGGGTTCTGGGCGTGCTGGGGCGAGGAACCGCGGTCGGTCCCGCCGCGCGGCTCCGGCTCCGCCGAAGCGCTGCCATCCCTCTTGAAACGTCCCTGCACTAGCGTCGCAACCTCTGGACCAGGCGCCCCTCCGCTGGAACGGCGGGACGGTGTCGGCGTTGTACGAGAGGCGCAGATGCGCATCCCATATGTGGTCTGAGTGACCGGCGCAGGTTCCCCCTATCCCGCCGCCACTCGGCGCTGCGTTGCGCCCCTGCGCGTCGGATCGTGATTCCGCGGCGGTCCGAGGAATTCCAGCACAGTGCAGGATCTCCAACAAGGCCCGAGTACCAGGCTGTGACCTCCGTGACAGCATGTGAGGGTCGCGTCACGAGGCGTGCAAGGGGATCTCGTACATACCGGGCTTATGCCTACGAGCCGTTGGCCTATATACCCTGTCCCAGTCGCGATGATCAGGAGCGGAATGACTGGTTCAGTGGAGCAATGTCCGTTTGGTCGGCCAGGATTGAGGGTCGTGATTGACCGGTTTGTCCCTCGATGAGTGAGCAAACTCACACAGCGATCATGGCGTCTTCACGGCATCGCCCGGGAATTGAATGTTTAGCCTGACGCTTTACAGGGATGGCGAATCCGACAACCCGCGCCTATGTGGGGCTCTTTGACCCCGACCGGCGCCCAGGACGACAAGGTCGAGCAAAACGGTGAAGACGACGATGATGTTCCGCAACATAGCCAACCCGCGACGCACGACGCTGGCGCACCTCGAGGACGCCGATGCCCTGCGGACGCCGGAGCGGCCGGAGCACTCGGTCGAGCTTCCCCTGCAGACGGCCAACCCCCGCCGCACCGTACTGATGGCCGTCCCGGCCGCGGCCG
>NZ_JAODTZ010000103.1 GCF_025399795.1 Streptomyces rhizosphaerihabitans | reverse complement strand
CGCCCTGTGCTGCTACAAGAGATACGTCCGCCTCACCACATAGGACACCGTCTTAGTCGGCATTCACGCCTAGCACGTTTCCCTGCAGATTCCTGTGCAGAAACGACCGCCGATCCTACGAGGAATCACCGAACGGAAAGCTCTAGACACCCCGTCTGACGTGCGCAGATGAGGTGTGGACTAGGGCCGTTTGGAGCTGTCAGGGTTCTGCCGGGCGCAACTCGGTGCCCTCGATCAAGGGGGACGTATGGACGTCATCATCGCGGCCGTCATCACCACCGTGGGCAGAATCGTTGTCGCGGTCATGGCCACGCGGCGGCGGGGCTCGGGGGATGGTGCGCGGTGAGGTGACGGACGCAAGAACGCGGCTCTGGCCGCGTCATGTCACCTCGTCGAGAGGCGGGTGAACAGGCTCCGCCCAGCGGGGCGTGGGCCGAAGTGCCGATCGGACTCCGCCTCGAGGTACTCCCGCCCTGTCACCAGGACCGCGGCCGTCCGCTGTTCGAGGTCCTGCAGGTGCTCGCGCACCTGGTCCCGCTGCTCGGGCCGGGCCGCGGCGGGGAGAGCCGGCCACAGGGCGACGATGGTGGCGATCCTGTCGGCGAGGACATCAGGACCGCTGAGTGGATCGAATGGCGCGGCAGCGGCCCGGAGGCATGGGACCACTGACCATGGACCCTGGCGCCGGGCCAGGCCCGCGGACCGTAAAGGATCAGGCGTCCACCGAGGCGACCGCTGCCCGGAATTCTTGCGTCATAAGGGCGGCCGTGCCGCGCTGGACAGGCGCCTCGCCCGAGACCCTGGACACCGCGGCACTCATGCGCTTGTACATCACCGCGTCGACCACGGCCTTGAATTCCTGGGGGGACGTCCCGGGTGTCCTGAACGACGACCATCGTGCCGAAACGGGTGCCGATCCACCCGATCGTGGTGACCTTCCAGCCGAGCTGGCGGGCCACCCTGCGCATTGCCGCCCTGATCAGCTCCACCCCGCCTAGCCCGACGGCCTCCTCATCGTCCAGGTTCACCTGATACGAGCCGCCAAAGCCGCCTGCACCCTCTGGACACGCACGACGCAGCAGCGGGAGCAAGGCCGTGGACATGGCGATGCAGCGCGGATCCTTTGCGTAGGAAGCCATCCGCGCATCGTAGAGCCGCGCAGACGCCGCGCACCGTCGTTCGACGGGCCGTCCGCTCGAAGGGGGCCGCGCCGTGCGTGCCTGCCGGTCAGACGGGTTCCAGGAGGTCGACGACGGAGAGCCCGGTCTCGCCGTTGACGAGGTTGAGGGCGACTTCGGCGCGGGCCGCGAGGTCGAGAGGGTCGAGGTCTTCGGCGTACGCGGCGTGCACGATGCGGTCCAGGCCCGCGCCGACCAGCGGTGCGGCGGTACGCAGCGAGGCCTCCAGTGCCACGCCCTGGGTGGCGCCGCCGTGCAGGACGATGTTCCGCATGCGGTACAGCCTGCGCAGCGCGATCCGGAAGGCGCCGGCGACGTCGCCCAGGACCGGTCGGGGGTCCTTCACCAGGTCGGCCATGCGCTGGGCAGCCGGCCCATCGCTGTACTTCTGAGAAGCATCAGGCTGTTGTCCCGATGGCCGATGGCCATGGTCCCGATGGGCGCATCGAAGCGCAGTTCGTCCATCGTGCGGCGCCTTCCTGGTGATTCGTGTGCTGCGCCGATTGTGGGGCCTGGGCCCAGCATGATGCCCAGCATTTACCGATCGCTTCAGAATGAAGGTCGGAAATGTCCCAAGGAGATGGCGTTGCAGGCGAGTTGGAGGAGCGCGAGGTGGAAGTCCGCACCGCCCTCACGGCCGGCGGCCCGCCAGCGCCCCTCGCGGCGAGTTGACGGCGGCTCGGTCCAGCCGCGGAGACAGCCAGGATCACCCCGGAATGCGGGTCAGCACGCAAGAGCAAGCAGCGGTCGCGCGACTGGACTCCGGGGTAGAGCAGGGCAAGGTCAAAAGTCCGGTGGACGCTCGCGGTGGCGGGCAGGATCAGCCGGGGAACTAGAATCGGAAACATGTTCGATGACCTGCCGCTCGACCTGGCACGCCTGCTCACTCTGCGGGTGTGGCACGCCGTGTGGCTGCAGCGCATCGACGCCAAGATCGCTGCCCTCCAGGAGCGGGAGGCCGAACAGGAGCAGGGCCGCAAGAACCGGTCTGCCGGACCTGGCCGGGTCGTCGAACTCGGCATCGGCACCGGGCGCCCGCCCATCGAGGTGCATGTGGGCGGCTGCTACGCCGCAGGAAAACGCCGGTGCCCTGTCCCGCGCAACGAAGCACGCCGACTCCTCACCTCGGGGGTGCGCGCCTGCGGTCACTGCCAGCCGGACACTGCACTGGAGGTCCTCGACTTATCCGCCGGCCCGGCTTTCACTACCGCGCCGCGCTGACCGACGCTCTGCAGTTCTGACGTTTTATGCTGAATTCGCGATGATTTATTCATCAATCACTCGGAACAGGACCCCTCTGATGACCAGCGCTCCCCGGCCGCCGATCAGTGAACCGGACCCCTCCACCTTCACCTGCTCCGGCGGCCTGGTCGGCCCGTGCTGCGGCTGTCAGCGCAAGACGCACAAGTACGGCAGCGGCGGCCTGCCCCTGTGCCAGTGGTGCATGACCCCCGTCCAGGAGGGCTGGGGATCCACCGTCCGCTTCACCAGCACCCGCCCAAAGGTGCTCTGATACCGACGGCGCGGTCCGGCAGCCGGTCGTGGCGGGTGCCTCGCATACGGATGTCGCCGCCTCCTCCTCAGCGCAGTTGCTCGGCCAGTCCGACGATGATGCCCTCCGGGCCGCGGAGGTAGCAGAGCAGATAACTGTCCTCGAACCGGGCGATCTCACCGACGAGTTCGGCGCCGTGAGGGCGCAGGCGGGCAACGGTGTCCTCAAGGTCGTCGACGGCGAACATGACGCGGTGCGTGCCCAGAATGTTGTGCGGCCGGTTGCGCGGCCCGGCGCTGATTGCCGCGGGGCTGCGGTACTTCGCCAGCTCGAGCCGGCTGTGACCGTCCGGGGTCCGGATCATAGCGATGTCACAGCGGACGCCGTCGAGTCCGGTGCACTGGTCGGCGACGAGGCCCTCGACCTCCGCCCTGCCCTCCAGCTCCATACCGAGTTCCACGAAGAACGCGATGGCGGCATCCATGTCCTCGACGACGATGCCGACGTTGTCCATCCGCTGAATCGCCATGCTGGTTTCTCCTTCTTCCTCGTGCAGCCGTGGTGACCGCTGATGCTCCTGGGACGGAGCCGGTGGCACGTTCTCGACATCCCCAGACCGCCGAACTCCGAAAAATCGTGAGCGGCACGCGAAACAGCCCCGTCCGGACGGATCCGGGACGGGGCTGCCACGCGGTTGCGGACAGCCACGGCCTTCACGACCCGGCCGGGCGGCATCCGCCGAACCGGCACCAGACCGGTTACAGGACCTGCTCGTAGGTGACGACGGCGGTCGGGCAGACCTCGGCAAGGCGGGCCAGCGAGTCCCGCTCGGCTGTGTCCGCCGTCAGCTGCCAGCGGAGCTTGTCCGCCACCCAGTCCGCGGCGTACTTGCACTGGTCCGCCGGCACGGGCAGCCAGGCCGCCGGGTCCTTGTCCGCCTTGGAACGGTTGGAACTGCCGGAGACCGCGATCAGACTGTTCGGCGCGCCCTGGTTGTTCGCGTACGCCTCACGCCGTGCCGCCGTCCAGAGCGCTGCACCGACTGGCGGGGAGCACTATTCGAAGTGCGCGATATTCGGAGAACGCCGTGGTGGTGCGCCACGGCAACCGCGGCCAGATTCATCAGGTGTGCCGCGAGGGGCAGGAGGAGCAGCTCCGATCATGGCTTGGTCCATCGTGTCCACGGTGAGCGCCCACGCGCAGCCGTCTCCGGACGCCGTGCACGGATAGAGCACCGTCCCGGCCAGCGGATGCGGCCACTCGTGTGGGAACTGCGGCATCGGGATGATCGCCGGCTCCGGGGGCGGGGCCTCCTCGGCGGCCTGGCGTGCCGCGTTCAGCGTGTCCCACATCTGACGCAGCGACAGCTTCGGAAGTACGGCAAGGATCTCGGTGTCGGTGAGCACGGTGGTCCCTCCATCGCCGGACGGCGGGACAGAATGCCACAAACACGACAGCCCGCCCTCAAGGGGCGGGCTGCATCCTCGGATACCTATTCGGGACCGGGCCATCGACCATCCCAACAACTTCATCAGTTCAAACCCCGCGTTCGGGGCTACGTGCGCCAGCTGTGGTGGCCTTCAGCTGTCACGGTCAGCCAGGTACAGCACACGCAGCTGGGAGACCGAAACGTAAGGGGGCGGGCCCTCGTTGCGATCTTGCTCCCACAACACATCGAGAAGTTCAGCGATGCGGCCGACCTGCCGGGCCACGGCAAGGGCAGGTTCGTGGCCGGGGGCTATCCACTCGGTCATGCGTATCCCCACCACGGCACCCGGCTCCCGATCCGGGCCGCCCACCCGCGGCAGCACGTGGCCGCGGCCAATCCAGCCCGACGAAGCTCCGGGCGCGTGGTCAACAAGATTCCGTCGTCTGTCATGACTGTTTTCTTCGGTCTCGATCCAAGTGCCCGCTCATCCGCCAAGACCCGAGTTGGGGCAAGGCCAGGCCGGAGCCCAGGTTGCCGGTCCAAGTCGTCTCAGGCCGCAGCCGTCGGATCCGCCGATCCCGCGTCGCGGCGGTAGGCGGCGTTCAACTGCTGAGCTTCCTCGAGCTGGTCTTCAAGGACGACGATCCGGCAGGCGGCTTCGATCGGGGTGCCGTTGTCGACGAGTTCGCGGGCGCGGGCTGCGATGCGCAGCTGGTAGCGGGAGTAGCGGCGGTGTCCGCCCGCGGAGCGCAGTGGGGTGATGAGGCGGGCTTCGCCGATCGCGCGGAGGAAGCCCTGGGTGGTGCCGAGGAGTTCGGCGGCCCGGCCCATCGTGTAGGCGGGGTAGTCATCGTCGTCGAGCCGGCCGTACGAGTCGTCTGCTGTCATCGCACCTCTCTGAAACAAACGCGTGGAGGGGCCCTGGCACCATGTGTGCCAGGGCCCCGAAGGAACTGCTACACCATCCGCCGGCCCTGATACTGCGCCGGCCTTCTGTATCCGCACGAGCTCACGAGGGGCGCAAGCGGGTGCGGGGATCGCGGTTGCTCGACCGGAGACCACCTCACTATCGATGTCCTGCGGTACCCGGGCTCGTCATTCCACCCGGGCGATCCTGATGGCGCCTCGCTCCTCCGTTCATTCCCTCTGGGATCAATCAACTTCAACTGCTGGTACTGCTCTACTGCGTACTGCTGGTGATGCGAACTGCTCAGTGGCCTCTCTCAGCGCCACTCTTCGGCAGCCAGCCCCGTCGCCCATCCTGCATCTGCTCTGGCTTAGAACCCCACTGCCGAACCTCCCGGTGCGCGCGCCCGCAGCCGACGCCTTCACCGGGGAACCACCCACACACCTGCACTGCGGGATACCGCGAACTGCACTTGCTCGTACTGCAACTTCAACTGCGGTCCTGCACGCGGTGGCCCCTGATCACTGCGGGCCACCCGGTCCGGTCGTCAGCCCCGTCGCCGACCTGCGACAACCCTGGCTTCGGAACTCCACCACCGCACCGTCCTGCCAACTGCAACTGGGTGACACTTCCCGGCAGTTCGTGTCTGCCGGGCCCTGCGGACTTCCTGACTACGAGAGAAACCATAGCCACACGATCTCGCAATGTCTACTCCAGCCAACACAGATTTTCACGGGGCTGCCGAGGAGGTAACCGGGGTCGAACAGCTGAGTTGAGGTCGGTACGATCACCAGCCGTCGTGACCTCTGCACGAGCCAGGAACGGGGCCGGCTCGCGTGCTGCGGCGGCCGTCCATCCGGGCCCGAAGGGGTGCCGCGGCACCGTCACCGTCTGATCCCGCTAGCGGAGAGAGAGTTCCGTGGCCAGCGAAACCAGCCCCCAGATGTCAGCTGAGCTCTCCGGGCGAGCAGGCCACTACGCCGTTGCTGTCGCCGAGTGCCTCCTGGAGGCGGGGCTGCCGGTGACCGGTATCCAGAGTTGCGGTCCCTGGCACGACGCGGACGGCGAGTACCTCGATGTCGAAGCGGGCATCTCGTTCACGCAGGCCTTCCAGGACCGACATGGCGGAGGCGACTGCGGGCTCCACTGGGCGGGAACGTCTGGCTGGTGGCTCTACGGCTGCGGCCAGGAGGACCGCTACCTGTCCGGCAGCCGGTGGCCCGGGGCCGGCCTGCTTCCCAAACCGGAGCTCGTCGCAGAATTCGTCGACGCTTTCTGTCTCGATCCGGCCGGGTCCGGCAGCAGTGAGCAGCCGTCCTACCGTCAGCAGGGCCAGGACTTCCCGACGCTGCTGGACGCCCTGGCCCCCTACCTTCCCGCCCAGCCGTTCCTGTTCGAGGATCCGCAGATCCGTTTCGCCGACCTGCACAGACGCGTCTACGACAACCGCGTGCGGCAGGCCCTGATCTCCTCTGCCTCCGCTCCCCTGACCCACCTGCACCTCCGCCAGGGCGAACTGACAGCCCTCCTGCACCTGCTCGAGTACGCCGAAAGCACCAACCCCAGCACCCTCACCAGACTGCTCGCCGCCGACCTCCGCGCCCGCGCAGGCCGGCCCCCCGACGCCGCAGAGACCCACCAGAGCGCACTCCAGGAAGCCAACCACCACCGACCCACCCCGTGACAGACACGAAGCGCAGCAGCGCGCACGGCACGGTGTCCCCAAAAGGGGCGCATCGTACGACGTAGGTGACGGATGATCTTTGGATGACCCCCGACCCGGCCACACAATGTGCCCACCAGGCCGACCGCGCCCCGCCCGTAGCGCCCCGTCGATGGACGACAGCTCAGGCAGCACTCCACTGGTGCGCGCGGCCGCCGCGCCACTCGATCCACCGGTCGTCGTCCAGGATGCTGTCGGGATCCTGGATGCCCGCGCCCTCGAGGAACACCACCAGATCGTGATCGCTGTAGGCGGTACCGAGGATCCCGTCCCGGCCCCGGGAGTGCATGGTCACTCTCCGGCCGCCTGTGCGGGAGGGCGGGTGTACGACGATCGATACTCGGCTGCTCCAACTCTCCGAGCCGGGGTACCCAGCCAACATGGCAAAATTCAATCTTAATAACCGTAAAAAAGACAAAACTGGTGACGGTGCCCTGTCTCCTGAGGAAGCCGGCCCGGAACCCGAGGTCGAGGAGCGGGCGCCGGACAAGCCGACGGAGCTGCCCAAACAGGCGTGGGGCAAGGTCCTGTCGGGGAGTCTGCGGGAGTTCAAGAAGGACGAGCTGACCGACCGGGCCGCAGCCCTGACCTACTACGGGGTGCTCGCTCTGTTCCCCGCCCTGTTGGCCCTGGTCTCTCTCCTGGGCATCACCGGGAAGTCGACCACCGACAAGGTCCTCGACAATCTCAAGCAGCTCGCCCCCGGCCCGGCCCGCGACATCCTCACCCGCGCCGTGGAGCAGCTGCAGGGCAACGCCGGCATCGGATCGATCGTCGCCATCGCCGGGCTGGTCGTGGCCATCTGGTCCGCCTCCGGCTATGTCGCGGCGTTCATCCGGGCTGCCAACGCCGTCTACGACATGCCCGAGGGCCGCCCGGTCTGGAAGATCCTGCCCGTCCGGGTCGGCGTGACCGTCGTGCTCATGGTGCTGGCAGTCGTCAGCGCGCTGATCGTGGTCTTCACCGGCGGCCTGGCCCGCCAGGCCGGCACCGCCCTGGGCGTCGGGGACAGTGCGGTGACGGTGTGGTCGATCGCCAAATGGCCCGTCCTGGTCGTCCTGGTCACCATCATGATCGCGATCCTGTACTGGGCCTGCCCGAACGCCAAGGTGAAGGGCTTCAAATGGATCACCCCCGGCAGCTTCCTCGCCCTGCTGATCTGGATGATCGCCTCCGTCGGCTTCGCGTTCTACGTCGCCAACTTCGCCTCGTACAACAAGACGTACGGCACGATGGCCGGCGTCGTCGTCTTCCTCGTCTGGCTGTGGATCAGCAACCTGGCCATCCTGCTCGGCCTCGAGTTCGACGCAGAGGCCGTACGCCAGCGGGCCGTAGCCGGCGGCCACCCGCCCGAGGCCGAGCCCTACACGCAGCCGCGCGACACCCGCAAGTGGGACGAGGACGACCTGCGCCGCATGAGCCAGGGCGATGAATAGCCGGCGCCAGAGAGCAGGCATGGGCGGGCGGGTGTGCAAACCCCCACCTGGGGATACCCGCTGCTCATGAAACTGACGGCGGATGTGCGTACAGCGGATCGGCAGCTGACCCAGCGGGCAGCCAGCCGCATCCCGCCAGGCGTCGGACGGATGCTGTCGGCGGTGGAGGAGACCGCGGAGAGCAGCAAGCTGTGGTGCGGTGCGGCATTCGTCATGGGCGCCTTCGGCGGACGGCGCGGACGCAGATCCGCCATAACGGGGCTTACGGCGCTTGCTGTCGCACAGCTGGTCTCCAACGGCGTCGGCAAACAGCTGGTCGACCGGCCACGCCCGCCCAAGGAGTGGATCGACCACGACGAAGTCGAAGACCGGCCTGCTTCCTCCTCCTTTCCGTCGGGCCACACCGCGGCCGCGGTCGCCTTCACCGCGGCCATAGCTCCCCTGTGGCCGCTGGCCGCAACCGCCTGCGCAGTGCCGGCCGCGCTGCTGGCTGTGGAGCGGGTGCAGTCGGGGGCCCACTACCCGACGGATGTCGCCGCCGGCGCACTGATCGGACTGGCCGGAGCCCGGCTCACCCGGCATGTCCCGCAGCTACTGCGGCACGTGCTGCAACGGCCTCGCACCGTCCCGCAGCTTTGGCGCAGTGCCGCTCGTTCTCTCTTCTGAACTGCGCGGTTCGGGGTACTCGCCCCCTCACCAGAGCGCGGGCCGTCTCTGCAGCCCCGCTGACAGGAACAGAACATCGCAGGAGGTGATCGCATGTCGAGTACACAACCGCACAACCCCAGCTCAGAGCCTCACGTGAACGGCGGAAGGCAGGAGCCGGTAGGCGAGCTGGTCCAGCATGCCTCCCAGCAGCTGACCGAGCTGGTGCGCGGCGAGATGAAGCTGGCGCAGGCGGAAATGAAGGAGAAGGGCAAGCGCTACGGCAAGAGCGGCGGCCTGTTCGGCGGCGCCTCGCTCGCCGGATTCCTGATGCTCCAGGCCTTGGTCGCCACCGCCATCGCGGCCCTCGACCTCGTACTGCCGCTGTGGGCGGCAGCCCTCATCATCACCGCAGTCCTCGGCGTGATCGCCGCCGTCCTCGCCCTCACCGGCAAGAAGCAGGCCGCGAAAGCCTCCCCGCCCACCCCCGAAAGCACGATCGAGAACGTCAAGGCCGACGTCGCTGAGATTAAGAGGAGCGCACACCGATGACCCACACTCCTGCCGACCAGCACAGCACCCCTGCCCCGGCCGAGCTCCGCGAACAGATCGAGCACACGCGGCACGAACTCGGTGACACCGTTCAGGCCCTCGCGGACAAGACCGACGTCAAGGCCCGTGCCCGGCAGAAAGCCGGCCAGCTGAAGGACGACGCGGTCGCCAGGGCCGGCGAGCTGAAGGTTCAGGCCACGAAGGCCACCTCCCGGGTCCAGGACAAGCTGCCCGACTCCTTCAAGCAGAAGGCAGCCCAGGCCGCCGGACAAGCCCGCGCCACAGCTACCCAGGCCGGACGGAAATGGGAAGAGAAGGCACCCGCCCCCCTGCAGCAGAAGACGGCACAGTCTGCGCAGCTGGCGCGGGAGCACCGCACCCTGCTGCTGACCGTCGCCGCAGGCATCGCCGTGCTGTGGCTGGCCAGCCGTATCAAGAAGGACTAGACAGATGAAGGCCTCGAAGATCGTCTACAAGCCAGTCGGACTCGCCATGGGAGCCGTCAGCGGCGTGATCGCCGGGGCCGTCTTCAAACAGGCATGGAAAATGCTCGCCCACGACAAGGACGCCCCCGACGCCACTGACGAGGGCCGCAACTGGGGCGAGGTGATCCTGGCCGCCACTCTCCAGGGCGCCATCTTCGCCGCAGTCAAAGCCATCGTCGACCGCACCGGCGCCGCCACAACACGCAGCCTGACCGGCACCTGGCCCGGCTGACAACGGATAGACGGGGCTGGCGGTCGGCCCCTATCCGCAGACTGCCCTCTGCCTGCCTTCTATAGGGACCACCCACCCCCCTCTGGCAGGCATGCCAGGGCGCTGCTGTCGCATCCGCGGATTGTGCACGGCGCCCGCGCCGGCTCATCAGCCGCATGCCCGCGCCCACCCGAGCGGCGGCGCGTGCCGCGTACGTCTTTGTGCTGGATGGTGTGCGCCGCGGGGACGGTGCGCCGTCTCGCTGCCGGCAGGGTGCCGTTGAGCCAGTCGGCGCGCGGGATATCAACGCTTCTGACACTGCGCGCCAGTCGAGGGGCCCGAAGCCCTGAGGATCCGCTTCGGGCCCTCCCCCCTGTGCCGCATCCGCGTGGCGCTGGCGTTCTCGCTGATGCAGGCTGGCGTTGCGGCCCGGCGCCGACTCACCCTCCGATGCCGGGCCGCCTCACCCCTTCCCGACCAGCAGCCGCCCTTGTTGTGTACGGGGCCTTGGGGATCTGGGGTGTTCGGCCTGGCTAGGTAAGGGCGTACAGGAGTGGCAAGCGGGTGAGGGCATCGTCCAGCAGACCCCGCAGCGCAAGGCGGGCTTGATCGTTGTTGTAAGGCGACGGAGATCCTACGGGTAGGGCTGGCCCCGCGCCGCCGGGCATGCTCGATACGTCCTGCATCGTCATGTCGTGAGCAATGAGACACAGCCCGAAGTCCGTGTGAGCCGAACGGGTGCGCGTACCGGCCCGGTGCCGACAGAGCCCACCGCTGGGCCTTCCTGGCCCCGCCCACCCATTGCCTGGGCCGTTGCCCCCGGCCGGCCCTGTCCGGCGCAAGCGCGGAGGGCCGCCGCCCGACGCGCGACGTCACCAGGCGAGCCCCGGCCCTCTTCCCGGCTCTCCGTGCTCAGTGTTCTGCGCCCCCCCACCACACACAACTAGGGGGCAAAACAGGAACGGAGGAGGTAAGAGGGTTGTCATGATGCCCGTTCGGGCCTAGTCAAGGGGTGTGTGTCGGCGGCGGTTGAACGATTCACGCGTCGCCGACACAAGGCCACATCAGCACCCAGCGAGGCTGCGCGACACGGCCGTTCTCGCCAGCACCGACCAGCTCAACCGCGGACTCGTGCTCGATCGTCATCTCACTCACTTGGCATCTCCATGATCAACAGATCCGCCGTTGATTAAGCCGCTACTGCGGGGCGGGTGTCTCACCGGAGACGGCCACGCCTGCCCGGCGGAAGTCCTCGAGGGTCGACGCTGTGGTATCCGGGGCGACGCCGACCGAGTAGTCCAGGAGCACGCGGGCGCGGAACCCGGCCTTGACGGCGTCCAGCGCGGTCGCGCGGACACAGTGGTCGGTGGCGATGCCCACCACGTCGACTTCTTCCACCTCCCGCGAGCGCAGCCAGTCCGCCAGGGAGGTGCCATGTTCGTCGGCGCCCTCGAAACCGCTCTTGGAGGCGCTGTGGGCCCCTTTGAAGAAGACGGCGTCCACTTTGTCGCCCGTGGCCGTGGGAGCGAAGTTCGGGTGGAACTCACCGCCCTCGCCCCCGGCCACACAGTGGACGGGGAAGCTGTCCTTGAAGTCGGGGTTCTGGGAGAAGTGGCTCCCCGGGTCGATGTGGTGGTCCCGGGTGGCCACGACGTACTGATAGTCAGACCCGGCGCTGCGCTCCACCAGATCGGCGACAGCGGTCGCGATCCGAGCCCCGCCCGCAACCGGGACACTGCCTCCCTCACAGAAGTCGTTCTGCACATCCACGACGATCAACCCTCGACCCATGACAAACACCTTTCAGCGAAACGGATGAACAGGACAAACACTGCTCCGGGGAGCCGGGACTCTCAGGAGCCGGCAACCCGGAGCGGGGAAGGCGGCTACGGAGCAGGGGTGTACGACACGACGCTGTCCTGGCAGGGGCCTTCGGTGAACACCTTCAGCGCCTCGAGTTCGGGAGCGTCCGCGGTCAGCTGCCGGCGCAGCTTGGTGGCCACCCACTCCCCACGTACCGGCACTGCGCATCCGGGGCCGGCGGCATTCACGCGGCCGGGTCCTGGTCGGACTTTTGACGGTTCGTACGGGCCGTCACCGCGACCAGCGACGCCGGCGCGCCCTGATCGTTGGCGTAGGCCTCACGCCGGGCGGCCGTCCAGGCAGAGGCGCCCGAATCCCAGGCTTCGGCGAGGGGCACCATATGGTCGATGTCCAGGGCACCTGGATCGGTGACCCCCTGGCCGTCGTAGTAGGAGAACCAGACACCGCCGGTCAGTCGGCAACCGGGGCCCACCTCCGGAGCCCTGACCGCCTCAGCCACGAGGACCTCGTTACGGGTGCTGCACCCGTCCGTGGCGATATCGCCGGAGTTCCAGTGCCGAAACGACGAACGGGTATAGCCGGAACGGTCCTCACCAGCGAGCCGCACCCGACCGATCGCATCAGTGAGCGTCGTCACCTGCGCAGCCCGCACCCCGTCACCAACCTGGGCGGCCTGTACGGGACTGGAAGCGATGAGCGGGACAACCGCAAGAGTCAGCGCGCCGAAGCCCCGCAGAAAGTTCTTGATCACCCCCGCGTTCTACCGGCCCCCCGGCCCCAACGGACGTCTAACCGGCTGTCTCTCACCCGCACGGGCGGACACATTCACCGCAGGAACGATTCAGAGGGTGTTTAGTCCCGTTGTTTCATCCCTGATTGACCAGTTGATGCTGTTTCACGTGCCGCGCCATGTGGGGGTGGATTCGGCGGTGAGTCTGCGGGTCATA
>NZ_JAODTZ010000102.1 GCF_025399795.1 Streptomyces rhizosphaerihabitans | reverse complement strand
GAGCCGGGCAGGCCGCCCACGACGCCGCCGCGCAGGCCGCCGCCAAGGCCGTTCCCGCCGTCCCCCAACAGTCCGGCGGCTCGGCCCCCGTGGCCTCCGGGGCCGGCGGCGGCCAGCCCTCCTGGGCCCAGCAGGTGCACCAGCTCGCGGGTGACCCGGCCGAGGAGGGGCAGCGGGTCCCGCAGTGGAAACCGCCGGTCGACGACGTGTTCCAGGCGGCCGCGCGCCGGCACTCGGAGGCCCGGCCGGCCGGGCTCGGCAGACGGCTGGCCGCCCGGCTGGTGGACACCGTCGTCCTCGCCGGAGTCACCGCGGCGGCCGCCGTGCCGCTGGGCGCCAGGGCGGTCGACCACGTCAACGAGAAGATCGACGCGGCCAGGCTGTCGGGGGAGCAGGTCACCGTCTGGCTTCTCGACGGCACGACCGCCTCCTGCCTCGGCGCCGTCCTCGCCGTGCTGCTCCTCTTCGGCGTCCTCTACGACGTCCTGCCCACCGCCAAGTGGGGCCGCACCCTGGGCAAGAAGCTGTGCGGCATCGAGGTGCGCGACATAGAGGGTCACGAACCGCCGTCCTTCGGACGGGCGCTCGCCCGCTGGCTCGTCCTCAGCGTGCCGTGCCTGCTGCTCGTCGGTTTCGTCGGAGTCCTGTGGTGCCTGTTCGACAAGCCCTGGAACCAGTGCTGGCACGACAAGGCGGCGCACACCTTCGTGGCGGGGCCGGCCCGGTAATCCCGTCCCCCGGACGGCCCTTCGCCGGATGCGGAGCCGGGGGGTTCGCGGTCGACTCGGGCCATGAGCAGCGAACCGCCGCCCCCGGGCCCCGGCAGGCCACCGGACGACGACCCGTTCAAGAAGCAGCCCCCGCCCGCCGAGGGGACGGGTTCGCCGTACGACCCGCCGCCTCCGTCCGGCGGCCAGACCCCGCCCTACGGCAGTCAGCCGCCCCCGTTCGAGGGCGGCGGCCCCTACGGCGAAGGCGGCGGACCTCATGAGGGGGGCGGCGACCCCTACGGCGGCGGCGGTCCCTACGGCGGCGATCCGCTCGCCGGGATGCCGCCGCTCGCGGACAGCGGGAAGCGGGTGCTGGCGAGGATCCTGGACATGATCCTGGTGGGAATCGTGGCGTGGCTGCTGTCCTGGGCGTTCGGGGTCACCGAGTACAACATGGACTCGAACAAGATCGAGTACAGCAAGTCGCTCGGACAGTCCCTGGTGGTCGCCGTGCTCTACGTCTCCTACGACACCGTGATGATCAGCAAGACGGGCCAGACCCTCGGCAAGCGGCTGTTCAACCACCGCGTCGCCAACCTCGACAACGGCTCGACGCCCTCCGTGCAGACCTCCCTGGTCCGCGCCCTGGTCCTGTGGATTCCGTTCGCCTTCTGCTGTGCCTGCGTCTGGACGGCCATCGCGGGCGGCTGGAGCTTCTTCGACAAGCCCTACAAGCAGGGCCTGCACGACAAGGCGGCCAAGACGGTGGTGGTCGACGCCGGGTGACGGTGGCCGGACGGCATGGGCCGTTGGCCGGACGGCATGGGCCGGGGCGGCGACGGCGCACACACCAACGGCGGGCCCGTGGTTCACGGGCCCGCCGTTCGGGTACGAGGTCGGAGCGTCCGGGGCGCCGGCGGTCCGCCGGTCCGCTGGGAAACCGGGGTCCGCAGGCTCGCCTGCGCCGCCTCAGGGCCCCGCGGGTTCGTGCACCGGCTCGGGCACGGAGGAGACGGAGACGGAAGCGGTCTCGCGTCGCACCGGCACCCGCTCGTGGATGACGGCTGCGGCGGCGGACGGTGCGGGCTTCGGCAGCGGGACCGTCATGGCCACCAGCAGTCCGAGAGCGAGGGCCGAGAGGGCGATCAGCACGATCCCCACGCTCGAACTCGTCTGTGACAGCAGCAGCATGGCGAGGGTGGAGAAGATCACGGTGCAGGAACCGTAGGCGAGCTGTGCGGCGGTCGGACGAGGCATGGCAATCGTGTCCTCGGATGGGGGTTCTCCCCCCGGGGCCTCTCGCGATGGGGGAGGGTGCGGATAGAGATCGGGGGTGAGACAACGGTGTCGACGTGGCTTTCCGCCGACTTCCGACGCTTCGCCAATCGACTCTATTCGCCTGCATGCCCGAGTGGAACGTCCGGTAAGCGTGACCTTACCCACGGTGCCGGTGCACAGGGGGCGCACGGAGTCATCGCGTCCATCAAGTGGACGTATGGACGCGCCTGTTGGGGGGTTTCGGGGGCGTCCGGATAGCGAACGTAGGCTCCGCATAATGCACTTGCCAGGTTCAAGTCAAGATCTGTTTTTTCTTTGGTAACTCCGGTCAAATGTCGTCACTTGAATCGCGTTGCGCGCGCGGACCTCCATGACCCGGAACCCCCTCCGCGCGAACGGGCGCGGGGGAGGACATCAAGTGACCAACAGACCATGGACGTTCAGAGCGGCCGCGGTGGGCGTGGCCCTCGCGGCGGCCACCGCCACGTTCTCGACGTACGCAGTGGCGCAGGCCGACTCGGCCGGCGCGTCACCCGTCGTGAACCGTCACGACCCGCAGCCGGTCAGGAACACGGTCGACCACGACCTCGACGGCCCGCTGAGCAAGACCCAGAACGCCCAGCACCAAGAGGCGCTGAACCAGGTCATATCCGGTGACGCCAAGGTGCAGAACCGCAACGGTTCGCAGGTTGTCCAGCTGAAGAGCAAGAAGGGCAGCAGCAAGTACGTCGAGCTGGGCCGCGAGAAGACCGACAAGATCTTCACGATCCTCGTCCAGTTCGGCGACAAGACGGACCCGAAGTTCGGCGGCACCGCCGGCCCGCTGCACAACCAGATAGCCAAGCCGGACCGCAAGAAGGACAACAGCACGGCCTGGCAGGCGGATTACAACCAGAAGCACTTCCAGGACCTCTACTTCGGCACCGGCAAGAACGTCGAGTCGATGAAGAAGTTCTACGAGACGCAGTCCTCGGGCCGCTACTCGGTGGACGGCGAGGTCGCCGACTGGGTCAAGGTCCCCTACAACGAGGCCCGTTACGGCAACGACGCCTGCGGCTCCACCAACTGCCCGAGCGTGTGGAACGTCGTCAGCGACGGCGTCACGGCCTGGGTCGCCCAGCAGAAGGCGGCCGGCAAGTCCGACGCGGCCATCAAGGCGGACCTGGCCCAGTTCGACCAGTGGGACCGCTACGACTACGACGGCGACGGCAACTTCAACGAGCCCGACGGCTACATCGACCACTTCCAGATCGTGCACGCCGGTGAGGACGAGTCCGCGGGTGGCGGCGTCCAGGGCACCGACGCGATCTGGGCCCACCGCTGGTACGCGTTCGGCACCGACGCGGGCGCCACGGGTCCGGCCGACAACAGGCTCGGCGGCGCCCAGATCGGCGACACCGGCATCTGGGTCGGCGACTACACCATCCAGCCGGAGAACGGCGGACTCGGCGTCTTCGCCCACGAGTACGGTCACGACCTCGGTCTGCCGGACCACTACGACACCGCCGGCGGCGACAACTCCACCGGCTTCTGGACCCTGATGTCCTCGGGTTCCTGGCTCGGCACCGGCAAGGACTCCATCGGCGACCTCCCCGGCGACTTCAACGCCTGGGACAAGCTCCAGCTCGGCTGGCTGAACTACGACACGGCCAAGGCCGGCAAGCAGTCCACGCACAAGCTGGGTGTCGCCGAGTACAACACCTGGAACAAGCAGGCGCTCGTCGTCAGCCTGCCGGACAAGGCGGTCACGACCACGGTCGTCAACCCCGCGCAGGGCTCGACCCAGTGGTGGAGCGGCAGCGGCGACAACCTGAAGAACACGCTGACCCGGTCCGTGGACCTCACGGGCAAGTCGTCGGCGACGCTGACCCTCGACGGCTGGTACGACATCGAGGCGGGCTACGACTACCTCTACACCGAGGTCTCGACCGACGGCGGCGCCAACTGGACCGCCCTGGACGGCACGGTGGACGGCGCAGCCATCCCGCGCGACGGCAGCGACAAGCCCGCCCTCACCGGCACGGTCGACGCGTACAAGAAGCTGGCGTACCCGCTCGACGCCTACGCGGGCAAGAAGATCGACATCCGCTTCCGCTACCAGAGCGACGGCGGCGTGGCGCTGAAGGGCTTCGCGGCCGACGAGATCGGCGTCACCGCCGACGGCACCGCGCTCTTCTCGGACAACGCCGAGACGGCCGACGCCGCTTGGACCGCGAGTGGCTTCTCCCGCATCGGCGCCTCGTTCACCAAGGACTACGCGCAGTACTACCTCGCGGAGAACCGCCAGTACGTCTCGTACGACAAGACCCTCAAGGTCGGCCCGTACAACTTCGGCTTCTCGACGACCCGTCCGGACTGGGTGGAGCACTACGCCTACCAGAACGGCCTGTTGATCTGGAAGTGGGACACCTCGCAGGCGGACAACAACACCAGCCAGCACCCGGGTGTCGGCCTCGCGCTTCCGGTCGACTCGCACCCGAAGGCCCTGTGGTGGGACAACGGCACGCTGATGCGCAACCGCATCCAGGCCTACGACTCCCCGTTCAGCCTGTACCGCACGGACGGCATCACGCTGCACAGCGCGGACGTCGCCACGAAGATCCCGTCGTCGAAGGGGGTGTCGGTCTTCAACGACCACACCAGCGACTACTACGACAACCGGAACCCGACCGGCGGCGTCAAGATCACTGACACCAACACCAAGATCGAGATCGTCAAGGAGGCCAAGGACGGCTCCACGATCTCCCTCAAGGTCGGCCCCGCAGTGAAGTAGTCGGCATTTCCGCAGGTCAAGAGCGTATCGGCGGCAACCCCTGGCGGGTTGCCGCCGATCGTGTTTAGGTGCGTCCTGTGCCCGGCTTATTGACACCGATTCACACGGGGGTGTGACCGCATGGCCGCAGGAGGTTTCTGCAGACTGCCGAACGGCAGCGTCGTAGTGGCGCTGAACCTGCCCAGCCCGGCGGGTTCCGGCTACGGCTGCCTGCGGTTCCTGGTCGTCGCCCAGAACCGGGCCCGCGCCCTGACCCGGCTGCGGAACCTGGGCCTGCGCGCCGTCTATCTCCGGGGCAACGCTGCCCCGCCCACCCCCGACGAGATCACCGCGGTCCTGCACCACCCCGACGGGCTCATATGGCGCACGGCACCCGACGCCGGTGTCCCCGACGGCAGCGTCATCGGCAGCGGTGTCCCCGAGCTCCCCCAGGAGCTGTGGCACCCGATCAGGACGCTGATCAGACGCCCGGCACCGCAGCCGTGACGCCGCGGTAGGGGCTGGGTGCGACCCGGTACGACCCGGTGTGACCTGGTATGACTCGGTGTGACCCGGTGACCCGGTGACCCGGTGACCCGGTGACCCGGTGACCCGGTGACCCGGTGATCCGGTGCGGCTGGTGAGCGCTCGGTGTGGCCCGGTGCGGCTCCGAGTGGCCGGCGGCGCGGTTCGGCCGCACCGACCCGATGCCGCGGTCCGGCTACACCACGGGCTTGCCCGTGAGCTCGACTCCGGCGGCGCGCAGCTCCTCCAGCGCGCGTTCCGTCGTCTCCTCCGCCACCTTGGCCGTCAGGTCGAGCAGGACGGTCGTGCGAAAGCCCTGTCGCACGGCGTCCAGGGCGGTCGCCCGGACGCAGTGGTCGGTCGCGATGCCGACCACGTCCACCTCGCCGATCCCGCGGGCGCGCAGCCAGTCGCCCAGCGCCATCCCGTTCTCGTCGGCGCCCTCGAAGCCGCTGTACGCCGCCGCGTAGGCGCCCTTGTCGAAGACGGCGTCGATCGCGCCGGAGGCGACGGCCGGGGCGAAGTTCGGGTGGAAGCCCACACCCTCCGTGCCGGCCACGCAGTGCGCGGGCCAGGAGTGCACGTAGTCGGGGTTGTCGGCGAAGTGGCCGCCGGGGGCGATGTGGAGATCGCGGGTGGCGACGACATGCCGGTAGCCGGCGGGAGCCTGCCCGATCAGCTCCGTGACGGCGGCGGCCACATCGGCGCCCCCGGCCACCGCGAGGCTGCCTCCCTCGCAGAAGTCGTTCTGCACGTCTACGACGATCAAGGCGCGGCGCATGGGCGGTGTCCTTCGGCTATGGGTGCGGCAGACAAGGGTGCGGGCCCGGCCGTTGAACTTCCGAGCCTAGAGACTTCAAGGGCTTTGCGGGAGGGGCTATTCGGCTTCCACGGCCCGCGCGGGCACGCTGCCGTTGCATTCCCGCTCACCGGAGGTTCATGCGCGGCGTCACTCCCGCACCGGCCGTCCCGCCCGCCCCGCGTGCCTCAGACGTATTCGGTGGGAAGCACCGGCTCGCCGCGCGACAGCTGGGTCGCCGACAGCGGCAGCCGGGCGCGCGCGGCCGCGTGCCGGTCGCGTACGACATCGAGCGGCTCGCGGGACAGGACCTGTCCGCCCTTGACCAGCTGGACCAGAAGCTGCTGGTCGGCCAGCTCGCCCGGCACCGGACCGACGCCGATCACCTCGGCCTCGGCGACCCCCTGCTCGTCCAGGCGCCGCGCGGCCCACTTGCGGCCGCCGATGGACGTCTTGCCGCCCGTGGACTTCTTGGCCACCGGCTCCAGCGGTGCCTTCGGGTCGGCCGACTCGGCACGGGCGACCAGTTTGTAGACCATCGAGCAGGTCGGATGGCCGGATCCCGTCACCAGCTGGGTGCCGACGCCGTACGCGTCCACGGGCGCCGCCGCCAGCGAGGCGATGGCGTACTCGTCGAGGTCGGAGGTCACGACGATCTTCGTCCCGGTCGCGCCCAGCTCGTCGAGCTGCTGGCGCACCCGGTGGGCGACGAGCAGCAGGTCTCCGGAGTCGATGCGCACCGCGCCGAGCCCGGTACCGGCGACCTCGACGGCCGTCCGGACCGCCTCGGCGACGTCGTAGGTGTCCACGAGCAGCGTGGTGCCGCGGCCCAGCGAGTCCACCTGGGCCCGGAAGGCGTCCCGCTCGTGGTCGTGCAGGAGGGTGAAGGCGTGCGCGGAGGTGCCAACGGTCGGGATGCCGTAGCGGAAGCCGGCGGCCAGGTCGGAGGTGGTGGTGAACCCGCCGATGTACGCGGCCCGCGAGGCGGCCACCGCGGCCAGTTCGTGGGTGCGCCGGGCGCCCATCTCGATCAGCGGCCGGTCGCCCGCGGCGGAGGCCATCCGGGAGGCGGCCGCGGCGATGGCGGAGTCGTGGTTGAGGATCGAGAGGATCACCGTCTCCAGGAGCACGCACTCCGCGAAGCTGCCCTCGACCCGCAGGACGGGAGAGCCCGGGAAGTACGCCTCGCCCTCGGGGTAGCCCCAGATGTCCCCGCCGAAGCGGTACGAGGCGAGCCACTCGAGGGTCGGCTCGTCCACGATCCCGCGCTCGCGCAGAAAGCCGAGGACGTCCTCGTCGAACCGGAAGTTCTCGACCGCGTCGAGGACGCGTCCGGTGCCCGCGACGACTCCGTAGCGCCGTCCTTCGGGCAGCCGCCGGGTGAAGACCTCGAAGACCGAGCGCCGCTCGGCGGTCCCGGCCGCGAGCGCGGCCTGCAGCATCGTCAGCTCGTACTGGTCCGTGAAGAGCGCCGTCGAGGGAACGCCCACCCGTCTTCCGCCACCATCCTTCTGGGGAAGCGCTTCGCGCCCTTCTTCTTCCGGCAGCCCAAGGTCCGCTGTGTTCATGGCAGGGATCGTACCCCCATCTCGTCACTTTGACGATTTCTGATGGCCCCGGTGATTCCCGGCGGGCCGGCCCCCGTTTCGGCACCCTTTTTCGGGGTGCGTTTGTGCGGGTGCCCCCCTCTGGTGGCAGCATGGGCGATGTGACGGCTCCCGCACCTCTAGAGATCGAGAAGACCGAGTCGGCGGAGGAGGTCTTCGCCGTACCCGAGCCGGACGTCCCCTGGGTCACGATCGTCCACAACGACCCGGTCAACCTCATGAGCTATGTGACGTATGTCTTCCAGACGTACTTCGGCTACTCCAAGGACAAGGCCACCAAGCTGATGATGGACGTTCACCACAAGGGCCGGGCCGTCGTCTCCAGCGGCACGCGCGAGGAGATGGAGCGCGACGTGCAGGCCATGCACGGCTACGGTCTGTGGGCCACCCTTCAGCAGGACCGGAAGTAGCCGGCCCCCTGTCAACCGACCGCCTGCAGGACCGGAAGTAGCGAACTCACTCCATGCCTGGACACTTCGAACCGCTCCCCGGCGGCGGCGCGGCCGTCGCGCTCGACGAGGTCGAGATCTCCATCATCCGCTCCCTCGCCGTCCAGCTCCTGGAGCTCATCGGTCCCGGCCCCGCGGAGAACGCCTCGGCCGACCCGCTCGCCGAGCTGTTCGCCGAGGGCCCCAGCGAGCCGCCGAGCGACCCGGTGCTCAAGCGCCTGTTCCCGGACGCCTACAGCGGCCCCGGCGTCGAGGCCGGCTCGCCCGAGCAGGCCGAGGAACAGCACGCCCGCTCCGCCGAGTTCCGCCGCTTCACCGAGAACGACCTGCGCGCCGGTAAGCGCGAGAACGTCCTCACGGTGATCCGCTCGCTGGACGGACTGACGCTCGGCGGCGACGGCGGAGCGGTCCTCAAGCTGACCGCCGCGCAGTCCGAGCAGTGGCTGCGCGCCCTGAACGACCTGCGCCTCGCCATCGGTTCGCGGCTCGACGTCGTCGACGAGGAGGACACCGACCTCCTCTACCGGCTCCCCGACGAGGACCCGCGCAAGCCGATGGTGATGGCGTACCTCTGGCTGGGCGGCCTCCAGGAGACCCTGGTCGAAACCCTTATGCCCTGAACTATCGGGACATGACACCTCTCGCGGTCGCTCAGCGGACGCTCAAATCCGGATAACGATCATGTCACCGCAACCGCGCCCTTTGGGGCGCGGTTCGACGTTTTGTCCGGTTCTCCCTGTGGTCTGCGCAACACGACCCTCAACCGATCAACGCCGCCGTCGTGATAGATCTTCACGACCGCCCGGCAGGACCACCCATGTCCCGCCGGGTGCGCCACCGAGCCGGCGGACCGCCGGCCAGGCACAGCTCCACCTATCCGGGGGGATCGGAAACCGATCCGAAGCCAAGGGACTGGCTCGGACCGGTATGGAGAAAGGCGCATCAACGTGACCTCATCGCAGGTCGGCAAGCAGTACGACGGCAGTGAGGCCGTGGGCGGCGACGCCCCCGAAGAGGGGTACGAGCGCGGGCTCGGCAGCCGTCAGGTCCAGATGATCGCGATCGGCGGCGCCATCGGCGTCGGCCTCTTCCTGGGAGCCGGGGCGAACATCGCCAAGGCGGGCCCCAGCCTCATCGTGATGTACGCCCTCGCGGGCGTGATCATCTTCTTCATCATGCGGGCGCTCGGCGAGCTCCTGCTCTACCGCCCGGTCTCGGGTTCCTTCGCGGAGTACTCCCGCGAGTTCCTCGGACCGTTCTTCGGCTACTTCACCGGCTGGACGTACTGGCTGATGTGGGTGGTCACCGGCATGGCCGAGCTCACGGCCGCCGCGATCTACGTCCACTACTGGTTCCCCGCGATCCACCAATGGGTGACGGCACTGGTGTTCCTGGTCGTCCTGTTCGTGGCGAACCTGATCTCCGTGAAGCTCTTCGGCGAGATCGAGTTCTGGTTCTCGATGGTCAAGGTCACCGCGCTGATCGGCATGATCGTCATCGGCATCGGCGTCCTCACCTTCGGCTTCAGCTCCGCCGGTGACACCGCCTCCGTCAGCAACCTCTGGCAGTTCGACGGCTTCTTCCCCAACGGCATCGGCTCGTCCCTGATGACCCTCCAGGGCGTCATGTTCGCCTACCTCGCCGTCGAGCTCGTCGGCGTCACGGCGGGCGAGTCCGAGGACCCCGAGAAGACGCTCCCGAAGGCCATCAACACGCTCCCGTGGCGCATCGCCCTCTTCTACGTCGGCGCCCTCACCGTCATCCTCTGCGTCGTGAAGTGGACGGAGTTCGCGCCAGGCGTGAGCCCCTTCGTCCAGGCCTTCGCGAAGATCGGCATCCCGGCCGGCGCGGGCATCGTCAACTTCGTGGTCCTCACGGCCGCCCTGTCCTCCTGCAACTCGGGCATGTACTCCACGGGCCGCATGCTGCGCAACCTCGCCGACAGCGGCGAGGCCCCGAGGGTCTTCAGCAAGCTGTCCTCGACCAAGACGCCCGCCCTCGGCATCACCATCTCCGTGCTCTTCATGGGCATCGGCGTGATCCTCAACTACGTCGTCCCCGAGAAGGCCTTCGGATACGTCACCTCGGTGGCCACCGCGGCCGGCATCTGGACCTGGCTGATGATCCTGATCAGCCACATCCTCTACCGCCGCGCGGTCGACGCCGGCCGGCTGCCGGCCTCGTCCTTCCCCGCCCCGGGCGGCGCGAAGTGCAGCTGGGTCGCCGTCGTGTTCCTCCTCTTCGTCACCGGCCTCATCGCCTACGACTCCGAGTCCCGCATCTGCCTCTACGTGATGGCCGTCTGGGCTGCCGCCCTGGCCATCGGCTGGGCGATCCTCAAGACGCGCAACCCCCAGGTCACCCAACGCCGCGAGCCGGAACTCGAGACGATCGGCTGACCGCCCCAAGGACGTCCGGCCACTCCGGTCACCGCTCAGGACGTCCGGCATACGGGCCGTCCCGTACCACGCCTCGGTACGGGACGGCCCTTCTGTCTATCCTGACCAGCATGCTGACCATCACCGAGGCCCTGTTCGACCAGATCGTCGCGCACGCACGCCAGGACCACCCCGACGAGGCGTGCGGCGTCGTCGCGGGACCCGCGGGCACCGACCGCCCCGAGCGGTTCATCCCGATGCTGAACGCGGCCCGCTCGCCCACGTTCTACGAGTTCGACTCCGGCGACCTGCTCAAGCTCTACCGCGAGATGGACGACCGCGACGAGGAGCCCGTCGTCATCTACCACTCGCACACCGCGACCGAGGCCTACCCCTCCCGCACCGACCTCTCCTACGCGAACGAACCGGGCGCGCACTACGTACTGGTCTCGACGGCGGACAGGGACGACGCCGGCCCCTTCCAGTTCCGCTCGTACCGGATCGTGGAGGGCGAGGTCACGGAGGAGGAGGTCAAGGTCGTGGAGAGCTACTGATCTCACGCACCGATCAAAAAGCGTCCGGAATGCGAGATCACACTCCGGGACCCGTACCGGGAATCGATACGATGAGCCCATGGTTTCCCACGACGTGAGCGAAAAGACGCCGGGCATGCTGCTCGTGGCGCGGCTGCACGTCGATCTGTGCAGGCTGCAGAGCGCCATCTGTACGCGCTGACCTGCCGCCGCCGTACGGCCGAGAGCCGCGGCACCGCAACCGGCGTGCCCCCTGCCTTGCCCGCGCTGCCGCGCGTCTTCCGACCTGATTTTCCTTCCGACAGGAGCCCGCAACCATGGCCATCGAGGTCCGCATCCCCACCATCCTCCGCACCTACACCGACGGCGAGAAGGCCGTCGAGGGCGGCGGGGCGACCCTTGCCGAGCTGTTCACCGACCTCGACACCCGTCACGCGGGCATCCGGGCCCGGATCGTGGACGGCGGCGAGCTGCGCCGCTTCGTCAACGTCTACCTCAACGACGAGGACGTCCGCTTCCTCGACGGCATCAACACCAAGCTGACCGACGGTGACAGCGTCACGATCCTGCCGGCCGTCGCCGGCGGCATGGTCTGATCGGCCGCTGGTCTCCGATGCGCTACGACTCCCCGCTCGCCGCGGTGGGCAACACCCCTCTGGTGCGCCTGCCGCGGCTCTCGCCGTCCGCGGACGTCCGTATCTGGGCGAAGCTGGAGGACCGCAACCCGACGGGTTCGGTGAAGGACCGACCGGCCCTCCACATGATCGAGCAGGCGGAGAAGGACGGCCGTCTGACTCCGGGCTGCACGATCCTGGAGCCGACCAGCGGCAACACCGGCATCTCACTGGCCATGGCGGCGAAGCTCAAGGGCTACCGCATGGTCTGCGTGATGCCCGAGAACACCTCGCAGGAACGCCGTGAGCTGCTCGGCATGTGGGGCGCCGAGATCATCCCCAGCCCGGCCGCCGGCGGCTCCAACACCGCCGTCCGCGTCGCCAAGGAACTCTCGGCACAGCACCCGGACTGGGTGATGCTCTACCAGTACGGCAACCCGGACAACGCCGGTGCCCACTACGCCACGACGGGCCCGGAGATCCTCGCCGACCTCCCGTCGATCACCCACTTCGTGGCGGGCCTCGGCACCACCGGCACCCTCATGGGCGTCGGCCGCTTCCTGCGCGAGCACAAACCGGACATCAAGATCGTCGCCGCGGAGCCGCGCTACGACGACCTGGTCTACGGGCTCAGGAACCTGGACGAGGGCTTCGTACCGGAGCTGTACGACGCCTCCGTCCTCACCACCCGCTTCTCCGTCGGCTCGGCGGACGCGGTCACCCGCACCCGGGAACTCCTCCAGCAGGAGGGCATCTTCGCGGGCGTCTCCACCGGAGCCGCGCTGCACGCCGCGATCGGCGTCGGCAACAAGGCCGTCAAGGCCGGCGAGTCCGCCGACATCGCCTTCCTGGTCGCGGACGGCGGCTGGAAGTACCTGTCGACGGGCGTCTACACGGCGGCGACGACGGAAGAGGCCATCGAGACCCTGCACGGACAGCTCTGGGCGTAGCCCGGACAACCAGGCCGGCTGGACCGGAGGGCGCGGGGACCGATCACGGACCCCGCGCCCTCCGGCTTTTCCACCCGGACGAGGAGCAGACTCCGGGACACCGCTTCCGCCCTGCGCGGGAGGGCGCTCGCCTCCGCGGGAGGGAAAGCCGGGGGCATGGCCCATGCGGGAAGGGGAGGTGCCCCGCGGGGGGAGGGAAGCCGGGTGTCGCAGTTCCTGCGGGGGAGGGCACTCGCCTCCGGCGGGAGGGAAAGTGGGGGGTGTCATGGCCCTCGGGGGAGGGGGCTTGTCTCCGGCTGGGGGAGCCGGGTGGTCCGGGCCCTGCGGGGGGAAACGCAAGGCCGGCCGGTGTGAAGCGAAAGCGGGTGGTCCGTCCTCGGCGGAAGAAGCCCGTGCTCGGTCGGAGGGGAAGCACGGTCGGAGCGAGCCCGCACCCGCGCGGAGCGGGCGTCGGCTCAGCGGGCCAGGTAGCGGACCTGGTCCCACAGGATCGGGTCGACCACGCCGACCCGCCGCCGGAAGTCGCCGACCGGCACTTCGCGCAGCTCGTCCGTCTCCAGGAAGCTCGGCCGCCCGTGGGCGTCCCCCACGGCCCCCGGAGGCAGCGGGATCACCCCGGGCCGCTCGTCGTGGTACTTGCTGGTGATCTTCGCGACGGTCACCCGTTTCCCGCGCACCACCAGCACCAGACACGGCCGGTCCTTGGCCCCCGGCCCGTCCTCGTAGGGGACGTTCGCCCACCAGATCTCCGCCGCCCGCG
>NZ_JAODTZ010000101.1 GCF_025399795.1 Streptomyces rhizosphaerihabitans | reverse complement strand
TAAGGCCGTGGCGAAGGTCCGCGTCCGGTTCACCATCATCGGCGACACCGACGCCACCTTCACCGGCGGCGAGAGCGTCGCCACGACGGTCACCGACGGGCTCGGCACGGCCACCGCGCCCGCCCTCACGGCGGGTGAGAAGACCGGCGACTTCACCGTCCGCGTCACCGTCGTGGGCCGCATCATGGCCGGCCTCGACTACACCGCCACCGTCACCGCCCGCCAGGCCGACACCCTGGCCCGCACCACCGACACCCCGCTGACCTGCGTGCCGGGCGGCGAGTTCGCCGACCAGGTCGAGGTGAAGGCCACCTACAAGGGCGCCGCGGCGGGCAAGGTCGCCGCGACCGCGACCCTGATCAAGTCCGCCGACGACACGGGCGAGAACGACAAGGGCCCCTTCTTCAAGGACGCGGACGGCAAGACCGTACGCACGCTCACCACCCTGACCACCGACGCCGACGGCCGGCTCGTGCTGCCGAAGCTGTACGCCGACGACACCACCGGCACCTTCCTGCTCCGCGTCACCACCACGGGCGGGGCGACCCTGACCGTCGAACTGACGGTGGCCACCGCGCCCGCCACCGCCACTCCCACCGCCCCCTAGCTAGGCGCGGCGGCTGCCCCGCAGATGTGCGCGTAGTACCGCACGCAACTGCGGAAGCGGGGTACAGGCACCGAGCATCTTGAGGAACTCCGGGACCGTCCAGCGGATCAGGGCGCCTTGGCGGGCGAGATAGAAGCCGACCTCGCGGATGTCGTAGCGGTCGTCGTAGTCGAGGAGGAGGTACCCGGTCAGCTGCTGTACCTCGTCCCGTCCGAGGCGGTGGGGCCGGGTGACGGCTTTGCAGTCGATGAGGAGACCGTCGGTGATGAAGTCTGCGTCGGCCTTCACGTCGGCGCTTCCTGCGAAGATCGGCCCGCATAGGCGCTGCTCGGTCGGCAGGCCTCGCAGCGGGGCGAAGGGCTGTTCTGCGAGCTTCATCTGCTCGTCGATGTCGTCGAGGACGTAGCTCGGCACGGCGCTAATCACGCTCGTGACGGTGGTGTGCTCGTCGACCTGGGCGAGGAGGTTGCGCTTGCGGGGGAAGGAGCCGTTTCGGTAGACGGCTTCGAAGAAGCCGGTGACGAAGCACAGCCTGGTCAGTTCGTCGTCGTCGAGTTGTCGGGAAGCGTCTGTCAGGTGGGCGTGGAGGCGGCCCAGGACGCTGGTTCCGATCGTGTGGAGATTGGCGCGCACTGCGGGGGCAGGTGCTCCGTCGATGGGCGGGTCGCTGCCGATCAGTTCGACGCCGGCGATTGCTGCGGGCCCTGGGTCGGAGCCGAGGCTCAGGCGCAGGGTCAAGGTGCTGCGCCGCGTGCTCATGCACCGCGCGATTTGAGGCGGCGGCGGGTCTCACGGACGAGTTGGCGGGCGCGTCCTGCGGTCAGGACTGACCGCAGGGGGGCTAGGGGGCGCAGGGGTGTGTCGAGCAGGCGGGGGTCGAGGTACGGAACCCAGCCGGTGGCGCGCGGGTGGTAGTGGGGCGGGCCGAGGCAGATGCGCTTGGTGATCACCCACCGGGTCTCCGGTCCACTGTTGGGACGGGTGGCATGAAGGTGGTCGCCTGCGAAAAGCAGCAGGTCACCTGGGCTGAGCTGAATTTCCACCGGTTCACCGACCGTCTGGTCGGGGAGCAGCCGCACCCCATCGTGGAGCAGAGGGCGCCGATATGCCTCGGGCCAAATGAACAGGCCGTTGTCCCGGCGGACCCGGCTGAGGGCCATCCAGAGGTTGACGGAATTGACGGCCGTGTTGAACCACGAGTCCACGTGGGCGCCGGTCGGGATCATGAAGCCGGTGTACTCACCCAGTTCTTCTTCCCGGCCGTGGACGGTGGTCCGTGGGGGCATGATCCGCACACCCAAGTGGTCGCTGACGTACAGCTGACGGCTCTGCGGCGGGAGCATGTCGGCGAAGCGCAGCAGCAGCTGACGTGCGGCGGGCCTGAGGCGACGGTCCAGGTCGTCGCGGACGGCGCGTAACTGATCGACCTCGGCGACGGTGTGGATGTGCTCCAGCCCTCGCTCCGACAACTGCTCGGCGGCTTCCGGCGAGACGGCGGAGGCGACGGCCGTAAGTGCCGCCCGGGTCCATGACTCCGTGGGGGTGAGCTGTGCCAGACCGTTCCGGACGACCATCATCCGGCCGTCGAGGACATGGCGGAGATCGAGCTCGTCAGGGGAGCGGTGTGAGGTCACGGCGGGCAAGCTGATTCTCCCCTACTTAAGGCGGGCGGTTTGAAAGCACGGAGAGAGAAGGACAAAGGCATGGACGGCAGACCGTCCGGCAATCGCCACCAGTTGTCGTCGTGCTCCACCATGCAGGGAAGCATCCGCCAGGCCACGAAGGGCCATTCGTGAAGGAATTCGATCGTCAGTCCTGCGGACGCCAGGGCGCTCACGATCTCGCCGAGTGAGTGTCCCCACGCGTACTCGACTCCGGGCATCTCCCGGCCGGGTACCGCTGTCGGGCTGCGGTACTCGAAGGCAAGAGGCTCCGGCTCACCGAAATACGAGTAGCGGAGCCTCAACTCGGGTTTGTCGAGGTGATTGTCGAGCATCCAGGCCGCGGGGTGGGACTCGAAGACGTAGACGAATCCGCCCGGTGCGATGAAGTGTGCGACGACCTCGGCCCAGCGGCGCAGATCTGGCAGCCAGCCGAGCACACCGTGGGAGGTGTACACGATGTCGAAATGGCCGTCCAGATGGGTGGGCAGCGCCAGGACATCCGCTTCCACGAAGACCGCCGACGGGTCGATGTCGGCGGCCAGGGAACGCGCCGTCGTCACGCCCTCGGCGGCGAAGTCGACACCGGTCACCCGGGCACCCAGCCGCGCCCAGGAGAGTGTGTCGACGCCGACGTGGCACTGCAGGTGCAGCAGCGAGCGGCCGCGCACCTCGCCGACCTCGGCACGCTCAAGCGCGCGTATGCGTGAACCGCCGGCCCGGAAGCCGGTCAGGTCGTACTGGGCCGACGCGGCCTTCAACGGCGTCCACTGTTGCCACAGTTCGCGATTGTTACGCAGGTATGCCTCTGGGTCGCGAGGCCCGCCGGACAGGTCTGCCGCGCTCACGCCGGCAGCTCGTACACGCTGACGTGGTAGCTGCTGCTGTCGGTGAACGGGACGCCGGACCAGCCGCCGAACCGTTCGCGCAGTTGCAGGCCGGCCGTGGCGGCCATCAGGTCCAGTTCGCCGGTGGAGGCGTAGCGGAATGCCACCCGGACGTGCCGGACGCTGCCGTTGTCGACGACCTTGTAGTCGGAGGTGTAGCGCTGGGTCGCCGGGTGGATCCGGCGGATACGCGTGACCGGGTCACCGCTGACTGTCTGGACGGACTGGGCACCGGTCCCGGCTCCGGCGGCCAGGGCTTCCGGAAGATGCGCGTCCAGGACGAAGAGCCCGCCAGGGAGCAACCGTGCCGCGGCCCGTGTCAGGCAGCGAATCTGCGCTTCCTGGGAGGGCAGCTCGAAGAACGTGCCGTTGACCACGTAGATCACTCCGAACCGGCCTTCGTGGTCCACCTCGGAGAAGTCGCCGATGCTGATGGCGAGTTCGGCACCTCCGGGTTTGGCGCGGAGCTGTTCGACCATGGCCTTCGCGGCATCGACACCGTGGAGGTCGTGCCCGAGCGAGGCGAGCGGAAGGGCTATTCGCCCCGTGCCGATGCCGAGTTCGAGCAGCGGTCCGTCCGGTGCGGTCGCCGCCAGCCGGTTCAGCAGGGCCACGGTGGCGTCGGTGGTGGCGGTCGGTGGGGTGAACCAGTCGTCGTAGTGGTCGGCCAGGTCCACGGCGTAGTCGGGAGTCGGTGGCATGCTGCTCCTGTGTGTGAGGGGTTCAGCCGAAGGGGTGCGGCGGAACGCGTGAACCGGGGGAAGAGGCGGACGGCAGCGGCAGGGCGCCGGGGGCGATCAGTCGGACGACGGCCGTGTCGGAGGCGGCGAACGCAGCGGGGGTTGTATCGACGGCGATGACGTCCTGACCGGTGTGCTCGGCGAGCAGGCGTACAGGGTCCACCGGCCCCTGCCTCGTCGGGTGCCGGTCTGCCGTGGTGTGTGGCAGCCAGCGCGCCAGCGCGTCCTGACCGCCGAGATACGTCCACACGGCGTGCTCAACCGCGGAGACCGGCGTATCACCCGGTATGGACCGTCGGCGGACACGCCGAGCCGCCGACGTGCTCATGCTCCAGCGCACCATGAGCGCCTCGTGGGCCGCGCGGGCGATGAGCTCTGCATCCTGCCCGGGCGGGCCGCAGCGAGCACCGAAGGTCTGCTCATTGTGGTTGGGGGTGTGCAGGCAGACCGCGACGGCGTGGGAGCCGGGCGCGGGCAGGGTGAAGGCGGTCGCCCGCAGTGCGAGGTGCTCGCACACGCGGCGCAGGGGGAGGGGGAGTTCGTTGTGTACGGGACGATGGTGGGGTGGATGCCGCGCCGGGTCCTGCCAGCTCAGGCGGAGCAGATCGCGTTCGAGTGTCTCCCATGCGGCGTGTTCGACCGCGGTGCGCTGGTCGGGGTGGGCCGCGAGACCCGTGGAGCCGGCTCGGTCCGGCGCTGCGCAGCCCGTGGGTGGACGGTGCTGCAGGAAGGCCAGACCTGCCGGAACCAGTACTTCCGAACCGGAGAGCAGGGATCGCCCGGTGACCCAGAGCTGGCGCACGGTCCGGGTGGCCGGCCCGGACCAGGGCGCCGGGTCGAGGGCGGGAGCGCCCCGACGGACCAGTTCGGCGTGATCGGCGAGGAGAGCGCAGGATTCCTCGGCGGCGCGGGCCGCCAGCACGTTGCCCAGTCGCTCCAGCAACTCGCCGCGGGCCCGTACGGCGACGTCGTCGGGGTCCGCCCCCGAAGCGCTGCCTATCAGGACGTGGTCGCCGCCGGCGCTGTCCGTGGCGGCGAACAGCGTGCTGCGGGCGGCGACCCGCCCGAAGAGCACCTCGGGCTCGACGGGGAACGGCGCGAAGACCTGAGGCTTCCATGTGGTGGGCAAGGAGAGGGCTGCGGGCTGCGGCATGAGCGTGATTCCAAAGTGATGGGTCAGACGGTGGCGGTCCTCAGTAGGGCGGCACACTCCTCCAGAACGGTCAGCCCATGGTCGGTGAGCAGAGGTGAGCGTTCCCTCAGGGTGACCACCGCATGCTGGGCCCTCTCCACCAGCAGGCTCCGGCGGGCCTCCAGTGCGTCCGTGGCCGTGGTGTCGCCACGGAGGAGCAGCGCGTAGAGCACGCTGCTCCGGGCGAGGACGACCATTTGCTGGAACAACCCTGCCACGGGCCGGGGATCGGCGCGCAGGGGCGTCCGGACGAGATGCGCGGAGCCCGCGGCCGGGGTGAGGAACGGAGTGCTCAGCTGGGCGGCGTTGCACCGGGTGTGGGTGCCCTCGTGCACCAGTGCCTCCGCGCACCGCACCGGCCCGGGCAGACCGCGTGGGCTGGTGCGCAGCCGTGACCGGTTCACATAGATCGCACCGTGAGTGGCGAAGTCGGTGAAGCCGTCGATCGCCGGGCCCTCCAAGAGAGCCACTTGCGCGACACCGATACGCAGTTCGGCCAGCATCTGCGGCCAGGTGGCCGCCAGTCGCGCGACGCTCTCATCGAGCACGGCCCGGTCCGGCCGCTGCCAGGACGCCACTCGGGAGCCGCCGGTGGCGTCGGTTCCGGTTGGCAGTGCGGCCAGGGCGCGGGTCACGGAGCGGATGAGGTGGGGGGACGGCTCCGCGGGCGCCAGGCTCTCGCGGGCCTTCGTGCCACGCACTCTTCGCAAGGCCGTCGGGGGCGGGAGTCCTGGATCCGTCTGAAAGGCGAACGCGGCCGCCACCAGGGCAGGATGGGCCTTCGGCGGTGCGGGGAGCCCGGCCGCCGTCAGGACGGAACAGACCACTCGATGGACCCCTCCCTCATCTCGCACCGCCTCGCGTGTGTCGGGTGCTACCCGCAGCACCTGGTCACCTCCACGCGTTCACTCTCCCTCTCGGGGGTCAGGATCCGGTGCCGTGGCCGGCAGGGTCCGTCCTTCGGTGAGCAGCGCCCCGCGCGTGCGCCGGGCGGCCGGAAGCCTGTGCGGCGGAACCGCCGGGCTGTGGGCCGGTGCGGCGGCCGTGCGGGGGCTTCGACGGAACGGACCCCGCCGGCAGGAGCACCGGCACAACAGGCAGGTGCGACCTGTCCGGACCGCTCAGTCCTGGTCCGGAATGTCGATCATGAGCGCGTACTCGGGGAGCTCTTCGGTGACCTGCTCGATGTCCTCGTTCTCCACGATGTCCTCCATGGCTGGTCTCGGGCCCGGTGGGAGCGCCGGATGACGCTCCGCTCAGAAGTACCGCACGGCAGGACGGCCCACCATCGGCGGCGGGACGGCCGGTGCGGGAACCGGACAGCCTTGGGTTTCTGTGCTCCGGCCCACCCACAACATCATGGAACAGGCGAACGGTGGTCCGGTGACCGGCCCTTGATGATGCGGATGTGACGCGTGGGGCGGCTGGCACCCTGACGGCCCGTGAGATCTGGCCGACAAGGGTGCGGCCGGGCCCGGCCGTGCGCTGCTGTGCGCCCCTGTGTGCCCCTGTGTGCCACGGACGCCCGGCGGGGAGCGGTTGTGCCCCGAGACCCGGCTGCAGAGCATGGGTGTCCCCCACCAGTACCCCGGAGGCCCATCCAGCCATGCGGATCGCCTATCTGCACTCCGGCAGCATCCCCTCCGTCTACGCCAACGGCGTGCACGTCATGCGGATGTGTGATGCCTTCACCGACGCGGGACACGAGGTCGTCCTCTACGCGTTGCCGGGGACCGTGCCCGCCGGTGACGCACACCGTTACTACGGCACCCGCAACCGTTTCGAGGTGCGGAGCATCGCTCAGCCCGCGCTGCTGGGCCTGGGCGTATGGATCCGTGCCTGGCGGATCCGTGCCGACCTGCGCCGGCGAGGCACCCCCGACCTGCTGTACGGACGAGACCTGCGCGCCCTGCTCGTCTCGTCCGGCCTGACCCCTCTGGTGTACGAGACCCATCTGATGTGGTCGGAGCGGATCGTCCGGAGGATCGAAGGCGTCCTGTTCCGCAGAAGGAACCTGCGCCGCGTGGTGTTTGTGTCCCAGGCGCTCGCCGACGACTACCGTCGCGCCTTCCCGGAGCTCGACTCGTCGCGGTGGGCCGATCTGGTGACGGCTCATGACTGTGCCGACCCTGCCCCGGCCGACGGACCGGTGGCAGACCTGCCGGGCCGCCCGGAGGCACCGAAAATCGGCTACGTCGGTCATCTGTACCCCGGCCGCGGCATCGACGTCATTCTCGAACTCGCCGCACGCGTACCCGAGGCCGACTTCCATCTGGTCGGCGGCACCACAGCCGACCGCGAGCACTGGCAGAGCTGCTGCACACGCTCCAACGTGTACTTCCACGGGCATCTCCCGCCCGCCGAGCTGGCCCCCTACCAGCGGGCGTTCGACATGGTCCTGGCGCCTTACCAGCGCAGGACGTTCTGCGCCGGAGGCGTGGGCGAGATCAGCCGTTGGGTATCGCCGATGAAGCTGTTCGAGTACATGTCCCACGGCAAGGCCATCATCGCCTCGGACCTGCCCGTACTGCGGGAGATCCTGACGGACGGAGCCAACTGCCTGCTCTGCCCGCCGGACTCCACCGAGGCCTGGGCGGCCGCGGTCAAGAGGCTCGTCGGCGATCCGCACCTGCGCGACACCCTGGGCGGCGAGGCGCGGCGGCAGCTCCATGAGCGGCATACCTGGCGGATCCGGGCCGACCGGGTGCTGCCCGAGCCCGGCGACACAACCGGGACGCGCTGATGCGGGCCGTGGTGACCGGCGCCGCCGGCTTCATCGGCTCCCACCTCTGCGCTCACCTGCTGGCGGCCGGTGACAGCGTCCTTGGTATCGACTCGCTCACCGACTACTACGACCGGGCACTCAAGGAACGAAACCTGCGCGAACTGACCCCGCATCCGTCCTTCGCCTTCCACCGCGTGGACCTGCTGGAAACCCCTCTCGAAGCCCTCATCGACGGAGCGGACGTCGTCTACCACCTGGCCGGGCAACCAGGCGTACGGTCGTCCTGGGGAGAGGACTTCGAGCTGTACGCCCGTCGCAACGTGCTGGCCTCGCAAAGGCTTCTGGAAGCGGTGCGGGACCGGCCGTTGCGCAAGTTCATCTACGCCTCCAGCTCCTCCGTGTACGGCGACGCCCCGGTCTTTCCCACGGGCGAGTCGGTGTGCCCCCGGCCGCTCACACCGTACGGCGTGACCAAACTGGCGGCAGAACATCTGTGCGAGATCTACCGGATCGCCTTCAGCCTGCCCGCGGTGTCACTGCGCCTGTTCAGTGTGTACGGCCCACGGCAACGGCCCGACATGGCCCTGGCCCGGCTGATCGGAGCAGCCCTGACCGGAGAACCATTCCCGCTCTACGGCAACGGCGAGCAGACCCGCGACTTCACCTATGTGCACGATGTCGTCACCGCGATGCGGGACGCGGCCGGCTCCTCTTTCACAGGAGTGGCCAACCTGGGCGGTGATGCCCCGGTGTCCATGAAGCACATCATCGCGGCCGTCGAGCGCCTCGTCGGCCCGGTGAACCTGGATCCGCGGCCCAGCGGCCGCGGCGAGGCCCGGCACACCGGAGCCGACATCGCCCTGGCGGCGCGGGCGTTCGGATACCGGCCCCGCACGGAGCTGGACGACGGCCTGGCCGCAATGGCCGACCAGACCGTCATCGATCTGGCGCACCTGCCCGAGGCCCGAATTGCTGGCCCTCGAGCCCCGGCCGACTCCACCGGCACTCCGACGCACGCGGAAGAAGGATGAACGAAACTCCGTACGCCAGCTCCGGGCGCCCGCCGCTATGGCGGCACCGCTATTCAACTCTCCCTATAGAGGCGCCACTTGACCGACAGGATTCCCTCCCTATCGCCGCACCGCGCCCATCCTCGGCCCAAGGTATTCGGTATCGGCCTCTCGCGCACCGGCACCCGCTCGCTCACCGCCGCGCTGCGCACCCTCGGCTTCGACATCGTGCATTACCCCTCCGACCCCGCCACCTACCAGACCCTGCTCGCCGGCACCGGGCACTTTCCGCTGCTTGCGGACCATGACGGAATCACCGACATCAGCGTGGTTCCGTACTACGAGGAACTCGATCTCGCCTGGCCCGGCGCCAAGTTCATCCTGACGGTCAGGGAGGAGCAGGGCTGGCTGCGCTCGTGCGCGACGCACTGGGTACGGCCGGTGGACAGCAAAACCGACCACGGCGAAGGGTATCCGGACATGCAGCGCTTCCTGCGCGCGGCCGTCTACGGATGTCACGAATTCAACCCGGAACGCTTCGCCCGCGTCCACCGCCGCCACGTCGAACAGGTGCTGCGCCACTTCGTGGGCCGGGACGACGACCTGCTCGTCCTGGACATCGCCGGGGGCGAGGGCTACGAACGGCTGGCCCCCTTCCTGGGCATGAAGATCCCCGACCGCCCCTTCCCGAACGTCAACCGGCCCGCGCCCACCCCGGACCGGCCGTGACCGGTGCGATCCGCATCCTTCCCGGCGACTGGTCACCACCCGCAGGGCGGCCGGTCGAACTGGTACTCCGCACGGTCGGCGAGCGCACCACCCGCCTTGCTCTCGGCCTCGCGATCCGGCACATCCGCCCACGCCGGGTCCACATCGCCAAGAACATCCGGCCGCTCGCCCGCGCCGTGGACCGCCAGGTACACATCGACCACGGCGACGCCTCGCACATCGTCCACGTCGACGCCGACTGCCTGATTCTCGAGGACATGAGGCCTTTTCTCGACGCCAACGACCTGGCGTACGTCGACTGCTTCGTACACGACCGGTTCCGCGGCCGGGTCCACTGCGGGGTGCACATCACCCGAGCCGACCTGGTCCGGGCCATGCGGGAGGTGGACGTCGGCGCGGAGTCACCAGCGGCGGGGCGCGGGCCGATGCTGCGGCCCGAGGCCTTCCGAAGGCACCTCGCCCGACGTGGTCTCCAGCCCGATGTGCAGCTGAAAGGCTTCCACATCCTGCACGACCACTTCCAGCACTACCACGACCTCTTCGCCAAGTACGCCCTACGCGAGGTGCGCAGCCGTACCGAAAGCGGACGCGCGGTGCTGGAGTCGGCCCTGCTGCGCTGGGGAGACGACCTGGACTTCGCGGTGGCCAGAAGGGCGATACTGCACAGCCGCTCGGTAGTACCCGCCGATGTCACCCCGCACGCTCTGGGCCGGTATCTCGACGGCCTGCCCGAACTGGCGGCCCGCGTAGTCGGGGAGCTGCGCCTGCCCGATCGTCCTCGGCTGACCATGGCCGAGGTCCGGAAGACCGTGGCCTGCGCCCCGCAGACCCTTGGCCGCGCCGCGGACCGGCCCAAAGTGTTCTCCCTCGGCCTGCCCGGTACGGCGACCCGGACCCTGGTCGAGGCCCTCCACGGGCTCGGTTTCGACCTCGCCCACTACCCGCTGGGCGCGGCCGACCTGGCGGCCCTGCGCCGCCGCGACGGTGACTTTCCCGCGCTGCGGCACTACGACGGCCTGACGAGCGTCTTCGCGCTCGCATCCCTGACAGAACTGGACGCGCAGCATCCGGGGGCGCGGTTCGTCGTCACCGTACGGGAGACGGAGAGCTGGCTGCGTGTGGTGGAGCGGCTCTGGAACACCGGCTGGCCGCCGGGAGCGCCGACGGCCGAGCGGGCCGCCCACAGGGAGGCGGCGTATCTGTTCCGTACACGGATCTGCGGAGGGGAGACCTTCGACCGGGTTCGAATGGCTCGGGTTTATGAGGAACAACTCATCCGCGTACAGAACCATTTCGCTCGACGCCCCCGAGATCTGCTGACACTCGACATCTGCGCAGGCGAGGGCTGGGAGAAGCTCGCCCCCTTTCTCGGCCGACCGATTCCACCGGGACCGTTCCCAAGAGTGTGAAACCCTCCACCCCACCGTCATCCGCACGTGGGGTTTCCGCATCCAAGGAGGTGCGGCCCGGAGCGGTGTCACTGTCCGGCACCGTGAGTGACGGCAGGATGACCCGGGTGCCGACCCATGTTCCCCCCACCTCCGCTCAACAGCCCCAACTGCGCCTCGGCTGGGACGACCCGCATCACGACCATGTCGTGGCAGCAAGCCTGCCGCAGATGGCGGCTCGTCTTCCCACCATGATCGCCGCCGCCGCCCGGTTGAGCTGGGCCGCCGACCGGTGGGCGGTCTTCCAACTGCTGGTGGCCCAGCTCCTCGCGGCTGTCGCCGCCGCGGTGGTCCTGGCCGCGACTGCCCAGGTGATCGGAGCCCTGGTCGGGCAGGGCCAGACCACCGAGCGGCTGCATGCCGCGGTGCCGGCTCTGCTCACCGCGGCGGGGGCCGCCGCGAGCCGGGCGGCGGCGGACGCGGTCTCCCAGTACGCGGCAGTGAAACTGGGACCGGAGGTGACCGCGCTCGCCGAGGAACACATCCTCGCCAGAACCCCGGAGGTCGAGCTGACCGCGTACGACCAACCGGAGTTCAACGACTCGCTCCAGGCCGCCGGGCTGGGGGCGATGGCCACGCAGGACCTGATTGCCGACGCGCAGCAATTGGTCTCCGCGGTGGCCCAGCTGACGGCCGCGGCGACCGTCCTCACCCTGCTGAACCCCCTGCTGTTGCCGCTGCTGGTCCTCGCGATGTTCCCCAAGGGGGCCGCCGCTCTGGGCGCAGCTCGTATCGCCCACCACACTGCTCACACCAGCCTCGCCGACAACCGACTGCGCTACATCCTGCGCCAGCACAGCACGGACCGCCGGACGGCCGCCGAAGTCAGGGCCGGCACCATGGCCGCGTTCTTGCGCCAGTGGTACGCCCAAGTCGCCACGCGGATCAGAACCAGGCACCGGGCGGCCGCGCCCCGGGTGCTGCTGGTGACGCTCGGCGGAGCGGCCGGGACCGGCGTCATGCTCACCCTCACCTGGCTCACCGTCGGGCTGCTGGCGGTGAGCGGCACCATCGCGCTCGCGGTCGCCGTCACGGCCGTGGTCGCGGTCCGCTCTTCCACCGGCGCGCTCAACTCCCTGGTGATGGCGGGCGCCCGACTGTTTCGCACCTCGCTCCACCTCCAGGACTGGCAGGATTTCCTGGCTCTCGCCGACACCCTGCGCGCCACGCGCGGACCGCTGGTGATCGATTCGGCCGGCCCCCAGGAGATCCGCGCCCACCGGGTGTCCTACCGTCACCCCGGCAGCCCAGCGGACCACTTTGCCGTCGACGAAGTCAGTCTGACCCTGCGCAGCGGTGAAGTCGTCGCCCTGGTGGGTGAGAACGGTTCCGGCAAGACCACACTCGCCCACCTTCTCACTGGCCTCTACCTGCCCACTCGTGGCACGGTCAGCTGGGACGGCATCGACCTGACCCAGGCCGATCCGCACTCGGTCTGGTCGCGGGTCGGTCTGGTGCCCCAGGACTACACCAAGTGGCCGATGGCCGCGAGGGAGAACATCACGCTCGGCCAGGCCCGCGGCGGGGACGACCTCGTGCACGCCGCCGCCCGCGAGGCCGGCGCGGACAGAGTGCTGGCCGAACTGCCGCACGGTCTCGACACACTGCTTGCCAAGTCGTTCTGGGGCGGGCACGATCTCTCGGGCGGCCAGTGGCAGCGCCTCGCTGTCGCACGCGCCTGCTACCGAGAGGCCAGCGTCCTGGTCCTCGACGAGCCTACGTCCGCGATGGATCCGCGTGCCGAACACCGGGTGATCAGCCGCTTCAAGACGCTGGCCGAAGGCCGGACCGCCGTGTTCGTCACGCACAACCTCACCAACACCCGCATCGCCGACCGCATCGTCGTACTGGCTGGGGGCAGGATCGCGGAGGAGGGAACGTTCGACGAACTCCTCGACCGAGGCGGGCTGTTCGCGGAACTGCACAAGCTGTCACAGGACCGGTGACCGGAGCCATCGCCCCCGTGCCGAGAGCCAGGGCGCGTTGTACCCGACAGGAGCAGACCGTGTAATGGCTACGGAGGTGCTGTGAAGTGACGAACAGTGGGCGGCGCAACAAGACGGTGGTCTTCATCTGCGGGGCAGGGCACTCCGGCACCACTCTGCTGGGGCTGATGCTGGGTGCGCATCCGGCGGTCTGCTTCGCCGGCGAGGCGTGGAACAGCACCCGCCTCGGCACCACCGACGCACACGGGCGGACCGTCGGCTGCAACTTCTGCGCCGACGGTTGTCCCGTGTGGGGCAGCCCGCTGCCGCCCCCCGGTCCCGACCTCTACGAGGTGCTGGCTCGGCGCTCCGGCCGCTCCTTCGCCGTGGACTCCACGAAAGCGGTCGGTTGGATCGATCAGCAGGCGGCACTGCTGCCCGGCGCCGTCCAACGACATCTGGTGATGCTGGCCCGTGACGGCCGGGCGGTGGTCAACTCCGGTCTGCGCAAGTACCCCGACGCCCGCCCCGCGGAGCTGGCCTCGGAGTGGGTCGCCCAGATCCGCCGGACAGAGGATCTTGCGGCGCGCTGGCCCGGCACCGTTAGCCGGTTGCACTACGAGGATCTCGCCACCCACACCAAAGACGTCCTGTCCCACCTGAGCGCGACGCTGGGTCTCTCCTTCCTTCCCGCAATGCTCGATTTTTGGGCCAGCGTCCAGCATCCGTTGGGTGGCAACGAGGGAACTCAGCACATTATGGCGCGGGAACGTGCCCTCCGGACCGCGGACCGGACCGTCGCCCTGGACCGGACCAAGCGCGCCTACTACCTCGGCCATCCACCCACGATCGTGCTGGACCTGCGCTGGCGTGAGGAGATGTCCGAGTCCGCCCTCCGCGCCTTCGACGCCATCGCGGGCGAGACCAACGCGCCCTACGCGCGCTGACCACTGTCGGGTCTCAGTCCTCCTCCAGCCAGCGCAGGCGGTCGGTGCTTCTTGACCAAAAACATATGGACCCCCGCATGATCGCTGATCCCGGCACGTATTACTGTGCGCATTCTGGCTGGTCAGAT
>NZ_JAODTZ010000100.1 GCF_025399795.1 Streptomyces rhizosphaerihabitans | reverse complement strand
GAAGCTGGGGAAGTGGTGGGTTGAGGTGGTGCGCGGGGCAGTTTCGTTTCGAACACTGAGCTACGCAAACGTCTGGGAAGCGCAAGGTACCTATGAGGGCAGCCGCCCGGAGCCTAATCTCCTCGGCGAGGGGGGAGGCGCGCAGCGAGCGGCAACCCACCAGTGCGCGCCCTGTAGAGATGACCAAACTACTGTTAGGGGCGCTGGGTGCTGCGTTGACCACCGTCTTGGTGTCCCTCTTTGCCGCGTGCACCCGTCACGGACAACGCGTCTGGGCCCGTGTGCGGTCCTATCCGCGACGACGGCGAGTTAGCAGAGAAGCTCACGCCGCTAGACCGGGGCAGGGGGACCGAGCCTGGCTCACCAATCCGATCGATGGTGACACCTTCGATGGTGAGATCAAGGTCGAAGGCAGAGTCCTTGACCTGCCTGAAGACCATGAGGTGTGGATCGTTCACCGCGTTCCCAACGGCACTGAGATTTGGCCGAAGGAGAAACTAGCCCCGGACGTGGCCGGGTGGTTCGAGATGATCACCTTGGAAGGGGGCAGGGCCCGATCAATGGCTGTGGTTGTATTGCTGACACCCATACAGGTGAGCCAAGAGTTCGAAGACTGGTTCCAGCGAGGACGACAGACTGGCCACTTCCCCAGCCTCCAACTTCCGTCTTCTGCTCGTGTGCTGGCCAGCGCTGTCGTTCGCTGTGAGGCTATTCGATAGGTCTTGCCTTCGATGATCACGACGCTCAGGGCCCCGAGATGGACACCCTCTAGTGTGCTGAGTGGATTTCGTCAACAGCGATCCCCGTTCCTGACATCAACATCTGACACCAACAGGCGCGGACGCCAGCGATCGCAGCCGGATTGTGGCGAACGGCCCGTCCTGCTGCAGAGCGGGGCGTCACCCTCAACCGATGGGCGACGCCCCGCCGGCTTGGACTCGGCCATTGAGAATCCGCCGACCTTACTCAGCCCGTCATCTGCCGACGCGAACAGCATTACGATCCGCTCGACCGCATGACTTGCTGCGCCGCCTCCACGAACGCGCTGTGGAACCTACTCCAGGCGTCAGGCAACACACCACTCTCTTCATACAGTTGGGTGATCATTCGAACGTACTCTGGGCCTGGATCACCGTCGACATTGGAGTCCACCCGGTTCACGGCGTGGGCGGCAGCGAGGCGCGTCATGAGGGCAGACACCACGCGGTCTGCGAGCTCTGCGACATCGGGCGGGCCAAGGATGTCGATACGCGCGCTCCAGCGAGCCATGACCCGAGCTGAGTCCGAGGCGGCAGAGAGATCCTCGCTCTCACCAAGACTGATGAGCCGAGCGAGCTCACCGTAGGTGTCTTGGAAGTTCTGGTAGGCGTCCAGTCTCTGTTGCCTCAACCAAAGGTCATGTTCGGCCGCCGCTTGATCTTGCACCTGTTGCCGAGTTGCCTGCGCGGACCTCTCGGCGCCTACCTTGGCTCCCCAGGCTGCCGCGATACCACCGACCCCAGCTCCCACCAGTCCGAATCCGGCTGCGATCAACGCGGCTATGCCCTCATCCATATCGGCATCGTGCCTCACCCGTCGTGCCTCATCTACAGGTCTACGAGTCCTTCACGAGCCAAGACCGCTCGCACCTCATGAAAGGCGGCTGTTATATTCCCCTTAGGGAATGGAATATGAGTAAGTCCGTGAATGTTGGAAAAATCCTCACATCCATCTTCGAGCAGAACAATTGCACGGTCGAACCCTATTCTCCCTTGAAAGAGTCCAGCCTCATGGATCACGTTTTGACGCGCCCGCAACTTACCTTCCGCCTCATCTTCCGCCGTCATAACCAAGAAGGCAAATTCAGAATTGTCGAGCATTTCAGCTATCCTGGACCCGGAAAACTTGCCAGCTTGCGACACACGGTTAAACTCTTCATGGTCCAGCTTCAACTGACCCTCGATGTAATCCTTCAGCTGCATCCAAACCAGAGAGGATCCACCATGACCAATGAAGACTTTTCCAGACGTTTTCTGCTCTGCGGTCACCAGTTCCCCACTTTCTCCCACATAATCTGGGGGAGGCTGCTCGGATCTACGCAGCATACTTATTAGAGTCACAGCAAGACCCGCTTTAACATCCTTAAGCCTCTTGCGAATTTCCTGATACCGATCAGCACTGAATGGCGCATCTGAGGCGAGAAGCCTGCTGAGCAACTCGTCTTGCTCAAATCCAAATCTCTTTTTACGACTAAGACTCCTTACCTTCGACTCAAGAAGCCGTCCCAGGGAAAGCACCCGCGGGTCATCAGGATCAAGATCTTTGAGGTCGCTGGAGTTTATCAGCCTAAGCAAACTCTGAAGGGCCTCGTGCTCTACATGCATGCGAATGGTGTAGTCACGCAGTCGATTAAGCGCATCGTGGTCTCTATCGGGATGGCGCCTGAGAATCACGTAAGCATGCGGGGAGTAAGGGGCGCAGTCCGGCCGAAAATGATAGAGGGAGAGCCCAACTTCCGGAAGTGCGACAACTTCGCGAATCAAATCACGCACCGGGGAGTCGAGGGCATCCTGCTCAACTTCCGTTGCCTCGAGTTGCACAAGGACCCATTGCGCACCAACGTCCATGACCCAGCTCGATAGACCACTCCCTCCGTCCGGCGAGGTTGCGCCTAGGATATGAGCAGATATGAGGTCTCCAGCCTTGAACATTTCCCGTTCTGCGTGAAATCCGACTTCCTCGCTATTGGGCTGCCTAGACTTCGGCACTCTGACGCTTAGACGTAGAAATCTCTCAATGCATGTGCTGATCTCTTGCCTAGAAAGCCGATGATCTATTGCCCGGCTGGGCAGAAAAAGCCCCAACTCAAATCTGTAAATTGGAAAGGTATCATTTCCGTTGCACGTGATGCATCGGTAAGCGCACTTGAACCCCCGCAGAGGAGCCTTCTCAAGGCCAAAATTTTCCGAGGCCAGCGAATTGGGCAGCTTCATCGTCTTTTTTGCTCTGCAATAGGCTGCGCCGCCGGTAAATGGCCCGCTCTTCTTGGAGCAATAGTCGACGATCCCGCCGGTGTATTTCATGAACTGCCCGACTTTGACCTCCGGCCATGTCGGCAACGAATATTTTGACCCCACACCCCTAAGTTCGCGCCCATCTGCGAATGGATATCCGGTTGCTAGTAGCATGTGAAATACCCCTAGGGACGAGTGACCCACTTCCAATGGGAAGGCTGGGGCACTGGCTCTCTCCCCGTGAATCTCTCGACTGTCTCTAATCAGAGGTTCATCATGGGTTTACCATTCAGGAACCCTTCCCAACGCCGCTTAGCGCTGAGTGCGATGCGCTGGGCAGGTTCGCCTAAACCGTCACTCTCACTATATTGCCCATCTGTCCATTTTGCACTTTTTGTGCATCGAGACGTTCTCTCCAGGCATCGGCTGGGTCGGGACCCCAGTAGCTGCACCGCGCGCTCCACCGCCCGCCGTGTGCGAGTCACGGCGCAGCTGGCTGAGAAGCACCTGCTCGCGACACCACTCCGGACGGCAGTAGCTATCAGCGGCCCTGCATGGCGTCGGGCCTTCGTCGCTGACAGGGCGGTGCAAGTCCTCGACCGAACTCCTGATGCGGTGATCAACGTGAGTGCTGTACAGCGGCGAAGTACAGTAACCGCCGCGACAGTGGGCGACTCTCGACTACCCACAGACCCCGACCGACAAGCAGACCTCAGCGACCGTCGCGCCCGTAGTTCCATCGAGGGGCACACCGCGACACCCGCGCCCGAGCCGTCACTGGACCGTGCGTGGGTGCTCAACGACGACCAACGCTGACAAGCACCGACAGCTAAGTCGCAGGTCACAGCGTTGGTCAATTGCACGGCCGCAGGTCAGAGACTCGGCCCTTCACTTCTTCGGCTCTCGAACCGGGCAGGGCGTAGCCCCTGCCGTCAGGCTGATAGGGCTCGAATAGAGAGTGGAGAGATTACCAAGATCGACTGTCTGGGGGAAGTTCGCGCACTTCCTGTTGAATACGTTCCTGCGCAGATTCTGCGAGTGCGCGATAAAACTGTTCTTCTACGCTGCCTTTTCGGCAGGTGTCGGCCAAGGCCGTGGCCTTTGCTCGCTGCTCGATGTCTTCGGGATAGGGCTGGCCAGGAGACGTGGAGCGCATTCCGGTGATGACGGCTGCGTGCAGGGAACTCTTCATCCTATTCAGGCTTTCATCACCATTGGAATCTGCAGCACGCAAGCATCTGCGCACGAACTCTGGGTCCCAGACGAGCTCACGGGGAGCTTTGCGCAGGATTGTCGCGACGACCTTCACCTTAGTTGGATCAGCGTCACTTAGATATTCGTCCATTACCGCGGTGACCTGTTCATCATAGGATCCGGCCACGAGCGCGAAGACGTCGGCTCCCACAAAGTTCTTCCAGGCCGAATCCGGGTCAGCAGCGAGCCATTCACATATCTGCCTTAGCAGCGCCTGGAACTCTTCATGGTCACGAAAAGGCGGTGCCACTTGCCAGGCATGGGGGAGCGGGAAATAGCCGGTTACTTTTGACTTTGAGGAATTTTCCACGCGCTGCTCAAGGAGTTTAACGACAGTAAGAGGTTCCGTACGGGCAAGCTTCGCTAGAAATTGCCCGATTTCATAGCTGTCGATCTTGGGCACTGCAGCCAAGATGTCGAGGAAAGAATTCTGCTGATCGATTGAAAGGTCGGACCATGTCAGCGAGCCGTAGGGGGGCCCTGACACAGCCAGCGCGAACTCGTCAATGCCCGCTCCCTGTTGGGCGGGCGATGCCGTGAGTAGCTCGATGACGAGATCCTTGTGCTGAGCAGCTAGGGAGCGAATGGCACCGAGAGCGGCCATGCGAACGGTGCTGTCCTCGTGCGCTGCAAGCTCTCGAAGCAGGTCCGCTTCCCCGGCCAGCAGGTCGGTGCGCCCGCACTGGATACCAATGGCGTGCGCCACCTCCCGCGCAAGCTCGACGTTGCCAACGCCCAGGAGCACTCGACCCCAGTGAATTACACGGTCGCCCGCGACCCTCCCTAGTGCATTCAGGGCGACCGACACCAGAGACACGAGTACGCCCAAGGGCTCATGTCGGGCACGCTCGCAGAGCGCTTCGCCCAAGGACGGGCGGTTGGTTACCAGTGTCGAGATGAAAGGTCGTGCTCGCCCATCGTCCGCGCCGAATACCCTGCGATCCTCGCCGAGCAGGGAGTCGATGCGTTCGGCGATCTCGTCATCTGTCCAGTGATCGAGGGCGGCCGCAATGTCGACGAAGAAGCTCTCCCTCTTTTCGTGCCAGTCCGCGATGCTAGAAGACGTTGCGGGGTCGGCTGGACCCCCGTGCAGCGCCCGGGCAAGTTCGTTGTCCAAAGTCGTGGGGATCGCACCCAGAACTGCCATGGCGGGTTGGCGAAGGTCGTCCGAGCCGTACTGTGCGAGCCCTCTCAGCTCAGTGCAGACGGCGATCAGGATCGCTGGTACCAAGGTGTGTTCAACGATGTAGCGGAGCAACCGGTCGAGGGTGCCCGCGAGGTGCGGGATCCATGGCTGGTGCATGTCGGCTGTCACCGCCAGCCCGAATCCGCCCTGCGGTAGGTTCAGGGCTGCACCGATTGCAGAGACGGCGGCTGAGGCACGTTCAAGTTGGGGCCGGCCCAGTTCCTGAAATGCGAGATCCAGCACCGCCTCACGCACCTCCAGGACTTGAGGCGCGGGCAGCAGCACATAGGGTCGAAAGGTCAGGGTCCAGTCGGAAGGCGTCCACACCTCGTCTTGCCCTTCCGTGGCCAGGATCGGGGCTAGCACGCCCAGGGGCTGGTGAATGGACGGGACGTCGCGCGCGCGCCCAAGCCACCGCTCGACCTGGGCGATGAGAATCCGCTGGCGGTCGGTAGGGCCAAGGCGGGTGAAGCTGGCCACTTCCTCCAGAATCCGTACTGGATGCAGGGGGTGCTGGTGAGTAGGGCGCGCGTCATCGCGCCCAAGGGCCCATAGAAGGGCAGCTGCCTGCGGCAGGAAGTCCGAGTGATAAGCCGTGGCTTGCAGAACACGAGCCAGGGCGTGGACCACATTGGTGTCGGTGTAGGTGTGTTTCAGTCCGAACCCAACATCCACAGTGACAGGCACGCAAGGGTTGTCGACTGCCCATGAAGCCAGGTCGAGTGTTCGCCGCGGTTGGAAGAAGGCGACCTTCGCCAGCACCTCAAGAATGCTCACGCGTTCGCACGCATCAGCAGCACGAAAAGTGGCCGCAATCTGCGCCCACACAGGCTCGATCAGCCCGTCAGCGCCTTCGGCCTGCTGCTGCCAGTCCACGCGGCCGGCGTTCACCACTAGGTTGGCCAGCGCACTGCCTTGGGCGGCATCCATAGCCCTAATGAGGTAGCCCGTCGGAAGCCCTGTGCTGCTATGACGCGCCGCCCTGACGAGTAGGGCATCACCAAGTAGGTCCGGCACCACTCGCACAGCCTTGCCGTGACTCAGCAGCACCCCGGCCCCCTCTAGAGCCGACAGATGCGGCACGCACAGGTCGAATGACAAGCCGGTAATGGCTTCGAGCGACGCCTGAACTTCTGGTTCTGCTAGGTGAACGGGCTGAAACGCTGCAAGAGCGCAAAGCAAGTCTTGACGCACCTGCTCAGATGCGGAGTCGGCTGTCAGCGCCTCAGCCAGACGATCAGTGAGCTCAAGGTGAAGCTGCTCGTCTCCTTCGAAACCACGAGGGTCAAGGGAGCCACTATTGATCAGCGCTGCTCCTGTGACGATCAACAGAGGGCAGTCCCATGCTGCTGTGGCAAGCCGTGGCGCGTAACCTCGCACCGCTTCGTCAAGGATCTCGCCAGCCAGGGATAGGGCGTCGTCGAACTCTAGGTCGCCGATCTCGACCACGAGGGCCTCGCTTGCGTGCGTCCTGGTCTGGGCCAGTGCGCGGCGTGTATGAGCCACGCCGTAGGGTCGCAGGGAGAGCAGCACGTTGGCGCCACAGTTGGCGTCTTGCACTCCGGCGATGATCTTCCCTAGCGGGAGGGTTTCGCTATGAGCGTCATCGACGATCACGAGCAGCTTGCCAGTGCTCGGCAATTGCTTGAATGCTTCCGGATCGAGGCCGGAGTCCGGGTCCAGGACACGCACCTCGACGGGCGACTGTGGTCCAACGAGAGTTTCGCACAGGGACGTCAAGACCTTCGTCTTGCCAACGCCGCCTCTGCCGACAAGAAGCGCCACACGTCCCTGCTCGTTTCCAGCGAACGACAGGAGGCTCTCCATGGCAGCTGCACGTCCGACAAGTTTCCAGCGATGCGAGTAGATCGAGCCCCTGTTCACCCTGTGCAGGTACTCGTCGGGTTCTATCCAAAGGCTGGGCCCTGTCGCCCCGAAGAAGTTGTTAACGGTCTGGTCGCCGTTCTGTACTGCGTAGACCGTGCTTCCAGCCTCAGCTAGGTTGCTTTGCACCGATGCGGGCTCACCAAGGACCGGCGACGGATTGGAGTGCCGGTTGTTGGCCTCTTCGTCCCCTCTCACTGGTCACCGGCTTCTGGTCCGCTGTTGATGGTCTGGCTTCCGTTCTGAACGGCGTAGACCACTCCCCCGCGTTCCGCCCTGTTGATCTGCTTTTGGCTGTCCGCAGACGCCAGCGGAACATCTGCCGTTCCGGTGTCATGCCCGTCCTTCCTGGCATGCCCAGGCTTGGACTTAGCATCAGCGTCTTGCAGGGCGACAGGCTCGGGGAGCGCCGCGATCACTGCCATGGTCGCGGCAGCAGCATGACGTGCGGCTGTTTCCTGGGTACCTGTAGCGTCGGTCGCCTGCTTGGTTCCGTCGGCCTTGTCACTGATGCCACGGACTACCAGGAATGGGACTGTGCCGGCCAGGTGTGCAGCGCTTGCGAAGCCCGCTCCCTCCATCTCGATAGCGGCAGCGCCGTTGTAGTGCGAGTCCAGGTACCCCTCGAACGTGGACTGGGGGGAGTCCAGAACGATCTCTCCAGCCAGAATGGGCTTGAAATGCATCCGGGGAGGAGTGTCGGCCATCGGTGAGGTGCACTCAACCCAACCGCCGCGGCCCGCGTAGCGGGCCGCCTGCTGCAGTTCGAATGATGTCTCCCATGTGCGTGGGCGACCTTTGAAGCCGTCCACCCCCTGTTTACCGCCCTGGTATCCCCACACCTGCGTAGCGACGACGACGTCTCCAAGGACCACGTCTCGTTTACGCCCACCCGCAATACCGGTGAAGAACACCGCCCGAGGGTTGAGCCACGCGATGGCGCGCTCGGTCAGTACCGCTGCGGCCTGATTCCCCTCACCTGCCTCGGCCACATAGATTTCCCAGGACGTGCCGGGCAGCTCACCACGTTCGAAGATCATTCCCGTGGGGTGGTCTTCGCGCTTCAGGTTCGTCAGCTGCCCGGTTACTGCCAGGTATTCAACCGAGAGGGCAGTCAGTACGACGATCGCCTTCGTGCCTGTGCTCACCATCAGGTCCTCGATAAGTTGATCTCTGCACGTGGGACCCGCCTGGTCGAAGGCCCATCAGCGTTCGACCGCCATGCGGTCTGCCAGTCTAGCCCACTGCAGCGGTCGTCAACTAAGCGTTCCCGCAGCACTATTGGGTATCTTCCACAGGCACACTGCTAGGACGGGAGAAAATTTGTCAGCCACCGAGGACATCACTGAGAGCAAGTTGCTGCTCGCTGAGTACGATCGGATCAAGGAAGAGCAGAAGGCGCGCATCGGATTTCGCGACAATCTCCTTTACGTGACCCTCGCGTCCGTGACAGGAGTGATCGCCATCTCCCTGCAAGGTAGAAATACAGATCTCCTGCTCGCGCTCCCGCTGGTATGCATCGTTTTGGGTTGGACCTACCTGGTCAACGACGAGAAAATATCGGCGATTGGCCGATACATACGCACCGAACTGGGGCCGCGCCTGACAGTGCTCAGCGCGGCAGGCACACCTATTTTCAGCTGGGAGGTTTACCACCGGAGCGACAGACGACGGGTACCGCGCAAGATCATGCAGGCGCTGGTCGACATAACCGCCTACATTGCTGTCCCGGCGATAGGCCTCGCTGCCTTCTGGCTCCACAACTCAGCAGGACCACTGCTCATCCTGGTCTCTGTTGCTGAGGGCGCCGCCCTTGCCGGGATGGCGGCTCAGTTCCTCCTCTATGCAGAGCGGTAAGCAGGGAGTTGTCCAGGGAGGCCCTCCCTGCGGTCACAGGCCCATCCTCGTATCCCGAGGCCTGCAGCGCGCTAGGCCCCAACGGACGCCACCACCCTCAGTTTGTCAGTACGGATACAAGGCACCGCACCACTACCGCACCAGATCGAGCGGGGAATCACGGTGAAAGAACTGGGGCTGACCAGCCCACGGATCGGCCTTCGCCCTGGTCAGCACCCCAACCGGCCGCCGATGCTCGCAGCTTCACAAGCTGATGGCTTCTCCTTCGGAACTTGCCCACGACTTCCAGCCGCCACCTCGCGTGCTGGTCTGCCGCTTCGTCCGGGCTGCGGCGCTGGGGCGCCGGTCCCGGCCGAGCGGCAGACCACGAGACGAGGAGAAGCGCCGCGCAGCAGAGAGCCCCGCACATCAGCCGTCGGGGGAACGGCGACATGCGGGGCTGTTCCGGCCGGTCGCGGGAGCCTGCTCGAACCGCGAGCGACCGGGGTCTCTGAGACAAAGCGGTCAGGCAGCCTACGGGTTGGGGCAGGCGTGCCTCGCCTCTTGCGGCGGCGTTTCGGTCTGCATCGGCATCTCCGCCGCAAGGCCCGACGCGATCAGCTCGGCCAGTATCAGAGCCGCTTCGGGCCGGACGATGCCGAGGCGCACCAGGCCGTCGCCCGAGACATTCACGTCGGCCGTAAGCCCGGGGAAGTCCGACTCCAGGCCCAGAGCGGTCAGTTGAGCGGCCAGGGTGTCAGCGCTGCGACGGGCCTGTGCCCAGCCGCGGACGTAGGGCACGCCGGGCATCAGGTTCTCGGCGCGCTTGGCGACGACTCCCCGTCGGTCGGTCATGACATCAGTCCCTTCTTGCATCGTGTTCGGCGGCACCGTCGCCGCTCTCTTCAAGGCGTTGCGACACTGAGGCCAGAGCCAGCCGCAGCAGTTCCGCCAGACGTTCCGCGGTGGTCGGCGACACTCGGCCCAACTCGACAAAGCCGTGCCCGAAGGCGTTCAAGTCGGCGCGCAGGTAGGGGAAGTCCTTCTCCAGGCCAGCACGGAGCAGAGCGTCGCGGAGGGCAGTCGTGGCGTTCCGCGCGACGTACCAATCGTCGCTGTCCAGGGGCGACCAGGTAGCGGCGTCGTGCCGCTGGACGGCGTCATCCCGCATCTGTCGTCGTCCTCTCGAAGCCCCGGAGTGCGAAGTCGGCGGCAGAGGGGTAGCGCTCGCTGTAGCTGTCCACGCGGGCGAGCAGTTCGGCGGAGGCGATCAGCATGGTCGCGAGAGCGACCGGGCGGAGAGGATTGGCAATGGGCCGCCGGGTGGGAGCTCGAAGCCACTGGTAGCGGTCACCGGTCATGGGCATGGGGCCGGGGACGACGACCACCGAGCCTTGACTCAGGTAGCGGTACGACGGCGGAGCTCCCGCTTCCTGCCCGAGGTGGCGCGAGAAGGTCTCCTCGCTCCGCGAGCCGAGGAAGAACCCCACGCGCCGGGCCTTCTGGTCGAGAGCCACGGGACCGAACGGAAGCCCCCGATGGAGCAGTTGGTCGAAGGTCTCCGTGCCGACCCACTGTTCGACGGTCACCACGTCGAAGAAGCGGCCTGCCGCGAGCGCGTACGGTGCGCGTGGGTCGTCCGCCCAGGTCGCCCGGCAGTCGGCCGGATCGTCGGCCGCCGCCGAGAGCCATTCGACGCCCCTGGTGGTCATCCTCTGCACGTCATCTCACCTCGGTCAGTTGCAGTCGCGGCCGCAATGCCGCTCTACCTCAAGACTCACGTTCGCAACCCTGGCCAGGGCAGATGACGAGAGGTGACGGGGGATGACGCGTCGCGGTTGGACGCGTCATCCCCCGTCGTGGCTCAATCGCCGTCGATCTGCCGCTACTTGGAGCATCCGGACATGAACCGCGCGTACATTCGGTCGTACGGCATCAGAGTCGTGCGCCCCAGTGGTCGCAGCAGTTCACCCCGCGGGAGAGGACGGTCACGTCTTCGATGGAATCGACCAGCGTTCGCTTACGCCAGGCCCGTACGAATCGCGGGTGGAGTCAGCCGCGGTTGGTGCGGGAACTGCGTCAGGCGGCGGCCCGCCGTGGCCATCAGCTCCCGGCGGACGCCAGCGTCAAGCGGCGTATTGCCAGTTGGGAGAACGGCCACAGCGTTCCTGACGACTTCTACGGGCCGCTCCTGTGCGAGGCGTACGGCCTCAGCGCGGCCGAGCTCGGGCTGACCCACGAGAGCGGACGCGATACGTCACTCATGGACGTCACCTATCCGGCGAGCCCCGACGATGCGATCGAAGCCGTCGGCCAGCTGTGGCGTGCCGATCTCAACCGGTACGAGCCTCTCTTACAGGCCGAGCCGTCCGAGCCCGCATGGAACGAAGCGTCCCTCCGATGGCTGGTGGCGCCCGAGCCGGCCGTTCCCCGGCAGCGCCGGGAGGGAATGCGTGTTGGCCTTGGAGACGTGGCCGCCATCAAGACCACTGCGGACATGTTCGCCGAACTGGACGACCGGTTTGGCGGCGACCACGCACGGCACGCGGCGATCCAGTACCTCAGCACCGAAGTCGCGCCGCTCCTGCGCGGTCAGTACACCGAGCAGGTCGGCCGAGCCCTGCTCTCCACCACGGCGGAAGCTACACTCCTGGCCGGTTGGATGTCGTACGACGCCTGCCGCCACGGTTTGGCACAGCGGTATTTCCTTCAGGCTCTCCGCTTGGCCCAGGACGCCAACGACCGCCGGCTCGCCGGAAGCATTCTGTCGGCCATGAGCCACCAGGCGACATTCCTCGGTCGCTACACGCAGGCCGCGACGCTCGCCCGTGCGGCTCTCATGGGCATCTCTCCGGTGGCCACGCCCACGCTTCGCGCCCAGTTCCACGCCATGGAGGCCCGCGCGCTTGCCCGCACCGGGGACGTACGAGCCTGCGAAGCCGCCCTGAGTGCCGCCACGAAAGCGCTGGAGGGACGGAACACCGACGACGAGCCCGAATGGATCAGCTACTTCGACGAAGCCGAGCTGGCCGCAGAGGCTGCCCACTGCTTCCGTGACGTCAACAGCGCCCGGCAGGCCGTCGCCCATGCCGAGAACGCGATGAGCGGCAGCCACGTGCGGAGCGACTTCTTCGCGACCATGGTTCTCGCCGACGCCCACCTACGTGCCGGAGACGTCGAGGAGGCTTGTCGCGTGGCGGTCGATGCTCTTGACCTGGGCGAGCAACTCAAGTCGGCGCGATGCGTCCGTTACCTGGCCGAGTTCCGGCAGAACCTCGCAGCGGTCGACGACAGCGCGGACGTCCAGGCATTCGCCGAGCAGGTCAGAGAGCACAGGCTGTGGATCGCCTCGGGCGATCACGTCGGTGTCTGAGACAGGTCGCCGCGCGTTCAGATCGGGCCCCACTCGTCTCGGCCCTTGCCTGTGCGGAGAGACCGCATTCGCCGAGCAAATTCGGCGGCAGACCGCTCACTCGTCGCGACTTGGTGGCCGAGCCAGGCAACCATCATCAGCTCGCGTAGGTCAGCGAGCGTCTGGTAGCCCGGCCAGTTCATCAGGTCGAAGCCGTACCGGTGCACGAAATCGGCGTACTCCGCCTTGGTGTGCCAGCCGTACCGGTCGTAGAAGATCGCCGTCTGAATCAGGTCCCACTCACGCGGGGCGAGGGCGAAGCCGTCCAGGTCGATGAGCACAGCGTGCCCGTCCCGATGGCGGAGGATGTTCCCGATACTGGCGTCACCGTGGATCAGGCCGAAGGGAAGGACGAAGTCCAGTCGGTCGTAATCCTTGGCGATCCTCGCCGCTCGCTCCTCCAGGAACGTCCGGTCCTCCCCCGCGATGCCGTCCAGATCTTCGAGCGACGCCGCCAGCTTGGCCAGCGGATCGAAGTACGGCAGACCCAGGAACTCAGGTTCTTCGAGCCAGTGCAAGCGGCGTACGAGGTCGGCTAGTTCACCGACCGTCGCGTACTCCTCGCTCTCCTGGACGCTCTCCCAGAACGTGACCACCAGGCCGCCTACGACGAGCGGTTGAGCGATCGATGCCGGCACACGCGTGGCCGGGAAGTCCTGCTCCTCAAGCCACCGGGCCACGCCCACGGCCCGTTCCATCTCTGCAAGAACTGCGGGATCACGCGCGATGCGGACGATGACGGGTAACGACGTGAGGCGGTAGACCGCGTTCGATCCAAGCCGCAGCAACTCGGCACCGCGGTGGTCGAGTCCGGCGGTCGCGCAGGCCTCCCGGAGGACGGGCTCCAGGCCCTCCGCCGTGAACTCCGTGCCGCCGCCGCCCGTTCCCTCGCCGCTGCCCGAGATCATGCTTCGACCATACGGCTCGCACCGACCGCCCGACAGGCCACCCACGTAATAGGGGCGTAATGACCTTGCTCGGCACTCGCCCAGTCGAAGCCTCCGCCGCAGGTCAGAGGGGCGAAGGCCTCGCGGTCTCACCTGGGCTCCGGAGCCGTGTGCGCAGGTTCGAATCCTGCCGGGGGCACTCGCCACACAGCCAGCAAGAATCACCCGCTGAGCTGGGCGGATGCCTAGACGAGAGAGCGGGAGTCAGTCTCACTGACTCCCGCTCTTTCTCGTTCTCTCTCACTGTTCGCGCACTATCTGCGATACACACGACGCACCTCCGACACGCGAGAGACCCACCGCCGAGATAGGGCGCGACCGTGGATCAGACCTGGGCAGTAATGCTGGGAGCAGGGATCAGCATTGTCAGCGCGGCACTGGGCGCCCTTGGGGGTTATGCCGGCGGCAGGGCGCAGGCTCGCGGCACAGTCGAAGGTGTGGAGCTGCAACTCGCCGGACAACGAGCAGATGCTCTGTGGCAGATGGAAGTCGATGCCTGCACTCTCTACATCGACCGGTGCAATCAGGCACTCTTCAAGATCGGCCAAGTGGCGGCCATCGGTCGACTCGAAGCCAACCAAGCGGAGACGCTCGCGGTCTACGGCATCGAATCGCGCGACGAAATCCTAGGAAGCCTACGAAGCCTCCAGAACGAATGCATGTTGCAGGAGATCGCCCTCGCTCTCCGCCTACCCCCGGCTCTCGCCGAAGGTGCCAAGGGGGTCAGAGAAGCCTTGACCTCAACCACAGACGCTCTGTACCGCTGGTGCGCCGCCCGCACGGGCGGCACCACAGATGAGGCGGAGCGATGGCGGGACCTCATGGATCGGACGACAGCTCTTCGGCAAGGCATCGGCCAGTTCACGAGTGATGCACAGACGCGGTTTACCGCGCCGCATCCCGCCGGGCCAGGAGGTCCACAACGACGCTTCTCGGCTTGGACTCGCAGGTGATCTAGGAGCCGGGGCGCCATGCGTCCGGCCCCTAGACGAGTGTGTCCAGATCAGCGTGAACGTGGCCTCCTTGACCAGACCAACGACCCGGTGATCCGAAGGGGACGGCCTCGATACAGGATGAGCGCATGCTCCCTCCCCGACTGCTGTGGCGTGACCCCCGGCCCATCCCCCGGTTCAATCGGCAGGAGCCGGTGACCCAGATTGTGCGTGATCCCGGCTTCTACGAGCCGAGCGATGAGGACTGCTGCTCAAGGTTCGGGTACTTCTGCCAGGCCCATGACCGCCCCTACTCGCACGAGTCCTGTGGGGAAGGGCCGCATCTCATCGCCCTGGACTGCCAAGAGCACGGGCCCGAGAGCGTGTGGCCGCAACCACTCATGCTGATGTTCCCAGAAGGGTTCGACCCCCCGCTGAGCGACGCGCAACTGGCCTGGGTGCGGGCAGAGGACGACGCTGTCTAGGCATGATCCGAAAGAGACGCCCTAGGCCGTATCTGTCCGTCAACTCACCCCGACCCACCACGAGATCCATCATCAAGGTAATCGCGGTCAGGATCACCCGCGGGGTATGGCACGAACAGGCTCAGCCGGTAGGTGGTCGGATGCGTCAGACGCCCGCAGAGCGTGTCGATCCGAGCCAGCTCCCCGTCGAACCTCTCCTTCCCGGCACGCAGGCCACGGATGTGAGCATTAAATTCCGACTCATCACCAGTCTCGAAGACCACTTCCCAGCGACCCTTGTCCGGAGCGGTGCGAGCGGCAGCCCGTGCCCATGAGTCCCGTTCCTTGCGTTTCCTCTTCCGCTGTCCTGGCACCAGATCAGCATCAATGCCCCAGCCCGCCACGGCAAGGCCATCGGCCCAAGCCGCAGACGCGAGAAACGATCATTTGTCAGACAGGGCCTAGCAAGGGGTGGGTCTCAGCGCGATGCAGGTGCGACTAGGTTCTGTCTCTTTGGTCAGTGTCGGGTCCAGATGAGGATGCCGGCGAGGTGGAGCGCGGCCTGATAGGCGATGGCGAGTTTGTCGGTTCGTGTGGCCAGGCCCTGCCACTGCTTGGTCACGTCCGCTGGAGTGGTGTATCGACGGCCACTCGGTGATCTCGTTTTGAGGCTA
>NZ_JAODTZ010000099.1 GCF_025399795.1 Streptomyces rhizosphaerihabitans | reverse complement strand
GCCTGCGGCACGCCGCGGAGACGGCGACGGCGGCACAGGGCCTGTCCGACCGCCCCTGGTACGACGCCCGCCGCCTGGACATCGACCTGCTGCTGTGGCGGCTGCGCGAGCACCCCGATCTGGCCGCCTTCGTGGAGCGCGCGATCGGCCCGCTCCGCGACCACGACGTCCGCTCCAAGCCGCCCCTGCTTCCCACCCTGCAGACGTACTTGGCGCACGCGGGCCGCAAGGCGGAGACCGCCCGCGAGCTGCATCTCAACCGGCAGACCCTCTACAACCGCCTTGCCAGGATCGGTGAGTTGCTGGGCACGGACCTGGACGACCCGCAGACGGTACTGGCGTTGAGCCTGGCACTACGGGCACGCAGGCATGTTCCGTAGCGGGTGCCGTCGGTCCAGGCCGACCCCGACCGGGGAAGCCCGGAGGGCACTCGCCGGTCAGCCCAGCGGCCGGGGCTGCGTGAACTCGTCGTAGACGCTCAGCACTTGGGCGACCGTCTCGTCCTCGGTCGGCCAAGTGGCGGCCTGCCAGGCGCCCTTCTCCCGCAGGACCTCCTGTCGAGCGGGATCGGCGAGCAGCCGCACGACGGCGTCGGCGAGCGCCTTCGAGTTCCCGTACGGGACGAGTTCGGCCGCGTCGCCGACCATCTCGGGGATGCCCCCGACCGCTGTGGCGACCAGCGGCACGCGCGCGTGGAGGGCCTCCTGCGCCAGCACCGCGCGCGACTCCCACCTGCTCGGCAGCAGAGCGAGGTCGGCGGCGGCGAGCAGTTCCGTGATGTCGTCGCGCCGCCCGATGAGCCGGACCGGCAGCTCCTCGTCCTCGATCCGGCGCTGGAGAACCGCCCGCAGCGGCCCCTCCCCCGCGATCACCAGCAGCGGCACGGGATCGAGGCGGCACCACGCGCGCGCGGCGTCCAGCAGCGTGTGGTAGCCGCGGTGCCGGTCGAGCGAGCCGACCGCCATCAGCAACGGACGGTCGGTCGAGCCGAGTTCGGCCCGCGCCTTGTGCCGGAACCGGTCGGGTTCCGCGGGTTCGGCGGGCGGGCGCGGCGCGGGAAGCGCGACGGCGGCGAGCCGCGCGTCACGCGCTCCCCTGCTGCGCGCCCGGTCCACCAGGTCGGACGAGGTCCCGAGCACCACGGCGGCGGCTCTGGCGACCCGCCGCTCAAGGAGCCGCAGTATGTGGGCCCGCGCGCCGTCGGCCTCCGAGCGGGTGTGCCAGGTCACGATGAGGGGAACGCGCCGCCCGCTCAGTGCCAGCGCCGCCCGCAGCGCCGCGTGCAGCCCGTGCGCGTGCACGAGATCGGCGTCCGCGCAGGCGGCCCGCAGTGCGGACACGGAGGCGGGGTCGCTGCTGCGGGGCACGGGAACGTGGTGCGCGCCGACCTCGCTGAACCCGTACACGCGGTCCGCCTCGGCAGGAGCGCACACGGTGACCCGCACCCCCCGGGCGACCAGGCCCGCGGCCAGCGACCGCACATGCGCGCTGCTGCCCGCGCTGCCTCCGCCGAGCACCTGCACGGTGCGCAGCGGCGACTGGCCGTGCGGTGAGTGGCTGCTCACGTGGCTCACGTGGCCGGGGCTCCTGGTTCGGCGTCGGACGGTCACGAAGAAACGTACAGAAGGGTCGCGCAGAGGGGGTTCACCGCACGTCGTGCACCGCGTACTACGCCAAGGATGCCAGGCCGCACGGACGCTCCGGCACCGCCATCACGACGAGGGCACGTCAGACGGGGCAACCTGGCGACGACGATCACCCGCACGAGTGATGAATAGCCCATTCCGGGGAGGGCGAGCCACAAGGGACCCCACCCGGCGCCCCCAACCACCCACGTCTCGCAAGCCGCCTCGACACCGAAGAGCACTCGTCGCACCGCGAGCCTCCCCTGTGTCGGGAATGCCCCCGCACACCGCACCCCGCCGCCCCTGCGTCGAAGGTGCACCCGCGCACCGCGGCGTGCCCCGGGGTCCTCACTCCGCGGTGCGCCCCAACGTCCTCGCCGCTCGGCTGATCTTGTCCCCGAAGGCCGTCGCGGCCACCAGCGCCGCCGCGTGGACGGCAAGGCCCGCCCGGCCGTTGCCCAGGGCGATGGCGGTGCCCAGGGTCGCGCCCAGCGCGTGGGCACCCGTGTCACCGATCATGGCGCGCTCGCCCAGGTCGTCGGCGAGTACGGCGGCGACGGCGCCCATCGCCACCGCGGACAGCTGTCCCGCGTCCCCACCGCGCAGCACTCCGGGCACGCCCAGCGCGAGGACGGCACCGGCGGCCCGCCCCGGCCGCACATCGACCAGGTTGACGAGATGCGCGGTACCGGCGATCACGACTCCCGCGAGCAGTCTGTCGACGGGCCGCTCCTTGAGCACCGCCCCGGCCACCAGCCCCGCAGCCGCGATCCCGAACAACTTGACCGCCCCATTGGTCACTTCGCCGCCGCGCAACGCCCCCAGATGCGCCCGGAACCCCCGCCGCGGGTCACCCGCTCCGGCGACATCGTCGTACGCCCCGCACGCACCGGCGACGGCGACGGCCACCGCGGCGGCGGGGTGCACCCGCCCCGCCGCGAGCGCCGAACCCACGGCGGTCGCGGGGCCCGCGTAGAGCTCGACGCTCCGCCCGGCGTAGTTGTGACGGGCCCAACGGGCAGGGCCGCCGGGCGGGCTGGAACGCAGGGCGATGAAGCACGCGCGCGTGACCGCGGCTGCGGTACCGAATCCGGCGGTCCGCCCCATGCTCGTGATCATGCGATCACCCTAAGGGGGCGCACGAAGCGGTCCGGACGCCGGGACCACGGAGCGAGAGCCGAGCGGCCACGCGGCGACACGAACCGCCGCGCAGTGGCCGCCGAGCGGCCGGGGCGGAACCCGCTCGGCGGGGCAGCCGGCCACGCGGGGCGGACCGCCCCGCCAGGGCCTGACCGGCCTGTCCGCCCCCTTCACATCGGGATCGGACAGCGGCCTCCGGTGCCGTGCGTCGCACGGCGGAGGACCGCCCTCGTACCGGGCGTACCCGGGCGTGCCCGACAGCGCGGCGAGACGCGGTGCCAGGCGCCGCGGGCCCGGCGGGAAGGCCGGACAGGCCCCTAGCCGTCGGAGCGTGCCGTTGCCAGCAGTTCCTCCGCGTGGGCCCGGGCCGTCTCGGAGTCCTCCTGGCCGGCGAGCATCCGGGACAGTTCGCGAATCCGCTCCTCGCCCTCCAGCACCTTCACACCGGACCGGGTCACCGACCCGTCGTTCGTCTTCTCGACCAGCAACTGCCGGTCGGCGAAGGCGGCCACCTGGGGCAGATGCGTCACGACGACGACCTGAGCCGTGCGGGCGAGCCGCGCCAGCCGTCGCCCGATCTCGACCGCGGCCTTGCCGCCGACCCCCGCGTCGACCTCGTCGAAGAGATACGTCGGCACCGGGTCCGTCCCCGCGAACACGACCTCCACCGCGAGCATCACGCGCGAGAGCTCACCGCCGGACGCCCCCTTGGCGATGGGCCGCGGCGGTGCCCCGGGATGCGGGGCGAGCAGCAGTTCCACCTCGTCGACACCGGCCGGGCCGTAGGCCACCGTGCGTCCGCCGACCTCCACCCCCTCCGGGTCGTCGGTCTGCCGGAGCTCGAAGGACACGCGCGCGTGCGGCATGGCGAGCGAGGCCAGTTCGGCGGTCACGGCGGCGGCGAACCGCTCGGCCGCCTCCGTACGCGCGTCCGTCAGTGCCTGGGCGAGACCGCCCAGTTCACCGCGCAGCGCGTCCCGCTCGGCGGTCAGCTCGTCGAGCCGGTCGTCGTCGCCGTCGAGTTCGGTGAGCCGCTCGGCGCTCCGCTCGGCCCAGGCGAGCACGGCGTCGATGTCCGCGCCGTACTTCCGGGTCAGCTGGGTGAGGGCGGCCCGGCGCTCCTCGACCGCGGACAGCCGCAGCGGGTCGGCGTCCAGATCGTCGGCGTAGCCCGCGAGTTCGCCCGCCACGTCGCCGAGCAGGATGGCGATCTCCCCGATCCGCCCGGACAGCGTGGCAAGGGCCGAGTCGTGGGACCGTACGGCCTCCAGGGCACGGTGGGCGCCCGCGACCAGCGTGGCCGCGTCGATGCCCTCCGGGTCCTCGGGATTGCCCGCCAGCGCCGCGTGCGCGGCCGTGGCGGCCGATGCCAGCGCCTCCGCGTGACCGAGCCGCTCCGCCTCCGCCGCCAACTCCGTGTCCTCGCCCGCGCGCGGCTCCACGGCCGCGACCTCGTCGAGTCCGAAGCGCAGCATGTCGGCTTCCTGGACCCGCTCCCGCGCGCGCGTCGTGATCTCGTCCAGTTCGGCCGAGATGGCCCGCAGCCGGCGGTAGGCGCCCGCGTACTTGGCGAGCGGAACGGCGACCGCGTCACCCGCGTACCGGTCGAGGGCCTGCCGCTGCCGGGACAGCTTGAGCAGCCCCTGCTGGTCGGTCTGGCCGTGCACCGCCACGAGTTCGTCGGCGAGTTCGGCGAGTACGCCCACCGGCACCGAGCGCCCGCCCAGGTGCGCGCGTGAGCGCCCCTCGGCGGAAACGGTACGGCTGATGAGCAGAACACCGTCTTCGAGCTCGGCGCCCGCTTCCTCGGCCCGTACGACGGCCGTCCCGCCCGCGGGTACGCTGATCCGCCCCTCCACGACCGCGCTCTTGGCGCCGATCCTCACGAGGGCCGGGTCCGCGCGCCCGCCCAGCAGCAGCCCGAGGCTGGTGACCACCATCGTCTTGCCCGCGCCGGTCTCACCGGTCACGGCGGTGAAGCCTGGTGACAGCTCGACGACCGCGTCGTCGATGACTCCGAGCGACCGTATCCGCATCTCCTCCAACACGTCCCCGACCATACGAGGTTTTCCCGGCCCCGTGCGACGCCGCCCCCCGCAAAGAGAACCGAGCGTTACCTTCGGGGGGTGATCTCGTTCGCCGTCGGCCCGTGCGGAGGCGGTCCGGCACCCGGGGCGGAACCCGGGTGCCGCGCGCGTTTACTGGTGCGGCGCCCCGCGCCACCCGGAGACCGGCAGCGCGAACTTGGCGACGAGCCGGTCGGTGAAGGACGCGTGGTGCAGCCGGGCCAGCCGCACGGGCACGGCCCCGCGCCGCACCTCGACGCGCGCGCCGGGCGGCAGCTCCACCGTCCGCCGCCCGTCGCACCACAGCACGCCCGGCGGAACGTGCGGCAGCACCTCCACCGCGAGCACCGAGTCCGGTGAGGTGACCAGCGGTTTGGCGAACAGGGCGTGCGCGCTGATCGGCACCATCAGCAGCGCCTCGACCTCGGGCCAGACCACGGGCCCGCCCGCGGAGAAGGCGTACGCCGTCGACCCGGTCGGGGTCGCGCAGACGATCCCGTCGCAGCCGAACCCGGTGACGGGCCGGCCGTCGATCTCCAGCACCACTTCGAGGAGCTTCTCGGCGGAGACCTTCTGCACGGCCGCCTCGTTCAGCGCCCAGTCGGTGTGCACGATGTCGCCGTTGCGGTGCACGACCACATCGACGGTCATGCGTTCCTCGACCTCGTACGCCTTGGTGACGACCCGGTCGACGACCTTGTCCAGGTCGTCGCGCTCGGCCTCGGCGAGGAAGCCGACCCGTCCGAGGTTGACGCCGAGCATCGGCACCCCGGAAGCACGGGCGAACTCGGCGCCGCGCAGCAGCGTTCCGTCACCACCGAGGACGATGAGCAGCTCGCAGCCGTCGAGACACTGCGGAGTGGCCTCCTGGACCAGCTCCACCTCGTCCGGCAGCGGCAGATCGGCCGCCTCGGCCGCCAGCACCCGTACGCCGATCCCGGAGCGCAGCAGCCCCTGGACCACCAGCTCGGCGCTGCGGATGGCTGCCGGCCGCCCGGTGTGGGCCAGCAGAAAAACTGTACGAGCTCGGGTCTGTGTCAACGCGGCCCCTCCGCCACTGCACGGTCAACGTCGGCCGGGTCGAGTTCGGGTGCCCCGGCACGCAGCCACAGAAAGTACTCGACGTTGCCCGACGGTCCGGGCAACGGGCTTGCTGTCACGCCCTTCACTCCGAGCCCCAGCTCATGGGCTCGCCCCGCCACGCCACGCACGGTCTCGGCGCGCAGCTCCGGGCTGCGCACGACACCACCGCTGCCCAGCCGGTCCTTCCCCACCTCGAACTGCGGCTTGACCATCATCACCAGGTCGGCATCCGGCGCCGTGCACCGCGCGAGGGCGGGCAGCACCAGTCCGAGCGGGATGAAGGACAGATCCCCGACAACAAGGTCCACGGGCTCCCCATCGATCGCCTCCAACGTCAACTCGCGTACGTTCGTACGGTCCTTGACGGTGACGCGTTCATCGCTTTGGAGAGACCAGGCGAGTTGTCCGTAACCGACGTCCACGGCGACGACATGGGCGGCGCCCGCGCGCAGCAGTACGTCGGTGAAACCTCCGGTGGACGCGCCCGCGTCCAGCGCCCGCCGCCCCTCCACCTTCAGGCCCTCGGGCACGAAGACGGCGAGCGCGCCGGCGAGCTTGTGCCCACCGCGCGAGACGTAGTCGGGGTCGTCGGCGTCCTCGCTGACCACGATCGCCGCGGCGGTCTCGACCTGTGTGGCGGGCTTGGTCGCGAGGGTCTTGCCCACGCTGACCCTGCCCGCGGCGATCAGCTGTCCGGCGTGCTCGCGTGAGCGGGCGAGCTTCCTGCGGACCAGCTCGGCGTCGAGGCGGCGGCGTGCCACTCCTGCCACGTTCGGTTCAGCTCCTGCGGTCGTACGGCCATGGACGGGTATGCCCCGAAGGGTCTCATTGAGGGGCGGCGGCCGGGCGGCCGACGGGAGCCGGAGCTCCCGGGCGGACGTCGAGCGCGGTGAGCGCGTCGCGCAGCCCCCGGTGCACATCCTCGTACACCTCGACGTGTCCGTCCGTGGCGAGGTGGTCGGCGTCGGCCAGCCGGTCGAGCCGGGCGTCGACGTCGGCGTTACCCGAGGGGACGCGCGGGACGTTCAGCGAGGCCGGCGCCGCGGGGTCGTACGCGGGTTCCGGCGCCGCCCCGGCGGGCGGGCCGGACTCCGCCGCGGTCGCCGCCTCGGGGAGCTCGCCCCCGGGAACTGAGTCGTTCATGCCCCGACGCTACCGCGAAGGGCTGCGGTACCGTCGATCACGATGGCGACGATTGAGGAGTGCCGCACCGCACTCGACAAGCTTTCGGACAACATGGCGAGCGCCGAGGGGGACGTACGCACCGCTGCGGCCCTGGACCGCTCGCTGAGCTGCCGTATCCCCGATTTGGACATCACCTTCGTCGGCCGCCTCAGAGGCGGCCGGATCGAGGTGCTCGACACCCTCCAGGGCCCGCCCCCCGAGCGGGCCCAGATCCGTCTGACCATGAACGGCGACGACCTGGTGTCCCTGGTGAACGGCGAGCTGAACTTCGCGAAGGCCTGGGGCTCGGGCCGGGTGAAGCTGGAGGCCGGTCTGCGGGACCTGTTCCGGCTCAGGACCCTTCTTTAGCGGTCGCGGACGCCGTGGCGCGCGCCCGTGCCCTGCGTGCCGCGGGCACCACGAGCGGTGTCCCGGTCTCCGGGTCGTCGATGACCTGGCAGCGCAGTCCGAAGACCTCCTCGACCAGGTCGGCCGTGACGATGTCGGTCGGCGCTCCCTCGGCGACGACCTCGCCGCCGCGCAGGGCGATCAGGTGGGTGGCGTACCGGGCCGCGTGGTTGAGATCGTGCAGGACCGCGACCAGAGTGCGGCCCTGCGTCTCGTGGAGCTCGGCGCACAGGTCGAGGACGTCGATCTGGTGCTGGATGTCGAGGTAGGTCGTCGGCTCGTCCAGGAGGAGCAGCGGGGTCTGCTGCGCGAGCGCCATCGCGATCCACACGCGCTGGCGCTGACCGCCGGACAATTCGTCGACATAGCGATCGGCGAGCCCGGCGACGCCGGTCGAGGCCATCGACTCCTGGACCACCCGCTCGTCCTCGGCCGACCACTGACGCAGCAGGCCCTGGTGCGGGTAGCGGCCCCGGCCGACCAGGTCGCCGACCGTGATCCCGTCCGGCGCGATCGACGACTGCGGCAGCAGCCCGAGGGTGCGCGCCACCTTCTTCGCGGGCATCGACTGGATGACCTGCCCGTCGAGCAGCACCCGCCCCTCCGAGGGCTTCAGCATGCGCGAAAGGGCACGCAGCAGGGTGGACTTGCCGCAGGCGTTCGGGCCGACGATCACCGTGAAGGAGTTGTCGGGGATCTCCACCGACAGCTTCTCCGCGATGACGCGCTGGTCGTAGCCGAGGGTGACATGGTCGGCGGACAGGCGGTTCACAGTGCTCCTCCGGGTGTTCTCGTGCGCCTGGTCGTTCGCACGCGCCGCGTTCTTCGATCCGCTCGCCATCGGATTCGCCGGCCCGCTCGCAGCCGGGTTCGCCGCGGGGCTCGCAGCCGGTTCGGCCTGTCCGTTCGCAGTCGGCTGGGCCGCGCCGCTCATATCCGACCCGCCTTGCGTTCGGTGACCAGCAGCCACAGCAGATAGACGCCGCCGAGGACGCCGGTCACGACACCCACGGGCAGCTGGTCGGCACCGAAGGCCCGCTGCGAGGCCCAGTCCGCGACGACGAGCAGGGTCGCGCCCATGCACATCGACGGCACCAGGTTCGGTCCGGGCGACCGGGTGAGCCGCCGGGCCAGCTGCGGCGCGGTGAGTGCCACGAAACCGACCGGTCCCGCGGCGGCCGTGGCGCCCGCGGTGAGCAGTACGGCGGCCACCATCAGCAGCAGCCGAGTCCGCTCGACGCTCACTCCGAGGGCGTACGACACGTCGTCGCCCATCTCCATCATCCGCAGCCCGCGCGCGTTGCCGAGGACGAGGGGGACGAGGACGGCGCACATGATGAGCAGGGGCCAGACCTGCGCCCAGTCACGGCCGTTGAGGGAGCCGGTCATCCAGACGACGGCGCGGGCCGCGTCGACGATGTCGGCCTTGGTGAGGAGATAACCGTTGACCGCCGTGACGATCGAGGAGACACCGATACCGACCAGGACCAGTCGATAACCGTGCACCCCGCGCTTCCACGCGAGCAGATAGATGGCGAGCCCGGTCACGAGTCCGCCGACGAGAGCCCCGAGCGCGACCTCGGTCGCGCTGCCCGAGTACAGCACGATCATGATGAGCGCGCCGGCCGTGGAACCCTGCCCGAGACCGAGCACGTCCGGGCTGCCCAGCGGATTGCGCGAGATGGACTGGAAGAGAGCTCCGCCCAGCCCGAGCGAGGCCCCGACCAGCAGCCCGACGAGAACGCGCGGCAGCCGCAGATCGTTGACGATGAACTCCTGGCTGGCGCTGCCGTCGCCGACCAGGGTCTTGAGCACATCACCGGCCGGGATCGGGAAGTCGCCGGTGCCGATGAGCACCACGCTCGCGGTGGCCGCGGCCACCAGCAGCAGCACGACCACGGCGAACGTCCGGATGTCGAAGCGGACGGACAGCCCGCCGACTGTACGGACGGCCCGGACGCGGCGCGCGGGAGATGCCGGGACGCGTTGGGCTCCGGCCGGTCGGATACGTGGGGTCGTCACAGCTGCGCCGTCCTCCGTCGCCGTACGAGAAAGATGAAGACCGGACCGCCAAGGACCGCTGTGACGATGCCGACCTGCAACTCCGCCGGCCGGGCGACCATCCGTCCCAGGACATCGGCGCCGAGCAGCAGCACGGGCGACAGAACGGTGGCGTACGGCAGGATCCAGCGCAGGTCGGGCCCGGTGAAGGAGCGGACGACGTGCGGGACCATCAGCCCGACGAACACGATCGGCCCGCAGGCGGCGGTCGCGGCGCCGCACAGCACGGTCGCGGCGGCCATGGAGAGCGCGCGGGTGCGGTTCAGGTTGGCGCCGAGCGCACGGGCGGTGTCGTCGCCCATGGCCACCGCGTTCAGCGGCCGGGCGAGGGCCAGCGCGAGAAGTGTGCCCACGGCCAGAAACGGCAGTACCTGCTCGATCGTCGAGTCGGTCGCCGAAGCGAGTGAACCGACCGTCCAGAAGCGCATCTTGCCGAGCGCCGCGTCATCCATGATCATCACGGCCTGCAGATAGCCGTACAGCGCGGCGCTGATGGCGGTTCCGGCCAGCGCGAGCCGCACCGGGGTCGCGCCCCGGCTGCCGCCCAGGAACCACACCAGCGTTCCGACCGCGGCCGCCCCTACGAAGGCGAACCAGACATAGCCACTCAGCGATGTGACACCGAAGTAGGTGATCGCGGTGACGACCGCGGCGGACGCGCCCGCGTTGATGCCGAGCAGACCGGGGTCGGCCAGCGGGTTGCGGGTGAGCGCCTGGAGGACGGCACCGGACAGCCCGAGCGCGGCGCCGACCAGCAGCCCGAGCACGGTACGGGAGATGCGGTCACCGACCACGACGTCGGAGTACGTCCCCGAGTCGTGGAACAGGCCGTGCCACACCTGGTCCAGCGGCAGCGCTTTCGCACCGATCGCGATGCTCGCCAGCGCGACCAGCAGCAGGACACCCACGGAGACGAGGAGCCCAACGGTCCATATCGCCCGGCGGGTTGGGGGCGCGGGAGCATTTTCCGCGCACTGTTCAGGAGGACTGTCGACCAACACGAGGTTAGGTTAGCCTACCCTCGCATTACCTATCGATCCGCCTGCACTCCCACCCCCGACGCCTGGCTAGAGACCCAGCCGCGCCAGCGCCTTCCCCCCGTCCAGCTCGCAACTGCCCTCTCCCGCGGCCGTCCACGCCGCCGCGCACAGGGCCCGCAGACCGTCGAGGGCCTCGCCCTCGCCCGTCAGCTCGAACTCCTCGCTGCCCGCCGTCGCCGTCCAGCCGCCGCAACGGAACCCGCCGCCCGCTTCGACGACCTCGGGCTGCCCGGTGAGCATTCCGCGCAGATCGGCGTCGACATATGTCGGCCGGTGCTGCGGCGGCGCGGCGAGGAGCTGCGCGCCGTCCGTCACGCCGGTGAGGACGAGCAGCGAGTCCACCTCTCCGTTGAACGCGCCCTCGATGTCCGTGTCCAGCCGGTCACCGACCACCAGCGGCCGCTTCGCCCCGGTCCGCAGAATCGTCTCGCGGTGCATCGGGGGCAACGGCTTGCCCGCCACCTGCGGCTCGGCACCCGTGGCGATGCGGACGACCTCCACCGCCGCGCCGTTCCCGGGCGCGATCCCGCGCGCGCCCGGAATCGTCAGATCGGTGTTGGAGGCGAACCAGGGCACTCCGCGCGCGATGGCGTAACACGCCTCCGCGAAGCGCGACCAGGTCAGATCGGGACCGCCGTACCCCTGTACGACCGCGACGGGCTCGTCCTCCGCCGAGTCGACCGGCTCCAGACCGCGCTCGCGGAGCGCGACCCGCAGCCCCTCACCGCCGATGACCAGCACGCGCGCTCCCGCGGGCACCTGCTCGCTGATGAGCCGGGCCACGGCCTGCGCCGAGGTGATGACGTCCGAGGCCACCGTCGGTATGCCCAGCTCCGTGAGGTGCTCGGCGACCGCCTCCGGAGTGCGCAGCGCGTTGTTGGTGACGTACGCGAGGTGCATTCCGCCCGCGCGCGCCGTCCCGAGGGACTCGACGGCGTACGCGATGGCATGACCGCCCGCGTACACCACGCCGTCCAGATCCAGCAGCGCCGTGTCATACGCCTCGCTCAGGGCCTGGCCACTGCCCTCGGGCCGCGTCCTGACGGTCTGGCTCATTGAACATCGCTCCTCGTTCGATCCCTTTGCCCCGATCATCGCGCATGCCACTGACACACTTACGATGCCCCAATGAACTATGCAGGTCCCGAGGAGGAAACACCGGCAGGGAGCGGCCTCGAACTCACCCCGTTCCGAGGCCTGCGCTACGACCCCGACCGGGTCGGCAGCCTGGCCGCCGTGACATCCCCGCCGTACGACGTGATCGTCCGGCCCGACGGACTGCTCGAACTCGAATCGGCCGACCCGTACAACATCGTCCGGCTGATCCTCCCGCAGGACGGCACCCCCGCCGCCCGCAACAGGCAGGCCGCCGACACGCTGCGCCACTGGCTGTCGGAAGGCGTTCTGGCAGCCGACCCCGAGCCGGGCCTGTACGTGTACGAGCAGCGCGACGGCGACCTGCTGCAGCGGGGCGTGATCGGCAACCTGCGCCTGTCCGAACCGGCCGCCGGTGTCGTCCTCCCGCACGAGGACGTGATGCCGCATGTCATCGCGGACCGCGCGGCCCTGATGCGCGCCACGTCCGCCAACCTCGAACCCCTGCTTCTGACCTATCGCGGCAACGGTTCCGGGTACGGCACGGCCGCTGTCATCGAACGCACCGCCGCCCGCCCGCCGCTGCTGTCCACCACCACGGAGGACGGCATCAGCCACCGCCTGTGGGCGGTCACGGATCCGGCCGGGCTCTCGGAGATCCGGACAGACCTCGGCCGGCACCAGGCCCTGATCGCCGACGGCCATCACCGCTGGGCGACCTATCTGCGTCTACGCGCGGAGCATCCCTCGCCGAGCCCCTGGGACTACGGTCTGGTCCTCCTGGTGGACACCGCGCGCTACCCACTGCGCGTCCGGGCCATCCACCGCCTGCTGCACCGCCTGCCCGTCGCCGAGGCGCTGGCCGCCCTCGGGGACTCCTTCCGCGTACGTCACCTCGACGTACCCCTCGCCGAGGCCCTGGAGGCCCTCTCCTCGGCGGCCGCCGAGGGAAACGCCTTCCTCCTCGCCGGCGACGGCACCTTCCACCTCGTCGACCGCCCGTCGCCGGACCTCCTCGCCCGTACGATCCCGGCCGACCGCCCGGAGGCCTGGCGCACGCTGGACGCCACGGTCCTGCACGCCGTACTCCTCGACCATGTGTGGGGCATCCCGGAGGACTCCCCCGCGCACATCGCGTACATCCACGACACGAGTGCCACGGTCGAGAAGGCGGAACGCGACGGAGGCACGGCCGTCCTGATGCACCCGGTCCACGAGGACGTTGTGCGCGATCTCGCCCGCCAGGGGGTCACGATGCCGCGCAAGTCGACGTCCTTCGGCCCGAAACCGGCGTCGGGACTGGTCCTTCGGGCGCTCGCTCCCTGAAGGGGCGCAGGCCCCTGAAACGCCACGTGGGCGGCGGGACACCTTCCGGTGTCCCGCCGCCCACGTGTTGTTCCGCCGCAGTACCCGGCGTCAGCTCTGAGGACGGTGAGGAGCGTCGTCCTCGCGGTCGTCCTCGTCGTTGTCGCGGTCGTCGTCCTCGTCCTCGAGGTCGTCGACGTCGTCCGTGATCCCGTCCGTGGTCACGGACGGGATCTCCTCGTCCTCGTCCTCGTCGTCCTGGTGCTCGTCCTCGGCGCGGACCTCTGTCCCGGCCTTGGACGCGCCCACCTGGCCGCGCTCGGACTCGTCGTCGTCCTCGACCAGGGCGTCGACGAACTCGACGCCGTCCAGCTCGGCGAGCCGGTCGGAGGCGTCCGTGCTGCCGTCCTTGTCGGACTCGACGGTCTTGGCGAACCACTCGCGCGCCTCGCCCTCACGCCCTGCGGCGAGGAGCGCGTCGGCGTAGGCGTACCGCAGCCGCGCGGTCCAGGGCTGGACGGAGTTCGAGGCGAGCTCTGGGCTCTGAAGGGTGACGATGGCGGCTTCCAGCTGGTCCATGTCACGCCGGGCACCGGCCGCCACGAGCCGCATCTCGACCTGGCTAGCCTTGTCCAGCTTCTGCACCTCGGGCGCCCCGGCCATCTCCAGCGCCTTCTCGGGCCTACCGAGACCACGCTCGCAGTCCGCCATCACGGGCCACAGCTCCACGCTGCCGGTCATCCTGCGCGCGGCGCGGAACTCGGCGAGTGCCTCGCTGTACTTCTGGTTCGCGTACGCGGCGAACCCGGCCGCCTCGCGCACGGCGGCGACACGCGACGCCAGCCTCAGGGCGATCCTCGAGTACGCGTAGGCACCCTCGGGGTCCTCGTCGATGAGCCGGGCCACCATCACCAGGTTGCGGGAGACATCCTCGGCAAGGCCCTTGGGCAGGCTCATGAGCTCCTGCCGCACGTCCTTGTCGATCTCCTCGCCCGTGATGTCGTCCGGGATCGGCAGCCGCTTGATCGGCTCACGGTCCCGCTCCCGCTCGTCACGGAAACGGCCGCCACCGCGCCGGTCGTCGCCCCCGCGGTCGTCGCGACCACGGAAGCCACCGGGACGCCCGCCCCGGTCGTCGCCGCGCGGTCCACCGCGACCACGGTCGTCGCTTCCCCGGTCGTCGCCGCGCGGTCCACCGCGACCACGGTCGTCGCTTCCCCGGTCGTCACGGCCGCGGAAGCCGCCACCGCTGCTGCTGCCACGGTTGTCGTCCCGGCGGAACCCACCACGGTCGTCATCACGACGCGGGGTGCTGGGCCGATCGTCACGACGGAAGGGCGGACGGTCCGTGTCACGGCGGGGACCACGGTCGTCGCGGCGGAAGTCGCTGCCGGCGCGGTTGTCGTCCCGGCGGAAGCCGCCGCGATCGTCGTCACGGCGCGGGGTACTGGGCCGGTCGTCGCGACGGAAGCCGCCACGGTCGTCGTCACGGCGGGGAGTGCTGGGCCGATCGTCACGCCGGTCGTCGCGACGGAAGCCGCCGCCGGTGCTGCTGCCACCACGGTCGTCACGGCGGAAGCCGCCACCGCTGCTGCTGCTGCCACGGTTGTCGTCCCGGCGGAACCCACCACGGTCGTCATCACGACGCGGGGTGCTGGGCCGATCGTCACGACGGAAGGGCGGACGATCCGTGTCACGGCGGGGACCACGGTCGTCGCGGCGGTCATCACGACGGTCGTCGCGACGGAAGCCGCCACCGCTGCTACTGCCACCACGGTCGTCACGGCGGAATCCACCGCCACTACCGCCACCGCGGTTGTCGTCACGAGGGAAGCCACCGGCACCACCGCGGTTGTCGTCACGACGGAAGCCGCCACCGCTGCTACTGCCACCACGGTCGTCGCGACGGAACCCGCCACCACTACCGCCACCGCGGTTGTCGTCGCGACGGAACCCGCCACCACTGCCACCACCGCGGTTGTCGTCACGACGGAACCCACCGCCACCACCGGCACCACCACGGTTGTCATCGCGACGGAAGCCACCACCGCCGCTGCTGCTGCTGCCACGGTCGTCGCGACGGAACCCGCCACCACTACCGCCACCGCGGTTGTCGTCACGACGGAACCCACCGCCACCACCGGCACCACCACGGTTGTCATCGCGACGGAAGCCACCACGGTCGTCATCACGACGCGGGCTGCTGGGCCGGTCGTCACGATTGAAGGCAGGACGGTCCCCGTCGCGACGGGGACCGGACGCACGGTCGTCACGGCGCGGACCGCTCGGCCGGTCGTCGCGACGGAACGGCGGCCGGCCGCCCCGGTCACCCTCGCGGTGGTCATCCCGACCGCCTGAGCCGCCACGGTTGTCGTCACGGCGGAATCCACCGCGGTCACCGCCACGGTCACCACCGCGGCTGTCGTCACGCCGGCCGGAGCCGCCGCGGTCATTGTCTCGGCGCGGGCCCCCGCGGCTGTCACCGCGGTCACCACTGTCACGACGGCGCTGGTCGCGCTCCGGTCGCTCGTCGGGAGAGTTGGTGGACATGGGTGACTCCTGTCATCGGTACCGCAAGTCATTCTCGCGCAGCCGGGTACTCGGCGCGCTTCGGAAAAAACAAAAAAGGACCCCTGGTTCCAGCGAGTCGCTGGGACCAAGGGTCCTCCAAAGATTGTTCGGCGGCGTCCTACTCTCCCACAGGGTCCCCCCTGCAGTACCATCGGCGCTGTGAGGCTTAGCTTCCGGGTTCGGAATGTAACCGGGCGTTTCCCTCACGCTATGACCACCGAAACCCTGTCAGACACCCCGTCATAAACGAGGTCTCGAACGGGCAGCGAACAAGCACACTTTTCAATTAAGTAAGTGGAACTGTTCAGCCAGCACAACCGTTCGTTGTCTGGGAACTACACAGTGGACGCGAGCAACTGAGGACAAGCCCTCGGCCTATTAGTACCAGTCACCTCC
>NZ_JAODTZ010000098.1 GCF_025399795.1 Streptomyces rhizosphaerihabitans | reverse complement strand
CGTCGTCCTGGACGAGCTCGGCGCCCGCGGCGAGCTGGACTGGTCACGGTGCGCGATCGACTCGGTCAGCGTGCGGGCGGCAAAAGGGGGCCACTGACGGGACCGAATCCGACCGACCGCGGCAAACCGGGATCGAAAAACCACCTCGTCACGGACCGGAACGGACTCCCGTTGTCGCTGGGCATCTCCGGCGCGAACATGCACGACAGCCTCGGCCTGCAGCCGCTCGTGCGCGGGATCCCACCGATCCGCTCCCGGCGCGGCCCGCGCCGACGACGGCCCGCCAAGCTGCATACGGACAAGGGCTACGACTACGCCCACCTGCGCCGATGGCTGCGCGGGCGTGGCATCCGGCACCGGATCGCCCGCAGGGCATCGAGTCTTCCACGCGACTGGGCCGACACCGTTGGGTCGTCGAGCGGACGGTGTCCTGGCTGGCCGGATGCCGACGTCTGCACCGCCGATACGAGCGCAAGGCCGAACACTTCCTGGCCTTCGTCGGCATCGCCGCAGCTCTCATCAACTACCGCCGACTCACCAAGTGAAACGACGTCTAAGTGGTTCAATCCTGCGGCGCACACAGCTTGCTCGCAGATCAACGCCCGCATCGGGCCCGATGAAAGGTCCGTGAAGAGACATGAAGCGCGAGACGACCGGGCTTAGCCGGCGGCAGATGTTCAAGCGGGCAGGCGGGCTCACGGCAGCAGCCCTCGTAGGTTCCGTCGCACTCACCCAGGCCGGTACCGCTTCCGCGGCGGTGACCGCTTCCCAGCGCTTCGACCTCACCGACGGCTCCGACGAATGGTTTCGCGAGATCCTGCTCAACGAGACCCGGATCCTGCAGTCCTTCGCGTTCGACAACACCAACAAGCACCTGTACACAGCCCAGCTGGTACAAGGTGCACGTGTTCTCCCCGGAGAGACACAGGCCTACACGGGAACCGAGCGCGCCATGAACGGTGACCTGTGCATCACCCGCCTGGACTGGCAGGGCTACATCATCGGCCGCATGTACCTCAAGGGCTTCGGGCACGGCGTGGCCATCGGCGTGGAGCCCTCCGGCAACAGCGCCTATGTGTGGACCGAGAGCGATTCGGTGCCCGACAGCGAGAACAACGGATACGGCACCAAGATCGCCCGATTCGAGTTCGCAAACGGAGCCGTCCTCCAGCCGGATTCGTCCCAGGTCACCCGCTACACCCCGGTGGCCGGCTCGGACCACAACACCGTCACCATCGACCCCGTCACCAGCCGCATCGCGCACCGTCACCGCATCAACGGCACCTGGAAGTACAGCCTCTACGACCTGGCCGCCTTCAAGGCCGGCACCTTCACCCCGCTGGCCACCATCACCCAGCCCGCCGTGCTCACCGGGCCCACCTTCCAGGGCTACGCGTCCATGGGCCAGTACCTGTACACCATCGACGGCGACGCCTACACCTACGACGTTGACGGCAACCAGACCCGCACCAGCAACACGTACGTCACCTCGATCGACTGGAACACCGGCACCGTCTTCGAGCGACGTCCGAGCAACGCGGGTCAAAGCCTTTTCTACCGTGAGCCCGAAAGCCTCGCCATCCAGATTCCCGACACCGCCACCCCCACGGTCGCCCGCCTCCACCTCGGCTTCGGCTCAGAAGAATCCCTGACGCAGACCGATAAAAAGGCCAGCTTCTACTACAAGGACCTCCTCGTCTGACAGTCCACCGCGTGCCCCGCCCCGTTGCGCCGGCGACAGCCCGAGAGGGAGAACTCTCTCTCCCACGGCGCACCGCTCACCACGGCCACGCGTTCGAGTGCCGTAGCCGAGATAGGACGCGAGTCGCGTCGCACGGCCTGCCGATACGGTTCCGCCGCCGCCGGGGGGGGCGACGGAACTGCCCGGCGACAGGAAGCTGATGGCGCCCTCACTGCTGGTCAATGGGCTCGTCGGCCCGGCTGTGATGTTCGCCCTTGCCTGGATCTTTCTGGCGGATCCGCCCGAGTACCGCACCGCTCTGATCATCGTCGGCCTGGCCCGCCGCATCGCCATGGTCATCATCTGGAACGACCTCGCGTGCGGAGACCGCGAAGCCGCTGCTGTGCTCGTAGCGCTCAACTCCGTCTTCCAGGTCCTCGCATTTCGGCCTGCTGGGCTGGTTCTACCTCAACTTGCGGCGATGGCGATGAGGCGAGGGATTCACCGCCGCAGGCGCTCATCGCTATCACCCGCAGCTGCGATGCCCCGGGATACACTGCTCCGCTCCACCCTGACTGGAGGTCATCTGAGTGTTTCCCGCACGGGTACTTGCCGGTGCTCCGTTGGCTCTGGTGATTTTGGCTCTGTCCGGCTGCTCGTCCCACTGGGGCTGCACCGACACGACCGCGGAGCGCGGTGAGGCCGGTGTCAGGGTGCAGGTCGAGAACATGTATGGGCGGCCTCTCGGCGTTACCGCCGAGGTCGTTGACTGGCGCCTTGAGCCCCACCCGCAGGTGCCCTCCGAAGGTGACCAGGTCCACTTCCACTACCGCTTCGACGGCGCCGACGAGGTATCCGGCCCTGCGGTGGATGCCTGCGCGATCGATAAGGAGCGCGTGGCGTTGGGGTGTCAGACGGTCTATTCGTCCGAGGCGTTCGGGCCGGACGGTGACCTCACGGGCGATGACTGGCTCGCCGTCGAGCACCCTGAGCGGGTTGCCGAAGTGCTATTGATCCCCAATGACCAGTCCTACGACGGACGAACCTGCGAACAGGACGTCAAGGACGGTGGCGGGCTGCATCCTCCGGAACCAGCCGGCAAGGGGGACCAACTGTAAGGCGTCATTCAGACGGTGTCCTACGTGGTGATCGCTCGTTGGGCTGTGTATGGGGCGGGGTACGGGGAGTTGGATTGTTCCGGATGGCTTGTGGGAGATCGCCGGGCCGCTGATTCCAGAGGATCGGGTGCGGCCGCGGGGCGGCAGAACTGCGAACGCGCCCGATGAGACGTTGTTCGCGGCGATCATCTACATGCTGGTTAGCGGATGCGCCTGGCGGGCGTTGCCGCTTGTGGTTCGAGACATCGAAGTCTACTGCGCATCACCGGTTCATGATCTGGTCGCGGGCCCGTGTGGGGGCCGGCTGCATGCGACGGTCCGGCACCGGCTCGACGTCACAGGCCTGGTCGATGTCTCCCGTGTAGTCCTCGACGCGGCTCACGTCCACGCCAAAGAGGAGGCGAAGAACGCAGGTCCGTGGACTGGGGACCTTGCCGAAGTCGGTCCGTGGGCGAAGGAGTTGGACCGGTTGCAAGGGCGGTTCGTGCATCGGTTCAACAAGACTGAGCCGCGGAGTCGGCGCTTGCCCACCTACAGGGTCTGAGCTCCACTGGAGCGGGAAAAACTTCTTGTGAGCAGAGAGAGGGTGCGCCCGTGGCAGCAGCCGATCCGGAGCACGTCGCCTGGTTGACCGAGAGGAAGCTGGCCCGGGCCTGGCCGGCCATCCGGCCGACCTGCCTGCACGCCACCGCGAACGCCAACAAAGTCCGCAACAACTTCCGTGTATCGCACAGCACTTGGGGCGAGAGCATGTGGCGCACGTACCACCCGGCGGACGTCGCCCGGGTCGCCGGGGCGATCGCCGACGGCACCGCGGCGCTCCAGCCGCACTGGCGAAACGACACCCCCGAGGCCAAGCTGCTCGATCAGCGCCTCCGCAGGAAGAACCTGCCCGGTGCCATCGGGTGCGCCCTGCTCATCGCCGTCGCGTTGGCGATAATCGTCACTATCGTGGTCGTGGTCATCTCCTGGAACGACTCCCCATCGTCGTATTCACCCCCCTCCTACTGGCACTGACGCACAGAGCCCGCTCAGTCGAGATCCGGCCCGCCGCCCTCCGCGAACAGCTCCGAGTACGCCTGAGTGAGTAGCAGTTGAAGGCCCTCGCCGTTGGCCTTGATGAAGGCCGGGCTTGATCATCGGCGTTCGGGGGATCGCCGGACAGGCGCTGTCCTGAGCAGGAGCACTCAGAGGGCGTTATGTGAGGTCTTGGTGGTTTGGCCTCGCTCGTTTGGCGTGATGGTTACGCCATTTCGCTCGGGGCGGGGAGGCCTCGTGCTCAGCTGGACCGGTGCGATACGACGAGGTGCGGTATCCGAGCGACCTGTCGGATGAGCGGTGGGAGTTGATCCGGCCGGTGATCGAGGCGTGGAAGGCCGTGCATCCCTCGGTCTCCGGGCATCAGGGCCGGTACGAGATGCGGGAGATCGTCAACGCGATCCTGTACCAGACCCGCACCGGCTGCCAATGGCGCTATCTGCCGCGCGATCTCCCACCGTACGGCGCGGTGTACTACTACTTCGCGCTGTGGCGGAAGGACGGCACGGACAAGCAGATTCACGACCTGCTGCGCATGCAGGTACGTGAACATGCTGGACGGGCCGAGGACCCGAGCGCGGTGGTGCTCGACTCGCAGTCGGTGCGGGCGGCGGCTGGCGTGCCCAAGACGACGACGGGCCTGGATGCCGGCAAGAAGACCCCTGGACGCAAACGCGGGCTCGCCGTGGACGTGATAGGGCTGGTCATCTCGGTCGTGGTCATAGCTGCCAACGCCCACGACAACCAGATCGGCACCGCCCTGCTGTCGAAAGTCGCGGCCGAAAACGCGAGCGTGTCCAAGGCGTTCGTCGATGCCGGGTTCAAAGACCAGGTCGCCATCCACGGCGCCACCGTCGGAATCGACGTGGAGGTTGTCTCCCGTCTGAACGGCGAGACCGAGTTTCGCCCGCTGCCGAAGAGATGGGTGGTCGAGCAGACGCAGGGCACGCTGATACTGCACCGTCGACTGGTACGCGACTACGAACACGACCCGGACTCGACCGCCTCCCGGGTGTACTGGGCTGCGAGTGCGAACATGGCCCGGCGGCTGACACACGAGCGCACCCTGCCCTGGCGGTGGGCGTGACCGGCACGCTCACGATCCCGTTGCTGCTCGACAGGCTCGCCGCCCGCCAGGCCGCTGCCGAGGCGGAGATCGCCGACCTGCGCGAGCAGATCGACAAGCTCTCCGTCGCCCTCACGACGGCTGAGCGCGAACACGACCGCTGGGCATGCACGCGCGAGACCGTCTTGGCCCTGGCCGGGGAAGACGACCCCGAAGCCGGCTCTCTCGCCCGCACCCCAGTCACGCCTGCCTACCCGCAGATCATCGCCGTGTTCACCAGTGGCGCCGGTCGGTTGCGAGCGAGGGAGGTCTGCCAGGCTCTGGGCAGCGGCATCGATCCCCGACATACAGAGGGGATGCGTTCGAAGCTCAAGAAGCTCGTCGCCCGCGGCATCCTCACCGAGCCCGAGGCGGGCTTGTTCGCCCTCACCACGAAGCCCGGCGTGCAACGCGAAGGTCCGTAGAGGGCAGCCGGCATGAGGTATCGACGGTTACATCGACGCATCGCTGTCGCCGCGCCTCCGAGCGGTCCCGTGTGGTGCTGGCGGGGCCGTTCCAGGCCACCGTACTGCGTCGGGCTATCCGTGACCGAAGAAGCCTTCGTCCGCGATCGCGGAGATGGCGGATTCGATGTTCTCGCGCGTGACACTCGGGACCACCAGCAGGCGCCTGGCCTTGAAGTGCCCGAGCCGGGCAGTCTCGCTGGTTACTGACTGTGCAAGTCGAACCGGGTCGTACACCTCGACGACCTGCCTGTCGCCGTCCCACGCGACGGTGACATCCAGCCAGCCCTTGGCCTCCTGTATTGCCCAGTCGTACTCGTCCATGGGTGCAGGCCACTCGATCTGAAAATCCATGACCGAATCCTGCCTCACACACGACTGCCGCGACTCGCGCTGCACGAGACCTCACATAACGCCCTCTGAGAACCGCGGTGTTGCCGCCTCAAGCGGCGAGGACGTCCCGCAGCTCCCTTATGGCGCGTTCACGGTGGTGGTGGGCGGGGATGGCCTCGTACAGGTCCAGTGCGCGGCGGTGGACCAGGCCGGTGCGGTAGCCGTCCGGCAGTGAGGTCAGGGCGGCGACCGTACGGCGGCACGCTTCCTCGCTGTTGCCGTCGTGGTGGGAGCAGGCGGCGGCGTCGATGTGCAGCAAGGTGCGCGTCATGGTGCTGGTCGGCGCGGACAGTTCCAGGGCGCGCTGCTGGCTCTCCCGGGCGCGGCGGGTGTCCCCGAGCGTGGTCAGAGCGTGGCTGAGGTGGACGTGGTGTTTCTGCTCGCCGTACGTCAGCCAGGTGTCCGACCACTCGCCTTCGGGAAGCCGGTTCATGAGGGCGTCGGCGGCGGCGAGCGCGGTGCGGGCCTGTTCAGGCTGGTGGTTGAGGGCGTAGGCGCGGGCGGCGACGGCGGCCGCGAGGGTCGCCGCGGCGGTCGGCCGGGTGCCGGCGGCGCGCCGGGCCTGGTCGGCGAGGTCGGCTGCTGTCCTTGGGGCGCCGTAGTTGAGCGGCACCATGGCCTCCCGGGCGAGGATCCACGTGCGCAGCTGGTCGTCGCCGGATTCGGCAGCGGCCCGGGTGGCCGTGGCGAACCAGGCGCGCGACTCGCGGCGGCTGCCCAGGTCGTGCAGGACGATCGCGGTCATCCCGGCCATCTGTCCGGCTGTCCGGCACAACCTGGCCCGGATGGGGGCGGGCTGCGGGACGGTGAGCAGCGGGCGCAGGGTCGTGAAGTCGGTGACCAGGTCGGCCAGCACGCGGGTGGGTCGCTGGCCGTGGTAGCCGTATCCGTAGCTCTCGGCTGCGGCCTCCAGGTCGGCCAGGTCCTGGGGAGCACTGGGGGAGAGGGTCTGGTCGACGTCGGTCCGGGCGGCGGTGAGTGCGGCGAGGGCCGGAGCGGTGAGGCCGGCGGCCAGCGCGCCGCGCAGCAGGTTGCGGCGCTTCATCGGATCATCTTCTCCATGGTGGGACTCCGTGCTGAGAACGGCGGTGTCCTCCCAGGGTTGCGCAGCAAGTCCCAGGAAGGCACCGGGAATGCGCAGTCCGCCGGCGATTCGCTCGACAGTCGCGAGGGCAGTGACAGCTGTGGTGCCCCGGGCGATCTGGCTGACGCGCTCGGACTTGAGCGCGCAGGCCTCGGCGATCCGGTTGTAGGAGATCCCCGCGTCGTGGGCCATGGCGAAGACGATGGTGAAGTCCCGCTCGCGGAGCGCCCTCACGAAGGCAGGGTCGGCCAGCAGATGGTGCGGGAGCTCGGCGGGTGACGGCGGTAAGTCGTCCACAAGTCCCCCTGAATCTCGTGGAATGACGAAGCGTCAGCCCAACGACCATACCCACCGTGGGGCCCCCATGACGGGGTTATCGTCTGCGGTTTGGGTGGCTGTACTGGCGGTGTTCGCGGCCGTGCCGTCCAGGGCCCGGCCACCAGCCCCGCAGGAGGATTCCATGCAGAGTCCCGCCACGCCCCCGCCCGCGACATCCGGGCCGTCGACCGGAAGACTGGTCCGCTCCCGTCGGCTGATCGTCGCCGCCCAGGGCCGCAACGCCATCCCCTCGGACGGCGGCGGCACCGGCAAGAGCGACGGCAACGACTGACGGATCGGGAGCCCTGACGCGATGACGGACCTGTCCATCGCGGCGTGCCTGGGCGAGGACTTCCTCACCCAGGCACTGCACCGCGAATACCGCCACGTCCCCGGCGCGCTCGATGTCGACGGGCTGATGACCTGGGACGACCTCAACCAGATCCTGGCCGGCCACCGCCTTCAGCCGCCCCGGATGAGGCTGTCCCGCGACGGCGAGACGCTGCTGGTCGGCGGCTACACCACCCCGGTGGCCACCCGCCGCCACACGGTGTGGCACCGCCTCCACCCGGCCGACCTGCACGCCTGCCTCCAGGAGGGCGCGTCCCTCGCCCTGGACAGCGTCGACGAACTCCACCCGCCCCTCGCCCGCCTCGCCGAAGCGATCGAGCGCGACCTGCGCACCCGCGTGCAGGCGAACCTCTACGCCTCCTGGAGCGCCACCGAGGGCTTCGGCATCCACTGGGACGACCACGACACCCTCGTGGTCCAGCTGGACGGCGCCAAACGGTGGCGGATCTACGGCACCACCCGCCCGTTTCCGCTGTACCGCGACATCGAGGACCCGGGCGACGCACCCACCGAGCCCGTCGCCGACCTGGTCCTCCATCCCGGGGACGTGCTGTACGTGCCGCGCGGTGTGTGGCACGCGGTCTCCGCCGACCAGGGCACCCGCTCCCTGCACGTCACGTGCGGCCTGCAGACCCACACCGCGACCGACCTGATGACGTGGGTGTCCGAGCAGCTGCTCATGCACGAGGAATGGCGCCGCGACCTGCCGCTGCTCGCCCCGCCGGACGTCCAGGCCGACGCCGTGGACGGGATGCGCAAGCGGCTCGCCGAACTGCTGGACGACCCGACGCTGCTCGCCCGCTACCGGGCCGCGATGGACGGCCAGGCCGTCGGCCGGATGGCGCCGAGCCTGCCGTTCATCGACGGCGTTCCTGCCGACCCCAGTCTGCGAGTGCGGCTGACGACCGCCCGCGCCGTCCTGGAGACCGGAGAGGACGCGGTGACGCTGTCCGCCGCCGGCACCGTGTACGAGTTCGCGCCCGCGGCGGAAGCGGTGCTGCGCCCGCTGGTCGATGGCCGCACCGTAGATCTGGCCACGCTCGCCGACGCGGCCGGCCTCGTCCTGGAGGATGTCGTCGGGCTGGTCCAGGAGTTCGTTGCCGGGCAGGCCGCCATGGTGGGGAGCCTGCTGTGACAGCGGACCTCGCCTTGGGGACCTACCGGTGCGGGGCGATCCCGGAGGCGGCTGCCCGTGCGGCCGCCTCCGGCGCGCAGTGGGTCGACACCGCCCCCAACTACGCCACCGGCCAGGCGCAGACCCTGCTGGCACCGGCCCTGGCCGCCTACCCGTCCCTGAACGTCTCCACCAAGACCGGGTCCTTCACCGCGGTCACCGGCACCGACGCTGTGAACGCTGGCGTCCTTACCGAGGACCAGGCACGGGCCGGGCACAGCCTCGCCCCCCACTACGTGCGCTGGCAGACTCACCGCAACCGCACCCAGCTCGGGCGCGACCGGCTGGACCTGCTCCTGCTGCACAACCCCGAGCGCGCCCACCCCGGCGACCGCCACGCCCTGCACCAGGCGATCAGGGACGCCTTCGAGGTCCTGGAGGAACAGGTCGCGGCCGGGCACGTGGCCGGGTACGGGGTCGCCACGTGGGCGGGCCTTCACGAGGAGGCGTTCACGGTGGGGGAGCTGCTCGCCCTGGCCGCCGAAGCCGCCCGCGGTCAGCACCACCTGGTCGCCATCCAGTTCCCGGTCAGCCTGGTGATGATGACGCCGATCACGCAGGCTTTTCACGGCCGGGGGCCACTCCCGGCCGCCGCCGGGGCGGCGCTGCGGGGGATGGCGTCGGCCCCGCTGCACGGCGGTGAGCTGCCCGGCATGGTCGACCAGGAGCTCGCCGATCTCATCCGGCCGGGCCTGACCCCCGCACAGGCGTGCATTCTGACGGTGGCGTCATGCCCAGGAGTGACGGACGTCCTCATCGCGGCCTCCAGTACGCCACACTGGAGGGAGGCAGCTGATGCCGTCGCCCAACCCTCTCTGACCGCCGCCCAGTTGCGGGAGATCACTGGTGTACTCGCCTCCCCCTGACCCGGACACCGAACAGCGCATGCGCTCCCACCACGCCCGCGCCGCGAAGGCCCTGGACGTCCAGGTGGAGCCGGGCGGAGAGTTCTGGGGATGGGCCGGGCGCACTCTGGGTGCCCCGGCCCGCAACGCCGCCGGTACGCCCGTCTGGCTGCGGCTGGTGTCCGCCCCGGCGGACAAGGCGTCGGGGAAGCTGTGGAACGGTGCCACCGACGCGCAGGCGGCCTTCGGCGACCTCGACGGGCGCAGGCCCGCACTGCTGGGCATGTACGAGGCCGTCGGCGACGCCACCGCATACCGGGCGGAGCTGTCAGAGCGCGTCGGTCAACCGGTCCTGTCCGACGACCCGATCCTGCAGCGTGACCTCCAGCTTCCCGCCTCCTGGTGGACCGAGCTGACAGAGGCGCTGGAGAAAGTGTCGGCGGCCGGCACCGACCGAGTCGCCGTACGCGAGCAGTACATGACCCGGGCCATCCCCGAGTTCGTCGGGATCCCAGCCCCTGCAGTGGCCTGCTGGACCACCGCCCACGGTGACCTGCACTGGGCGAACCTCACCTCGCCGTTGCGGATCCTGGACTGGGAGGGCTGGGGCCGCGCACCGCAGGGCTTCGACGCCACCACGCTCTACGCCTACACGCTGCTCAAGCCGGACACCGCCGCCGCGTTCGCGACACCTTTCCCATCCTGGGCAGCCCGGCCGGCCTCGCCGCCGAAGCGACCGTATGCGCCCAACTGCTCCAGACCGTGGCCCGCGGCGACAATCTCACCCTCGAAGGCCAACTCCGGGACTGGTCTGAGGAACTCCGCCGCCGCTGACGCTGGTCAGGACTCCTGATCCCCCTGTTCACGTCGGTGGTCTTCGATCCTCTTCTGCCGATCAGATGCCTCGTCTACCGCTGGGTCGTGGAAGGAGCGATCGCGCTGCTGCACTGGTTCCGCCGCCTGCGTACCCGCTGGGAGATCCGCGACGACATCCACCACGCGTTCGTCACCCTCGGCTGCGCCGTCATCTGCTGGCGACGACTGCGCACCGCACTTTGCTGGGAGTGAGGGCAGGCGATGTGCTTGAGGAGATGGCCCGCTCGATGCGTCAGAACGCGCTCATAGCAGCCGAGCCCGCACAGCCTCACAGCCGGGATTTCAGCACGTCGACCTCACATCGTCCGCAGGGCCCGCTCGGACGCCGCGTCGTGGCCCGGTTTGTACTCGATGCATGCCGGCTCGGTGTTGCGCGTCAGCGGTGGTCGACGTAGGCGACGAATCCGCCCACTGTCAGACCCACCGCGCATCCGCGGCGGAAGGCCTCGTAGCGCATGCTCGCGGTGTGCTGCGCCTCGGTCATCGCATACGGTGCGCGGATCCCCAGTTCCACGCCGCACAGGCACACGACGTAGCCGTGACGCAGGGCGGCGGCCGCCCACTCGGGGTCGTGCGCGACCCAGGTCCGGGAGTAGATCTCACCGTCGGGCGTCCGCAGTTCCAGCCGGGAGTAGGTGTACCCGAGGCACCGATCCAGTTTTGGCTGTTCATCGGGTATCTCGTGCAGCTCCCATCCAGGGATCAAGCGCAGGTCGGAGAACTCGGGCGGCAAGCGCCTCATGCCGAACAGGATGGCGCCTTCGATCTGCGGTTCCTCGGGTATGTCGGCGAGCGAGGCTCCCCTCGGCATGACGAACCCGAAGTCGCCCACGCCCACGGCGCGACGGAACTCGAAGAGGGCAGTGGGCATGTGACGTGTCTGCATGTGATCGAGGGTGACCGTGCCTTCCGCGGTGTCCAGGACCATCAGCACGCGCTCGAGCCGCAGCGCGGGGTCGTCGCTGAACAGGATCCGCCCGTGGTCGTCGACCTGTTCGAACTGATGCCAGCTCATCTCCTACAGCCCTCCGGTTGGTTGCCGCCGTTCCGCGTCCGCGAAGCAGACGATGGGATGTTGAACAATCCTATTGAAGGATTGTTCAACAATCCATACATTGGAATGCGTGCACCACCAGGCCGGCGGTTTCGTCGAAAGCAGGGGTGAGGATGAGCGCGGACGAAGCAGGCAAAGGGTGGACAGGCGTGGGCCGGCGGGTGCTGGTAGGCGCCGTAAGCACCGGCGCGGCGTTGGCGCTGTGGGCGGTCGTCCGTCTGATCGTGCGCATGGCCTTCGTCGCGCACGCCCCGTGGATCGACGAGCTGTGCGCGCTGGCGCTCCTCCTCGCCTGCGTGTTCCTGGGCGCGTGCTGGTACTTGGACATCCGGTGGCTGCTGTGTGCGGTGTGCCTCCTCGGGGTGCTGTTCCTGCAGAACAAGGAGCTGGATCAGCAGGTACTGCACCAGCACGGGCGTACCGAACACGTCAGGGTCCGACAGATTCAGTGGTCCGCCGGCGACGGCATGGGTGACAGCGCCCACCTCTACACGGTCACCGTCCTCGACGGCCCACCGCTGGCTCCGATCGAGGAGAACGGGCTCATGGGCTGGAAGTGGGTGGTAGGCGGCACTTACACGGTGACCGTCGATCCGCAGGGCCGTGCCCCGCTCACGCGGGGGGGCAAGCCCGGGCCCCCGGTGATCCAGCAGTTCCTGCAGATCCCGCTCGGCCTTGGCCTGGCCTTCACCCTGTGGCGGCCCGCAGGGCTGCTCCTGCGCCGACAACGCGTCCCGTCAGCCGGACCCACTCAGCCATAGGGGGCTGTGACTGAGCAGCCGGGGCGCCGGCAATCTCACCCGCTGGTCCCGGGAGTGTGGATGGTCGGCGTCGTCTCGGTTGATCCGGTCCCGCTCGCTGTCGTGACGACCGGCCTAAAATACGCCGACTTTTCGAGCTTTCTGTCACCCATGGCGGTTCCAGGCCTCGTGACAAAGCGCCAACTGTCGTGTCACAGCTCACTGCGCACGCTGTGGGCGCCGCAGGAGTGACAGATGTCGCGCCCAAGTGCCAACCACCTCGCTCAATCACACCCCGGGGCCGCGGCGATCGCGAGCACGGGCGGCTTGTGCCACAGGACTTCCGGGGGTCGGGACCGGCGCCAAAGTCATCGCCTCGACCTGGACGTCGATGCGTGCCTGATCGGCGTCCACCTTCAGGAACACGTCGCCGACGCGCAGGGTCGCGCGCTCGGAATGGGCGCCGACGACCTTGACCTCCTCCATGGCGACCAATATCCCGGATGACCGTGGACGTCGCCGGGTTTATCGCGTGCGATTGCGCGGCTGACTGCATCCCGCTGCCCGGCGGCCTCGTGCACGACACCGACCGCTGACCAGGCCCAGCTTGTGCGGCAGCTGATGGACGATCTTCGCACCCATCTGGCTGGCGCTGAGGAGTTCTCGGGTCTTCCGCTACGGGTAAAATTGAGGCAAGAGGAGAAGTAGCTGGCTCGGGGTGCACATTGCCTCCGATGGTTCGGCAGGGTTTCCTTCGCCAGGAATATCAGGCTGTCCCGTATCGGGGTGCAGGTGGGAGTCAGGCCCTTCCGCACCGTACCGGTCAGTAGAGGCACGCAATGGATCCATGGCTGATCTGGTTGATCATCGCGGCCGTGTTGGCTGCGGCCGAGATCTTCACCGTTACTGCTGCGCTCGGAATGCTAAGTGTGGCCGCATTGGTCACGGCGGGGTCCGCCGCGGTCGGACTGCCGCTGCCGTTTCAGTTCTTGGTGTTCACCGTCGTAGCTACAGTCAGCGTGCTGTTTGTGCGCCCCCTTGCGCTGCGCCACGTTCTCGAGCCCCAAGCGGAGAGGTTCGGCGTAGACGCACTGATCGGCAGGGGTGCGTATGTCGTCTCGGAGGTGACGGGCCTGGGTGGCAGGGTCCGCATCGGCGGTGAGGAGTGGACGGCCCGTGCCTACGACGAGACGTTGGTGATTCCTCCTGGAAAGATTGTCGACGTCATGGAGATCAGCGGCGCCACCGCGATTGTCTACCCCCGGGACTGAGGCCATGGAAACTACGGCGTTGTTGATTGCCGGCCTGGTCGTGGCGCTGATCGCGGTTTTCACTGTGGTGCGGGCGGTCCGGATCGTGCCCCAGGCGCGTGCTCGTAATGTCGAGCGGCTCGGCCGCTACCATCGGACTCTGAGTCCCGGCCTCAGCCTGGTAATCCCTTACATCGACCGTGTTCGACCGGTGATCGATCTGCGCGAACAGGTCGTTTCCTTCAAGCCGCAGCCTGTCATCACCGAAGACAATCTGGTTGTCGAGATCGACACCGTTCTGTATTTCCAGGTCACCGACCCACGAGCGGCTTTCTACGAGATCGCGAATTTCCTCCAGGCGGTCGAGCAGCTTACCGTCACCACCTTGCGCAATGTCGTGGGGTCCATGGACCTGGAGAAGACGCTCACCTCACGGGACACCATCAACAGCCAGCTTCGTGGTGTGTTGGACGAGGCCACCGGAAAATGGGGGCTGAGGGTCAACCGGGTGGAGATCAAGGCCATCGACCCTCCGCAGTCCATCAAGGACGCCATGCAGAAGCAGATGCGAGCCGAACGGGACAAGCGGGCCGCGATTCTCGGGGCTGAGGGGCAACGCCAGTCGCAGATCCTCACCGCCGAAGGCGACAAGCAGGCTGCTGTCCTGCGTGCTGAAGGTAACCGGACCGCTGCGATCCTCCAGGCCGAGGGCCAGTCGCGGGCCATCGACGAGGTGTTCCAGGCCGTGCATCGCAATGATCCCGACCCCAAGCTGCTCGCCTACCAGTACCTTCAGACGCTGCCCCAACTCGCGCAAGGCTCGGGCAACAACTTCTGGGTGATCCCCAGCGAGATCACCTCCGCGCTCCAGGGCGTGTCCCGCGCCTTCAGCGAGGTGCTGCCCCAATCACCGGCTACCCGCGATAAGCCCTCGGGCGACATGGTCGCCCAGGCCGCCAACGACAAGGCTCAGGCGGAAGAAGCCGCTGCCGCGGCCCTCGCCGACGCAGCCAAGGCCGAGGGTGCCAAGCCCGATGCGCTCCCAGCTGACCCGCCTTACTGAAGGAGGGCGGCATCTCTGCGAGCGCAACTCGCGCACCGGAAGCCTCCGAGCGCCTGACCATCTGGAATTCAGGGTGCGATGTGGATCAACGAACTCCGGGCTGGCCGAAGCCGCGGTCGCGTGATGGGTATACGGCCCGGCCCGCACAGACTCGGCCTGCTGCCACCCCCGGTGCCTGTCCCTCGCGGTAACAGCCCTACTAGGGGTGAGGAGAGCGATGAGGCGGGGGGATGCATCGGAGGGGCGTTCCGGGCCGCCAATACCATCAATGTGGCCTCGAACCCCCGACGCCGCCATTCAGCAGAGCCGCCCGTGGAGCGGTCTCGAAAGGGCGAGATGGCCCGGGTCTGCAGAGCCGCAAGTACGGACCCGGACCGCGTGTGAGGGCCTGCCCCCACGGCACAAGCTGGGCCCTCGTCCACTGCGCGCCAGCCAGGCGGGCGGGCACGGCCGACGCGCATGGTGTGAACGACGGGGCCCGCGGGTTCGATACGGCCCGCAGTGATCAAGATGAGCAGAGGCGAGGGTCCTGCTCCTGGTATCGCCGACAGGAGCAAGACCCTCGGGGTAGGCGCTTTGGGGGAGGGGTCCCTTGTGCGCGCTGCACCGTTCAACGACGCCCACGGCTCACGGATACGAGACCCGTTGTGTTCCCACTGTGCTGCGCGCCGCGCGCCGTGCGCGTGGTCGGCAACAGGAGGACCGGGTGCCGGTGGCACTGCCGCGGATCCCATCGTGATCACCATTACCATCGGTCAGTTAGGGAGTCGCTGGTACAGGTGCCTGGCGCCGGCGACATGCTGGACGAGGTGAAGGCCTGCCTTCGCCTCAGCCGCCTTCGGTCGAGCCCCCGGCCGGCCCCCCCTCCCCCCGAGCCGGTCACGCCGGTCCAACCCACCGCTGCGCCCCCCGCGTGGAATGTCTGCTGGGCAACAGACGCCCCAGAGCGGGACGCTGGGGTGGTGACGAGAATGCCTGTGCGCCGGTGTGCCCAGTGCCGTGCGCTGCTGCCCAAGGACGCCGGTCCGAACCGGCGGTACTGCGACACGACGTGTCGCAGCCGCCACTGGCGGCGCGTGCAGCGCCATGAGGAGATCTACCAGCGTGCCGTCTGTGAGGGCCTGCAGGTGATCCGAGGCGAGTACCTGTGGGCGCAGGGCCTGTGCCCGGTGTGCGGTGTTTCTGTCTCGCTCCGTAAGCGGACAGACTCGGTGTACTGCTCTCCGCGGTGCCGGACACGGGTCTGGAGGATGCGGCGGGAGACAACCGACGCAAGCGGTGACGCTTCCGAACGGTCGTTGCCATAAGCATCACCCCGTGACCGCAAAGGTGTGGTTTCGCCCGAAACGGCCGCGCCCCTTCACGGCGACTGCCAGACTCGAAGAGTGGTGCCGTTCTCATCCCCGTGGGCGGTACCACGTCCCGCGAATTCCGGTCCCGGGTCAGTGATCCGGGACCGGAACCGGGTGGCCCGGCAACTGCACCTGCCGGGCCACACGCCCGAGACGCTGCGGTCAGCGCGCCGATTTCCCTACCGGTGCCCCTACCGATACCCCTACTAAGAGGTCATCTCATTTGGGGTATTCGATAGGCTCCGGGTGTGGGGATCGTTGAGCGGCTGGCGCCGGATGAGTTGTGGGAGTT
>NZ_JAODTZ010000097.1 GCF_025399795.1 Streptomyces rhizosphaerihabitans | reverse complement strand
TCCGTGGAACATCCGCATCCGCATCCACGACGCGTGGCGCGATGCGTGTGATCTGCGGTTCGACGGGGCGATCGACCCAGCGAAATCGCTGAGAAGGGATTCTGCCGCCGGCTTTGAGGTCGTGGCGAAGCGGCTGCCTGAGGTGGCCCATCCGGTTGCGTACGCGTGTCGGAGCGGTACGCGGGATCCGGCCTCACGCCACACTGATCTCTGATCGCCTGTCGTGGTGACCGGCAGGGAGCGACGTCCGCGGCCCGGAGGAGCCCGGGCTGACTCAGGGCCCTGATGTCCTGCACAGGTCTTTTGTGCGTTGCGACAGGAAGAGTGGGACGTCATGAGTGGTGGCAGTACCTGGACCGGAGCTGCGGTTGCGGCCGTCACCGCCGGCTATGCGCTGTTCTCACGGCGCCTGGCCACGACGCCACTGTCGGCTCCGATGGTCTTCACCGGTTTCGGCGTGCTCATCGGCCCGATCGGGCTGGACGTTCTCGACCTGGGCCACGACGCGGGCCCGGTGCTGACGTTGATCGAGGCCGCCCTGGCCCTCCTGCTCTTCACCGACTCGATGACGGTACGCCGACGAGACCTGCGCACGGGCGGCTTCCTGCCCCTGCGTCTGCTGGCCATCGGCCTGCCGTTGAGCATCGGAGCGGGATGGCTGCTGGCGTGGCCGTTGCTTCCGGGCCTGACCCTCTGGGAGTTCGCGTTGCTGGGCGCGGTTCTCGCCCCCACCGATGCGGCGCTCGGCAAGACCGCCTGCTCCAGCCCGCGTGTCCCGCCTCTCGTGCGCAACGGGCTCAACGTCGAAAGCGGTCTGAACGACGGCCTGGCGCTGCCGTTCTTCCTGATGTTCCTCGCCGCGATCCCCGGCACCATCGCCTCCGAAGATGGCGTGGGCGGGGTGTTCTGGCGGGCGCTGGTGGTCAGTACCGCCGTGGGCCTGGCTTTCGGCTCGGTCGGAGGATGGCTGCTGACCCTCGCACGAGCCCGGGGCTGGGTGACGGGCGAGTGGCAGCAAGTGGTGGTCCTGGCGGTGGCCTTCTGCGCGTACAGCGTGGCGACGGCCTGGGACGGAAGCGGCTTCATCGCCACCTGGATGGGCGGGTTCGCCTTCGGCGTCGCACTGCGCAAGGGTGAGCCAGCCGTTGCCGAGCCGGCCAAGGAGCGGCCCGCCGACCTGGCCGAGTACGTGGGCGGGCTGCTGGGGACCCTGAGCTTCCTGGTCTTCGGCGCGGTCCTGCTCGGCCCGGCGCTGGAACACCTGAACTGGCGGATCATCACCTACGCGGTGCTCAGCCTGACAGTCGTCAGAATGCTTCCCGTGGCCCTCGCGCTGACCGGCACCGGCATGCGGCTGCCCACCCTCGCCTACGTCGGCTGGTTCGGACCCCGCGGCTTGGCCTCCGTGGTCTTCGGGCTTCTCCTCGTGGAGGACCGCGTGCCCGGGATCGAGCTGCTGGGGCGGGTCATCGCGGTCACCATCGGCCTCAGCATCCTGCTGCACGGCATGTCGGCCCCGTACTTCGCCAACGTCTACGGGAACTGGTACGACGCCGCAAAGGCAGCCACCCCCGACCTACGCGAAGCCCAGGACACGCAGGAAGGCTTCGCCAGACAACACGAGGGCTCACGACGCCTGCGCTGAACCGGTCACAGTCCTTTGTCGGTGGCCCCGTGGGCTGAGTACAGGGGAATTCACCCGCGTTCCTGGGCGCCTGGTGGGCGCGCAGGAATGGGCCTCTGGTCTCGTTTGGAAGTCTGCTAACGAAGTCCTCCGTACACGTGATGACGCTAAGCTCGAGACCCGCCTTTGGACGTTCCATCGTAGTCATGATGTTCCATCGGAAGGCCCGAGGCGTTCATAGCCCACGCGGCCCCGTAGGCTTCGAAGCCGGAAATCATCGGCGGCGGAAACGTTGGGTCGATGAAGCCGCCGATTGCAACCCCGTAGAAGTCCGGCGCGAAGGGGATTTCCCAGTACACGGTCGAGCCGCACTCAGGGCAGAAGTGATACGTGGCCCCTCCGCTGTCGCAGGAGCGAAACGCGACCGGCTTCTCGCTGTCGCTGGGGAATGTCCACGTCTTCGATGGGCCTTCGATCGTCACGTGCTCAATCGGAAGCCGTGCTTGCACACTGAACACGCTGCCCGTTCGCTTCTGGCACTCGTAGCACTGACACAGGGAAACGCGCTCCGGATCTGGCCCTTCGTACGTAACCCTAAGATTTCCACAATTACACGAAGATTTACGGGCGGCCATTTCTCTTCCTTCCCGCTGAGAGGTCGATCACGGGTTTGTCCTGACGGCTTTGAGCTCGCGCCGACAATGCCGGGGGGCCTTGTGCGGCGGACTGGCCGGGCCCGGAGCCGCGCTGGGCCGAGAAGCGATGTGCGGTTGCCTTCTAGGTGGCAGCCGCACCGCCACCCAGTCTCATCGGCCTCATCGACTGCGGCAAACGGACTCGAATCGATCGGCCGTTCGATCGGGCCGCGTGTCCTCATCCGGAATCCCGTCAGCGAACCGCAGCACGCCGATCCGTGTCTCCACCGCGTCGGGGGTCGTCACCTACGAGGGACGCGCATGCCGCCGCGCGTCCTGGATGCGGATGTTCCATGGAGCCCGCCATCTGGGCTGACGGAGGCCGTTGGCCACCCCGAGTCGAGGGGGATGGGCCCTTCCTGCAGATCCCGCCCGGGCCCCCATGCGTGACACCCGGATGAGATCTACCGTTGAAGCAAATCTCCGAGCTCGCGGAAATCGGAGCCTTCCGCCGCGCTCGTCCACTCGGGATCGACTGCCACACCTCACACGAAGGGCATTCGACATGTCCACTGCATCCGACACCCCTGTCCTGGACACCCTCGCCGCCATGACGGTCGACTCGCTCGATCGGTGCGGGCTGGCCCCGGACATGCTCATCCTCACGCGTATCGCGGCACTCGCTGCCTCGGATGCTCCGCCGATCTCCTATGTCGCCCACATCGACCCCGCCCTCAACGCCGGCCTGACCGCCGACCAGTTGCAGGACGTTCTGGTCGCCATCGCGCCCATCGTGGGCACCGCCCGCGTCATGACGGCAGCAGGCAACATCGCCGCTGCACTGGGCGTCGCGATCGCCGTCGCCGATGCCGAGATCGAGGCTCAGGGCTGAGAGCACACCCCACCCGGCATCGATGATCCGCGCGGCCGACATCGGGCAGAGGACGACGAGGATGCCCTTCTGCCCGAAGTCTCCTGTGCTGGGCGTTCCAACGGCCGCAGGACCAGGCAGGAGGATCTTCGATGCCCCGCAAGGCGACCACAGCGATGCGTGCAGCACCCCACACCACGCCCGAGGAACGCGTGGCCCTCGGCAAGGAGGCCCGGCGTCGCTCACCCCGGTCGGGTCACGCCGAGTACAGGCCTTCTCCTGACCGGCCGGACCCGTTGGCGATCCTGGAAGCGCAGTCCGCGGCGCGGGTTCCCGAACTCGTCCCGATCCGCTACGGCCGAATGATGGAGGCCCCGTTCCGGTTCTACCGGGGCGCCGCCGCGATCATGGCGTCCGACCTGGCCGGCAGCCCGGTCTCGGGGCTCACGGCCCAGCTGTGCGGGGACGCGCACATGCTGAACTTCCGTCTGCTCGCCTCGCCGGAACGGCGGTTGATGTTCGACATCAACGACTTCGACGAGACATTGCCGGGTCCCTGGGAGTGGGACGTCAAGCGACTGTCGGCGAGCTTCGTCATCGCGGGCCGGGCGAACGGCTTCGACGACGCCGAGCGCGCCCGCATCGTAAGTTCCACGGTCCGCTCGTACCGCGAGACGATGATCCGTTTCGCCGGTATGGGCAACCTCGACGTCTGGTACGCGAAGATCGACCAGGACCTTCTTGAGGCCCTGGCCCCGGGACGGCTTCACAAGCGCGGTCAGAAGAACCTGGCCCGCGCGATGGAGAAGGCCCGCACCCGCGACAGCCTGCAGGCCTTCGACAAACTCACCAAGACGATCGACGGCCGGCCCAGGATCGCGCCGGATCCCCCGCTGCTCGTCCCCATCGGCGAGCTGCTGCCGGACCTTGAACGCAGCGCGCTCGAGCGCAAGTTCCGCGGCCTGATCGAGCGATACGGCAGCACTCTCGCCTCCGACCGACGCGCGCTCCTGAAGGACTACCGACTGGCGGATGTCGCCCGCAAGGTGGTCGGCGTCGGCAGCGTCGGCACCCGATGCTGGATCATCCTCCTCCTCGGCCGGGACGACCAAGACCCGCTCTTCATCCAGGCCAAGGAGGCCGACACCTCCGTGCTCGCCGAACACGTCGGCGCGAGCCAGTACCGCAACCAGGGCGAACGGGTCGTCGCCGGCCAGCGGCTGATGCAGGCAACGAGCGACATCTTCCTCGGCTGGGAGCGGGTGGACGGGATCGACGGCAAGCAACGCGACTTCTACATCCGCCAGCTGCGCGACTGGAAGGGCATCGCCATGCCGGAGCGGATGCAGCCGAAGGACATGCAGGCGTTCGGCGAACTGTGCGGCGTCACCCTGGCCCGTGCGCACGCGCGCTCCGGCGACCGCATCGCGATCGCCGCGTACCTGGGCAGTGGTGAAGCGTTCGACCGCGCATTGGCGACGTTCGCGGAGGCCTACGCCGACCAGAACGAGCGGGACCATCAGGCACTCGTCGACGCCGTACGCGCAGGCCGACTGCCCGCGGAGGAACTGCCGGCCTCCTGACCCAGGGGAAGGGGCCGGGAATTCCACCAACGCACAGGGGCCGCCACGTGGGTGGGCAGGCCGCCGTTCTCGCTGCCCGTTGCTCAGCGGTCCTGCAGTCGCCGGCCCTCCTGGACCGCGCCCGCCAGGAACCGGACGGCCACGCCGAGCAGCAGGAGATTGGCTGTGATCTGTCCCGTGGTCAGCAGCCGGGCAGGTTCGCTGCGTGGGCTGATGTCGCCGAAGCCGACCGTGCTGAAGACGGTCATCGTGAAATACAGGGCGTCGGTGCGTGACAGCGACTCGCTGAAGCTGTCCGGCGCGCTGCGCTCCAGCAGATAATAAGCCGCAGCGAACAGCAGCAGAAAGAGCGGAACTGCAGTGGCCATTGCGGCCAAGGCCCGAAGCCCCGGCCGCCGGGACCGCAGGATCGCGCGCACATGCCAGGCGAGGAGCAGCACCACCACCAGGCCACCGCCGATGAGGGCCATGACGGTGGCCGCGGTGAAAGCCGAGTCCAGTGGCAACAGGTAGTAGGCAGCCAGGAGGACCGCCGCCATCAGAAGGGAACTCACCGCGGTGAGTACAGCCGCCCGGCGGCCATCCGGATTCCTGTCCACGTTTCTCGTCTCCCCCATATGACGTGGCGCGCTCCTGCGCCTGCCAGAGGACAGCCACTCTCCAGAGTGGTCCTGGCACCGTGCGGCAGGCGCACCACAAAGTCACCGGCCTGAGGGCAGCTGTCTAGGCTGCCAGGAGCTTGCTCTTGGCGCGCTCGAATTCTTCCGGGGTGATGTCGCCTTTTTCCTTGAGCGCGGAGAGCTTGCTCAGCTCATCCGCAGTGCTGCCCCCGGTGCCCGCCGTCTTCTGGATGTATTGCCGGGCGGACTCCTCTTGCTTCTCGACTTGCTTCACGTCCCTTTCGCTCATGCTCTTTCCGCGGGCGATGAGATACACGAAGACGCCGAGGTAGGGGAGCACGAGCACGAAGATGAGCCATCCCGCTTTGGCCCAACCGCTGAGGCTGTGGTCACGGAAAATATCCGTGATGACCTTGAAGAGAAGGAACAACCAAATGATCCACAGAAAGAGCCACAGCATGGTCCAGAAGAGGTTGAGAAGGGGGTAGTCGTCCATGCTTCGCTCCGATCATGAATGCGTTGCCTCATTCATACAGCCAGTCAAATGAGGGCGCATTCGCAACGGATGTCAGCGCATCGTGCCTTCAGGAGGAGGCCGGGCAGTGACGCATGAAGCGGCCCACCCTCCTCCGAATGAGTGCGGCCGGGGGCGTCTGACAGGCCGGATGATCACCGGCCCGCCTGCGCTGCCCCCTGCGCCAGCGAACCATTGCCCCATGCGTGATACCCGGATGCGATCTAGGGTCGAAGCACATCAAACTCGCAGCGTGCGATCCCTCAGACTGAAAGCACTCGCACGGGGCCGAGAACTTCCGAGGAGTGGGCGATGACCGCTTCTGGCTCCGATCGACAAGCGGCCCCGAAAAGCGGTTGGGATGCCCGCCTGTACTGGCAGTGGATCGCCTACAACACGATCGCCTTCGTCACTGTCCTGACCGTCGGGTTCGTACTGGCGCTGCTCAGCAGTGATGCCCTCCACCTAAATCTTGTCAGTGGCCATGTACTGGTGGCGCTCCTGATCGCGACCCTGGGGGCCATTCTGTTCGGGGGCATTCTGGGAGCCCTGCAATGGCTGGTCGTCCGGCAGCGGGCGCCCCTTCCCCGCAAGGCGTGGATCACCGCCAACATCGGCCCGGCGCTGCTGGCCTGGCTCCTCGTGATCATGCCTGCGGTGATCAGCGCCCAGGACACCGACGGTGACGTGTCGACGACCTACCTGCTGGCCGCCAGCCAGAGCCTGGCCCTCGGCCCCCTGCTCGGCCTGTCGCAGTCCATGGTGCTCCGCAAGGTCACCAGACGCTGGGCCTGGTGGATCGGAGCCAACCTGGCCTCATGGCTCATCGTCGACGCCGTCATCTACCTCCTGGGCCGCCTGACCAGTGACCTCGACGTCCTCACCGGCGACGGATCGCTCGTCGAGATCTACCTGACCCTGATCGCCACGACACCCCTGACCGGCCGCGCCTTGTTGTGGGTACTCGCCCCCTCCGCCCTGACCGTGCCCACAGCCACGCAGTCGCCGTGACAACCGACACAGTCCTGGCGTTCGGCCGACCCACTTCCAACTGCCACCGTGGCCATCCCCATCGGCGCTTTCCAGTAACAGCCAGAACCTTCCGTCTTGACCGTGGGGATGCCTCCTGTGATGCACGGCATCACAATGACTGAGACCGACCCTTTCTGCCGGATCGGAGATATCCGTGAAGGACCTCGAATTCGAGCACAAGAGCTCCTTGTCACGGCTTGAGGCTGCTGATCAGCTCGCGGCACTCGCAGTCGCGCTCAAGGATGGTGGCCGTGCCGAGCTCCAGCTGGGCCCCGGCAAGCTGAGCCTTCAGATTCCCCACGAATTGCAGACCGAGATCGAAGTGGAGGTCGGGGACGGGAAGATGGAACTGGAGATCGAGCTCAAGTGGTCGACAGCCCAAGGCGAGTAAGCGGCCTCGGAGGCGAGTCTTCGTGGACCTTGACGTCGCAGTGGAGCAAGTCGGCCATCGTGCACTGGGCGTCGATGGCCACTGCCTCTTGAGCTCATGACGGATGGCGCTCGGGGGGGCGCCCCTGAACAGCACATGGTGCGCGTCGCGATGACACAAGGCCTCTTCGGCGCCCTGGCTGAGCGCGGTGCTATTAGCTCGCAGGGATTGCTCAAGCCGGGTATCACGGGGTATGTCGGGCCACACCGATACAAGGACATCAGCGGCTGCTGTTGCGGCCTGGTTGTATTCGTCTCGTGCGAGATCATCACGTACGGCGCGTTGGATCAGCTGGTGGACGCGGACGGCCTGATGTGGCGTCTGAGGAGTGTGGTCAATCAGGCTCAACCGGTGCAGTGCTCTGAAGGCGAGCATCGCCTCCCGGGGCGACAGGTGCCCCAGGGGCTCAGCGGTGTCTTCTTGCCCAACGGTGCGATGTTGAGCGAGGTAAGCGACAGCCGGTTCGATGGTCAGGACGCTGTTGGGAATGCCGTTGGGGTCGAGCATCGCAGCCAATTGGAGCATGGGCCGGGCAAGATCTGCGGGGCGCAGCGTATGGGCACGGTCGGAAGGACAGCGACCAAGCGGCGGCGACAGGGGCAACGTGGTCGTCAGGTAGCACGTCTGGGGCGGCATCTGCGAGCTCGGCCGCCCGATCGGCCAGCAGTTCACGGTACGCAACGCAGTCGAGGTCCGCGTCGATGAGGTAGGCGAAGGCCTGGGCAAGGGCGAGAGGGAGGTATCCGAGATCACGCGCCAAGGCCGCGAGCTGCTCGGCGGGTTCGTGCCGACCGCAGGCGCGCAGGGACCGGGCCAGGTAGGTGACTGCCTGTGCCTCAGTAAACAGCCCGAAGCGGGATGACACCGACCTGGTGCGGCCAGGGGGCCGGTTCCTGGGGTGCGCGCTGCACCACATTCAGGGTGCCGACGTAGCCGCTGATGGCGGTTCCGCCGTTGGTGGCGGTTGCGTCTCCGGTGTCGGACACGTGTACCGGGGCGTCGGGAGCGTCGTCGGTTCCGGGGGCCGGCCCGCAGTAGCCGTTCACCGCCGTGCCCCCGGATGCGGCCGCGGCGTTCCCGGTGGCAGTCACCGTGATCTCAGGGCCAACGGCACCGTCGGGGTCTTGTCGGCGCTTGTCTCCTCGGGCCACGCGACCGTTCTCTCCTCCTTCTGTGCTCTGGCCGGGCCGGTTCAGGTGTAGTCGATGTCGCTGGTGGCACTGCTGGCGTTGCCGGTGGCGGTGGCGATCCCGGTGTCTTCCGCCTTCGCTGATCCGCTGCCCCGGCCCTGTGGGCGCCTGATGCCCGTGACGGCCGTGCCCCCGTCGTTCGCGTCTGCCACTCCGGTCCGGGTCGCCGTGTCATCCGTGCGGTTTCCCGGGTGCTGAAACAGCGCCCAGACCAGGGCCGCGATGCCGACAGCGGCCTGGACGGAGGCCCCGGCCAGCTGTCCCGCATCGGGGCTGTCCAGCAGCCAGATCAGCGGCGTGGAGACCACTCCCACCGCCGTCAGCAGGATGACTGTGCCCTTCCATGCCTGCGTCATGCTGATCTCCCCTGCTTCAGCGGCATGCCCGTCGATCGGCTGACGGCCCGGCATTTCATCCAATATCGCAGTGATGCTGTGCAAGAAACATAACGTAGCTGCGTAGCGCCTTGGTTCCAGTGCGGCTCAGGCAGGTTGAGCTGTCTCTCCGCCGGTTCCTCACGGGCAACCCCGCGAGGTGGGCGGCAGCGCAGCCTCAGCGCGCATGCATCGTCACAGCCATGGCGGACGGCGGCTCCCGAACAGGGTCATCGGTCTTCCATCCCCGCGGCTCCCCGTCAGGTCGCCTCAACGGCACTCGATCTCGACGGCCCGACAGCCGTCGGATGATCCCTGAGGGGCCGTTTCTTGTTCGGGCCATTTCCCGGCCGCTACTGGCCATCGCCAGGCAGAGTCCTCACGAGGCCTGATACCCGGCCTGCTGCCGCACCATCCCCCTGAGCCGCACTCGGACGACTGGCCAGAGCTCAGCCTCCCGGCCACTTTCCCGGTACTGGCGGCCTCAGTATGGCCTCAGAAGCCGTATCTCAACCGATCTTGGAACGTGCGGTTCGAACAGGCTTCCCACCTGGGTGATCTTCCCGTTGTACGCGCATGAAGACAGGGCCTCTCGGTAGCTCGGGGATGCGAATCTGACCGAGCAGTGCCGGGAGGCCCTGGTGTCCTTGTTGTACGTGTCCGAACCGGTCCAGTTCAACTCGGCTGCTCCATCGTGTGATTGCCTCGCGCATGTGTACGGCAATGCGGCCGACCATCCCGATCGGGTGCGCCGGTATCCGTCGGACATGACGGACGCGGAGTGGGCGGCCGTTGCTGCCGATGCCGGCCTGGCTGAATGGGCGGGGTGGACGCCCCGAGGGCTACTGCCACCGTCAGCTGCTGGACGCGATCCGCTACCTGGTCGCGGGCGGGATCTCCTGGCGGGCGATGCCCGCGGACTTCCCCGACTGGGGCCGGGTCTACGCCTTCTTCCGCCGCTGGCGCGAGCACGGGCTGATCACCGAGTTCCACGACCGGCTGCGCGGGAAGGTCCGGGAGCGCGAGGGCCGCGAGGCCGAGCCCACGGCGGGGATCATCGACGCGCAGTCGGTGCGGGCCGCCGCGACGGTGCCGGCCTCCTCACGCGGCTACGACGGCGGGAAGAAGGTGCCGGGCCGCAAACGGCACATCGTGACCGACACCCTCGGCCTGCTCCTGGTCGTCGCGGTCACCGCCGCGAACATCGGCGACCGCGACGGTGCGGCGGGTCTGCTGATGCGGCTGCGCCGCCTGCACCGCGACATCCCCCTCGTCTGGGCCGACGGCGGCTACACCGGCTCCCTCGTCGGCTGGTGCCGGGACAAGCTCGCTCTGACCCTGGAGATCGTCAAGCGCACCGACGACATGACAGGGTTCGTGGTGCTGCCGAGACGCTGGGTGGCGGAGCGCACGTTCGCGTGGTTGATGAACTCCCGCCGTCTGGCCCGGGACTACGAGACCCTGCCCGCGACCAGCGAGGCGGTGATCCGGTGGTCGATGGTCACGCGGATGAGCCGGCGTCTGGCACGGCCACGGGCCACCGGCCGGCCCTGAATGCCCCCGACGCCTCCAGGAGGAGCCAACCGCGCTCCGCCAGGCGCCGGGCTTTCGACCGCAGCCCCTCGACCTTCGCCGGCGTCGCGCCAAGACCCAGCTCCACCGCGATCTCCTTGGCCCGAAGCGGTCCGTGACCCGTGGACCGCTGCTGTTCCAGCACGCCCAGAATCCGCTGATAGTCCGGTGCCAGAACCGTCACCGGCAGCCCTTCCCGCCAGGGCGGCACCGCCGAGCCCGGCACCGGCGCGAGCGACGGCACCGCTTCCTCCTCCGCCTCGGTCCCGGTCACGGCGGTGGTCTCGGCAGCCGAGGCTGCCAGGGCCTCGACCAGCTCTTCCCGCGCGATCACCCGCCGGTCCAGCTCGATCTCCGCGGCCTCCAACACCTCAGCCAACCGCGCGACTTCCTCCCGCAAGCCCTCCACCCGCACGCGGGCAGCCGCCTCTCGCTCCTCCAGCATTCCCAGCATCGACGCCACCGCGCACCCCTCGGCCATGAAGCGGACACAAGACGCCGGATGCCTCCCTCAACCCGAGCGAAACCATGCCTGACCAGCAGGAATCAAGGGATCACGTTCGGTTGAGATACGGCTTCTCAACTACTGCCGCTCTCGCAGCGCAGGCGCCCGGAACCAGTCTGGTCGACTCTTTGTTAGCGCGCATACGTGCAGGTCAGACGGGTGTCAGCTGACGCTGACTGCCGTAGCATCAAACTCGCGAGCAGCGGATTCAGTCCGTTGAGCGGGAGTTGACTTTCCAACACCTCACGCGGAACGTTTTCGCAGGTCACAGCCCTGCAGAGTGGGGCGGGTGGGACTCGAACCCACGGCCGACGGATTATGAGTCCGCTGCTCTGCTCCACAGCGAGATTCGCTCCTTCGACACCCCCGGTCGCCAACATCCGGCGGCCCACACCAGGACCAAGCATCCCGGCGCTACGCCGCCCACCGAGCCCCCGCCACTCGGCAGCAGGGTGGGTTGGAAAAGCCTGCCGTCCATCCTGGCTCCCAGGATGGACTGAGGCGCGCGCCCGAGTCCAAGATCCGGGCCATCCAGGTCGAGCCAGTTCGGCAGCCCGTCGCCCCTGGGCTCGATGTGCTCGAAGACGGCGTACACATCACCGGCTACCCGTACACCGCGCAGCACGTTTCCGTTAGTTCGTAGACCCTTCAGGCGGCGGTCGGCCTTCTTCGCCGCCTCCCTGACATCGAGGTTGCGGCCGGCGAGCTTGTGATCGTCCAGTTCCCGCAGAACAACGGGCAGCAGGTGGACCATGTACCGCTTCCCCAGCAGTGGCGTGTAGATCGCCACGTCTGGATCATCGAGCAGCACGTTCGTGTCGACAGCTACACGGACCGCCCAGACATCATCCGGCAGGAGCTCGCCCAGCCTCCGGAGCGTGGTCGCGGTCGCCTTGACCTTGTCGATGGCCTTGTCGATGGTTGCTGGGATGGTCTTGTCTCGGGGTCGTTCAAGCCAGCGCTGCAGCAGGGCAAGGCTCCCATCGAGGCGCTTGGTGACTTCCGGCGTCGGATGTGGGAACAGCAGCCGGACCAACGGTTCCCAGTCCCGTACCCGCCCCAGCAATTCCATCCTTCGCGCCTCGAGTTCGGGGCCGCTGGGCACCCAGCCCCACTTGGCGGCGCCGAAGTGCACGATGCCGCTGGACCGACGGTTCGGATCAACATTCCGAATCTGTGAGTCAGCGAGGATCGCCAGGAAGTCAGCTTCGATCAGGTCCAGGTCCGCCAGGAGACGGTCCAGGTACGTCGGGGGGGCTTGCGTCGATGCCATCCGCCGATGATGCCGCACGCCTCCGACAGCCGTTTCCGTTCACGGGGTTCCTGTGCGTGCGCGGTCCCCTGACGAGCCCGCCACTCTGCTGGCGGGCTGGCGCGGCGGCCCGCCGACGGGCAACCGAGGCGAGCCACCCGATCCCCCTCGCCTGCCGCCCGGGACCTGTCCCACCCACCCACTTCTCTGTTCTCCTGCAGTGGGGCGTGGACTCGGAGGCGTAGAGGGGATGTCGGACTCCCGACCACGGCCGGACCGACATGGTGACCTGCGGGTTCACGGGCAGGCACGGGTGCGGGTGCGGACGGTTGTCGGACGGGTTGTTACAGGGGATGTAGGCCTGGTCCACGGGGGCGTTGTCACTTCGCGACGGCGCCCCCCTCCAGAACCACGGACGCATCCCGCATCGCACGGCGCAGAGGGGGCGGTCGCCAACCTGGGCCCCTCTCTTGCCGTCGGACTCGGGGGCCTACGACGACCAGCCGCCTGCGAAGCCTTGTCAGCGGCTCGTTACGGTTTCGTGGTCGCTGGATGTGTGCAGTGGTGTTCGCCGCGTCCGGGAGGTGGGCCGGGACCGTTACGCCAGCGGATCGAGGAAGGTCAGCACGGAGGCATCCTCTTCGACCAACGGGTTGAGGGCGGCGTTGAAAGGGCCGCCGTACGGGGCGTTCAGGTGCGCCTGGAAGGCGTCCTCGTCCTGGTACACCTCAAAGATCCAGAAAGCGCGCGGGTCGGCTTCCTTCGTGTAGACGTCGAAGGCGATGTTGCCTTCTTCCTCCCGCACCTTCAGGGCGTAGTCGCCGATCAGGCTGGCGATCTCGTCCTGGGCTCCCTCGCGGGCGGTGAACTCGGCGAGCAGGGTTTTCCTCACGGTGTCGTGTCCTTGTCGGTCGTGGGCGGGATCAGTTGTGGATGGAGTCGAGGTGCCAGACGACGGCCCTGTCCAGCTTCACCGAGCCGTTCTCGGCGAAGACCTGCACGCCCTGGCTGGCAGGGTCCGGGAAGATCTGGTCGGTGATCGCGGCCTCGCCTCTGCCGCCGAAGACCTCGACGGACGACCGGTCGAGGAGGATACGCAGTTTCACCTTGCCGTTCTTGGCCTTCAGCGATGCGGTCTGGACGCCGGGGAAGCTGGTGTTGAAGTCGACGGCGCCGGAGTGGGTGCGGTCGACGTACAGCTCTTGTGCCGCGGCGTCGTAGCCGATGACGGTCTCCTCGCCGCCTGCGCCGGTGCGTACCTTCAGGCCGAAGCGTTCGGCGTCCTTGAGGGAGAACGTCGCCTCGATGTCGAGGGCCTTGCCCTTGGCCGCGGGACCGATCAGGTTCTTGGAGGTGTTCTTGACGGTGACGTCGGCCGCGGACGCCGGATGCTTCTGCCGCAGGGACGTCACGCTGTTCACGGGCTTGCTGGTCAGCCGGATGCGGCCGTCGATGGTGCGCAGGGCCATCTCCCGGGGGATGCTCTGCGCGCCGCGCCAGGGGGACGTGGGGATGGCTCCGCTGTAGTCCCAGTTGTTCATCCAGCCGATCATGTAGCGCTTGCCGCCCGGCGCGTTCTCCCAGGACACGGCCGCGTAGTAGTCCTTGCCGTAGTCGGCCCAGTCGGCGCGCTGCACGACGGACTGCGCGGCCGTGTCGGCGGCGGTGAACTGGTCGGCCAGGATGTGACCCCAGCCGGCGGTGTTCATGTCGACGATCTGGATCTGCGCTTCCTTGCCGGCGTAGGGGCGCATGTCGAAGGAGGCCCAGTCCAGGGTCTCGCTGTTGGAGCCGGTGGCGCTGCGGACGACCTTGCCGTCGACGATCAGGTTGACGGACGTCTCCTGGGAGACGGGCTGGGCCTGTGTGTCGGAGAGCATGATGTGGTCGACGTTCAGGTGGCCCCAGCCGCTGGTGTTGTCGTCGACGATCTTGATCTGTGCCTTCTTGCCCGCCAGGTCACGGACGTCCCATGAGGCCCAGTTGAGTGCCTCGCCGTCCTGTCCGGTGGTGCTGCGGACCACCTTGCCGTCGACGAGGAGCTCGACCGCGGTGGGGTTGTCAGAGTCGGCAGGGTGGTTGCCGCCGCCGATGAGGAAGTTGACGTAGTCCTTGTCGATGGTGAATTCGGGCGAGGTGAGGGTGCCGGTGGTGGAGTCGCCGTTCAGGAAGCTGTCGACCAGACCGCTCCCCAGGAAGCCGGAGACTTCCATCTGGTTGGGGAGCGTGCCGGTGGCCGGTGTGGTGCCGAAGGCGTCCCCGATGGTCGTCCAGTCACCGTACGTGCCGCCCTCGAAGTCGGCGATGACCGTGCCGGCCGGCGGCGGGCCCTGCTCCATGACGGTTCCCGGCATGTGCGGGTGCCGGCCGCCGCCGACCTTGAAGTTGAGGTACTTGCTGTCGACAGTGAAAGGGGGCGAGGTCAGCGTGCCGGTGGTGGCATCACCCGAGTGGAAGCTGTTGGCGAGACCCTTGCCGTCGAACCCGGCGACCGTGCCCTGCCCCTCCACTGCCCCGGCTGTCGGCGCCTGGCCGAACGCGGTGCCCGTACTCGTCCACGAACCGAAGTCTGTGCCTTCGAAGTCCTGCATCACGTTGCCGGGTGGCGGGGTGTAGGTGCCCTTGTCATCTGCGGTGAATTTCTTGCCGTCGAAGTCGCCGATGAAGTACTGGGCGGCCGAACCTCCGGCGATACCGCCGGGGTTGATGTTGACGACCAGGACCCACTTGATCTTCTTCTTGTCGCCGTCGACCGCGAGGGGGAACAGGTCGGGGCACTCCCATACGCCGCCCGTGGCGCCGGACGGTCCGAAGTCGCTCAGCAGGCTCCAGTCCTTGAGGTTCTTGGACGAGTAGAACCGCACCTTGTGCTCGGTGGACAGCGACACCGTCATCAGCCAGCTCTTGGTGGGCGCGTACCACTGGACCTTGGGGTCGCGGAATTCCTTGGAGCCGATGTCCAGGACGGGATTGCTCTGGTACTTCGTCCAGGTGCGGCCGCGGTCGGTGCTGTAGGCGAGCGACTGGGCCTGGATGCCGGTGGACTTGGAGTAGCTGGTGTAGATCGCAACCATGGCCGGGTTCTTCTTGGTGCCGAATCCGGTGGTGTTGTCCCAGTCGACGACCGCGCTGCCGGAGAACACCATCTCCTTGTCGTCGTGCGCCAGGGCGAGCGGGAGCTGCTTCCAGTGCACGAGGTCCTTGCTCACCGCGTGGCCCCAGGACATGTCGCCCCAGGAGTTTCCGTTGGGGTTGTACTGGTAGAAGAGGTGGTATTCGCCCTGGTAGTACACGAGGCCGTTGGGGTCGTTCATCCAGTTCTTCTCGGGCGTGAAGTGGAACTGGGGCCGGTAGGTCTCCGTGTTGGGCGGGGTGTCTGCGGCTACGGCACGGGGGGCGAGCGGGGCAGCGGACAGTGCGCAGACGGTCGCTACCGCCGCGATCATCCGTGTGCGGGCATGCCGGGATACACGTCCAGAGCTCATGGTGTCTCCTGTGGTGTGGCCGTCCGCTGGCAGAGCCTGGGGGCTCTGGCTGGGACCGGCTGAAAGGTGATGCCCGGGTCGGCGTCCTCGTCCATGCCGTCGGCCCAGGAATGTCATCGTTGACTTGTGTCATCGATGACATCGAGTGGCCCGATGATGAGCGCGATCCGGCCGATGCGTCAACGGGTCGGGCGGGATTGCCCGGCGCCGCTCCCCCGGCCGTCAGGCGCCTCCGGCGGTCGCGAGCTGTTCCAGTTGGTTGCGCCAGGGAGGATTGGGGCCGGCGACCGAGCAGGTCAGGGCCGCGACCTGGGCACCGAACCTGCAGGCTTCCGCGACATCGTCGAGACCGAGAGCGTCCAGCCGGCCTCCGAGGAGTCCGCGGGCAGCGAGATGGTGCAGCAGCCCGGCCGTGAAGGAGTCTCCGGCGCCCACCGTGTCGACCACCCGCGTGGCCGCCCCGGACACCAGCAGTCGCCGGCCGTCGAGTGAGGCCAGGGCGCCGTCGGCGCCGAGGGTGATCACGACGAGCCGCGCTCCCGCAGCGTGCCAGAGGTCGCATGCCCGCTCGGGCGGGGTGCCTGGCAGGAGGATGCCCAGGTCGTCCTCGCTCAGGCGCAGGATGTCGGCAAGGCCGCACCAGTGTGCGAGCTTTGCGCGGTAGACCTCGGGATCGACCAGCAGTGGCCGGACGTTGGGATCGATGCTGATGGTGACCCGGGGGGAGGCCGCTGCCAGGAACTCCTCGACCGCAGCCGCGCCAGGTTCGCTGACCAGGGCCAGTGAGCCGGTGTGCACGCAGGCCGTTTCGGTCAGGTCCACTCCGGCCAGTTCCCCGGGGGCCCACTGCCAGTCCGCCGTGTTCTGCGCGTGGAAGGAGAACGCGGCCTGCCCAGCGGCATCCAGTTCAGCCACGGCCAGCGTGCTGGGCTCGGCTGCGGCGACGGCGTCCGACAGGTCCACGCCGGATGCCTCCAGGTGAGCCCGGAACATGCGGCCGAACACGTCTCCGGACAGGCGCGCGAGGAATCGGGTAGGCACGCCCAGCCGGGCCAGGGCCACGGCCGTATTCGCAGGCCCGCCGCCGGGCAGCACTCGCAGGGCGAGTTCGTTCGCGGTGTTTGCCGGCTCGGTGAAGGCGTCCGCGACGCACTCTCCCAGAACGGTGATCTGACGCGGGCTCATGGGCTGCTGCTCTCTCTCGGAACGGTTCAAGACCGGGAAGGGGGCCGTGCGGCGGCACGGCGGCCGACCGACTGCGCGGAGGCGACAGGCGCGGACGTTGCCGAATTATGACGAGCGGAAGGCATTGACGTTGCCGGGATCCGCAGTCCATCATCCTCGCCAGGCAGTGTCAACGATGACATAAGTCAACGATGACACCCAGGCGGCCTGCTCTGATCCCATCCCCGTGCCTCTCGCTATCCCACTGGAGTCGATCGTGTCTCGCACCACTCGTCTGTCTTCCTCCCTCCTCAGAGCCGCCGCGGTCACCGGCGTTGCGGCCCTCACCCTGACGGCCTGCGGGTCCGGCTCCGGCTCCACGAGCTCCGGCTCGGGCAGCGTTAAGGTCGGCCTGATCACCAAGACCGACACCAACCCGTTCTTCGTGAAGATGAAGGAGGGTGCGGAGAAGGCCGCCAAGGAGAACGGCGCCCAGTTGTCCACCGCGGCAGGCAAGTTCGACGGGGACAACGCCGGTCAGGTCACAGCCATCGAGAACATGGTCGCCTCCGGCGTGAAGGGCATCCTGATCACCCCGAGCGACTCCAAGGCGATCGTGCCCGCCATCCAGAAGGCCCGCGCCAAGGGCGTCCTGGTGATCGCCCTCGACACCCCGACCGACCCGCAAAACGCAGTCGACGCGCTCTTCGCCACCGACAACCTCAAGGCCGGCGAACTGATCGGCGAGTACGCCAAGGCCGCCATGAAGGGCAAGACGGCGAAGATAGCCACCCTCGACCTGGCGCCGGGTGTCTCCGTCGGAGTCCAGCGGCACAACGGCTTCCTGAAGGGCTTCGGCATCGGCGAGAAGGACCCGGCCGTTGTCTGTTCCCAGGACACCGGTGGCGACCAGGCCAAGGGGCAGACCGCGATGGAGAACTGCCTGCAGAAGGCACCCGGCATCAACGTCGTCTACACCATCAACGAACCGGCTGCCCTGGGCGCCTACACCGCGCTCAAGGCCAAGGGCCGGGAGAAGGACGTCCTGATCGTGTCCGTCGACGGCGGCTGCACCGGG
>NZ_JAODTZ010000096.1 GCF_025399795.1 Streptomyces rhizosphaerihabitans | reverse complement strand
CAAGCCAACCTGACCGGAGGGGGTGGGTTGGATGATCCGTGCGTACAAGTTCCTGCTGCGGCCCACCGTCCGCCAGGCGCAGGCACTGTCCGAGATGCTGCGGGATCACTGCTCCCTCTACAACGGGGCCCTGCAGGAGCGCCGTGACGCCTACCGGCACGTGTCGAAGACCAGCGTCGGGTACGGGGTGCAGTCCGCGCAGCTCAAGGAGATCCGGGCGTTCGACCCGGAGCGTCAGGGCCGCTGGTCCTTCTCCTCGCAGCAGGCCACTCTGCGCCGCCTGGACAAGGCGTTCGCCGCGTTCTTCCGCCGCGTCAAGGCTGGGCAGACGCCCGGTTACCCGCGTTTTCGCGGGGTGAGTTGGTTCGACACGGTGGAGTTCCCGAAGGACGGGGACGGCTGCCGCTGGGACTCCACCCCGCACGATCCGGTCACCCGGGTCCGCCTCCAGGGTGTCGGGCATGTGAAGGTCAACCGGCACCGATCGGTGTCCGGCCACGTCAAGACGGTCTCGGTCAAGCGTGAGGGCCGCAAGTGGTTCGTGGTGCTCACCGCTGAACAGGAACGGCCGCAGCCGCTGCCCGGAACCGGCAGCGTGGTCGGGATCGACCTGGGCATCGCGAACTTCCTCGCCGACTCGAACGGCGCCTTCGTACCCAACCCGCGCCACGGCCGCCGTGCCGCCGCCAGGCTCCAGGCCGCGCAGCAGGCCCTGTCCAGGTTCCCCCGCTGCAAGGCCAGGGACCGCACCGCCAACCACCGGCGCGCCGTGGAGAAGGTCGCCCACCTCCACGGCAAGGTCCGCCGCCAGCGGCTGGACCACGCGCACAAGACCGCCCTCGGCCTGGTCCGCGCGCACGACGTCATCGCGCACGAAGACCTCAAGATCCGCAACATGAGCAGGGCCCCCGCAGCCAGGCCCGACCCCGGCCGGGCAGGCACCTTCCTGCCCAACGGGGCGGCTGCGAAGGCTGGGCTGAACCGTTCGATCGCTGATGCCGGTTGGGGGGTGTTCCTGACGATCCTGCACGCCAAGGCTGAGAGCGCCGGACGGGAAGTGATCGCCGTGGACCCCCGCAACACCTCCCGCACCTGCCCCCACTGCGGGCACACCGCCAAGGAGAACCGGCCCACACAGGAAAAGTTCCACTGCGTCGCCTGTGGCCACACCGCGCACGCCGACACGGTCGGAGCACTCAACGTTCTACGGGCCGGGCTGGTCCGTCGCCACGCCGACCCGGCATAGCGAGAAGCCCCGTCCTTCAGGACGGGGAGGAGTCACGATTGTTCTCCCGTCTGTGCGCGCCATGCTCGGCAGACCACGGCGACTGGGTGCGGCCGCGCTGCGAAACCGTCGCAGGCAGCCACCGGCTCGCTCACTTCTTCATGCTGCGCGCTCCCCACGAGGGCTGCATCCGCTCGTGCCCCGCCCGGGACATGGTGTGAGCCTCCGTGCCCGGCACCCGTCGTACCGGCCGATTCAGGCGGCGAACAGGAGCCGCTCACGGCCCGGTTCACCCGTCCGTCGCTCCGAGAGGCGCCCGTGAACGGCCTGTCAGATAGTGGACCGCGCCGACACCTCCTGGATTGGATGCTCATGGACCGCTATCCACCCATCGCGAACCACGGCCTGGTGGGCGATCTGCAGACCGCCGCCCTGGTGTCCTCCGAGGGCGTGGTGAACTGGTTCTGCTCGCCGAGGTTCGACTCGCCCAGCGTCTTCGCCTCGCTGCTCGACCACGACGGCGGCGGGTACTTCCGACTGGCACCGGAACACTCGGACGTGACGTGCAAGCAGCTCTACTACCCGGACACCGGCGTGCTGGTCACGAGGTTCATGTCGCCGGAGGGCGTCGGCGAGGTCATCGACTGGATGCCCGCGAACACCAGCCGCACCCCCACCGACCGCCACAGCCTGATCCGGGTGATCCGCGTGGTGCGCGGCACCGTCCGGTTCCTTCTGGAGTGCAGACCTCGGTTCGACTACGGCCGGGCCGACCACGAGCTGGAACTACGGGCCCAGGATGCGGTGTTCCGGGGCCCCGGGATCGCCGGTCACCTGCAGACCTCTTTCCCACTGGTGCGGGACGGGCAGGACGTGAAGGGTGCGGTCACCCTCGGAGTCGGTGAGTCGGCCGTCGCCGTCTTCACCACGTGCGCCGCCGACGGCGAGGCGCCCCCTCCGCTGACGGTCGAGGGCATGACCGAGGCGTTGTGGCATGAGGTGGACTTCTGGCAGAAGTGGCTGCACACCTCCCACTACCGGGGCCGCTGGGCCGAGATGGTGAACCGCTCCGCCATCACGATCAAACTCCTCACCTACCATCCGACCGGAGCGCCGGTCGCCGCCGCCACCATGGGCCTGCCGGAACAGGTCGGCGGTGAGCGCAACTGGGACTACCGGTACTCGTGGGTGCGGGACGGCTCGCTCTCGGTGCGGGCCCTGCTCGACCTCGGGTTCGCCGAGGAGGCCTCGGCGTTCACCAAATGGCTGGGGGAGCGGATGCGCGACCGCGCGGACCTGCCCGGCGAGCGTCTGCAGATCATGTACCGGGTCGACGGGGATCCTCATCTGACCGAGGAGATCCTCGACCACTGGGAGGGCTACCGGGGATCGAGGCCCGTGCGTGCCGGCAACGCCGCCGCCGACCAACTGCAGCTCGACATCTACGGCGAGGCCCTCTATGCGATGGCCGAGGGAATGGACGTGAGCGAGGAGCTGGGCTTCCACGGCTGGAAGGGGCTCGCCCGGACGCTGGACTGGCTCTCCGACAACTGGGACCGTCCGGACGAGGGCGTGTGGGAGACGCGCGGAGGCCGCAACGACTTCACGTTCAGCCGGGTGATGTGCTGGGTCGCCTTCGACCGGGGTCTGCGCCTTGCGACGGAACTCAGCCGGCCCGCCGACATCCCGCGCTGGCGCAACGCCCGTGACAGCATCCTCGAACAGGTCATGGACAAGGGCTGGAGCCAGTCCGAGCAGGCGTTGGTGCAGCACTACGGCGGGGACGTCCTGGACGCCTCCCTCCTGTTGATCCCGCGCGTCGGGTTTCTCGCCGCGAAGAGCCCCGGCTGGCTCTCCACCCTGGACGCCATGGAGCGCAAGCTCGTCTCGGACAGCCTCGTGTACCGGTACGACCCGGCCGCGTCCCCCGACGGTCTGCGCGGCTCGGAGGGGACCTTCAGCCTCTGCACCTACCTCTACGTCGACGCCCTGGCCCGGGCCGGGCGGGTCCGTCCGGCCCGCTACACCTTCGAGAAGATGCATACCTACGCCAACCACGTCGGCCTGTTCGCCGAGGAGATCGGCCCGAGTGGAGAGCAACTCGGCAACTTCCCGCAGGCGTTCACCCACCTGTCGCTCATCATGGCGGCGTCGACCCTGGACGAGGCCATCGACCGGAAGCGGCAGCGTGGCTGAGCCCGGGCACGGGCAGCCGGGTCCGGGCGCGCCGGTGCCCGGCGGCCGCACACAGAGCCGGGCCGCCTTCGATGCCCTGTACGCGAGACTGCGGCAGCGGGCGGACGCCACCGGAACTCCGTCCTCCACCGCCGGCCGCGGGACGCCGGTCGGCATCACACCGGCGACGGTCCTTGCCGCGGCGGCCGAGGTCCGCGCGGGCCTGACCGTGTCGCTGTCGTCTCCGATCGAGACCGACGTGGCTCCCGGCAATCCCCACCCGGCCGGCCACCGGCTCACCAGCCGCCCGGAGTCCGAGGCCGCGGCCACCGGGCTGCACTTCGCCACCGACCACTTCTCCATGAACGTTCACGGCGACGCCGACAGCCACCTCGACGCCCTGTGCCACGTCGTCTACAACGGCACGCTGCACGGCGGCGTCCCCGCGAGCACCGTGACCGCCGAGGGCGCGACCGCCCTGTCCGTCGACCTCGTGCGCAACGGAATTGTCGGCCGTGGTGTCCTGCTCGACATCCCGCGGCTGCGCGGCGTGTCGTGGCTGGAGCCCGGCGACCATGTCACCGCCGACGACCTCCGGGCCGCCGAGGTCGCCCAGGGCGTGCGGGTCGATGCCGGGGACATCCTCCTCGTACGGGTCGGTCACCGCCGCAGGCGCGAGGAGGACGGGCCGTGGGACGCCTCGCGCAGCCGGGCCGGCCTGCACCCGGCCGCGATGGAGTTCCTGGCCGAGCGCCGGGTCGCCGTACTGGGCAGCGACGGCAACAACGACACGGCCCCCAGTCTCACCGAGGGCGTGGACTTCCCCGTGCACGTGCTGGGAATCCACGCCCTCGGGCTGTACTTCATGGACTACCTGCGGTTCGAGGACCTGGTGCCGCTGTGCGAGGAGGCGGACCGCTGGTCGTTTCTGTGTGTCGTCGCACCCTTGCGCCTTCCCGCGGCCACCGGTTCTCCCGTCAACCCCATCGCCGTCCTCTGACCGGCGGTCCGGTCGGCCCGGCCCGCCCGTACGGGTGTCCTGCGGGTGCCTTACGGGCGGGGCCCGCCGGGTGGTGAGGCGTCGGGCGGCGCGTCCTGGCGGTGCCGTCCGCCGATGCCCTGGGGGTCCGCCGTCCGTGCGTCGGCGCGGCGGGGGGCGTCGCCGAACTCTCGCTCGACCGCGTCGTCGAGGAGGCCGAGTTCGGTGCGGAGGGCGGGCCCGCACTCGGCCGGCAGCGTTGCCATGAGGCCATCGAGGAGAGCCCGGAGCCGTCGGCAGACCTGGACGGAGGTCGCACCGTAGTCGCGGATCTCGGTGACGGCGAGCTCCAGGTAGTCCTCCCACGGGCGGCCGGGCAGCACGAGGCGCGGCCGGCCACGGTCGTCGGCGAGCACGTAGCGGCTGCGGAGTCCGACGCGTCCGACGGCGTACAGGAACGCCTCGATGTGGTTCAGCACCTGGACGGCCGTGGTGGGGTCGTTGACCGCGGGGGAGAGGGCGCGGATGGCGATGTCGACCAGGATGCGCAGGGCGAAGGCCGGGTCCTGCTCGATCGTCCGCTCCGGACCGAGGGCGAGGAGTCCGGTCACCCGGCGCGGGTCGGGCGCGGAGGTACCGCCGTGGATCTCGACGAGGGTGCCGCCGGGCGGCACGAAGTCGCCGACCGAGGCGGCCAGCACGAACACGCAGTCGTGCCGCGCCGCGAGCGAGACCATGCCGGATGCGTCGAACGCCTGGATGACACCGCCGCGTTCGGTCCGGATGCGGGTCACCGGACCTGGCGTGCCCGGCGCCCCGCCGGAGGCCGCGCTGCTCCGTACGTGCGCCGCCACGTGGTCGAGGACCTGTTCGCCCAGGCGTCCCACGATGTCGGCGATCGCCACCGGCCGCAGGTTGTGGGTGAAGCGGTTGAGGTAGATCAGCAGGAGCAGGAGGCTCACGGAGACGGCGACACCGGCCAGGGTCACGCCGAGGTTGGGCACGGAGTCGGTCTCGATGCTCCGCAGCAGTGTGTAGGCGAACGAGAAGGTGCCGGTGAAGGTGGCGAGCACGGCCTTCTGCAACCGGTCGCGGTACCAGAGCCGCATGTAGCGCGGTGAGAGGGTGCCGGTGGCCTGCTGGATGACGAGGACGCCGATGGTGACGACGAACCCGAGCAGCGCGATCATCGCGCCGACCACGGAGCTGAGGACGCTGCTCGCGGTCGACGCGGAGTAGTTCCAGGTCTTCGGCAGCCAGGACGCCCCGTCCACGGCGGACGCCGCCTCGGCCAGGGCGACGCCGAGCAGGAGCCCGAACAGGGGGACGATCCACAGACTCGCCAAGGCATACTGCCGTAGCCGGAAGCGGTCGGCCCAGGAGGTCATACGGAGCCCATCAGTACGGCGGTGTCGTCCGGCAGCGGCGTGATCGTCTGGGTCCCGGTGACCGGGACCAGCCGGCCGTCGGCGCGGACCACGAACAGGATGTCGCGGTCCGCGGGGACCGGCTGGGACCCGGGCTGGACGTGGAAGCGGGCGCCGTGTTCGTAGCGGGCTGCCAGGCGGTGCCGGACGAGCGGGTGGCCGAAGAGGATGTCGCCGCCGGTGTAGGGGGCGACCACGCCGTGGCTGTCCCGTGGCGGCCCCACCCGGTAGACGGGCCCTTGCACGTTGTCCTTGATGACGACGGAGGCGAGGGCGTTGAAGTCGTCGTCGGTGAGCAGGAACACCGCCGTCACGCCCTCCAGGCGGGCGCGGGGGTTGGTCGCGGTCGCCAGCATCTCCCCGTGCGCGAGTTCGATCCCGGCCGCGGTGATCCGCTGGCGTTCCTCCTCCAGCCCGGCCCACATCAGGACGTCGAGACCCGCGGCCTCCAGGGCCTTCCCCAGGCCGATCACCCACGGGGCCCCGCCGACCAGCAGCGGCCGTGTCCGCGCCGACCGGACGACGCCGAGCTTCCGGGCCACGGGCGCGGCGGTCAGGGCGTAGAGCAGGACCGTTCCCACGATCACGAGGAAGGTGATCGGAAGGATCTTGGCCGCGCCGGGCAGCCCCTTCGCCACGAGAGTGGCGGAGAAGGCGGACGCGGTCGAGGCGGCGACGATGCCGCGCGGCGCCATCCATCCGATGAAGCCCCATTCGCCCACGGTCAGATCGGAACCCCGGGCGGAGGCGTACGCGATGAGCGGCCGGACCAGGAGGACGAGCACGGCGATCAGGATCAGTGAGGGGACGAGGACGGGCACCACGGAGTCGGGGGTGACGGCGGAGGAGATGGAGATGAACAGCAGGCCGATGATCATCTGGACGAGTGTTTCGAGGAAGGGCCGGCGGGCCGGCATGTCCATCCCGGGGAGGTTGGTGATGGCGAGTCCGGTGAAGATGGCGGCGATGAGGCCGGTGTCGTCGCGGACGATGTCGCAGCCCGCGGAGACGAGGATCACCGTCGCCAGCTGGGCGAGGGTGCCGAGTGTCTCGCCGAGCCGCAGCTTGTGCAGGGTCAGCCAGAGGATGACGGTGCCCACCGCACCGCCCACGAGGCCGACGCCCATGCTGATGAGGAACTGCCCGATCTGGTAGCCGCGGCCGAGGTCGACCCGGTGGGAGGTCGCGACGGCGTGGAAGACGACGGCTCCGAGGATGGCGCCGATCGGGTCGGTCAGCGTTCCCTCCCAGATCAGGATGCGCCGCAGCCTGTCCGTCGGGCGGACGTATTCGAGCAGCGGGCCGACGACCGTGGGACCGGACACGACGAGGATCATGCCGATCATCGCCGCCACCCGCAGCGGGATGCCGAACAGGGCCGGTCCGATACCCCCTACGGCGAGGAAGGTGACCAGGATGCCGATGATCAGCAGCCGGACGACGGTTCCGCGAGTACGGCCGGTGAGATTGCGCAGGTTCAGCCCGAGGCCCGCGTCGTAGAGGATCACGGCGACGGACAGCGAGACCAGCGCGGGGAAGTCCGGGCCGACGAGCCGTGCAGGGTGAATGACGTCGGTCAGCGCGCCCGCAGTGAAACCGACCGGCAGGAGAATGATCAGCGCGGGGACGCGCAGCTTGTTCGCCAGGATCTGCGAGCCCGTGGCGAGGGCGACGGTCAGGGCGATGCCCAGGAGGATGTCCTCGCCGGTCATAGCGGTCGTCCTCCTGTTGACGCTGGGGGCCCGTGGGATTCAATCGCGTCCACAGGGCCTGCACCCGCCTGTCGCGGCCCGACATGGTCCCCGCCACCCGATCGGCCCCGCAGAGACGCCCGACGGACCGCCGAGATCGCGGCGGAGGGGTGCGGTCGCGTGGACCTGTGGCCGGCGGGACGCCACCGCGACGGCGGATTCCAGCGACCACGGACTCGACCGCGAAGGGACCGTTGGAACGCCGGAAATACTGTTGTGGCCACGGGCGTTGGTCACGTCATGAGTCAAGGTCCCGCACCTCGCCCACTGTCCGACGAAGCCCTCTCCGACCTGCTCGGCAAGCAGCGGTTCGGCACCCTCGCCACTGTCAAGCGCACCGGCCATCCCCACCTGACCACCATGCTCTACAGCTGGGATGCCGATGGCCGCATCGCGCGGTTCTCGACGACAGCCGACCGCGTCAAGGTCGAGCACCTGCGGCGCGACCCGCATGCCGCGCTGCATGTGCAGGGCGACGACGTGTGGTCGTTCGCCGTCGCGGAGGGCAGGGCCGAGGTCTCCGAGGTCACGATGGTTCCCGGTGACGCGGTCGGGCGGGAACTGCTCGGGATGATCCCGAAGGGCGCGGAGCCGGAAGACGGAGATGCCTTCCTGAGGCAGCTGGTCGCTGAGCGCCGCCTGGTCATCCGGTTGAAGGTGGACCGGTTGTACGGAACGGCGCTCGACATCAAGGATTAGGGCTGGATCAGGGCCTGTCGGGTCGGTGGCGCTGATCGTCTCCGGAGCCGGGGTGCTGTCGTCGGCGAAGGCGGTGTGCGGGGTGCGCGTCCACTTCGTGGAGCAGTGAGCCCGCCCCCGGTGTGACCGGGGGCGGGCTCACTGCATTCTCCCGGGGCGAACCCGAGCCGCTCGTCTCACCTCTGTGTCCCGCGGGCCGGACAATAGGCACAGGCGGTGAGAAGAGGCCACTGGAAATGTGAACCTGCGTCGCCCGTGCGGGTTCCAAAACGGAATGTCCCCTTCATCCAGGCGGAACAGGGGTTTTCTGGGTCTTCTCACTCGTGGGCCACGACACCTGTCTCACGATCTTGTCCCTTTGCCCGGGCTGCCGGTGGAGCCTTATGGGAACGGTGAGTGGGTGACTTGCGAGTCCTGCCCCGATGCCGAGTTCGGTCGTCGACCACGCGCAAGTTCCTTCGGGCAGCGGCCGGTTCGTTCGGTCGTCGGCGGAGCGCTGAGAGGATCTGCGCGGGTCGACGAGCTTCAGGGAAGCGATTCGCCGCGACATGCTGTGCCGTCGAGATCCAGGAACATCGGTGGCGAGCGGCGAGGAGTAGCAGGGCCCTCCGGGCCGTAGCCGAGCCGGATGAGCATCTGGACGTGGTCGAAGGGCGCTGTCGGGCTGCGCAGTTCGTCGCGCAGGTCGGGCCACTCCAGTGCCTGGTGGAGGAGCGAGGTCCGCAGACCGTGCGTGGTCGCGACCAGCAGCACATGCTGGAGCGACTGACCGGCGCGCAGCCAGTCGGAGCGCCGATCGTGGCCCGTTGCCAGCGAGACCAAGGCAGGAGTGCGCTCGAACGGTCGGGCGGGCAACCGCTCCATCGAGCGCTGCGCGGAGAAGTCGCGCATGGGCAGTTGTTCGAAGGCGTCCTGTGGTCCGAGGGCGGCGGACGGAATGCCGGTGTCCGCGGCCTCGTCCCGGCTCGCCCAGCGGCGACTTTCGGCGCTGCGGTACGGGTCGAAGTGGTTGCGGTGCTCCGCCTCGGCGGTGATCCGCAGCAGTCGCTCCGTCTCGCGTGGTGCGGGCACGGTCATCTTGGCGCCCTCGAGTTGAGCGGCTTCCACGAGGTCGTTCATGACGCTGCCGGGCACTACCTCGCCAGTGAACGGGAACCGGCTGCTGTGCCGGCGCCAGATCGCCTCGTACAGCTCAGCGGCGTGCAGTGCACGAGCGCTGGCCTGCTGCGCTATCCGGACAGAGGCGAGCAGCCCGGGGTCGTGGGGATCCGGGAGCAGTCGCGTGACCGGCTTCCAGCCGAGGTGCGTCACCGCCACCCGCAGATTGAACAGAGCCGCGCCCGCAGCGATGTGCAGACCCCGGCCCTGGGGATCCTCTCGGGGCAGCCCTTGCTCGGGGGCTGCGTGTATTTCCACGGTGAGCGGCTCCTCGGCGAGACGGAAGCGCCACGGCTGGGTGTTGTGCATCGAAGGTGCCGCGACGGCGGCCGAGATGAGAGTCTCCAGCGTCGACGAGTCCGGGTAGGTCGAAGACATGAGGGACTCCTGCCGGACGAGGTGCTGTGAGTGTGCGGATCTCCTCAGACTGCAGCCACGGGCCGAGGTTGCTAAGGGGCCGACCGGCCCAAAGCCCTGGGCTGGGAGGGCGCGAGGTCTTCGGCTCGGCAGTGGCCGCCCGGTATCCGGTGGGTGCGACGGGCGTCGCCGAAAGCGGCTGCCGGTCGAGGTGGACATCACCACCCTCGACGTCGAAGGCGACACGCTCCAGGAATCGGTCTGACAGGCCGACAGGTTGGTGCCGCCCGGAACCGCGAGACCAACAGGCCTGCAGCAAAGGGCCGTTCAGCCCAAAGGGCACGGCCTTTCGGCATCCGGCAAGGTGTGCGCCGTGTCGGGAGAGTGATCTGCGTCGGGTACCAGCTCGGCATCGTCCTTCTTCCGAAGGGGTCATCATCATGACAATCCACGAGCAGTCCCACCGGCACACGGGGTTTCGTTTCTCGTCGCTGCGCAGGACCCGTTCGGCCCAGGCACCGGGTGAGGCCGCGACCATCTCGACGTCGGTGGTCGGCTCGTACGCCCTCGCGGGTCTGCGTCTGCTGACCGGTTTCGTGTTCCTGTGGGCGTTCCTCGACAAGACGTTCGGGTTCGGTTACGCCACGCGGTCCGGCAAGGGCTGGATCGACGGCGGTTCGCCCACCAAGGGGTTCCTGGGCGGGGTCGCGGCCGGGCCGATGGAGTCGACGTTCCACTCCTGGGCCGGTGCGGGCTGGGTGGACTGGCTGTTCATGGCCGGTCTGCTCGGGGTGGGTATCGCCCTGGTCGCTGGTGTGGCGCTGCGGCTCGCGGCGCTGGCGGGCACGGTGATGATGGCGTTCATGTGGCTCGCCGAATGGCCGCCCGCCCGGCATCTGTCCGACGGTTCGCCGAGCATGTCGCCCAACCCTTTCACCGACTACCACGTGATCTACGCGGTCGTCCTGATCGCTCTGGCCGCCGCGGGCGCCGGCGCCACCTGGGGCCTCGGGAAGCTCTGGGCGCGACTGCCCGTCGTGAACCGCACCCCCTGGCTGCGGTGACCGCAGGACTGCGGGTGGATCCCGGACGAAGCACAGTCCTCTCTGCCGCCCAGGCCGCAGGTCCCGTCATGGGCCGATCGGCCCCCACCAGGGACCTGCGGCCCCTGCACGACGAGCCCATCGGACACCACGCTTGAATCGGACCCTGATTCAGAAGGTGGACATCATGCTCCGCACTGTCACCGCAGGCCTCGACGGTTCTCCGGAGAGTCTCGCCGCCGCCGAATGGGCCACCCGTGAGGCGCGGCTGCGCGGACTGCGACTGAAGCTGGTCCACGCAGGGGAACCGGTCCCGGAACCCATGGCCCAGGCACCGCTGCCGGACGCCGAGACCCACCGGCACTGGAGCGATCGAAGCGAGATGGGGGTACCCCCGGCCGAAGGCTGGGGGAGGATCCCGCGCGAAGCGGCCAAAGGCATACGGGTGCGCCACCCGGGAGTCGACGTCATCACGGAGCAGCTCACCGGCCGGCCCGCCGAGGAGCTGGTGAAGGCCGCGGACGACGCCGAACTCCTGGTGCTCGGCACCCGTGGACTCAGCGGTGTGGGCGGTTTCATGGTCGGCTCGGTCCCCCACGGCTGATCACCTCGGCCACCCCTCGTCACCTACCGTGCAAAGAGAGACATCCCATGAAGGCTCCGGTCGTACGAGCATTCGGTGAGCCGCTGCCCCTGGTCGTGGGTGTCGACGGCTCCGAGCCCAGCATGCGTGCCGTCGACTGGGCCACGGACGAGGCGGCTTTGCGCGGTCTGCCGCTACGCCTGGTGTACGCGTCCCTCTGGGAACGCTACGAAGGCGCCGCTCTCATGGAGGGGCTGGGCAGGACCTCCGAGCAGATCGCGGTGGACAACATCGTCGAGGCCGCTGCGAAGCGGGCCCGCCGTCGACATGCCGAGGTGAGGATCTCCACCGAGGTGCTGCCCGATGACGCCGTGAGCGTGCTGCTGAAGGAAGCGCACAGCGCCTTTGCGCTGGTCCTCGGATCGCGCGGGCGCGGCGGGATGGCCGAATTGCTGATCGGGTCGGTCAGCCTCGCTGTCGCAGCCCGCGCCGCCTGCCCGGTGATCGTGCTGCGCGGCAACCACGACAACCAGGCCGACGCAGGCAGACACGGGAGTGTCCTCCTCGGAGTCGGCGAGGAGCCGCACTCGGCGGCAGCCGTGCGCTTCGCCTTCCAGGAAGCAGAGGTCCGCAAAGCCGCACTGCACGCGGTGCGGGCGTGGCGTAGTCCCGCCCACGAGTCCACGGACCACCCGCTGATGGCGGGAGAACCGGCCCGGCTGCACGAGCGGCGCGCGGTGGAGATCCTCGAGTCGGCCCTGAACGGGCCGGCCGCGGAGCATCCGTCCGTGGATCTGCGCAGACGGGCCGAAGAGGGCACCGCCCGGCGGGTGTTGCTGGACGCTTCCGCCGACGCCGACCTGCTGGTCGTGGGCGCGCATCACCGCGACGGCGGCTTCGGACTCCAACTCGGCCGCGTGGCCCACTCGGTCCTGCACCACTCGGCATGCCCCGTCGCCGTCGTACCGCAACAGACACATCCTCAGGACGCCGACCGAATCCACGACTGAAACCCGCACCCCGCAAAGGAGTTCAACGTCATGACCGTACGCGTCGGTATCAACGGCTTCGGCCGCATCGGCCGCACCTATTTACGCGCGGCACTGGACCGAGCCGAGGCGGGCACACAATACGTCGAGGTGGTCGCTGTCAACGACATCGCGCCGCCCGCCACCCTGGCCCATCTCCTCGAGTACGACTCGACGTTCGGACGTCTCGGGCGCGAGGTGCTGCACGACGACAGCTCCATCACCGTCGACGGCCGGCGCATCGCCGTCACCGCCGAGCGGGACCCGGCGGCCCTCCAGTGGGCCGACAACGGCGCCGACATCGTCATCGAGTCCACCGGCCGCTTCCGCGACCGCGACACCGCCGCACTGCACCTGAAGAGCGGCGCCCACACCGTGCTGCTCTCGGCACCCGGCAAGAACGCCGACGCCACCATCGTGATGGGCGTCAACGACGACACCTACGACCGCGCCTCCGACCGGATCGTGTCGGCTGCCTCCTGCACCACCAACTGTGTCGCCCCGATGGTCAAGGTGCTCCACGAGGCGTTCGGCATCGAGCGCGGCGTGATGACCACCATCCACGGCTACACCAACGACCAGTCCCTGCTGGACGGCCCGCACAAGGACCTGCGCCGCGCCCGCTCGGCGGCGCTCAGCATCATCCCGACCAGTACGGGCGCCGCCCGCGCGGTCGGACTGGTCCTGCCCGAGCTGGCCGGAGTCCTGGACGGCATCGCGGTCCGCGTGCCCGTCGAGGACGGCTCGCTCACCGACCTCGCGGTGGTACTGCGTCGCGAGGCGACGGCAGACGAGATCAACGCCGCCTTCGCCGAGGCTTCAGAGGGTCCCCTGAAGGGCTTTCTCCGTGTCTCGCGGGCGCCTATCGTCTCCCGCGACGTCATCGGTGACCCGGCCTCCTGCATCTTCGACCCGGCTCTGACCCAGGCCAACGGAACGCTCGCGAAGGTCTTCGGCTGGTACGACAACGAGTGGGGGTACACCAACCGCCTGCTCGACCTCACCGCGCTGGTCGCCGACGACTGACACGCCACAGGAAAGGGCGGTACCCGTGGGGCACCGGTCGGCCGCGAGGCGACCGCGGCCTCGGGTCAGTCCCGCACACTCACGTACCCCGAAGCACCGGGCTCGTTCCCTCCGGAGGGAACGAGCCCGGTGTGCTTCTGAGGTGCCCGCGGATCCGGCCGAAGTCGTGGTGTCGGGGCGTCACCGAAAAGGATCGGCTGTGCCTAGGCGATTCACCCTTTCTGGCCGTGCGGGAGCGGGAGGCGGCGCCACCACAGCCCACCGGGTTCACCGGCCCGCCGTGCACAGGGACCGGAGGGAGCCGGTGGAGGCAGAGACCGGGGCCGACCGGCCCATACGGTGCACCCGGTCAGCCCCTGGGGCGCGACCCCGGATCGCTGGATGCTCGAAGTGTCGACAGGTTTCGAGGAGGCCAGTGATGACGGACGACGACCACCCCCAGGTGCACGCGCTGCTTCAGGACGGCACCACGGTGTGCATACGCTCCGTGCTGCCCGGTGACCACGAGCAACTGCACGGTCTGTACGAGGAGATGTCCCCGGACAACCTCCGCCTCCGGTTCTTCGCCGCGAGCCACCGCTCCGCCGAGATGGCCGCCGACAGGGCCTGTGCCCCGCCACGGCCCGGCTACCGGGCGCTGCTCGCCGAGACACACGGCCAGGTCATCGGGCTCGCCGAGTACGAGGCCGAAGACGAGACCGGTGACGGCGCGGGCACGGCCGAGATCTCCATCGCGGTCGCCGACGGGCTGCACCACCGGGGTGTCGGCACCCTGCTCGTCGAGCACCTGGTCTCCGCCGCCCGGGCTGCGGGCGTCCGTACGTTCACCGCCGACGCCCTGTCCGAGAACCACGAGGTCCTGCGGCTCTTCGCCGACCTCGGCCTGCGTACGTCCCGGCACTTCGAGGGCCCCGAGGTGCGCTGCACCATCGAACTGGCCGAGGACGACACCTACCTCGCGGCCGTCGAGACACGCGGCCGGGGCGCCGACGTGGCGAGCCTGGAACCGCTGCTGCGCCCTGACGCCGTGGCCGTGATCGGCGCCGGACGCCGGCCCGGGTCGGTGGGCCGGGCCCTCCTGCACCATCTGCACGCGGGTGGCTTCACCCGGCGGCTGTTCGCCGTGAACCCCGGGGTGAATTCGGTCCTCGGTGTGCCGTCGTACCCCTCGGTCTCCGCCCTGCCCCGCGTCCCGGACCTCGCGGTCCTCGCGATCCCGGCCGTCGCCGTGGCCGCCACCGCCGAGGAGTGCGGCAAGGCCGGCGTACGGGCACTGCTGGTCGTGACGGCCGGGCTGGACGCGGACCAGGGCAAGGGACTGTTGAACGCGTGCCGCACGTACGGCATGCGGCTCGTCGGCCCGAACTGCCTCGGCGTCTCGAACACCGATCCGGGGTTCGCCCTCGACGCCACCTTCGCCGCCGGCCACCCGCGCCCCGGCACGGCGGGGGTCGCCGTGCAGTCGGGCGGCGTCGGCATCGCCCTGCTCGACGGCCTGTCCCGGCTCGGCATCGGCGTCTCCACCTTCGCCTCGCTGGGCGACAAGTACGACGTCAGCGGCAATGACATGCTCCAGTGGTGGGAGAGCGACGGCCGCACCGACCTCGCCCTGCTGCACCTGGAGTCGTTCGGCAACCCCCGCGCCTTCTCCCGCACCGCCCGCCGCGTGACCCGCCGTATGCCCGTCCTCACGGTCGACGCGGGCCGCACCGACGCGGGCCGCCGGGCCGCCGCCTCGCACACCGCGGCCGCCGCCACCCGCACCATGACCCGGCAGGCCCTGTTCACCCAGGCCGGCATCACCGCCACCCGTTCGGTGGGCGAACTCCTGGAAACCGCAGCCCTGTTGCACGCCCAGCCGCTGCCCTCCGGCAGCCGCGTCGCGATCGTCACGAACGCGGGCGGCGCGGGCGTCCTGGCCGCCGACGCCTGCGCGGAGGCCGGACTCGCCCTCCCGGCGCTGACGACCGAACTGGTGGACGACCTGCTCGGTGTGCTTCCGGAGGGCGCCGCCGTGGGCAACCCCGTCGACGTCACCGCCGCCGTCAGCGAGGAGCAGTTCAGGGAGTGCCTGGACCGGGTCGCACGGCATCCGGGCATCGACGCCGTCCTGGTGGCGCTGGTCCCCACCGCCGTCGCCACAGCGACCGGCGACGATCTCGTCCGGGCGCTCACCGACGGGCGCGCACGACGGGAACGTCCCGTCGCCGTCGTGCGACTGGAACAGGCCCTGCCGGTCGAGCTGCTGCCCGTCACGGACGGCGGGACCATCCCGTCGTACTCCGAACCGGGCGCGGCGGCACGGGCGTTGGCCCACGCCGCCCACCGTGCGGCCTGGCTGAGTCGGCCCGCCGGAACCGTCCCGGACCTCGTGGACATCGATACCGGGCGCGCCCGGACGGTCGCCGAGAACTTCCTCGCGGCGCACCCCGACGGCGGCTGGCTCGACCCCCGCACCTGCGGCGAACTGCTCGACTGCTACGGCATTCCGCAACTGAACTGGGCCTGGGCCGAGACCGAGAACGACGCCGTCATCGCCGCCGAACGGCTGCGCGGACCCGACGGCCGCGTCGTCATGAAGGCCCACTGGCCCGGCCTGCTCCACAAGAGCGAACAGCACGCCGTGCACCTCGACCTCCAGGGCGACGCCCAAGTCCGCGCCGCCTTCCGGGACTTCGAGACCCGGTTCGCCGGACTCCTGACCGGAGTCGTCGTCCAGCCACTCGCCGCGCGCGGCACCGAGCTGTTCGCCGGGATCGTCCAGGACGAGGTCTTCGGACCCCTCGTGCTGTTCGGTCTCGGCGGCACGGCCACGGAGGTGCTGGCCGACCACGCGGCCCGCCTCGCCCCCCTGACCGACCACGACGTCCACGACCTGATCACCTCGCCGCGCTGCGCACCGCTGCTCTTCGGCACGCACGGCGGCGGACCCGTGGACCTCGAAGGTCTGGAGCAGGTGCTCCTACGCCTGTCCCGCATGGCGAGCGATCTCCCGCAGCTCGCGGAGGCCGACTTCAACCCCGTCCTCGCGACGCCCGGCGCGGTCAGTGTGCTCGATGTACGCGTCCGCCTGCTGCCGCGCCGCGCCCAGGACCCCTACCTGCGCCGACTGCGCTGAGGAGGAACAGCCGTGAAGAACAACAAGGTCGGATCCGTGATGACGACGGACGTCGTCCGGGCACCGTACGGAGCCCCGTTCAAGGAGGTGGCACGACTGCTCGCCGCCCACCGCATCAGCGGGCTGCCGGTCGTCGACGACGACGAGAAGGTCATCGGGGTGATCTCTGAGTCCGACCTCCTCGCCCGGCAGGCACAGACCCCCGACCCGTACGAGCCGAAGCGCCGCTTCCGGCTCGTCCTGCCGACCCGCACCGCCCGGCGACAGGCGGCCAAGGCACAGGCCCGTACGGCCGGACAGCTGATGTCCGTACCACCCGTGACCGTGTACGCGGAGAACACCATCGCCGAGGCGGCCCGGACCATGGCGCAGAACCGGGTGGAGAGGCTGCCGGTGATGGACGAGGAGGACCGGCTCGTCGGCATCGTGACCCGCCGCGACCTGCTCCAGGTCTTCCTGCGTCCGGACCGGGAGATCCGCTCCGAGGTGATCGACGAGGTCCTGGTGCGGTCGCTGTGGATCACACCGCAGACCGTGACCGTCGGCGTCCACGAGGGGGTGATCACACTCGACGGCCAGCTGGAGCGCCGGAGCGAGGCGGAGATCGCGGTCGCCATGAGCCGCCGCATCGACGGGGCCGTCGGCGTCGTCGATAAACTCACCTATCGCTTCGACGACGCACACCTGCGCCCCGGCGAGCCGTCCGTCCACGGAGTCACCGAGAACTGGCTGCGAAAGCTGTGAGAGGAGGCGTACCACCATGCCGAGCAACGTTCTGGTCGCCTATGGGACGACGAACGGATCCACGGCGCGGATCGCGGAGAGAGTGGCCGAGGTCCTGTGCAAGGAGGGGATGTCCGCCGAGGCGCTGCCCGCCCGCTCCGTGACGAGCATCGAACCGTACGACGCCGTCGTGGTCGGTGGCGGCTTGTATGCAGGGCGCTGGCACAAGGACGCCCGTCGCTTCGTGCGCCGGCACCGCCGCACGCTCGCCGGGCTGCCGTTGTGGTTCTTCAGCAGCGGTCCCCTCGACGCTTCCGCGTCGGAACGGGACATCCCGCCCGTCCCCGCCGTGAAGCGGGCGATGGACCGGCTCGACGTGACGGAACACGTCACGTTCGGCGGGTGCCTCGAAGAGGGGGCGAAGGGGTTCATCGCCCGGAAGATCGTCTCCTCCGGCAAGGGCGGCGACTTCCGTGACTTCGAGCAGATCGAGGCATGGGCGGCCGGTATCTGCGCCGCGTTGACGACAAACGCCCGGAAGAGCTGACCCCCAACCGCGCTCAACCGTCGTGGCCGGCGAACTTCGACCGGTCACGACGTGGTTCTGCCCAACTCGTGGGTGGGGGTCGTCCAGTGAGGCCTGTCGCAATGCGGGGTGATGCGATGTGTTCATCGGACGGTCGCCGGACGGAGCCCCCGCGACAAGCTGACCGCAAGCCGGTCGAGGACTCAACGGGTGG
>NZ_JAODTZ010000095.1 GCF_025399795.1 Streptomyces rhizosphaerihabitans | reverse complement strand
ATATGTTTTCGCGGGCCCGTAAGAGCTCGTAACACGATCATGAGTGGGCCTTCTTGAGGTGTCGCCAGCAGATCAGACTGCAGGCGAGGGAGACGAAGGCGTCGCGCAGGTAGCGGTAGACGGTCGCGATACCGATGTCGAACCCGGCGGCGAGCTGGGCGTAGGTGTCACCACACCGCAGGTGAGCCAGGACGAGCAGAGCTTGCCGGTCAACGCTCAGGCGCCGCCATCGGGTGCCGGTCTCCCGGCGGTGCTGGCGCAGGCGAGCGGCAAGGAAGCACAGGGCAGAGTTGTACACGTCCAGCCCGGACAGGTACACAAGCACACGAAGCCTCTGGTGGAGACGGAATTCTTGGTCGAGAACCCACCTACCAGGGGCTTTACCTGCCTGTCAGCTCAACTACCCAGCCCGGCCAGTGTGACTTAGGCGTCGTAGTCGGCCAGTCTGAGTCCCAGAGGGTCACGCAGCCTGACGCGAACCCCAGCGGCTCCAAGAGACCCAATCCGCTTGTGTGATGGGATGCCCACCGGCGCTCGCAGCGGGTACGTCGCGACAGCCGCAGGAACGAGGGAAGAGGGAGAGGTGCCATGACGAGCGGGCACGAGACTCACAGGGCAGCCCTCGGCCCGCGGCCGCTGCAGACACGCGCCCTGACCCGTGAGGCCGGGCAGGCACGGCAGCTCCTGGCCGCCGGGGAGTGGCGCCCTGCCGCGGCGGACTCCGAAGCAGCAGTGGCCGTCCTGGACCGCCTCGCGGCCCCGCTCCCGGCCCGACGGGCAGCGACCGCACGGACGCTGGCCACGGACCGGGACCGGCGACTCCAACGCCTCCTGCGCACCACCCTCCATCACCTCGACGCAGGCACCGTCAGCCCGCCCGCAGCCGCCCTGTTGGCCGCCGTCGCCCGCGCTTTCCTGCCTTGGCACGCCACCCCGAACCCACCAGGCGCAGCGGCGGCCCCGAGATACGAGACCCCGGCGGGGCCGGCAGGCGGCCTGGCCGTGCCACCGACAGAGGCTGGCGAGGTCCTGCTCCCTGATTTGATCGCACTGTTCGCCGTGCTGGCCTCGCCGAGCCTGCCCGGGACCGTCCCGCTCACGCCCCCGGTCGAGCCCTGGCAGGTCCGGTACGCGGGCCGCTTCCGGCGTTATGGCAGACCCGCTTTCGGGGTGTGGACGGCCGAGACCGTCGCCTGCCCGGCGTGCGGGGGTAAGGCCGGCCCGTGGACCGTGACCTGCGACTGGCGCTTGATCTCGCTGGGCTGCCCGTGCGGGGTGGTGACCCACGAGCACGGCCTCGCCTTCTCCGAAGTCTGGCTTCTTCTACCGGACATGTGACCAGGCGTCGCGGCCGACCGCCCGCCCAACGACGCTCAGTCACAGCCAGCAGGTTGGAAAGCTCCTTGTCTCCGAGCAGGACTTCTGGACGCCTGCGAGGACGGCCGGGGCGGTCGGCGACGGGTGGGATGCCGTCGACCAGGGCGAGGGTCTGGGTGACGTCGTTGACGTTCGTCGCGGTCGTGATGACCTTGAGCGGAGTTCCGCGTCCGTCGCAGATCAGGTGGTGTCTGCTGCCCGTCGTGCGCCGGTCGACCGGCGACGGACCGGTGTCGGCACACCCCCTTTTTTTGTGCGCACATGGGAGCTGTCCACGCAGGCCTGCGACCAGCCGAGTTGGCCGGCCGCGTTCAGCTCGGTGAGCAGGATGCGGTGCAGCTGGTCGAAGACTTCTGCCTGCTGGAGTCGGGAGGTGAAGTCTGCGCCATCTTCTATCGCAGGCCGCGCGGGCAACTGTGGATCACCCCCCTTTCCACCGAACAGGCGGGAGCCCTCGTCGCTCACCTGGCCAGCCTTGGTCACTACCCCTCCGGCGTTCTCGGGGACCACGACACCGCCACTGCTTTGCGGGACGCATGGCAGCAGCACACGGGCGCAGCATCGGTCCCCTTCTGGCGGACGCACCTTTACCGTCTCGGAACGCTTACCCCACCGCAGCCGAGCCCCGAAGGTCAGGGGCGCATCGTCGGCGGGAAGGACCGTGGACACGTCGTGCGCTGGTGTCGTGAGTTTTGCGTCGACGTCGGGGAGCAACGTTCTACCGATTTGAGCGACGCCGGTTCCTGGTCCGAATCGCGCTTCGGCGACAGACACTTCACGTTCTGGGAGACCCCGGACGGCGTCCCGGTCTCCATGGCAGCCGCGACCTCGATCGTCGGCGGCATGATTCGGGTGGACCCCGTCTGCACCCCGGCCCACCTGAGGGGTCGCGGATATGCGGGCGCTGTGACGGTCGAGGTCCTGTGTGTGGGAAAGAGGCGCGCCGTCCGTTGGCGGAGGCGGCGGACGTCACGCTCGACGACGCGCGGAAACCGGTCGTCACACGTTGGAGCGCGCGATGCGGAACCCTACGTCGTCGACCTGGAACGTCGGGTGGCTGCGGCGCCGCGCGGAGGCCCGGCAACTCCAGTGCTCATCGAACCAGCCACCGCCGCGGAGCACCCGGTAGGTGCCGTAGACCTCGGCGTCGTAGACGTCCCAGCACCAGTCCCAGACGTTGCCGAGCATGTCGTAAAGACCCCATGGGTTGGGGTGTTTGCCGCCTACAGCGTGGATGCGCTCGTGCGAGTTGCCGCGGTACCAGGCGATCTCGTCGAGCGGTGCGTACTGCGGCCCGGTCGTACCGGCACGGCAGGCGTGCTCCCACTCGGCTTCGGTCGGCAGCCGGTACCCGTCGGCGGATGCGTCCCACTCGATGCCTTCGCTGTCGGCAGGGAGGTGGTAGGCGGGCGTGAACCCGTCGTACAGGGACAGGGCGTTGCAGAACCGTGCCGCGTCCCACCAGGAAACGCACTCGACGGGCAACTGGTCCCCGTGGGCGGTGCTCGGCCGCTGGCCGGTGATTTGTGCATACAACGCCTGGGTGACCGGGAATGCCGCGAGCTGGTAGGGCGCAAGCTCGACCGACCAACTGCGCTGCGTCCGCCGGTCCGACAGCGTTACCTGCCCCGGCGGGATGGCGACCATCTCGTTTCCCGCGATCACGTCCATGATCAAGAGATCTTACCGAGATGTGTCAGTTCGCCACCGCGGTGTCGGACCATATCAAGTGAGACAGCAACCGGCATCCAAGCGCCCGGGACCGGACCCACTGAGATTCTCGGCGACCAGGCGTCTCAAGCGATCTGGTCGCCTCGTGATCCTGAACTCTGCGACGAGATACAGGGGTTCACAAGGAAGGCCGTGGCGATGAGTGTGCTGGCGCCGGTCGGTGGACGGGACGTGTTCGCGGAACTGTCACGCTTTCGGACGGCCTTCAACGAGTTTCTGTCCGCGCGGGCAGATGCGTTCTTCGAGCTGACCGACGCACTGCTGTGCGCGGACGGCCCGGTGCGGACGCCGGTCGAGTTGTCGCTGACTGCCGAACACCAGCGCGGCTACGGCTCGCTGTACGGGGCCTTGAACCGTGGCCGGCTCGACACGGACGCCCTGAGGGACCTGCTGGTATCGCTGCCGTTGCCGCGCTTCGGCGGGCGGATCGTGCTCTCCGTGGACGTCTCTCCGTGGCTGCGCTCGGACGCCGCGTGCTCGCCGGAGCGGCTGTTCTGTCATGTCCACGGCCGTTCCCGCGCGGCCGCACAGATCATCCCGGGCTGGCCGTACTCCTTCGTCGCCGCACTCACCCCGGACCGCACCTCGTGGACCGCGGTGCTGGTCGCGATACGCCTCGGACCTGCCGACGACGCTGCGGCCGTCACGGCCGACCAGCTCCGACAGGTGACCGAACGCCTCATCGCGGCCGGCCAGTGGCAGCCCGGCGACGGGGACATGCTGATCGTGATGGACGCCGGCTACGACGTGATGCGCCTGGCATGGCTGTTGCGGGACCTGCCGGTCGAACTGGTCGGCCGCTTTCGTTCGGACCGTGCCCTGCGGCTCCCGGCTCCGCCGCGTGTCTACCAGCCCAAGGGCGATCGGCCGCCCGAGCACGGACCGGAGTTCGGCCTCGCGAAGCCGGAGACCTGGCCCGAGCCATCGGTGATGACGGTGAACGACACACCCCGCTACGGCAAGGCCGAAGCCCGCGCCTGGGACCGGCTCCACCCGGAACTCCAACAACGCTCCGCCTGGATCGACCACGAGGACGAACTCCCCAGCATCAAGGGCACCTTGATCCGCCTCAAGGTCGATCACCTGCCCGGCGACCGCGATGCACCGCCGGTATGGCTATGGTCCTCAGCCACCGGCGCCGACCCGGCCGACGTCGACTTCGCCTGGTCGTGCCACCTGCGAAGATTCGACCTGGAGCACACATTCCGCCTGTTCGAACAGACCCTCGGCTGCCCTGTCCGGCCCGCGTGCCCAAACCCAGCCGTCCCGGCCCCGGACGCCCACCTGGCTCCAAAAATCGGCATCCCGCCACCCGCCATGACGTGGGCAAAATTGTGAAACGGCCCAGCATCCTCTACGAACGAGACCAAGCCAGACGTTAAGGATCAAGATCAGAAGCTGTGTCTGAACCTCCCGTGACTGCTCCACCGGCTCGGCCGTTGTCAGGCCATGAAGATCAGGCGCTTGACCGCTCCCCTTGGAACCTTCGCCGCGGCCACACTGTTTGCGGTGGCCCTACCAGCCTCCGCCCATGCCGACGGTACCGACTTTGGCACTAGGAATGGCGACACCGCTATCTCGGGAGATGCCGGTGGCATCCTCAACACCTACGGTGCATCGCTGGTCAGCGCTGCTGGCCGCTGCCTGGTGCCGCTGCCGGAAGGCGAGGGCATCGGCGGCCACCTGCTCGGCGGTCCCAAGACTGCATGCAACGTCGCCCCCGTCGACCTGTTCCAGGCCCCGCAGAAACTTCTCTGAACCGCTCCCCGTGGCCCGCCTCTCATGGACGCTGAGAAGCTGCCCGCCGCGCTGACGCCTTCTGGACCCCCGCCGTCACGGCGGGGGTTTGTCGCTTCCGTTGGAAAGGGGAGTGGCATGAGCTACACGGACGCCTGTACCGGAAGCGCCGCCTTGAGGCGGTACCGGCAGCTCTCGCGGCAGCGACCTGAAGATCCCGCAGTTGCCGTTCGGCTGCCCGTCCATCGACGCCCACCCGAACGGCAAGCCGGATCACGACTGCGCTTCATGGCGCCGCGACCTGCGGAAAGAGGATGTGACACGGCTTCTTACGAGTCCGTGGCCTGGACAACGTCCAGCTGGTGATCTCCGACAGCCACAGCGGTCTGGTGGCCGCGATCCGCACCGTCTTCCTCGGCTCGGCCTGGCAAAGGTGCCGGGTCCACCAAATCCTCTCAAGCGGCTGAACCGGGAGGTCAAGCGGCGGGCCGACGTCGTCCAGGTCTTCCCCGACCCGGCGCTCTGGACCGATTGGCCGCCGCGGTCCTGGCCGAACTCCACGACGAATGGCAGGTCTTCGACCGCCGCTACCTCTCCGAAGCCTCCATGGCCGAACTCCTCACCACCGAACCGGCTGAGGACGACCTTCCGTTACCTCCACAGCCGGAACCCGATCGGCTCGGCCAGTGACTGCACCACTTGGCGGGACGCCGTCCCCCTGCGTCTGTGGGAAAGCTGTGGGGCCTGGCCGGATAGCAGGTTCCCCACGTCCGAAGCGCGTGGAACAGTAACCAGTTGTTGTTTACCGCTCAACTCGCCTTGCTGGACTGGCCCGACGGGGGCCGCAATGCATCGGAGCCGGGATGTCTGACTGCCTGAGCCGACTGTTTGCGCGTCATTCGGAGGGCTCTGCTGTGCCTGGTGCTCTGCTTGCGCTTCTGGCTGCCGCGGTGCTCACCGTGAGCGGTTGCAGTGGGACCGAGAACAGTCCGGGCAATGCGAAGGCGACGAAATCCACTCACAGCGTCGCCAGGTCGAATGCGGCCGGCAGTTGTCGGCCCGTGGTGGAGCAGGGCGCTCTTCCCGAGTGGGCGCGGAAGGGATTCCTGCGCGGCGGTCCCCAGCGTCACATGATGGGGGACAAGGGCGAGATCGCCGCCGTGCTTTTCGGCTACCCGTACCATGCGCCGGCGGCCAAGGACCGGGGGAACAAGATCCTTTGGGTGGCGAAGGACGCCGCGGGGGCCGCCGATCTGAGGCCTGACGACCGATTGACCATCAAAGCCAGCCTTGCCGGCACGAACGTAGTGGTGACTCGTTCGATTGCCGGAGGTCCTGGCCCCTCTCTCGTCGACATGCCGAAGCCGGGATGCTGGACGTTCTCCCTCTCCTGGCCCGGGCATTCGGACAGTGTCGACATCGAGTACCTGGCCGGCTGAGGGCGGGCCGTATCGCGTGCGGCAATCAACGGGGGATTCAGGACATTCACCGACGACTTAGACACCGTTTCTTATGGCGTGATCGTTCGTTGAACTGTGCATGGCGGATCTGGTTGAGCGGCTGGTGCCGGATGAGTTGTGGGTGCTGTTCCGGCGGGTGGTACCGCCGACGGAGGTCATACGTCCGCAGGGTGGTGGCCGGCGTCGAGCGGGTGACCGCGAGGCATTGGCCGCGATCATCTTCGTGGCGACCTCGGGCTGCACCTGGCGGCAGCTGCCGCCGGTGTTCGGTCCGAGCTGGCAGACGGTCTACCGGCGCTTCGCCCAGTGGAGCCGGGCCCGGGTCTGGGCCCGGCTCCACCGCGTCGTCCTCGACGAACTCGGCGCCCGCGGGGAACTTGACTGGTCGCGCTGCGCCATCGACTCCGTCAGCGTACGGGCCGCAAAAGGGGGCCTCTGACGGGACCGAATCCGACCGACCGTGGCAAGCCCGGATCGAAAATCCACTTGATCACCGACCGGAACGGACTGCCGCTATCGCTAGGGATTTCCGGCGCGAACATGCACGACAGCCTCGGCCTTGAACCGCTCGTGCGGGGCATCCCGCCGATCCGGTCCCGGCGAGGACCTCGCCGACGGCGCCCCGGCAAGCTCCACGGGGACAAGGGCTACGACTACGACCATCTGCGCCGCTGGCTCCGCAAACGCGGCATCCGCCACCGCATCGCACGCAAGGGCATCGAGTCCTCACAGCGGCTCGGCCGTCACAGGTGGGTCGTCGAAAGGACCGTGTCCTGGCTCGCCGGCTGCCGTCGGCTCCACCGCCGATACGAGCGCAAGGCCGAACACTTCCTCGCCTTCGTCGGCATAGCCGCAGCCCTGATTGCCTATCGCAGACTGGTCAGGGAGAAGCCCTGACGATCCGGCCTGTCACACCCGTCCGTCATGCTCTGCGACATGAACGAAGACGTCTTCTGGCAGCTCATCGAAGAGTGCAGCCCTTCAACCCCTGATCCTGATGGCCATCAGCTCGCCGCTGCTCTGGCAGCCCGCCTGGCGAAGGGACCCGTGTCTGACGTGGTCGGCTTCGCCGAGCAGCTCTCCTGGGCGCTGTACAGACTGGACCGCAAGGAATATGGCGATGACCTGTCGAGCGATCAGTTCCTCTACACCCGGGCTGCGGTCGTCGCAGCTGGCCGTGAGGAGTACGAGAGCGTACTTCGAGACCCACAGCAGTTCATGCCCTACGCCAACGACCTCGTTTGGGCCGAGGCCCTGCTCTACGTACCCGACAACGCATACGAGCACCTCACCGGAGACGAGTGGGACCGCAGTACCCGGTACAGCTACGAGTCGTACTCCAACAGTGCCGGGTGGACCGACGCATAGACGCCAACGATCCGTTCCTCACCATTAGAAACGACGTCTTAAGAAGCCCCATGCCGCGATGACGAGGGCCCCGGTCGACCGTTGACGGAAGGAGTAGTCGATGCTGGCGCAAACGTTCCCTGCCAAGCATCTTCGAGGGGCTATGACCGCCATGAGTGACTATCTGCAGGCCGTCTTCGCGATGCTCGGCCCAGGTGAGGAACGCTTTGCCGACCCTGCGGCCTGACTCGGCCTGGAGTACGTGCTCCCCACGGACGACTGCTCCCAGCGTGATCAACCAGAAGAGCATCTCACCCGGTCAGTCAATGTGACAGCGCCCGTCGTCCTGCACATGCCGGGTGGTAGGGGCTCTTGGTAGTACTGGGGTGCCCCGGTCGGAGACCCACGGGCACCCCAGTTGTGCAGAGGATTCAGGGAGCCGTAGGGGATGGCCCCCGGAGGTCACCGTGCGGCTGCGGCCTCGTATCGTTCGACCTGCTTGCGGAGCAGGAGCGCGGTCGTGTCGGCGTCGACGTTGGCCATTCCGCCGGTGCCGGCGTTGATGAGGGTGGGACCGTCGAGTGTGAACTGCTGGAGGAGGGTGGAGCCGCCGCTTTCGATGCGTACGCCGAGGGAACGGTCACCGAGCTTTTCGACGCTCATGGCCGAGTAGTTGAGGACGGAACCCTCGAACGTCTCCTTGTGGCAGGTTTTCAGGGCCTGTTCCATCGCGTCGAACGCGTCGGCGGCGTCATCGACGCTCGCGTACTGGCGCAAGCCGACGGCCGCGATGGAGCCAGCGAGGCCTGCACCCTTCTGGAAGTTGCCGGACACCGTGACCTTCGCCTGGTGGGGCTGCTTGTAGTCGCAGAAGGTCTTGTTCGTGCTGGAGCCGCCGCCGGTGTCGGCGGACCAGCCGGCAGGCATGTCCGACAGGGAAAGCAGCGCCGAGGCCAGTTCCTTCCTTGTCAGGAGCTGTGCCTCGGGGCTAGGGGAGGCGGCGGGGGAAGCGCCGGCGGCACTGGAGCCGGAAGGGCTCTGCACGGCCGGAGGCGCGCCTTCGGGGGAGGGTGAGGAGCTGCTGCAGGCGGTAAGAGCAGCGGCGAACAGGAGCGTTCCAAGGGTGTGGGCGTACTTGCGGTGAGACACCGGTTTCCTAGCTTGTAGCGATGGGATTGGGCGAGCCGATGGGCAGACTGCCGAAGCTTAAGCATCTGTGGATGGATTGTGTGCATCGAGGTTGGGCCCAGAGGGTGATGTCCAGGCTTCCTCGGCGCGCATCGGCCTGAGTTCCGCAGAAGCGGAAGCGCCCTGGTGGGCGCTGTCACGTCGGCTGACCGTGCGGCGAAGGACCCGTGCGGAGTCTGGGCAGCGCCTTGGAGTGTGAGTGGTAATGAGGACTTCTGAAATTGGCTCTGTCCGCAGTTGGTGAATCCCCAGGTCAGGGGCGGGAACGCGGGATCGTTTCGGCAGTGTGTTTCCTGTCGTGGCGAGCAAGACGGTTGAGGATGTGCTGTTTCCCGGGATTGCTGTGCGAGTTGAGCGTGTCAGCGGCGACTGAAGTGGGATGCATCGGCAAAGCCGCAACGGTGGGCGACGACGTTGACCGGCAGGAGCGGCCGCACCGTCAACAGGGGAGCGTGCGGCGGTCGGCCGCATGCCCAGGAGGGTTTCGGCCAGGGTTTCGGGCTGGGCGGACCAGCGCTGGAAGAGGTGTCTCACGGAGACGCCGAGCTCATCGGCGATCTCCTCGGCCGTGAGCTCGGGGGCGGGAGAAGTTCTTCCGCATGAACAGGGCTGCCCGGTCGACCAGGTAGCCGTTCGCGGCGTCTCGTGAGGTGCGGTCGTCGGTCGAAACCGTCGTGCGCAGCAGAGTTGAAGCGAGGTTGGCTGTGATGGGTGCCGGGCTGGTGCGGTCGTGGGCGGCCAGGGTCGGGGCGGTGGTGCACAGGGTGGCGATGTGGCCGCGCAGGAGGTCGTAGAACGGGCTCGCTCGCAGGTGCGCGGCGGACTCGACCTGCTCCATGGTCAGGCCGAGTGCGGAGCGTTCGACCTGGGCGATGCGTGCGATGCCTTCCCCGGACCTGGTGTAGGAGTAGCAGGAATTGAGGTCGGTGACGTACAGGGCGCCGCGGTGCAACGGGTAGGCGTTGCCCTGGTGGACGTAGCTGCCCGGTCGGCGACGGTGGTACGTATGTGCGTGTGATCCCCAAGTCGGGAAAGGGGCCCGGCGGTGGTCGTCTCTGACGGCTCGCCATCACCGAGGGCCCACGTGATCGTGGAGTCCGTTGACCCACCTGATCAGTGCCGCAGCACGTACGAATGGTTGCACGGGAGATGAAACTTTATGCGGCCATGACCGCCGGTCCCCAGGCCAACTGCCGTACACCGGACGGCTTTTGACTGCGGCACTCCCGCGGCCGGCGCCACCAGGGGGTTCGTCGGCCTGGTCGAAGCAGGCCGCCCCACCCTGCCTGGCGAACCCGAACACAGGGGCGCTGACAGCATGGTCGGTCCGGGGTGCGGCCCGTTGACCCGGTCATACGCCTGTGCCCGTCAAAGCGGCACCAGCCGACGACGGCGACGACGGCGACGACGGCGACGACGGAGTCCGCCGATGACCAGCCGACCGGCCGACCCGTCAGGCCTCACCACCCACAACCTCGCCGCTCTCATGCCGCCCGAGTTCCGGGAATCCCAGGCCCGCTACGACCGCGTCTCACGGCACCGTAAGCAGAGCAACTCCGGCACCGGGCAGATCCCCAAGGGCGCATCCGGCGGATCCGCCCAACTCCACCAGACGTGCCGACCGGCACACCGTCACAGTGATCTGCAGGTCCGCCGGGCGTCGTCCTCACGCTTGAGGAGTACGAGGCCACCGGACTACACGGGCGGGCTGCACTCAGGACAGGCCGGAACATCGCTGCCCATGCGCCGCACAAAACCTGGGCCCCAACTCCCGGCGGTGGCCTCAGATGTCATCCAGGCAGCAACCACTCCACCTGGGCATCGCTGAGCCGGGTGCCACCGCGCCCGAGGTGGCCGACCCCCTCAGCGCATGCAGACGAAGCTCGAGGCGCTGTCCGGATCGCCCGTGCGATACCCCGGCCAGTCCGGATATTCGCACAGTGGACGAGTGCGGTTGTGGAGCGCGTCGGCCACGATCGGATTCGTGGGCGCATGTCCCTTCTCGGCCCAGCGTTCGAGCGCGGAGAGCGAGTCCCAGCCGGCGGCGAACGCCGGGGTGCCGAAGTTTGCGTGGTTCGCTCCGGGCACGACGTAGTACCGCATGAATCCGCGGGTCGACCGCGAGCCCAGCAGGTCGTGCACCCGCCCGTAGTAGTCGCTCGTCGAACTGGAGGAGACCAGCTCGTCCGCAGCACCGTGGAGCAGGATCAGCTTGCCGCCGGCGCGGGCGAACGGGCGGAGATCCGCGTCGTTGCGATCCTCGATCGCGGACAGGTGGCTGATCCGGTCAAGCCATTTTCCGGGATGCCGGGGGTCCACGTCCAAAGAGTTGTGGTGCGGGTCCCGTGTCAGGAAGTACTTGACCCACTGCTCCCAGTACTGCAACCCGTAGCCGCTCGTCACCGGCATGGGATCGGCCGGCGCAGTTGTACCGAATCCGAGGAACGGGGTCCTCATGTCCGCCCCGGAGAGGAACGGGAAGCCCGGGTATGCGGTCTCGCCACTGGCGATCCGGTAAGGCCACCTGAACGGGGAGGACATGGCGACCACGGCCCTGATCTGGGGATCCGACAGACAGGTCGGACCGGTGTCGGCACCACCCGGGCAGCGAAGCATGTGAGGATCGAAGTGACAGCCGTGCGGGTTCGAGATGACATTGTCCTCGACACCGTCCAGCCCGTCACACGCGTCGATGACTCTGTTGTAAAGGAGCGTCTGCTTCGCCGGTCCGGGGAAGGCACCGGGGCGGGACAGCACCTGCGCCAGGTACCCCAGGTCCAGGCCCTCGCTGAGATTGTTCCAGGCAGGAAAAGCAGAGATCACGCCGTCGAACGCCGTCGGCCACCGCTGAGCGACGACGAGAGCTTCACGACCGCCTGTCGAGCCTCCCGAGAAGTAGACCTCGGCGGGATGCGTCCCGTAGGCGTGCCGGATGAGGAACAGGCTCGCGTCGCGGGTCTTCTTGAGTGCGTCACCGGCGGCGAAGTTGTTCAGGGCCTCGTCGTTCATGCCGAACGACCCGTCCAGTGACGGCGGGGCGACCGGACTCTGCTGGTGGCCGGAGTCGCTGGCGAAGGTCGCATAGCGCCGGGCCAGAGGTACCGGCTGGTCCGTTGGGCCGAACGGCACATTCTCCGCCAGGTCGGGAATGGTTCCGTTGTAGCCGCCGCCACCGAACATCATCGCCTTACGATTCCAGTCGTACGGCAGGTCGACGCGCATCTTGATAGGGGGCGCGGACGGATCGACGGGAAAGATGTCGGCGTCGACCTGGCAGTACTTGATCGTTTCGCCACTCACGCGACTGGTCATGACCGAGACTGACTCGACGCGACCGCCGGTTGTCGGCAGGCTCAAGACCGATGCCGGGATCCGCATCCGATCCAGCCCGGCGCACTGCGGCACCGTCGTCGAGTAGTCGGCCTCGACCGAGGCGCCGACGTCGGTCGATGTCGGCGCGGTCGCGGGTTCGGCCCCGAGGACTCGGACGGCGCCTGCCAGCAGAACCACGGCCGCCGGCACGGTGAACCGTCGAATCCTTGCGTTCCTTGCCGATGTTCTGCTCACACTGGCCTCTTTTCCGGATCTCGTAGGCATGGAGCGCCGCGGTTTCCCCGACCTCCTCGCAGTCGTCCTGGCCCTGGAGTGATCGCGAGGGCTGCGCGGTGCGGACGGCCCGGTCTCTGGCTCGCGGACAGGCCGGCCGGGGACCCGCTCAGCACCGGACCCCTCAGCGGTAGAGGTGCGTGCCCGGGATGGCGTGTGGATCGTCACGGACCTCGGCGGGGTTCGTCTCGGGCAGGAACCATGCGCTGACGGTGGTGATCAGCCCCATGATCATGATGTAGGCGGCGACCGGCATGGTGCTCCCGGTCTTGGCGATGAGTGCTGTCATGAGGAACGGCGTGCTGCCGCTGACGATGATCGCGGACAGCTGGTAGGCAAGTGATGCGCCCGAATAACGAACGCCGGGCGCGAAGAGCTCGCCGAGGAAGCTCGCGATGGGGCCGTAGGTGAGGCATTGGAAGACGAAGCCCACCGTCACCGCGACGAAGATCAGCGGCAGTGACGCGGTGCCGACGAGCCGGAAGTACGGGAAGGCCCAGACGGCAACACCCAGACCACCGACCAGGATCAGCGGCCGACGGCCCACCTTGTCCGACATGTGGCCGGACCAGGGCAGGATGACGAGCATTGCCACCGAACTGGCCAGCACGACCGCGAGCAGGGGGTTGCGCTCGAGTCCCAGTGAGTGGGTGCCGTAGCTGAGGAGCCCGGAGATGCTGACGTAGAAAAGGCTGTTGGTCGCTGAGAGGAGCCCGCAGCCGAGAAGGATGGTTCCCCACTTGTTGCGTACGACGTGAGCCAGCGGAGCCCGGACCACCGTGCTCTCCGGCCCCGACACCTCCCGCTGCAGCTCGCGGAACTCCGGTGTGTCCTCCACTTTGGCCTGGATGTAGAGGACCACCACAAACATCACGACGCTGACCAGGAAGGGGATGCGCCAGCCCCAGCTGAGGAAGGCATCGTCCGGCATCAGGCCGCTGGCAGCCACGAAGATCAGGTTCGAGATGATCACCGCGACGGGGACGCTGGTCTGGCCGAAGGTTCCGGCGAAACCACGCCGTTTGGGGCTGGCGGACTCGGTGAGCAGGAGCATGATGCCGCCCCACTGGCCGCCGGCCGCGAGCCCCTGTACGAAGCGCAGAATGACCAGCAGCGTCGGAGCCAGCGCACCGGCGGTCCCTGCGCTGGGAAGGCAGCCGATCAGGAAGGTCGCAGCCCCCATGACCGCCAGGCAGGTGACGACGACCGGCTTGCGTCCGTAGGTGTCACCGAGGTGTCCGGCGAGCACCCCGCCGATGGGCCGGGCCACGAAGCCTGCCCAGAACGTGCTGAAGGCGAGGAGGGTCCCCATCAGAGCCGAGGAGTGCGGAAAGAACACATGAGGGAAGACCAGCGCGGCCGCGGTGCCGTAGAGGAAGAAGTCGTACCACTCAAGCGCACTTGCGATGAGTCCCGCGGCCAGCAGCTTGCGGGAGGACCGGCGCAGGCTCGTGGAGAGGCCGGCATCCGGACGACTGCCGGACCGTCCTTCGGGTTGGGCGAGCGGAGTTGCCATAGATGCCGCCTTCGTCCATAGCGCAGGGGGGTGATGGCGGTTACATTAAGGCGCCGTTGCTGTGTGGTTGAGGTGTGCATCACCCACACCTCGCGTCGATTCGGTGGGGCTTTTCCCCACCTGATGCCGAGGAGGGATGGCGCTGTGGTCAGCGACCTCGGAGGCGGGGCGCGGTTGCGCTCGCTCGCGCGCCGACAGCGCGAACTGGCGTCGTTGTATACGACCGCCAAGTCGCTCACCGCGCTGGGCGAGCTCGACGAGGTGTTGCAGTCGATCGTCCATCACGCCCACGATCTGATCCGCACGGACTTCACGTATCTCTCGCTGGTCGACGCGGACTTCAGGCTGTCGGTCAGAGCGTCGGAGGGAACGATCTCCGCCCCTTTCCTCGCGGCGTGCATACCGGCCGATGTGGGGCTCGGTGGCAAGGTGCTGGCCTCCCGGAGCCCGCACTGGGTGCACGACTACGCCGCCACGACCGTCATCGACCACGATCCGGATTTCGACCGCCTGGTCACCGCCGAAGGGCTGGTCGCACTTCTCGGCGTGCCACTGGTCATCCGCGGTGAAGCGGTGGGCGCCCTGTTCGCCGCGGACCGTTCCGAACGAGCCTTCCAGAGCGACGAGATCGCGCTGCTGCGCGCATTCGCCGATCATGCAGCGGTCGCCCTCGACAACGCCCGCCTCTACGAGGCGAGCCGCACCGCCCTGCACGAGCTGCGGATCGCGTACCGGAAGATCGAGGAACACATGGCCGTCGTGGAGCGAGCGCAAGCGATCCACGAAGCCCTGACCGGAGTTGTGCTGGGGGGCGGGACGCCGGACGATGTCACGCAGCTTCTCGCAGATCAACTGGGCGGAAGTGTCACACTCCTTGACAGAACCGGTGCTGCTCTCGTTCGCCGGGACTCGGCGTCGAGCCCGTGCCGGACTCCAACGGACACCGGCCTGACCGATGCCGTCGAGAACGCACACCGCTCGGGCCGCTGCTCGACCTCGGTCGACCACCTCGGAGTCGCCCGCAGTGTGGCCTCGATCCAGGCAGGCGACAGTTATCTCGGCGCACTGGCGTGGAGCCGGGAGGCAGCCACCGGCAACGGAGCCCCGAACGACACGGACGTGCGGACCCTCGAGCGGGCCACCCACATCCTGGGGCTGCTCATCCTCAAGGAGCGGGCTGTCGCCGAGGCCGGCGAGCGATCGAGCGGAGAGCTCCTGACCGAGCTCATGGTCGGCAGCCCCGGGATCAGCCCTGCCCAGCGCGCCCGCACCCGGGCCCGCGACATCGACGCCGATAGCTTGAACCTGGTCCTCGTAGCGGAGTCCCCCACGTTGTCCTCAACCGACCTCTCGCGCCACCTGCACGACATCGCCCGGGACTGCCGCGGACTGGCCGGCGAACATCTGGGCAGGGCCACGATGATCCTCCCGAGCGCCGACGACGACCACACCGTCGAGGAGGTCCACCGTCGGCTGCGTCGCACGCTGGGCGGCCCCGTCGCCGTCATCGGAGAACGGGTGGCCCATCACGACTGGTCACGCGCCTTCTCCCTGGCCAGTCGCTGCGGCGCCGTCATGCGGGCGATCGGACACAGCGACCTCGGCGCCACCACAGGTCGATACGCCCTCTATGCCATGATCTTCGACACCGAGCGGGTCCGTGAGCTCGACCGTTTCATCTTCGACTCCATCGGCCCGCTCCTCGACTACGACGAGCGGCGTGGTACCGACCTCGTGGACACCCTCAGCGCCTACTACGTCCACCGCGCCAACGTCACGGCAACCGCTCGAGCGTTGTACGTACACGTCAACACGCTGCTCAAGCGGCTGGACCGTGCCGACAACGTGCTCGGCCTGAACTGGCGCCAGGAGAACGACCTGCAACTGCAGCTCGGCCTTCGGCTGCACCAGCTCAGGGCGATCGCGACCACCCCGTCGTGAGCCACCGCGACGTGCGAATCCTACTTCCCCGTGCGCTGTCGAAGCGCCGTCGGCCGGTATCGCACACCAAGTTCGCCGACATCCGCCGGTCATCCGCTCGGCGGGCAGCACGGCAGAGCCGAGTCGAGGACCGTGAGCGACATTTTGACATCCTCCCCCTCTTAGATGAGGGGGATTCCAACCGAGGTGGGTTGGGGTTCACGGATACTCGAGCGGCTGGTGGCCGCTGTTATCCCTCCGGCACCGGCTGATTGCCGGGGGCGGGGTATCCCGCCCTGTCCTGCCGCGATGTTGGTTGCTGCGTTGGTGTCTGCGTTGCAGGTGAAGCCGCACAAGGAGCAGACGAACTCGGCTTGGCTCTTGCGCGAGTTCTTGTCGATCCATCCGCAGGCGCTGCATCGCAGGCTGGTGTAGGGGGCGGGGACGTCTTCGACCCGGCCGGGGGCCTTGTGTTCGGTGCGTTGGCGCAGCAGGCCCCAGCCCTGGGCGAGGATGGCCCGGTTCAGGCCGGCTTTCTGCCTGACCTGTTTGCCGGGCTGCTCGGTGGTTCCGCTGGCCGAGCGGGTCATGTTCTTGATGTTCAGTTTCTCGAACCGGACCAGGCGGTAGGTGCGGGCGAGCATCGTGCTGGTCTTCTCGCACCAGTCCTTGCGCCGGTCGGCCTCACGCGCTTTGAGCCTGGCCACCTCGGCGTACGCGGCAGTCTTCCGCTCGCTTGCCTTGGGGGCGCGTGCGGCACGCCGCTGGTGTTTACGGACCTGCGCGCGTTCCTTCACGGTGAGCTGCGGGCAGTTCAGCTTCCGCCCGTCGGAGAGGGCGGCCGTGATTTTCACGCCCCGGTCGACACCGATGACCTCGCCCGTACCGGGCGCGGCGACCGGTACCGGAACGACCGCGAACGCCACGTGCCAGCGGCCGTTGCGGAAGGTGACACGGAACGTCTTCGCGGCGGGCAGCTCGGGCCGGGTGAGCCGGAAGCGGACCCAGCCGCAGCCGGGCACCTTGACCTGAGCCCACCGGCGGTTGAGCTGGTGCACCACCACGGACCGGGCCATGACCTGCCTGCCGGTCTTCGCGTTGAGCTTCGGCGAGCCGTCCTCGGCCAATTCCGCCCCCCGGTCGGTGCCGATGACGCGGAATCCCTCGTGCCGGTACTTCTTGCGCCAGGTCGGCTCACCGAACCCGGACGTGAAGCGGGCGTTCTTGGCCTTAGCGAAATCCTTCAGCGCCTGCTGCTGAACATCCGCGTTCCCGCTGCCGAGCCACTCGTTGGCGCGCCGGGCCTCGGTGAGCTGCCGGCACTGCTCAGCGAAACCGGGCGCCGGCCTGCGCCAGTGCGCATGCTGCTCGACCGCCAGGTTCCACACGTACCGGGCGTGCGCGCAGTGCAGCAACATCTGCCGCTCCTGCTGCGACGTCGGATACATACGGAACTTCGACATGTCGTCACGGTAATAGCGCAATAACGCCATAACAGCGGAATGCTCAAATTCACGCTTCGCATCCCCCAAGGAACTCCACGCCCGGCTCACCGCTCAAGCGGCCGCCGACCGGCGGCCCCTCAACGCCGAGATCCTGCACCTGCCCGAGATCACCCTCGACGCCGTCAGGGCGACGACGAATCGCCCTGCCGGCGATTCCTCTGCCCCTGCCCTGCTCCGCAGGGCTCGCATTCACCCCGGCCTGAAGGCTGGGGCACCCTGCAAGGAAACGAGGTGGTAAGCCCCGAGGCGACGGGGCCCTTCACACTACGCCGACGGATCTGCGGGGCCTTGCCGTCCAGGCGATGACCGGCGACAACCACTGCCGTGCCGGCGCTGGAACGACGCTTTCTCCCGTACTGGCGGACCCTCTGAATGAGGTCGCTCATCGCAACGTGGATCACGGCTTCGGAGCGGTGGGGGCCGGTCTCGTAGTCACGGGCGCGTCGGCGGTGGTGCATGAGCCGGCCGAAGGTCCGCTCGACTGCGAAGCGTCGGGGATGACTTTTTTTGAATCCTTGGACGCCGGAGGCGCGTTGGACGACTTCGACGTCGATGCCGAGGCGGGCGCCGTGGTCAACGGCTTTGGTGCGGCAGCCGGTGTCGGCCCGTGCCTTGGCCACGCGGGGTTGGTGGTGGCGATGTGAGACATCCGGTGGATGCCTCCGGCTTTGCCGGAAACGCTCGCTGCGGTGACCGGACAGCAGGCAGCAGGATGTCCGCCCCGATGTGGCACTTGCGGCCTGCGGTCACCACCTGGTGCGTCCCTACCACGAGCGCTCGGAGATCGAGGTCACCTACCTGGCGCTCCGCCACACCCTGCTCAAGGCCGAGTCCTGTGCTCGAAGGACGCGGTGGGCGTCATCCAGGAGATGTGGGAACTGCTCACCCCGTACGGGTCCCTGCGCTCGGTCATGACTTTT
>NZ_JAODTZ010000094.1 GCF_025399795.1 Streptomyces rhizosphaerihabitans | reverse complement strand
GTGAGGCGGGTGGGCTACTGGCCGTCGATGACGACTCGCGACAGCATGTGGGCGTAGCCGGGGCGGTGCGGCACTCAAGAGGTGGCTGCGGTGGCGTTGTCCAGATGGCTCGCCCGGCCGTCGCTGGTGCGTTGAGTGGGATTGCGGCTGGCACGGGTTGCCTCGCGTGCCGTGTGCTGTCCACCGGTGCGCAGGGCTCCCGTCCGGTTGGCGCCGTGTGCCGCATCTGACGGGCCTGCAGGCTCGGTGTATGGGGGTTGTCGAGGAGGGGCCGCGGCGATTGGGCCGCCGGCGGATGTTCACGTGTCCGGTCTGCGGGTTGCCGCAGGATCGGGTGCCGACGTTGGAGCAGGACTGGGTGCTGCTGGAGCCGGGCGTGACGGTGCTGGCCCATCTGGTGCCGGCTGAGCATCGGTGGATCACGGTGTCGGATGGTCGGGTGACGGTGTACGCGGTGTGTCCGCCGGTGGCGGAGCAGCGTTGCCGGGTCGAACACCGTCTGGCGTGCGCTGGGCAGGAGTTGCCGGATCTGTGGCCGTGGTTGACGGCGTTGCGGGTGGAGAACAAACGGCGGTCGGAGCGTCAGGACGATGAGCCGCCGGTTGTCGAGTTGCCGGATGCCGGCTGAGCCGCACATGACTGAGGACCTCTGTTCCACGTACGCGCTGTTGCACTACCGGATGGCTGCGTAGGTGAGATCTAGCAGCACCTATCGGGGTCCTCGGCATCAGCAGATGCCGGGCAGACGTTGAAATGTCGGTGAGAAGCAGCAGCGACCCGCAACCGACTCAGCGGCAAACGGCGCGGACGTGGCCGGATGAGAGGTGGAGTTCGTATGGCAGGCAGCAGTCGGAGCACAAGGTCGCGACGAGGGTGCCGCAGGCGCACAACTGGTTCATTCCGCCGTCCGGGGTGGCTCCGCAGCAGGCGGCGGATGCATGCTGAAGCTCCAGGCCGCGGGCGTCGCCCGGGTTGATGACGATGTTGCCTCGCGGGCCCCGCGACACCAACGCCTGCCCGTGTACGTTCGTCATTGTCCCGCGACGTGGCATCGCCGGCCCAGGCGCCTCGGCGACCACTAGGGGCGCGCCATACGGCTCCGTCTCGATCGCATAGCAGCCCGATGGCACGGTCGAAGGTGACGGACCCGGCTTATCAGCCTCCCACCATGCGTAGTACGGAGCCTCGGGAACCGCGGGCAGCGGTGTGAGTGGCCCCGTCAGGGGGACTCCACATGCCGCACACACGAAAACCACCGCTTCGGCCTCCGTGGCCCCACCAGTCATGTCAGCAACCGGGGCGGGCTGACTGGGCTCCGGCTGGCCGACGCCCTGGTCTCGCTGATCGTGCATGGGCCGACCGTAAGGGGCGCGCTGCCGGGACCGGCAGCCACCCCCGCCAGAACAGCGACGGCAGCCATCACGAGTCAAGTAGTCAGGTGCTGCTGAATCTCAGCGACATCGTCTTGCTCGCCGGCGGGTGTTCTCGAGCCGGGGCGACAAACGCTCTCGCTACTCACCAACAAAGCCAACCGGAGCGATGACAAGCCGCGCCCAGCTGGCTGACACAGTTCCCGAAGCGGTCCAGCGAGGCATCTGCGGCTTACCGCACACTTCGGCCAATCCCTATCAGAACGCGCCCCGTTCCGCCTTTCGGGTGACCTCGTCCTGCCGTCGGCCCGGCGATCGCTCACGCCTGGAACGATCAACCTCGGAAATCAAGAGGGGGACATCATGCTCACCAGGTTCAGGGCGGGGCTGGCTGCGCTCGCTGTCGCCGGGGCGCTTCTGGCGCCGGTTGCAACGGCTACGTCGGCTGCGGCTGCGTCGTGTGCGCACCACACGACGGGCGTGTGCCGGGCGAACAGTTCGCATCCGCGTGGGGCTATGGCGAAGTGCAAGGACGGCACTTACTCGTACAGCGCCCATTTCCGGGGTACATGCTCGCATCATCGGGGCGTCAAGTACTGGTATCGGTAGCCCGGCGCCGTATGCAGTGGAGCCCCGCCTCGGGAAGGAGGCGGGGCTTTGTGTTCTCTGCTGATTCGGCTGTCAGCCGAGGTAGCTGATCTGCAGCACAGTGATGGTCTTGAGCGTCTGCCGACGAGCAGGACGGCGAACGCCTGCTCGGTGATGAGCATCCGCATGACGGCGTCCTCATCGCCATCGTAGAGATGGGTGGCAGCGATGGGGTCATGGCAGGCGTCAGCCGCAACCGGTCTTGCTGTACGGGTGCTGGTGCCCGCTCTTGCCGTCTTTTGGGGATGACCCACGGGTCGGTGCAGCGGACGGCCCTGCCGGGGTGCTCGGTCCGGCAGTAGCCGCCGCGCCGCGCGGGGCGGATGAGCTGTTCATCGCGTCCTCCCGCGCGGACGGCCCGGCGGCACACAGAGCGCCACTTCCTGCACAGGGCAGCCAGGCGGCGTCGGCCCGGGCGGGGGCGAAGGGGTGCCACAGCCGTCGGCCGAGATCGTCGGCGACTGGACGGGACGGCCTGCCAGCAGGACCTCGTCAGGACCTCGTCTTGCCCGTCGAGGACGTGCCGACCAGCACCACCATCCGGCTGCAGCCCGCGGCACCTTCCCGCCCCTGCCAGCGCCTCGTGGTGCTCCCGCGGCACATATCCCGTCGGCTCCGCATCCCGCCGCGGGGCCGGCGGGGTGGACCTCCAGGTTGTGTGGGTCTCACTCCGACAGCGGCCGCCCCGGCCCTGAGACATCCCCGGCGTCTGGACCAGCGGCCACGGTAGCGCGACGCAGCAGCCCCAGAAGTTCCTCCACCGGCAGCTTCAGCACGCGGGCCAGTGCCGCAACCGTCACCGCAGACGGCACAGGAGCACCGGCCCGCAACGCCTTTTCCACGGTGGTACGCGCAAGCCTGGCCCTCACGGACAGCTGCGCTTTGCTCAACCGGGCCTGGGCCACGCCGTCCTCAAGTCGGCGCCGCAGTTCCGCCAACGCCTGCTCAGACCCCGTCTGCTCCTCCTGCATCCGCACCCCCAGGGTTCGGTGGCCGCCAGTGTTCATCATCGTCCAGGCGGACTCTGGCGTACGCCGATTCCGGGACAACAGTCACGTCAACACCCGCCCGTCCAGGAGAGTCTGCCGTGACCGTCGCTCTTGTTCTCCTCACAGCTGCGCTCGTCACGGTCCTGGCCAGGCTGGCCGCCACCGCAGCAGGGATCCTCACCCGCGTCGACGGCGCCACGATCCCGGCTGTACTCGTGCGCGCCGCCAGGGCGTTCGCTGCCGTCCCCACCCTCGCCTGCGCCGTTATCGCGACCAAGGCCGCAGTGATCCGGTAGACACCAGGCCACGGTGTGCGCACGCACGGGCTTGGTGCGGGCCCACGGGTAGCCCAACCCGCCAGGGCGATACCGGGGCCGGTTCCGGAACTGAGAGTACGGGGGGTCGCCCGTACCGGACGCGTGACGCGCCTGGGGAGCCCTCGATGCTGTGCTCCACCCGCGTGACCAGCCAGATGTCACAACTGGCCTAGAAATCAGCACTGTTGTGGTGCACGCGGCAGAACCGGGTGCTCGTTCGCAAAGGGAAGAGTGCGGCATGGAGCCTGTGATCGTGGGAGCGGTGGTAACCGTGGCAGTCAGTGTCGTTAACGGCATAGTGGGAATCGCTCAGGGGAAGGTGAAGGCGTCCGTGGAGAGGACGCTCATCACGGAGGCCGCACACACCGACCGGCTCCGCTGCCTGACCTCACCGGCCGCCTCGGCTTCCTACCCCGCCTCCCGCTGTTCTGACGCGGCTCCAAACGGCTGTGCCGGGGGTGATGACCGTGGAGGACGCCCTCAGCACTGACCTCCATCTAGCCGAGCCCCTCGAGAGGACTACCGACCCGCAACCAGGCATCCATCTCGCCGGCGTACTCCATGACGAGCAGTACCCGGCACTCGTACGCTTCTTGCTCCTGCACGGGGCGTCCTGGACCGAAGCCCAGGACGCCGCCCAGGACGCCTTCACCCAGATGTGCGCCCCCGGCGTCTCCATCAGCTACCCCCGCGCCTGGCTGCGCACCGTCGCTTGGCGGTCCTGGGTGAGCCAGCAGGTAAAACTCGAAGAAACATGCGCGGATCTGCCGGAACCGCAGACGAGCCTGCGTTGGCACACCCCGACCTACGCCGCCGAACTCGGAGAAGAACAACGCCGAGTGATCTCCTTACTGTTGCAGCTGCCGGCCAAGCAGCGCGCCGCCATGGCCTGGCACCTGGACGGCTTCACTACGGAGGAGAGCGCGCGGGCTATGGGCACCACGCAGGCAGCCGTCCGCCAAAACCTTGCGCGCGCTCGAGCGGCCCTGAAGCAGGGCCTGCACCTGGAAGGACGCTTCGTCAACGAGAGGGGGAAGGCATGACCGGCAACGATTCCTGCGGCACCGACGGGGCCGACCGTCGCCACACTGACGACCTCGAAGCCTTGCTGACAGCAGTCCACGACCAGCTCGGCATCGCCGTGAACGACCGCCTTAATGCCCTCGGGGGGCCGCCCGAACTGCGCTTCCCGGATCTCGCCTTGGACCGCCTCCTGGCCGTGACGCACCGCACTTTGGGGACCAGCGTCAACCGTCGCCTCTCCAGGGACGTCTGCGACGCCCTGGCCCAGCGCAACACCATGCTCCAAGCCCATCTGACGGAGCGGGGAGCCTTGTCACACCGCCCCGCCGCCATCCGTGTCAAACACCGTGAGGAAGCCTTGCGGCTGGTACACCTCTACTGGCCCCGTGACCTGGCCGAAGCCATGCGGGCTGCAGTCCGCATGGTCCAGGACTTGTGTGACCTTCTGAGTGACACCACACAACCGATGGGCCATGGCGACACCGTGCTGGACAATCTGCGGGGCCATCTCGAGGGCATGTCTCAACTGCCGGAGTCGAACCGGTGCCCGCAGTCTCCTGCCCGCCTGGACTACCTCGGCGCTGTGGAGGAAGCACTCGCCAACCCTGCTGAACGGCTCATCGGTGAACTCCACAGCATCCGGGAACTTTTGGACGACGAACTCGCCCCAACCATCGGGGCTCTTGAAACCGCTGGCCGCTCATACCTGTTCGGGGTCAACGCAATCGCCCAGGACCTGATAGACGATCTGGCTCGCGGCTGCGAAGAGGCGACTGCTCTGGCGAAGGCTGTCACCGACGTTGAGCAGGCCAGCAACGACTTCGTCGGCGCGGATCTCACGAACGCCCAGCTGGACGGGCTGCTGCTGGAAGGGATCCTCTGGGACGACACGACCCGTTGGCCGCCGAAGTGGGAGATGCGTGTGCGCCACGCATCACTGCTCTGCGACGAAGAGGAAGGCATCCGCGTTGTTGCCGCAGAAGGTTCTGACACCATCGTCCACGCCGAGGCGTAGCAAGCCTTGTCCAGCGTGTGGCACTGAAGGGCCCTGCATGAGGCCATGGCGCAGTGCCCTGTCGAGGGCTCGTGCAGGACATTGAGGGTGCGTGCTTGATCACGAATCATGCTGACGGTATCCGGGTCTGCTCGGAGGCCGAAGACCACCGCTGGCCGAACGACGGCCGCGGCCGGGGCTGCCCGTTCTGCGCTGGCCACCGTATCTCTTCCGCCAACCGTCTTTCGGACCTCTGTCCGGACGACGTCCCGAGGTTGGACACCGAGCGCTCTGGCATCACCGCAGGCCAACTGCGCTTCGGCAGCAGCCAAGTGGTGTTGTGGAAGTGCGACATCAACCTCGCGCACCCGTCGTTCCCGCGGAGCGTGAACGCCTTCACCGGGGGCAGGGAAGGCCATGGAACCCAAAACGTGCCCCGAGTGACGCCTGGTGGGGACCTCGGTACAAGAGCTTCAGCTGAAGGCTGAGCTCGCCACCGTGCTGCGCACCGATCACATGAACAGCCGCCTGGAGCTGGACCTGACCGCCACGGCGGCGACGGTGCCCGGCCGGCGCCGCCCACAGGGGGAGGCGGCACCGGCTCAGGAGTGACGCTGCGGTTTCAGGGGCGGGCGGCTTGAACGCTCTGCTCCAGGCGGGCGCCCAGGGTGGCGGCGAAGTCCTCAGCGCGGGCCAGTTGGACGCGGAGCTTGTTGACCTGCTCGGTGGCGGCCTGCTCGTACTCCCGCACGCGGTCGAGCAGGGCCTCCCGCTCACCGGTGTCGAGGTCGGGCTCGTTGTCGAGGCGGGCGGTGGCCTCCAGCAGGTCGCGCATCTGGTCGAGGGTGAAGCCGAGCGGCTTCATGCGGCGGATGACCATGAGGCGGGCGACATCGGTCTTGGTGTAGAGGCGGAAGCCGCCCTGGGAGCGGGCGGACGGGGTGACCAGGCCGGTCTCCTCGTAGTGTCGGATGGTGCGCAGGGACAGCTCCGTCCGCGCAGCGACTTCGCCGATCTGCATGTGCTTGTCGTCCACGCCCGTGGTCCTGGCCCTTCTCGTCGCGGCGGGCCGCGCTCCGCACAACTGACAGATGAGGGTGGCAGCGATACCGACGAAGCCGAGGAAGTACTCGGGCTTGCGTTCGTAGCGGCGGTGCAGGCGGCGACATCCTGCTGGCCAGGACACGGGCCGCATTACGCCCCAGCGATGTGCCCAGTCTGCGTCCGGGCATGGCGATCGTCCTGGCGGCGGCCGGCGGACCCTCGCCTGAGCTGTGAGGCGGCGCGGCGCAGTGTGTGGGAGCGAGGCACCGGCTTTTTGGGCGGCCTATCGCGGGGCGTGGGCAAGCTCCGTCGGCTACAGCGCGGGCAGAGGGTCGGTGTAGTCGTCGACGCCGAGGAGGAGTACGTGGTGTCCGACGGCCTCCGTGGTGCCGGCGGTGACCTTCTCGACGTCGAGGCGCAGCCGGATGTGTCCGGCGCCTTCGCCGTTGGCTGCGAGGTCGTGTTCCAGCTTGTCGTCGAGGCGGTCCAGGGCGGCTTCAGCCGCGGCGTAGTCGGCCAGGTCGCGGGTGAGGACCTGGCCGGTGGCGGTGTCGCGAAGCTGATAGCTGGGCATCGGGGATCGTCCTCTGGCGGGTCGGGGTGATCAGGTGGTGGGGTCGGTGAGACCGCGCGCCGCGTTCACCGCGCGGGACCAGACGTCGGGGCTGCCGCCGTGCTCGCGGGCGAGGGAGGCGGCAAGTCCTCGGACGTCGCCGCGCTCGCGCAGGGCGGCCAGGGCGATGGCCGCCCGCCGGTCGGCCTCCGAGCGGGCCGGCGCAGCCGCGGGGCGGTGCTCAAGTGCGTTGCGGACGACGTACTCCCAGGACCTCTGAGGACCGCCGTACTGCACGCTGAGCTCCGCGGCCAGGCCCGGGTGGTGGCCGTCGCGCTCGATCGCCTCGGTGGCGTACTGCTCGGCGAGCTGGGTGGCTGTGAGCGGCTCACTCCCGGCGCGGGCGTTCAGCTCGGCTGCGAGAACCTCCTCGAGGGCGGAGGGCCGGCCGACAGGCGCCTCGGCCTGTGGCCCGGGACGGCGGCCGGCCCTGCCGAGCTTGTCGCCGGTGCGCTTGCGGTCGAAGTCCTGCAGGTCTCCGGCACGGAAGCCGGGGATCATCCGGCCGGTGGGCCCCTCAACCTCGCCGACGGAGTCCGGGAAGTAGTCGGCGTTGTCCCGCCGGTACTTGCGGATTACCGAGGGTCCGTTGAAGTTCAGCAACTCGGCAGCCTTGTTGATGGAGACGACGGTCTCGGGATCGAGCTCGTACAGCTCGGGGTCGGCCTTGAGGACCTTGCTCGCCTTGTCCTGCTGGAACCAGGTGTAGAAGGCGCGGAACTGCTCCTCGTCGTAGAAGTCGGTCCCGTCGATGCGTTCCTTCTCCGGGTGGCGCTGCTCCTTGGGCTGCTCGTCGCGCACCTTGTACCAACGGGCCGCGGTGCCGAGGCTGGCGCCGGTGAACTCGCGGATCCAGTCGCGGTTGACCACGGGACGGTCGCCGACGACGCGACGCTGCGGGTTCAGGGGCTTGGACATTGCACTCTCCGGTCCGGACCGCGGCCATATACTGAGGGCCTGCTCCTCTTGTTCCTCTGGTGCTCACGCACCGGCAAGCGAGATGGGTTGGTGAAGGTGGTCGGCGGGACGTTCGGCCGGGGTTGCCGCCCTGGGTCGACACCCTCGTGAGAGGGTGCCTTCCGCCGCCCACCATTTTTTACCGCTGTTTCGCGTAATCAATATGACGCTCTCGATGGATGGCTGTCAATCTCGTCGGCGCACACCCCGCCACGAAGTCACCCTCCACTCCCGTTCGAAGTGCGGCCCGGCCCGGCTCGCGCGCGTTCACGAGGGCGACCAAGCGCCGTTCGACCCCGCTGCGGCCGCGTTCGCCGTTGCGGACCTTGGACATCGCGCGGGTTGAAGGGCGCGGGGTTCCCGGAATCCTGAACGTTGGTATGCCGGAACCTGCGTGCCAGTTGATGGCTGCAGCGGTCCCATGCGCGGGTTCCGGCTTAGCTGACGGAATCTGATTTTCCGAGCGTTCGCCGTGCCGCATCCAACTGGCTAGCCCGCAGGCCAGTGTGGGTTGGGCATGCCGTCATCGCTCATGTGCGCCCGCTGCCAGATCCTTTTCCAGCTGAACGGGATCTCCGGCACGAACCGGTGCCGCTGCCCGCACGGACATGGCGCCAGCACCCACGCGCACTCACGGCACCGCTCGATCCAGCCGTGCCCGGTCGAGCTCAGCTGCGGCGGCCCTTCGTCGCCGCAGGCCGGACACCCTGGGAGCTCGGCACCGTCCAGGAGCGCGTTCTGCCGCCGGACGTACGCAGACAGCCGCAGCGACGGGTGGCGAAGCGGGTCTTGGTGCCAGGCATGGTCCGGGCCGTCCCAGTTGCTCCGCAGCCACCAAGGTCGTGGCTCGGGTACAGTCCGTCGCCCGGCCCGCTTCTCCGCCCGGCGTTGCGCGGCGTACTCCTCCGCCCGCGCGAGCCACAGCACCCGCGCCTCATGCAGTTCCTCCACCGCCCGCACCAGCGCGTCCGGATCCGCCTTCAGCCGCCGGGGGATCGCGGCGCTGAGGTGAGGTGGTGGTACGTCGCCCGGAAGCCGTACGGCGCAAAGAGGGTGATGCAGGTCCGCAGCGCGCTGTGCCGGCGACGGAGGGGGAGGCGGGCGTCATGCACGTGCGCTCGGTGGGTCAGGAAGCTGGTCATTGTGTGGGCGCCAGGTTCAGTGCCCGTGCCAGGGCGGCAGTGACGGCGGCGGCATGTGCCGGCAGGTGTTGTTCAGCCCAGGTTCCGGCAAGGCTGAGGAAGTCCTGCAAGTCCTGCTGGGCGCCGGCGACGAGCGTGCGTACCTGGTCAACCGATAGCTCGATCACCGGGCCGCCGTCCGTCCCGTGGGCGTCGAGCGTCAGCCGGACGATGTCGCCAACGCGTTCGGCCACCGAGGACGGATCGTGGCCGAAGTAGGAGCAGCCGCTGCCGTCGAGTACCTCCAGCCAGTCCCGCCAGGTCTCCAGGCCGTTGCAGCAGCCCGGCTCGACGAAGACGGTGTCGGTGGCGTTGTCGGTCACCCGGAACCCGCCGGCGGCGAACAGATCAGGCATGGTGAGCAGCCCGTGCAGGAATGTGCCGAGCGGGTCGGTCGGGCACGGCCCGTGCTCTTCCTCCGGCTCGAAGTCGTTGCAGCCGGCGATTCGCATAACGGCTGTGCCGACCTCCGCCGGAGTTAGCTTCCGGTCCAGAACGAGGCAGCCGTGCGACTCGTGCTCGCCAACCGGCCAGAGCGAAAAGTCGTCGGCAGCGAAAGTCTCCAGAACGGCTTGCATCACAATCACATGGGGATGATGCCGGACCCGTTGCCACCCGGTCACGGGATTTAGCTGCGGTAGCGGGCTCAGGGTGGGCCCGCTACCTGGGCAGTTTCGCGGTGCGCTCCGGGCAGGCGGTGCCGACGTAGGGCATGGCGGTCTGCTTGGTGATGCCGAACAGGCGCATCAGCCGGAGCGGGTCGGCGCATTCGGCCGTCTCATTGAGGATGCGGTCCTGGCGCAGACCGCTCAGCGTCAGCCCATGAGGGAGGACTCCATGGAGAAGCCCGATGTTGACCGCCGGGTGGTCCGGGTCAACCGCGGTCTTCTGGCTGACCAAGAGGTGGGGATTGGCCGAGGCCGGCCACCGGCGGCGGTAGGTGCTCCAGTCCGCGGCGAGCTGGTTGGTGAGCTCCTCCAGGTAGAGGGTGTGCCGCAGCAGGCCCCGCCGTACTTCCAGGGTGCCGCGGGACAGGTCGAGGCAACTGGAGTGCAGGGGGTCCGGATCTCGCTGCCGGGCAGGGCGTGGATGGCGGCCAATGCTACGACGAGCCGGCCGAGCGGTGTCCTGGCCTGGTCGAGCAGGCCCATCAGGCGGTCGGAGGGGATGGACTTCGGGAGGCCGGTGAGGTCGCCGACGGGGAGGTCACGGGCCGGATTCTGGAAGATCACCCGCCGGCTCTTGAGCGCGCGGAACAGACTGCGCAGGACGGTGGCAAGACTTCGGCGGGTCATGCCGGACAACTCCGCCACGGCGTCGTCGACGTGGTCCCTCGTGATCTGGCGCAGCGAGCTCGCTCCGACCGTCGCGGTCCAGTGGGTGAGGACCGGCTGGAGACGGGCGAGGTAGCGACGGATGCCGTCGTACCCGCGCGGCTTTCCTTCGCGTCGGCCCTGCTCGCGCAGGACCTCCACCCACGTGCGCACTTCGGTCGCGACCGGTTCCGGAAGCGCGGTGAGGACCGACTCGAGCCACATCTCGTCCGCGTCCCGATGCAGTTCGGGGTCATCCACCAGCAGCCCCCGGGCACGCAGGAACTGGCAGGCCGGCTTGGTGGCGAGGTTCACGTCGATGCGGGCCAGGTCGTGTACGTCGTGTTCGAAGACGGCCGTCTCGGCGCCAAGCCAATACAGGAGGATCGTCAGCGCGCGCGTGTTCTTCTGGTAGTCCGTCCGCTGGCGCGGTCGGTGACGGGTGAACTCCTCAAGCAGGTGCCGCGCCGGCTCGTCCAACGGCGGCTCGCCGCGGGGCATAGCGCGCAAGTGGGCCAGCACGGGGACCTAATCCCGCCGGATGTTGAACAGCGGTTGCTGTCCGGGGCTCGTGGGCAGGACGGCCCGGTCCTCGCAGTGTTCCGGTCCTCGGTCGTCGTCGACCGGGAACGCCTCGAGCTGGCCGCCCCTGCCCATCGGCAGGTCGATCACCAGCTGCGTAGCCCGCCGGGAGGCGGGGCACACAGCGTCCCAGGGGCGGTAGGGGTGGCAGCTGCGGCAGCGATCGTCGCGCAGTGCCAGTTCGTCCCGTCCGCAGCGACAGCACCGGCCGCCCGCTCCCGCCAGTGCCGGCACGGAGCGCATACGAATCCCGTCCGTCGGCCGGCGGGGACCCAGGCGTCGCAGTCGCGCGACCACATCTTCCACGTCATGCGGCTGCGGCCCAGCCGGCACGCCCGGCAGTCCGACCTGCTGGATGCGGCTCTGAAGCCGCTCGCCGACGCTCTGCCGCGCCTGCCGCAAGACCAGGCTCGTTAGGAGCAGGGCTGAAGCCGGCGGTGCAGTCCGTTCTTCGGTTGGCCGGCGGCGAGTTGGTGCCGGTGCCTGGGCGGGAGCCGGGGGACAAGAGGGTTGACGCCAATCGACAGCGCTGACGGATCGGAGACCGCCTGTCGCTGGCTAAGAACGCTCGCGAGGCTTAGCTGTCCCCGCCTTCCAATCGTCACCTTGACGAGAATTCTGGTCCGATTTAGAGTCATGGTGACCATTATCTTGATCGCCGCTCTCCGCGAGGACCCCCATGGTTTCCACCAGCGGCACGCCAACTCCCTTACAAACACTCGCCCACAAGACTTCTGAGCCCGTGGTTCTGCTCTGCGGAAGCGGTGTCTCCAGCGTGCCGCCGTCATCCGTCCCTTCGTGGTACGGGCTGAATGCCGCAGCTCTCGATGGCATCAGGGACTTGGCACTGGCCCACGTGCTGGATTCGACGTCTGCTCAAGCGGCGGCGGCAGCCGTCAGCGTGCAGGACGTGTCGATCGTGTCCTTCAGCCAAGTCCTCTCTGATGCCTTCGCAGGCCGCGGCTGGCTGGACATCCTAAGCATCCTGGACAGTGACACCCCGAACGCCGTACACCGGGCGATAGCTGAACTGATCAGCGAGGGACGCTGCCACTGCATTGTCACGACCAACTTCGACACGCTCTTGGAGCAGGCCTGCAAGGACGCCGGGCTCGACGTGCTGGTCAGGGTTCCCGGCCGACCGGCCGTGGGTATCCCGGTGGACGGTAGGCCTGCCATCCACAAGATTCACGGCTGTGTACAGCAACCGGCATCGATGATCGACCTCCTGCTCGACAAAGGGCGTGGTCTCAGCCCGAGCACGCAATCCTCGCTGGCTGCCGCCTGCCACGATGGTCACTTGCTCGTCCTAGGCTTCTCCGGCGACGACTTCGCGGTCAACCATGACTACCTGGGACTCATCGCCCATGACGCCCTGCCGAAGCGGGTCACCTGGATCGTGCGCCCCGGCTCACAGCTGACCGCAGGAGCCTCCGCGTTCCTGGACGCCCTCGCCCAGCGAGGCGCAGACGTCGCAGTGGAGGAATACCAGTTGCTGGACCTGATCGGAGCCAGGTCCACCGGAAACCCGCAGCCGGACGACGCACAGCGTCTGGTCGACCACGTCCGGGACTGGCTCGTCGCCACGCTGGTCTTTCCCCCGACGGCGGCACTCGTCCTCACACAGCTACTGCGCTTGCGGGGAGACCTCGAAGCCGCCGCCACCATGCGCGCCGAAATCCGCCTGGCCTTGCCACGGTTCGAACAAGACGTCAGGCACATCGCGTCTACGCCCGCAGCGTGGGCGCTACTCGGCAAGGAAGAAGGAACCGGGCAGCTGGCTCTAGACGACCTGCGGCGAGCCGACGAGGCCATGGACCGCTGCGATCAGTTCGCTGCCCTTCGCAACATCACCTGGCGCGAGCAGGCACAGGCCGAGCAGATTCTGCTGCGCGCCGGGATCCGCCAGAACGCCTCCATCGTCTACCTACGCGCCGGGAACGTATCCGCCGCCGAACGGGCCCTCGACTCGGCCGCGCAAATCCTCCGAGCCCTTCCCGGGATAGAGAAGACACGCAGAATGGCCGGGATCAACTACAACCAGGCCTTCCACGCTTTGGCTCGCAACAACCTCAGTCACGCGATGATCCTCATGGAAAGCAGCATCAAGCACGCGGTGGACTGCGGCGACCTTCCCCAGCAAGCCTCGAGCTTGCTGATGCTCTCCATGTGCCTTCGCACCGCAGGTGACAGCGCCTTGGCCGCCCAACTCGACCACCAAGCCACCCAACTGGGCACGACGCACACCCACGCGTCCGCGCGGGGCACGTTCGAGCGCCTCCTACAGAGCGGCGGTACGGCGCTGGCATCCGGCATGCTCGATGACCTCGCCGCCAGCATTGCTCCCGATCCACTCCTCAGCGCCCTGGCCTCCGCCCGCTCAAGCCACGATGCAGTGGCAGCTGCAAACCTCCTACGCGACATCGTTGACCGTGATCTGAGCTGTCACGGCAGCGAACGGCTCGGACAGCTCCTGCGCAGCCTTGAGTTGACCCTCGGCGCTCCAGCAACGCAGCTCTACCAGCAGATCGTCCGCACCCTCAATTCCACCGCCCCAGCCGGGTGGCCGACCCAGACCCGTTTTCTCCTCACCGTCACCCAGCTAGGTCTCGACCAGACCACCACCACAACACCCCCGCAGAGCACCACGGTCGACCAACTCCGCCGCATCGGCGCGCTGTTCAACTATCAGCCCAGCTACTTCGTGCCGCCGACCTACATCACGGGCCTTCGCATCGTGACGCTCCCTACGCAGGCATCACCCTGCTGAAAGCCGCTCGAAACTCTAGGCCCAAGTCGAGGGCGGTGGGCGCAACGCTTCGCTTGACAAGGTGTTCGCCTTGGCCGACGTATCGGGGGTCGACGTGGGAGAGCTCTTCCGCGACCTGAACAGATCACTGATCCAATGCCAGGGACCAGGTGACGAGACGTCCTACCGCGGCAGTTCGCCCTTTTCTCCGGCGGTGGCGGTGCCGACGGCGAGTGCTCCGCGCGCGGACTTCGGGGCGTTGTGGGCGGTCAGGTACACGCAGGTGTACGCGGAGCGGTGTCCCTTGCTGTGCCGCTCCTCGGTCCACCGGTCGTAAGCCTCGTGGAAGGGTTCGCCGGCGCGCCCGTGCTCGGCGTGCCAGGCCACCCACGAGCGCTGGGGGTCCTCGAACATCTGGATGGGCCGCCCGTACGCGGCGGCGGTGGCCTCCCGCCCTTGGGCTGCAAGCCGTGCCCGCCATGCTTCCTCCTGGGTCTGCAACTCGCGCTCGCCTTCGGCGATCGCCACCAGGGCGAGCGCCTCGGCCCGGGCCGCGCGCGGTGCGTCCTTGACCTGCTCCAGGGCGGCGCGCACCTGCTTGCCCGCATCCCGCTGCGCCGCAAGCGGTCGGGCGTCCTCGCCCCAGGACTTCCGGTAGCCGCGCTGGGCCCGGGTGAGGGCGTCGACCGCATCCCGGTGTGCCTGCTCGGCGGCGGCCAGAGCTGCCCCGGCGCACTCGGCGGCGGTGCCGGTCACCTGGCCGTGCTCGAACCGTGTTTCGGCTGCTGCCTCGGCAATCTTGGTGACGGCGTCGCCGAGCTGGCGGCGCCATTCGGCCGCGTTCCGTCCCCACACGGTCCGTCCGCTCTCCTCGTCCGCGCGGTTGACCGCGCGGACGTCGCGTACCCACGCGAGCACTTCACGGAATGCCGCGCCGTGGCGGCTGTTGCGCTGCGAGGCGGACCCCCAGTAGCGGGCGCCGTCCCACATGCACCGGGCGGTGAACTCCTGGGTGCCGGCGCGCACCGGGAACGAGCCGGACACCTCAACCGCGCGTACGTAGCTGCCCTGCATGATGCTGGTCGTGACGGTCACGTCCCACCCGTTCGCTGTCGCTGCCCCGACCAGCGTCCGCGCATTCCTCGACAGCTCGGCCACCTCGTCCGGCGACGGAGCGGCGGCCGCGGGGGCCCCAGGGGCGTCGCCGGTCGGCTCGGGCTCCTGAGGGCCGGTGGTGGCGGTCGGTCCGGGCTCGGGGCCGAGGGGCGGCTCGACTCCGGGGCAGGCTCCGCTGTCGGACTCCCACACCTCGGCCGTTCCCGGGTCGGACGGAGGGGCGTCCGCTGCGGTCACGGTCGGCGTCGTCACCGAGCTGGGAAGAGCGGTCGGCTCGATGGTCACCCGGCGGACAACGTCGCCGTGCGACCACTCACCCGCAACCTGGTACCCGCGTGCGGTGACCAGGTCGGCGACTCGGTCCAGGGGGACGGCGCTGGAGCTGGGATAGTGGCACTCCTCGTCATTCCACACCGTGACGCCCTCCCACGGGCGACCTGGGTGACGCTGCCCGCAACCGCACTCCAGGCGGAGCGCGGCGCCGTTCATCCGTGTGTACGTGAGCACCGCGGAGCGGGCGGTCATGGTGCAGGCGAGCGACCGCACCCACTGCTCATACGCCGAGTCGTACACCCCGAACGTCAGGATCTCGGACGAGATCACCCACCGGGCGAACGCGGCCCCCTCCGCGGAGGTGCGTCCCTCCGTCACGGCGTACGCGGCGAGATCTTCGAGGTAAGCGGCGTTCGATGTGAGGTAGTCGGAGGGGAGCACCGACAGGACCGGCTGACTGTGTGGGGCGGCGTCGTCGCCTTTGGGCGTCAGCAGGCAGTCAGCGCCGACGTAGTCGCGCCCGACGAACCGCGACGGGTACAGCTCCAGCGGGACCGTGGTCCTGATCCACGGACGCAGCATGACGGGGACCTCGCCCGCCGGGGTGGCAGCGATGGATGCTGAGACGACCTCCGCCGTGACGGGGGAGGCGCCCCGCTCGCCGTAGGCAGACAGGACCGGCGCCGTGCGGGCGGTGGGAGCCACGGCAGCCACCAGGTGGTTCCCCAGAGCGCGCCACGCGATGCCCTCGGCGGCCTGCTGGCCGTTGCGGGCCAGGGTGGCACCGTCCCAGCGGTAGCCCCGGGCGGTGAGCCTCCACACACACCGCAGGACGGTTTCCCTGGGCGTCTGGGGGGCGGTGAGCAGCAGCGCGCAGTGTCCGCACTGCGTCTCGACGCTGGTCGTCCATCCGGCCGCTTCCGCGCGGGCGGTGAGCCGGACCAGGTTGCGGGGCAGATCGGCCGTCGGGGCGGTGGGCGCCGGCACCTCGGCAGGGGTCGGGGCCGACTCCTGGGCAGGGGCGCACGTGCTGCCGGCGGGGGACAGGTTCGCGGTCATGTCGAGTCACTCCACCGTGAGTTGGTGCCGGGTGAGTTGCCGCTCACACCGGGAGGCAGGGCAGTGGGGAGGCAGAGGGGACGTTCCCGCCGGGCCGGTCGGACGACCGGCCCGGCGGGGTGGTGCTCAGTTGCGGCGGTTCGGAGGCCGGTTGTCCGGGGGCGTGGTGCGGCTGGTGCTCGCCTCCGCCTCCGGGCAGGGCACTTGCTCGGCCTGCCGGTACTCAACGCCCGGTTCCGGCGCGACCGGTGCGCCGGTTTCGGTGTCGACGGTGTACGCCTGCCGGATGTCCTGCGCGGTGAGCGGGTGAAGCCACAAGTTCCGGACCCCCCAGCCGCGTACGAACTCCGACCCGTCGGGGTGGAAGGTGCGCACGACCAGTCCGCCGGTGGCGCACCCGACCATGCCAGCCGCGATCACTGCACACACCCGCATGGATGTGGCCTCGTTGATGATCAGGGCGTCACCCATCACGGTGAGTTCCTGGCCTTCGGTGACGTCGCCGTGCGGTGTGGTGGCGCTGGCCACCATGTGGTGTGTCCCGTCGCCGAGAACGGCGTTCAGAAGGGACAGGTACGCGTTGGCTGCGCGGTCGAGCAGCGCGTGGGCCTTTTCGGCGGAGGCGTGGATCTCCTCGGCCGTCACGGTATTGCTGTCGGGCGCGGGCGTCCACCGCATCGCGTCCATGCGGAGGTCCTCGCCCGGGTCGACGTTCTGACCCTCAAGGCTGTGTCGTACATGGTCGTCGTACTCGCTCATCGTTCCCCTGCCTCGGGTTGTTGAGTTGGTGGCGAGTGAGTTGCCGCTCACTCTCAGAATCAATAATACTCTCTTTCTGGGGGATCTCAACCCCCAATCACCGCCCGGACATGGCGAGTTACGACGACTTCGCCGGCGTCACCGTCGTACGAAAGAACGTGTTGCGGGCGAGGCTGAAAGAGACGCGCTTGGTCTCGCCGGTACTCTCGCGCTTGCCGTAGATCTCGACGTCGGTCAACTCGTCGTCCTCGTAGGCCACTTGCAACACCGTGCCTTCCCATACCTCCGGCCACGGGGCGGGCCGGAGCGCGGTCCTCGGGCGGGCGTAGGTGGCCAGGCTCCGGGTGGGGCGGCGCTCGATCCGCACCCGCTGCCCCTGGCTGATCGGTCCTCGGACAGTCATGGTGTTCCCTCTCTCTTGTGGCTCCGGGAGGGTGGGGCGCCGGCGGTCGCCCCACCCTGGTCGTCACTGCCTCCTGCCTGCCCGCTGTTCCTCGGCGGCCGTTGACAGCTCGTTGACCCCGTGGAGGGCGTGGTCGGCTTGTACCCGCGCGGCCACCTCGTCCGCGGACGGCAGCCCGAACCCTCCGTCTCGGGCGAACATGTCGTAAGCCTGACGCCACCCGCGAACCTGGCACTCGACCGCGTTTCGCGACGCGCACGCGATTGTCAGACCTCCGACGGTGACAGACAGTGCGCCGATCCCGTCGGGGCTCACTGCCGCGCTGCGGGCTCGGATCCTGGCGCGACGGGGCGCGTCGTCCAGAATCACAAACGAATTGATGGTGAGTTCGGGCTCACGTAATTCGCCTGCGTCGACCTGCTCAGGAAAAATCTTGTCGAGCATTTCGGCGGCCTCGCACCACCCTTCCCACCAAACACGCACGCCGATAGGGTGCCTGAATTCGATGATGGCCGTCGGGATTTTGAGAAGGGGAATGAGCGTCAGACCGATGGATTCATTGGTCTCGTGCTCTCCACCAATGTAGATCGTGAGTCGGCTTACCGCCTCAACGGCTTCGGTGTTCAAGGGAGCTCCTCGGGTTGGTGATTGAGACTCAGTCAGGTTGCCGCCTGAATATAAAATCAATAATACACTCTTCGAGGGCGGGGAGTACCCGAAACGCCCAACCTGCAGCATCTCTTGCGGTTGCTCCTGCGCCTGCTCTTGCAGCATCTGTTGCGCAAGCACCTTAGGGAAGGGTGAAGTATCCGCAGGTCAACCAGAGGTTCCGGGCATGGTCAGGGGTTTGACATCCCCTCTGCTGCCACTTTTCCCGCGCCGGTTGAAGGAGAGTGAGGAATGGGGGCGGGGCGTGGTCGGCGGCGGCTTCGGGAATTGGGGCGGCCTAGTGTGTGTTGCGCGACGGCGCGGGGCGTCGCGCCATCTCGGAGCGCTGTGCCGGCGGCAGCTGGGTGCTTGTGGGTGCCCGGAGGGTGCCCACAACTCCTCACACACCCCCTGACAACCCCTCACCCCCGCACCGGCCCGGCCGGGTTGGGCCCGGAGGGACCAACCCTTCCCGGTATTCCGGGAGTTCCTGTCCTCCACGGAATACAGTCTCAACTCCCTTCCCGTTTCAGGGAATTCGGAGAATCCCTGAAACGCCCGAAATGGAATGGAATTCCATTTCCGAGCAGTCCTCGACCGTAAAACTCTGAAACACCGTCAATTCGTGCCGGAGGCACGCAGCTTTATAAATTTGCCCGGAGGGCAAATTTATAAAGCATCCGCCGGAGGCGGAATGCTT
>NZ_JAODTZ010000093.1 GCF_025399795.1 Streptomyces rhizosphaerihabitans | reverse complement strand
GCCTCGTCCCGGCCCCGTCCGCCCACCGCCCACCGCCCGTCCGCCTCGTCCCGGCCCCGCCCGCGCATCGTCCGCCGGTGTCATGGCGCGGGCGATCCGGACCGGCGGGGGCGCGGAAGGCGACCCTGGATCCGGGCCCGGAGGGTCGCGGCGCCTCCACGACGGCAAGGCCGCGTTTCGCGCGCCTTGGAGCGGGCCGTTGGACCGGACCGAGGGATCGGTCCGGTCGGGCAGGTCCGGCCGGGCACGCCCCGCCCGCCGGGCGCGGCGGGCATGGCGGATCCGGCACGCGGGCGGGTTTGCCGGGCGCGGCCTGCAGGTCCGGGGCCCAGAGGTCAGCCGCGGCCCGGGCCTGTCCGGGGTGGTTCGTGGGTGTGGTGGCCGTGGTTCGCGCGGGCCGCCACTCCGTCCGGCTCCGCGCGGCCCGTGCGCCGTGTCTGCCCCGGGGGGAGCACCGCCTCGGAGGTGTTGACGCGGGGGAGTGCGTAGGGGTGCTGCTCGGTCAGCCAGCGGATCATCTGCTCGCGGACCGTGACCCGTACCGTCCAGATGTCGTCCGCGTCCTTCGCGGTGACCAGGGCGCGCACCTGCATGGTGTTGGGCGTCGAATCGGTGACGGCGAGGCCGTAGTCGCGGCCGTCCCAGGCGGGGCACTCGCGCAGGATGTCGCGCAGCTTCCCGCGCATCGCCTCCACCGGGGCGGAGTGGTCGACGTGCAGGAAGACGATGCCGGTCATCTGAGGGGTGCCGCGCGACCAGTTCTCGAACGGCTTGGACGTGAAGTACGAGACCGGCATGGTGATCCTGCGCTCGTCCCATGTCCGTACCGTCAGGAACGTCAGGGTGATCTCCTCGACCGTGCCCCACTCGCCGTCGACCACCACGGTGTCACCGAGCCTCACCATGTCGCCGAAGGCGATCTGCAGTCCGGCGAAGAGGTTCGCGAGCGTGGACTGGGCGGCGACACCGGCGACGATGCCGAGGATTCCGGCCGAGGCCAGCAGTGAGGCCCCGGCCGCGCGCATCGCCGGGAAGGTGAGCAGCATCGCGGCGATCGCGACCACGCCGACGACCGCGGTGACCACCCGCTGGATCAGCGTCACCTGGGTGCGGACCCGGCGGACCCGCGCTGGATCGCGGTGCGCGTTCGCGTAGCGGGTGTACGAGATCTCCACGACCGCTGTCGCGATACTCACCACCAGCCAGGCGGCGGCGCCGATGAGGATCAGGGTCAGGGTCCGGCCGATGCCGATCCGGTGCTCCACCAGCAGCTTCGCCTGGTCGTACGAGCCTCTGAGCAGTGCCGCGAACAGGACCAGCTGGAAGGGGACACGGCCGCGGCGGAGCAGACCCCACAGGGAGGTCTGGCTGTGCCGGTCGTCCGCCCGACGCAACAGGCGGTCCACGGACCACCCGATGAGCAGCGTGAGCACGACCGAGCCGCCGACGACGATCATCGGGCGCAGTACGTTCTCCATGCCTGAGAACGTAACCGGCCATGGGCGTCATGAACATGTGTTCTCCGAGCGGATCGGGGTATCCCCGCGCCCCGGATCGGGGTATCCCCGGCACCGGCGCTGCTTACCCCGCCACCGGGAACGGGGCTACGGGCGCCCGGTGCTGTCAGGGCCGGCTGGCACCATGGAGTCCATGAACATCATGCTCTTTCACTCGACCTACGGTCCCCGGTCGGCGGTGCGCGCGGCGGCGGACCGGCTGCGGGCCGCGGGACACGAGGTGTGGACGCCCGACCTCTTCGAGGGGCGCACCTTCGAGACCGTCGAGGAGGGCATGGCCTTCAGCGACGAGATCGGCAAGGACGAGCTGCTCAAGCGGGCGGTCCTGGCCGCCGCGCCCTACTCCGAGCGCGGCCTGGTCTACGCGGGCTTCTCCCTCGGCGCCTCCATCGGTCAGACCCTGGCGCTCGGCGACGAGAAGGCCCGAGGGCTGCTCCTGCTGCACGGCACGTCGGACATCGCCGAGAGCGCGTCGGTGGACGAACTCCCGGTCCAGCTGCATGTCGCCGAGCCCGACCAGTTCGAGACGGACGACTGGCTGAGCGCCTGGTATCTCCAGATGCAGAAAGCCGGAGCCGACGTGGAGATCTACCGGTACGCGGGCGCCGGGCACCTCTACACCGACCCCGACCTGCCCGACTACGACGCCGAGGCGGCCGAGGCCACCTGGAAGGTGGCACTCGGCTTCCTCGAGTCGCTCTAGCGGTTCACCGCCACGGGGCGACAGCTTCCAACAGGCAGGCCCGGGTCGTCCGTTGGACGATCCGGGCCTGCCTGTTCACCGCAGACCGACTGCGACGGCCCGCGGAACGTCGGAGACCCTAGCCCGGGAAGCACTCCTTGGGCGGGTGCACCAGTGACGGGAAGTGCGCGGACCACACCCAGCTCGTCGGCTTGGAGTCGTAGATCCTGAACCACCGTTCCCCCGAAGGGGTCTTGGTGGTCGAGCACTGGATTCGCAGGGTGGTGCCCCGCGGCTCCGTGCGGAACCTGGTCGACGAGGAGGTCGGCTGGGCGTATATGGGAGAACTTTCCGCCGTGGTCAGGTTGACGTACGCCGGTGCCGCCGCCTTGGCTTCCTGAGCTTCGGCGGATGTGGCGGTGAGTCCGGCGAGTGCCAGGGCGACGCCGAACACTGCGGACTTCGTCAGGACACTTTGGGGGGTGGCCATGTGACTCCAATCGTGAGTGATACTGACGGATCGTTAACGTGTCGATCCGTCAATATGCCTAAGAATATCAAGACTTGATCACTCGCGAATGGCGGCCCCTAGGAGGGGTCGTACGTCCGCTCCACCGTCTGCGTGCCGCTGCGCGTGCGGTACGAACGGGCCCAGGACGAGGTCGCGTCGGGGTCCGTGCGGTCGGAGAGCACGTAGTAGTCCATCTGCGCGCGGTCGGCGGTGATGTCCAGGACGCCGTAGCCGTGGCGGTCGGTGTCGACCCAGTGGACATGACGGTTGGCCGCGCGGATGACCGGGGAGGCGATGGCCGAGACGGTGCCCTCGGGGACCTTGACGATGTCGTCGAGGTTGTCGGAGGTCATCGAGGTGACCACGAACTCCGTGGCGGCGGAGGCGGACAGCGGGTACGTACCGGCGTCCACCGGCACGTCGTTGGCCCAGGCCATGTGGATGTCACCGGTCAGGAAGACCGTGTTGCGGATGGCGTTGGACCGCAGGTGTGCCAGCAGTTCGCGGCGGTCGTCGGTGTAGCCGTCCCACTGGTCGGTGTTGAGGGCGATGCCCTCCTGCGGGAGGCCGAGCAGTTTGGCGAGCGGCTTGAGCAGGTCGGCGGAGAGGGAGCCCACCGCGAACGGCGAGATCATCACCGAGTTGCCGACCAGCCGCCAGGTGGTGTCCGAGGCCTTGAGCCCGGACTTCAGCCAGTCGAGCTGGGCGCGGCCGGTGATCGTACGGTCCGGGTCGTCGACCGATCCGCTGGCCGTGGACGCCTGCTGCGACCTGAAGGAGCGCAGGTCGAGCAGCGCGAGGTCGGCGAGCCTGCCGAAACGCAGCCTGCGGTAGGTGGTGCCGGCGATGGCCGGGCGGACCGGCATCCACTCGAAGTAGGCCTGCTTCGCGGCGGCCTGACGGTCCGACCAGGTGCCCTCGGCGCCCTCGGTGTGGTTGACCGCGCCGCCCGACCAGGAGTTGTCGGCGAACTCGTGGTCGTCCCAGATCGCGACGACCGGCGCCTTGTGGTGCAGGGCCTGAAGGTCCGGGTCGGTCTTGTAACGGCCGTGCCGGGTGCGGTAGTCGGCGAGGGTGAGGATCTCGTTCGCGGGGGAGTGCGGCCGTACGACGGTGCCGCGGGTCCCGTACTCGCCGGACTTGTACTCGTAGATGTAGTCGCCGAGGTGCAGCCAGGCGTCCAGGTCGTTGCGGGCCGCGAGGTGACGGTAGGCCGAGAAGTAGCCGGCCTCCCAGTTGGCGCAGGAGACCACGCCGAAGCGCAGGCCGGCCACCAAGGCGTCGGCGGCCGGGGTGGTGCGGGTGCGGGCGACGGGCGAGTCGGTGCCGCCGGAGGAGAAGCGGAACCAGTAGTCGGTGGCCGGCTGCAGACCGCGGATGTCCGCCTTGACGGTGTGGTCGGAGGCGGCCGTCGCGATGGTGGAACCCTTGGCGACGATCGTGGTGAACGCCTTGTCCCTGGCGACGGTCCAGCTCACCTCGGTGTCCGGGCCGAGCCCGGAGCCGGGTATCGCCTGGGAGCCGGGTGTCACCCGGGTCCACAGCAGGATGCCGTCGGGCAGCGGGTCGCCGGAGGCGACGCCGTGCAGGAAGGCGGGCGCCTCGGCGGCGCGGGCGGGCAGCGCGGAGGCCAGCGGGCCGGCCAGGACAGCGGTCGCGGCCGCGGCCTTGACGACCGTACGGCGGCGGGGCGAGGGGGAGTTGAGGCCCTGGGAAGATCTGAATCGACTGGTCACGAGCGATCAGGTTACTGATCAGTACACGCCAGAGCGGGCGAACCCGGAAAGTTCGCCCGCTCTTCATCCGGAGGCTGGAATTCCCTGTTGGCGTCAGCCCTTGAGAGCCGCGCCCACCACCCTGTCGAAGTCGGCCACCGTCAGGAGCGGGGTGCCCTGGCTGTCGGCCGTGAGCTGCTTGCCGTCCATGACGAAGCCCGGGGTGCCGGTCACGCCGTCCTTGTTGTCGTCGAAGGTCTTCGACATGGCCACGGCCCAGGCGTCGTAGGTTCCCTTCTTGACCGCGTCCTGGAACTTCGTGTTGTCCTTCAGCGCGGAGACGGTGTTCGCGACCTTGATGAGGTAGGCGTCGTCCTTGAACTTGTCCGTCGTCTCGTCCGGGTGCCACTTCGCCGAGTACAGCGCGCTCTTGTACTCGGCGAACGCCTCGGGGCTGACGTTCAGCGCGGCGCCCAGGGCGCTCAGCGCGTTCTTGGAGCCCTGGCCGTTGTCCTTGCTGTCGATGAACGTGGCGCCGACGTACTGGATCTTGAACTTGCCGTCGGCGAGGTCCTTCTTGACGGTCGCGCCGACGGTCTGCTCGAAGCTGGCGCACACGGGGCAGCGCGGGTCCTCGTAGACCTTGAGGGTCTTCTTGGCGGTGGCCTTGCCGATGACGACGGTGGTGCCCTTGGTGCCCGTCGAGTTGGCCGGTGCCACGACCTTGGCGTCCTTCAGGCCCTCCCAGTAACTGGGCTTGTTGTTCTGCACGACCGCGTAGCCGATGCCGCCCGCTATCGCGAGGACCGCGACGAGGGAACCGGCCACGATCGCCTGGCGCTTGATCTTGTCGCGCTTGGCCTGGCGCTCGCGCTCGATGCGCAGCTTCTCGCGCGCCGCGGTCTTCGAGGCCTGGCTGTTCCGCTTGCTCATAGTGGTGATCTCCATCAGGGACGCGCACACGTGGTACGCGGAATACGTAAGGGGGGCTGCTGGTGCTCAGGGCTGTTCTCGGGAACGTTCGTTCAGACGCCGTCGCACGGAGGCGTGGCGGGTGAGCCGTGGCCCTGGGGCGGTCGCTCAAGGGGGCGTGGCTCAGGAGTCGTCGCTCAGGCGAGAACGGCCGGGCGGGGCGGTCCGCGGCGTCCCAGGGAGTGCACGAACAGGCGGGTACGGGCGGCGGTCGGCCGGCGCTCGGTGCGCGGCAGCGGACGGACCGGGGCGAGCCGTACGGTCACCGCGGCGACCGCGAGCAGCAGCGGCCGGAAGGTCGAGGCGGCCACCGCGCGCAGCAGCTGGTCCAGGGCGCGCTCGCCGCGGCGCAGCCAGGCGGCCGCGAGCAGACCGACGGTGACATGAGCGCCGAGCAACAGCCACGCGGCGGTCGGGTCGGCGTGCGCGAGCAGGGCGGCGGCACGGTCGGGGGCACCGCCGGTCACTCGGGACAGCGGGGTGCCCACGCTGCCGCCGCCGCACAGCACGTCGAGGCCGACCGAGCGCAGCGGACCCGCGACCGGGCCGCCCGCCCTGCCGTAGCAGACGTGCTGGCCCGTGGTGAACACGGTGTCGGCGGCCAGTTCCAGCGGAACGAGCAGGGCCGCGATCCGGCCGAAGCCCCGCTCGCGGCCCGCCAGTGCGAAGGAGAGCGCGAACACGGCGGCGGTGATCGCGGCCACGGTGGTCAGCGGCAGCGGCACCCGGGACAGCAGCACGTGCGACGCGGCGGAGAGCGTCACGACGACGGCCGTGAACACGGCCGCGCGTACGGCTCTGAGCTGGGTCCCGGATATGTCCATAGCGGAGGTGAGTCTCCCATGCGCTCCCGTAAGCGTCCCCTAAAGGGTTCCTGTGCGTTACGGGAGCGTTGTGAGACGACCGGTCGCGCGGATCACAGCCCCGCGACCGGCCGGGTGGCCTACAGTCCCGGGATCCGTCCGTTGCGGAACAGGTCCACGAAGATCTGGTGGTCGCCGCGCGCACGGCTGCCGTAACTGTGCGCGAAGTCCACCAGGAGGTCGGCGAAGCCGTCCTCGTCGGCCGCGATGGCCGCGTCGATGGCCCGCTCGGTGGAGAACGGCACCAGCTCCGAGTGGCCGCTCTCGTCGTCCGCCGCCGCGTGCATCGTGGCGGTGGACCGGCCGAGGTCCGCGACGACCGAGGCGATCTCCTCGGGGTCGTCGATGTCGCCCCAGTCGAGGTCCACCGCGTACGGCGAGACCTCGGCGACCAGCTGGCCGGCGCCGTCCAGCTCGGTCCAGCCCAGCCACGGGTCGGCGTGCGCCTGCAGGGCGCGCTGCGAGATCACCGTGCGGTGGCCCTCGTGCTGGAAGTAGTCGCGGATCGAGGAGTCCGTGATGTGCCGGGAGACGGCCGGGGTCTGGGCCTGCTTGATGTAGATCACCACATCGTTCTCCAGGGCGTCGCTGTTGCCCTCCAGAAGGATGTTGTACGACGGCAGGCCGGCCGAGCCGATGCCGATGCCGCGGCGGCCCACGACGTCCTTCACGCGGTACGAGTCCGGGCGGGTCAGCGAGGACTCCGGGAGCGTCTCCAGATAGCCGTCGAAGGCCGCGAGGACCTTGTAGCGGGTGGCGGCGTCCAGCTCGATGGAACCGCCGCCCGGCGCGAAGCGGCGCTCGAAGTCGCGGATCTCCGTCATCGAGTCGAGCAGCCCGAAGCGGGTCAGCGAGCGCGCGTCGCGCAGCGCGTCCAGGAGCGGGCCCTCGGCGGTGTCCAGTGTGAAGGGCGGCACCTCGTCGCTCTTGGCACCGGTGGCCAGCGCGTGGATGCGCTCGCGGTAGGCGGCCGCGTACACCCGCACCAGCTCGGTGATCTGCTCGTCACTGAGCGCCTTCGCGTAGCCGATGAGGGCCACGGAGGCGGCGAAGCGCTTGAGGTCCCACGTGAAGGGGCCGACGTAGGCCTCGTCGAAGTCGTTCACGTTGAAGATCAGACGGCCCTGGGCGTCCATGTACGTGCCGAAGTTCTCGGCGTGCAGGTCGCCGTGGATCCACACGCGCGAGGTGCGCTCGTCCAGGTACGGGCCGCCCCGCCGGTCCTGGTCGAGGTCGTGGTAGAAGAGCGCCGCGGTGCCGCGGTAGAACGCGAACGCGGAGGCCGCCATCTTGCGGAACTTCACGCGGAACGCGGCCGGGTCGGCGGCCAGGAGCTCGCCGAAGGCGGTGTCGAAGACGGCGAGGATCTGCTCGCCGCGTTGCTCGGCGCTGAGCTGCGGAACCGACATCGCTGGGTGCCTCCTGGTGCAGATGGTGCGGGACATGACGGGACGGACGCGCCGCCCCCGGGACAAAGGGTCCGTCCACTTCCAACGGACGAAGATACGCGGGAGTGCCCGGGTTCCGGCGGCGAACGCCCACCCGGATCCCGCGCCCCCGCATGAAGGTACGGATGATCCTCCGCGGAGTGTCAGTCCCGCGTCATAGACTTCGACGCTGACCCCCCAGACTGTTCGCAGCCTGTCACCCATGGTTCTTCCTGGAGGCCGAAACCGTGTCGAAGCCGCCGTTCACGCACCTGCACGTCCACACCCAGTACTCGCTGCTGGACGGTGCCGCGCGGCTCAAGGACATGTTCGACGCGTGCAACGAGATGGGCATGACCCATATCGCGATGAGCGACCACGGCAACCTCCACGGGGCCTATGACTTCTTCCACACGGCGAAGAAGGCGGGGGTCACTCCGATCATCGGCATCGAGGCGTACGTCGCCCCGGAGTCCCGGCGCAACAAGCGCAAGATCCAGTGGGGCCAGCCGCACCAGAAGCGCGACGACGTGTCCGGTTCGGGTGGTTACACGCACAAGACGATCTGGGCGTCGAACCGGACGGGCCTGCACAACCTCTTCAAGCTCTCCTCGGACGCCTACGCCGAGGGCTGGCTCCAGAAGTGGCCCCGGATGGACAAGGAGACCATCTCCCAGTGGTCGGAGGGGCTCATCGCCTCCACCGGCTGCCCCTCCGGCGAGCTCCAGACCAGGCTGCGCCTCGGCCAGTTCGACGAGGCCGTGAAGGCGGCCTCGGAGTACCAGGACATCTTCGGCAAGGACCGGTACTTCCTGGAGCTGATGGACCACGGCATCGACATCGAGCGCCGGGTCCGTGAGGACCTGCTCCGGGTCGGCAAGAAGCTCGGCATCCCGCCCCTGGTGACGAACGACTCGCACTACACGTACGCGCACGAGGCGACGGCCCACGACGCCCTGCTGTGCATCCAGACCGGCAAGAACCTCTCCGACCCGGACCGCTTCCGCTTCGACGGCACCGGCTACTACCTGAAGTCGACGGACGAGATGTACGCGGTCGACTCCTCGGACGCCTGGCAGGAGGGCTGCGCCAACACCCTCCTGGTGGCCGAGCAGATCGACACGACCGGCATGTTCGAGGCGAAGAACCTCATGCCGAAGTTCGACATCCCCGACGGCTTCACCGAGGTCACCTGGTTCAAGGAGGAAGTCCGGCTCGGCATGGAGCGCCGCTTCCCCGGCGGCGTCCCCGACGACCGCCAGAAGCAGGTCGAGTACGAGATGGACGTCATCATCCAGATGGGGTTCCCGGGGTACTTCCTCGTCGTCGCCGACTTCATCATGTGGGCCAAGAACCAGGGCATCGCGGTGGGCCCGGGCCGCGGCTCCGCGGCCGGCTCGATCGTCGCGTACGCCATGGGCATCACCGACCTCGACCCGATCCCGCACGGTCTGATCTTCGAGCGGTTCCTCAACCCCGAGCGCGTCTCCATGCCCGACGTCGACATCGACTTCGACGAGCGTCGGCGCGTCGAGGTGATCAGGTACGTGACCGAGAAGTACGGCGCCGACAAGGTCGCCATGATCGGCACGTACGGCAAGATCAAGGCGAAGAACGCCATCAAGGACTCCGCGCGCGTGCTGGGCTACCCGTACGCGATGGGCGACCGGCTCACCAAGGCGATGCCCGCCGACGTCCTCGGCAAGGGCATCGACCTGAACGGCATCACCGACCCCTCGCACCCCCGCTACAGCGAGGCCGGCGAGATCCGCGGGATGTACGAGAACGAGCCGGACGTGAAGAAGGTCATCGACACCGCCAAGGGCGTCGAGGGCCTCGTCCGGCAGATGGGCGTGCACGCGGCCGGCGTGATCATGTCCAGCGAGCCCATCGTCGACCACGCCCCCATCTGGGTGCGGCACACCGACGGCGTGACCATCACGCAGTGGGACTACCCCCAGTGCGAGTCGCTGGGCCTGCTGAAGATGGACTTCCTGGGCCTGCGCAACCTGACGATCATGGACGACGCCATCAAGATGGTGAAGGCCAACAAGGGCGTCGACCTGGAGATGCTCGCCCTCCCGCTGGACGACCCCAAGACGTTCGAACTGCTCTGCCGCGGTGACACCCTCGGCGTCTTCCAGTTCGACGGCGGCCCGATGCGCTCGCTGCTCCGCCAGATGCAGCCCGACAACTTCGAGGACATCTCCGCCGTCTCGGCCCTGTACCGGCCGGGCCCGATGGGCATGAACTCGCACATCAACTACGCGGAGCGCAAGAACGGCCGCCAGGAGATCACACCGATCCACCCGGAGCTGGAGAAGCCGCTCGAAGAGGTGCTGGCCGTCACCTACGGCCTGATCGTGTACCAGGAGCAGGTCCAGAAGGCCGCCCAGATCATCGCCGGGTACTCGCTCGGCGAGGCCGACATCCTGCGCCGCGTGATGGGCAAGAAGAAGCCCGACGAGCTGGCCAAGAACTTCGTCCTCTTCCAGGAGGGCGCCCGCAAGAACGAGTACAGCGACGAGGCGATCCAGGCCCTGTGGGACGTGCTGGTCCCCTTCGCCGGCTACGCCTTCAACAAGGCCCACTCCGCCGCGTACGGACTGGTCTCGTACTGGACCGGCTACCTGAAGGCGAACTACCCGGCCGAGTACATGGCCGCGCTGCTCACCTCGGTCAAGGACGACAAGGACAAGTCGGCCGTCTACCTGAACGAGTGCCGGCGCATGGGCATCAAGGTGCTGCCGCCCAACGTGAACGAGTCCGAGCAGAACTTCGCCGCCCAGGGCGACGACGTGATCCTCTTCGGCCTCTCCGCCGTCCGCAACGTCGGTACGAACGTGGTGGAGTCGATCATCCGCAGCCGCAAGGCCAAGGGGAAGTACGCCTCCTTCCCCGACTACCTCGACAAGGTCGAGGCGGTCGCCTGCAACAAGCGCACCACGGAATCACTGATCAAGGCCGGCGCGTTCGACACGATGGGGCACACCCGCAAGGGCCTCACCGCGCAGTTCGAGCCGATGATCGACAACGTGGTGGCGGTCAAGCGCAAGGAGGCCGAGGGCCAGTTCGACCTCTTCGGCGGCATGGGGGACGAGGACACCAGCGAGCCCGGTTTCGGACTCGACGTGGAGTTCACGACCGACGAGTGGGACAAGGTCTACCTGCTCGCCCAGGAGCGGGAGATGCTCGGCCTGTACGTCTCCGACCACCCGTTGTTCGGCCTGGAGCACGTCCTGTCCGACAAGGCGGACGCGGGCATCTCCCAGCTGACCGGAGGCGAGCACGCGGACGGCGCCGTCGTCACGATCGGCGGCATCATCTCGGGCCTGCAGCGCAAGATGACCAAGCAGGGCAATGCCTGGGCGATCGCCACCGTGGAGGACCTCGCGGGCTCCATCGAATGCATGTTCTTTCCGGCGACGTACCAGCTGGTGTCCACCCAGCTCGTCGAGGACGCGGTCGTCTTCGTCAAGGGGCGCCTCGACAAGCGCGAGGACGTGCCGCGGCTGGTCGCGATGGAGCTCCAGGTCCCGGACCTGTCGAACGCGGGCACCAACGCGCCCGTGATCCTCACCATCCCGGCGCTGAAGGTGACTCCGCCCATGGTCAGCCGCCTCGGCGAGATCCTCAGCCACCACAAGGGCGAGAGCGAGGTCCGCATCAGGCTCCAGGGCCCGAGCAAGACCACGGTGCTGCGGCTCGACCGGCACCGGGTGAAGCCGGACCCGGCGCTCTTCGGCGACCTGAAGGTGCTGCTCGGCGCGTCCTGCCTGGCCGGCTGACATCGGGCAGGGGCGGTAAGGCGACACAGACCACGCACCGAGGGGCGCATCCGGTACCGGATGCGCCCCTCGGTGCGTTCCTGGGCCTCAACAGCCCGCGCGGCGGCCTCAGTTGTGGCCGAAGCGCTTCTGATGCTTACGGGCAACATCAGCGGGGCTGCCCTGGGCCTGCGACATCGGCGACTGCTGTGCCTGCGCCGACGACCGCTGTGCCTGCTCCTGCGCACGCTCAGCCTGCGAGGAGCGGTCCTGCTGGCCGCCCTGCTTGCGATTCTTGTTCTTGGCCATGGTGATCTGCCTCCTGAAGGGGATCTAGGGGCCAGGGCCGCGACCAGATTCACATACGCTGAGAAGTAGCGCATTTCGTAGAATTACCGTGCGTAACAAGTCCTCTCGGTAGGTGTTCTTCCGATCCGCCACGCCGAAGATCGAGTTCCGGCCGTTAACCTCCGCACGGTCGGGCAGACTCCAAGGAAGCCCGAAGCAAACCTCCCGGAAAGAGGGTGGATCGCGTGGACCGCTGCATCGTCCTGGTGGACGCCGGGTATCTGCTCGGGGCCGCTGCCAGTCTGCTCGCCGGGGAGCCTTCGCGATCCCGGATCACCGTCGACCACACCGCCCTCATCCAGGGCCTGCGCGAGCGTGCCGAGTCCGACACCGAGCGGCCCCTGCTGCGCATCTACTGGTTCGACGGCGCCCCCGACCGGGTGCCGCAGCCGGAGCACCGCAGGCTGCGCGTGATGCCGCGGGTGACGGTGCGCCTGGGTGCGCTGACCCGCAGCGACGGGCGGTGGGCGCAGAAGGGCGTGGACGCCGCCATGCACGCCGAGCTGACCGAGCTGGCGCGCAACCGTGCCTGCTCGGACGTGGTCCTCGTGACCGGCGACGGTGATCTGCTGCCGGGCATGATGGCCGCCAAGGAGCACGGCGTGGCCGTACACCTGTGGGCCGTGCAGGCCGCGGACGGTGACTACAACCAGTCCGAGGACCTGGTGGCCGAGGCCGACGAGCGGCGGGTGCTCGACCGCGCCTGGATCACCAAGGCGGTCCACGCCAAGGAGATCGGCGGGATCTGCGCCCCGTCGCCGGTGCCGCGCCCGGAGATCGCCGCCATCCTCTCAGCGCCGCTGCCCGAGTCGGCGCTCGCGGCGGCGGCCGAGCGTTCCGCCCGGGAGGCCGAACACCACCAGGCGGCCGAATCGCAGAACGGCACCCAGGAGCGGGTGCACACCCCCAAGGGGGTCCCCACGCCCAAGGACCTGGCCGCGCTCCGCGGACCGGGCATCCAGGCCGTCCAGCACCCCACGAACGCGACACTGCGCTGGTCCTCGGACAAGGGCTGGGTCGACCGGCCCGGCGGCGCCACGGAATCACCGGAGGCCGCCGCGCTGCCCACGCTCGCCCAGCTCACCTCCGCGGAGCAGCGGTGGGCGGACCGCGAGGAGGACATCACCACGGTCGGCGGTGACCCCTACGAGGTCGGGCAGGTCTTCGCGCGCCGCTGGATGGGACGCCTCACCGATCCGAGCCATGTGCAGAAGCTGTCGGCGATGTACCCGCGGGTTCCGCACCGGGTGGACGGCGAGCTGTTGCGCTACGCGGCCCGCTTCGGTCTGCTCGCGCACAAGGACGACCAGATCGACGAGCACGACCGCTATGCGATCCGGGCCGGATTCTGGCGGGAGATCGATGTGCGCACCGCGACGGAGCACGCGCCCGTCGGGGAGTGATCCGAAGCTGTCGCGAAGGTCCTCGCCCGGGGTCGGCCACGGCCCCGATCGCATAACAGGGCATCGGACCCCGTACTCTCGTCCTTCGTGAGTACGCGCACGGCACAGGCAATCCGAATGGGGCACAGGGGCGATGTCGTGTGCGCCGTGCGAGGTCTCACCAAGACCTATCCGGCGGTCCGCGGCCGTCGTGGCACCCCGGCGACACCCGAGGTCAGGGCCACCGACGGGGTACGTCTGGACATCCGCCGGGGCGAGATCTTCGGGCTGCTCGGGCCGAACGGCGCCGGCAAGTCCACCCTCGTACGCCAGCTGACCGGGCTGATGCGTCCCGACAGCGGCAGTGTCGAGATCCTCGGGCACGACATCGTGCGTCATCCCGAGCGGGCGGCCCGGATCCTCGCCTACCTCGGGCAGGAATCCACCGCCCTGGACGAGTTGACCGTGTCCCTCGCCGCCGAGACGACCGGGCGGCTGCGCGGGCTCGACCTGCGCGCGGCGCGGGCCGAACGGGACGCCGTCCTCGACGAACTGGGTCTGGCATCGCTCGCCTCCCGCCCCCTGAAGAAGCTCTCCGGCGGGCAGCGCAGGCTCGCCTGCTTCGCAGCCGCGCTCGTCGGCCGGCGCCCGCTGCTGGTCCTCGACGAGCCCACCACCGGCATGGACCCCGTCGCCCGGCGTGCCGTCTGGGCCGCCGTCGACCGGCGTCGCGCGGAGCACGGCGCCACGGTCCTGCTGGTCACCCACAACGTCATCGAGGCCGAGACGGTCCTCGACCGGGTCGCCGTCCTCGACGAGGGGCGGGTCATCGCCTGCGACACCCCGGCCGGGCTCAAGGAACGGGTCGCGGGAGAGGTCCGGGTCGAACTCGTCTGGCGCGACAGCGCCCCGCTGCACGTCCCCGAGGTCGCCGCGCTGCGGGCCCGCGCCGTCGAGTCGGGCCGCCGCTGGACGCTGCGGCTCGCGCCAGAGGAGGCCCGCGCGGCCGTGGCCACGGTCACCGGCGGGGCCGCCTTCGCCGCGCTCGACGACTTCACGCTGGCCACGCCGAGCCTGGAGGACGTGTACCTCGCGCTCGGCGGCCACGCGATGCAGGGGCTGGTGAAGGCGTGAGCGTCCGGGGCGTGGAATCCGTACGGGAGAGGGGCGTCGTACGTGTGCGGAACAGGACGGCTGCCGGAGTGAAGGGGAGCAGTTCGACGTGAGTGTCGTACCCGCTGGAGTCCTGCCGGGCAGCGCGCTGCCCCTGGTCGAGGACGCCGGTGCCGCCGCGGAGCTGGGGCCGCGTGCGCGGCTGTGGCCGTCGCTGGCCGCCGTGTACCGGGCGCAGCTCTCCCGGGCCCGCGTCGCGCGGATCCCGCTGCTGTTCGTGGCCACCTTCCAGTCCGTCGGCATCATGATCATGATGCGCGGGGTGGTGGACGGCGGTGCCGAGGCGCGCGCCGTGGTGGCCGGGTCGACCGTCCTGGTCGTCGCCTTCGTCGCGCTCAACCTGCTCGCGCAGTACTTCGGGCAGCTGCGGGCGAGCGGCGGGCTCGACCACTACGCGACGCTGCCGGTGCCGCCGGCGGCCGTGGTGCTCGGCGCCGCGGGCGCGTACGCGTCCTTCACGGTGCCAGGCACCGTCGTCACCGCCGTCTTCGGCTCCCTGCTCTTCGGGCTGCCGCTGGCCCATCTGTGGGTGCTCGCCGCGGTCGTCCCGCTCGCGGGCGCCGCGCTCGCCGGGCTCGGGGCCGCGTTCGGGCTGCTCGCACCGCGGCCGGAGCTCGCCACCCTGCTCGGCCAGCTGGGCATGTCCGCGGCCCTGCTGCTGGGCGTTCTCCCGGCGGACCGGATGCCGGCCGTGGTGCAGTACGCCCGGGACCTGCTGCCCTCGACCTACGGCGTCGAGGCACTCGCGCGCACGTTCGGGGCGCATCCCGACTGGGCCGCCGTCCTCGGCGATCTGGCCGTCTGCGCCGGAGTCGGGGTGGCCTCGCTGGCCCTCGCGGCCTGGGCCTACCGCCGGGCGGCCGTCCGGTGACGCGGCCGACAGCGGGGCCTGGCACGATGGCAGGGTGACCGCTCCGCTGACTCCACCTCCGCCGCCGCACGAACAGTCCCCCCAGGACCGGCGGCAACCGCACCCCGCCTGGCAGGCTCCGCCCGCTCCCGGACTTGCGGGTCACCCCGTGTATCCGGCCGCGTACGAGGCCTCATACGGACAGGACGGCCCCGGGATGAAGACCGAACTGCGGGAGGCCGCCGTGATCACGGTCGCGGTCGCTCTCGCGGGAGCTCTGCTCGGGGTGCTCTGGGCGTGGCTGACGCCGCATGTGCCGTTGATCGCGGACGCCACCACGGTGTACCTCAAGGACACCGAGGGCGAGCAGGCCATCGGTGTGGACGGGACCTTCACCCTGCTCGCACTGGGCTTCGGGGCGCTGAGCGCTCTGGTCGTGTTCCTCGTACGACGGCGTGGCGGTGTACCCCTGGTGATCGCGCTCGCCCTGGGAGGCCTGCTCGGATCCCTCCTCGCCTGGCGGGTGGGGATCTGGCTCGGGCCCACGCAGAACGTGGTCGCGCACGCCAAGGCCGTGGGCAAGGGCGTCACGTTCTCCGCGCCGCTGAAGCTCGGGGCCCACGGCGCGCTGCTGGCCTGGTCCCTGAGCGCCCTGGTGGTCCACCTCGGCCTGATGGCCCTGTTCGGCCCCCGGGACCCCGACCCGTACGAGCAGAACCCCTACCCGGCCACACCGCCGGGACCTCCCGCCGCCTGAGCGGGCGGGGCGGGACAGGGCCGGCCGGGCGCCTCGGGAGAGGCTGCCCGGCCGGCCCTTCGGTTTGCTCCGGGGCGTGGGTCATGCCGGACGGCGGCCGTGGTTCGAGCGGCCCTTCCTGATGCGCCACTTGCGTTTCCGCGTTTTCTTCGACATGCCACTCGTGCTTAACCGAGGGCGCGACATCCGTCGAGGGGTCATACGCGCCACGACGGGCGCGGATGCCGAGCGGTCACGCCCCCGACGGGCGCCTGCGCCGAGGGCCCCGTACGTCCGACGGGTGAGTGCGGCGTCGGGGCGCGCCCGTCCGACGGGTGCCTGCGGTGAGCGGTCCCGGATGCCGCGGTGGGTGCCGGCGGCGGGGGTTGGCTACTGCTCGTCCGGGAGCGCGCACGCGGCCGAATTAGCTCGATCGTGTGATGGTCGGCTCGTGGGCTTGCGGTGTCCTGGGCCGTTTGAGTTAGCGTGATCGTGCGATCTGGGACGCCGGGTACGGCGCCAGTGTGCGGGGCCCCCGTTCCACCGGAGAGATGGTCCGGGGCCTCCTCGTCGCCTCTGGCCGTACCCACCTGGCCAGGTCGTGCAGGAAACTGGCCTCTCGGGACCGGAGCACGCACAGGATGTGTGTCGCCGCCCCGGGGTTGAGTACGCCGGGGACCTGGGGGCACCTCCCACGCCCTTAAGGCAGTGGGGGAGCGCTCAAGACCGTTCGGGGCGTGCGGCTGAATGGGCTCACTCCCGCTCAGTCTTGAGGAACGGTTACGCGCGCCCCACGGGTGCGGACACCGCTTCGGTGAGCTTCGCGAGGTCGGTGGGCGAGAGCTCGACCTCCAGGCCGCGGCGGCCCGCCGAGACGCAGATCGTGGCGTGGCCGGAGGCCGAGGAGTCCAGCACGGTGCGCAGCTTCCTGCGCTGGCCGAGCGGCGAGATGCCACCGCGGACGTACCCCGTCGTGCGCTCGGCCGCCGCCGGGTCGGCCATCGCCGCCCGCTTGCCGCCCACCGCGGTGGCGAGGGCCTTGAGGTCCAGGGAGCCCGCCACCGGGACGACCGCGACCACGAGCGCGCCGTCCACGTCCGCCACCAGGGTCTTGAAGACCCTCTCCGGCGAGACGCCCATCGCTTCGGCCGCCTCCTCGCCGTAGGACGGGTGGGACGGGTCGTGCTCGTAGGCGTGGACGGTGTACGGGACGCCCGCCTCCGTCAGCGCCACCGTCGCCGGGGTGCCGCCGGACTGCTGCTTCTTCGCCTTCTTCGCCATCGGCCTTCTCGCAAGCGTCAGTTCAGGCTCGTCGGGCCGCGCGTCAGGTCCGACGCGGGCAACGACGGCAGATTACGGATGATGGCCGTCTCCGCGCGCAGCACCTTCAGTTCCTCGCGCAGCCGGGACGCCGTGTCGGAGGCCTGCAGCAGCCGCTGTCTGGCCGGGACGTCCAGCATCACGGCGGCCGCGACGAGATAGGAGACGACCGCCGGCTCGTCCGGCAGGTCCGCGCCGGTCGACAGTGACCGCTCCCGCGCCCCGGCCAGCCGCTTCTGGTACTGGCGGAAGGCGCGCAGGACGCCCTCGGCGAGCGCGCCGGCCTCGTCCCCCGGGTCCTCGGGGAGTTCCTCCAGCTCGGCTGTCAGGAACGCGCCGGAGGCGTCCACCGACAGCAGCCGGACCCGTGTCGTGCCGGTCGCCAGCACCTCGAAGCTGCCGTCGGCGCGCTCGCGGACGGTCGCCGCGTCCGCGATGCAGCCCACCTCGTGGAAGGCCTTGAGCGGATCGTCGCCGAAGCCGGCGGCGGGCCCGCGCTCGGGCACGGCGGTTCCGTCCGGCATGCCGGGCGCACTCGGCGAGACCTCGTGGCCGTCGCGGATGGCCACGACGGCGAATCGGCGTGGTTCGTCCTCGGGCGTCTTGAGCAGATCGCGCATCATGGCGCGATAACGCTCCTCGAACACGTTCAGAGGAAGCACGAGCCCGGGGAACAACACCGAGTTCAGGGGGAAGAGCGGGAGCCGGACGGTGGTCACGACGCGAAAGCCTAATGGTCCACGGAGCGGGCGCGTCCGCCGTGCCCACTCCCTGGATGCCGATCAAGGACAGGATCGCGCAGCGGAAGCCCCGAGGCGACCTCCAGACGGACGCCGTCGCGCAGTTCCAGGAACTGGTCGAGCGGGTCCTCGGAGACCCGGTCCCAGGGGAACGAGGTCACGTACGGGCCGATGAGACGCAGCTGCTCCAGGGCGTCCTGCCAGCGCTCCAGCCGGACCAGGACGTACGTCAGCAGGTTGCGCACCTCGGCGGGCCACGGGTCGGCGGCCGCGTAGGCCGCGGAGACCGAGATCGCGAGGTCCGCCGCGGCGTCCAGGCGCTCGCGCGGCACCTCGGGACCGCCGCCCTCGGTCAGATAGGCGAAGGCTGCGCGCACCGGCAGCGCCTGGACCAGGGAGCCCGCCGGCGCGTCCTGCGCGGCCGGCTCGGCGAAGTCGAAGCACTCGCTGTGCGAGCCGTACCAGGCGGCCGAGAGGTACTGGAGAGCGGCCACGTGGCAGCCGTAGTGGTGCGGGGAGCGCCGGACGGCCTCCGTCCACAGCTGCTCGAACTCGGTGTGGCCGACGTTGGTGCCACGGGCGTGGTCGAGCGCTATCCGCCACGGCACCGGGTCGCGCGGATCGCCCTCGGCGGCGGACATGATCAGCGGTCCGACCTCGCGCAGCAGTTCCACCCGTGCGGGCGACTCCCAGCCGCGGCGGACCGCCAGTTCGGCCTTGACGAGGAGGGCGTCCGGGTCGTGCGGGTCGGCGGCCTGCCACTGTCCGAGCCATTCGTCGCGGGAGCGGGCGAAGGTGGCGAGGCGCATGGCGTACCGGTCGCGGTTCTCCCACTCGGCCAACTCGCGGGTGGTGGCCAGCAGTTTGGCCGCGGGGGCGTACTCGCCCCGGGCCGCCGCGACGAGTGCGGGGCCCAGCCGGTGGTCGGGGGCGTCGAGCAGCACCCCCTCGTCGGCCGGCAGTCCGGCGGCGAGGCGTGAGGTGTTCCGTGCCATCCGGGCCGTACGGAGGAGCGTGCGCAGCAGTGCCATGGTGTCGACCATTGAAAACCGCAGGTCGGAGCTGTGCCAGAGGTATGCGGTGACGCTTTCGTAAATGCCGTTTGGTTGTGCGGTGCGCGGTCAAGGAAAAGTAAAGGCGTCGTGCGCATCCGGTGTGCGACGCCCGTGCGACGCTTGTGCGAAGCCTGTGCGACGACTGCGCGAGAGGCGGTACGCAGGTCGCCCCGACGCCCGGGGCGACTTCCGACTCCCGAGCCCCGGGCGCCGAGCCGCAGGCCCCGGGACTATA
>NZ_JAODTZ010000092.1 GCF_025399795.1 Streptomyces rhizosphaerihabitans | reverse complement strand
GTCGACCGGCTGGGAGTTCCCACAGTCACACGATCAGGCGAGACCGAACCGGACATCAGGTCACGTACCGCCCTCTGAGAACTGCGGCCCACTCGTTGACCGCCGCTACCGACCTCGGCGCCGACATTGGCGAACCGAGGTCGCGGCGCGACTGACTCACCCGCCGGCTTTCCCAGCGCCACCACGTTCCGGCCGACGCTGTCGCCCAACCCTCGCTGACCGCCGCCAAGTTGCGGGAGATCACTGATGTACTCGCCTCCCCCTGACCCTGGCACTGAACAGCGCATGCGCGCCCACCGAGCCCGCGCCGCCAAGGCCCTGGACGTCCAGACCGAGCCGGGCGGGGAGTTTTGGGGGTGGGCCGGGCGCACCTTGGGTGCCCCGGCCCGCACCGCCGCTGGTGCACCCGTTTGGCTGCGGCTGGTGTCCGCGCCGGCGGACAAGGCGTCGGGGAAGCTGTGGGACGGCGCCACCGACGCACAGGTGGCCTTCGGTGACCTCGACGGACACCGGCCCGCGCTGCTGGGGATGTACGAAGCCGTCGGTGATGCCACCGCCTACCGGGCGGAGTTGTCGGTGCGCGTTGGACCAGCCGGTCCTGTCCGACGACCCGATCCTCCAGCACGACCTCCAACTGCCGGACTCCTGGTGGGCCGAACTCGCCGGGACGCTGGAGAAGGTGGCGGCTGTCGACACCGACCGCGTCGCCGTACGTCAGCAGTACATGGACCGGGCCATCCCCGAGTTCGTGGGCATCCCGGCGCCCGCCGTGACCTGCTGGACCACCGCCCACGCCGACCTGCACTGGGCCAACCTCGCCGCGCCCCTGCGGCTTCTGGACTGGGAGGGATGGGGGCAGGCTCCGGAGGGCTTCGACGCCGCCACGCTCTACGCCTACTCCCTGCTCCAGCCGGACACCGCTGCCCGCGTCCGCGATGCCTTCCCCGTCCTGGGCAGCCCGGCCGGCTTCGCCGCCGAAGCGACCGTGTGCGCCCAGCTGCTCCAGACCGTGGCCCGCGGCGACAACCCGGTTCTTGAAGACCAGCTTCGGAACTGGTCTGGGGAACTCCGCCACCGCTGACCGGGTTCCCCAGTTGCAGGTCCTCGCGGGCTCCTGGTCCGAACAGCTGGTTCGCCGACAGCACTGGCCTCGGGCCTCAAGAGACCTGGGGTCGGGGTCGTGCGTGGGGCGCTGGAGCCGAACGATGTCGATCAAGGCCAGTCGTCCGTCCGCACTGGGGTATTGCCTTGGGAGGGAGGGGCCTGCACCTGTCCGGGGCTGGCCTGTCTGCCGGGATACACTCCCGCGCTGGGGGAGTTTCTCTCCTGCCCGTGCCAGGGCGGTCGGCAGGTGCCTTGATGTGAAGGAGTCCGAGCGTGGATGCCCCGCATGCGGTGGGCGGAGCCGGCGCGGTGGCGCCCGGGAAGGTCGCGTTGGAGGTGAGCCCGTTGCCCGGCGGTCGTTCTGGGATACGTGCCCGCGGTGAGATCAGCGCCCTCACGCGTCCGTCCTGGGAGCAGGCTCTGACGGAGCTGGCCCGGCGGCACGCGGGCGTGTCGTACGTGGAGCTGGCGGACGTGGTGTTCGTCGACGTGGCCGGGGTGAGCGCGCTGGCGATCACTGCCATGAACCTGCCGGGCGGACGGGTCGTGGTGGAGCATCCGCCGCCGCAGTTGCCGCGGGTTTTGGAGATGTTCTGGCCGGGTCTGGACCGGATCGAGGTGGTTCTGTGATGAGCACGGTGACCACCCACGAGGCGTTCGTGCACCCTGCCCTGTTCTACCGCACCGAGCAGGAGTACACGCGGCAGACGGTGTCGTTCCTGCGCGAGGGTCTGGCCAACGGCGAGCCGATGGCCGTCGCGGTGCCCGGCCCCAACCTGGAACTGATCAAGAGCGGGCTGGGCGTGGATGCCGAGGGCATCCTGTTCCTGGACATGACCGAGGCCGGCCGCAATCCCGGGCGGATCATCCCCAAGGTGCTGCGCGGGTTCGCCGACGCACACCCGCAGGGGCGGGTGCGGATCATCGGTGAACCGATCTGGGCCGGGCGCAGCGCGGTGGAGTACCCGGCGTGCGCGCAGCACGAGGCTCTGATCAATGCCGCGTTCGAGGGCAGGGCGGTGACGATCCTGTGCCCGTACGACGAGGTGCGGCTGGATCCGCATGTGATCGCCGATGCGAAGGTTACCCACCCGACCGTCATCAGCGGGGAGGGCCGTGAGTCGGTCAGTGACGCCTACGACTGGCAGGCGGTCGTCGATCGGTACAACCAGGCGCTTGCGCCGACACCGGACGCCGCGGCCTTCTCCTACGGCGGGGAGGACCTTCCGGCGGTCCGCCAGTTCGCTCTCGCTCAGGCGATGCGGCTGGGCCTGGCCGGAGAGCAGCTGATGGATGTGGAGCTGGCGGTCGCGGAGCTGACGACCAACAGCGTGGTCCACGGCGGAGGCCGCGGGACGCTCACGGTCTGGGCCGAGCAGGGGCAGCTGGTGTGTGAGGTCCGCGATGCGGGCCGGCTGACCGATCCGCTGGCCGGCCGCCGCCCGCCGGAGCGCGGCCAGCTGGGCGGCCGGGGCCTGATGCTGGTCCACTACGTGGCCGACCTGGTGCGCGTGCACACCGGCGACGACGGCACGACCGTGCGCTTCTACCTCAGCTTGTGACAGCGCGCGTGGGCGGCCACCTGTCCGGGTGGCCGCCCGCCCCGCTTCTGCTTTCACGCCGCAAAAGGGCACAAGCAGTTCTCCACCGTGATCCTGGGCCGGGTGACCACCCGCACCTGGAACCAGCTCGCCCCGCACATCGCCTCCACCCCGAAGGGCAACACCCACCCCGGCCGCGTGGGTCGCCGCCACGGCGGCCGGTGAGAACTGACCCCGGCCCGGACACACCACGGGCCCCGGGGAATCAGCCATGACATCCCCGGGGCCCGGCTTTATGGAGTCACGCTGTTCAACGACGCCGCGACATCCGCGTCACGCACGCGCCACCCGGTCTCCGGTGGGAGCGCTCAGCCTTCCTCGCCCTGTGACGGCTCTAGTAGGGCTTGGTCAGGTCGGTTGTCGTGGTGCGTGTCCTGTCGGCCCGGTGTGACGTTGACAGTGGGTGACTCCGGACGAGATGGCTGTGGTGCGTGGTGAGTTGGAGGCGTTCGCGGCGGAGGTGTTCGAGCCGTTCGCGCGCAAGGATCAGCGCCGGTGGGGGCAGGTCTATCTGCGGGGGCTGCTGACCGACGGTCAGCGCAAGTCGGTCGAGCCGATGGCCGCCCGGCTCGGGGAGGACGGCAATCGTCAGGCACTGGCCAACTTCATCACCACCAGCCCCTGGGATCCGGCACATCTCCGGGCCCAGCTCGCCTGGCGGATGGAGAAGGCGATCGGGCCGGACGCCCTGATCTTTGACGACACCGGCTTTCTGAAGGACGGGAGTGCCTCGGCGTGTGTGTCGCGGCAGTACACCGGCACCGCGGGCAAGGTCACCAACTGCCAGGTCGGCGTCTCGCTCCACCTCGCGTCCGACCACGCTTCTGCGGCGGTCAACTGGCGGCTGTTCCTGCCCCCGAGCTGGGATCCCGCCTCGCCGAAGGCCGACGCGGACAAGATCGCCCGACGTGCGGCCTGCGGCATCCCCGACGATGTCGGTCATGTGGAGAAGTGGCAGCTGGCCCTGGACATGCTGGATGAGACCCGCTCCTGGGGACTCGAGGTGCCGCTGGCCGTCGCCGACGCCGGATACGGAGACGCCGCCGCCTTCCGGCACGGACTGCAGGAACGCGGCCTGAACTATGTGGTGGGGATCTCCGCCACACTGTCGGCCCAGAGCGCCGACGCGGTGCCGGTGGCCGAGCCGTACTCCGGGTTGGGACGTCCGCCGGTGGCGAAGTATCCCGACAAGCCGCGGTCGGTGAAGGAGTTGGTCCTCGCGGCAGGTCGGCAGGCGGCTCGGCCGGTGCAGTGGCGGGAGGGCTCCCGGCCCGGCACCGGCCGATCGGGCCGCAGGCGGATGTACTCCCGTTTCGTGGCCCTGCGCATCCGGCCTGCCGGACGAGAGGTCCGCCAGAACGTCGACGGCCCGGAACTGCCCGTGTGCTGGCTGCTGGCCCAATGGCCCGTCGGCGAGAGTGAGCCGGTGCAGTACTGGCTGTCCGACCTGCCTTCCGGCATGCCCCTGACCGCCCTGGTCCGCCTCGCCAAACTCCGCTGGCGCATCGAGCACGACTACCGGGAGATGAAACAGGCCCTGGGACTGGCTCACTTCGAGGGCCGCACCTGGAACGGATGGCACCACCACGTCACCCTTGTTTCCGTCGCGCACGCCTTTTGCGCCCTGCAACGACTGGCCCAGGCCCCAAAAGACCCGGCGCCGGCCTGAGCCTCTACCGGGTCGTCCGCGAGCTACAGACACTCCTCGCCCTCTGGACCGGCGCCTGCCCCACCTGCCACCGCGACATACCCACATCCATATCAACCTGACCAGGCACTACTAGGGCCTTGCCCAGGGCAAGGCCCTGTCTCCTGCTGGTACACATCCGCAGGGTGATCGGGCGTGTGACCTATCGAGCGTGCGACAGGTGCGCCGAGGGCGTGATCACCGACGTCGTCCTGGACGAACCGTTCCGCGACTGCGGGCTGAGCACCAGCGCACTGTCACATCTGCGTTCCCTGTATCCCGACGTCACCTGGCGCACCACGCTGGACACTCGCCTCACTCGCACTCTGCTGCGCCGGATGCGCGTCTCCAAGACGACTGCGGGCGGGAGTTGCTCCCACGGCCGGCCTGGTGTTACTGCGCGTGCTGGTAGTTGAGGGTCAGCCCAGCAGTCGGGCCCGGACGGGAGGACAGCCCGCCTGCATGCCGCTGGTTGGCCAAGCGTGTTCGGCGGCCGTTCACATCCCCCTCAGCGGCTTCCATCCCCGGCGGAAGAATCGTCGGGGTTGACGCCGGTATAGGCCGAGGCGTCCTTCGTGCCGCTGGGGCGGCGGGATTCTCCGCGGCGTCCGGTGTCGTGCATGCCTTCGGACTTTCTTCGGTCTTCGCCACTCGCGGTCAAGCTGTCTGAGGGTGTGCCCACTCCCGATGCCTCTTTCTCTTCCTTCGTAGGCACCTTGCGGGGCCTGTCGGGCTCAGGGGCGTACTTGTCGGGGTGGAAGCTGCGGTGGGCGCTGGGGTTCGGTTGCTGTGACTCGTCGTCCACGGACGGGCCCCAGCGCAGCTGACGCTCTCCGTCGGATTTGCGCGGTCCTGGCCCCTGCGGGGGCTGCTTCGCTGTATTCGCCATTGCGGGACCTCTCGTCGTTGCAGGTTGTGCGGTGGCTCTCCTTGCGATGCAGACTGAGCACCACAAGCGCCGAGTGTCCCGTCACGGGTGCACAAAACGTGACATAGCGGTCCCGTCGGTCCACCATGCTGTGCCGGTTTGCGGGGACGGGGCGTACTGCAGGAGCAGCTGGTCCAGATCCCAGCCGATGTCGGTCGAAAGAGAGATCATCGGGGTTCGGCAACGTGACGGACCTCGACGTCTGTCCGCTGTCAGACCACTCTGATGCCGGTCCGGAAGGTGGCGTCGGTCGTGGTGGCAGTGGCTGGCGTGGGACCGGACTCCGCGTCCTGCCGGCCCCCACGTTGCTTTGTCAGCCGGGCCAGGTTCCCGTCAGGCTGCGCGTAGTGGCGGCGCCGGCGCGGTCGACGGCGGCCTTGACCGCAGCGAAGATGGCGCCCTGGAGCGTCGCCGCCAGGAGAACCTCGCTCCACGTGCGGTCCTCGTCGGTGGCGTCGGGAGCGTCTTTGTCGTGACCGAGTACCTTCCATGCCTGTTTGAAAGCGGCCCCGGCGATCACGCCGCTGACAGCGCCCAAGGCGAGCCCGACCGGTTTGTAGGCGATCTTCGAGGCTTTCATCTGCTCAGCCCTTCTTGCGGCGGCCGGCCAGCCACAGCACAGTGACGCCCGCGGCAGCAGCGACCAGCAGCACGGTGCGGTTGTCCCGCGCCAGCTGCGCAGACCGGGCCGCCTTCTGCCGCAGGGGTGCGGGCGCCTTCTCCTCCCACACCCGTCCGGCGCGAGCCGCCGTAGCGCGGACCTGCCCCGCCGCCTGGGCGGCCTTGTCCTTGACCGAGTCGGGCAGCATGTCCTGGACCTGGGAGGTGGCCTTCGCAGCCTGGGCCTTGAGCACGTCAGCCTTGACGACGGCCTGCTCCTTCAGCTCGCCGGCCTTCTGGTGTGCGCGGGCCTTGACGTCGGTCTTGTCGGCTAGGGCCTGGACGGTCTGCCCAAGCTCGTGGCGGGTCTGCTCGACCTGCTCACGGAGCTGTTCGGGGCTGGGGGCGCTCTGCGGGTCGGCGGGCGTGTGGGTCATCGGTGTGCGCTCCTCTTGATCTCGGCCACGTCGGCCTTGACGTTCTCGATCGTGCTCTGGGGTGTCGGCGGGGCGGCCTTACCGGCCTGCTTCTTGCCGCTGAGAGCCAGGACCGCGGCGATGACGCCGAGAACAGCGGTGACGATCAGGGCCGCGGCCCACACCGGCACCACCAGGGCCACAGCTGCGATCACGCCGGCGACCAGCGCCTGGAGCATCAGGAAGCCGACCAGTGAGGCACCGCCGAACAGCGACCCGCTCCTGCCGTAGCGCTTGCCCTTCTCCGTCATCTCCGCCTGCGCCAGCTTCATCTCGCCGCGCACCAGCTCGGTCAGCTGCTGCGAGGCCTGCTGCACCAGCTCACCCACCGGCTCGTGCCCCACGTCGTGCTTCTCTCGGCCCGCCCCGAAGCCGTGCGGTTGTGTACTCGACACGCGATCACCTCCAGCTCTGTTTCGTTCCTGTCGGCCAGACCGTGCTCATCGGGGAGTCCAGGCTGTCCGGTGACTGCGCGAGTACCCCGGACCGTGGAGTTCAGGAGAAAAAACGATCTGGCTCGAACAGGGATGCACTGCGGGGTCGGTGCGGGGCCGCTAGAGGCAATGCCGCAGCAGACGCGGAACATGCAACGTGAGCCAGGCGCTGCCGAGGCCGATCAGGGCGCCAGCGGCGACATCGGTGGGGTAATGGGCGCCCGACTGCACTCGCTCGACGGCCAGCAGAGTGGCGGGCACCGTGCAGAGGGTGCCCGCCAGCGGCCACATGGGCGCGATGGTGGCTGTGAAGGCCACGGCGGCCGCGGTGTGGCCCGAGGGGAAGGAGGAGGAGTCGGGCCGGTCCTCGACCTCATCGTGCTCGATCCACTCCTTGGGCGGGCGGGGCCGGTCGATCAGCTGCTTGCACACCCCGTTGGACACCAGTTGCGCGACGGCGAGCGCGGCAAGCCCCGAGACTGCGGACCTGCGCCCGCGCCCTCCGCCGAACGCCGTCATGACCGCCGCGGCGCCGCACCACAGCTTGCTGCTCTCCGCCGCCTCCTCCACCGCCGACAGCAGCCGGCCGATGGCAGGTGGAATGCGGGCGGCAGCCCGCTGCGTCAGATGCCGATCCGCTTTGCCCAACCCCGCTATCAATCTCATGAGCTGCGGATATCCCAGGCGATCCAATACATACCCACCCGGCACCCGGCGGTCATTCTTCGCCTTCGTTCAGGCGGCGCAGGTCGTCCTCGTCCCATTTCCGGGTGTCGCGGGGCTGGGTGTAGGGCTCGGTCTCGGGCGGGAGCCCGCCGGCGATGGCTCGCTGGCGTACCGCCTCGGCGTCGAACTCCAGGCCGAGGAGGATGGCCAGGTTGCTGATCCACAGCCACACCAGGAAGACGACGACGCCGGCCATCGTGCCGTAGGTCTTGTTGTACGACGCGAAGTTGGCCACGTAGAACGCGAATCCGGCGGAGGCGATCATCCAGATCACCAGGGCCAGGAAACTGCCCGGAGTGATCCACTTGAAGCCCTTCACCTTCGCGTTCGGGCACGCCCAGTACAGGATCGCGATCATGACGGTGACCAGCACGACAAGGACCGGCCACTTGGCGATCGACCACACCGTCAGCGCGGTGTCCCCGACCCCCAGCGCCGTGCCCACCTGGCGGGCCACACCACCGGTGAAGACCACGATCAGCGCACTGACCACCGCCAGCACCATCAGGACGACCGTCACGCCGACACGCACCGGCAGGATCTTCCAGACCGGCCGGCCCTCGGGCATGTCGTAGACGGCATTCGCGGCGCGCATGAACGCCGCGACGTAGCCGGACGCGGACCATATGGCCACGACGAGACCGACGACGGCGACGATGGAGCCGAGGCCGGCATTGCCCTGCAGCTGCTCCACCGCGCCGGTGATGATGTCGCGGGCCGGACCGGGTGCGAACTGTTGGAGATTGTCCAGGACCTTGTCCGTGGTCGACTTTCCGGTGATGCCCAGCAGGGAGACCAGGGCCAGCAGGGCAGGGAACAGCGCGAGCACCCCGTAGTAGGTCAGGGCGGCCGCCCGGTCGGTCAGCTCGTCCTTCTTGAACTCCCGCAGACTCCCAGACAAGACCTTGCCCCACGCCCGTTTCGGCAGCTCCGTCGGCCTATCCGGCGCCCGCTCCTCCACCTCGGGCCCGGGCCCAGCCTCCTCGGGCGTCGGCACGTCGGCGACACCATTTTGTTCTTTCCGCCCTGAAGGCTGAATTTCGCCATGCGCGCCGAGTACCCCGGCTCATGGCGTTGAGCAGCGGTCCGCGGGGCGGGTCCAAGCGGAGCACCAAGCGGCCGGACCGCGCCCGGTCGTCATCCGCGTTGCCGCACGGAAGGCGCAGGTGTTTTTAAGAAGGCAACCAACTACCCCGTGTCCACGCCTTCGGTGCCGGGAACTACGCGCCGACGATCAGGGCGGCAACGGCAGCCGATCCCGGCACACCTGGGGGCACCGGCGCGGCGGCGGGCAGTGAAACGGCGGCGGGGGAGGAGACCTTCATCGCGGTGGCGGTGCGTGGGTGGTCGCTGAGCTTAGCCTTGGCGGCGAACACCGAGCCCGCTCCGGTGAGGCCGCCGAGGAAAGGTAGCCGGCGATGCAGTCCGCGTACTGGGTAGTTCTCCTCATTGTCGAGGGTCGCGCCGCCGAGGCTCGCGATGCCGAGCGTGCGGGCGGTGCGTAGGTTGTCCTTCTCTCACCTCCAGGCGCGGCGCCGGGTCTCGACCACCCGGTCGGCGACCGTGTCCATCGCCGTCTCCAGATCCAGCGGTTCCCAGTCGGTGGGGTACGAGCGCCGGTACAGGACCTCGTGCCGGCGCTCGGAGCCGGTGGTGAGCTGGAGGGTGGCCGAGCCCTTGAGGCGGAGGCGGCCTCGGCTGACGGGTGAGGCGGGGTTGCCCTCGATCTGGACTACCTTGTCGTCCTTGACGTAGATCTGCTGGCCGCAGCCGACCGCGCAGTAGGGGCAGACCGACTGCACCACCCGCTCGGCGGTGTCGGTGTGGGGCCTCAGCCGCTTCGTGCGGGGTGACACGGCGGCGCTGCCACGCTCCCCAGCAGGTTGGGGCCGGTGAGGGACGGTAGACGGGCCACTCGGCGATCCACGTTCGCACGCCCATCGTGACTCCCTTCCGGCGCCGGTTCGGTCGGCGGTCGCGGGCCTCGCTGCCCGCGTCACCCGCCCGAGCGCCCGCAGAGCGCGAGGGTGTCAGTCCGTCGGCTCGTCCGGCACCGGGTGCTCGGGGCGGGGGCTGCCGGAGTGCGGGGCGCCCCTGGGGCCGGTGCCCGCCTCGTCCGTGTCGGGGACCTCTGTGCGGGGCTTCTCCGAGTCCTCGGCTTCGCCTTCCGCGCGGCTGGGCTCCGCGCCGGTCCGGTGGCTCTGGGTCGACTGTCCGGGTTCGCCGACGACGTCCAAGGGGTCTTCGTCGGGTGCGGCCTGCTGATCGGGCAGGTCCTTCGGTATGGGCTTCGGCATCGGCCCCTCACCGGTCCCGGGGCCTTGCGGGCGGGGCTCGCTCACGACGTCCTCATTTCCTCGCGCGGGTGTGGCGTGACGCGCAAGTACCCCTCTCGTTCGTGATGATGCGGGTGATCGCCGGACCGTCCCGCGTCCGGCCAGCACCGCCGGTTCGCGGGTGGTAGGGCTAGACATCCGGGTCGAGCGGGTCGTTCGGCAGCGAGGGTGCCGGCTGATGCCCAGCCGCCCGAACCGCCCTCACCCCCCGGCCGCCCCAACCGCCTGGGCCTTCCGCACACCTCGGAGCGCTCGGAGCGCCGAACGGCTTTCGTCTCGGAGCGCACGTCTGTGCGCACCCGATCCGGGTACTCGGAGCCCCTTCCCCTAGCGAGGTGATGAACGTGGCATCGACTCCACGCCGGTCGGATCTGGCCGGCCTGTCCGCACTGGTGACGGGCGGGTCCAGGGGCCTCGGGCTGCTGTTGTCCGCGCGGCTGGCCCAGCGCGGCTGCCTGGTCACGATGGCGGCCCGCGACGAGGACGAACTGCGACGCGGCGCCGAATGGGCCGAGGAGAGGACCGGCAAGAAGTTCTCCACCGCGGTGTGTGACGTCCGTGACCGGCATGCCGTGGAGTCGGTGGTCCGGCGGGCGGATGCCCGGCACGGCGGGCTGGACATCGTCGTGGCCAACGCCGGTGTCATCCAGGTGGCCCCGGTGGCGTCGCTCGACAGCGGGGCCTTCGAGGACGCCATGGACACGATCTTCGGTGGCGCCGTGAACACGGCCATGGCGGCACTCCCCTCCCTGCGCGCGAGTGAGGCGGGAGGCCGGCTGTGTCTCATCGGCTCGGTCGGCGGGCTGCTCGCCGTTCCGCATCTGCTGCCGTATTCGTGCGCCAAGGCCGCCGTCGGAGCGTTGGGCGAGGGACTGCGGGCCGAGACGACCGGAGACGATCTCAGCGTCACGACCGTCCATCCCGGGCTGATGCGCACCGGCTCGCATCTTCAGGCCGAGTTCGGCGGACGCTCCTCTCGGGAGTTCGCCTGGTTCTCGGCTCTCTCGGGGACGCCCGTCCTCTCGATGGACGCCGACCGTGCGGCGGAGCGCATCGTGCGGGCGCTGGAGAAGCGCAGGACCCGCCTGGTGCTGACTCCCGCCGCGCGTGCCGCGTCGGTGGCGCACGGTGTGGCGCCGGCCGCGGTCACCCGGCTCAGCGGCCTCGCCGCGCGGCTCCTGCCCTCTCCCCCGGCCGCGCACGGCGGCGCCGGCGCGGCGGGGCACGGCATCGAGCAGGGCCACGGCATCGATCGGACGGCCTCCACCTGGACGGAGAAGGTACGCAGGCTGGGCAGTGGCCTCAACGACCGGGCCGCCGACCGCTACAACCAGCACATCCCGGGCCCGCCGACCAGCGCCTGACCGACGCGGCGGCCGAGACCCGCGACAGAAGGAGTTCTCATGCGCGCACTGACCTGGCACGGCAAGAGGGACGTCCGTGTGGAGACCGTGCCGGATCCGCGGATCGAGAAGGCCGACGATGTGATCGTACGGATCACGTCGAGCGGCATCTGTGGATCCGACCTTCATCTCTACGAGTTGTTCGGTCCCTATCTGGACCCCGGGGACATCCTGGGGCACGAGCCCATGGGCGTGGTCGAGTATGTCGGGCCCGAGGTCCACGCCCTGAAGCCGGGCGACCGCGTCGTGATCCCGTTCAACGTCTCGTGCCGCGACTGCCACATGTGCGACCGCGGGCTGCACTCGCAGTGCGAGACCACACAGGTCCGTGAACGCGGCACCGGTGCCTCGCTCTTCGGGTACACCAAGCTCTACGGTCAGGTCCCGGGCGGCCAGGCCGAGCTGCTACGGGTCCCGTTCGGCAACAGGCTGCCCATCAAGGTCCCGGACGGGCCACCGGACGACCGCTACGTCTATCTGTCCGACGTCCTGCCGACGGCCTGGCAGGCGGTCGAGTACGCCGACATCCCCGACGGCGGCACCGTGACCGTCCTCGGGCTCGGCCCGATCGGTGACATGGCGACCCGGATCGCACAGCACCGCGGGGCCGGTCTGGTCATCGGGATCGACCCGGTCGCCGACCGGCTCTCCCGCGCCTCCGCCCACGGTGTCACCTGCTTCGACGCCCGACGCGAGGGAACCGAACTGACCGAGTCCGTACACGAGTTGACCGAGGGACGGGGCACCGACGCCGTCATCGACGCCGTCGGGATGGAAGCACACGGAGCACCGTTCGCGAAGGCCGCCCAGTGGGTCACCACCCTGCTTCCGGACAGCGTCGCGCAGCCGCTCATGGAGCGGGCCGGCGTGGACCGGCTGACCGCCCTGCATACCGCCATAGAGCTCGTACGGCGCGGAGGCACGGTCTCCGTCTCCGGCGTGTACGGCGGAGCGGCCAGCCCCATGCCGCTGCTGACCATGTTCGACAAACAGATCCAGCTGCGGATGGGCCAGGCCAACGTGTGGCGCTGGGTCGAGGACATCCTGCCCCTGCTGACCGAAGCCGATCCGCTCGGCGTGGACTCCTTCAAGACCCACGACATGCCGCTGGAGGACGCCCCCAAGGCCTACGCGATGTTCCAGGCCAAGGAGGACGCCATGGTCAAGACGCTCCTCCACCCCTGACCCCGGAATCCACGCCTCGACCCGGATCCACCCATCTCATACGTACGTAACCGCATGAGTGACTGGGAGTTGCCTGATGGAAGAACGACACACCCCTGGCCAGAACCGAGGCGTGGGCGCGTGCAAGGCGTGTGGAAGCAGGCCGGCCGTCCCGTCCGAGGGCGGGACGATGCTGTGCGAGCACTGCTCCCGTCTGCTCGAACTGCCTGACCAGGCAGGACTGGTGGACGACGACGGGGCCGGCGTCCGGCGCGAATTCGAGAACCGCGACGTCCGCCCGGAGGCCTGAAGGCACCGCGTACGCCGCGACATCCGCCCCGCGGGGCCACGAGAACAGCGCGGCTCGTCGGCCAGAAACCGTGAGACCGCTGAGTCTTCGGCGCCGAACCGGACCTTCTTCAGGTACAGGTCCTCGGCATCGGGCAGGAACATTCCGGCCGCGACGCCCGTGGTCAGGTACCGCATGGGCTCGGTCAGTCGTTCGCGGGGCAGGACCTCGGGGATGCCCGGTGGGTGAAGGGTGATCATTTCCGCGGCGATACAGCCGGAGGTCCGGGCGCGCCCGTGTTCCGGCCCGGTTCTGGCACCGGCCGCCCGGCGACACCGTCCGCGGCCTCTGTCTGGCGGCCATGACTCGCTCTCCGTAGACACAAGAGCTCGATGGCTAGGTGAAATGGGGATGGATCGGCCGGACCAAGGAGGGGGCGTGGCAGTGTCACGCGAGGCGTGCAGGGTGCCAGCCCGCGAGCTCCGCACAAAGTCATATTTCAGACGAATAGTCCGAATTGGGTGGAGTGGTCCGGGTACTCCGTCGAGAGGGCTAGCGAACGGAGCACATTGTGATCATCAAGAGGATGCATGACATGGGTATCCGCAGCGAACACGCGTACCTGGCCGCGATGGCATCCATAGGCCTCACCGTCGTCGCCTGGGCCGGCTCCTTGAAGATGGAGCCTGGCCTCGACATCGCCCGGGCCGACCGCTGGGGAATCTACGTCGGCGAATGGGCCCCGACTTTCTTCGGCCTTGGTCTGGCACTTTCCCAGTACGAGCAGCAAGAGGGCGCCACCAGCGCAACTGCTAGCGAACCGCTGGCGCAGAGCATCGGCTGACTCGCGGGCGACCTATCGCGCCCGGGTGAACGGCGTGTCGCTCGAACATGTATACGGAGTGCTGTATGTGTACCGCAGGCTTCGTGTGCTGATCGGAGTTGAACTCTGACCAAACGGTCTCCGGGCCGCGCGGCGCTTCAGTGCTGTGTCCGGGTTCTGCTGAACCGGGAGCTTGAGGACGGAGGCATCAGCCTGGAGGAGTTCGAACGAGAAGAGGAACGGCTGCTCGACCGGCTGCATGTCGCGCAGACCTGTTCCACGTCGAAGGATCGAAGGTGACGAGATCATGGAGGACAAGGAAAAGGTGGCTCTCGCGGCTGCGGTAGTGGGCGGCTATGTGCTGGGCCGTACTAAGAAGGGCCGGCTCGCTCTGTCCATCGCGACCTATCTGGCGGGCCGGCGCTTCGGCCTTGAGCCTCGCCAGCTTGCTGCCGAAGGGATGCGCAGACTGGGGGAGATCCCGCAGGTCGCCGAGTTGCAGGAGCAGTTGCGAGGGGAAGTGCTGGAGGCGGGCCGCAAGGCGATGACCGCCGCTGCCGATCGGGGGATGAGCACGCTTGCAGGCAGCCTCAGTGAGCGTACGGCCCGACTCCTGGAGAAGCCGGATGAAGAGGACGAGGACGAGAGCAAGGGCGAGGAGGACGAGGAGCAGGACGCGCCGGAGGGAGACGCGGAGAACGAGGAGGGGGAAGAGGAAGAAGAGCCCCAGGGCGAGTACGAGGATCAGGCCGAAGAAGGAGAAGAGGAAGAGGAACAACCGGAAGCCGGATACGAGGACGAGGAGGAAGCCGAAGAGGAGGAAGCAGAGGAAGAAGAACCAGAAGAGGAAGGGGAAGAAGAACCGGAGGTGAAGCCGCGGAGGAGCCGCGGTTCACGACCGGATGGGTCGCGCAAGGCATCCGCGCCCGCAACAGGCAAGAAGGCCGCTCCCGCCAGCGGAGACAAGCCTCGGGTGGCGAAGAAGCCGCCGGCGAAGAAGACCGCCGCGAAGAAGACCGCTCCGGCCAAGAAGTCCGCTGCCTCGAAGACGACGTCATCGAAGCGAGCAGCGTCCAAGCGCGCCGGTCGTGGGAGGTAGGCAGCCATGGCCGAGAAGGAAACGGACAAGTCGAAAGAAGGCGCGTCGGGCATGGACAAGCTCCGTGGAGAGCTGTCCAAGTTCGTGTCCGCGCAGGTGGAGAACCTCGCAGAGAAAGCCGGCGACAAACTGACGGACGCCGCCGGACAGCTCAGCGATTCGGCCGAGAGTGGCTCGCTTCCCGCTATCGGGTCCCGCATCCTCCAGGGCGACTCACCGCTGAAGGCCTTCGTTTCGGAGAAGGCCAAGGGTGTCAAGGACAACGTCGTGGAGAAGGCCAAGAGCGCCTTCGGTGGGGGGAAAGGGAAGCGGAAGGCCAGCGGCGGCAAGGTCATGAACATCATCGAGGTTCTCGATGTCGGAGTGCCGCTCCGGGACACCTATGACTACTGGACGCAGTACGACAAGTTCAGCAGCTTCGCCAAGGGTGTTCGCGACGTCTCCAAGGACGATGAGGGCGGGAGCGACTGGAAGGTCAAAGTCGGCCCTTCGTCGCGCAGCTTCAAGGCGACCGTCCAGGAACAGATTCCTGACGACCGCATCGTGTGGACCTCGGAGGGAGCCAAGGGGAGCACCCGCGGCGCGGTCAGCTTCCACGAGCTGGCGCCCACCCTGACCCGAGTCGTCCTCGTGGTCGAGTACTACCCGTCGGGCTTCTTCGAGAAGACGGGCAACCTCTGGCGGGCGCAAGGGCGCCGCATGCGACTGGACTTCAAGAACTTCCAGCGATACGTGACCCTCACCAACGAAGAACCCGAGGGCTGGCGCGGCGAAATCCGTGACGGAGAAGTCGTCGTGTCCCACGATGACGCCGTCGAACAGGAAGAGGCCGAGCAGGAGGAGTCGGAGGGTGAGGAGCCCGAGGAAGGCGCCGACTCCGCAGGCGAGGGCGAAGACGAAGAGGGAGCGGAGGGCGCGTACGAGGGCGAAGAGGAAGAGGGAGCGGAGGGCGCGTACGAGGACGAAGACGAAGAGGGAACGGAGGGCGAAGAGGGGGCGGAAGACAAAGACGGGGCAGAGGACGAGGAAGAGGAAGAAGCTCCCAAGAAGAAGCGAGGACAGAGGCGACGCCGTGAGTGACGTCGACGTCCGGCAGGGGGCCTAACGGATCTCAGACGCATGCGGCGGCGCCCACATACCTTCTCGACTGATGCCCACGGGTTTCAGGGACGCGGAGCTCGGTCGGATGCTGTGTTCACGAGACTCACTGGCACCAACTCCGCGCCTCGGGAGGGGGCGGAGTATCCGAGGTGGGCGAGGCTGGCCTGTTCCTGGCGCATGTGTTTGAACGATTCCAGGATGTAGCCGACGAGCAGCACGAGCACTGCGATGATCATGATTGCTGAGGCGAGAACGGCGGTGGGCAGTCGCGGCACGGTGCCGGTGTGGGCGAACTCGACCACGACGGGCAGGCCCAGGGCGAGGGCGACGATGGTGAAGACGCCAGCGATGACAGCGTGGAACTGGGAGGGGCGCTGCCTGCGTGCCAGCCCCAGGATGAGCTTCAGGATGCGCCAACCGTCGCGGTAGGTGCGGAGCTTGCTGACGCTGCCCGCAGGCCGGTCCTTGAAGCCGACCTCCAATTCGGCTGTGGGAAGTCGCAGGCTGAGCGCGTGGACGGTCATCTCTGTCTCGGTCTCGAACTCGCGAGACAGGGCGGGGAAGGACTTGATGTAACGGCGTGAGAAGACCCGGTAGCCGCTGAGCATGTCGCTGACGTCGTTGCCGAAGAGGAAGCGGACGGCGCCGGTGAGCATCCTGTTGCCGGCCGCATGACCTGGGCGGTAGGCGGTGTCGACGCTCTCGCGGCGTGCTCCGACGACCTGGTCGTAAGGGCCTTCGAAGAGCAGGTCGACCATGTTGCGGGCCTGGGAGGCGTCGTAGGTGTCGTCGCCGTCGATGATGAGGAGCGCGTCGGCCTCGATGTCGGCGAAGGCACGGCGGATGACGTTGCCTTTGCCCTTGCGGGGCTCGTGTCGCACGACGGCGCCGGCAGCGCGGGCCTCGGCGACGGTGTTGTCGGTGGAGGCATTGTCATAGACATAGATGATCGCCTCGGGAAGGGCCGCGCGCAGGTCGCGTACGACTTTGCCGACGGCTGCTTCCTCGTTGTAACAGGGAACGACGCACGCGACGGTGGGTTTCATCGGGACTTCCTCGGCCTCTGGGTTCCCTGCTGCCGGTCAACGCGCCCTCTCATGAGCGACAGTCAGATTTGGTAGCTTTTGCCCCATACGTTACCTTCAGCGTCATGCTGCAGCAGACGGCTTGGTTTCGACGTTCACCCGCGTGGATGCGGACCATCTGGCGAGAGGTCGCGGCCTTCGGAACTGTAGGCGCGCTCGCATTCGTGGTGGAGACGGCGAGTTTCAACCTTCTCGCTTTCGGCCCACCGGGTGAGGGTCCGCTGCACGCCTTCCCGGTCAGCGCCTCGGTCGTCGCTACTTTGTTGGCCATGCTGGTCAGTTGGTTCGGAAACCGTTACTGGACCTACCGCGACCGCAAGGGGCCGGTCGATGCGCGCGAGGTGGCCTGGTTCGTCGGAGTCAATCTGGTGGGCCTCGCAATCACCGCCGCACCCGTGTACGTGTCTCATCAGCTGTTTGGCCTCTCCTCGGCCTTGAGCGACAACGCGGCTCGCCTGGCCGGATGGGCTGTGGCAACCTGGGTCCGCTTTACCGTCTACCGAGGACTTGTCTTCACTTCGCATCGAGAAGACTCCTCCGACGTACCCGGATTGATTCGCCGTTGTACCGGAGCATGGTGCGGCGACAGGCTCTGGCCTGGGTACTTGGCTTTGATGGCCGCGGTCTGCGGCTACGTCGTCTCCACCGTCTTCCACCCCGGCTTCCTCACCGCCGACAGCATCGAACAGCTCCTCCAGGCAAGGGCCGCACGGCCGGTGACCGACTGGCATCCGCCGGTCATGGCGCTGCTCTGGCGCGTCCTTATCCACACCACTGGAGCACTCTCGACGATGGCGGCACTTCAGACAGCCGTGCTCTGGGGAACTCTGTGGGTGCTTGCCGTCGCACTGTGGAAGCGGACGGGAAGCCGCCCCTTGTCGCTGTTGATGCTCACATTCGGCCTCGCCCCGCACATCGCCAACTTCACCGGGGTCGTGTGGAAAGACGTCCACATGGCCTATGCGCTGCTCGCCGTGTGCGCGATCGCACTCTTCGCGCGTGAGTTGCCGGCGGGACACGGCCGGGCACGCTGGGCCCTGCTGGCGCTGGGCTTGCTCTTCTTGGCCTACGCCATCTTGGTCCGCAAGAATGCCTTCCCTGCCGTCCTGCCCCTCCTTCCGATGCTCGTGTTCGCCCTCTGGCCAGCTCCCGGCAGGCGCCGGTGGCTGATCGCCAGCGGTTCCCTGCTGGCGTTTGCCGTGGTCGGCAGCGTGGTGGTCTCATCGGTCACCCACCCCATGGCCACTCGCCAATACGCGCAGATTCCGCTGGACGACGTGACTCACGTCCTCACCCCACAAGAGGTTCGGTCCGCCGCCGAACAGGCCGGTGCCACCTCCTCGTTCCAAAACGACCTCGTGCGCACCGCGCAAAACTGCCAGAGAAAGAAGATCCTGTGGGACGCATATTTCACGTGCTACCCACACCGTCCCGGATACAGGGACAGCATCGGTCCGCACTTCACAGCCGATGAGGCGGATGTGCTGGTGAAGATGTGGGTGCAACAGATGCCGCACGAGGCCGCCGGCTACCTGAAGTACCGCACCCGGACCTTCGCCCGACTGCTCTTCGAGGGCAATCTGCGCTACGCCAGCGGCACATTCGACGGCACACCGAAGAACGTCAAGGTGGATCCGACGTTCGACGCCATCATGAGGTCCTACGTGATGGGCTTCGCCCACGACATTCCGTGGCTCTTCCAGGCATGGTTCTGGCTGGCTGTCGCACTGGTACTGACGCTCCGTCGGCATTGGCCGGGCCCATGGTCCAGGGAACTGCGACTGCTCGGACTGAGTTCCGTGCTCTACATCGCGTGCTACCTACCGACCGCCCCGCAGGCCAACTACCGCTACGTCTACTGGCCCGCGTTGGCCGGGACACTCGCACTGATCCTGATTGCGGCAGAGGCGCTCACCCGCCGCCGCGCCCTCGGCGCCGTGGAACAGGCGTCGGAACGGGCGGCAACGGGCGAGAGGCCCACGCCGCCCGACTCGCCCCGAACACAGCTGGCGCCGGCATCACCCGTATGGCCTGCAGAGCGTGACGCCACGACCGGTAAGGAGGTGGGGCCTCACCCCACCGCCGGTACGCGCCGGGGAGACATCGCCGCCTGATGACTCGCAGTGTGCCGGCCCTGGCCCTCACCGAGCAGCGGGGTCCAGGACCCGCCAGCACAACCCTTTGGCGACACGAGCACAGTCAGAGCGCCGAAAGCGCTGCGCGTTGGCCAATCACTCGATCCTCCGGCCGGGCGCAGCCCGATGGCAGAAGCCACAGGCACGCGCACAATGGATCGAGCCGAACAACAGCAGCCGGGAGTGCAGCCTCTACGGAGATTCGACCGGGAGTTGGAACAGCGTCGGCCGGATGAGAGTGAACCTGGCGACGACGCTGGTGATCGGGCAACGCCGAATTGCCTCGGAGAAGGAACCGCCCTGACACCGCTTCCACAGGTCGGGACGCCGCCCCGGCGACCTTGCTGGAGGCGCAGAGCAGGATCGGCTCCTGGCACATCGAATCTTGAACAAGATGGACTACCGGCCCCACCGCACGACATCGACGAGCGGATCCGCTAGCGATACAACAAGGAGAAGAGACTCTCCCAACGGCTCACTACCTCGCCTGGGGAGAAGCGCTGAATATCCCTGCGAGCCTGTTCACCCATGCGGTTTCGCAGGTCCTGATCGCAGATCAGCCTGTCCAGATGTCGTGCAAAAACGCGGGTGTTCCCTTCCGGTGCAATCAGCCCACTCTCTCCGTCGGTGATGATCTCCCGTACTCCAGGACTCACGTCGAAAGCTACACACGGCAGGGCTGTGGCCATGGCCTCCATAAGCGCCAGAGGAAAACCTTCCCCCCGCGATGGAAGTGCAAAGACCGAGCTTCCATGCAGTGCCCCGAGCACATCCCTGGTGAGACCCTTCCACTCCACCGAGTCGATGATTCCAAGATCCGCTGCCTGCTTCTTCAGCGGTTCTTCCTCCGGGCCCGCACCGTAGATCGCCAGCGTCCAGGAAGGGTGGTCCGGGGCGATCTCGGCCCAGGAATCGAGAAGCAGATCCACTCCCTTCTCCTCGTGGAGTCGACCGATGCTGACCACACGCCTCGCGGTCCGTTGAGAAGGGGCCTCGGGGAAGAACGGAAGTGGGTTCGGCATGCAACCCACATTGTTCATACCTTCCCCGATCCACAGGTCTGCGTCCTCGCGGGTGAGAGCCAGCATCCGGTCCACGTCCGCGTAGAACCGCTTGACCCGTGTGAAGCGGGAGGACTTGCGACAGGTCTCGAACGACTCGTGACTCATGCCGATGACCGGGAAGCCGCACGTGTCGGACAGCGCCACCCACTCCATGGCCCAGACCTGCGTCACGATGATCACGGCCCCAGGCCGCGCTCTGCGGAACAGCGCGGTGAGCTTGGCAGACTGCTCACGCATGCCCGCGTCCCGTTCCGCGCGGCGCCGCCGCTCGCCCACATCGAGCCTGCCTGCCAGCCCGCGCTGAGGTGTACGAGCAGGTGGATGGACGTCGTACAGCGTGACAGTGGAGTACGGCAGGCTCTCACCCCAGTCAGCGCGCTGACTTTCGGGAGCGGGAACGACACCGATCACATGAACAGCATGCCCCCGCTCCGAGAAAAGACAGGCCATCTGATGCACCCAGTTATTGACGCCCCCGATCTCATCCACATTGTTAGAGACGATAAAGATGTCACGGACAGACATCGGGTCATGCGCTTCGACCATTCTGGATCCTGTCGTCGGGGAGAAAGGAGCGCCGAGGAGCGTGACATCGGCGGACTCTTCGTGAAAGACGATGTTCCTGGTGACCTTTACTGCGTTTCCCTGCCCGTCCCGACAGGTGCCGCCGCGAATGCCGCTCCCCATGTCATTTCTGCAGACGGAGCAGGGCCCTGGAGAAAGGCAGAGTCTTCAGGGCCCTGAAAGGCCGGGGAGCCATGTCGGTCACGATAGGAGACCGGCCGTCGGCCTGAACTCCACCACGCTGTCAGGTCACCGGTCCGCAGTAGCCTGCCTGCCGGCAGAGCGTGAAGCCTGCTCCGCGGTGGCCATCGGGCAGTAGGCGCAGGTGCCGGGCGGGGTGTTGGAGGGCCGCCTCA
>NZ_JAODTZ010000091.1 GCF_025399795.1 Streptomyces rhizosphaerihabitans | reverse complement strand
CGACAACCAACCGCCGGATGCACGCCCCCCCGACGAGGAGTCTTGATGCTCACGCTCCATACACAGAGGTGTGCACGATGAAGGAACAGTTGATTGCCCGGACGTTCGTCGAGCTCGCCGACAGTCTCGTCGCCGACTTCGACCTCATGGACTTCCTGCGCCTGCTCACCGACCGCTGCGTCGACCTGCTCGACGCGAGCGCGGCGGGCGTCCTGCTCGCCGACCGTGACGGCGTGCTGCGCGTCATGGCCGCCTCCGACGAACGGGTGCGCCTCCTGGAACTCTTCCAACTCCAGAACCACGAAGGCCCCTGCCTGGACTGCTTCCACACCGGAATCGCGGTCTCCGTCCACGACCTGCGCAACGAGACCGCCCGCTGGCCCCTGTTCACCGCCCAGGCTCAGCGCAGCGGTTTCAACGCCGTCCAGGCGCTGCCCATGCGGCTGCGCGACGAGGTCGTCGGCGCCCTCAACCTCTTCCACGCCACCCCGGCGCCCATCAGCCCCGCCGCCGCCCCCTTCGCCCAGGCCCTCGCCGACGTCGCCACCATCAGCCTGCTGCAACAACGCACCACCGAGCGCAACACGCTCCTCAACGAGCAGTTGCAGACAGCCCTCAGCAGCCGCGTGCTGATCGAACAGGCCAAAGGAAAACTCGCCGAACGCCGCCACACGGACATGGAACAGGCCTTCACCACCTTGAGGGCCTACGCCCGCTCCCACAACCGCCGCCTCTCGGATGTCGCCCGCGCCTTCATCGACGAATCCGAATTCCTTCCCGGTCTCAGTTCCCGAAGTTCCTGAGCAGCCCGCTTCAAGAAGGGTTCGTCATGCCACTCAGCCCCCCTCGCGAGACCTCCCGCGACACGCTCGGTACTCCCACCGGCCTCGACCGCCTCGACGAGGGAGAACTGATCGCGCTGGACGCCCACTGGCGGGCGGCGAACTACCTGGCCGTCGGACAGATCTACCTCCTGTCCAACCCGCTGCTGACCGAGCCCCTGGCTCTTGAGCACGTCAAACCGCGGCTGCTGGGACACTGGGGCACCTCACCGGGACTGAACCTGGTCCACACCCACCTCAACAGGGTGGTGAAAGCCAGGGACTTGAACGCGATCTGTGTCTGGGGGCCAGGTCACGGCGGGCCCGCCGTGGTCGCGAACTCCTGGCTGGAGGGCAGCTACACCGAGACGTACCCGGACATCACGCGGGACGCGGCCGGCATGGCCCGCCTCTTCCGGCAGTTCTCCTTCCCGGGCGGCATCCCCAGTCATGTCGCACCCGAGACCCCCGGATCGATCCACGAAGGCGGCGAGCTGGGCTACTCCCTCTCGCACGCCTACGGGGCCGCGTTCGACAACCCGGGGCTCCTGGTGGCCTGCGTGATCGGCGACGGCGAGGCCGAGACGGGCCCGCTGGCCGCCTCCTGGCACTCGAACAAGTTCCTCGACCCGGTACGGGACGGTGCCGTCCTGCCGATCCTGCACCTCAACGGCTACAAGATCGCCAATCCGGCGGTCCTGGCGCGGATACCGGAGTCCGAACTCGACTCCCTGCTCCGGGGATACGGCCATGAGCCCCTCCATGTCACCGGGGACGACCCTCATGCTGTCCACCAGGCGATGGCCCGCGCCATGGACGAGGCCCTGGACCGCATCGCCGCCTTTCAGCATGCCGCCCGCACCGAAGGCGCCGGTTCCGCCGTCACCGAACGCCCGCGGTGGCCGGTGATCGTGCTGCGTACGCCCAAGGGCTGGACCGGACCGGCCGAGGTCGACGGCCTCCCGGTGGAGGGCACCTGGCGAGCGCACCAGGTCCCATTGTCGGCCGTACGCGAAAACCCGGACCACCTGCGGCAGTTGGAACGATGGCTGCGCTCCTACCGGCCGGAGGAACTCTTCGACGAGCACGGACGCCCCCGGGCACAGGTTCTGGACTGCGTCCCCGACGGCGCGCACCGTCTGGGCGCCAACCCGCACTCCAACGGCGGTCTGCTGCTGCACGACCTGCCCCTCCCGCCCCTGGAACGGTTCGCCGTCCCGGTCGACAAGCCCGGCGCGACAGCGCATGAGCCGACCCGTATCCTCGGCGACCTGCTGGCCCGGGTGATGGCCGACACGGGCGAACGGCGGGACTTCCGGCTGGTCGGTCCGGACGAGACGGCCTCCAACCGCCTCCAGGCCGTCTACGAGGCGAGCGGCAAGGCGTGGGAGGCCCAGGTACTGCCGACGGACGAGCACCTGGAACGCGGCGGCCGGGTGATGGAGATCCTGTCCGAACACACCTGCCAGGGCTGGCTGGAGGGCTATCTCCTCACCGGACGGCATGGCTTGTTCTCCTGCTACGAGGCCTTCGTCCACATCGTCGACTCCATGGCGAACCAGCACATCAAGTGGCTGCGCATCGCCCGCCGGCTCCCCTGGCGCCGCCCGATCGCCTCCCTCAACTACCTGCTCACCTCGCACGTGTGGCGCCAGGACAACAACGGTTTCTCGCACCAGGACCCCGGTTTCGTCGACCACGTACTGAACAAGTCGCCGGAGGTCGTGCGCGTCTACTACCCGCCGGACACCAACACCCTGCTGTCCGTGGCGGATCACGTGCTGCGCAGCCGCGACTACGTCAACGTCGTCGTCGCGGGCAAGCAGCCCTGCTTCGACTGGCTCGACCTCGACACCGCCCGCGCGCACTGCGCCCGCGGCGCCGGGATCTGGTCCTGGGCCGGCACCGAGTCCGAGCGCGGCGAGCCGGACGTGGTGCTCGCCTGCGCGGGCGACGTACCCACCCTCGAAGTGCTGGCCGCCGCCTCGCTGCTCCGTCTCCATCTGCCCGAACTGGCGGTACGGGTGGTCAACGTCGTCGACATCGCCCGGCTGCTGCCCGCGGAGGAACACCCACACGGCATGCCCGAGAGCGAGTACGACGCGCTGTTCACCCCCGACAAGCCCGTCGTCTTCGCGTACCACGGCTATCCGTGGCTGATCCACCGGCTCACCTACCGCCGCGCCAACCACCCGCACCTGCACGTACGCGGCTACAAGGAGGAGGGCACCACCACGACCCCGTTCGACATGGTCGTACGCAACGACCTCGACCGGTACCGGCTGGTCATGGACGTCATCGACCGGGTGCCCGGTCTCGCGGTCCGGGCCGCGGCGCTGCGGCAGCGGATGGTCGACGTCCGCTACCGCCACCACGACTGGATCCGCGCCCACGGGGAGGACCTGCCCGAGGTCGCCGAATGGACCTGGAGTCAGTGACCGCCCGGATGGCGGAGATGCGGGTGGGGGACGCCGCCGCCGAAGACGCGAAGGCCGTGCTGGCCGCGCTCGCGAGCAGTCCCGAGGGCCTGTCGGGGGGCGAGACGGGTGAGGCGGCCGAGCGGCTCGCGGCCGTCGGGCCGAACGCCGTACGCACGCACCACGTCCGCGTCCTGGCGCTCCTCGGGCGGCAGTTGCGCAGCGCCCTGCTGATCCTGCTGGCGGTGACGGCCGGGGTCTCGTACTTCTTCGGCGAGCGGACCGGCGCGATCATCATCGCGGGGATCCTGGTGCTGAGCGTGGCCCTGGGATTCGTCAACGAGTACCGGGCGGAGAAGGCGGCACAGGCCCTGCACTCGCGGGTGCGCCACACGGCCGTCGTGGTCCGGGACGGCGCGGCCACCGAAGTCGATGTGACCGAGCTTGTGCCGGGCGATGTCGTACGTCTGACGCTGGGGCAGGTGGTACCCGCTGACCTGCGCCTGCTGGAGTGCACGGCGTTCGCCTGCGACGAGAGCGTCCTCACCGGGGAGTCCGCCCCGGCCGACAAGGCCCCGGAGCCGGTCGCCGCGGGGGCGGCACTGGCCGAGCTGACCTCCTGCGCGCTGATGGGGACAGTGGTGCACGGGGGCGGCGCGACCGGAGTGGTCGTCGCCACCGGGGGCCGTGCCGAGTTCGGGCGGATCGCGCTGGGGCTGGGAGAACGGCAGCCGGAGACCGACTTCCAGGCGGGGCTGCGCCGCTTCTCCATGCTGCTCCTCAAGGTCGCCGCCGCCCTCACCACGGGGATCTTCGTCATCAACCTCCTGCTCCACCGGCCTCTGCTCGACGCCCTGCTCTTCTCGCTGGCCATCGCGGTGGGCATCACCCCGCAGCTGCTGCCCGCGGTAGTGAGCACGAGTCTGGCCGCCGGTTCACGGCAGCTGGCGCGTCGCAAGGTCCTCGTCAAACGACTGGTGTGCATCGAGGACCTGGGCGACATGGACGTCCTGGTCACCGACAAGACCGGCACGCTCACCGAGGGCCGCATCCGTTTCGAGGCGGCCCTCGACCCGGCCGGCGCCCTCTCCGACATGGTGCTCAAGTTGGGCCTGCTGGCCACCGAGGGCGACCTCGACCAGGTGGGCGGGAACGCACTGGACAGCGCGCTGTGGCAGGCCACCGGCACTCCCCCGGCCGGTCACCACCGGCTCGCGCTGCTGCCCTTCGACCACGACCGGCAGTTGGGCTCCGCGCTCGTCGAGCGCGCGGACGGCAGCCGCCTGCTCGTGGCCAAGGGGGCGCCCGAGGCGGTCCTGGCCCGCTGCGGGGACGTACCGGACGAGTCCGCGGTGGTGCTCCAGGAGCACTTCGCGGCGGGCAGCCGGGTCGTCGCCGTCGCCACCAGGGACGCCGACGGGCAGACATCCCTCACCGCCGCCGACGAGTACCGGCTGCGTCTGGCCGGCTTCCTGGTCTTCCTCGACCCGCCCAAGGCCGGTGCCGCCGCCTCGCTTAAACGCCTGGCGGACCTCGGCATCACGGTCAAAATATGTACGGGCGACAACGCGCTCGTCGCGCAGAAGGTCTGCGCCGACCTCGGCCTGCCGCCAGGCCGGGCCCTGACCGGCCGGGACATCGGGGAGCTGGACGACGAGCAGCTGACCAGGGCGGCCGAGACCACCACCGTCTTCGCCCGTGTCTCGCCCCAGGACAAGGCCCGGGTCGTACGGGCGCTGCGGCACCGGGGCCGGGCCATCGGGTTCCTGGGCGACGGGGTGAACGACGCGTTGGCCCTGCACGCCGCCGACGTGGGGCTGTCCGTGGACACCGCGACCGACGTGGCCAAGGACGCGGCCGACGTCCTGCTCCTGGAGAAGGACCTCGACGTCCTCGCCGACGGGGTCGCCGAGGGCCGCCGGATCTTCGCCAACACCATCAAGTACGTCCTGATGGGCACCTCCAGCAACTTCGGCAACATGTTCAGCGCGGCCGGAGCCTCCCTGGTGCTGTCCTTCCTGCCGATGCTGCCTTCGCAGATCCTGCTCAACAACCTCCTCTACGACGCCGGGCAGTTGACCATCCCCACCGACCACGTCGACCCGGAGCAGCTGCGCGCGCCCTCGCACTGGGACATCGCCTTCATCCGCCGTTTCATGCTCTTCTTCGGGCCCGTCAGCTCCGTCTTCGACTTCCTCACCTTCGCCGTCATGATCGAGATCTTCCACACGGGCGCCTCGCTGTTCCGCTCCGGCTGGTTCGTGGAGTCCCTCGCCACGCAGGCGCTGGTCGTCTTCGCGATCCGAACCCGCCGGGTGCCGTTCTACCGCAGCCGGCCCAGCCGCCCCCTGATGGTCAGCGCCATCGCCGTCGTCGCCGTCGGTGTCGCGCTGCCGATGTCGCCGCTCGCGGGGCCGCTCGGTTTCCAGGCCCTGCCGCTCGGACTCCTCCTCACCCTGGCCCTGATGGTCGTGCTCTACCTGGTGCTGATCGAGGGCGCCAAGCACGTCTTCTACGCCCGTGCCGACGCGCGGGCCGCGCTTCCACCGGTACGCCACCGCACCCGTCGGCACCGCATCCAGCGCCGGGCCGGCCGCTTCAGCCACCCCGGACCGCTGTGACCCTGGTGACGTACTGTCACCGGGGTCATCAGCGGCACCACGCGGCACCAAGACGGTCCGCATCACTCCGTCGGCCGAGCGGTCAGCCGTTCAGTGACTCCTCGGCGTCCCTCCGTGTCGGCCAGTCGTCCCGTCGCTCCCCGGCCACCTCCGCACGGCCGCCGATCCGCTTGCCGCCGGATCCGACCCGTTCTCCGCTCAGTGAGAAGGCGGGCGCGATGGCCGGTGCCGGAATGGCCGGTGCCGGAATGGCCGGTGCCGGAATGGCCGGTGCCGAGATGGCGGGTTCGGGGATCACGACGCCCGTGGGCGCCGCGGGGCGCCGGGTGCTCCGGCTGATCCGGTGCGTGACCCGTCCGTCGGACGCGCCGCCGGTCTCCCTGCTCTGGTGCTCGAAGAAGCGGAGCATCTCCACGGGGAACGGCATCACGAGGGTGCTGTTCTTCTCGGCGGATACGTCCACCACGGTCTGCAGCAGGCGCAGTTGGAGGGCTCCGGGGGTGTCGGCCATGGTCGCGGCGGCGTCGGTCAGCCGCTGGGACGCCTCGAACTCGCCGTCGGCGGCAATGACCCGGGCACGGCGTTCCCGCTCCGCCTCGGCCTGCTTGGACATCGAGCGCATCATCGACTCCGGAAGGGCGATGTCCTTGATCTCCACACGTTCGATGCGCAGCCCCCAGGGCTCCTCGGTGGGGGCGTCCATCACCTTCTTGAGTTCCGCGTTGATGTGGTCACGGTCGGAGAGCAACGTGTCCAGGTCGGCCCTGCCGATGACCGAGCGGAGCGATGTCTGGGCGATCTGGGAGACGGCGGCGGGGTAGTTGCGCACGTTCACCAGGGCTTTGACGGGGTCGATGACCTTGAAGTAGACGACCGCGTCGACGGTGAGGGTCACGTTGTCGGCAGTGATGGAGCCTTGCGGCGGGATACCGAGGACCTCGGTCTGTACGGACACCTTCCGCATCCGGTCGCCGATCGGCCGGATGACACGCAGGCCCGGCCCGCGGATGTCCGGCAGCAGCCGCCCGAAGCGGAACACCACACCCTTCTCGTACTGCTGGACGTTGCGCACGCTGAGGGCGAGCAGGACGAGCCCGGCCACGGCGAACACCGCCAGCACGGTGATCAGAACACCCATGGTTCCCACATTCCTTACGTCGCTGACGGTCCCGGACCCGAGGGATCCGGGAAGCACACGGCACGGGAGGACCCCGGCCTGTCGTCTGTGATGCGGCCGGGGTCTCGAGCTGCTGTCGAGGAGTTGCCGGCTCTTGGGGTCACGTGTCCGCGGCCACCACCGACTCTTGGGGTCGCGTGCCGGCTGACTTTCCAGGTCGCGTGCCGACGGTCACCGCGCGCGGTCGAAGGCCCCGCGCGCTCGGCTGTCGTCTCCACCCACGGGACCACAGTGCCGGGAAGGACCGGGTCGCAGCCGCCGTCCGCCAGGAGCCCGACGGTGCTCACGGCGGCTCTCTTCCCTCACCTCCGGGTGCGCCCGCCCGGCCTCGTCCGGCTGCGGCCGTAGTGGTCACAGCACCTCCACGGCCCTCATCTCGCCGTCGGCGGAGCGGAAACGACCGGGATCTGCGGGCGTACTGAGGGCTCGCGGACCGCATCGTCCCCTTCGGAGTCCCAGGCCGCCTGAACGGCCCGGTCGGTCTCCGAGACCGTGCGCAGGCTCGCCGCCTCCACCATCAGCCGGTCCGCGTGCGAGGTGCGCAGGCAGTCTCTCCCGGCGGCCATCAGCCAAAGAGCCGATGCGGGAGTCGGCTGCACCTGCCCACCTACGGGCACCGCGCCCGGGACAGCCGTCCGGTACGGGTGGTCCGCCAGGTCGCCGGTGACCCGACCCCTCAGCGGATCGAGCACGGCCGTCGGCGAGGAATCAACGGAAGCAAAAGGCCTCCGGCATGACGGAGGGGAGGGCATGTTTTCGGAGATCGGCGTGGGGGTAGCGGTCGCATTCATGACACGAACCCGGCTCCGGACCGACCGAAACCGGCCCGAGATGATCAAATCGCCGAAAGCGACACGGACATGGGAGCCGGTGCGCGAAATACCCTCGGTAGCACCGAGCGTACTCCGCCGAGGGTCCGGAAGGACTCCGCGTCCGGGCAACACGGCTGCCGCAGGACCGGGACCGGGAACCCCGCCCCGCCCGGCCGTGGTCACCGCGGCACCACCGACCTCCACCGTTCCGGGCTGCGCCGCTCGGTGCCGGACTGAAGGCACTGACTGCCCTCAACCGGTGCGGTGACAACAGCCCCGGGCCCGCAGCACCCCTGGGTGCCACGGGCCCACGGCCGGTCCGGCAGACACCGTCAACGGACAGCGGTTCCCAACCCCAGGTTGTCGTTCACGGCGGTGTCCATGCTGTCCATGAGCCACCCGGCCTCCGCCTCCGTGGCCGCGGGCGGTACGACCAGCAGGTCCCACCGGCCGCGGCCGGGCGCCAGCAGGCAGACGGTGGATGGGGCGTGTCGGTTGGTCGTCCGGCGCAGGCGTACCACTTGGTCGGCGACGAGCAGCCGTCCGGGGAACGAGGCCCATACGGCCTCATCCACCAGGACGCTGCTGACGTGCCCCCAGGCGGGCGGCAGTCCGCCCAGCAGGTGGGGCAGTTCGGAGGTCAGATCGGTCGAGCGGGGCCACCAGACGCCGTCGATGCGCCGGGGCATGTGGCCCTGTGTCGATTGGGCCGACAGGCGCAGGCGGACGGCTGACGACGAGAGCGGGGGCGGGGGAGCGAGCGTCATGAGAACTCCTGAAGGGGACGCGGTCGAACGGGTTCACGCGCGGCGGGCGGCGATACGGTCCGGGGTGGGCCAGCGCACGTCCTTGACCCAGCCGAGGCGTTCGAAGAGGCGGATGACGGCGGCGGAGGGGTCGAGCTGGCCGCGGTCGACGCCGTGCCGGGCGCTGGTGGGGTCGGCGTGGTGGAGGTTGTGCCAGCTCTCTCCGAAGGAGAGCAGGGCCAGAGGCCACAGGTTGGTGGAGCGGTCGTGGAGACGGGTGCGGAACGGACGCTCGCCGATCACATGGCAGAGGGAGTTCACACTCCAGGTGACGTGGTGGAGCAGGGCGATGCGGACGAGTCCCGCCCACAGCAGGGCGGTCAGAGCGGACGCCCAGGTGCCGCCGATGAGCCGGCCCGCGGCGAAGGGGAGGACGAGGGTGAGCACACACAGGGCCGGGAAGGCCCGGGACACGGCCCGGATGTCGCGGTCGGCGACGAGGTCGGGAGCGTAACGCGCCGCAGATGTGGGCTCGTTGCGGAACAGCCAGCCGACGTGGGCGTCCACCAGACCCCGCAACTGACCGCGCACAGACGTGCCGTAGCGGTACGGAGAGTGCGGATCGCCCGGCCGGTCGGTGAAGGCGTGGTGGCGGCGGTGGATGGCGACCCAGCCGATCACGTCACCCTGGAAGCTCATCGACCCGGCCGTCGCGAGCGCGATGCGCAGTGGCCGTACCGCCCGGTAGCCGCCGTGGGTCAGGCCCCGGTGGAAGCCGACTGTGACACCGAGGCCCGTGACGGTGTAGAGCACCGTGGCGAGCAGGACATCGACAGGATGGATCAGGCGCCCCCACAGCAACCAGCCGGCCAGGCCGAGTGCCAGGAACGGCAGGAAGACGATCAACGCCGTGATCGTCAGGGACAGCCGCTCGTTGCCGGTGCGCTCACAAGTCGTTCCGCCGCACGGGAAGGGTGCCCTCCCGTCGTACTCCAGGAGCGGCGGGGCACTTTCCGGCTGAGCGGCGGACGGGGGACGGAGAGACTGGAGAGACATGGGCGGTCCTTGACCTCGGTGACAACAGTGCGGCCGGGGTCTTGGGCTGCGCCTCTTCGACGGCGGGTGGGTGGGTGCGATCGGCGGGCAGTCCGCTGAAGTCGAGCCAGGAGCGGAGCGGACCCGCTGCGTGCGAGGCGTCCGCTGTGAGGTGCAGTCGTGTCCCCGTTCGCGAGGGGCCCGCGACGCTGCTCGTCACCGGCGGAAGACGACCGGAGCGCGTCCGCGACGCGCCGAACCGCTTCACAGTCGGCAGCGACCATACGGGCTTCCACCCGGCCCTGCTCGCTCGTGCGTGGCCTCGGAGCGGGGTGGGCAGTGCGCGGCTTCGGATGTCACGGGGCGGAACCTGCCCGGACCTGGGCGGCCCGCATCTCTCTTGCGACGAGGACGAGGCCTGTGCGATCACCGGCGTACGACGTGCCCTCGACGTCTTCACCGTACTCCTGCCGGTACGACAGTCGCGGCAAGACCAGGAAGACTGAAGGAGTACGGTGAAGGCACCGAGGGCATTTCGCACACCGGCTTCCACGCCGGGTCGTTCCCGGCGAAAGGTGAAACCCGGGCCGCAACTCCAGGGGCGGCCCGGAGACGGGTCCTCATCATGACCGCGACCTTCGAAGCAACCCTGCCGCGGCTCGCACCCGTCGCAGCGCCTCCCGCTCGTCTCGTACTGAAGGCCGACGCCCGATCCCGCGGGCTCCTGGACGGCGCCTGGTGGCCGCGCTCCCGCGACCTGCTGCGCGAGCTGCCCGCGCTGACTGATGTCTTGGACCCCCTGTGGGGCCGCATCACCCATGTCGCCGTCAACCCCGAGCACTGGCCGGTCATCCCGCACAAGGTGCCCGTCCGCGGTCATGTCGTGAAGGTCGGCTGGTTCACTCCGGAGATCGACCCGCACAAGCTTCTTCTGTTGTCCTACGGCACCGGCCGCTGGGACCTGCTGGTGATCCCGCCCGAGACCGGCCCGGAAGCAGCCGCACGTCTGATGGCGGCGGCATCCGAATACGGCGGCCCGCCACTGACCGCAAGCACGCTCATCACCGCCGACCGGGCCCCGCACGACGTTTCCGTGCCCACCCGGGTGCAGGACGCGGAGAGGGCATGGGAGTCCGAGGGCGGCGCCTCGCAGTTCACTGCGGCTGTCCCGAGGCAGGCCAGCCGACTGATCATCGGTATGTGAGGTGCGCGGCGGCAAGACAGCCGCCTCCGGCGCTGCTTCCGGGCCGGACGGACGGATGCCCTCCGTGCCTCTCGCAAGAAGGGGCGGCCCGCACCTCAACACGAGACCTCAGGGCAGGACGCCGACGACACGGGCGTTGCCGAGCGGATCACCGTGCTCGACCGGGCGCTCGTGCACATCGCGGTGACGTTGGGCTACCCGACCGGCATCGGCGCAATGCGGTTCGGGCCACCGCGCGGTCGCCGGCAAAGGCTCCGGAGGGGTAAGACCACAGTCCCGGGGCCCGCCCCCGTGAACGCACGAGCCGTCACCGGCGTTCTGTCGCACGCAGGCGCCGCAGTGCCCCGAGCAGCTCTCGCTGTATCTGCTCCGGGAGCGGCTCGTCTCCTGCGTCGTGGCGACCAGGACCGCGGCCACGTTCCGGAGTTTGACGTTGCCGTGCTGCAACACGCCCACCAGCAGGACCCAGGCCCGTTTCGCCATCGTTCCCGGGCAGTTCGCCACTCCGATGGGCGTGGCCGGGATGCACCCATACGCCCCACACGCGACGCTGGCTGAAGGCCAGCGTTCTCGCTCGTGGAGGCTGGAGACGTCGACACACGGGAGCCGTGAACCAATGGGCCGGTGCAAAGGACGTTTGCTCGGCGCCCTGGTCCTGGTCGGCATCCTGGCAGTGTCGGCATGCGAGTCGCACGGCGACATCGCGGTGTCGAGTACCAGCGACAGTGCCGCTCTCGACGCGCCGACTGAAGCCAAGGTCAAACAGATCGTCCGCCGGTTCCAGGACACGAACCGCACCCCAGGGGTCCTGGTCGGCATCTGGAGCCCGAAGGGGAACTTCGTCAGTGCCACCGGCGTCGCCGACATCGCGACCAAGGCGCCTCTCCAAACGGACATGCAGTTCAAGATCGCGAGCCAGACCAAGACATTCACGGCCAACCTCGTCCTGCAACTGGTGGGGGAGGGGAAGGTCGCCCTTGACGACCACATCTCCAAGTGGGTGGCGGGCGTGCCCAACGGGGACCGGATCACGATCCGGCAGCTTCTCAACCACACCAGCGGCCTCGCGGACGGCTTCACGTCGCCCACCGTCCAGGCGAAGGTGACCACCGGCTGCACCGTCGCGGAGCTCCTCTCAGCCGAGGCGAAGTTTCCCCCTGTCGCACCTCCCGGCACCAAGTGGTCGTACAGCAACTACGGTTACAACCTGCTCGGCCGGGTCGTGGAGCTGGCCGGCGGCGAGGATCTGAGCACCGCGGTCCAGCAGCGCATCGCCCGACCGCTCGGACTCCGTCGCACCCTGCTCCCGACGTCGGGGAACGGCCTCAGCAAACCCTTCACACACGGGTACGGGCTGGGAGATGTGGGCCCCACCCAGGCACCCACCGCTTCCGACGATGCGACAGCCCTTCCGGCGTCCTGCCTCTGGGCACACGGAGGCATGGTCTCGACGCTCTCGGACATGCGGGTCTGGTCCCGCGCCTTGGCGACCGGTGCGCTGCTCAAGCCAGAGGTCTGGGCCGAGGCGACCAAGGACCCGATCCCCTTCGTCTTCACGGGTAACTACAACGGACCCGGTAAGTGGCGGTACGGACTGGGATTCGTCGAGTCCGGCGGGTTCATCGGCGGAGAAGGCAGTTTCGCCGGCTACGAGTCCACCGCCATGTACTCGCCCACGCGTCGGACGGCGATCGAGGTGGTGTCCACCAAAAACCCCAACGCCATCACGCCTCCCCCGATGTTCCAGGCTCTCGCCATGGCGATCTTCGGCACCGATATCGGCTTCGGTCTTACACCCGAACAGGCGCTCGCGCCCGCGTTCACAGGGGCGGCGGGATAGCCGGACACAGGCAGCCGAAAAGGTAGGCCCGGGCTCATAGCCGGCCGTGCGGCACGCGGGGTGTGAGTCAGCGGCGGCGCAGCACCATGACGACAGCGACGACGACGATGATGAGGACGACGGTACCCAGGCCTATGTACACGGGTTTCTCTTTCCTTCGGGGAAACGGTACCCATTGGTGCCGCGGGGACCCGAGTGCCCCGTTCTAGACCTTTTAGCCCGCCCAGGTGATTCTGTTTCACCGCCGTGACCTGTATCGGTACTGCTGGCGGAGTGCCCGTACTGGATCTGTCCGCCAATGAAATTCGTCTACTCCGCAGAGAGGAGGTGTGCGGCCTTCCGCTCGTAGCGGCGGTGGAGATATCTGCATCCGGCGACCATAGAACTCAGCTGCCATTAGGCGACCAGTTGGTAGATGCTCCGGGCCATCAGGTACAGACCGAGGAGCAGTGAGAGCGTGACGATCAACTGCTCCTGGTGTTGCTCCAGCCAGCTGCGCAGGGCGTTCAACCGGGTTTTGGCGGTCGTGGGCGCCCAGACCGTGTACATCTCCATGATGATGAGGCTGAGCGTGGCCAGCAGGCAGTAGCCGGTCAGTGCGAGCCAGTCGGTGAGGGTGGAGAGGTCCGCGTCGACGGCGGTCGCGGCTCCGGCGCCGACCATGGCCCAGGGCTGCAGCAGCCATGCCAGGCCGGCTGCCGTGGTCGGGGAGGCGTTGTCGATCCGGGCGGTCCAGCGGGGCGGGCCGTGCGGGTGGGGCGGTCGGTGGCGCCGGTGCGCGCCGTACAGCACCAGCGCGAGGCCGATGGCGAGTTTCACGGCGATCGTCGCGGTCGAGGGCACACTGTGACGGGCCGGGGGCTGACCGCCCGTCAGCAGCACCACACAGGCGATCACCACAATCAGGTTGGCCAGCCACGACAGCAGGAACGCCAGGCCCTGGCGGACACCGCGCCGCGAGGAGAGCAGCAGGATGAAGGCGCTGTTGTGCAAAGGCCCCAGGGTGATGGCCGTACCGATCACGAGCAGGTCGAGGACCATCGGATCAGTCGCTCCTGAAGATCGGGACCGTCTACCGCCGGTGGACGGGCGGGCCGGTCGGCAGAGTCAGGCGGCGCGCTTATGGCGCCGCATCCCGACCCTGCAGGGGGTGGCCCGGCCAATCAAGCAGGCCACGCCCACGTCCTCGTATGCACCAGGTCTCGGTCGTCTTGAGAGCCCAGTGGTCGCGGCCCGCTCACGCTACAGGCGGGTCAGAACACGGTGATCCAGTCGTTCCGCATGCTCGCCACAGTCCAGTTCAGTTGCTTCGCGGTCGACAGCGCCTGTTCCGCGCCGGTGGTGTAGGCGTACTCGCGATCACGATCGTCGCGGTTGAGTGTGAGCGCGAAGGTTGCGCTCACGAGCATTTCGATGTCCAGAACCGAGTTGCCCTGCAGCCAGCGGCGGCAGACGTCCGGTGCGGGCGTAGATGCGTTCGGGCCTTCCCCCCTGGGTCGTCACGGACGGCTTGGGACCAGACCTGCTGCAGGAAGTTGAACTGCGGCGGCGCGGGTTGTTCCACCCACAGGGTGCCGTCGTTGTCGAACACCGCGATCCTGTCCGCAGGTGCCACGAATCCGTCGCCGGGTCGGTCAACCGACTCCACGAGTGCCTGCCTGGCGGAACCGTCGTGCCGGCCGACGAGGAACTCTGCGGTCATATCGCCACCCAATCAGCAACAGGCAGCGATCCGGCACGGCCGTACCCGTCGGTGCTGGTCCGGCTTGCCGGTCCCGCGGCAACCGAGGCGCCGCCAGAGATTCGGCAGCGCCGACGGCAACCGGATCGGACAGTGACAGCCCCCCGGCAGTCCGTGTCGGCACTGGGCCCTCACTTGTTGTAGCGCGGGTGGCGAGAACTTCGGTCCTTTATCGACGACGTATACGCGTGTCGGCGGGGCGAAGCTGCCGCCTCCCTCCTCGCACGGCCCTCCTCAAGGGCCCCGCTGGTGAAGGAAGGCCGGCGGACCCGTGATTCCTGCTGCGGACGAACCCACCTCATCAGGCTGGCACACGTGTCCGCCATCAGTCGTGTGGGCCGCAGCCCGATCCGTAACCCTTGAGCATTCTTATCCCCGACACCGTCCGCAGGCGCGCGCCGGGATGCCCTCCTGGGCCGTTACCAGTACGGGCGGTTTTCCCCGCGCGCTACGACAGGACCGCAGATCCACGCCCACACCTGGAGACGTTCCGGCCACATCAGCGCCGCCCACCACGCACAACAGCGCGCCTCGCAGGCGACCCTTCGGAATACCTGCGGCCTCAACGCGGCCCAACCCCGCCCCCGCACCCCGGTTCAAGTCGTTGCCGCCACCTACCTGAACCAAGGTCCCAACCATTCCCGCAGGTCAGACCCGTGCCAACTCTGGGCGACGCAGACACCGTTGAACTTGCGAGCAGCGGATTCGGTCCGTCGGCGCAAAGTCCCGAATCCGAACGCCTGATGAGATGTTTCCGCAGGTCAACGGCCTGCATGGTGGGGCGGGTGGGACTCGAACCCACGGTCGGCGGATGATGAGTCCTTCGAGGATCTTGGCGACCCTTGCCGATCAACGCCTATCCTTGACGTTTTCGCAGGTCAGGCACAGTAAGCCGTGTCGGCGCTTCTCTGTCCCTGTCAGTCTGTTCCTGTCCTTGCGTCCCCAACACGTCCTCAATGAGGCCACAAGGGACCAGACCGGAGGCACCCGGGAGCATCTCGCCAGCGGGGCGACAAGTCTCGAACTCGCGCGCAGCGGATTCCCCTTCCAACGCGCGGGCCGGCCCCGGCACTCGGGGCGGAGCCACCATGCCCTTCGCTGCTCCGACCGGATGCCACCTCCCCATCTTCCGTGCCGCGATATGCCGCCCAGCGCCCCGGACGGTATATCTGCCGGCTCGATCCGCTGCGCACTGCGGATCACCGCGTCGGACCCGCTGTCAGGTCGCGACGCCTCGGTGATCTGCTTGACGATGCCGTACGGGCATCCTTTCGGCCATTCCTGCATGACGTCCGGATCTCCCACTTCGCACGCCCCTCGCGTCCGGCGCTCGGTCCTGCCCGCGATCGGTCGAGGCCGACGGCGGACGTGCCCCACAGTTCCGCCCCGAAGGCTCTGCCCACGGCGCTGACCAGGCATCCCCTCGTCCGTCAGCGTCGCGTTATGGGTACGGGGCCCGCCGTCAAGCATCTGTCAGCGAGGAGGCCCGGCTCTGGTGGGGCGGGCATAGCTTCATGGCAGCGCCCAGTCGATCCGACCGGGCGGCGCACATCGCCTTCCGCGAGGAGCAGCACCATGCCTCCAGTCGAACCGGCCGGTGGGGTCGGGGGTCAGGGTGGCGGTGAGGTCGAAGGTGCGGCTGGCCTGCCCCAGTTCGACTGGCCGGAGCTTGGTGAGGCATCCGGTGCGGTGCAGGACGCGTTCGCCGCGAAGGGCGAACAGTTCGCGGGCGGGGCGCTGGCCGACCGTGCCGTCGTCGGCCAGGGTCAGTTCGCGCGGGAGGGTGAGGGCGCCAGCCCAACCGGCTTCGTGCCAAGGCGTCGTCACGGGCCTCCCACGACCAGCCCCACAACAGCCACCGGTCTTCTTCAGGGGCCTTGAGCAGGGCGGGGGCGTAGAAGTCCGGGCTGTGATCCAGCGGTATCGGAGGTGCGGTCACCGTGAAGCGGCCCTCTTCCTCACGGCCGGTGTGGACCGTCACGTGGCTGGAGCCGTCCTGCGGAGTCCAGTCGCTGAGGATCAGGACGCTGCGGTCCCCGAAGGTCGCGTACTGAGGACATTCCCATCCGACGGGATCGGTGGTCGCGGTGGAACTGCTGGTGTGGAAGGGGCCACGGTATGCCCATTTCTCCAGGTCGTCGGACCCGTAGAGCAGTGCCGTCCGGGGCCGTCGGCGAGTGCCGCGCCGACCAGCATGCGCCAGCTGTCGTCCTGCTGCCAGACGTAACGATCTACTTGACGACGTCGTACTCGGCGGCGTTGCCGGCGTCGTGCGTCCACAGGGTGAGCGTGTCGCCGTCGGCGCCCGACGAGACGGTGCTCCCACTGCTGCCGCAGCCGACGACGAGGACTGCCGCGGCCAGAGCGGCTAAACGCGACACCGCGAGGCGCCTTGTTCTCGATTCCACGGGGTTCCTCCAACTTCGCTGGTCACGGTCCTGCAAGACCGTGTCGGCGGCCGGTGCTACGGCCGCCTGTATCGGTGGTACTTCGCCGTCTCCGAGGTCAGAGTCGGGGCGGCGAAGCGACCGATGCCCGTGCCACCAGCGGGCAGGGCAGCATTTCCTGAGCGGCCGGACCGGGTTCCCGGTTCGGTGTGCCCGTGAGCGCGAGCAGTTGTGCGACAGCCCGCGCCCCCATCTCGTAGTGCGGCCGGGCGACGGTGGTCAGCCCGGGGAGCATGCCGTCGCAAATCAGTTCCTGGTTGTCGAACCCGATGACCGGCAGGTCGGCAGGGATCGACAGCCCCAGTTCAGCGGCGGCGTGGTAGGCGCCCATCGCCATCCGGTCGGCGAAGCAGAACAACGCGGTGGGTCGTTCCGCTGGCCGGAACAGCGTGAGCGCCGCCCGCCGCGCTGGCAGCCGAGGCGGTCTCGGCCACCACCAGCCGGGGATCGAAGGTGACGCCGGCTTCCGCGAGGGCCTGCCGGTATCCCTCCGGGCGTCCGTGGGTGGCCGGGATGTCGTCGACGTTGTTGATGAAGCCGATCCGGCGGTGACCGTGGCGGAGCAGTTCACGCACCGCCGTCGCCCCACCCTGCACCTCGCCGGGTACCGCCGACGGTACGGACGGGTCGTCCGCGCGTGCGTCGAGCAGCACCGTGGGGACCGAGCGCAACGGCTCCGGCACCTCCACGACCCGGTGGTACATGGACGCGTACAGCACCCCGTCGACCTGGCGCTGGAGCAGGAGTTCGATCTCCTTGCGCTCCAGCTCTGGGTCTCCGCCAGTGTTCAGCATGAGCAGCAGCGGGTCGTGCTTGGCGGCCACCTCCTGCGCTCCTAGGATGATCCGGCCCGCGTGGAGGGTGGTGGCGATCTGGTCACTGACGAAGCCGATGGTGCTCGACCGCTTCAGCCGCCGGCCACGGGCCAGTCCGTTGGGCGCGTCCCCCAGTTGCCGGGCCGTCTCCAGAACGCGCTGCCGGGTCTCGGTGTTGACGCGCTTGCCCTCGACCTCGTCGAGGATGTGGGAGACGGTCGTGACCGAGACTCCGGCGGCTGCCGCCACGTCCTTTATCCCGATCCGCCTGCCCAAGTGGTGCCCAATCGTTTTGGCAAGTGAGTGCGGGATGAGACCGCGCCCTGGTGGAGGCCTTTGTCGACGGTTCGTTACGGATTCGTGGCCAGCGGGTTCAGGAACGTCAGCGCGGAGGCGTCCTCTTCGATCAGCGGAACGAGGGCGGCGTTGAAAGGGCCGCCGTACGGGGCGTTCAGGTGCGCCTGGAAGGCGTCCTCGTCCCGGTACACCTCGAAGATCCAGAAGGCGTGCGGGGCGGCTGCCTTGGTGTAGACGTCGAAGGCGAGGTTGCCTTCTTCCTCGCGCACCTTCAGGGTGTAGTCGCCGATCAGACGGGCGACCTCGTCCTGTGCTCCCTCGCGGGCGGTGAACTCGGCGAGCAGGGTTTTCTTCACGGTCTCGTGTCCTTGTCAGTCGTGGGCGTCGGTCGTGAACGTCACTTGTGGCGGAGTCGAGGTGCCAGACGACGGCCTTGTCCAGCTTCACCGAGCCGTTCTCGGCGAAGACCGGCACTCCCTGGCTGGCGGGGTCGGGGAAGATCTGGTCGGTGATCGAAACCGCGCCGCTGCCGCCGAACACCTCGACGGACGACCAGTCGACGAGGATCTGCAGCTTCGCCTTGCCGTTCTCGGCCTTCAGCGCGGTCCGGACACCGGGGAAGGTGCTGCTGAAGTCCACGGCGCCGGAGTGGGTGCGGTCGACGTACACAGCTCCTGAGTCGTGATGTCGTAGCCGATGACGGTCTCCTCGCCATTCGCGCCGGTGCGCACCTTCAGACCGAAGCGTTCGGCGTCCTTGAGGGAGAGGGTCGCCTCGATGTCGAGAGCCTTGCCCTGCGCCGCGGGGCCGATCAGGGTCTTGGAGGCACTCTTGACGGTGACGCCGGACGCGGTCACCGCGTGCGGCTGCCACAGGGACCACACCCTGTTCACGGGCCGGCTGGTCAACAGGATGCTGCCGTCGACCGTACGCAGGGCCATCTCCCCGAGGATGCTCTGCGCGCCGCGCCAAGGTGACGTGGGGACGACCCCGCTGTAGTCCCAGTTGTTCATCCAGCCGATCATGTACCGCTTGCCGCCCGGCGCGTTCTCCCAGGACACCGCCGTGTAGTAGTCCTTGCCGTAGTCGGCCCAGTCGGCCCAGTCGGCGCGCTGCACGACGGACTGCGCGGCCGTGTCGGTGGCGGTGAACTGGTCGGCGAGGAGGTGGCCCCAGCCGGCGGTGTTCATGTCGACGATCTGGATCTGCGCCTCCTTGCCGGCGTAGGAGCGTATGTCGAAGGAGGCCCGGTCCAGGTCTCGCTGTTGGAGCTGGTGGCGCTGCGGACGACCTTGCCGTCGACGATCAGGTTGACGGACGTCTCCTGGGAGACGAGCTGGGCCTGGGTGTCCGAGAGCGTGCCGGGATACACGTCCGGAGCTCATGGTGTCTCCTGTGCTGTGGCCGTCCACTGGGCGGAGCCTGCGGCTCGTGCGTGGACCGACCGAAACGTGACGCCCTGGTCGGCGTCGTCGTCCAGGCGGCCGAACCGGTGGTGTCATCGTTGACATCAAGTGGCCCGATGATGTGCGGAATCCGGCAGACGCGTCAAGGGTTGGGGCGGAACTGCCCGGCGCGGCCCGCCCGCCCGTCAGGCGCCGCCGGCGGCCGCAAGCTGCGCCAACTGGTTCCGCCACGGCGGATTGGGACCGGCGACCGAGCAGGTCAGGGCCGCAACCCGGGTGCCGAACCGGCAGGCTTCCGCGACCTCGTCGAGACCGAGATCGGCCAGCCGGCCACCGAGGAGTCCGCGGGCGCCGAGGTGGTGCAGCAGGCCGGCGGTGAAGGAGTCCCCCGCGCCGACCGTGTCGACGACCCGCGTGGCCACCGCGGGCACCCGCAGCCGTTCGCCGTCGAGCGAGGCCAGGGCGCCGTCGGCGCCGAGCGTGATCACGACGAGCCGTACCCCCGCCGCATGCCAGATGTCGCACGCCTGCTCGGGCGGAGTGCCCGGCAGGAGGAGTTCCAGGTCGTCCTCGCTCAGCCGCAGGATGTCGGCGAGAGCGCACCAATGCGCCAGCCGGGCGCGGTAGACCTCGGGGCGCACCAGCAGCGGCCGGACGTTGGGATCGATGCTGATGGTGGCCCGCGGAGCAGCAGCCGCCAGGAACTCCTCCACCGCCGCTCCGCCGGGCTCACGGACCAGCGCCAGCGACCCGGTGTGCACACAGGCTGTTTCGGACAGATCCACCCTTGCCAGTTCCCCTGGAGTCCACTGCCAGTCGGCCGTGTTCTGCGCGTGGAACGAGAACGCGGCCTGCCCAGCGGCATCCAGCTCCGCCACGGCCAGCGTGCTGGGCTCGGCGGCGGCGACGGCGTACGACAGGTCGACGCCGGATGCCTCCAGGTGAGCCCGGAACAGGCGGCCGAACACATCGCCGGACAGGCGTGCGAGGAAGCGGGCCGGCGTGTCCAGCCGGGCCAGGGCCACCGCCGTATTCGCAGGTCCGCCGCCAGGCAGCACCCGCAGGGCGAGCTCGTTCGAGGCGTTTGCCGGTTCGGCGAAGGCGTCCGCGACGCACTCTCCCAGAACAGTGATCTGACGCGGGCTCATGGGCTGCTCTCTCTCGGAAAGGCTCGGGAAGAACGGGCAAAGGGGCGGTGCGGCGACACAGCCACTGACCGGCCGCGCGGAGCCGACGACTGGGGACGTTGCCAATTTGTGACGAGTGGAAGGCATTGACGTTGCCGGGATCCGGAGTCCATCATCCTGGCCAGGCAGTGTCAACGATGACATAAGTCAACGATGACACCCCGGGCGGCACGCTCTGATCCCAACCCCCGTGCCGCCCGCTATTCCACAGGAGTCGATCATGTCTCGCACCACTCGCCTGTCCTCGTCCCTCCTCCGAGCCGCCGCGGTCACGGGCGTCGCGGCACTCACCCTGACGGCCTGCGGGTCCGGCTCCGGTTCGGGCTCCACGAGCTCCGGCTCGGGCAAGGTGAAAGTCGGTCTGATCACCAAGACCGACACCAACCCGTTCTTCGTGAAGATGAAGGAGGGCGCGGAGAGGGCCGCCAAGGAGAACGGTGCCCAGCTGTCCACCGCCGCAGGCAAGTTCGACGGGGACAACGCCGGTCAGGTCACCGCCATCGAGAACATGGTCGCCGCCGGGGTGAAGGGCATCCTGATCACCCCGAGCGACTCCAAGGCGATCGTGCCCGCGATCCAGAAGGCCCGTGCCAAGGGTGTTCTGGTCATCGCGCTGGACACGCCGACCGAGCCGGAGAGCGCGGTCGACGCTCTCTTCGCCACCGACAACCTCAAGGCCGGCCAGCTGATCGGCGAGTACGCCAAGGCCGCCATGAAGGGCAAGACGGCGAAGATAGCCGCCCTCGACCTGGCGCCGGGCGTCTCCGTCGGCGTCCAGCGGCACAACGGTTTCCTGAAGGGCTTCGGCGCCACCGACAAGGACGTCGTGTGCGCCCAGGACACCGGTGGCGACCAGGCCAAGGGCCAGACCGCGATGGAGAACTGCCTGCAGAAGGCACCCGGCATCAACGTCGTCTACACCATCAACGAACCGGCAGCCCTGGGCGCCTACACCGCGCTCAAGGCCAAGGGCCGGGAGAAGGACGTCCTGATCGTCTCTGTCGACGGCGGCTGCACCGGC
>NZ_JAODTZ010000090.1 GCF_025399795.1 Streptomyces rhizosphaerihabitans | reverse complement strand
AAAAAACCTCGTCACAATCGCGCTAGCGCCGCACCCGGGGCATCCCCAGTCCGATCCACGAGATGATCTCCCGCTGGATCTCGTTGTTGCCGCCGCCGAACGTGAAGATCACGGCCGATCGGTAGCCGCGTTCGAGTTCGCCGTGCAGGACGGCGCCTGCGGAGCCCTCCTTGAGGACGCCGGGGGCCGCGACGATCTCCATCAGCCAGGCGTACGCGTCCCGGCGCGCCTCGGAGCCGTACACCTTGACGGCGGAGGCGTCCTGCGGGGTGAGCGTGCCTTCCTGGACGGCGTTCACCATCCGCCAGTTGAGGAGTTTCATGGCGTCCAGCTTGGTGTGCGTCCGGGCGAGGAGGCGTCGTACCCAGGGGAGGTCGACGACGCGGCGGCCGTCGGCGAGTTTGGTCTCCATCGCCCAGCGCTGGACGTCGTGCAGGGCGCGGATGGCCATGGTGCCGTGAGCGGCGAGGGTGACGCGCTCGTGGTTGAGCTGATTGGTGATCAGCCGCCAGCCCTTGTTCTCCTCGCCGACCCGGCGCGCGGCGGGGACGCGGATGTTCTCGTAGTAGCTCGCGGTGGTGTCGTGCGAGGCGAGCGTGTTGATGATGGTGCACGAGTAGCCGGGGTCGGAGGTCGGCACGAGGAGCATGGTGATGCCCTTGTGGGGCGGGGCGTCCGGATCGGTGCGGACGGCGAGCCACACCCAGTCGGCCGTGTCACCGTTGGTCGTCCAGATCTTCTGGCCGTTGACGGTGTAGTGGCCGCTCTCCTCGTCGCCTTCCCGTACGGCCTTGGTCCTGAGCGCGGCGAGGTCCGTCCCGGCGTCGGGTTCGCTGTAGCCGATCGCGAAGTCGAGCTCGCCGGAGAGGATCTTCGGCAGGAAGAACGACTTCTGCTCCTCCGTGCCGAACTGCATGATCGTCGGCCCGACGGTGTTGAGGGCCATCAGCGGCAGCGGTACTCCCGCCTGGGCCGCCTCGTCGAAGAAGATGAACTGCTCCATCGGGCTCAGGCCCCGCCCGCCGTACTCCTCGGGCCAGCCGACCCCGAGCCAGCTGTCCGCGCCGAGCCGTCGGATCGTCTCGCGGTAGAAGCGCTTCTGCGCCGCCGGATCGCCGTAGCGCGCGTAGGCGTTGTCCGGTACCAACTCGGAGAAGTAGACCCGCAGTTCGGTCCGCAACCGCTGCTGCTCCGGCGTGTATTCGAGATGCACGGCGCCTCCTGCCTCCCCGAGCCCGACCTGACGGCGCACACCGTAGAACGTGTTTCAGAAATTGGGAATGCCGATGACGCGGACACCGGGTCCGCGGGGTGTGGGCGGGCGTGCCCGCACGCGTGAGGGGGCGGTGCCCTGTGGACCGGGCACCGCCCCCTCACGCGGGCCAGGTTTGCCGGCCGTCGCGGAATATCGTGGCTCGTACTTCCCCGTCGCCGTCAGTGGCAGGGGAAACCGAGCAGGTGGCGGGCGTCGTGGACCCATTCGTGGACGTTCTCGCCGGACACGAGTGAGGTGGCACCCTGTTCGGCGCCGACGAAGTAGAGCAGGACAAGCATCAGGATGCCGAAGAAGACCGCCCAGGGGACGATCGCACCGATCGGCAGCTTGGCGGGGAGAGCGGCGGGGGTGACGGTCGGCTGAACGACGGACTGCGCCATGGGGCAGAACCTCCTGGGGAACTCGCGTCCCATCTCGGTGGTGCACAGGACGACAGTCACGGGTCTGACTTGGCCCACCTCCACCGCCCCTGGCCGGAGCGACACGTGCTGGGCTTACAGTGGCGCGACCGTGCCGGAATTCCACCGGGCTTCCGTCGAACCGTCGTCAATATCCACGTGACCGTACCGCGAAGCCGAAGCGCGGCCAAGGGCGCACGCCCCGCACCATGTGCGCCCCGGAGCGCCGGAGAGCACGACAACCGCCCTACCGGACGAGGGGGTTCGCCTCCGGCCACGGCCCACACCACATGAGCCCAGAACATGAACCGGCGCATGAACCGGCCCACGAACCGGCCCACGAACCCGGCCCACAACGCATGAAAGTGATGGCATGACCAGCCGAGTGATCTTGATCTCCGCGGCGATCAGCGAGGCGCTGCGCGAGGCCCGCTTCGACGACGGGAGCCCGGTGGACGCCGCGGGCCTGCGGGCCGCCCGGACGGCCGCCGACGCGGGTGCCGTACCGGCCGGAGGCCGGCTGTGGGTCTCCCCCACCGTGCGGTGCCGGCAGACGGCGGTTGCGCTCGGACTCGACGGCGGTATCGAGACACCGGAATTGGCCGGTCTGGACGTGGGCCGCTGGCGCGGCGCGACGCTGGCCGAGGTGAGCGCGAAGGAGCCGGAGGCGGTGGCGCGGTGGCTCGCCGATCCCGCGTCGGCGCCCCACGACGGGGAGTCGGTGCGGGCGTTCTGCGACCGGGTGACGGAACGCCTTGACGCGGCTGCCGAGTTCGACGGCCGCACCATCGCGGTGGTGGAGCCCGAGGTGGTACGGGCCCTGGTGGTACGGGTGCTGGGGGCACCGGAGTCGGCGTTCTGGCGCGTGGACGTACCGCCGCTCACCGTAACGGAGTTGAGCGGGCGCGCGGGGCGCTGGAACATCCGCGCCGGACGCCCACTGACCGACCGAGTCGCCCCGGGCGGCCCGCACCTCACCGAAGAGTCCTGACCGGGGCTCCCCTCGCCCTCACCACGGAACTTGACCGGGGGGCTGCCATTGTCGTCACCACTCGTCCTGGCCAGGGCTGCCCTCGTCCTCGCCACGGGCCTTGACCCGGGTTGACCGGGTGCTCGCCTCAGAGTCCCGCCCCGGGCCGCCCTCGGCCCTCACCGCAACATGGCGATCCTCACCGCAACGTGGCGATGAAGTCCGTGCACGCCTGGGCACACTCACGGCAGGTCTTCGCGGCGGTCTCCGCGCCGGGGCAACCGTCGAAGGCGTCGGCGCACTCCAGGCAGACGTCACGGCACCACTCCAGCTGGGCGCGGATACCCCTCTCGTTCTGCCCCAGTTGATGGGACAGCACCTGGCAGGTCGCCTCGCACACCTCCGCGCACAGGATCCCCGCGCGCCGTGCGGCCTCCTGCCTCTTCGGCCCGTCGGGATCCAGGAGGCTCGCGCGCAGCGCACAGGTACGGGCACACTCGGTGCAGGCCTGGGCGCAGGCGAAGCGATCCTCCAGGAACCGGAAGAGCTCCTGCTGTGAAGTCGTCGTCGTCACAACAGGCGGGTAGCCGGAGAGAGTCGGTTCAAACAGCGCGGGTCAAGGACCTCACGCGCCGGCCGCTTCCCGGGAGATCTGCTCGAACTGCGCGCCCATCGCCTCGGAGAGCGCCTGCGCCGCCGTCAACGGGCGCACCATCACCGTGAGTTCGTCGATGCGTCCGTCCTCGTCGAAGTGCAGGAAGTCGCAGCCGTTGATCTCCTTGTCGCCCACCTTGGCCGTGAAGACCAGCGCGTGGTCACGGCCGTCGGCCCCGGCGATCTCGCGGACGTACCGGAAGTCGCTGAAGACACGCCAGACGCCGCGCAGGATGGCCGCGGTGATCGCCTTGCCCGGGTAGGGCTTGAAGGCGACGGGGCTGGTGAACACGACGTCGTCGGCCAGCAGATCCTCGACCGCGCCGAGGTCTCCGGCCTCCACGGCCTTGCGGAAGGAGTTCATTGCGTCCGCCTCTCATACTCAACTAATTGATTAGGTGCGGATAAGATTAGTCCTGCGCACGCATGGCGTCTAGCCTTGCAGGATGGCATTGCGCAACGCGGTACTGGCCGCGCTCCTGGAGGGCGAGGCGTCGGGCTACGACCTGGCCAAGGGGTTCGACGCCTCGGTGGCCAACTTCTGGATGGCGACCCCTCAGCAGCTCTACCGGGAACTCGACCGGATGGAGTCCGAGGGGCTCATCGAGGCACGGCTCGTGCAGCAGGAACGACGGCCCAACAAAAGGGTGTTCTCCCTGACCGCGGCGGGCCTCGACGTCCTGTCCGCCTTCACCGCCGGGCCCGCGAGGCCCACAGCGATCCGCGACGAGCTGATGGTCAAGGTGTACGCCCTCGACGAGGGGGACGCCGACGCCGTCCGGGCGGCGATCGCCGAGCGCCTGGAGTCGGCGCGCGCCAAACTGGCGCACTACGACCGGATCGGCGCCCGCCTGCTCGACGGGCGCACCGAGGAGGAGTACCTCGCCGGGGCCGAGCGCGTCGGACCGTATCTCACTCTCCTGGGGGGACGCGCCTTCGAGCAGGCGATCATCGACTGGGCGGAGCGGGCGCTGCGGGTCCTGGAACAGCGCGCGTCCGTCGCCCGCTAGACAGTTGCCGCTTCCGGGTACCGCCGCGGTCGACGGATACACCCGCGTCCCCATCGCACGGGCCATGACCGCGACCGGGTTTCCCTGTTGGTCAGCCGCGCCCGGCCCGCATACGGTCGAGTACATCGCCACCCTGCCGATCCACGCGCGGAACGTCAGGGGCGTAAGACCGGAATCCCTTCCAGGCCGTCAGGGCCCGCACCCTCGGAGAATCGCACCATGTCGAAGATCCTTTTCGTGTTGACCGGCGCCGACCATTGGACGCTCGCCGACGGCACCCCGCATCCGACCGGTTTCTGGGCCGAGGAGGCCGCCGCCCCGTACGAGGCCTTCAAGGAGGCCGGGCACGACATCGTCGTCGCCACGCCGGGCGGGGTCGTGCCGACCGTGGACCAGGGGAGCCTGGCGCCCGAGTTCAACGGTGGCCAGGAAGGCGCCGACAAGGTCGAACGCACCCTCGCGTCCATGGCCGAGCTGCGGCAGCCGCTCAAGCTCTCGGAGGTGAACCTCGACGACTACGCCGCCGTCTTCTACCCGGGCGGGCACGGTCCGATGGAGGACCTCTCGGCCGACACCGAGTCCGGCCGGCTGCTCACCCGCGCGCTGGAATCGGGCAAGCCGCTCGGTGTGGTGTGTCACGGTCCGGCGGCGCTGCTGGCCGCCACTCGGGAGGACGGCACCAACGCCTTCGCGGGTTACCGGGTCTCGGCGTTCACGAATGCCGAGGAGACCCAGGCCGGCTTCGCCGACAAGGCCGAGTGGCTGCTCCAGGACCGGCTCGTCGCGGCGGGCGTCGACTTCCAGGAGGGCGAGCCGTGGATCCCCAAGGTGGTGGTCGACCGCAACCTCGTCACGGGCCAGAACCCGGCTTCCGCCGCCCCGCTCGCGGCGGAACTGCTGAAGAAACTGGCCTGAGCGCCGGCGCGCCCGGGCCCCCGAACCCTGATACGTCCGGGCGAGGACCGGCAGGCGCGTAAAGCCCCCGCCCTGACGCGATGCGCACCCTCTCGTGAACGGTCCAGAACGGTCCGGTCCGGAGGCGACGGGCCCGCTCGTGAACGATCCGGTCCGGGAAGGCGCCGGTCACTGATCACACTGTTCGCCGAGCGTGCGCCAGGACGCGGACACCAGCCGACGGCGAACCCACCGAGATCGCGGACGCCTGCCTCGCGCCGGTCACCGACCCGGGGCCGGCGGCGGGCGGCGGCGCTGCCGCCGGACGGCTGGGCACGCGGACGGGATTGGGCTTCACTGTGAGCCGGTAGGTACTCGGACCGGTCCGAAGAAGGGCAGTCATGGTGCGTGCGCTCGGTGTCGCCGTCGTGGGGTTCGGCTGGATGGGGCGAGTGCACACTCAGGCGTACGCCCGCGTGCTCCACCACTTCCCGCACCTCGCCCTGCGTCCCGAACTGGTCTGCGTCGCCGACGAGGTGCCGGGCCGGGCCGAGGAGGCCGCCGCGCGGTACGGCTTCGCGGCCGCCGTACGCGACTGGCGGGAGATCGCCGCCGATCCACGCGTCGAGGCCGTGAGCATCACCGCGCCGAACTTTCTGCACCGTGAGATCGCCGTGGCCATGGCCGAGGCCGGCAAGCACATCTGGATCGAGAAGCCGGTGGGTCTGACCGCCGACGACGCCCGAGCCGTGTCGGACGCGGTGGCCAAGGCCGGTGTCCGGGGCACGGTCGGCTTCAACTATCGGAATGCTCCCGCCGTCATGGCCGCCCGCGAGCTGATCGCCTCCGGCGACATCGGTGACGTCACCCACGTGCGCATCCGCCTCCTCAGCGACTACGCGGCCCATCCGGAGGGTGCGCTGACCTGGCGCTACGAGCGGGAGCGGGGCGGTAGCGGGGTCCTCGGCGACCTGGCCTCGCACGGCGTCGACCTGGCCCGTTTCCTGCTGGGCGAGATCGAGGCGCTGGCGGCGGACACCGCGGTCTTCGTGCCGCTGCGGGCCCGGCCGACCGGCGCGACCGCGGGTCACGCGCGCGCGTGGGGCGGCGAACCGGCGCCCGTGGAGAACGAGGACTACGTCAGCTGCCTGCTGCGCTTCGTCTCCGGTGCGCGCGGTGTCCTGGAGGCGTGCCGGGTCTCGGTGGGTGAGCAGAACAACTACGGGTTCGAGATCCACGGCACCAAGGGCGCGGTGTTCTGGGACTTCCGCCGGATGGGCGAGCTCGGAGTCAGCCGGGGCACCACGTACCAGGACCAGCCGGTCAGCACCGTGTACGTCGGTCCGGGGGCCGGGGACTACGCCGCCTTCCAGCCGGGCGCGGCGAACAGCATGGGCTACGACGATCTCAAGGTCGTCGAGGCGCACACCTTTCTGCGGTCCATCGCCGACAACAGGCCGTACGGTGCGACGCCGGTCGACGCGGTCCGCAGTGCGACCGCGCTCGACGCGATGGCGCGCTCGGCGTCGTCGGGCACCTGGGTGACGATTGCCGCGGAGTGAGTGATGCGCGTGACCCCGCCAAGGAGCGCAGCCGCGGTGCGGGGTTCCGGGTGCGCCCGGGTGCGGGGCCCTTCTGCGGTGTGGGCGCGTCCGGGTGCGGTGACCTCCTGCGGTGTGGGCGCGTCCGGGTGCGGGGCCCTGTTGCGGGGCGCGTTCAGGTGCGGGGTCAGAGCAGGGCGACCGCTGTGTCCACCGCGGTCTCCACCGTGCCGTCGGCCGGGTAGAGCAGAGAGCGGCCGACGACCATGCCCTGCACGGTGGGCAGGCGGAGGGCCTTGCGCCATCTCTCGTACGCGGCCTCCTGGTCCCTGCCCACCTCTCCCCCGAGCAGCACGGCCGGCAGGGTGGAGGTCTCGAGGACCTCTGCCATGTCGTCGGGGTCGCTGGTGACGGGCAGCTTGAGCCACGTGTACGCGGAGGTTCCGCCGAGGCCCGAGGCGATGGCGATGGAGCGGGTGACGGCCTCGGCGCCCAGATCGTTGCGGACCGTTCCCTTCTCGCGGCGGGATATGAACGGCTCGACGAACACGGGCAATCGGCGTGCGGCCATGGCGTCCACGGCGCGGGCGCCGGTCTCCAGGGTCGCGAGGGAGCCGGGGTCGTCGTAGTCGATGCGCAGCAGGAGTTTTCCGGCGTCGAAGCGGGACCGCTCGATGTCCTCGGCGCGCTGGCCGGTGAAGCGGTCGTCCATCTCGAAGGAGGCGCCGGCGAGTCCGCCCCGGTTCATGGAGCCCATCACGACCTTGTTCTCCAGAACGCCGAGCAGCAGCAGGTCCTCCAGGACGTCGGCGGTGGCGAGCACCCCGTCGACGCCGGGCCGGGACAGTGCCAGGCAGAGACGTTCGAGGAGGTCGGCGCGGTTGGCCATGGCGAACCGGTGGCCGCCGACACCGAGCGCACCGCGTGCCGGGTGGTCGGCGGCCACGATCATCAGACGGCCGCTGTCGCCGATCAGCGGGCGGCGGACCCGGCGGGCGGCCGCCTCGGCGATGGCCTCCGGGTGCCGGGCGCGCACCGTGACCAGATCGGGGATTCTGATGCTCAAGTCGGGCTCCGTTCAGGGGTGCTGGCGGTCGGCCCGGTCAAGTGCGCGCGGGAAGAACGGACTCGGGCATGCGTGATGCTCCTGATGCGGGGGATGCATGGGATGCGGCGAGGGGGCGAGGAGGCGCCCTGCACCTCTCAGGTGTAGGACGCTCGACTCTCCCCTGTCAACAGTTTGTACGGACATTCGAACCTGCTCCTGAAATGATGTCTTAACAAAGTATTGACAGGTGGGTGCGCCAGGGGCTTGTATCCGGTCCCAACGCAACCGCCGCTCCACCGGATCCCGCCCCCGGACCCGCCGTCCGGGGACCCGCCGTCGCGGACCCGCACGGGCCCCGCGCCCCGTACCGTCCCGTTCCCTCTCCCCCGGTCGCACAGTGAGGTGCTGGAAAGATGGATCGCACGTTCCACCCCCGTTCCCGGAGAATCGCCCCCCTCGTGGCCCTGGCCGCGGCGTCCGCACTGCTCGCCGCGGGCTGCTCCAGCAGCTCGGGCGGCAAGAAGTCGGAGGAGAGCGGGGACGGTGCCGCCGCGGGAAAGGCGAACACACCCCGGATGACGGTCGCCCTGGTCACCCATCAGGCGCCCGGCGACACGTTCTGGGACATCGTCCGCAAGGGCGCCGAGGCCGCCGCCGCCAAGGACAACATCAAGCTCGTCTACTCCGCCGACCCCAACGCGGGCGGTCAGGCCAACTTCGTCCAGAACGCGATCGACCAGAAGGTCGACGGCATCGCCATCACCCTGGCCAAGCCGGACGCGATGAAGGACGTGGTGGGCAAGGCGACTTCGGCCGGCATACCCGTCGTGGGTCTCAACTCGGGCCTCAGCGACTGGAAGAAGCTGGGCCTGACGGAGTTCTTCGGACAGGACGAGACCGTCGCGGGCGAGGCGCTCGGCAAGAGGCTGAACGCGGAAGGCGCCAAGAAGGCCGTCTGCGTGGTCCAGGAGCAGGGCAACATCGGCCTCACCCAGCGCTGCGACGGTGTCAAGAAGACCTTCAGCGGCACCACCGAGAACCTGTACGTCAACGGCACCGACATGCCGTCCGTGAAGTCCACGATCACCGCCAAGCTCAAGCAGGACACCGCGATCGACTACGTCGTCACGCTCGGCGCCCCGTACGCCCTGACCTCGGTGCAGTCGGTGAGTGACGCCGGCAGCAAGGCGAAGATCGCCACGTTCGACCTCAACAAGGACCTCACCGGCGCCATCAGCAAGGGCACCATCCAGTTCGCCGTCGACCAGCAGCCCTACCTCCAGGGCTACTTGGCGATCGACTCACTGTGGCTCTACAAGAACAACGGCAACTACAGCGGCGGCGGCGAGCAGCCGGTGCTGACCGGGCCGGCCTTCGTCGACAAGAGCAACGTCGACGCCGTCGCCGGCTTCGCCGCGAAGGGCACTCGGTGATGAGCACGGCCGGGCGGGCCGAGCCGGCGGTGACCGCGCCGCCGGCTCCCGGCCCCCGGACGACCGACGGGCGGACGGCGCGGCGCCCGCTGGCGCTGCGGCTGCTCGCCCGGCCCGAGGTCGGGGTGTTCCTCGGTGCCGTCGCCGTGTTCGTCTTCTTCCTGATCGCGGCGCCGTCGGTGCGCTCCGGCAGCTCGATGGCGACCGTGCTCTACCAGTCGTCGACGATCGGCCTCATGGCCCTGCCCGTGGCGCTGCTGATGATCGGCGGCGAGTTCGACCTATCCGCCGGTGTCGCGGTGATCACGTCGGCGCTGACGGCGAGCATGCTCAGCTATCAACTCACCGTGAACGTGTGGGTGGGCGTGATCGTCGCGCTCGTCGCCTCGCTCGCGATCGGTGCGTTCAACGGCTGGATGATGGTCCGCACCAGGCTGCCGAGCTTCCTGGTGACGCTCGGGACCTTCCTGATCCTGCAAGGCGTGAACCTCGCCGTCACCAAGCTGGTCACCGGCAACGTCGCCACCGACGACATCAGCGACATGGACGGTTTCGGCCAGGCGAAGAAGATCTTCGCCTCGTCGTTCGGCGTCGGCGGCGTCCAGGTGAAGATCACGATCGTGTGGTGGCTGGTCTTCGCCGCCCTGGCCACCTGGGTGCTGCTGCGCACCAAGTACGGCAACTGGGTCTTCGCGGTCGGCGGCGACCAGGACAGCGCCCGAGCGGTGGGCGTGCCGGTGACCTTCACCAAGATCACGCTGTTCATGACGGTCGGCTTCGGCGCCTGGTTCGTCGGCATGCACGAGCTGTTCTCGTTCAACACGGTGCAGTCAGGCGAGGGCGTCGGCCAGGAGCTGATCTACATCGCCGCGGCGGTGATCGGCGGCTGTCTGCTCACCGGCGGCCACGGCTCCGCGATCGGCCCGGTCTTCGGCGCCTTCATGTTCGGCATGGTGAACCAGGGCATCGTCTACGCCGGCTGGAACCCCGACTGGTTCAAGGCCTTCCTCGGCGTGATGCTGCTCGGCGCCACGCTCGTCAATCTGTGGGTCCGCCGCACGGCGACCCGGAGGTGAACCGACCCATGACAAGCAACGGATCCGGAACCGCGGGCGCCGTCCTGCCGGACACCCCGCCCGGGGACGGCAGCGCCGCGATCGTCGAACTGCGCGGCGCCGGCAAGTCGTACGGCAATGTCCGCGCCCTGCACGGCGTCTCCCTGGCCGTCCACCCCGGCCGGGTGACATGCGTCCTCGGCGACAACGGCGCCGGCAAATCCACCCTCATCAAGATCGTCTCGGGGCTGCACCAGCACAGCGAGGGCGAGTTCCTCGTGGACGGCACGGCGGTGCGCTTCAGCACCCCGCGCGAGGCCCTCGCCAAGGGCATCGCCACCGTCTACCAGGACCTCGCGACGGTGCCACTGATGCCGGTGTGGCGGAATTTCTTCCTCGGCTCCGAGCTGACCAAGGGGCCCTGGCCCGTGCGTCGTCTCGACATCGCGCGGATGAAGCGGACCGCCGACGAGGAACTGCGCAACATGGGCATCGTCCTCGACGACCTCGACCAGCCGATCGGCACGCTCTCCGGCGGCCAGCGCCAGTCCGTGGCCATCGCCCGCGCCGTCCACTTCGGCGCCCGCGTCCTCATCCTCGACGAACCGACCGCCGCGCTCGGCGTCAAACAGTCCGGCGTCGTCCTCAAGTACATCGCCGCCGCCCGCGACCGCGGCCTCGGCGTCATCTTCATCACCCACAACCCGCACCACGCCTACATGGTCGGCGACCACTTCAGTGTGCTGCGGCTCGGCACGCTCGAACTCAGCGCCGACCGCGGCGAGATCGGTCTGGAGGAACTCACCAACCACATGGCGGGCGGCGCCGAACTCGCCGCACTCAAGCACGAGTTGGCTCAGGTGCGCGGGGTGGACGTACAGGAGCTCCCGGACTCGGAGGACCTCCGGGCACCCGCACCGGCGCCGGCCTCCTCCGAGGGGACTCCCTGACGTTCCTCCGCCCCCACGGCACCCGTTCACCGAAGGGACCACCGAACCTCATGACCCAGCACGCAGCACTCGGGGTCGCAGTCATCGGGACCGGCCGGATGGGGGCCGACCACGTCCGCCGGATCACCGGGGTCGTCAGCGGGGCGCGGGTGAGCGCGGTCGTGGACATCGACGCCGGGCGGGCCAAAGGACTCGCCGACGGCATCGACGGCTGCACCGCGTACACGGACCCTGCCACGGCTCTGGCGGCGGACGACGTCGACGCCGTGATCATCGCCTCCCCCGGCCCCGCTCACGAGGCGGCGCTGCTCACCGCCCTCGAGCACGACTTGCCCGTCCTGTGCGAGAAGCCGCTCACCCCGGACGCGGCCTCGGCGCTGCGCGTACTGGAGGCCGAGCTCCGGCTCGGGCACCGGCGGGTCCAGGTGGGCTTCATGCGGCACTACGACGCCGAGTACCTGAAACTCAAGTCGCTCCTGGACAGCGGGGAGCTGGGCCGCCCGCTCATGCTGCACAACCGGCACCGCAACGCCGATGTGCTGCCGTACTTCACCGAGCAGATGCTCATCAACGACTCCGTCGTGCACGAGATGGACGCCGCGCGCTGGCTGCTCGGGCAGGAGATCACCGCGGTGACGGTGCTGAAGCCGCGGCCCTCCGGCAACGCGCCCCCAGGGCTCTCGGACCCCCAGTTCGTCGTCATGGAGACGGACGGGGGTGTGCTCGTGGACGTGGAGATCTACGCCAACTGCCGCTTCGGGTACCAGGTGCAGGCCGAGGCCGTCTGCGAGAACGGCACGGCACGGATCGGCGAGGCCCACGGGATGCTGGTCAACTCGGCCGGGCGATGGGGAGGTTCGGTCGCCCGCGACTTCGTGGAGCGGTTCGCCGAGGCGTACGACCGCGAGGTGCAGGCCTGGGTCGACGCCACGCTGCGCGGCGAGGTCACCGGGCCGGGCTGCTGGGACGGGTACGCGGCGGCGGCCGTCTGCGAGGCGGGCGTCCGTGCCCAGGCCGAGGGCCGCCGTACGGAGGTCGCCCTGATCGAGCGTCCCGCCCTCTACCGCTGAGCCGGACCACCCCTTTCGCGAGTACGCCATCGAGTGCGACGGCGACCCGCTCGCCCGAACCCGGCTGGCGCACCCCGGCGCCGACCGACGCGCACCTCCACCGCTCCGCCTGTGCCTTGGCCGTTCGGCCTCGTGGAACTGGATGGAGCAGTCGCCGCCCGGGTCCTTCCTCAGCGAGATCACCGGACCGCTGTACGAGCGCGAGTGCTCCGCCGGGTATGTGCGCCGCAACACCCCGCTGTCGCGGGAAAGCAGCCCCGAGGGCATCGTCGGCGCCGTGCTGCGGCTCGTCGGCGACGCCGGAAGGTACGTCATCGGTCAGACGGTCGTCGACGGCGGCTGGACCACCCACTGAGCCCGGGAGGCGCCGCCTGCCGCCAAGTCCCGGTGGCGCCACCCGCCGCCCCCCGGGCGGCACCACCCGCTGACACCGGGCGGCGCGTCTCCCGTCCGAGACCACACCCCGGAGGCCACACTCCTGGAGGGGGGGGACGATTACGCTCAAGGAGGAACGGTTACGCTGAGATCATGCCGTCCACACGCCGTACCGCGCGCCAGACCGACCTGCTCGAACGGCTGGTCGTGTTGCTGGTGGCGGAGGGCTTCGCGGCTTTCACCCTCGACGAGCTGACCGAGCGACTGCACTGCTCGAAGACGACGCTGTACCAACTGGCGGGCAGCAAGCAGGAGTTGGTGCGGGAAGCGGTGAAGCACTACTTCAGGGAGGCCGCCCAGGCCGTCGAGAAGCGGGTGGCCGACACCTCCGCGCCCTCCGAGCGCGTGGTGGTCTACCTGAACGCGGTCGCGCAGCAGTTGCGTCCGCTGTCCCGGCAGTTCCTCGACGACATGGCCCAGTTCGAACCGGCCCGCGAGGTGTACGAGGCCAACACGCGCCTCGCCGCGGGCAGGATCAGGCAATTGATCGCGGACGGTGTGGCCGCCGGAGCGTTCCGCGACGTCCACGCCGCGTTCGTGGGCGAGGTCGTGGCCGCCACCATGCAGGAGATCCAGCGCGGCGAGGTCGCCGCACGCACCGGGCTGAACGACGCCGAGGCCTACGCCGAGCTGGCGTCGCTCATCGTCCACGCCGTCTCACCCTGACGTCGGCACGGCCCGCGCGCCGCACCCGGTCCCGCGGCACCGCCGCCGCGGCGGCTCCCGGCTCGCCCAAGACGGCGGTGCCCCGATGACGGCCGTCGCGGTCATCCTGGGCGGACAGCCGAGCGGGGCCGAGGCCGTCGAGCAGGGCGGCGGAGAAGTGCTGCTCCAGCGCGGCCACGGCGACGTACTTCCCGTAGGCGCGGGCGTAGGTGTCGTGGAGCAGGCGCAGGTGCCGTAGAAGGGGGCCGCGCCGTCCAGGAGGTTCGAGCTCCGTTCGGGCGGAGACGGACCTGCGGCCGCGCCGGACGGTGTCGGCCGCACCCGCGGGGCCGAGCCGCAGCTCCCGGACCGGCGGGCGCTCGACGTGCACCACCGGCGCCGAGGCCGGCCGGCACCTGGCCGCGTGCGGAGCCGACCCGAGCCCCGCGAGTTCCGGAACGCGTGAGCCGGCCAGTGGACCGGTGGACCCATCGGGGACCACCATGGCCCGGCGGTACCAAAAACGATACTGTTGTATCGCCTGGCGTATCAAAATCGTCAGGGCCGCGACCCGCCACCCCCGAGGACACGCCATGCCCGCGACCCGCACGCTCCCCACACCGGAAGCCGTCGACCTGATCGCCCTGACCCGCGAGCTCGCCGAGAAGGAGCTCGCCCCGCGCGTCGCCGAGGCGGAGGCCGAGGAGCGGTTCCCGCGCGAGGTCTTCCGCACCCTCGGACGGGCCGGGCTGCTGAGCCTGCCCTACCCCGAGGAGCACGGCGGTGGCGGCCAGCCCTACGAGGTCTACCTCCAGGTCGTCGAGGAGATCGCCGCCGTGTGGGCGAGCGTCGCGGTGGGTGTCTCCGTGCACGCGCTGTCCTGCTTCGCCCTCGCCTCGTTCGGCACCGAGGAGCAGAAGAAGGAATGGCTCCCCGACATGCTCGGCGGCGAGCTGCTCGGCGCCTACTGCCTGTCGGAAGCACATGCCGGTTCGGACCCGGGCGCGATGCGCACCCGGGCGGTCCGGGACGGCGACGACTATGTGCTCAACGGCGCGAAGGCCTGGACGACGCACGGTGGGCACGCGGACTTCTACACGGTCATGGCGCGGACGTCCGACGCGGGCTCGCGTGCCATCTCCTGCTTCCTCGTCCCGGCCGACACTCCGGGCGTGGTGGCCGATCCCCCGGAGCAGAAGATGGGCCTGACCGGGTCCGCCACCGCCACCGTGCGCCTGGAGGACGTACGCGTCCCCGCCCACCGTCGGCTCGGCGAGGAGGGCGACGGGCTCAGGATCGCCTTCGCCGGGCTGGACTGCGGACGGCTCGGCATCGCGGCGGTGGCCACGGGGCTGTCCCAGGGGGCGCTGGACCACGCGTTGCGCTACTCGCGGGAGCGGGAGACGTTCGGCCGGCCCATCATCGAGCACCAGGGTCTGGCCTTCGTCCTCGCCGACATGGCGGCGGCGGTGCAGGTCTCCCGGGCCACCACGCTCGCGGCCGCCCGCCTCAAGGACGAGGGACTCCCGTTCCAGTCCGAGGCGTCGATCGCCAAGCTGATCTCCACCGACAACGCCATGAAGGTCACCACCGACGCGGTCCAGGTGCTGGGCGGTGCCGGCTACACCCGTGACTTCCCTGTCGAGCGCTACATGCGCGAGGCCAAGGTCATGCAGATCTTCGAGGGCACCAACCAGATCCAGCGCCTGATCATCGGCCGCGCGCTCAAGGAGAACGAGCGCGGCACCCTCCGGGTGCGGAACGCGGGGAAGTAGTACGCCCGAGTCGTGTGGCCCCGGTGAGTGCGGCACGCGCACTCACCGGAGAACGTCCGCACACGTGACCATCGCCGTCCGAGCGCCGACACTTCCCAGTGTCAGCTCCTCGCACCGCCGATCCGCTCGCCGGCCGGGCAGGCCGTCCGGTCACGTTCGCGACGGACGGCCACGGGCCCTGTCGGCCGCCGCTCCGTGCCCTGTCGGCAAATCATGGGCAGGATCCGGCGCTTGCGGAGCTTTCCACGGTTCGAGTTCGAGTCGTATCCCTTGTCACCGAGCAGGGCTTCGGGGCGTCCGCCAGGGCGACCGCGCCTGCCTGCGACGGGCCGGTGCCCCCTTGTACGAGCGCGACGTACTCCCCGCGGACGATCGCCTGTCCGCGATCACGCCCCCGACCGGCACGAGCACCGCAGCCACGACTCACGCCAGCCCCGTGACCTGCAACTCCACGTTGAAAAAGTCTCATTGGGGATAAGCGGAAGGCCCAGCGAACAAGCCCGGACGGCATGACCGTTCCGCTCCGGGAGCCAAGATCGATTGTCAGTGGTGGGTGAGACAGTAGGGGTATCGAGTCGGAACGAGGGGGAGCTGTCATGGCCGGAAGTCAGAACTACATCAATCACGTTGCCCTTGTGCTGGATGCCAGTTCGTCCATGTCGCATCTGAGCCGCAAGGTCGTCGAAGTCGCCGACCAGCAGATCGCGTATCTTGCTCGCCGGTCGAGGGAGCTGGACCAGGAAACCCGTGTCACGGTGTACGTCTTCGCGGACAAGGTGGAGTGCGTCATCTATGACAAGGACGTGCTGCGGATGCCGTCGCTGAAGCAGTTGTACCGGGTCGGTGGAATGACGGCTCTGCTCGCAGCCGCACTGAAGTCACAGCATGAGCTGGCACAGACCGCCCAACTGTACGGCGACCACAGCTTCCTGACGTTCGTGCTTACGGACGGGCAGGAGAACGCGAGTCATCGCTCTCCGGATGCCCCTGTCAGGAATCCGCGTGAACTGGTCACAGCCGTGGCCCAGATGATCGCGACACAAGAGGACAACTGGACGCTGGCCGTCCTCGTGCCGGACCAGATGGGCAAGCGCGAGGCCATGCAGTGCGGTTTCCCGAGGGACAACATCGCCGTCTGGGACGCCACGAGCACACAGGGTCTGGAGGAAGCCGGACAGGTCATCCGGGAGGCCACCGAGAAATTCATGATGGGCCGCACCCAGGGCATCCGGGGATCTCGGGCAGTGTTCTCCGTGGGTGCGGAGGCGGTCAACAAGGACACCATCAAGGCGGCCGGCCTCGCTGCGGTGGATCCGTCGGGGTACCGGCTGATCCCGGTGACCCGTGACGCGGCGATACGGGACTGGGTCGTCGAATGCGGGCACACCTACCGTACCGGTGGCGCGTTCTACCAGCTGAGCAAGCCCGAGAAGATCCAGGCACGGAAGCAGATCGCGGTGCTGGAGAAGAAGACGGACCGGGTGTACTCGGGACCCGAGGCCCGAGCCCTGCTCGGCCTGCCGGACGTGGAAGTGCGCGTCAAGCCCGACCACAACGACGACTTCACGATCTTCGTGCAGAGCACCAGCGTGAACCGGAAGCTCGTACCGAACACGCGACTGCTGCTTATGCTCTGACGCCTTGAAAGCCCGTCGGATCCTGAAGCACTTCGCCATGTGGCGCCCACGCCGAGGGGGCCGCGCCACGGCTGCCTGACGCGGCCTGACCTCCGCGGCAACCGTTCTGACTGCCGGACCTGCGGCACGGTGGCGCGCCCGGCTTCCGGGCCCGCCCGGTAGGCGGGCCGCGGGTCACGACGGCGCTCCTGTGCCCGAACGGCGACAGGCTCCACGCAGGTTACGGATCCGGCCAATCGGAAGGGCATGCTCCGTCCGCGAGTGTGCTGGTGGCCGAGGACGCACGGGCGCTCGCCGAGCTCGCGACCCAAGCCAGAGAGGCAGCTGTGGACGTGATGTGCAGCGGCCATGGGCCTCGATCTGCCGCGGATCCAAGGCGCCACCTCTGCCAGGTGATCGACGGGGCGACCGCGGGATGGTCGCCCCGGAGACGCTGCCGGACGCCAGGGCCGGCTTCCTCGGACCGCGCAAGGGCCGGGCCGGGTATGGGGCGAGAACGCCGATCCGTTCACGAACACGATGGCGGTGCGCCTCAGCCGGCCGCGCCGCACACTGAGCCGCTCGCGGTGGATCACGACCACGCAAAAGGTGGGCCGCCACATGAATGAGGGCCCGGCACTGCCATCGGTCGTGCGACCCCAGCTCGTTTGAAAGTCAATATTTTCAAAGATGTCCTGAAGTCATGTCCTCAATTCTTCGCTCTCGTCACGCCGTTGATCACGTGTCCCTCGCATCACATACTGCGCTGACCGGCGAGAACGTTCCGCCCACGGCTGGAAACGACCACTCGCCTTCATCCCAAGCTCCTGGGGGAGACTTGCGCTCAACAGTGAAGAGAGCACGCGCCTTCACCATCGCAGCGGCCACGTCGGTGGCCCTCGTGGCAGGCATGACCGGCCCCACGACAGCGATCGCCGCGAACACGACGAACACACCGAACAACGCGCGCTTCGACGGCAACCAGCGGATCCAGCTCATCACGGGCGACCGTGTGGTGGTCGGCGCCAAGGGCCAGGTGATGGGCTTCGAGCCCGCCAAGGGCCGTGAGCGCATACCCGTACAGGTGCAGCGCATCAAGGACCACACGCTGGTGGTGCCCAGCGACGCGCAGCGCCTCATCGCCACAGGGAAGCTGGACCAGCGGCTCTTCGACGTCGGTGAGCTCACCGACCCGCTGCTGCGCAAGAGCCAGGGTGACGGGCTCAAGCTGATCGTGCAGTACGACGGGGGCGCCGGCGCCGCACGGGCCGAGGTGCGTTCGGCCGGTGACACCAAGCTGCGGCGCACGTTCCCCGCCATCGACGCCGACGCCATCCGTACGTCGCGGGACGACGTGGCCAAGGTGTGGGAGGCGCTGACCGACGAGCACAAGGGCGGCCTGCGCGCCACCGCCTCAGGCATCAGCAAGGTCTGGCTGGACGGGGTGCGCAAGGCAAGCCTGGACCGCAGCGTCAAGCAGATCGGCGCCGACAAGGCGTGGGAGGCCGGGTACGACGGCACCGGTGTCAAGATCGCCGTCCTCGACACCGGCGTCGACAAGACCCATGACGACCTGAAGACCCAGGTCATCGACGAGAAGAACTTCTCCGGCTCGCCCGACACCGTGGACCGCGTCGGGCACGGCACGCACGTCGCCTCGATCGCCGCCGGAACCGGCGCCAAGTCGGGCGGCAAGTACAAGGGCGTCGCACCGGGTGCCGAGGTGATCAGCGGCAAGGTGCTCAACGACGAGGGATTCGGGGACGACTCCGCCATCATCGCGGGCATGGAGTGGGCCGCCGACGAGGGCGCGGACATCATCAACCTCAGCCTGGGCAGCTCGGACTCCCCGGGCGTCGACCCGATGGAGGAGGAGGTCGACAGGCTGTCCGCCGAGAAGGGGGTCCTGTTCGCCATCGCGGCGGGCAACGACGGCGAGTTCGGCGCATCGACGGTGGGCTCGCCGGGCAGCGCGGACGCCGCGCTGACCGTCGGCGCCGTCGACAAGGACGACAAGCTGGCGTCCTTCTCCAGCATCGGGCCGCGCGTCGGTGACGGCGCCGTGAAGCCGGACGTGACCGCCCCCGGCGTCGCCATCACCGCGGCCGCCGCCTCCGGCAGCGTGTTCGACACCGACCCCGGTATCCCGCACCCGGCCCCCGGCTACCTGCAGCTCGACGGCACCTCGATGGCCACCCCGCACGTCGCGGGCGCGGCGGCGATCCTCAAGCAGCAGCACCCGACCTGGAAGGCGGCCGAGCTCAAGAGCGCGCTGATCGCGTCCGCCAAGGGCGGCGACTACACCGTCTTCCAGCAGGGCTCGGGCCGCGTCCAGGTCGACAAGGCACTGGCCCAGAGCGTGATCGCCGATCCGGTCTCGCTGAACTTCGGCACCGCACAGTGGCCGCACACCGACGACCAGCCCCTCACCAGGAAGATCGGCTACCGCAACCTCGGGAGCAGCGACGTCACCCTCGACCTGTCGGTGTCCGCGCTGGACCCGGCGGGAAAGCCGGCCCCGGCCGGGTTCTTCGCGCTCGGCGCCACCAAGGTGACCGTGCCCGCCGGCGGCAGGACCGAGGTCGACCTGATCGCCGACACCAGGATCGGTGATGCCGACGGCACCTACTCGGGCTACGTCACCGCCACCGGCGCGGGCCAGTCCGTCCGCACGGCCGTGGCGGCCGGCCGCGAGGTGGAATCGTACGACGTCACGCTCAGGACCATCGGCCGCGACGGCACCGACGCGCAGAACTTCTCCAACAGCCTGATCGGCGTCGCCGGCCCCGCCAAGGGCTTCCAGGCCCGTATCGGCGACGAGCCGGGCGCGCACACGATCCGCGTGCCCAAGGGCTCGTACACGCTCGACACGGCCGTCTACCAGGACCCGTCGGACCTCACCAAGGGCACCGACTGGATCTCCCAGCCGAAGCTGGACATCTCCGGCGACACCACGGTCACCGCCGACGCGCGCACCACCGAGCCGGTGGACATCACCGTGCCCGGCCTCGACACGGTGGACTACGGGGGGACGTACTACGAGCGCGCGACCGACATCGGCCGCGTCGGCAACGGCTGGGTCCTCAGAGGTTTCACCGGGTTCCGCACCGCGCACATGGGTCCGGCCGTCACGGACGGCTCGCTCCTGCAGACCTGGGACGCGCACTTCCTCAAGGACGCCACCACTCAGTACTCGGTGGCCTACGGCGGCAGGACGCAGAAGGTCGCGACCGGTTACACCAAACACGTGAAGGCGGACGAGCTGGCGACGCTCAAGGTCGGCATCGGTGCCTCCGCCGCCGGGAAGACCGCTCTCGTCTCCCCGTACGCCCATCTGCCGGGTGCGCCGGAGGGCAACGGGTTCTCGGCGCCGCAGGCGGCACCCGGCACGCGCACCTTCTACGTCTCCACTGCCGACGGCGTCAAGTGGCTGACCAGGATGGATCAGTTGGGCGAGCCCGACAAGTGGGGCTACCCGGCCTTCGACGGGGCCTACGAGATGTCCGAGCCGAAGCGCTACGAGGCCGGCAGGACGTACCGCGAGAAGTTCAACACCGGCGTGTTCGGCCCGCTTCTGCGCGAGAACATGGGTGTCTTCCGCACCGCACCCGACCCGGCCACGGGCGAACAGCAACTCATCGGCTCCCTGCCGCTGTTCGCCGACGGCAAGGGCCACGTGGGTTTCTCGACGTACGCCTCGGCCACGTCGGCGCTGTACCGCGACGGCGTCAAGGTCGGCGAGAACGACGACCCGCTGAGCGGCGCGAAGCCCTTCACCGTTGACTCCACCGACGCCGAATACCGGCTGACGACCTCCGTCGAGCGCTCGGCGAAGATCGCCACGGCCTCCACCCGCATCGACACCAGCTTCACGTTCCGCTCCAAGGAGGTCTCGGCCACCACGGCGCTGCCGGTGTCCACGGTCCGCTTCGCGGCCCCCGTCGACCTCGCCTCGCGCGCCCCGGCGGACACGTCGGTCCAGGTCCCGGTGACCGTGCAGGGCTCGGCGGCCGGGAAGAACCTCAAGTCGCTCGTCATGTCCGTGAGTTACGACGACGGGGTGACCTGGCAGCTCGTGAAGGTCGAGAGCGGCAGGATCTCCGTGAAGAACCCGGCGAAGGACAAGGGCATCTCGTTCCTCGCCGATGTCACGGACAAGCAGGGCAACGAGTCCACGCTGACGATCCACAACGCGTACTACGGCAAGTGATGTCGCCCCGGTGACGGGTTTCGCGTGACGACGACGTGCTGGAAGGCGTTCAAGAACGCTTTCCAGCACGTTCGTTCACCGAGCCCTTTGGGCTTGATCCGCTTTGACGGACATCCGAGATCAGGGGTTCTGCCCCGGAAGGATGTCCATCATGGAGAGCATGGGGAAGGGGAAGAAGAAGCCTCGGCCTCGCCGTTCGTTCACGCCGGAGTTCAAGGCCGGGATCGTCGAGCTGTGCCGGCGTGGTGACCGCTCGGTCGGCCAGGTGGCCAAGGACTTCGACCTGGCCGAGACCGCGGTGCACCCGCGAATAGCGCCCTGATGGCGGCTCATGCCAGTGGAGCCGGTGGAGGTGTCTGCGGCGGAGTCCTGCCATCCCGCGCAGAACCCTTCGCCCCAAGGAGCCGCACCCATGAACGCCCGTCCGATCAGCCCGAGGACGGCCGGATACAGTGCGCGAGACGGCAGCCCGGTCAGAGAGGGGAAGCGTGACCGACACCAGCAGCACCCGACCCGTCGACAGTGAAGCGCGAGCGCCGCGGCAGAGCCGACTGCACCGCCTGATGCGCTACATCCCCCTGATCGCCCCCGTCCTGCTCTGGACCGTGCCCTGCTGGGTGCTCCTGTACACCGGCCAGCACTGGTCGCTGCCCATCACACTGGCCGGCACCGCCCTGTTCGCCCTCGGACTCGTCGGGATGCCG
>NZ_JAODTZ010000089.1 GCF_025399795.1 Streptomyces rhizosphaerihabitans | reverse complement strand
CGACGGGCAGCGCTCGCAGCATGGTGGACGTGGTGGAAGTGTTCATGATCCTGCCTCTTCCTGGCGCGCGATCCTTCCACCCCCAAATCTCAGCCCCGGTCCCGCCCGCCGCCATGGGCCACCCGGCCCCCGCTGCGGGCCGCATGGCATCGGCTGGGGCCGATCGGGTCGGCGGAAGGCACTGCCCGGCCCCTGCGCGCGGGCCTCGCCCCCGTACCAGGCTCGGCGGGAGAAAGGATTCCGTGGGCGACGACCGCCGCACGGTCCGTGGAATCTCCGCCGAGCGCACGACGCCGGAGGTGTGGATCATGCTTCGACCGGTCGCAGCGGGGATCGACGGATCCCCGGAACCGCCCTGGCTGGACCGTGTCGACGGGGTCGTGAAGTCCCCTTCCGCATGGGGCTGGTCGGTCCCCTTCGAGGACCAGCGGCCCCTCCTCCCACAGCCGTGCGAACGCAAAACTGATCACGTATCCCTCAAGGAGGCCAGCACATGTCCCACATCATCGTCGTCGGTCTGGACGGTTCGCCCGAGAGTCTCGCAGCGGCCGATTGGGCGGCTCGTGAGGCCCTGCGCACGGACGCGCACCTGCGTGTCGTGCACGCCTGGCAGTGGCACCCTTACATATACGCCCCGCTGGCCGGCGTCTCAGTTCCCTCGCCGGAGGACGATCCGCAGCGCGCGTGGGCCGAACGTCTGCCGCACGAGACCGCGGCCCAGCTGGCTGCCATCCATCCGGGCCTGTCGGTCAGCGCCGAGCGCATCGCCGAGCAGCCTGTCACCGTGCTCCTGGCCATGGCTGAGGACGCCGAACTGCTGGTCCTCGGGTCCAGGGGGCTGAGCGGAGTCGCCGGTTTCCTGACAGGTTCCGTCGCGCAGGCCGTGGTGGCCCGGAGCCGGATTCCGATCGTCCTCGTACGCGCGGCAGAAGGTTCCGAGGACGTGCATGGAACCCGCGACGTGGTGCTCGGCCTCGACCTGGAGCACTCGGACGCCTCCGTGATCGAATTCGCCTTCCAGGCGGCGGCCCGCAGGGTGGCGGACCTGCGCGTCGTCCACGGTGGGAGCGTGCCGCCCTACTACGGCTACAGCGGATCCACGGATCCGGCGGCCGACGCGGAATTGCTCCTCGAGGCGCAGCAGCGCCTGACCGACGTACTGCATCCCTGGCGTGAGAAGTTCCCCTGCGTCCCGGTCCATGAGCAGGCCGTGGTGGGCGGTGCGGGCCCCCACCTCGTGGACGCATCACGAAACGCGGACCTGGTCGTGATCGGTCGCCGAAACCGGCAGAGTCCGGTCGGCGCTCACATCGGCCCGGTGACCCAGGCGGTACTGCATCACTCCGCCGCCCCGGTCGCGGTGGTCCCGCACGACTGAGTGCACGACTGAGTATCGGGGCCGGGACCTGCCACGAGGGGCCCCGGGGAACTCGACCCCGGGACCCCTCGTGCTGAGCGCGGCCCGGCCCAAGAGCGCCCTGCTCGCCCTCCGGCACCCGTGCCGGGCGCTGGTCAGCGGTGGTCCTGCGGCCCCGTCTGTGTCCGGCTCTCCTCTGAGCCGCCCATGTCCAGTCGGAACGGTGGATAGACATCGGTCATCAAGGCGGAGTACGCGGCTACGCGCAGCACCCATCGATTGAGGCCCATGATCAGGTCGTACAGGTCCTTCGGATATTTCTCGGTGAACGCGAGGAGGACTCCGGCGATGAGCGTCAGCACGGCGAGGAGACCGCCACCCCACAAGCCGGCGTCGTAGCCGCCGACGAAGAAGCCGACGACGATGTACTGCGGAATCGCCAGAAGCCACCACTTCACCAGCACCAGACCGCGGGAGAGCCGCTCCGGGTAGGCGATGTCGAGCCGTGCCGGGTAGTCCGGCTCCTCACCGAGACTGAACGGTGGGTACCGGTCAGTGCCGAGGGCGCCGTACGAGTAATAGGCGACTCGCCAACTCCAGCGCAGCACACCGACGTTGAAGTCGAAGAGGGCGCGGGGATAGCGCTCGGTGAAGAGAATGGCAAAGAACGCGATCACACTCACCACGGTGAAGGCGATCCAGAGAAAGAACAGCACCACGTAGTGCGGTACGGCGAGGAGCCATTTCACCAGCCACAGCCACCGTGACAACGGCGCGTCGAGATGGGCGGTCACCCTCACGGGACGGTCTGGGAAGGTCGTCGGGATCGTCATGGGATCAACTCCTTTGCCTTGAGTGAGCTTCGGGTCAGGGCGCCTTGTGTCCCCACTGCGGTCGGAGCCGCTGCCACTCGGACCCCTCCACCGGTTGGAGCGCCGCTGGTCGAGCCGCCACCGCGCCAGGCCGCCGGCTCCGAAGACCACGCCGTCGAGGGCCACAGCGGTGCCGATGCCCAGCAGGCTCGCTTCGGCAGTCGCAGCGCCCTCGGCGGCGTCGCGGTGAACAGCCTCTCCGCGATCATCCAGATCACCACGGTCGATCGGTCTGTGTCCGGATTCCACGAGGGCATGGTCGGCCGGGAGGAGCCCGCCGCGGCCGGCCGGGATGGCGTGGCGGTCGGGACACAGCCGGACGAAGGACGTGTGGGCGGCGCCGTCACCAGGTCGGCGAGGGTGCCGCCGAGCGCCATGACCGTTCGGACGATCAGGACCGTGCACGCCTCGAAGACGTCGTCACGGCGGCGCGGCGGACTTCTCCGCGAGTGCCGACCCCGCTGCCTCGCACCCTGTGCTGTGCGCATGGCGCCGCTCCTCCTCGCTCTACCTCAACAGTGCAAGGGGAACGCGGCGCGCGCGAGTGGTGGCAGGGGCCGCCCGGTCCCGCGGTGGGGACCGACCGGCCCATGCGCGAAGGATCCGTCCCGGTCAGGCTGGAGCTACCAGGTCACGTCACGACGTGAAGGGATCGTCATGAAGGCACTCGTGTTCCACGGCCCGGGAAAGTCCGCTTGGGAGAGCGTGGCGGATCCCGGTATCCAGGAGGCCACCGACGCCATTGTCCGGGTCGACACCGTCACCATCTGCGGCACCGACTTGCACATTCTCAAGGGTGACGTGCCGGAGGTGACCCCTGGCACGGTCCTCGGCCACGAGGCCGTCGGTGAGATCGTCGAAGTCGGCAGCGACGTGCGTACGGTCCGGCCGGGCGATCGTGTCCTGGTCTCCTGCATCACGGCGTGCGGCCGTTGCCGCTTCTGCCGGGAGGGCGCATACGGCCAGTGCCGTGCCGACGGTGGCTGGATCCTCGGCCACCTGATCAACGGCACACAGGCCGAATACGTCCGCGTCCCGCACGCCGACCTGTCCACACATCTCCTGCCAGGGGCCGTGGACAGCAAGGACGCGGTCCTGCTGGCAGACATCTTCCCCACCGCCTACGAGGTCGGCGTGCTCAACGGGCGGGTACGCCCCGGAGACACCGTCGTTGTCGTAGGAGCGGGGCCCGTCGGGCTCGCCGCGATCGCGACGGCGCGCCTCTTCTCGCCCGAGAAGATCATTGCCGTGGACCTCGCTCCGGCCCGTCTCGACGCCGCCAAGCGTCTCGGTGCCGACGCTGTCGCCACGGCGGGCGAGGAGGCCGAGCAGCTCGTCTCCGACCTCACCGACGGGCTCGGAGCCGACGTCGTCGTCGAGGCGGTCGGTGTCCCGGAGAGCTTCGAGATGTGCACGCGCATGGTGCGGCCCGGCGGACACGTCGCCAACGTCGGAGTGCACGGCAAGCCCGCGACCCTGCACCTCGAAAGCCTGTGGATCAAGAACGTGACGATCACCACCGGCCTGGTCGACACCCACTCCACCCCCACGCTGCTGCGCATGATGGCCGCGGGCAGGCTCCCGGCGGCCTCCCTCATCACCCACACCTTCCCGCTCGACCACATGGAGGAGGCGTACGACGTCTTCGCCCGGGCCGCCGACACGGGCGCGCTCAAGGTGGTCCTCGGCGAGCCGCAACACGATGCCTTGACGGTCAGGACGCCCTGACGGAAGGAAGCGAAGGCAATGTCCGAACAGACACGAAGGGTCACGTTCAGCGCGACACCGCAGGGCGAGGGCACACCCGGGGCACCGCCGGCCGCGACAGCAGACATCAGGGAGACACCCCGGCCGACGGTCCGCACGGCGGCTTCGGCCGCGGCGGCACCGGGCGACATCGGGCGGCGTATCGCCGCGCGGCGCGAGGAACTCGGCCTGACCAGGGAAGACGCGGCCGTCCGTGCGGGCACGGCCGCCGGTTACCTCCAGTACCTGGAGGAGCAGTCCACGGCGAGACCCGGAACCAGCGTCCTGATCCGGCTCGCGGACGCCCTCGACACGAGCGTCGCCGCCCTGCACGGCGGCGAATCGGGCCTGCCGCCCGGCCTCGGCCAGGCGGCCGACCACTCCGAACTGATCGAGCTCGGCCCCGAGGACTGTCTTGCGCGGTTGTCGACGCACGGCGTCGGAAGGCTCGCCACCGCTGCTGACGGCGGCCTTGTCATCCTTCCCGTCAACTACAGCGTCATCGACGGCACGATCGCTTTCAGGACCGCGCCGGGTTCGACGATCGCGGCAGCGGTCGGATCGAACATCGCTTTCCAGGTCGATCACGTCGACGAGGCTCTCAGCCAGGGCTGGAGCGTGCTCGTCCAGGGCAGCGTCCGGGCCGTGACCGCACCGGACGTCAGACGTCGGCTGGACGCTCTCGCCCACAGCCGTCCCTGGGCCGGCTGCGAAGGGCGCGACCTGTGGCTACGCGTCGAACCGGACCGGATCAGCGGACGCCGGATCGCGGTGCGGTGATCCAGGCACCGCGCGCAGACCGCAGGAAGGAATGACCTTCTCCGTTCTCCGGAGACCGGCAAGGCCGATGAGCCTTGGCCTCGATTGTTGTCCCGCCACAGGTGGAAGCGTCGCTTGTGACCGAAGCGCTGTACGCGTGAGAGTTGACTCCGCTGATGAATCCCAACGACGGCTTTCGTGAACTCGGCCGGCAGGAATGCCTGGACCGGCTCGGTGACGCGCCCATCGGCAGGGTCGTCCACACGCGCGACGCCCTGCCCGCGGTCCTGCCCGTCAATTTCTGTCTCGACGCCGATTCCGCCGTCGTTCTACGGACGTCGGCGGACTCGGAACTGGCCCGCTCCATCGACGGAGTGGTGGTGGCGTTCGAGGCCGACGCGATGGACGCGGCCGCGCACTCCGGCTGGAGCGTCGTCGTGACGGGGCGCGCCCTGGTGGTGAACGATCCCGCCGAGCACGATCGCCTGACCCGAACAGGACCTCGTTCCTGGGTGGCCTCGCCCCACGACGTCTTCATTCGCATCGCGTCCGAACTGGTCACCGGCCGGGAACTCGTCGGCGGCCGCACGCAGTACGGGCTGGAGCGGTATTCCTGACCTCCGCGATCGTGGGGTGGGCCGAACGGCCCTCGGACGAGGGCGTTCGGCGTTCCGCCCGGTACTGTCCGGCCCTCGTCCCGGTCACCCCGAACGACAAGTATCGACAGTGCAGGACATTCCGAGCAGCGTGAGGGGAGACCGGCGATGACCACAACGATGACGGCTGGGGGCCGGACGAGCGAGGCATGGCAGGGCTTCGCCGGGACGGCGTGGCGCGAGCGCATCGACGTCCGCGACTTCATCCAGGCCAACTACACGCCCTACGAAGGAGACGCGGCCTTCCTGACCGGCCCGACCGAGCGCACCCGGGCCGTCTGGGACACGGTCAGCGCGCTGTTCCCGCAGGAGCGGCGGCGGGGAATCCTCGACGTCGACACCGAGACCCCGTCGACGATCACCTCGCACGCGCCCGGATACATCGACCGTGAGCGGGAGTTGATCGTCGGCCTGCAGACCGACGCGCCGCTCAAGCGCGCCATCATGCCCAACGGCGGCCTGCGCATGGTCGAGAACAGCCTGAAGGCGTACGGCTACCAGCCCGACCCGTTCGTCACCCGCGTCTTCGGGACCTACCGCAAGACCCACAACGACGGCGTCTTCGACGCGTACACCCCCGCGATGCGCGCCGCCCGCAAGGCCGGCATCATCACGGGTCTGCCCGACGCGTACGGCCGCGGCCGGATCATCGGCGACTACCGGCGGGTCGCGCTGTACGGCACGGACCGGCTCATCGCCGCCAAGCGCGCGGAGCGCGCCGAACTCGACGCGGCGCCGTCGGCCGAGCACATCATCCGCGACCGCGAGGAACTCGCCGAGCAGATCAGGGCGTTGGACGAGCTGACCCGCATGGCCGCGACCTACGGCTGCGACGTCTCCCGCCCGGCCCGCACCGCCCACGAGGCCGTGCAGTGGCTCTACCTCGGCTATCTCGCCGCCGTGAAGGAACAGAACGGCGCGGCGATGTCGCTGGGCCGCACCTCGACCTTCCTGGACGTGTATCTCCAGCGCGACCTGGCCGCGGGCGTCCTCGACGAGACCCTCGCCCAGGAACTGATCGACGACTTCGTGATCAAGCTGCGTATCGTACGGTTCCTGCGCACCCCCGAGTACGACGCCCTGTTCTCCGGCGACCCGACCTGGGTCACGGAATCGATCGGCGGCATCGGCGCGGACGACCGCACGCTCGTCACCCGCACCTCCTTCCGCTTCCTGCAGACCCTCTACAACCTGGGACCGGCCCCCGAGCCCAACCTCACCGTGCTCTGGTCGCCGCAACTACCGTCCGGCTTCAAGGAGTTCTGCGCCCAGGTCTCCATCGACACCAGCGCCGTCCAGTACGAGTCCGACGAACTGATGCGCCCCCGCACCGGCGACGACACCGCCATCGCCTGCTGTGTCTCGGCGATGGCCGTCGGCCGGCAGATGCAGTTCTTCGGCGCCCGGGTCAACCTCGCCAAGGCCCTCCTGTACGCGATCAACGGCGGCCGGGACGAGATCAGCGGCGAGCGGATCGCCCCCGAGACGGCGCCCCTGACCGGCGAGTACCTGGAGTACGAGGAACTGTCGAAGGTGTACGACGGGATGCTGGACTGGCTGGCGGAGACCTACGTCGGCGCGCTCAACGTCATCCACTACATGCACGACAAATACGCCTACGAACGCATCGAGATGGCGCTCCACGACCACCCCGTGCACCGGTTCATGGCCTGCGGCATCGCCGGCCTCTCCGTCGCCACCGACAGCCTGTCCGCCGTCAAGTACGCCCGGGTCAAGGTGATCCGCGACGAGACCGGGCTGGCCGTGGACTACGAGATCGAGGGCGACTACCCGGCGTACGGGAACAACGACGACCGGGCGGACACCATCGCCGTCGGCCTGGTGGACACCTTCATGACGAAGCTGCGCGAACACCCCACCTACCGGGATGCCGAACACACCCAGTCGGTCCTGACGATCACCTCGAACGTCGTCTACGGCAAGCACACCGGCAACACACCCGACGGCCGCCGCGCCGGACAGCCCTTCGCCCCCGGCGCCAACCCGATGAACGGCCGCGACCGGCACGGGGTGGCCGCCTCCGCGCTCTCCGTCGCCAAACTCCCCTACGAGCACGCCCGCGACGGCATCTCGCTGACCACGACGATCACCCCGGAGGGCCTGGGACACGTGCCCGGCGAACGCGGCGGCCATCTGGTCGGCATCCTCGACGCGTACATGGCCTCCGGCGGCTTCCACATGAACGTCAACGTCCTGGACCGGGCCACCCTGGAGGACGCGATGGAACACCCGGACAAGTACCCGGAGTTGACCATCCGGGTCTCCGGCTACGCCGTCAACTTCGTCCGACTGACCCGCGAACAGCAGCTCGACGTGATCAGCCGCACCTTCCACGGAACACTGTGAGGACGATGACGACGGGCCGGATCCACTCCTTTGACCTGTCCACCGGCGTGGACGGTCCCGGAACCCGGTTCGTCCTCTTCGTCAACGGCTGCCCACTGCGCTGCCTCTACTGCGCCAACCCCGACACCTGGCACATGCGGGACGGGAAGGAGGCCACCGTCGACGAGGTGATGGCGGAGATCGAGAAATACCGGCCGTTCATCACCACCGCAGGCGGCGGAGTGACGATCACCGGTGGAGAACCCCTCCTCCAGCCCGCCTTCACCGGAGAGGTGCTGCGCCGCTGCAAGGAGGCCGGACTGCACACCGCCCTGGACACCTCCGGCTTCCTCGGTGCTCGCGCCACCGACCAACTCCTCGCCGACACCGACCTGGTGCTGCTCGACATCAAGTCCTTCGACACCGACACCTATCGTGAGCTGACCGGCGGCCGGCTCGAACCCACCCTGAACTTCGCCGAGCGCCTCGACCGCCTCGGCGTCCCCATGTGGATCCGCTACGTACTGGTCCCCGGCTGGACCGACGATCCGCAATCGGTCGACTCCCTGGCCCGGTTCGTCGCGAATCTCGGCACGGTCGACAGGGTCGACGTACTGCCTTTCCACAAGCTCGGCGCGGAGAAGTACGACGCTCTCGGGATCCCGTTCCCGCTACGGGACAACCCCGTTCCCGACCCTGCCATGATCGACCGGGTCCGCCAACGCTTCAGGGATCACGGTCTGTCCGCCTACTGACACGCCCTGTTCGAGCGGGCAGCTGGTCAGTAGCGTCGTCTGGTCCGCTCCGGCCGGGCGCGGGACGGTGTGGCCCGCGGGAGGTCGGCCCTCGCCGGCCAGCCATCGTTCGAGCGCGGTGAAGGCGGAGCGGTGGCAGGGGACCATCGGGCGGAGCTTGTCGGGAAAGGTGTCGACGAGGGAGTCGGTGTGCGTCCCGTCCTCGATGCGGTAGTAGCGCAGCAGCCCGCCCCGCCCGGCCTCACGCACCATGCGGGTGTAGACGTCGGAGTCCTGGCTGATCGGCAGCAGCACGTCGAGTGTGCCCTGGAGGGTGATGAGCGGCTTGCCGATGCGTCCGGTCAGCGCGATGCGGTCGACGGCACGGTGGACCGCTCCCGGCCGGGCGGCGTAGTCGTAGTCGGCGTCGCAGCCCGGGGTGCCGGAGGCGCAGTACGGGGTTCCCGCCTCGGTCGCACCGTCGTAACCGGGGTCCAGTTCCTCGCGATAGATGCGCTGGGTCAGATCCCAGTACACCTGGTGGTGGTACGGCCACAGGAACTCCGAGCCGGCTGGATAGCCCGCGGCGTGCAGGGCCTTCTGGGCTTGTTCGGCACCGGCACCCCCGGCCGCGTACACGGGGTACTCGCGCAGCGCGGGCGGCAGGAAGGTGAGCAGGCTGGGGCCGTCGGAGCGCCACAGCGTGCCCTCCCAGTCGACTCCTCCGTCGAACAGCTCGGGATGGTTCTCCAGCTGCCAGCGGACCAGGTAGCCGCCGTTGGAGATGCCGGTGGCGATCGTGCGGACCGGGAGCCGGTGGTATCGCTGCCTGACAACGGAGCGGGCGGCCCGGGTGAGCTGGGTGACGCGCATGTTCCACTCGGCGATGGCGTCACCGGGCCGGCGGCCGTCGCGGTGGAAGGCGAGCCCGGTGTTGCCCTTGTCGGTGGCGGCGTAGGTGTAACCGCGGGAGATCACCCAGTCGGAGATCGCGCGGTCGTTGGCGTACTGCTCGCGGTTGCCCGGTGTCCCGGCGACGACCAGTCCGCCGTTCCAGTGGTCGGGAAGGCGGATGACGAACTGCGCGTCGTGGTTCCAGCCGTGGTTGGTGTCGGTGGTGGAGGTGTCGGGGAAGTAGCCGTCGATCTGGATCCCGGGCACTCCGCTGGGTGTGGGCAGGCCCTTGGGGGTGAGGCCCGCGTAGTCGGCCGGGTCGGTGTGGCCCGAGGCCACGGTCCCGGCGGTGGTCAACTCGTCCAGACAGTCGGCCCGCTGGAACTCCGCGCCCGGCACCCGCGGTGGCAGATCAGGTGCGGCGCAGTGCCCGCCCGCTGCCCCGCCGACGGCGGGTGCCGCCGCGGCCGGCGCGGGGACGGTCGAACAGGCGGCGGCGAGGGACAGTGCTCCGAGAGCGACGCGCCATCTGGGCCGTCGTCCGCGGGGCGGGGCGACGGTCGTACGGGGTGAGGGCATCCGATGCCTCCGGGGCACGTGGTGAATGGTGGATGCACCGGAGGCTAGGGGCGTGGAGACGGCTCGGAACATGTGCTGGTCCACCATGGTGGCGGCCCCGATGGGGTCGTCGGCCACCATGGTGGGCCTGTCACCTCGCCGGACCAGGGATGTGTGGGCCCTGTCAGGGGCAGCCGCCGTCGGCGACGGTGTAGTAGCCGGTGGGTGCCTCCCTCAGGGTGTGCGTGACGAAGGTGTTGTACAGGCCCATGTTCTGGCTGGAGCCCTTGGCATAGGTGTAGCCACCGCTCGTGGTGGCCCGTCCCGCCTGGACGTGGCTGTAGTTGCTGCCCGTCCAGCAGACGGCGGTGCCGCCGGTGGTGGTCGCGGTGATCGTCCCCGAGCCGGATCCCGCCGTGCCGCCGGCGTCCCGGGCGGCGACCGCGTAGGTGTGCGATGTGCCTGCCTGCAGCCCGGTGTCCGTGTACGACGTGCCGTTCGGTGTTCCGACCGGGGTGCCGTCGCGGCGCACGACGTAGTCGGTGGCGCCGCTGACGGCGTTCCAGCTCAGGCCGATGGTCGTGTCGGTGGCTCCCGTCGCCGCCAGCCCGGTCGGCGCGGGTAGGGGGCCCGTTCCGGTCCCGGAGCCGTCGAGGCCGAAGAACGCGGCGATCCAGTGGCTGGAGCAGATCGAACCCAGGAAGTACGGGGCGTCCGTGCCGCCGCACTGCTCCGGGCCGGTACCCGGGTCGACCGGGGTGCCGTGACCGATGCCGGGAACCCGGTCGACCTCGACGGCGACCGTGCCGTCCGCGGCCAGGTACTCGTCGTGCCGGGTGGAGTCGGGCCCGATGGTGGTGGTGCGCGTGGGGGTCTGGGACAGCCCGTGCAACGCCGTCCACTGGTCGCGCAGTTCACCGGCATCGAGCGGTGCGACCGTCGTGTCCTGGTCGCCGTACCAGATGGCCGTGCGCGGCCACGGGCCGGTGTACGACGGGTATGCGTCGCGCACCCGCTGGGCCCAGTCGCCCGGGCTCAGGTCGACCCCCGGGTTCATGCACACGTAGGGGCTGTTGTCCTTGGTGCAGTTGTAGGGGAGCCCGGCGACGACGGCGCCCGCGGAGAAGACGTCGGGGTAGGTGGCGAGCATGACCGCGGTCATGGCGCCGCCCGCGGACAGGCCGGTGACGTAGACGCGCCGGGAGTCGGCTCCGTACGTGGAGACGGCGTTGCTCACCATCTGCCTGATGGAGAGGGCTTCCCCCTGATCGCGCCGGTTGTCGCTCGGCTGGAACCAGTTGAAGCACTTGTTGAGGTTGTTCGAGGAGGTGGTCTCCGCGAGCACGAGCAGGAACTTGTCCCGGTCCGCGAGTCGGGGCAGCCCGGAATTGTCCGCGTAGACCTGGGCGCTCTGGGTGCACCCGTGCAGCGCGACGACCACGGGCGGGTTCGCGGGCAGGCCGGCCGGCCGGTACACGTACATGGTCAACGCGCCGGGATTGGAACCGAAGTCGCCGACGCGGGTGAGTGCGACGGCGGCGTGGGCGGGGGCGGGACCGGTCAGCGCGGCGCCCAGGACGAGGGCGACGACGGTGAGGAGACGGGGCAGGGCGCGGCCCCATCGGCTCCGGAGGCGAACTTGGGCTGAGGAACGTTGCATCGGCGGCTCCTTCATCGAGTGCCCGGCGTGCTCTCGACCGTCGCGCATCGCTGGGCGCCGGGCGCGCTGAGGCGTTGCGGCACCTTAGAAGCGGGCATGCGGCGCCGACATGGCATCAGGCACCACAACTGGCCCCGAGTCAGTCGACTGCACACGGATTGCTCGCGTGCCGCCCGGTCTGATACGGGCGTTGCGATCGGCGAGGACGTCGGGGCGGTCAATCCTCCGAGCACGTAGAAAGCTCCAGGCCGCTGTGTGACCTGGAGCTTCGAACGCGTTGCGTGTTCAGCCTGTTCTGTGACTCCAACGTGGTCCCACCAGGTCCCATTCGTCGGCCCATCCGTCGATACGACGCCTGTCCAATCGGTGCCGGACCACAGCGCCGGCGCCGAAGACGATGCCTGCGAGGGCGAGGGCCGCGGTGGTACCAAGGAAGCCGGACTCGACGGCTGCCGCCGAGGAACTGGGCGGAGCGAGGGCGAGCCGGCCTTGTCGGTCCTGCCAGACGGTGATCTCGGCTCCGGCCTTGAGGCCGGTGCTCACCTGGGTCCGGCCTGTGCGGGCGTAACCGCCGGGTGTCGTCCAGCGCACCGAGGCCGGCCTGTGGTCGGTGGTCGTGCCCAACGCGGTGACGGTGCGTGGTGCGTCGTTCAGGAGCACGGCTCCGACGGGCTGTCGCTCGGCTCGCTGCCGAGTGAACACCGCGTCCCCGGCGAGGGCCGTCACCAGCCCGGCGGCGGTGCCGCCCAGGGCGACGATCCCCCACACGGCCAGCACGATCCAGGCTTCCACGACGTCGTCGCGTCGCCGCAGTGGATTCTTCTTCCACCGCCAGAGCCACTTCCTCGTGTGTTCTCCCCGGGCCATCGGTCTGCACCTCCTCGTCGTCGTGGTTACACGTTCGACGGTGACAGCCAGGAGGGCGCCGGGACATGGGCCGACCAGGTACCGCCGCGGGGCCGGTCGGCCGTAACCCAACGCCAGGCGAAGGCCGTTGAGTGCAAGGAGCTCGTGATCTGTCGACCGCGGATCTGGTCCCACCAGCCGAGCGGATGCCCTAAGGACTCAACTTGTAACCACACCACCGAGGGGGTGCCCTCGGGCGATCTGGGGCGCCGGCTTGTCGCACGCCGCACTCGACTCGGACTGACAACACTTGTGCCGCATGTCGGCGGAGTCGACGTCCTTGCCCTCGGCCTGCTGTTCGTCAATGTGGGCGGGGATCCCGGCGCCTACCCCGAGGGCAGGTTTGCCGGCCGAACAGGCGGCCCTGACCATCGCGTTGTCGCCGGTGGCGAGGATCAGCGAGACACCCGGCTGCCGCATCAGGGCGCCGGTCGTCTCCACGGACGGGGCTTCGATCCATTGCACGCAGTCCTGGGCGCGCCCACGGCGACCGCCGCGCCGCGGAAGATGCGGGCCGCTTGGGCGCTGGAGCGCTGGACGGAGGGATGAAAGGCGAACACGACCGGGTTGCGGGTCTTCAGCGGTGGGCGCCCTCGGCGGGCGACGGATCAGACTGCCCGCGGTACGACGGCCACCGGGCAGGCGCTGTGGTGCAGGAGGGTGTGGGACACCCGGCCGAGCTGGAGACCGAAGCGACCGGACCTGCGCCGCGCTCCGAGAACCACCAGATCGGCGGCGGCCGAGCGACTGACGAGCACCTTGCGGGCCGATCCTTCGACCGCTGTCCTGCGCAGACGCACAGCGGGATGCTCCGCCGCCGCGTCGGCGACAAGGGCGTCGAGCAGGGCGGAGGCCTGCTGCTCATGCTGATGCGCCGGATCCTCGGCCGACGCCCGGTCGTCGGCCGTCTCGCGTGCGGGGCAGCGCCAGGCGCGGACGACGTCCAGCTCACACCCGCGTGCCTCGGCCTCCCGGAACGCGAACCGGACGGCATCGCGGCTCGTCTCGGGGTCTCCGGCACCGAGCAGGACGCGCCCGTGCGAGCCGGCCAGAGCGGCCTTGTCACCCCTGACCACGATGACCGGGCAGGATGCGCGGGCCGCGACCGCCAGGCCCACCGAGCCGAGCAACGTCCCCTTCAGCTCTCCGCGGCCTCTTGAACCGGTGATCAGGGCGGCGGCATGCGTTCCTTCGTCCAAGAGGGCGGACACCGCCTCGGCGGCCACCGCTTCCGTGGAGACCTTGATATCGGGGTTGTACCGGTGGACGCGTTCCGCCGCCGAAGCGACGATGTGCTCCGCCAGTACTTTCTCGGAGGTGCGCTCCCGGCTCATCGTCGGCAACGCTCCCTCGTACCGCTCCCACAGCGAGGCGTGGACCAGCCGCAGCGGAAGCCCGTTGCGGGTGGCCTCGTCCACCGCCCAGTCGATGGCCAGGAGGCTGCCGTCCGATCCGTCGACGCCCACGACGAGGGGGAGAGTCATTGTCTCCACCGCCTTCTCTCTTGCTGCGATGTCGTGCGGGGGTACCACTTTCACGATCGTCCCCGGCGTCAGGCGGTGGCAGGGGCCGTCCAGCCCTTTCCCGGGACTTCCGGCCCTGGCGCGTGGAGCCGGACACCGGTCACCGGTCACAGGTCACAGGTAGGGCCGGTTCTTCGGCTTACCGGCCCCACTCGGGGAGGGCTACCGTGATTACGTCCCCTTGCGTGCGGGCCTGCACGCCGACCGGGACACACCGAGAGGCCGGGAGGAGCAGCGTGGGAACCCCGGACGAGCTCCGCGGACTGCTGCCGCAGCTGAAGCTGGACGAGCTGTTGGAGGAGCTGCAGGCCAGGCTGGACGCGGCCCGGAGCACACGTGACCGGGTACAGAGCCTGCTCGAAGCGGTCCTGGCCGTCGGCCGGGAACTGGACCTGGAACAGGCCCTGCGCTCGATCGTCGAGGCGGCCGCGACGCTGGTCGACGCCAAGTACGCGGCGCTCGGTGTGATCGGATCCGACGGCATGAGCCTGTCGGCGTTCCACACCGTCGGCGTCAGTGAGCAACAGATCTCCGACATCGGCTCCCTCCCGGAGGGGTGCGGCATTCTCGGCGAGCTGATCCGCCACCCGGAACCCCTGCGTCTGGAGAAGCTCTCGCAGCACTCGGCGTCCTACGGCTTTCCGGCCGGCCATCCGCCGATGAACAGCTTCCTGGGCGTTCCGATCCGCGCACGCGACGAGGTCTTCGGCAACCTGTATCTGACCGAGAAGCGCGGCGGGGCGCCGTTCGACGAGGAGGACGAGTCGTTGCTGTCCACGCTGGCCGTGGCAGCCGGCGTGGCGATCGACAATGCCCGCCTGTACGAGGACTCCCGGCTTCGCGAGCGCTGGCTGAAGGCGAACGCGGAGATCAGTCACAGCCTGATGTCCGGCAGCGGACGCGCCGAGGCGTTGAACCTGATTGCCGAACACGCCAGGGACATTTCCTGCTCGGCCTTGGCGGCGGTCGCGATGCCCGTGGAGGGCGGCAGGTCGCTCAGTGTGGAGATTGCCGTCGGATTGGACGCGGGGGCGCACCGGGGCCTGGTGCTGCCGCTGAAGGAGACCCTGGTGGGACTGGCGTTCTCCACCGCTGTCCCCGTCAGCAGTGACGACGTCACCCAGGATGAGCGGATTTCCCCCGAACCGCCGCGCTTCCAGGGGCTGGGCCCAGCAGTGGGCGTCCCGATCGGCACCGGCGCGGGTGATGTACGAGGAGTGGTGCTGCTGGCCCGCGAGACCGGCCGACCGGTCTTCTCCGGCACGGAGACCGCGATGCTGCAGGGATTCGCCGTGCAGGCCGCGATCGCCATGGAACTGGCCGAACGGCGTCTGGACGCCGAGCGGATCGCCGTGCTCCAAGACCGCGACCGGATCGCCCGTGACCTGCACGACCTGGCCATCCAACGGCTGTTCGCCACCGGAATGACACTGCAGAGCGCGGGCCGGTTCATCACCCACCCCGAGGCCTCCGAGCGGGTGCTGCGGGCCGTGGACGACCTGGACGAGACCATCAAGATCATCAGGTCCGCCATCTTCGGCCTTCGGGCCCGTGAGAACGACGCGACCGGGAGCGGACTGCGGGCCAAGGTCGCCAAGGCGGCCGGCGAGGCCAGGCAGGGGCTGGGCTTCGCGCCCGGCGTGCGTATGGAGGGTCTGCTCGACACCGACGTCCCGCGCGAGATCGCCGACCATGTCGTGGCCGTGCTCATCGAGGCTTTGGCCAATATCGCCCGGCACGCCCACGCCGGCCGGGCCGACGTGGTGCTGACGACCGACGGCCGTGAGGTGCGTCTGAAGGTCTCCGACGACGGGGTGGGCATTCCGGCGGACGGCCGCCGCAGCGGACTGCGCAACATGGCCGAGCGGGCCGAGCAGCTCGGCGGGCGCCTGGAGGTCGCCGCTTCCGGCACCGGTGGCGCCTTGGTCGACTGGCAGGTTCCACTGCCGGTGAAGTAAAGAGCGCCCAGGGGCAGGGAATCCAGCACGGGGACCAAAGAGGTACGTTTCGGGCCTGCTCGTCCCATGACGCGGACGGCCCTGAGGTCTCAGGCTGAAGGTGTCTCGTGACGGCAGCCGAGCCTTCGGAGGACGCCATGAGCGGCACTCCGGCCTTCGTGACCGATGTGATGGCGAAGCGGGTCGTCAGCCCTCGCGCCGGAGCCGCCTTCAAGGACATCGCGAAGGCCGTGCACGGATGCCAGGTCAACGGGAACGCGCGCACGCCCTGGTCTCGCGCCCGATCGGTGAGGCAGCGGAAGCGGGCTGGGAATCGAATCGTCCTGTACCGGATCGCCGAGGCTCGCGGCATCGGGGACCCGGCCACGGCATGGCTGGACGGGAAGGGCGCCACCCGCTTCTCGCGGATCCGAATTGCGCGGTGCGCGGCTGCCGGCCGCTTCCCCGCGTCTCCAAGGGGTCCTTCCCGCCGCTACCAGCACATCAGGTGCCTTCCCGTTCCACCAGGGCGGATCGACCCTGGTCGAGGTGAAAACCGGTCCCACGGCGGGAAGTCGGCCAACGCCGCCCGCCACGGGAACGGCCGGAGCGCCCCTCGGCGCGTCGCGGGGGTGCGCTCCGGCATGGGCAGAGAAGATCTGGTCATGACCGACGCGACAAAAGCAGTTCTTGAGGGTGGCCCTGACGATCTTCCTGAGCGGATCGTTTCGGTTCCGGCGCCCGACCTCGACATCAAAGTGCCGTTCCGTGGAGGGTACGAGCACTTCCGGGCCACGACGCGTCAGCAGGAGACCGAGAAGGGCCAGTTGCCCGTCTACGAGTGGTGGGAACGCACGGAGCTCCCGGGGTAGCCGACCGCACGGAGCATGCGACCGGACGGGCGTTGTCAGGCGACGAGGTGCACTCGGGGAGGGGGCCTGCCTACGGCGGCGACCGTGTGGGTCATGACGTCGCTGACGATGCTCGGCTGCCGTACATGATGACTCTGTGAGGTCTGGATCGGTCCTGCCGCCACCAGCGTGCGCTGGTGCGCGGGGTCCCTGAATCTGTGGTCCGGCGGGTGTACGACGCTGGTGTGGAGACCGTGGAACGTGTGGCTGCGCTCGCGGAGGACCAGGCTTCTGGGATCCGAGTCACCTCCAAAGTCAGCCGGGACGCCGCTGCCTCGGCGCACAAGGCCTCACTGCGCGTCCTGAGCGCCTACACCTACTACCAGTACGCCGGGAGCATGGTGCCGTTGCTCGACGACCTCCCTGAGGTCGCTGAGGAACAGGCGAGTTCCATCGCCCGCCTTACAGCGCCCGTGCGGGACGAATTTCTGGACCTGACGGTGACCAGTGAGCTGGTGCGAACCCACTCCCCGGCCGGCGCTCTCGTCGACGCGTCCGCTCATGCGGACCTGGTTGTGGTCGGTGCCCGTCGGCCGGTTCATAGGCTCGGGACACCGTTGGGACGCGTCGTTCACGCTGTACTGCACCACGCGCACTGCCCCGTGGTGGTCCCCTACGGTGAGCGTCACCGCTCCGGTGACTGACCAGACGTACTGCTTCGAGACGTTTGGTATCACCGGTCAGTGACTTGACCGGATGGGTCGCCTTGCCTGGCTCACGCTGAGCAGAGATGCGCGGTGTGACCGTTGTCAGCGTTCAGGTCGTTCAGGAAGGGATTGCGAGGAGGGGGCCCGTTTCGCCGCTCACCGACCTTACGCTTGCTCGTTCGGAGTACTCATCTCTGCCCAGATCGTTTTCCCTCCGGGCAGGTGGCGCGTTCCCCAACGCTCGGCCAGCTGGGCGACCATCATCAGGCCGCGCCCGCCTTCGTCGAACATGCGGGCCCGGCGCATGTGCGGAGCGGTGCTGCTGCTGTCGGACACCTCGCAGATGAGCGCGGCGCCCCGGATCAGGCGCAACTGGACGGGAGGGCCGCCATAGCGGATCGCGTTGGTGACCAGTTCGCTCACGATCAACTCGGCCGTGAAGGTGACCTCGTCCAGTCCCCAGTCCGACAGTCGCTGGGCGACCTCGCTCCGCGCGCCGGCTACTGCCGCTGGATCGGAGGGCAGATCCCAGGTGGCGACCTGGCTCGAGTCGAGGGACCGGGTACGTGCCAGCAGGAGGGCGACATCGTCCGATGGCTGAGCAGGGAGCATCGTCTGGATAATGTCGTCGCAGGTGGCGTCCAGTTAGTGCGCGGGCTGCTCCAGGCGGTGGAGCAAGAGCGCCATGCCCTTGTCGAGGTCGTGTTCTGGGACTTCGATGAGGCCGTCTGTGTACAGCGCCAGGAGGCTGCCTCGGGGCAATTCCCATTCGACGGCTTCGAAGGGGAGCCCGCCCGTCCCCAGCGGCGGTCCGGCAGACAGTTCGATGAATTCGGCCGTGCCGTCAGGCGTCACCATGGCGGGTGGGGGGTGACCCGCCGTTGCGGCCGTGCAGCGACGCGAGACAGGGTCGTACACCAGGTACAGACAGGTTGCGATGAGATCGGTGACCATGTCGCCTCCCGGATCCGAGGCTGTGCCCTCCTCGGTTCGGAGGTGGGTGACCAGGTCATCGAGGTGGACGAGGAGTTCCTCGGGAGGAAGGTCGACGTCGGCCAGCGTGCGTACTGCGGTCCGCAGCCGTCCCATGGTGGCTGAGGCGCGCAGACCGTGGCCGACGACGTCACCGACGACCAGGGCGACGCGGGCGCCTGACAGAGGGATGACGTCGAACCAGTCGCCGCCCAGCCCGGCCCGGGAGCGGGCCGGCAGGTAGCGGTGAGCCACCTCGACGGCATCCTGGGCGGCTACCCGCTGTGGCAGCAGGCTCTGCTGCAGAGTCAGGGCAGTGGTCCGCTCGCGGGTGAATCGGCGGGCATTGTCCACGGCGACGGCCGTGCGAGCCGCGATCTCCTGCGCGAGCAGCAGATCGTCGTCGTCAAAGGGATGCCGGCGCCGGTGGCGCACGAGCACGGCCACCCCGAGCGTGATTGCTCGGGCGCGCAGCGGGACGACCATGATCGAATGCATTCCGAAAACGCGGACCTTCTCGGCACGCCCCGGGTCTGCCATCTGCCAGCTACCGACGGCTTCGTCAAGGGTGCGGTGCAATGATGAATGGCCTGTGAGCAGGCAGCGGACGGGAGGTGAGGACGCCGGGTAGTAGTCCACGTCTCCAGGTTGGATCAGCGACTCGGGCACACCGGGCAGGACGGACTGCTGCGCCACGCGGCGCAGACCGATGGAAGCCTCGTCGGAGGGCATCGGCTCGAAGCCGCGCAGCAGTGAGTCCAGCAGGTCGATGCTGATGAAGTCGGCGAGTGGGCCCACCGCTATGTCGGCCATTTCCTGTGCCGTGCGCGTGACGTCAAGAGTGCTGCCTACTTGTGCGCTGACGTCGTTGAGCAGGGCCAGCCGCTCTCGCGCCCGGTGCTGTTCGGTGACGTCGAGCGCTATGAGCTGAACATGGCGTATTTCCCCAGCCGGGTTCCTGACAGGGGACACGGTGACAGCCCAGTGGCGTCCATGGGCTTCGGGACGTGGTCGGCCACGTACTTCGAAATGCTCCGGCTTCCCCGTCTCGAAAACTCTGCGCATCCCCTCTTCGACCTTGGTGCAGATGTGGGGAGGGAGGATGTCGGTCACACGTCGGCCGCGTATCTGCTGCTCCGAGAGGCCCAGCGCGCGGACCGCTCCGGCACTTCCGCGCAGGGCCCGCAACTCGGCGTCGTAGATCATCACAGGCAGGTGGCACTGCGCGAAGGCTTCCTCTGTCGTCGCCTCGGCCTCATACAGCGGTGGCGCCGGACGCGGAGACGGCTGCCGCGGCGGCGTGGCGACGATGAGCCACTGTGTGCTCCCATCGCGGTCGAGTGACGCGTACGCCCGGAGCTCGGCTTCCACGTCATGGCCGTCCCGGTGTCGCAGAGGGGGCGTCCCCCGCCATCCTCCGTCGGCTGACGAGAGATCCACAGGGGCGTCGGCATTCCGGCCGAGCAGGCCGACCGCCGGACGCCCGACGACGTCCTCGGACAGGTACCCCAGAAACTGCTGGGCACCGGTGCTCCACCCCGTCACAATCCCTCGCGCGTCCACGACTGCCGTCGCCGCGGTGACCGGATCCGGAAGCTGGCCGTTTCCGAGGGGACCAGCGTTCTCCATGTTCATTCATCGCCCATCCTGCCCCCGGGCTCGGGGCCCGCAGGGCACAGGTGAACCCGCGGCGCGGCGTACGGGTCGTTCCGGCGCGTCGACTCCTTCCTCACTTGTATCCCTTCTTGCCCGAGAACGCAGGTCGGCGAGTGAGGCGCGGCCAGACGCGGCACCGAGAACCCTCAGGGTGGCTGTCCAACCCGAGGGTGCCGCAGCTCATGTCACGCGCAGGCCTGGCGGCGCAAGGGCCTTTCCTGCCCCAGTTCGTTCCTCATGGCTCATGTGCCCTGATTCCCTGCGGAGTTGACTGGAGGTGCAAGGGAACAACGACGACTCGGAGGGAGTGAGAACAGTGGGTACGAGTCTCACGCCGGAGTTCTGGACGATGTTCGCGGTACTCCTCGTTGTTGCCATGGGCGTTACGTTCGTCGCCACGGCGACGCTCGACGCGCTCGCCGTCCGGCTACTGCGCCGTCACGTACACAGGGCACCGACGGCCGCGCCGTCCCGATCGGCGCACGCGGACGACCGTGTGCCTGTCAGGCACTGAGGTGTCGGATCGAGTCAAAGCTGCCGGAAGGCGGACGCTCCCGGAAGCCTTGCATTTTTCGGGGGGATCGGGCCGCTCTTCTGCTCTCCAGTCGGACAGCATGGGCCGAACGTCCCCGACAAGGGTCGAACCGCCCCTGCTCCCCACCGCCCGACGATGCGAGGGTGACAAGGGACCCCCTCACCTGCGCACATCCGCGCAGTCTCGCGAAGAGCGGTGAGGAGATGAGGCTCCACGGTGTCGGGGGGTGTTGACCGATGATCGGATTCGACCCGGTTCACCGTCGACTTGGCAGTGGAGGAGTCAGCGAGCCCCGGGGCCGCGATGCGTATGACCGAGCAACTGCGCCGAGATCACCGAACCAGCCCGTGCCCGCAGGACCGTTCCCCCGACTCCGGAGGCCGAGCAAGGTGAGTGTCATTACTTCGGCGCAACCGCCCATGCCCGCACAGGGGGTGATGTCCGCTGCGGTTCTTCCGGCGGATGATGTCCTTCGTACGCTCGACGTCGCCGCTGGGGAAGGCCTGGGCGGCGCGGAGGTTCTGCGACGCCAGGCAAAGTTCGGCCCCAATGCTGTGGCTACCCACCGTGCCCGGGTGTTCCCTGTCCTGTGGCATCAGCTCCGCTCACCGTTGCTCGGACTGCTGGCGGCGGCCGCCGTCGTGTCTTTCCTGGTGGGAGAGCGAAGCGACGCGGTGATCATCGGGCTGATCGTGAGTGCGTCGGTGGGACTGGGATTCGTCAACGAATACCGGGCCGAAAGGGCGGCCGAGGCGCTGCACTCCCAGATCCGCCATCAGACCGTGGCCTTGCGTGACGGCAAGGCCATGCTCGTCGATGTCACGGCACTGGTCCCCGGTGATGTGGTGGAACTGCGTCTGGGTGACATCGTGCCGGCGGACCTGCGGCTGATCGCGGTCACCGGTTTGGAGTGCGACGAATCGGTGCTGACCGGAGAGTCCCTTCCGGTGGACAAGAGTCTCGCGGCGGTCGCGGTCGGGACTCCGCTCGCGGAATTGTCCGGCTGTGCCTTGATGGGTAC
>NZ_JAODTZ010000088.1 GCF_025399795.1 Streptomyces rhizosphaerihabitans | reverse complement strand
CAGCAGGAGGAATCCGAGGGTGAAGAGCCCGAGGGTGAAGGCGAAGGCGATACGGAGGAAGGCGCCGACTCGGCGTACGAGGACGAGGGCGAAGAAGCGGCGGAGGATGCATACGAGGACGAGGAGGGGGCGGAGGGTGAGGAAGGGGCGAACGAGGACGAGGAGGGGTCGAACGACGAGGAGGAGGCTCCCGGGAAGAGGAGAGAACAGAGACGACGCCGTGACTGACGGCGGCTTCCGGCCGGGCGGGCATCAGCTCCGCAGGACGTAGCAGGATGCAGAGCCTGGTTCATACGACGCCCCGCGCATCCATGTTCGATCCTTCGCCCGAGACCCACTGTTCTGCTCCTGCGATCCTTCCATCGCTCGTGCCCGGCCCCGGCCGGGAGGGCGCGGGCTGCGTCCGCGAGGGCGACCGTGCTCACGAGGTCGTGTCCGTCGATGACAGGCAGGGGGCGCACCTTGTGGCCGGTCATGGTGCGGATGATCTCGGCGGTGCAAAAATGCACGATAAGAGCAATTGTTCGTATTAATAGGTTTTCATGTCGTTCTGATGGTTACGCGGCAGATAGCCCGAGGGGGGCAGGAGGCCAGGATGATCACTCAAGGGCAGATTGCCGCCGTGCTGGACCATCCGGTGTACGACGTCGACGGAAACAAGATCGGCGACACCAAGCATGTCTTCCTTGACGACGCGACCGGCGAACCCGAGTGGGTCAGCGTCAAGACTGGGCTCTTCGGCACCAGCGAGTCCCTCGTTCCCACTCGCGAGGCCACCATGGTGGATGACCATCTGGAGGTCTCCTGCGTCGAGGCCACCGTCAAAGACGCCCCCCATGTCGACGTCGACGCCGGGGGCTTCCTCACGGTGGACGAGGAACACCGTCTCTACGAGCACTACGGCATCGCGTGGGACGAAGACGGAGGTTGGCAGCAGGTCGCCAACCAGCCTGACCAGGGCGCACGGTCCCGGGCCGACTCACGGGCCGTCCCTGATGCCGCCGAAAGCGCCTCGCTGCCCTACGGCAACACCACCGCTTCGGGGATCACCCGCGACGGCAAAGAGACTCCCGACACCGAGTCTGTCCGCTCGGATGGTTCCGAAGACGGTGCGGGCGCGATGACGCGCTCCCAGGAGGGGCGGCGCGCCGGCATGGAAAGCCCCGCGGCAGGGCAGGCACGGCTGCGTTTGTACGTGGCCCCCCAAGAACGGCGATAGGGAATCCAGCCCTCTGGACGGCGAGTCCACCGACGAGGTCCCGGCGGGGATCGCCCCCCACGTACGGGCCACACAGGGGCCCGCTCCTGGCTCGGCTCCTTCGTTCTACCTGTGCAAGCTGCGGATTGGTGGACACGGCCGCGGGAACAGCGTCGTAGGACATCGAACACGCTGGGCCGCAAGCCGCAAGCCGCAAGCCGCAAGCCGCAAGCCGCAAGCCGCAAGCCGCAAGCCGCAAGCCGCAAGCCGCAAGCCGCAAGCCGGACGACTGAAGGCGTTACGCGAAGCCTCCCGCACCGAGTTCGCCAAGGTCCGCAAGGACTTCAGGTGACCGAGCATCGGCACCGGTCTATTCCGGTCCATTCCGGTCGGACGTTAGCCGCCCCGTTCGCCGGGAACCCGTCTACCGCATCCGAGTGGCCCTCCGCGTCCGGGCGCTCGTAGAGGGGAGCCGATGGTGATCGAGGCACGTGGGTCGGAGACGGTGCTGGACACACGTGCCCTGGAGAAGGTGCTTCGCGAGCGGGTGGACGGCGAGGTGCGGTTCGACGCCGGCAGCCGGGGGCCTACGCGACGGATGGCTCGAACTATCGGCAGGTCCCGATCGGGGTCGTGGTCCCGCGCACGATCGACGCCGGTGCTGACGCGGTCGCGGTGTGCGCAGGGCGACACCGGCAGGCGCGCCCTGCATCTGGCCGAGGCACTCGCCCTCGCCATGGACGGACAACACCTGCCCGCCGACCACCCCGAGAAGCTCGCCGACCGGCCCGAGGGCTCGGCCCGTGACGGCCGCCTGCTGGCCGCTGGCGCTGCAGCCTCCACCCTCGGAGCGGCAGCGGCCGGGACCTACTGGTTCCGCAACCGGCAATCAGCGCGATGAGAGGAAATCCCGTGTCCATCCAGGTGTCCGACCACGTTCTCCAGCGGCTCCGCGATTGGGACGTCGACCACGTCTTCGCCTACGCCGGCGACGGAATCAACGGTCTGCTCGCGGCCTGGGGCCGATCCGACAACCAGCCGAAGTTCGTCCAGTCGCGGCACGAGGAGATGTCCGCGTTCGAGGCCGTCGGCTACGCCAAGTTCTCCGGCAAGGTCGGCGTCTGCGCGGCGACGTCGGGCCCTGGCGCGATCCATCTCCTGAACGGTCTCTACGACGCGAAGCTCGACCACGTTCCGGTCGTCGCCATCGTCGGACAGACCAACCGCAGTGCCATGGGCGGAAGTTACCAGCAGGAGGTCGACCTGCTGAGCCTCTACAAGGACGTCGCTTCCGAGTACTGCGAGATGGTGACCGTCCCCGAGCAACTGCCCAACGTCATCGACCGGGCCATGCGCACCGCGTACGCCAAGCGCACCGTGACGGCGGTCATCATCCCCGCCGACGTACAGGAGTTGCCCTACTCGGAGCCGACCCACGCCTTCAAGATGGTGCCGTCCAGCCTCGGACTGACGCACTCCGCGCCGGTCCCGGCCGCGTCGGACCTCGCCCGCGCCGTAGAGGTGCTGGACGCGGGCGAGAAGGTCGCGATCCTGATCGGTCAGGGCGCGCGCGGTGCCAGGGCCGAAGTGCAGGAGATCGCCGACGTGCTCGGCGCCGGCGTGGCCAAGGCACTGCTCGGCAAGGACGCCCTGCCGGACGATCTGCCGTATGTGACCGGATCGATCGGGCTGCTCGGCACCCGTCCTTCCTACGAGTTGATGCGGGACTGCGACACCCTGCTCGTCATTGGATCCAGCTTCCCGTACACGCAGTTCCTGCCCGAGTTCGGCCAGGCCCGTGCCGTGCAGATCGACATCGACCCGTTCATGATCGGGCTGCGCTACCCCTTCGAGGTCAACCTCGTCGGTGACGCGAAGCAGACGCTCAAGGCCCTGCTGCCGCAGCTGAAGCGGAAGCAGCACGGCAAGTGGCGCAAGAAGATCGAGAAGGACACGGCCCGCTGGTGGGAGGTCATGGAGCGGCGCGCGGCCGTGGACGCGGACCCCATCAACCCCGAGTACGTGGTGCACGCGCTCGACGCACTCCTGCCGGACGACGTGATCCTGGCCGCCGACTCCGGCTCCGCCGCCAACTGGTACGCACGGCACCTGCGGATGCGCGGCGCCATGCGTGGTTCCCTGTCCGGCACGCTCGCGACCATGGGGCCGGGGGTGCCGTACGTCATCGGCGCGAAGTTCGCCCATCCCGAGCGTCCAGCGCTGGCGATCGTGGGCGACGGAGCCATGCAGATGAACGGCATGGCCGAACTCATCACCGCCGCCAAGTACTGGCCCGAGTGGCAGGACCCGCGGCTGATCATCGCCGTCCTCAACAACCAGGATCTCAACCAGGTCACCTGGGAGATGCGCGCCATGTCCGGCGCCCCGCAGTTCCTGCCCTCGCAGTCGCTCCCGGACGTGCCGTACGCCGACTTCGCCCGCTCGATCGGCCTCGGCGGGCTACGGGTGGAGAAGCCGGGAGACGTGGAGGACGCCTGGCAGCGGGCGCTCGGCGCCGACCGGCCGTTCGTCATCGACTTCCGCACCGACCCCGCCGTACCGCCGATCCCGCCGCACGCCGACCTCGACCAGATCGAGGCCGCGGCCTCCGCCGTCATCAAGGGCGACAGCGACCGGACCGGCATGATCCGGCAGGGGCTGAAGGCGAAGGTGCAGGAAATGCTCCCCGGCGGCAAGCAGCGCCAGGACAAGCCGGAGGAGTGACGACCCCGCGCGCCGCCGACCACCCCCTGGGCCCCGCTGGAGGAGGTGAGTTGCTGCACACCGCCGTCGACGGCGAACCGTTCGTGGACCGGGCCGAGACCGCCGTCTGCACCGTCCCCACCGACACCCCGGAGGGCGACGGCACGCCGGCCTGGGACTCGACCACCATGATCGTGGTCCAGGTCAGCGGCGGTGGCGCCACAGGACTCGGATACACCTACGGCGCGGCGGCGGCCGCCCAGGTTGTCGAGCGGCAACTCGCCGATGTCGTGACCGGCCGGTGTGTCTGGGATGTCGCCGGGGCTGCCGATGTCGAGAAAGGGGCGGCCGTGCCCTCGCCGTGCCCACCGACATGGCCGCCCCCGCCCGGGCCGCGCCGTAGCGCATGATCCCGCGCGACGCAGGCGTGATCGTGCAGGTCGGCTCGGCGCTCGGCGACCGGTCCATCCCTCTGCAGTCCGCGTACTGCGGTGCCAAGCACGCCGTCAACGGTTTCACGTCGAGTGTGCGCACCGAGCTGATGCACCAACACAGCAACGTGAGCGTCACGGTGGTGCAGATGCCGGCGGTCAACACCCCACAGTTCTCCTGGGTGTTGTCCCGGCTACCGAAGCACCCCAGCCCGTACCTCCCATCTACCAGCCGGAGGTGGCCGCCAGGGCCGTCGTCAACGCAGCGGACCATCCGCACCGCAAGCAGTACTACGTAGGCGCGTCCACCGCCGCGACGATCCTCGCGAACAAACTGGCCCCCGCCCTGCCGGACCGCTACCTCGCGCGCACCGGCTACGCGTCGCAACAGACCGACGACAGCGAATCCGGCACCCGCACGGCCAACCTCTGGCACCCCGCGGACGAAGCCCTGGCACACGACTACGGAGCACACGGCTCCTTCGACGAGACGTCCCACCCCCGTTCGGCCCAGGCGGCACTTGCGCGACACCGCGGGCTTGTGTCGGCCGCCGCGACGGGAGCAGTGGTGGGTCTGGGAGCGGTGATACAGCCCAGGCGACTGCGTTAGCCCGGGAAGAGGCGTTGCTCAGTTCGCCGGGTGGCCCGGGGTGATGTCATGGGTGTCGTTCAGGGTCAGCAGAGGGGTGCGGCTGTCCGCGAGATTTTGTGCCGCCTCCGGGGCGAGCAGGAAACCGACGTGGTCGCCGCCGTCGATCCGTTTCTCCACGCGGCCGACGAACCAGGCGGGAGCCTCGTCGAGAATCAGTGATCCGCCCGGTCCCGGGTGCCACGGGACGTCGGTGAACTTGTCCGTACGGTCGCCGGTCTCGCCACCGAAGAGCCGGGCCAGCCGGTCCTGGTCGCGGCGCAGCAGATGGACCGCGAGCCGTTCGGCGTGCTCGGCCACCCGGTATGTCCGGTTGGCTCTGGACAGCCAGACCATGAACCGGGCGGGCTGAATCGAGCACTGCGAGGCGAATCCGACCAGGCAGGCGGCTCTCTCCCCGTCGGCCTCCGCGGTCACGACGTACATCGGGTAGTCGAGCAGGTCGGTGAAGGGATTGAGATCGGTCACGGTGTTCGGCTCCCGCCTCAAGAGATCGGATGTCGGCCAAGCGTTCACCATTTGCGCGTCCCGGTCGGCTCACGACGCGCTGGGCGGGGCACGGACGCGGTACGAGCGCTGTCCCTGGGTACCCGGATCTGTGCCGCAACGCGTCTCGGACGAACTGCTCGTGGGCGACGGCACAGGGCGGGAGGCGCTCAGGATTCCCGAGTGATGCGCCCCGCGCCCGTTCGAGGCAGTCGAGGAGAGGCGTCGCGATGTCTGCGCAGTCCGGGGCCGGGCCCGAGTCCGTTCGGCAGGAGCACGGCGCGGTGGAAAGGACCGGCGTACACGGCTCCGGCCCGGCGGACGCCGTAGAGACGTCTCGGAAGGCGCCCCAGGAGCCGCCGCGTCGAGATCCCCGCAGCGGTCGCAGACGGTCGTGGGTGACGGTGGGGTTCGCTCTGGGCCTGGGCGCGAGTCTGGCGTGGCTCGCCGTTCAGACCGTTCTGCGGGTCAGCTCGATGCTGACCTTGCTGCTGCTGGCCGTGTTCATCGCCATCAGTCTGGAACCACTCGTCGTGTGGTTCACGCGCCGGGGTCTGCGGCGCGGCTGGGCCGTCGCGATCGTGCTGACGGGGTTCGTCGTGGTACTCGGCGGGTTCCTGGCTCTGGTCATTCCGCCGGTGACCAAGGAGGTGTCCGCAGTGGTCGACGCGGTGCCCGGCTGGTTGCAGCAGGTCCACGACCATCAGTCGGCGATCGGCCGTCTGGAGGACCGCTACCACCTGGTCGAGAAGGCCAAGCAGCAGATCGGCTCGGGAGACGGAGCGACCGGCCTGGCGGGGGGTGTCCTGGGCGCAGGCCAGATGGTCCTGAGTACCCTCACGTCGACGGCGATCGTGATCACGGTGACCCTGTACTGCATGGCGGCCCTGCCGGCCATCAAACAGTTCTGCTACCGCTTCGTGGCCGCGAGCCGGCGCGAACGCGTCGAGGGCGTGGCCGAAGAGATCATGAACCGGATAGGGAAGTTCATGCTCGGCAACCTCGTCACCTCGGGTATCGCCGGCATGGCGACCTTCGCCTGGTGCGCGGGCACCGGCGTCCCCTACGCAGCCGCCCTGGGCATCTTCACCGCCCTGATGGACCTGATTCCGATCGTCGGCTCCACTCTGGCCGGTGTCGTCGTCAGCCTCGTCGCGCTGTCCGTGTCCCTGCCCATCGCGATCGCGACCGCGGTCTTCTATGTCCTCTTCCGGGTCGCCGAGGACTACCTCATCGTGCCGAGGGCCATGAAGTTCGCGGTCGACGTCCACCCGCTGGTCACCGTCCTCGCGGTGCTAATCGGCGGGGCGCTCCTCGGCATCATCGGCGCCCTCGTCGCCATCCCGGCGGCCGTCGCCGTCGGCCTGGTCCTCGACGAGTACGTGTTTCCCAACACGGAGCGAAAGTGAAGGCGCGTCGGCCCGGCGCGGCAACGTCTTCGTCGCCTTCCGGGGCAATCGTCGACCCCGGGGAGGGGCGCCCCGACCGGATGCCGGGATTCCGTACGGCGTGCCAGCAGGGCGAACACCAGGTCTGTCCGGCCGTCGAGGTGCCCGTCAGCCCAGAAGGCCGGGGAGCCGTGATGCGCATGCGGCGGGTGCACAGGGGTACTCGATCGAAGCTCGAATCCAAGATCGCCGCAGTGCCGGTCTCAGCCAGGAGCGAGCAATGCCCGTGGCGCCCTCGATACCTACCGTCTCGGCTGACCCCACACCCGTTCAGGAGACGTTCTCATGCCTGACAACCCGGTCGACAAGCATCCCCGCCCCGACTTCCCGCAACAGGACCAGGAGCATCCTGGATGGACGGGCCCCATGGATCCCCCGCCCGATCACGGCGAGGACTCCTACGAGGGCTCCGGCCTGCTGAAAGACCGCAAGGCACTGCTGACGGGAGGCGATTCCGGCATCGGACGGGCAGTAGCGCTGGCTTATGCCCGCGAGGGGGCGGACGTCCTGTTCACCCACCTTCCCCAAGAGGCGGAAGACGCCGCCGAAACCGCCGGTCTGGTCGAACAGGCAGGGCGCAAAGCAGTCGCTGTCGAATGCGACATCCGCGAGGAGGACCAGTGCCGCCGACTTGTGGAACGGGCGGTCGAGGAGTTCGGGCGGATCGACATCCTCGTCAACAATGCCGCGTACCAGATGTCCCAGCCGGACGGCATCGAAGCGATCTCGACCGAGCAGTTCGACCGCGTCGTGCGCACGAACCTGTACGGCATGTTCTGGCTCTGCAAGATGGCCCTCCCGCACATACCGGCAGGCGGCTCGATCATCAACACCACATCCGTGCAGGCCTACAAGCCGAGCCCGCATCTGCTGGACTACGCCACGACGAAGGGCGCGATCGTCACCTTCACACAAGGGCTTGCGCAGATGGTCGCCGGTGACGGTGTCCGCGTCAACGCCGTAGCGCCCGGGCCGGTGTGGACCCCGCTGATCCCCGCGACCCTGCCGGACACCGCCGAATTCGGCAAACAGGCCCCCATCGGCCGGCCCGCCCAGCCCGCCGAGATAGCCCCCGCCTACGTCTTCCTCGCCTCCCCGCACGCCAGCTACATCACCGCGGAAATCGTCAACGCCACAGGTGGAACACCGCTGCCCTGAGCGGCCAAGGGATCCACCGGCTCAGCCCCACCGCACCACCCGACTCCCGGCGGCCCGGCCTCGCCCACCTAGGGCCGGGCAGGCTGGCTGTCATCGCGGCATCAGCGGGAGGGTGATGGAGCACCCGCCGACGACGCGTAGAGGCTGTCGTGGTGGCGAGCCACGGCTGCTCGCAGGCCAGGAGCGGTACCGGGGCGATCCACAGACCGGGCGGTGCGGACTTGCCGATCACCGGCCCGCCACGACGACGGCGGGTGATCGGCAGGTCCGAAGATTCCGCTGATGCTCGTACTGGCGAACCTGCTCAGTGCCCGTATCAAGGCGGACATCGCGGTCTCGGCAGCCAGAGCACTGTTCGAAGCTGGGATGCGCGACAGCCGGTCGATGGCGCGGGCGACCTGGCAGGAACGGGTCGACGCGCTCGGCAAAGGCGGATACCGGCGCTATGACGAGCGCACCTCCACCATGCTCGGGGAGGGAGCGGAACTGCTGCTCGACCGGTACGACGGTGATCTGCGGCGGCTGCGCGAGGAATCCGACCCCGCAAAAGCGCTGCGGCGCTTTCCGGGCATCGGTCCGACGGGGACCGACATCTTCCTCCGCGGCGTACAGGTCATCTGGCCGGAGTTCCATCCGTACGTGGATCGCAAGGCCCTGGACGGCGCCCGACGGCTAGGACTCCCCGCCTCGCCGGAGAAGCTGGCCGGCTTCGTGACCCGTCGCGAGGTGCCTTTGCTGGCGGACGGCCTGGTACACGCGACCCTCGACAAACCCATGGCCGACGCGGTGCTCGCCGCCGCGGACCGGGCATGACGGCGGGTGGCCGGCTCTCGCTGCGCATCGGTGGGCACAAAAGCGGCGGTGACTGTTGCGTGTTCAAGGTGACTGTTGCCTGCTCGATCAGGGACGAGCGATCCGAAGAATTGCACCGCCCCGGTACCGAACGACGCGCACAGACGGTCACATGCGCGATCAGAGGCGGAGACCCTTGCGCCGGGCTGCCGTGCGGGCACGAGCCCACGCTTCGGGGAGCTGCCGTTCCCGGACCCCCGCCGCGGTTCTCTCCTGACCGTGCAGCAGGCCCCAGGTGAAGCCGGGTTCCCCCGCCGCGTGTGCGGCGATCGCAAGACCGCGCAGGGTGTCACGGGCCACGACACTGTCGTGCTGGGCGCCGCTCACCTGCTGTACGGTCTTGACGCGCTTGCCGAGGCGTCGAACAGGCTTGCCCAGGGCGGGGCGGCCCGCCTCCGCGGCATAGCGAAGCCTCTTGGCGGCCTTGCGGGCGTGGTGGATCCGGGCGTCATGTTCCGGTCCGGACGGCGTGTCGAGCGCACGGTCCATTCGCTGGGCAAGTCGGCCGTACTCCTTCCCAAGCGCCTTGACCATGACCTTCTCCGGTTTTCCAGCCGCCTTCGCGCGCAGCGGCGGCGCCTCGGTCAACCTGTTCAACTGCTCCAGCAGGTTCAGGTAGCGGGGCGTGGCGAGCGCGTCCAGGGTGCGTCGACGGCCCTCGGCCTGCCGCGCCGCGTCCCAGGTCTGCAGCCGTGCGTCGACGGGGCCCAGGACCAGTTCACCGGGAAGTTCCCGCACGCCGGAGGTCAGCCGCTCCCGGAGCACCTCATGGTCGCGCTCCACACCGAGTTCGGCGCCGAGCCACCTCAGATCCTGCCGAACGGGGTCGGTGACCTCACGGTCGAGGACGGATCGGTAGGAGCGCAGGCAACTGCGCAGACGGCGGGCCGTGGTGCGCATCCGGTGCACGGCGTCGGGCAGGTCGCGACGCACAGCGGGGTCGAGGTCCGTGAGGGCGCCGACCAACCGGCGAACGTACGTGAGCACGTGATCGCCGGCCGATCCTGGGGCGGCCCCGGCGCGCGCATCCGCCGTGCCTTCGAGGAGGGACGTCGTCTCGGACAGGGCACGGACGACTTTCGAGGGGCCCTGCGCTCGATCGACACCCTTCCTCCGGAGTACCTTTTCGATGGCGTCCAGCAGCGCAGGATCACCGTCGTCGACGAGTTCGACCTCCATCTCCGTCCACTTCGCGTGCGCGTCGTCGTCCAGCAGCGAGTCGGCCCGCACCGCATCCGTACTCAGCTCGGCCAGGGCGTCACCTCCGGCGTCGAGGAGTCGGCGCAGGGATCGGGTGGAGCGGATCCGCACGACCGGCCGCAGCTCTGCGCCGCGGGTGCGCGAGAGAGCCAGGGCCCGCAGGTCCTGCGGGACCTCTTCTGATGACAGGGGGAGCCGGATCTCCTCCCGGGTGTCTCCCTCCAGGGGTAGCTTCAGGTGCCAGCCGGCGTCGGTGCCGCCCGTCCGGCGCCGCAGGGACGCCCTGGTATGTGCCAGTCGCAGGTCCTCGGTGTCGTAGTAGACGGCATCCAGCTCCTGCGTCGCATGTTCTGCGAGCGAGGCGACCCGGTCCACTTCCGTCAGCTCGGGCAGCCATGAGATGTCGTTCCCCGGCGGCGCCGCATATTTGCGTTCTGTCTCTCGTGTCGAATGGACCATACAGATCGCGTTGACACATTCCCTGGTCTCAAACTCGACGTACGCCACTTCGCGGGTTCACCTTTGCGCGCGTGGTGGATCGGAGGCGGACGGAGACCCGTGGCGTTCCAGCAGCCAGGTGACGGCGCTGTGGTCCAGGCGACCCGAGGACGCGTACCGAGCCGATGCCGGCGAGGCGATTCGTACTGTGGAGATGGCCTTGGCGGGTGTGGAACTGGCGGGCCGCGGCGAGATCGACGGCCCACCGGTCCGCCTGGGCGTGTCGTAGAGGACTGTCGTCGTTGCGCTGCTCAGGACATTTGTGAGGTTCCTTGTGTGACACCTGTACTGCGGTATTTGCGCCTCTTGACACTGCACCACGCCTGTCGACCTTCGTAGGCTTGCGGCATGTTCACATCTCATAAACCAGGACCAGACGACGCCTGGGAAGGCCTCGTTGAAGACAAGTCGCGGGGCATGCTCGACGGCGCGAACATGTACCACTTCGTCACGGTGAGGCGTGCGGACGGCCAGTTCATGAAGGTGCGCATCGACCGTGGGCTGTGGAAGTCGGTCGGGGTCGGCGATCGCATGGTGAAGGAGCCGGGAAGCGGCCCAGTCAAGGCCTAACCCCCAGGGCGCTGGACGGAGAACAACACCCAGGTCCTCGTTGATGGCCTGACCGCACTGTTTCTTCCCCGAGTCCTCGACCTCGCTGCGCGTCTGCGGCGCCAGGGCTGCGCACATCGCCGCCCGGTCGCCTCCGCTGACAGCCCGCTCGAAACCGCCGCGGCTGCGTCGGAGGCGGGTCGACGCGTCGGCCGGGGGGGGCCAGAGGCGGTGAGGCCGGCAACGAGAGCGCACACGGCGAGGAGTGCCGAGGCGGTCGGCCGCCGTGGTCCGTTCGCACTCGGCTTCTTCGCGCAGGTCCGGCTGCCATGGTGGGCGGCCTTCTACCCGAAACAGTGCGCGACAGGCTTCAGCCTCCTCTCATGGTCACGAAGCGTGTCGCGGCTCTTCTCTCCCAGAGGGGCTCCCCGCCGCTTCGGGGGAAATGCTCCGAAGCGGCGTGACGGGAGGCGGCATGCGGGTACGCGCAATGTGATCGTCCTTTGGCGGAGCGGCTCCCGGGCCGCCGGTGTGGAAGGAGAGCGTCATGCCGCGGGGTTCCAACGCGAAGCGTGAGCGTCAGTACGAGCACATCAAGGAAAGCGCCGAGAAGCGCGGCACCTCCGAAGGTCGGGCGAAGGAGATCGCGGCGCGCACGGTGAACAAGGAGCGCGCCCGCTCAGGAGAGTCGAAGTCGGCGAGCAAGACCTCCACGAAGGATCCGAAGTCCGCCTCCCAGCGCGGCGGGGAGCGTTCCCACAGCGGTTCCCAGGGGCCGACGAAGGACCAGCTGTACGCGGAGGCGAAGAAGCGCAACATCGACGGCCGTTCGTCCATGAACAAAAAGGAACTGGCCAAGGCCCTCGGTCGCTGACCGGCCGGCGCAAAGCCAGTCCCAGCACGCAACCGGTAAGGCGTCCTCGCGTGCGCCTGCCGAGTAAGGAGACTCATGCCTTCCCCCACCCCCAAGCCCCGGCGCCCGGCGGGCGAGAAGCATCCGAAAACCGTCGGTGAGGAAGTCCTGCACGAGGTCGAGGAAGCAGAAGCCCAGGACGTCGACGGTCATGAACGGCGCGAGCAGGACCGCGAAGCGTCGGATGCTCTGACCCCGGGCAAGGATGCCCAGGACGACGTCCGGCAGCACCACGGGTGACCGATCAGTACAAAAAGGGGAAGAGCGAAGGCTCTGCCGGCGGGCTTCCTGTTCGGTGAGGCCGACCTGGGCGATCTGCGGGTTGGTGAACACGGCGGCGGGGACTGCGTCGTAGGACGTGGACCGCGGCCGGCCGGGGTGCAGCAGGTTGTGGGCCACCACCTCAGCCTCGCGATTGGCCACATGCTTCAGCGGGGGCCCGGGAGGGATGTCGCCGAGTGCCCAAACGCCGGCGGCACTGGCACGCATCTGCGCGTCGACCTCGATCAGACCGGCGTCATCGCAGGCGATACCGGCCTTCTCCAGACTCAGCCCGTCGATGTCGGGACGACGGCCCACCGCCACGAGCAGGGTGTCCGCCTCCAACACCGATCCGTCGTCGAGAGTCAGCCGCAGCTTGCCCGCCTCACCTGCCGCGTGAGTCAGTTCTCGGCCGAGCCGTAGGTCCCACACCGGCTTCATGAGTTCGGTGAAGGCCTCGGACACCGATTCGTCCTGTTCGGCCAGGAGTCGCTCTTGCCGCTCGATCACGCTGATGGCGGCGCCTGCCGAGTGAAAGACATGTGCGAGCTCGGTGGCGATGTAGCCGCCTCCGAGGACCACGAGCCGCTCCGGGACCTTCTCCAGCCTCATCACCGTGTCGGAGGTCTCGAAGGGCAGCCCCGACCGGCTCCTGCACCATGCGCACATCGTCCTGACGGAAGGCTCCTCGCTGCGGCTGACCCAGGCCGCCAGCGGTCAGGACGTCGTCCCGCTGAACCAGCCGGGCTGACCCCGGCCCTCCATCAGACGGGCTCCGGAAGCCGTGATGTCACAGTGCCCCCAGGCCGGGTTGCCGGGCTGCCAGTCGGCCTGGTCATCGGGCGAACAGGTGTCGGCGGCCCAACCGGCACGCAGGGCTCTGTCGAGATCGAGCAGGTTCCAAGGGATCATGCCGCCGGCATCGCAGCCACCACTGACATCACAGATGGCACAGGAGCCGCGGGGCCGACAGAGGACCGAACTCGCACGAGCCGCCGAACAGGCGGCAAATAGTCATACCGGACAGGAGGATCAACTGTCCGTCAGTAAGGACTTGAGTTGTCCGCTCACCCGGATGCCCCACTGTCCGTGGGCACCCCTGTCACGCTCACCTTTGGACTTCAGCGGCTCTGGATTCGACTTTGACATGACAGCACCTCGCGTCCTCACTTGCTGCCACGGCACCCGTGGAGCTGTGCCGGCCGTCCGGAACTGGCGGTCGCGAGCGCTCGCAGGAGGAGACCCCTGCCTGCGCGGATGGATGCCAGGCATCCGAACCCGGGTAACCACTCAAAACGGCATCAACCAACCCGACGCCGGGTAGATCCCAGCGCACTACAGGTGACTGCTCCGGAAGAAGAAGCCCTCCCCGGCACGGTTGCGCAGGGAACACATCGAAGCCGACTACGACTACGACAACAGCGACGAGGACCGGCTGACCTGAGCGACCGGGCCCGAAGCGGCCAAGGGCCCGGGCCCGATCCCCTGAGGATTCGGGCCCGGGCCGCGTTCAGCAGCTCTCGTTCAGCCCTTCCTGCGGCGGCCGGCCAGCCACAGGACGGTGACGCCCGCCGCGGCGAGCAGCAGCACGGCGCGGTGCTCCCGCGTCAGCTGCACCGATCGTGCCGCCTGCTGTCGCAGAGGCTCGGGCGCCTTCTCTTCCCACATCCGTCCCACCTGGGCTGTCGCGGCGCGGGCTTGTCCGGCGGCCTGGGCGGCCTTCTCCTTGACCGGGTCGGGGAGCTTGTCCTGGACCTGGGAGCTGGCCTTCACCGCCTGCGCCTTCAGCTCACCGGCCGTGACGGCTGCCTGCTCCTTCAGCCGGCCGGCCTTTTGCTGGGCGCGGGCCTTGACGTCGGTCTTGTCCGCGAGGGCCTGGACCGTCTCTCCGAGTTCGCGGCGGGTGTGTTCGATCTGCTCGCGGAGCTCGGCGGGTGTAGGGGTGCTGTGCTGGTCGGGGGGTGTGTGGGTCATCGGTGTGCGCTCCTCTTGATCTCAGCCACATCGGCCTTGACGTTTTCGATCGTGCTCTGGGGTGTCGGCGGGGATGCCTTGCCAACCTGCTTCTTGCCACTGAGAGCCAGGACCGCGGCGATCGCGCCGAGGACGGCGGTGACGATGAGGGCAGCCGCCCACACCGGCAGCAGCAATGCCACGGCCGCGATCACGCTCGCCACCAGCGCTTGAAGCATCAGGAAACCGGCCAGCGAAGCCCCGCCGAACAGGCCGCCGCTCTTGCCGTAGCGCTTGCCCTTCTCCTTCATCTCGGCCTGCGCCAGCTTCATCTCGCCGCGGACCAACTCGGTCAGCTGCTGAGAGGCCTGCTGGACCAGCTCGCCCACCGGCTCGTGCCCAACGTCGTGTGCAAGCGGGCCCTGCGGTTGTGTACTCGACACGCGATCCCCTCCTGCTCTGTGTCGTTCCTGCCCTTCGGGCCGCGCCACGGCGGCCGGCCCGGCCTTCGGTGAGAAGCCGAGTACCCCGAACCGTGCAGTTCAGGAGGGAAACACTCAGCGGTGAGCAGTGGATGCGCCGCAGGACGTTGTGTGGCCACTACAGCAAGCGCCGCAGCAGAGGCGGGGTATGCCGGGTAAGTCAGGCACCGCCCAGCCCGATCAAGGCACCGGCGACGACATCGGGTGGGGTAGTGGGCTCCCGACTGCACGCGGTCGACGGCCAGCAGAGCGGCCGGCACCGCGCAGGCGGCAGCGGCCAGCGGCCGGACGGGAGCGACGGCGGCGACGAAGGCGACCGCGGCCGTGGTGTGGCCCGAAGGGAAAGAGGAGGAGTCAGGCCCGGTCCTCAACCTCGTTGTGATCGATTTACTCCTCGGGCGGGCGGGGCCGGTCGACCAGCTGCTGACCCACCCCGTTGGAGACCAACTGCGCGACAGCGAGAGCCGCAAGCCCCAGCAGGGCTGATCTGCGCCCGCGCCGCCCACCGAACGCCGCCATGACGGCCGCTGCACCGCCCAGCATCGGCCGGCTGTCTCCTCCACCGCGGACAGCAGCCGGCCGATGCTGGGCGGGATACGGTCGGCCGCCCGCTGTGTCAGCCGCCGATCTGCTTTGCGGACATCCGCCATCAGTTTCATGAGCGGCAGGTATCCCCGGGCGTCGGTGCACACCCGGTTGCATATCGCTGGTAGGCCAGGATTTTTCAGGCCCTGCTGTTTTCGCTTGTGGAGATCGGGCACTCAGGGCGCAGGCCGGGCAGGTGGCCTTCACCTTTAAGGGACTGGCCGGCTGTAGGTTCCCCCGGTTCGGCCACGTGTGCTGGGGGAGCCGCCCTTTCTTCAGGGAGCGGACAGCGCCGGGGGCGCGGGTCGGGACAGGGAACAGAGTCTTGCGCATCCTGCGCCGGATATTCGCACAGATGGACGATCCGTTGCGGCCGGAGGGGACTGGAAGCCTCGTGCTGTCGCACTCGTTGGAGCACGATGTGCTGGCCCTGAGGGTGGACGCTGCTCCAGGGACGGAAGGGGAAAGCGCTCTGGCGGCGCTGATCGGCGACTTGGTCCACGTCCAGTGCGTCGGCGCCAGGTGGTGGTCGTTCTCGGCGCGGGGGCGAGTGCCGGTGTGTCGCAAGCGGTTGTTGATGCGCACCGCATGTGCCGTCCTGCGGAGGTCCTGGTGTCGGTGGCCACGCAGTCTGCCTCCGCGCGCCGAGTCCTGCAGGCGCAGGCCGCCGCTTCTGGTGCGCCTCTGGTGGTCCACGCCCGTACCGATACAGCCATCACCACCGCGGGTGCCGCCACGTCATGACCATCCGGCGGCCACCCACTGTTGCCGCGCTGAGTGTGCAGGCGCCGGTGTCCCGGGGCCGGCTGTACTTCTCGATCTGGCGGTCGAGCTCGTCGCGGATATCGATGAACTCCCGCCCGGCGGGGTGTGTGCCGCGGACTGCGCCCGGTTCGTCTAGCCGGGACTCGCTGCGCGGGCGAGGTCGACGGTGGCGGTGAGGCGTTTGCCGTGCAGTGTCGCTTCTGTGGTGAGGGCGGTGACGATCTCCAGGCCGTGCTGGCCGATGCGCTTGGGATCGGTCGCCCTGGCTGCCGGGAGCACGGGGTTGCTGGCCCACCGTGCTCCAGATCGCGCGGGGACCTTTGTACGGTGCCCAGTGACCGACGAAGGACGACTGTACGGCGTCATGCCGATCACGGGAGGGCGGGGCACACAGATGCGTGAGGCGAGTGTCAGGGGCAAGGCTGCAGGCATGACGACAACCCTCGGCGCCTTCGTTCTCGGTACTCCCGATCCTCCCGCGCTGGCCGACTTCTACCGGGCCCTGCTCGGCTGGCAGGAAGTCGAGCGCAAGCCGGAATGGGTCCGCTTGAAGGCCCCGCATCAGGAACGCCCCGGCCTCAGCTTCCAGCTGGAGACCGATCACACCCCTCCAACATGGCCGCAGCGCCCGGGCGCGCAGCAGATGCAGGCGCACTTGGACCTGCAGGTTGACGACCTGGAGGCGGAGACCGAACGGGCTTGCGCTCTGGGTGCGACGCTGCAGGAATACCAGCCGCAGAAGGACGTGCGGGTTCTCCGGGACCCGTACGGCCATCCGTTCTGCCTCTTCCTTCCGGGTGCCTGAATGCCAGGGCCTGCACCGGGTCAGCGACGCGCGGCCGAGACCTCAGCCAGCGGACTGCCGGTCACCGGTCGGTCCGGCCGCTCGCTCCGCCCGGGTACCTCCGGCACTGTCTGCCTTGCCGGATTGATATCAGGCGGCAGTGGAGCACCACGGAGTGCTTCTCTCGCTCCCCACCCAGGGGTCAGGCGTGGGAGAGGGCGAAGGAGGCGAGGAAGCCGCTGACCGTGATCAGTCCGATGGCCGGATGGGCGTCGTCAAACGCTTCGGGGACCATCGTGTCGGCGATCAAGGGAGGACAGCCCCGGCCGCCGGCGCGGTCACCGCGGCGATCACGGCGGGTGAGATGCGGCGGCCGGGAGGTTGGCTGATCATGAGCTCATGCCTGGGCTTCGTGTGGTCGTCTCTCCGCCGTCCCCGACCGGGGGCCGGCGGGTCCGGGTGGATGGGGAGATCCTCGGGCTGGCGTACTCGGTGCGGGACCTGGTGGAGTTTCTGCGTCGGGTGGGGCTGGAAATGGAGCCGGCCGAGGTGATTGAGTCTCCGATCATCGACTGGCACGGCGTCGGGCCTGACCGGTGGGGTCCCGATCCGTCGTAAATGGCGTCAGGCTGCTGTGTGGGTACCGTCGCAGGTGACGGCGGCACCCTGCGGTGCAGGGTGTGCTCGTCGCTGAACGCCGCGTGCTCGTACGCTGGAAGGTGGGCCGGCCGTACGGAACGGCGCTCGGCATCAAGGGTTAGAGCCTGTTGAAAGCGCTGGTCACCGGGTTTGCGCGGCGGACGCGATTACAGTTTCGGCCAGAACCTGTACAAGCGCTGCCACGCGGTGGAATCAACGGCCTCGATCAGCGCAGGGCCGTGGTGACTGAGTGCCAGGCATGACGGTGGGGGTCGGGTCAACGCCGGGGCTGCCCGTCGGTGTCGTCGTCAGGTGTCTGCCAGGAATCCTGACGGGGTGCCGTCTGTGGATTTGGCGCTGCCGGCCTGGCGCCGGGATTCTTTCGGTGCGCTGCGCGTCGGCTGCCGTACCAGAACGCGCCGATCAGAAGGGCAGCCACCACTACACCGGCGACGATCAGGAAGAGCGACGACGAGCCGTCGGCCGCGAGGACTTGAGAGGCGATCATGGTGGCCGTGTACCCCGTTCTCCGGCCTTCACGGCGCGCGGATACTCAAACGTTGCAAACTTGGTCAAATTGCCGTGCTCAGGTACGATCCCGGGTGTGACAAGCCGCTGAGCGGGCTTTGCCCCGTCGGCGCATGCAGGTCTGTCATCAGCCGCACCAGGGCTCGCCGGTCCTCAAGATATCCGTCTCCAGGGCCCGCAGTTCCTGTCCGTAGGGCGAATCGCCGTGCTCCTGAACCATGCGTGCGGTGCACCAGCCAGGCACGGGCCGTCGCACCCGCCAGATGATCATTGAGATGGATGCCGAGGATTTTCTGCCTCCCAGGACCCTCGATGGAGCTTCGCAGGGGAGCGCTCATGGTGTTCCTCGGCGTTCTGACAACCTCGTGGTGGTGAGCGAGTGCCCCCGCTGAGGTTGTCAACCGCTCTATGCGCACCCCTGCCCTACCGTCGACGGATGCCGCAGCCGCATCGTGGACGTGGGTGACGGCCACCACCGGCGCTACCACGGCGGAGTCGGCCGTAGTGGACCCGTGCCCAGGCGCGCAGAGTGTCGACCGCCGCTGAGGTTTCCTGGTCCTGTCAGGCTGTCGGCAGAGGGATGCACCGCGCGGACTGCTCTTGCTGCCATGCGGTCTTGATGTACTCGGCGAGCCGGTCCTCGAGCAGGAGGGTGGTTGCGCAACCGAAACCGACGTCGACGACGCCCCCAGCCCCCGCAAGACCCGACTGCTCGTACTTGCGCACCCAGGAGTGCATCGAATGCCTCGACACCGCATACCGGGCCGCGACTTGAGTGACCGCGACCCCCGCGACCACGCTCAACTCCACCAGCATGGCAGAGGTCCGGCGGATGTCGTTTGGGATCGCGTACAGGTGCCGAGCGTGAGTCAGCCGCGGCGCAGCAGCATGACGACAGCGATGATGACGATGATGAGAACGACGGTACCCAGGCCTATGTACACGGGTTTCTCTTTCCCTCGGGGGAGCGGCGCCCATTGGTGCCGCCCAGACCGAGTGCCCCGGCCTGGGCTTTTCAGCCGGGGGCGACCAAATCAGTGCCTCCGGGCCGTTTCCGGCCGTCGCTGTCCTGCCCGATGCCCGATGCCCGATGCCCGATGCCCGCAGCTCGAAGGGCCGGGCGCCGGGCGCTAGTGCGGGACGGTGAGGGCTGGAACTTGAGTGCTCCGATCCCCATGGCGACGAGCTGCACCGCGCCAGGGAAGGCGTAGAACGCCGGCCTCGTCTAGGTCTTCGATGATCTTCGTGAGGTCTGCCACCGCGTCCCGTAGCTGCGGGCGAAGGCCTCGATCGCCTTCTCGGCGTGGGCGCGGTCCTCGGCGTCGTAGACCTCCTGTAGCGCCTTTGTCGCTCCGTGCTGTGTGGAACGCTGGGTCGTGGAGCGCGCCTTCGCCCGCCTGCGCTGGTTCCGGCGCCTGCGAGTCCGCTGGGAGATCCGCGACGACAGGCGGCCATCTTCGGATGTTCCTGTGACCTTGCGGCCGACGTCTGCCCGGGGTGTTCTGCCCCTCCTGGGACGGGTGATCCGAGGGAGCGGAGCGTGAACGGTTGTGACCGTTCCTGCCTGTCGGCAGCAGACGCTGCGGCAGGCGACGGGATCATCGGCGGGTGGTTGCGCGGGCCGGCTCCAGACCGCGCCCGCCCCGGGAAGCAGATGGGGCAGCCGCCGGCAGCCAGGCCATGAGCGGGAGCGACGCACGGGGAGCTCCTGAGCAGGCTGCGTACTTGTCGTCGATGAACGACGATGGAGGTACAGGGGCTGGCCGGTCCTGCGGTAGCCGCCCCTCAGGGCGCATACCGCCGTAGTGCGCCGAGGACTGCGCGCGGAGGGAGTTCGCCGTGGACTCGTCTGCCGCCCCCGGCCCGCCAGAGCATGGCAGGCACAAGCTGTACCGCCCTTCGGGCCATGCCGAACGAGCGGAGGACGAGCGGCTGCAGCGCCCTCTCGGGATGCGAAGCCGTCGTCGCCTGCGCCTTTGCGGAGCGTCCCTGCTCCTCCTCCTGGCAGTTCTGATGGCGCCCATCAGCGTCGTCGCCACTTGGGTAAATTCTGAGGTCACCGATACTGATCGGTATGAGCAGACCGTCTCACCCCTCGCCAGAGACCCCGCTGTCCAGGACCTGATCATCAAGCGCGCCACTGATGCTCTGGTCCACAAGATTGATGTTCGCAAGATCACCGAAACACTCGCCGACACTCTGGCCGACCAGAATGCGCCCCGTTTCCTGGTCGACGAGGCCAGGTCGTTGGATGAAGAGCTCAAGGGCGGGCTGAGGGCCGGCGTGCGCTACACGGTCGCCAGAGTGGTGACGAGCGATGCTTTTGCCAAGGCGTGGGACAGCATCCACCGCGGCGCGCACACCGCCGCGACGAACGTCCTCACCGGGGAGGCAGGCGGAGCGCTCGAGGTCAAGGGCGACGCCATCACGCTGAACGTCGGCGCTGTCATCGAGGAACTTCAAAAGCAGCTGATCGGCGTGACCCTTGTCGGGGCGGAAGACATTCCCGGGGCAGACAAGTCGATCGTGCTGGTGCACAACGACCATCTGAGTGAGGCCCGTGATGCTGCCCGCTGGCTCAGCGTCGTCGCCCCTTGGTTGCCCTGGACGGTGGTTGTGCTCGCCGGGCTGGGCATCTGGGCGGCACCCTCACACCGGCTTGCGCTGATGGCCGCAGGCATCGGTATCGGCGCCATGATGTGCGTGCTGCTCATCGCACTCGCCGTGATCCGCCAGATCTGTCTGGACGCGGTGCCTCCGGCAGCCCAGTCGCAGGACGCAGCAGCAGCCCTCTACGACACCCTGGTGAGGTTCCTCCGGCAAACCATTCTCACCGTGCTCCTCACCGCACTGCTCACCGTGATCGCCGGGTATCTGTACGGACACGGCCGCGGTGCCGCCGCCGTGCGCACAGCCGCCGCCCGAAGCACCCGGACTGCCGGACACGCCCTCGCCCGGACGGGACTGAAGCCAGGTGCCGTCGGACAGTGGCTGCGCATGCACAGGCCCCTGACCACGGTCGTCGTCATCGCGGCCGGTGCCCTGGCCCTCGTCCTGTGGCACTACCCCACGCCCGCCTCCGTGGCCCTTGTGCTCCTGGTCGTCGTGGTTGTCCTGGCGACCCTGGGCGTCCTGGCCGCTGCTGACGCTGCGGAGCAACGCTTATCCGGCGAGGGCGGCCCTGGCTTGCCACTGAGAGTCGCAGGGCCTCGAACCGGCCGATTGCCGCCCCTGACGAAGCACGAGCAACTTCTCTGTCAGCTAAGCGTGTTGAACGAGCTTGGTCTTGGATCCCGAGCCCGCCAGGGGAGCCCAGAGACGCCGTGGGCCCTTTGGTGGCCGATGTTTGCTGACGTGACGGCGGGGCATACGCGAATCAGTGCTTCGGACCGGAGGCGCACGCCGAGCAGGGGATCACCCCGCCTGCTGCGATTTCCTCTGGCCATGCAGATCCCCACACGGCGAACCCTGGCAGCCCGTTCTTGCCATGCTCGGGCGATCCGCTCAGCGCACGGCAGGAGCCCGGCTATCGGCCCAGATCAACGAGGAGGCGAGTCGGATGCGGGAGCTGTTGGCCTCCGGCCACGACCGAAAGGGTGACCCGGACTCCGAGCAGTCGACCACCACGACCATCCCGCGCACCGCGGCCACCGCACATGAGGCGGGGGTGCTGCCAGAGCGACCGGGCATGCCGCAAAACCCCGGCGCGAACACGGTGGGAGAGCAGGCAGTGGGCATTGTGATGGCACTCGGACGCCTGCCCGCCAAGCAAGCGCGGATTGTGCTGACGGAAGTCTCCCAGCGCACCGGCGTCACGCTGCTCCGCATCGCCGGACTCCTCACCGCCTGGGTGTCCTGCGGCGAACTCAACCTTGGTATCCGCATCGCCCTCGAGGAAGCGATCCGGGCCCAGCGCCGCACTGCCCAGCCGGCCGGTCCAGCGACCGACTGAGCACCCCTGGAACACCGGGCGAAGGTGCGCCGGCCGACCGCTGTCCGAACCTGTGCCCGCGCAGCGCGGTGAAGCAGGAACCCAACTGCGGTGCGGCGCTGTGTCAGATGACCAGCAGGCGGTTGAAGAACGAAAAGGAGGACTGCGGCCAGTGCCCGGTCAAGTTCAGTTGCACCCGCAGCGACCGGCGGACACCGGCCTTCCTGCCGCAGCAACTCTACGAACGGCAGGCCGCCGTCCGGGCCACGCGGCAGACCAGGCCCTGGCAGGCGAACTACGCGATGCGGGCCGGCATGGAGACCAGCTGCGTATCGGGCGATGGAAGCGGTGCTTGAATGCTCGCCCTGACGGCGAATCCCAGCCCTCTGCCCTGCTCCGCAGGAGTCCGTTTCTCCCCCGCAAGCGGGAGGTACCCCCACCCCGGCCTGAAGGCCGGGGTATCCACGGAGGAGTTCCGACGCGGCTTCTTGCCGGCGGCTCCCGGCGCCCTCACGGGCGCTCTGTCGGCTTCGTTGCTTCGGTGGCG
>NZ_JAODTZ010000087.1 GCF_025399795.1 Streptomyces rhizosphaerihabitans | reverse complement strand
TGGCGTCGGCCGTGCTGGTCGCCGCGGTGGGCGTCGGGACCTGGCTCGCCACCTCCGGCGACGGCGCCGACGCGACCCCCCAGGACACGAAGAACTCGGCCCCGGCCTCCCCCTGACCCGCCTGGTACGGGCGCGGCGGGGCCCCTCGGGGGCAAGGGGCGAGGCCCGCTTGTCGTAACCGTTACGCTGGAGGCGTGGCAGTCGTCGATGTATCCGAAGAGCTCAAGTCCCTCTCCTCGACCATGGAGTCGATCGAGGCCGTCCTGGACCTCGACAAGCTGAGGGCAGATGTCGCCGTGCTCGAGGAGCAGGCGGCCGCGCCGTCCCTGTGGGACGACCCGGACGAGGCGCAGAAGATCACCAGCAAGCTGAGCCACCTCCAGGCGGAGGTCAGGAAGGCCGAGGCGCTCCGCGGGCGCATCGACGATCTGAGCGTGCTCTTCGAGATGGCCGAGGAGGAGGACGACCCGGACACCCGTGCCGAGGCCGATGCCGAGCTCGTCTCCGTCAAGAAGGCGCTGGACGAGATGGAGGTCCGCACGCTCCTGTCCGGCGAGTACGACTCCCGTGAGGCCGTCGTCACCATCCGTGCCGAGGCCGGCGGCGTCGACGCCTCCGACTTCGCCGAGAAGCTCCAGCGCATGTACCTGCGCTGGGCCGAGCGCCACGGCTACAAGACGGAGCTCTACGAGACCTCGTACGCGGAAGAGGCGGGCATCAAGTCCACCACCTTCGCCGTCAAGGTGCCCTACGCGTACGGCACGCTCTCCGTGGAGCAGGGCACGCACCGGCTGGTGCGCATCTCGCCGTTCGACAACCAGGGGCGCCGCCAGACCTCCTTCGCCGGTGTCGAGATCCTGCCGGTCGTCGAGCAGACCGACCACATCGAGATCGACGAGTCCGAGCTGCGGATCGACGTGTACCGCTCGTCCGGCCCCGGCGGCCAGGGCGTCAACACCACCGACTCCGCGGTGCGCCTGACCCACCTGGCCACCGGCATCGTCGTCTCGTGCCAGAACGAGCGCTCCCAGATCCAGAACAAGGCCTCGGCCATGAACGTTCTGCAGGCCAAGCTCCTCGAACGGCGCAGGCAGGAGGAGCAGGCCGCGATGGACGCCCTCAAGGGCGACGGCGGCAACTCCTGGGGAAACCAGATGCGTTCGTACGTCCTGCACCCGTACCAGATGGTCAAGGACCTGCGAACCGAGTTCGAAGTCGGCAACCCCGAGGCCGTGTTCGGCGGCGAGATCGACGGCTTCCTGGAGGCCGGAATTCGCTGGCGCAAGCAGCAGGAGAAGTAGGCGCGCGAGGCGTGGCGCGGGCGGACTTTCCCGCCCCCTGCGAAACCTCTTTATCGACAAGGCAACTGCCGTCCCCCGGGCGGCAGTTGCCTTTGTCGTGAGGGCTGACTGGGTTTTACGTCACAGTCAGATGTTCGCACGCCAGGCAAACAATGGTGTTCCGGACATCGCGTACGCAACGACCTTGACGTTGCTTTGGAAACTGGGAAGGGTGGCGTGTGGCATGCGTATCACCGGGGCGCATGTGAACCGGGGGGTCGAGCAAAGCCCCCTGTGACGCCGTGGCTCCGGACGCTGCTCCATTGACGATCAGCTACTGGGGGTAGCAGGCAGATGACCAAGAAGACGCGGATCCTCGCGGCACGGATAGCAGCCGGCGTGATGATCGCCGCCGGTGCTTCACTGACAGCGGCGGGAGTCGCCTCGGCGACCGGTACGGACGGCCCGACCCCGGACCCGTCCGGCACGGGTATCCCGACGTCGCAGGCTCCCACCACTGAGGCGCCTCCGACGTCGCAGCCTCCCACCAGTGAGGCGCCTCCGACGTCGCAGCCTCCCACCACTGAGGTGCCTCCGACGTCACAGGCCCCGACCACCACCGCGCCCACCGGGAACCCGACCGAGCCGTCGGAGGAGCCCGCCACCGGCTCGTCCTCCGCGCCCGCGGACGGCAACTCCGGCACCGGCAACGACAACGACCCCAACGGTGGAGCCACCGCCCAGGAAGAGGGCTCCTCGGCCCTCACCGACACCGGCTCGGACACCTCGGCCCAGGGCAAGGACGGCGCGCTGGCCGAGACGGGTGCCGGTCAGACCGTGTTCCTGCTCATCGGTGCCGCCACGATGCTCGCCGGTGGTGTCGGCTTCCGTCTGCTGCCGCGCCTCGCCGGCGGTCGCGACGCCGCAGCCTGAGATACATCTGTACGAGAAGGGCCCGGAGCAGCTCGCTCCGGGCCCTTCTCGTGTTCAGGGGCGTCGGCGGCCGTGCGGAGCCGTCCGCGCGGCTCTCACACCGTCTGGTGGGCCACCAGCGCGAGCGCCGCGATCAGTACCGCGAGCAGGGCGATCAGTGCCATGGGGTTGAGTCCCGCGAAGGGGCTCTCCTGCTGGAGTCGCTCCCGGTTCGCGCGGCAGACGGGGCAACGGCCCTCGTTGACGGGTGCCGCGCAGTTAGCGCATACCAATCGGTCGTACGTCATGCGCCGGCCCTCCTTGCGACGTCTCCGCGTACGCAGCGTTCTCGCGTACACATCGCTCTCTTAACGCTTCGGCGAACGCAACCGTTCCCCTACCACTGTGCCAGGTTCCGCGGAATTCGGCGCGGCTCGCCTTATCCTGCCCCGCCCGGAGTGCTGTCAGCCGCTCGGATCAGGTGTGAAACGCGCCTCAGATCCGTGACAAATCGTGCAAGCCGCACACAACCCCGTACGCCGACTGCGCTCGCACACCCGGTTCGCGTATGGTCACGCACACCTACCCCCGGCGACCCGTGGTGCACCCGTGATCCGATTCGACAATGTCTCCAAGGTCTACCCCAAGCAGACCCGCCCCGCTCTCAGGGATGTCTCCCTGGAGATCGAGCGCGGAGAATTCGTGTTCCTCGTGGGCTCCTCCGGCTCCGGCAAGTCCACGTTCATGCGGCTGATCCTCCGCGAGGAGCGGACCAGCCAGGGCCAGTTGCACGTGCTGGGCAAGGACCTCGCGCGCCTCTCCAACTGGAAGGTGCCGCAGATGCGCCGCCAGCTGGGGACCGTGTTCCAGGACTTCCGTCTGCTGCCCAACAAGACGGTCGCCGAGAACGTGGCCTTCGCCCAGGAGGTCATCGGCAAGTCCCGCGGTGAGATCCGCAAGTCCGTGCCCCAGGTGCTCGACCTCGTCGGCCTGGGCGGCAAGGAGGACCGGATGCCCGGCGAACTGTCCGGTGGTGAGCAGCAGCGTGTGGCCATCGCGAGAGCCTTCGTGAACCGGCCCAAGCTCCTCATCGCCGACGAGCCGACCGGAAACCTCGACCCGCAGACCTCCGTGGGCATCATGAAACTGCTCGACCGGATCAACCGGACGGGCACGACGGTCCTGATGGCGACGCACGACCAGAACATCGTGGACCAGATGCGCAAGCGCGTCATCGAGCTGGAGCAGGGCCGTCTCGTCCGCGACCAGGCGCGCGGCGTCTACGGCTACCAGCACTGATCATCGTCCACGGAAAGGTCTGAGGAAGACGCCATGCGCGCGCAGTTCGTTCTGTCGGAGATCGGTGTCGGTCTCCGCCGCAACCTGACCATGACCTTCGCGGTCGTCGTCTCGGTCGCCCTCTCGCTCGCCCTGTTCGGCGGCTCGCTCCTGATGAGCGACCAGGTGAACAGCATGAAGGGCTACTGGTACGACAAGGTCAACGTCTCGATCTTCCTCTGCAACAAGAGCGACGCCGAGGCCGACCCCAAATGCGCCAAGGGCGCGGTGACCAGCGACCAGAAGAAGCAGATCCTCGGCGACCTGAACAAGATGTCCACGGTCGTCCAGAAGGTCACCTACGAGTCCGCGGACCAGGCGTACAAGCACTACAAGGAGCAGTTCGGCGACTCCCCGCTGGCCAGCTCCCTCACGCCGGACCAGATGCAGGAGTCGTACCGGATCAAGCTGGTGGACCCGCAGAAGTACCAGGTCATCGCGACCGCCTTCGACGGCCGGGCCGGTGTGCAGTCCGTGCAGGACCAGAAGGGCGTCCTGGACAACCTCTTCGAGCTGCTGAACCTGATGAACCGGGCCGCGATCGCCCTGATGGCGCTCATGCTGATCGTCGCACTGCTGCTGATCGTCAACACCGTGCGCGTGTCCGCGTTCAGCCGTCGCAGGGAGACCGGGATCATGCGCCTGGTCGGCGCCTCCGGTTTCTACATCCAGGCGCCGTTCATCGCCGAGGCCGCGGTCGCCGGACTGATCGGCGGCGGTGTGGCCTGCTTCTTCCTGGTGGTCGGCCGCTACTTCACCATCGACCACGGCATGGCCCTGTCCCAGAAGCTGAACCTGATCAACTTCATCGGCTGGGACGCCGTGTTGACCAAGCTCCCGCTCATCCTCGCGACGAGCCTGCTGATGCCCGCGCTGGCCGCGTTCTTCGCGTTGCGCAAGTACCTGAAGGTGTGACGCATACCAAGAGGGCCGTACCGTCAACCGGCGGTGCGGCCCTTCGCGTTGTCCTAGACTCACCGGCATGTCAGGCCGTGACCTGTTCTGCGAGCCCCGCCGCATCCGCCGCGGGGCGGCCCTGACATTGGTGTTCGCGAGTGTCCTGGTCGCCGGAGCGGCGACCGGATCGTTCTCCGACCCCGCCCGCAAGACCCCGGCCCCGCCGTCCGGTTCGGCGTCGGCACGCCACCGCGACGAGGTCGCCGAGGCCGCCGCCGAGGCGATGGCCGACGGCAAGTCCCCCATGGAGGCCGCCGAACGCGCCGTCAGCCGCAGCGGAGACCGCTGGGGAGCCGTCTACTCCCAGGGCGAGTACGAGGAGTTCGAGGAGGCCCTCGACGGCCAGTACACCGGCGTCGGCCTGTGGGCCCGCCGTGAGCGCGACGGACGCATCGAGATCACCCGCGTCAGCGCCGGCTCGCCCGCCGCCGCCGCGGGCATCCGCAAGGGCGACCGGCTGTGCACCGTCGACGGCGAGAAGGTGGACGGCAGGCCGGTCACCGAGGTGGTCTCGTTACTGCGCGGCGACGCGGACGACGCGACCGCCGGCACGAAGGTCTCCCTCGGCCTGGAGCGCGGCACGCAGTCGTGGAGCCGGACCCTGCGCCGCGCCCGGCTCTCCACGGACTCCGTGACCGTCAGCAGGCTTCCCGGCGATGTCACCCTGATCAAGGTCGACGCCTTCACCAAGGGCGTGGGCGACGCCGTACGGGCCGCCGTCGGCCGGGCCCCGGGCCGGGCCGGGATCGTCCTCGACCTGCGCGGCAACTCCGGCGGCCTGGTCACGGAGGCGGTCACCACCGCCTCCGTCTTCCTCGACGGCGGCCTCGTCGCCACGTACGACGTGAACGGCGCACAGCGCGTCCTGCACGCGGACTCCGGCGGCGACACCACCAGACCCCTGGTCGCGGTCGTCGACGGCGGCACGATGAGCGCTGCCGAGCTGCTCACCGGGGCCCTCCAGGACCGCGGGCGCGCGGTCGTCGTGGGTTCCAGGACCTTCGGCAAGGGCTCGGTCCAGATGCCGAGCCGGCTGCCCGACGGCTCCGTCGCCGAGCTGACCGTCGGGCACTACCGCACCCCCGCGGGGCGCTCCGTCGACGGCCGGGGCATCACCCCCGACCTGGAGGCGGACAAGGAGTCGCTGAAGCGGGCCGAGACCGTGCTGAGCGGTCTCGGGGACCCTTCGTGACCCGCGGACCGCGGGCCCGGTAATCGGCTTTCCCCAGAGCCCCCTGGTAGTGCGAAAATGGCCAGCACTATGAGCAAGGGAATGTACGTACCGAAGGAGTCCCAGCCCAAGCAGGGCGGCCAGGGCTCCGGCAAGGCCAAGGACGGCAAGCGCAAGATCGTCGCGCAGAACAAGAAGGCGCGGCACGACTACGCGATCATCGACACCTACGAGGCCGGGCTCGTCCTGACCGGCACCGAGGTGAAGTCGCTGCGCCAGGGTCGCGCCTCGCTGGCCGACGGCTTCGTCCAGATCGACGGGAACGAGGCGTGGCTGCACAACGCCCACATCCCGGAGTACAGCCAGGGCACCTGGACCAACCACACCGTGCGCCGCAAGCGCAAGCTCCTCCTGCACCGCGAGGAGATCGACAAGCTGGAGGCGAAGACCCAGGAGACGGGTCACACGATCGTGCCGCTCGCCCTGTACTTCAAGGACGGCCGGGCGAAGGCGGAGATCGCGCTCGCCCGCGGCAAGAAGGAGTACGACAAGCGGCAGACCCTGCGCGAGAAGCAGGACCGGCGCGAGTCGGACCGCGCGATCGCGGCGGTCAAGCGGAAGGAGCGCGGCGAGTAGCGCCGAGCAGCCGGCCGGGTGGCGTGGCGGGCGGAGCGGGCCCACTGGAATAGGCTGGCACCGTCGTACGTTGGTCACGTAGGATGGCACTGCACCTCACAGCGGGTGCGGGGTTCCTCTCCGGAGGGGCCGAGCTTTGAAAAATCAACATGGGGATGATCGGTTTCGACAGCGGCTGTTGAAGCAGGGGAAGCGTGTCGAGGAAGCGGCAATGATCTCGTAAACCATATGTCGCAAAAAATAATCGCCAATACCAAGAGCGATTCCCAGTCCTTCGCCCTCGCTGCCTAATAAGCAGTGAGTGAGGGACCCTTAATGGGTGTCAGCCCGGGAGTGTTCCCGACCCGGATCCTGGCATAATCTAGGGGACTAAACCATCGAGCCCGGTCACGGGGTTCGATGGGAAATCAAACAGTGACTGAGCCCGTCGGCGACTTGTTCGCGTGATCGCCGGGGCTGAGAAAATCACAGCGAACTGCACACGGAGAAGCCCTGATTTTGCACCGTTGGACGCGGGTTCGATTCCCGCCATCTCCACTCATCCCATGTGGGCACAGGCCCCGTCGCTTTCGAGCGGCGGGGCCTGTGTCATGCCCGGAGCCAGGGTCTCGCGGCGGTCGTGACCTACAAGGGCCTGGCCAACGGTGGTCCGGGTGCCATGACGTCGGTCACCTGGCAGGGGTACCGGGACATGTGAAAGTCCGCTGAACGCGACCGGTGAAGTGCGTTTCGTGAATGCCGTGAGAGGCCTGAAAGGGTGGAGGGGACGACTGTGACGGGACGGCAGGAGCCGTACTACGTGGACTACGACGGGGACTTCGGACTCAGTGGGCTGGCCGAGGCGTTCGCCCTCTCACCCGCTCCGGAGAACACCGGCGCGGCACTGGGGCTCGTCATGGCGAAGCTCGACGCGTACGACCGTGAGTGTCCTGTGGGCAGCGTCGACCATCTCAGCGCGGATGAGCGGAGCATCCTCGGCTATGACACCAGCCACGACGAGTGGGGGTACGCCGACGAGCTGCGCGAGGACGTGCGCAGGCTCGTCGAGTCCCCGCTGGCGGACGATGCGATCCGGGCTGTGTGGCAAGCGGCCGCCGGGGGCGTGTGGGATCCCGCGGCGCACGGAATGAGCGCCCGTGACTGGCTGCGGCGCATCGACGAGACCTGCGCCGCACACCCGCCCCGGAAAATCCCCGGACGGCGCCCAGCGCCTTCCTCGTGGTGGGGCGCCTGGCGGCCGGCGGCCGACGAGGTGCGTGACGACGTCGTCGCGGAGATACGGTCCTGTCGCGAGCCGTCGGCCGGTCCCTTCCCTTCCCCCGGCCCCCTCCCTTCCCCCGACACGCTGTCGGCCCTCGAAGAGGTGGCCGCCCGTGTGCATCCCGATCTCGGCTTCCGGCTCTTCCTCCGGGCGCTGAAGGCGTGTTCCGTGCGGATCGACAAGGAGCGGTACGACCGGTTCCAGGCGCTGGGTGACAGGTTCGGTCACCACGCTTTTCTGATCGACACCGGTCTCGACGTCGCGTGGCCGCCCATCGACACCGCCCGCCGGGATGCCGTCTGGGACTTCGGGCTCTCCTGTCTCGCCGGGCAGGCCCACCAGGACTGGCGTGGCAGCCGGGAGGACATCCGGAGTGCAGCCGAGGGCGACGACGTCGGGCAGACCCCGGGCTCCGCGGCGGCCGTCCTCCTGGAGGACGCGCTCCGCCTGCTGCGCTCCGCGCTGCCCGACGCGGCGGTCTCCGCCCTGTGGTACGGGGCCTCGGCCTGGCCACGGAGCGGCGACGGCCGGGACTGGCTTCGGCTGATCGCGGACGTGTGCCGTGAGCGGCTGGGGGAGGTCGTCCCCCCCGTACAGACCCGTCGTGGCGCCCGTTCGTACCGAACTCGCCGACCTCGTGCTGCGTGAAGTCCGGGAGACAGCGCCCACGGTGGCGGACAAGACCGTCAGCCCCCACTGGCGCCCCGTGCCCGCGACGGAGGTCATGGACGCGCTGGAACACGTGGTCACCCGGATCGATCCCGATCTCGGATTCCGGTTGTTCCTCCGTGTCCTGAGTGTGCTGCAGGTGTCCCTCACGCAGGAGCGGTACGACCGGTACCGGGCGATCGGTGAGCGCTTCGGGTACGGCGAGTATCACGTCTGCGACGTGGACTACCTGATCGAGACCGGCTGACCGGCCTCGGCACAGGGTGAACGCGGTGGGCGGCGGCCGCCGTCGCGCGGTCGTACGGGGTCGCCGTCCCGCGCGCCCTCGACCGCCCTCCCTCGTGTCATGTCTCCTCAGGCGTTCAGCGTGCGCGGCGCCGTACTCGCGCGTTCCGTCATCCGGGGAGTCAGCAGGGTCGCCTCGGACGCGGGCTTGCCGTTCAGCTGGTTCATCAGCAACTCCACCGCCCGCGCCCCCACTTCAGCCGACGGGATGGCGACGGAGGTGACCGGGACGCGCAGGCTCTCGGCGAGTTCGTCCGGGCAGATGGCGGTGACGGACAGATCGGCCGGAACCCGCAGGCCGAGCTGTCCGAAGGCATCGATCAGCGGCTCAAGAACCGGCTCGTTGTGGACGACGACGCCGGTCAACGCGGGCTGCTCGCGCAGCAGTTGCTCGGCGACCCGGCGGGCGGCGGCGGGCGAGGCCTCGCAGGGGTGGACGGACGAGGCGAGGCCGCTGCGGTCGGCGGCGGCCGTGAACCCCTGCACCACCCGTTGCGCGAACGCCGTGCCCCGCACATACACCTCCGGCGGCGACCCGACCAGCGCGACGACCCGGTGCCCGAGTCCCGCGAGCCGCTCCACGCACAGCTCACCGGCCGCCTTGAAGTCCAGGTCGATGCAGGTGAGCCCGTCGGCGGCGGCGGGGAAGCCGATGAGCACCGACGGCCGGTCCAGTGCGCGCAGCAACGGCAGCCGGGGATCGTGGAGCTGGACGTCCATCACGATCAGCGCGTCCACCAGCGCCGTGTCCGCGACCCGGCGCAGCCCCTCCTCGCCCTCCTCCTGCGTCAGCAGCAGGACGTCGTGGTCGTGCAGCCGGGCCGCCGTCACCACCGACACCGCGAACTGCATCACCACCGGCACATGGATACCCGCCCGCAGCGGGACGACCAGCGCCAGGACGTTCGACCGGCTGCTCGCGAGGGCCCTGGCCCCCGCGTGCGGGCGGTAGCCGAGGCGGCGGATGCTCTCCGCGACACGTTGCCGGGTCTCCTCGGAGATCGGCCGCTTGCCGCTCAGCGCGTAGGAGACGGTGCTGGGGGAGACCCCGGCGTGCCGTGCCACATCGGTGATCTTGACCATCAGTCGGACCCCAGTTCCAGGGAGAGGAAGCCCGTGCCGGCACGGGCCCGTACCTCGCGTCCGTCCACGGCCAGCCCCCAGGGCGCGGAGGGATCGGTGCAGGACGCGCGCAGGGTGTCCCCCTCACGTACGACGGTGAAGGTGACACCGCCGACCGGAACGGTCACCCGGGCGCCCCGCTTCAGGCCGTACGCGCGCAGGGTGACCCCGTCGGCGTGGTCGTAGTCGGGGCGGTCGTCCACCGCCCCCACCGGGATCACCGCGCCCGGCCGCACGAGCAGCGGCACGCTTCTGAAGCCGTGCCGTTCGCGCACCCAGCGCGGTCCGGTCACCGGCGGCCCGCCGAGATAGGGGGTCCAGGTGCCCTCGGGCACGTAGTAGGAGACGTCCCCCTCGTCGCTGAAGACGGGCGCGACCAGCAGATCCGGGCCGAGCATGTACTGCCGCTCCAGGTGCGCGCACCCCGGATCGTCCGGGAACTCCAGGACCATCGCCCGCATCATCGGCACCCCCTCCGCGTGGGCGGTGCGGGCGGCCTCGTACAGATACGGCATGAGGCCGAGCTTCAGCCGGGTGAAGAGCCGAAGGACGTCCACGGCCTCCTCGTCGAACAGCCAGGGCACGCGGTACGAGGACGAGCCGTGCAGCCGGCTGTGCGAGGACAGCAGCCCGAAGGCGATCCACCGCTTGAACAGCGCGGGTGTCGGTGTCCCCTCGAAGCCGCCGATGTCATGGCTCCAGAACCCGAACCCCGACATGCCGAGGCTGAGCCCGCCGCGCAGCGACTCGGCCATCGACGCGTACGTCGCCTCGCAGTCGCCACCCCAGTGCACCGGGAACTGCTGGCTCCCCGTGGTCGCCGAACGGGCGAAGACGACGGCCTCGTGCTCCCCCCGGTGTTTGCGGAGCACGTCGAACACGGTCTGGTTGTAGAGGTACGTGTAGTAGTTGTGCATCCGCTCCGGGTCGGCGCCGTCGGCGTACGCCACGTCCACCGGGACCCGCTCGCCGAAGTCGGTCTTGAAGCAGTCGACGCCCTGTTCGAGCAGCGCCTCCAGCTTCGACGCGTACCAGTCCCGGGCGGCCGGGCTGGTGAAGTCGACCAGCGCCATGCCCGGCTGCCACAGGTCCCACTGCCAGACACTTCCGTCGGGCCGCCTGAGCAGATGACCGAGGGCCCGCCCCTCCGCGAACAGCGGGGAGCGCTGCGCGATGTACGGGTTGATCCAGGCACAGATCCGCAGTCCCTTGTCCTTCAGCCGTGCCAGCATCCCCTCCGGATCGGGGAACACCCGCGGATCCCACCGGAAGTCGCACCAGTTGAACTCGCGCATCCAGAAGCAGTCGAAGTGGAAGACGGACAGCGGGAGTTCACGCTCCCGCATGCCGTCGATGAAGGAGGTGACGGTGTCCTCGTCGTAGGAGGTGGTGAAGGACGTCGACAGCCACAGGCCGAAGGACCACGCGGGCGGCAGGGCCGGACGCCCGGTGAGCGCCGTGTACGTGCGCAGGATGTCCTTCGGGGTCGGGCCGTGGATGACGTAGTACGTCAACTGCTGGGCCTCGGCGCTGAACTGGACCCGGGAGACCGCCTCCGAGCCGACCTCGAAGGAGACCCGGCCCGGGTGGTCGACGAAGACGCCGTAGCCCGCGTCCGTCAGATAGAACGGCACGTTCTTGTAGGCCTGTTCGGTGGCCGTTCCGCCGTCCGCGTTCCACATGTCGACGACCTGGCCGTTCTTGACGAGCGGCCCGAACCGCTCGCCGAGGCCGAAGACCTGGGTGCCGACGCCGAGGTTCAGCTGTTCGCGCAGATAGTGGGCGCCGCTCGCGTCCCGCATGATGCCCATGCCCTTGGGGCCGCTGCTGGTGAGGACGCGGCCGTGTGCGAGGAAGTCGATGTGCCAGGGGGCCGTGCGGGAGACCCGGACGGACAGAGCGCCGGCGGTCAGGGTCGCGTGGTTGTCGTCGTATTCCATGAGCGGTGTGAACTCGGTCCCGCGCAGCTCGAACCGGGGTCCCCGCGGCTCCTCGCCCTGGAAGTGGGTGAACGTGACACCGATGACATCGGGCATCGGCGCATGGGCGCTGATCGTCACGACCGGTCCCTTCAGCAGGTCGCCGCGGTGCCGGATGGGCTGCGTCGGCGCGTGGATCTCCAGGCCGCCGGGACCCGAGGTCACATCGAGGACCTCGACCGGGTGGGCCGCGGTGACACCCTCGCGCAGCAGCCAGTAGCCGTCCGTGAACTTCACTGTCGTCCCCCTCTACTTGACTGCGCCGGCGGCGATACCGCGGGTCAGGGTCCGCTGGAAGAGCAGGAAGAAGACGATGGCGGGCAGGACACCCAGCAGGGCGGCCGCGTTCGTCATCGTGGCGTCCATCAGACGCTGGCCCTGGAGGACACCGAGGGCCACCGACACCGTCTGGTTGTCGTTGGAGATCAGCATGACCAGCGGCAGCAGGAACTCGTTCCACGTCCAGATGAAGAAGAAGACGAGGAGCACACCGATCGTGGGGCGGCTGACCGGGACGACGATCCGCCACAGCACCTGCCACTGGTTCGCCCCGTCGATCCGCGCGGCCTCGACGATCTCGCGCGGGAACCGCCCGAGGACCGAGGAGAGCAGATAGGTGCCGAACGCCGCCTGGATCACCGTGAACACGATGATCACGCTGAGCCTGGTGTCGTAGAGGCCGGCCTGCTTGCTCAGGTAGTAGACCGGGTAGACCAGCGCCTCCTGCGGCAGGGTGTTCGCGAGGACGAAGAAGGCGAGCACCCAGGTGCGGCCCCTGATCCGGCCGATCCCGATCGCGTACGCGTTCAGGACCGACAGGACGGCCGCCCCGACCGCCACCGAGCCCGAGATCAGGACCGAGTTGAGGAGCTTCTGCCCGAAGTCGACGCGCTGCCAGAAGTCCTTGAGCCCGTCGAGGTAGAGGCCGCGGGGGAGGCTGAGCGGCCCGTGCGCGGAGTACTCGGCGGGCGACTTGACCGCGTTGACCGCGACGACGGCGAAGGGCAGCACCATGAACAGAGCGCCGATGACGAGAGCCGCGAGAACCGGGTAGCGACGGAGGACGGTCATACGCGGACCCCTTCCTCGGCGTCCTCGGCGCGGGTCTGGAACCTCAGCCCGATCAGCGCCAGGGCCAGGATGATCACGGTCAGGACGGTGGAGATCGCGGCGCCGTAGCCGACCTGCGTCTTCTCGAAGAAGGTCGTGAAGGAGAAGTACGACGGCACGTCGGTGGCGCCGCCCGGACCGCCCTTCGTCAGGACGTACACCGCCCCGAACACCTTCAGCGCGGCGATCGTGCACCACAGGAGGACGACCGAGATCTCCGGGCGGATCTGCGGCAGCGTGATGTGCCAGAACCGCCGCCACCAGCCCGCGCCGTCCAGCTCGGCGGCCTCGTACAGCTGCGGGTCCACCCGTTGCAGCCCCGCCATGAAGACGACGAGCGGGAAGCCGATCTGCACCCACACCATCACGCCCATGACGCTGTAGAGCGCGAGATCAGGGTCGCCCAGCCAGTCCTGCTGCCAGGAACCGAGGCCGACGGCCTTGAGCAGTTCGTTCAGCGATCCGTTGTCGGGCGCGAGGATCCAGCTCCACACGATGCCGGCGACGGCGATCGGCAGGACCTGGGGAAGGTAGAAGCAGGCGCGGAGCACGGCCGCCGTCCGCGTCCCGAAGTGCTGGGCGACGAAGTCGAACAGGGCGGCGGCCAGGACGAGTCCGAGCGCGGTCGGTACGACGGCCATCGCGACGACCATGAACAGGCTGTGCCGGAAGGACGCCCAGAACTCGGAATCGTCCATCAGCTCGCGGTAGTTGGCGAGACCCGACCAGGTGGGGCTGCCGACCCCCTGCCAGTCGGTGAAGCTCACACCGGTGTTCATCAGGAAGGGGACGACGACGACCACGAGGAAGGCGATGAACCCGGGGAGCAGGAAGAGGGCGTAGGAGGTGCGGGGACGGCGCGGGCGCGTCGCGGCGCCGTGGTGGCCGCGGGCGACCCGGCCGCCCCGCTCGACGGTGACCGTCATGTCTTCGGTACGCCCTTGTCGTACGCCTTCTGCAGCGCGGACAGGTAGTCGTCCGGACTCTCGCTCCCGGTGATCAGCTTCTGTGTCTCCGAGACGAGGACGTCGTAGAAGCCGGCGACGGGCCAGTCCGGGTAGAAGGCGAGACCGTCCTTCCCGGAGAGGGTGTTGAAGTCGCCTATCAGCGTCTTGGCCTGGGGGTCGGTGATGGCTGCGGGATCGGCGGCCACCGGGACGCCGCCCTGGTTGCCCAGCAGGTTCTGGATCTTCTTCGACAGGGTGATGTCGATGAAGTCGTAGGCGAGCTCCTTGTTCTTCGCGCCCTTGGGGACGACCCAGATGTTGCCGCCGGAGCCGAGGGTGAGGTTGCTCCCGGGCCACAGGAAGGTGCCCCAGTCGAACTTGTTCTCCGTCTTGAAGCGGCCGTACCACCAGCTGCCGGAGAACAGGATCGGGCTCTTGCCCTGGATGAAGGAGACGCCCGCGTCCTCGGCCTTGAGCCCGCTGGACCTCTTGCCGATGTAGCCCTTCTTCACCCAGTCGGCGAAGGTGGTCGCGGCGTACGTCCAGGCCGCGTCGTGGAAGTCGGTCCTGCCCTGGTAGAGCTCGTAGCTGTCGACCCAGGACCGGTCGGCCTTGGACAGGGCCAGCTGGTAGAGGTACTGCTGGGCCACGTACTCGGCGCCCGCGTTGGCCAGCGGGGTGATGCCCTTCGCGACGAACTTGTCCATCGCGGAGGTGAGTTCGGCCGGCGTGGTGGGCTGGGCGATGCCGTACTTCTTGAACAGGTCCTTGTTGTAGAACACCATCGTGTACTCGGCGTAGTCGGGCACGCCGTACCACTTGCCGGAGCCCATGACCCCGCCCGTGTCGTACTGGCTGATGGTCCGCACCCCGCCGTTGATCTTCTTGTCCCAGCCGTGCTTGGTCACTTCGGTGGTGAGATCGGTGAGGAGCCCCTGCTTGGACAGGAGTCCGGCGGTCGCGTTGCCCTTGTTGTACTCCATGAGGTCGGGGGCGTCGTTCGAGTTGAGGACCATGGGCGCCGTCTTCTGGATCTGCTCGAAGCCCTTCTCCTCGAACTTCACCTTCACGCCCGGGTGTTGCGCTTCGAATTCCTTGATGGCCTCCTTCCAGGCCACCCCCATCGCGCTGTCCGGCCCCTCGTAGTGCCACAGCTTGAGTGTCGTGCCGTCGGAGGAGCCACTGTCCGAGCCGCCGCAGGACGTCGTCAGCAGGGCGCCCGTCAAGGCCATCGCCACCGCCGCCGCCGCACGCCTTCGTGTCGTCAACATCCACTGCCTCCAGAGGAGTTGGATGGGTATCGGGCCGCCACGCATCGTTCGTCGAACCGTTTCGATGCGTGACGTCGAAGCGCTTCGACGGGGGAAGGTATGTGGGGGCCGTGAGCGCGTCAATGCCCTGCACCGGAATTGGGGCAGGGGTTCGACGGGCCGGACGGTGGGTGCTCCGCGGGTCGGCGGTGAGGTGTCTGCCGGGTCGGGCTACGGGGTGTTCGCCGGGTGGAGTTCAAGACGGTGCTCCTGGCGCCGCACCGCACCCGCCCCCGCGCCCAGCGCGGCGATGGCGAGCGCGACCGTCGCAGCCGCGACCGGCACCGCGTACCCCGCGGCCGGTGACACATGCTCCACCACCCATCCGCCGACCGCCGAACCACCCGCGATCCCGCCCAGCAGGCCGGTCACCGCGAGGGTCATGCCCTCGTTCAACCGGCCCTCGGGCGTGCGCCGCTGGACCAGCGTCATGCCGGTGACCATCGTCGGGGCGGTCGCCATGCCGGCCACGAGCAGCGCACCCGCGAGAACCGGGAGCGAGCCGGTGAGCCGGACGGCGAGGAGGGGCAGCGTCAGCAGAACCGCCATGGCGCCGACGCACAGCACGTACCGCCGCACGGGAAGCGAGGAGTCGGAGGAGGGGGCGTTCCCCGCCACGGCTCCGTAGAGCAGGCCCGCCACGCACGACCCCGCCGCCTGGAGGGCGAGCACCGCGCCCGCGGCGGACCGGTGTCCCCGCTCGTCCGCGAACGCGATCGTCACCACCTCCATCGCGCCGAACACCGCGCCGGTGGCGAGGAAGGAGAGGAGCAGCGGAGGCATCCCGGGTGCGAGTGCGGGCGACGCGGACGTCGCGCGCGGCTGGGGCGGCGGCTGCGTCGAACGCTGCGCGGTGAAGAGCAGCACGCCCGTCATCAGCAGTGCCGACCCCACGAGCATGCCCGCCTCCGGGGAAACCGTCCCGCACAGAAAGGCCGCGAGCACCGGGCCCAGCATGAAGCACAGCTCGTCCACGGCCTGTTCGAAGGAGTTCGCGGTGTGCAGTGCCGCCGCGTCCCCCTTGAGGAGGTGGGCCCAGCGCGCGCGGGACATCCCGCCCGTGTTGGGGGTCGTGGCCGTGGCGGCGTACGCGGTGAAGAGGGTCCAGTCGGGTGCGCCGAGGCGTACGCACACCACCAGTCCGATCCCGCCGAGCAGTGCGAAGGCGGTGGCGGGCACGGCCACCCGGGCCTGCCCGTGCCGGTCGACGAGCCGCGCGGTCCAGGGAGCGACCACCGCGGTCGCCGCGAGACCCGTCGCCGTGACGGCTCCGGCGAGCGCGTACGAGCCCCGCGAACTCGCGATCATGATGACCGCGCTCACGCTGAACATGCCCATGGGCAGCCGTGCGACGAGGTTTCCGAGGGTGAAGGCACGGGTGCCGGGATGGGCGAAGAGACGGCGGTAGGGGGTGAGCGGCGACATGGGTGAACCGTCGCCCGTCGCCCCGGGAACGGTCCAACACTTACTCCGTCGCGATTGACGCACCTGGGTTGTAGGTTCGCGTGATGCCTGGTCAACGCCCCCTTCCCGGTCATCTGGACCCCCGCCTGCTGCGCGCGTTCCTCGCCGTCGCCGAGGAGCTGCACTTCACCCGCGCCGCAGCCCGGATGTATGTCGCCCAGCAGTCCCTGAGCCGCGACATACGCCGGCTGGAGCGGGAGCTCGGGACGGAACTGTTCGTGCGGACCACCCGGCAGGTGACGCCGACCGTGGAAGCCGAGCGGCTGCTGCCGTACGCCCGCCGCGTTCTGGAGGCGCACGACGCGCTGCTGGACGCCTTCGTACGGCGCGGCGGTGAGGAGAGACCGCTGCTCGTCGATGTCAATTCCCCCGGCCTGGTCTCCAGCCGCATCCTCGACCGGGCCCGCGACCTGGCCCCCGGCAGCGAGCTGATGGCCCGCTACGAGAGCGGGCTCACCGGTGCGGCGGCCGAACTGCTCGCCGGCCGCCTGGACGCGTCCTTCGGCCGCTTCGCCGGACTCGACCCGGCCGTTCGGGCCCGGCTGGAGCAGCGGATCGTGCGCTACGAGCCGATGGCCGTCATCCTGCCCGAGGACCATCACCTCGCCGCGCTGGACGAGGTGCCGCTGGCCGCGCTCGCGGGCGAGACCGTGTACGCGGGAGCGGGAAACCCCCGGACGCTGGAGTGGACCGACCTCGCACATCACCTGTTCGAGGGACGGGGCATCCAACTCGCGTCACCCGCACCGGTGGCTGTCGGAGCCGAGGAGTTCCGGCGGATCATGGCGAAGAGGCGGAATCCCGTCCTCGCCGTAGTGGAGTTTCCGGCCATGGAAGGGACGGTGTCGAGGCCCCTCGTCGACCCCGTTCCCCTGTCACCCGTGTCACTTGTGTGGCGCAAGGGACTCGTTCATCCGGGGATTGATGCGCTCATACGGGCCGCTGCCGAACTCGCGAGCGAAGAGAAGTGGCTCCTGAGTCCCCGGAAGGGGTGGATTCCAGCCACCGATGCCCTTAGTTTCATGAGACATACATGAGACGTAACCGTACGAGTCCCGCGCTGCGCTACATTTTTCGTCCGGGCGCAGTGTGATATTGGGGGGCGCTCGGGTCGAGTGGGGGCTCGACCCGGACGACATAGACAGCATTTGCCCGGAGTCGTCGCGCACCCGTGAACAGTCCCGTGGGGGGATGCACGTGCGCGTGGAGAACTGGCGGAAAGACGCCCAACCGGCTGGACGAAACCTCGACCGGCAGGACGGGCGCCGAATCGATCCGTCGCCTGGGCGAGAAGCCGAGGAGCCGATCGCCCGGCCCGAGGCCGACAGAACAGTTTCGTGGCCGAATATGGGAGTTGGCATCAGTCCTGAGCGTGGGGAACGCGCCGAGCGAGCAGTCGGCGGACGTTCCGAGCGAACCCCGGAGCCGGAGACCGAACTGCTCGTCGGTCACGCGACGGAGAGCGAGGCGTTCTCCGGCCGTGGATCCGATGCGTTGTCCGGTCGTGGGTCCGGCGCGTTCTCCGGCCGTTGGCCCGAGGCGGGATCGCCGTCCGGGCGTGAGCCCGGGGCGTTGTTCGGTCTCGACGGCCCGGCGCAGGCGGCGGCGTCCTTCGCCGGTACGGCGGAGAAGCGGCCCTTCTTCGCCGACGGTCCGGCGACCGAACTGCTGCCCGAGGCCACGCCGGACCCCGACCGTCCGCTGCCCGCTTCCTGGGAAGACCCCGACTTCTGGGAGCACCCCGACGAACCGGCGAACAGCCGTGACCGGCACGAGGTCACCATCCAACTCGACGGCGCGGGCCGCAAACCGGACGGCCGGCCGGTCCAGCGGGCCAAGGACGCCCCGACGACCCCGGAGGCCTCGGACGGCCCCGTCTTCGTCGACGAGTCCGGCCGCCGCAGCCGCCGCTTCCGCCGGCTCGGCATGCTCGTCGCCGTGGCCTGCGCGGTCTACGCCGTCGTGATCGTCGCCACGCTCCTGTCGGGCAACTCGAACGCGCCCTGGCTTCCGGTGCCGGGCCAGGAGGAGGACCAGCCCGTCGGCCAGGTCGACACCTCGCCGCTGCCCTCGCAGTCGGTGAACCCGTCCGGCAGGGGCAGTGCCACCGCGCCCGGCGCGGTGGCGACGGCCGGCAACGGCACGACGACCTCACCCGGTTCGGCCGTCACACCCAGCGCCTCGGCCGACGCCACCGCCCCGGGCGCGTCCAGCGACCCCAAGCCCACCGCATCGGCGACCAAGAAGCCGAAGCCCGGCGTCGTCACCAACGCCCCGGACCCGGACCCCGACCCCGAGCCGTCCTCCTCGGTGGCCAACCCGCCCCCGGCCTCCACCCCGGCGACCACCCCCGGAAGCACGGCCGCTCCCACGGAGACCGCGGGCACCGGAGGCGCCCCCGGAGCGGGGACAGGCACCCAATGAGTGGCCTACTCCGGCGGACACCAGCCGGGCAGAACCATCGGGTGTCCAGACAGCCGGGCATCCTCGGTTCCCCGCACCCCCTCTCCCTCTCGTCCCCGGAGAACATCCTCTGATGCCCCGCACCAGCCGTCGCGGTCCCGCGCCCAGCGCGCCGGGTCATGACTCCGGTACCACCCCGAAGCACGACCGCAACGCCCGGCGCCGACGCCTGCCCATGCGTTTCCTGCTGCCCACGACCATCCTGGTCGCGCTGATGGCGATGCTGATGCTGCGCGGTTACGTGCACAGCGAGATCCTCGCCGACCACCGCATCCGGCCCGAGGCCGCCACGGACAAGGTGCCGGAGAAGATCCTCGACGGCGGCCCGGTCATCGACACCCGCAGCGGCCGTACGACCAGCCTGAGCGTCCCGGACCACCGCCTGGTCCTCACCTTCGACGACGGCCCGGACCCCACCTGGACCCCCAAGGTCCTGGACGTCCTCAAGGCACACCACGCCCACGCGGTCTTCTTCGTCACCGGCACCATGGCCTCGCGCTACCCGGAACTCGTCGCGCGCATGGTGCGGGAGGGGCACGAGGTCGGCCTTCACACCTTCAACCACCCCGACCTGTCCTACCAGTCCAAGAGCCGTATCGACTGGGAGCTGTCCCAGAGCCAGCTGGCACTGGAGGGCGCTGCGGGCATCCGCACCTCGCTCTTCCGTCCCCCGTACTCCTCGTTCGCCGACGCCATGGACGACAAGTCCTGGCCGGTGACGCAGTACGTCGGAACCCGCGGCTACATCACCGTCGTGAACAACACCGACAGTGAGGACTGGCAGAAGCCGGGCGTCGACGAGATCATCCGCCGGGCCACGCCCAAGGGTGGCAAGGGCGCCATCGTCCTGATGCACGACTCGGGCGGCGACCGCCACCAGACCGTGCAGGCGCTGGACAAGTTCGTGCCCGAACTCCAGCAGCAGGGCTACGACTTCGAGAACCTCACCGAGGCGCTCAACGCACCGAGCGCGCACACCCCGGTGAAGGGCCTCGACCTGTGGAAGGGCAAGGCCTGGATCTTCCTGGTCCAGGCCTCGGAGAAGATCACCGACGGCCTGATCGTCTGCATCGCGATCATCGGCGTGCTGGTCTTCACCCGCTTCGGCATGATGCTCCTGCTCTCGGTCGCGCACGCCCGCCGGGTGCGCCGCAAGGGCTTCCGCTGGGGCCCGGCACCGGTCACCGAACCGGTGTCCGTACTGGTGCCGGCGTACAACGAGGCCAAGTGCATCGAGAACACCGTGAACTCACTCATGACGAGCGAGCACCGCGTCGAGATCATCGTCATCGACGACGGATCGAGTGACGACACCGCCCGCATCGTCGAGGACATGCGCCTGCGGAACGTACGCGTGGTACGCCAGCAGAACGCCGGCAAGCCCGCGGCCCTCAACAGGGGGCTGGCGAACGCCAGCCACGACATCATCGTGATGATGGACGGCGACACGGTCTTCGAACCGGCGACGGTCCGAGAGCTCGTCCAGCCCTTCGCCGACCCGCGGGTCGGAGCGGTCGCGGGCAACGCCAAGGTCGGCAACCGCGACTCCCTCATCGGCGCCTGGCAGCACATCGAGTACGTGATGGGCTTCAACCTGGACCGTCGTATGTACGACATCCTGCGCTGCATGCCGACGATCCCGGGCGCGGTGGGAGCCTTCCGCCGATCGGCCCTGGAGCGCGTCGGCGGCATGAGCGACGACACGCTCGCCGAGGACACCGACATCACGATGGCCCTCCACCGCGACGGCTGGCGCGTCGTCTACGCCGAGAAGGCGCGGGCCTGGACAGAGGCGCCGGAGTCCGTCCAACAGCTCTGGTCCCAGCGCTACCGCTGGTCGTACGGCACCATGCAGGCGATCTGGAAGCACCGCGGGGCCCTGGTCGAACGGGGTCCGTCGGGCCGCTTCGGCCGGGTCGGCCTGCCTCTGGTGTCGCTCTTCATGGTTCTGGCCCCGCTTCTCGCGCCCCTGATCGACGTCTTCCTCCTGTACGGCGTCGTCTTCGGCCCGACCCAGAAGACGGTCATCGCCTGGCTCGGTGTCCTCACCATCCAGGCGGTGTGCGCGGCGTACGCGTTCCGCCTGGACAAGGAACGCATGACCCATCTGATCTCCCTCCCCCTCCAGCAGATCCTCTACCGGCAGTTGATGTACGTCGTCCTGCTGCAGTCCTGGATCACCGCCCTCACCGGCGGCCGGCTGCGCTGGCAGAAGCTGCGCCGCACGGGCGTCGTGGGGGCGCCGGGATCGGCCCCGCAGCCGCGGGCGTCACACAGCGGGAACGAACGGAGGCCGGTCGGATGACCACGCACGAGTACCCGGTGGGGGCGACTCCGCCGCTGGGCATCCCGAAGGCGGCGGTCCCGCGTCCGCGTCCGTACCCGGGAGCGGCGTCGGACGACTGGCTGCGCCCGCAGCCGGAGGCTGGTCCGGACCCGGCACCGCGTCCGGAGACGGGACCGGTGGCGACGACGGGCACAGGGCCCGATTCGGCGCAGCAGTCGGCTCCGCGCCGCCCCGGCCGTGACCGCTACCTGGACCTGCTCCGCTCCATCGCCCTGGTCCGCGTGGTCGTGTACCACCTGTTCGGCTGGGCGTGGCTGTCGGTCCTTTTCCCGTCCATGGGCGTGATGTTCGCGCTGGCGGGCTCTCTGATGGCGCGCTCGCTGAGCAGGCCGCCGCTGAGCGTGATCCGGGGACGCCTCAGGCGTCTGCTGCCCCCGCTCTGGGCCTTCAGCGCGGTGGCGCTGACCATGATGTTCGCGGGCGGCTGGAACCCCGTGAAGGACCCCGACCAAGGTGGTACCTGGGGCCTGATCGACCTGCTCAACTACATCGTCCCGATCGGCGCCCCTCCGTTCCCCTGGCACCTCGGCTCCGAGTCGGGCCTGCTGGAGAGCGACTGGGCGGATCAGGGTGCAGGCGTGCTCTGGTACCTGCGCGCGTACCTGTGGTTCGTGGTCGCGTCCCCGCTCCTGCTGTGGGCGTTCCGCCGCGTTCCGTGGGCGACCCTGCTGGCTCCCCTCGCCCTGACGGCGGTGGTCGGCACCGGGCTGGTCACCATCCCCGGTGAAACGGGCAACGCCATCACCGACTTCACCGTCTACGGCGGCTGCTGGGTCCTGGGCTTCGCTCACCACGAGGGGATGCTGGCGAAGGTCCCGCGCTACATCGCCGTTTCGTGCTCGACCCTGCTGATGGCCTTCGCCCTGTGGTGGGCCTCGGGTCATCTGGGCCCCGACGGCTGGGACTTGAACGACATCCCGCTGGCCGACGCGATGTGGTCCTTCGGTTTCGTGGTGATCCTGCTCCATTACAGCCCGTCCTGGCAGCAACTGCCGGGCCGCCTCACCAAGTGGGACAAGCTGATCACGCTGTCCAACAATCGCGCGGTCACGATCTACCTCTGGCACAACATGCTCATCATGGCCACGGTCCCGATCCTCGACCAGGCGTACAACCTCCCCTTCCTGCAGAGCGACCTCGCGGTGGCGACCCTCGACAAGACGTACACGCTGATGATGTTCGTCCTGGTGTGGCCGTTGATCGGCCTGGCCATCCTGGCCTTCGGCTGGATCGAGGACATCGCGGCAAAGCGAGGCCCCCGACTCTGGCCGAACGGCTCCGGCGGCCGAAGGTCCAACAGCCGCTCGACGCGGGGGCGTCGGGCGAAGGTCTGAGCGAAGGCTGGGTGACGGGGGCGCTCTCCGGGTCGGGGGGCACCCACCCGAGCGAGGGGCGCCTGTCGTGCGAGGGGCGCGCTCCGGTCCGGGTGTTTCTCGGCGGCCGGCTCGGCGCCCCATCCCTCGATGTCACTCACTCGATGTCACTCAATCGAAGGTTCCCGGCGGCCAGTTGGTCACGTTATCGACCTCTATATCCAGCTC
>NZ_JAODTZ010000086.1 GCF_025399795.1 Streptomyces rhizosphaerihabitans | reverse complement strand
GACTGCCCACACCTCAGAACGCCAGAAGAGGACAGGCGTCGACCGCACGGATCGGGCCGGGACCCGCGGGGCTGGGGGTCGTCGGCCGCCGAGACTTTAGACAGCTCCCATGGGGCGAGCCTCGAAGAACAGGGGGCCGATCGGGCTATTGCGGGCAGCTCCAAGGACTGCCCGATCCGCTGGCGAGCGTAAGGCCCCCTGTTCACTCGCCCCATGACAGCTACCGCCCAAAGTCTCTGCGGCCGACAACGTGCCCACGCGCGCCATTCACCAGCGAAAAGGCGCCTCATGCCGCACCACCGTCGCCGACCGCGACCCCCTCCAGGAGCCCGGTGAGCCGATCCACCGCATCCAGCCGGCCCGCCACCCGTACAACAGCGCGCCCGCACTCGTCCGTCGACGCGACGGCCCGCACCTGCGACAGCTCGAACCCCGCACCGAGCAACGCCCGGTTCAGCCCGTCCGCAGCCTCCCGCGCCGCACGCCAGCCCGCGACGTAGTCGACACCCGACACCCACAGACCGCACTCCGCGCCGTCGATGTCGAGACCATCACTCAGCCAGTCCTCGCCCGAGCCAGTCACCTTGCCCACCTCTGCCCTGATCTAGGTAATGGTTCGTCAACTTCCTTTGGTCCAGGGCAGAACGCAGAGCAACGGCCCCGGTACCATCAGGCACCGGGGACCGCTGCGTCCCCTCCCGGACCACCCCAGTTGCTGTCCAGGCGCGGGGGTGGTCCGGTCTCGGTATGAGGTTGTGAAGCGCGGCCTCCTAGGAGCCGGGTGGGGAACCCGGAGAATCAATCCCAGGAGACCGCGCCCCGTTGGCCAGAGACATAGCTCCGGCCCCGAGCCGCCGCCCGCTCCCGATCGCCAGGGAGTAACGAGGGACCGACGGCCCGGAGATCGTCAAAACTTGCCGTCCCCTGGGTCGCCGTCGAGGTCGAACCGACACCACACGGTCTTGCCGCCCGGATCCCCAGCCGTCCACCAGACCGCCGCCGCCAAACGCTGAACGATCAGTAGTCCCCGGCCGCTGTCCGGTAACACCGCTTCCGCCAACTCGCCCATGAGGCGGGGAGAGAACGTGTCTCCCTGCGGCATCAGAGGCGGTGTCGAGTCTTCGTCCGTGACCCCGATGAACAGCCACTTCGGCCACAACTTGAAGGTGACGTCGATACGCCGATTCTCACCGGGATGAGCAAGGCACCGGTCCGGCACCGCATGGTTCAGCACGTTGCCGACGAGCTCCGAGACGATCAGCCGGGCATCATCAACGGCAGTGTCCGCGCCAGCGCCTTGAAGGAACGTGGCGGTCATGTTGCGAGCAACGCGGAGCGTGTCGGGAAACTCGGCGAAGAGCGTCAGAGTCAAGAAGTGCCCGGCCGAGGACGGATCGGGCGCCGCGTACCAGTGAGCGAAGGCATCCAGTTCGCTCACCACGTGTTTGCGCTGCGCCGCTTTTCTCGCATCCATGCCACAAGCCACCGTCTCTGGTCACGTCCGCCGGGGCGTTCCCGGTAGGGTGGACAGAGGATGCATCTCCTGTACCTGTCGTCGCTCCCCCCTCTTGGGGACCCCCCTCGTGGGTACACTCGCAGAACGGACACAGAGTCAACATCAGGTCAGGTCAGTCACAATGGGGAAGTGAAATGACCGAAGCTGCTCCGACGCCGGCCGCATTGCCGCCGCACGTGCTGGAACGTGCGGATGTACGTTCAGCGATCGCCAGTCACGACTTCGGCGAGGTCTTCAGACTCGCCCGACTGCACGGCAAGGTCAGCTACGCCAAGATCGCCGAGGCGATCGGCTACAAGCGCGAGCACATCGGCAAGATGGCCCGGCCGGAGACCGACGGCAAGGGCGCTCGACCACGGATCACGCAGCATCGCAAGATCCTCGAAGTGGTGGATGGACTGCGCATTCCAGGCCATCTTGCGGGACTGGCTCCACGCCCGTGGGAGCTGGAGCGAGGGACGAGCATCTTAGTTCCGGATGACCCAAGCACCCTGCTTGCCCAGGGTGGTGCGGGGCTGTGGGACGTCGCAGAGGTATTACGGCGGACCGAGATGTCCAACATCAACAGTGCGGCCCTTGAGTCGATCGAGCAGGGCATCGACCAGTTGGCCCGCGCCTATCCGTACGCGGACGCCGACTACCTCCACGAGCGCACCCGGAACGGCTTGCAGTACGTCACGAAGCAGCTTGAAGGCCGGATGACGCTACGTCAGCACCGCGAACTCCTCGTGGACGCCGGATGGCTCTTCCTGCTAAACGCGTGCGTTCAGTACGACCGCGGGCAGCGAGAGGCCGCCAACCTCAGCAAAGCCGCAGCGCTCCGAATCGGCGACGAAGCCGGACACGGCGAGATCAAGGCGTGGGCGTGGGAGATCGAGGCCTGGTTCGCTCTCACCCAGAGCCGTTGGACGGACATGCTCGACGCCGTGGAAGCCGGCCACTCCGCGGACCAGTCACATTCCGTCGGCGTACAGCTCTACGCACACAAGGCGCGCGCCGCCGCCCGTATGGGAGACGCCCGGCTTGTCCGCAACTCCCTAGACGCCGGACGCGCGAGGCTGGATCGACTGCCCCGCCCGGATCACCCCGAACACCACTTCATCATCGACCCGGACAAGTGGGACTTCTACGAGATGGACGCATACCGTCTACTCGGAGACGACGAGCGCGCTGCCGCCCATGCCCGGTCAGTGATCCGCATCAGCACGGGGCCCGGCGGGACCGAGATCTCCCCCATGCGCGCCGCAGAGGCCCGCCTCACGCTCGGAGTCGCCGCCGCCCGCACCGGGGACATAGAGGAGGCCGTAGGCATGGGCACCACAGCCCTTGCAGCCGATCGGAGATCTCTCCCCTCCCTGCTTTTAGTCGCCAACGAGCTCGATAAGGAACTCCGCTCCCGCTACCCGCGCGAGCTTGCCACTCGCGACTTCCACGAACGGATCTTGACCATCACGCGAGGCGCAGTCACGCCCGAGCTTCCATTCTGAAAATTCCTACCCTTTTTGCTGGGCACCACTGACGCCGAGGATCGGTGCCCAGCAAAGCGCTGAAGGTTGCATAGATTGGCATCCATCGCGCGAATACCCTCGTCGCTCCCGCGACAGCTCCACCTGAAACGCTCGCCACTGCCCACGCCTGCTTGTTTTGTGGATCGACTTGAGCTCCGCGACACAGGCGCCGGACCGCAGCAGGGCGGCCACCGGCTCGCGGAACCGGTCTGGTAGTGGTCGACGAACGGGATGAGCGGATGATAACCGAAGATCATCTTCCAGGCCGCCGTGGCGTCCTGCTTCTCGGAGTACGCGAGAACCAGCACCCCGTCGATGTCCACAGTCACCTGCCCGTCGGCAGCCGGACTGCTCTCACCGGCCAGTTCCCAGACCCGTGTCCGCACTTCGGAGCGTGGGCCCGGACCGCCGCAAGGGACTTCGGGTCGGACGCGGCGAGAGCGTCGATCAGACGGGAGACCGTCTGATCGGAGGCCACCAAGTCGAACATATTCGGCTCAGCCGACAACATGCCGACGTCGGCCAGGCAGTCCCCGCCGAGTGCGACGGCCAGGGCCATGTCCCGCAGGATCTTGCCCGGGTCGTGCACGGCCCGGGGCTTGCGCCACGACATCAGCCCAACCACAGCGGCTGCACGCCGACAAGCTACGATCTCCCTGACCTGTGGCGATGGTTCTATTGCGGCGAACTGAGCCCAACGCTGTGCCACAAGCCGCCTGCGATGGCAGTCATAGGGGTGGAGTGCGCCACGCGCACGGGCACGTACCGGTTGTTGTTGCTGGTGCCATCTCCCAATGCCCCATTTAGGTTTCCTCCCCAGGCCCAGACACTGCCGTCTCCTTTGAGCGCCAAGTTGTGTACCTGGCCAGCGGCGATAGCAACTACACCATTGAGGCCCGGCACCTGCTGTGGTGTGAGTTGATCGGCGGTGCCGCCGTCCCCCAACTGCCCCAGGTCGTTGTTGCCCCAGGCCCACACGCTGCCGCCTTCTACCAGTGCGAGACTGTGGACACCACCGCCAGAGACAGCGACCACCTTGCTCAGGCCGCTGACTTGTACGGGCGATAGTCGGTGATCTTTGTCGCCTGTGCCCAACTGTCCCCTATCGTTCCAGCCCCAAGCCCACACAGCGCCGTCACTGTGAATGGCCAGACTGTGGTCGGATCCAGCGGCAATGGCGACCATCGATGACTTGTCTACAACCACCGGATCCTTATGCCACAGGGAGAGCGGGTCCGGGGAAGCGAGGTCCTGGTCAAAGACTGCCTGGTTTCCCAATAGTCCCCCTTCGTTGTGGCCCCAGGCCAGGACGCGGCCGGATTGCGTGAGTGCAAGGCTGTGTCTGACGCCAGCGGCAACGGCGATCCCCGTGTGTGGGCCAGTCGGTACCTGTACGGGCGCGGCCTGCATATCGACAGTGGGAAACCCCTGCCCTACCTGTGCGTGCTCATTTTCGCCCCATGCCCACACGCTGCCGTCCTCGCGGACGGCCAGACTGTGGCCGTATCCGACAGCCACGGCTACAACCCCGTTCAAGCTTTTTACTTGACGTGGTGTCAAGCGATCGGTAGTCGTGCCGTCCCCCAACTGGCCTTTGCCGTTGTAGCCCCAGGCCCACACAGTGCCGTCGGGCTTGAGTGCCAGACTGTGCCCGGCGCCTGCGCAGACGGCGGACATCGTGCCGAAGGCTGGCTGCTCGGGAGGAGCCGCCACCGGCACTGGGCGGTCTCGCTCGGTTTTGGTGCCATCTCCTAGCTGGCCCACGGTGTTATCGCCCCAGGCCCATGCGTCCCCCAGCCCCAGGAGCTCTCGTTTTCGGCAGTTCCCCAAGGTCATGACAACGATGACACCGCCGTCGGCGTGAATCGGGTTGCCATTATCGTCCGTCTTTTCTGCGACTCCCTGGACAACTGCGACCCCCGCCTCGGTATAGACCGGGTCGATGATGTTCTTCCAGTGGAGGGGGCTAATTTTCCAACTGAACGCTTGTCCGGGGTATCCCACGACAACTGCATAGGGTGCAGTATTCTTATTGGCTGGCCCCGTGTAGTAGGCATCGTACGCAACCTCGCCCACAGTGGGCTGATCGTTCCCCGGGCAGTAGCCTGCCGCCCTGATGCGGTCCGCAGGGTGTGTTCCCGTCTCGGGATTGACGTGATCTACTTCGCCCCCTTTTGCCGGCCACCACTGGATTTTTGCTGCTGCTTCGGCGTGCCCGCGCGCGGCATCTCGCAGTTTCGGGTTGAGGGTCAACCGTGGACGGTAAATGCCGTCGCTTTGCTGAGCCAGGGCGCGTTGCTGATTGACCAAGCAGACGACGGCCGCCTCTGCATCGGTCTGCGACTGGTTCTTGGCTGGTGTGTCTTGGCCAGGACAAGCCATGAAAATACCCGTTCGTTGAATGTGGGTCATTTGCATTACATAGCCGACCTGGCCATGGTGACCTATTCTTTGTGAAAGTGCCTGCCTGGCGACAATCGTGTACTCCGTCCGAGGGCATCATGACCGCGGCGGTGTTCCGGTGCGAGTGCAAGGTCGACCAGTGATCGCACTGGGCTGCCCGTGCACAGCAACACGCGGCACAGTGAACCTTTTCGACCTGCCGCCAACGCGGAGAGGTACAGGGTGAGGACAGCCTTGACAAGGTCGGTGATGCGGGGCGGTCAACGATTGATGGACGAACCCCGGCTTACCCCGGACCGACCCCGACCGTAAGTAGGTCTCATGACGCGGAACGAGGCCAGGGCGCAAGGGACGACCTCATCCAACCCCCTGACCAGGGGAACTATTACTGCATCAGCAAGGCTTGACTGACATGCAGCACGGCGCGGTGGACGGCGCCCACGACCTCGCCCGTGTGATCGCGAACATCGACACGCTCGTGGCCAGGGCCCGCGCCGAGGCGGTGCCGGTTATCTGGGTGCAGCACTCCGACGATCAGATGAAGCGGGGTAGCGACTCCTGGCAGTACGTGCCGGAGCTGGTCCGCCGGGACGCGGAGCCCGTGGTCCACAAGAACTACGCCGACTCCTTCGAGGCCACCGACCTGGAGGACCTGCTCGCCGAGCGCGCCGTCGGCCATGTTCTGGTCACCGGCGCCCAGACCGACGTCTGTGTCCGTTCCACCCTCCACGGCGCCTTCACCCGCGGGTACGACGTCACCCTGGTCGGCGACGCCCACACCACGGAGGACCTCACCGCGTACGGCGCCCCCATCCCGGCCGAGGTCGTCGCCCACACCAACCTGTACTGGAAGTGGCAGACCGCGCCCGGCCGGCGCGGGGACACCGTCGAGACGGCGAAGGTGAGCTTCGCGGCGAGAGCCGCGGACGCGGACTAGAACCGGTCGGCCGTGAACGGCGAGGCCGGCACGTGCAGAGGCGGGGCCGGCACGTGCAGAGGCGGGGCCGGCTGCTTTCCGCAGAACTCCGCCTCGACCACCGCTTCGCTGTCCCCCGTCCAGTCGCCGTTGAAGTTGAAGGCGAGGGAGTGACGGCCGTCCGCCGTGCTGACGGCCACGGAGGACGAGCCGTGGATGCCGCCGTCGTGGCCCCAGACCTGGACGCCGCAGCTCAGCCTCTGCTCCAGGAGGCCGAGGCCGTAGCGCATGGTCGGGACGCCGTCGATCCCGACCGTCGTCCGCATCTCCTTGAGCTGCTCGCGCGGCAGGAGCCTGCCCCGCAGGAGGGCCGTGTAGAAGCGGTTCAGGTCGGCGCTGTCGGAGATCATCTCCCCTGCGGAGGACGCCATGGAGGGGTTCAGGGTCGTGACGTCGTACGTCATTCCCGTCGTCGTCGCGGCCAGCTTGGAGTACGCCCTGCTGCTGGGCCGCGGAACCGTCACCCTGGTGCCGGGGACCGAAGTGGCGTGCAGGCCGAGGGGTTTGATGATCCGGTCGCGGATCTGCGAGGCGTAGGAACGGCCGGTGACCTTCTCGATCACCATGCCGGCCAGGACGTAGTTCGTGTTCGAGTAGTTCCAGGACGTGCCCGGTGCGAAGTCCGGCTTGTGGGACAGGGCGACGGCGACGAGCTGCTCGGGGGTCATCGTGTCGTAGCGGTGCCGGAGGAATCCGTCCTTGAGGAAGTGCGTGCCGATGAAGTCTTCGTCGGTCGTGTAGTTGAAGATCCCGCTGGTGTGGTTGAGGAGTTGGCGGACGGTGATCCCGGTGCCGTCGTAGCCGTTGCCCCGCACCACGCCGGGCAGCCAGGTGTCCACAGTGTCGTCCAGTGACAGCCGTCCCTCCGCCTCCAGTTGGAGCAGGACGGTGGAGACGAAGGTCTTGGTGATGCTGCCGACGCGGTAGCGGTCGGCCGTGGAGCGCGGTGCGCCGGTCCGCAGGTCGCCCACCCCCGCCGTGGCGGACCATGCGCCGTGCCGGTCCACGGCCGTCGCCGTCGCACCCGGCACACCGTCCCGCACGGCCGCCTCCATGGCCTGCCGGGTCGGCGCGTGGTCGCCTCTCGCGGGCACCGCCGCCGCGGGTCCCGCCAGCGTCACCGCGACCGCCGCGGCGGTCGCCCCCACCAGTCCCGTACGTACCCTCATGTCTTCCCCATCCCACTGTCGGACTCGGTCAACGGGACGGACACGAGGGCACATCGACGGGTTGCCCGGACGGCGTGGGTTGAGCCGTTTTCAGCCCTTCTTCAGGATCAGCTCGGTGTTGCGGTCGCGCGAGGTGCCCGCCAGGTCGGTGCGGGAGCCGGGCGCGTTGTAGGAGAGCTCGCGGTAGAGCGCCGCGAGGCCCGTCTGGGTGAGGTCGGAGAAGTCCGTGGCGTGCGGGGCCGCGGACTCGATGAGCGTGGTGAACAGCGAGAGCGTGCCGTCCTTGTTGTCCACCAGCTCGACGACACGGGCGAGTTGGGGGAAGTCGACGTGGGAAGCGGTGGAGATCTCCCAGAAGGAGTTGTTGCCGGTGCCGGCGTGCGGAATGATCTCGTTCTCGTGCGTGTGGCCGTTCACCCAGGCCAGGGTGTTGCTGAATCCGGCGAGGAGGGCGACGACCTCGTCCCCGCCGTGCCGCTTCTCGGCCGCGTGGGCGGGGTCGGCCTGGGTGTTGCGCATCGTCTTGCTGGTGTGGTGGCTGAAGACGACGACGTACGAGTCCTTGTTCTCGCTCAGCGTCTTCTCCAGCCAGCGCAGCTGCGCCGTGCCGATCGAGCCCTCGAAGTGGCCGCCGGGGTCGGTGGTGTCCAGGCTGACGCCGATGACGTCCTCGGCGATGCGGAACGTGTAGTACTGGGTCCCCGCGGACAGGTTCGCGGAGGAGTAGCCGTGGCCGATCGGACCCGGTCCGGTGTGCGCCGGGTCGAGGTGCGCCTTGAGGTACTCGGCGGGCGTGAACGGAGCGCGCCTCTCGTCGGGCGTGACCGAGCGCATCTGCCGGGTGTGCGCCTTGAGCAGGTCGTGGAACTCGGCGCCCTTCGGACTGCGGGCGTACTTGATGGACGCGAGGAGCGCGTTGCTCTCCGCCGCACCCAGTGACATCAGCTTCTTGCCGCCGACGGCGAACTCGGTGAGGTACGAGTCGCCGCGCGATCCGTAGACGCCGAGCGGGAGAGCGTCGTGGTTGCCGACGGTGGAGTACCAGGGCAGGCTCAGGCCGGGGCTGCGCAGCTCGCGGATCGCGGCCTCCAGGAAGCCCTTGATGTGCGGGAAGCCGACCTGCTTGTCGGCGTCGCGCAGGGTGGCGTCGGGCTGCCAGTAGGTCTTCAGGCCACTGGCCTGGACACCTTCGTAGTGCCGCGGGTCACCGCTGTTCGGGGTGATGCGGCCACCGCTCATGACCTTCAGGAACCAGTCCAGTTCCGTCTTGGAGTTGTTGTCGGTGTTGTCGCCCGTCGTCATGACGAAGTGCAGCGGAGAGCCGGTGACGGGGGCTCCGTGAAGGGAGTTGACGCGCTCGACCAGCGAGACCGCGCCCGCGACGGTCAGCGCCTCCTGCGGGCGCCAGGCGTTCCTTTTCCCGGAGCGCAGATACTCCACACGCATCGGGTGCTGGACGTCGGTCAGATGCAGGTCGGTGAGCTGTACGAACGCGGCGAGCGCGGTGCGCCGGTCCTCGCGGCCCGTCTTGCCCGCGGCCAGCTCGTCGCGCACGACCCGCTTCCAGCCGGCGCCGTTCCCGAGCCGGCGGTACCCGGGGATGCCGAAGCGGGGAGCGGCGACGTTGCTCAGTGTCGTGCCCCGGGTGTACGGGGCGAGCTCGGCCGGTGTCTTCCGAGTGACCGCGGCCGACTGCTCCGTGGCGTGGGCGACGGAGTCGGCCACGGGTGCCTGGCCCGGCGTCGCGGCGTGCGCCGGAGCCTCCGGGCGCAGGGCGAGACCGATCCCCGCGGAGAGGGACACCGCTCCGGCGGCGGCCAGCAGGGTACGGCGGTCGAGGGCGGGTACGGTGGCGACAGAGCGTATGCGCGGCATGGCGCGGTCTCCCCGAGTGCGAATGCGTCGGCAGTGGCCGCGGAGCGCTCGACTCGCGAACTCCCCGCTCATACTGGATCGTTGGCACTGGGGATGACCTGCGCGTTAACTGGGCGGCAACGGGCGACACCGATCACCGTACGTCGATCTTGGCGCACCCTGGGCGTCCATGGAGTCCTGTCCGAACAGCCGGTGGGTGGTCACTCCGTGTTCATCTTGCGGGGTAGGGGAGGTGATTCCGGGGCTCTCGCCCGCCCGTTCACGGATTCGCCGGTGAGTACGCGGGCGCGGACCAGCGCAGCGGGCTGGCGCCGGGAGTCTCGACGGCTTCGGTGAGGATGAACCGGACGGTCCGTTCGCCGTCGGGGGCGAACTCCGTGCGGGCCGTGCCGGTCAGCTGGAGCACCGCTCCCGATGTCCAGTCCAGGAAGAGCAGACCGGCGCGCGGGTCGGCCGCGAGGTTGCCGAGGGACAGGAACATGGAGTTTCCGGGGTAGTCGCGCCAGCTCAGTTCGCCGGGCGTATCGACGTGTACGAAGCCGGGGTTGCCGCCGCGATGGCTCGCGTCGGCGCCGTTCGCGTGGACCGTGGCGAGGAAGAAGGTGTCGGCGGCCTCGACGAACTGCCGCTGGGAGGCAGTGAGTTCCCTGCCGCGCCGGGGAACTCCCGCCGCGCGGTCCGCCACTGTCTCGTACGTCTCCCGCTTCTGGAGGTACTTGGGGCAGTTGGCGAAGACCCGGTCGGCCTCGACCGCGAAGCCGCGCGGGGTCGGCCGGACCCGGCCACCCAGGCGCATACGGCGACGGGTGCGCGGGTCGAGTGCGATGGTGCCGACAAGGGTGCCCGGGGTGGCGAGCGCGGCCGTGAGCGGATCACCGGCGGGGAGTCCGCCCACGACCGAGAGCTGGTGGGGCCCGGTGGCGCGCAGGAATCCGGGCCTCCCGGTGAGCAGCGAGACCCACACGTCACCACCGCCCGGGGCCGCCCCGCCCTCGGAGCCGACGCCTCTCCCCGGCTCCGCCCCGGTCTCCACGCCCTTCCCCGACTCCACGCCGCTCTCCACGCCCCTCCCCAACTCCGCCCCGGTCTCCGCGTGGCTCCCCGGCTCCGCGCCGTTCTCCGGGGCACGGCCGCCCGCTCCCGCACCCCTCCCCGGCTCCGCGCCGCTCTCCGCACCCCGCCCTGAGGCACCGCCGCCCGCTCCCGCGCCGCTCTCCGGGGCCACCGCGCCGACGACGAGCATCGGCTGGAGTTCGAGGAAGGCGGCGGCCACCGGGCGGATGCCCCGGCCGACGGCCCTGCCCATGTGATCGGCGAGATCGCGGACGCCGACGCGGTCCTGGATCGCCCGCGAGCCCGAGTGATACGTCATGACCGCTCCCCAGTACCGGAAGAAGAGTGCTAGAAGAAGCCGCAGGTCGGCGCGGACGCGTTCGGCGCCGGCGCCTCCTCGGCGCCGCTCGCCGCGAAGATCTCCAGACGGCTGCCGTCCGGGTCGTGGAAGAAGATGCCGCCCGAGGCCGCGCCCTCGCGGTGGGCGACCACACCCTCGTACGCGAACGTCACGCCGTAGGCGCGCAGGGCGGTCTCGTACTCCCTGACCCGCTCGACGGAGTCGACTTCGAGGGCGACGTGGTGCAGGCCCGCCAGGCCGGCGTCGTACGCGCCGCGCGCCTGCTGCCAGAGCGTGAGCACCGGACGGCCGTCCCCGGACAGAGAGCCGAGGAACGCGTACCGCCGCTCCCCGCCGTCGCCCTCCTTGCCCTCGCCGAGCACCCCGAAGCCCAGGACGTCGCGGTAGAAGGCGAGCGAGCGGTCGAGGTCCGTGACGTTCAGGCCGATGTGGCCGGTGCGCAGTGTCATGGCAGTCCCTTTCCGACGATGGCCACCCCCAGGGAGAGACCGACCAGGCCTAACTCTTGTCATTGATGTTAAAGGTTAGACTTGAGGCCGTCAACCAGTGACCTACCCTTGAGCGGTTAGCAGCGAAGGGAGACCCACCCATGTCCACCAGCCCCGACCCCCGCCCCCTCACCGGCGAGCCGGTCTCGCTCGACCTGCTCAACACGCGCTGGATCCAGGAGGGCGTGGTGCGGGACCTGCTGACCGGCACCGAGGGCCTCGCGGTGTGGCTGGCGGGCAACGGACTCGACTTCCCGGCCGACGACACCGTCCTGCGACACACGCTCGAAGCCCGCGACGCCCTGCGCGCCGTGATCGACACACCCCACGGACAGGGCGACGGCAGGCGGAGCGGGACCGCGGACGGTGACGAGCCCGGCGGGACCGCCGACAGCGACGGGCCGGTGAGCCCCGGCCCCCGAATCGCGGCAGAAGCCGCCGCCCGCGTCGACGCCGTACTCGGGCACGGGCGCGTCCGGCTGACGCTGACCGCTCAAGGGCCGGGCGGGACGCCCGAGTTCGACGATCCCTCCTGGGGGCCGGCCTGGCTCGCCGCCCGCAACTACCTGGAGCTGCTGGACACCGCCCCGGACCGCATCCGGCGCTGCGCCCACGACGCGTGCATCCTGCACTTCTTCGACACCTCGCGGAACGGCACCCGCCGCTGGTGCTCGATGGCCGCCTGCGGTAACCGCGCGAAAGCATCCCGCCACTACGCGCGCACAAAAGAGAGCTGAATCGACAAAGCGAGACATCCAAGCCGTCCTGGATATCCCCTCATAGCAGGTCATCACCGGCATGACGTATGGCGGAAGTACGCCATGGCTCTATCCCGCCACGGTCAACTCTCCCCAAACAACTGCCCCTTGGGTAAAGCTGAGCGGTCATCCGGGTTCACATTCCGGACTGATGCGACCGGTCCCGCAAGAACAGCCGGAACCGGCCGTTCCACGCTCGTTCCTTTACCTCCAAGGGATGCAGATGACCTCCGACCCTCAGCGCGCCCCCATATCCGGCGCGAGACGCGTGGCCCGCCTGGCCATGGCAGCGGGCCTGGTGGCCGCGCTCTCCGCGGCCGGGCCGATACCCATGGCCTTCTCCGCGGACGCGGGCGCGCCCACGGCCGACCCCGGCACCAAGTCCGCCGCCGCCAAACTCGGTTCGACCGACGCCGACCTCCTCACCGAGGCCAAGGCCAACGGCGACAAGAACGTCACCATGATGATCGCGACGGCTCCGGGCCAGACCGAGCAGGTCGCCAAGGAGCTGGACGCGGTCAAGGGCGGCTCGGTGGGCCGCAGTTACGACAAGCTCGGCTACGTCCGTGCCACCGTCCCGACGAGCCGGGCCGACTCTGCCATCGCCGCCGCCGCGAAGCTGCCCTCGGTGCACGGGATCGACCTGCGCCAGGAGATCGCGCTGGACGACCCGACGCCGAGCGCCGACACCGCCAAGAGGGGCAACAACGCCTCCACGGCTGCCACTTACCCGGGACCCGGCAAGAACACCCCCGCCGAGAACCCGTACAACCCGTCCTTCGAGACGGGTGCCGTCGACTTCGTCAAGGATCACCCGAAGGCGGACGGCCGGGGCGTCACCATCGGCATCCTGGACTCCGGTGTCGACCTGGGCCACCCCGCGCTGCAGAAGACCACCACCGGCGAGCGCAAGATCGTCGACTGGGTCACCTCGACCGACCCGATCCTCGACAGCGACGCGACCTGGCGCCCGATGATCACCCCCGTGGCCGGACCCACCTTCACGTACAGCGGCAAGACGTGGACGGCGTCGGCGGGATCGTACGAGATCAGCACGTTCCGGGAGTCGGCGACGGCGGGCGGCGACGCCGCGGGCGACGCGAACCGCGACGGTGACACCACCGACGCGTGGGGCGTGCTCTACGACCCGGCGGCCGGCACGGTCACCGTCGACCTGAACAACAACAACGACTTCACCGACGACACACCGATGAAGCCGTACAAGGACGGCTACCAGATCGGCTACTTCGGTACCGACAACCCGGCGACGGACGTCGTCGAGCGGCAGCCGTTCGTCGTCGAGATCCGCAAGGACGTGCCGATGGACCCCTACGGCGGGTCCTGGATCGGCAAGAAGGCCGACTTCGTCAACATCGGCGTCATCGAGGCCGAGCACGGCACCCACGTCGCGGGCATCACCGCCGCGAACGGCCTGTTCGGCGGCAGGATGAGCGGTGCCGCGCCCGGCGCGAAGATCGTCTCCTCGCGCGCCTGCACCTGGACCGGCGGCTGCACCAACGTCGCGCTGACCGAGGGCATGATCGACCTCGTCGCCAACCGCGGTGTGGACATCGTCAACATGTCCATCGGCGGTCTGCCCGCGCTCAACGACGGCAACAACGCGCGCTCCGAGCTCTACACGCGCCTCATCGACACCTACGGCGTCCAGCTGGTGATCTCCGCGGGCAACTCCGGCCCCGGCGCGAACACCATCGGCGACCCGGGCCTGGCCGACAAGGTCATCTCGGTCGGCGCGACCATCTCCAAGGAGACCTGGGCCGCCAACTACGGCTCGCAGGTGGAGAAGAAGTACGCGATGCTGCCCTTCTCCTCGCGCGGCCCGCGCGAGGACGGCGGCTTCACGCCGACGCTGAGCGCGCCCGGCGCCTCCATCAACTCCACCCAGACCTGGATGCCGGGATCCCCGGTCGCCGAGGCGGGCTACACCCTTCCGGCCGGCTACTCGATGCTCCAGGGCACCTCGATGGCGTCCCCGCAGGCCGCGGGCGCCTCGGCGCTGCTGCTGAGCGCGGCGAAGCAGAAGGGCATCGCCCTCACCCCGGCCGGCCTGCGCACCGCGCTGACGTCGACCGCCGACCACATCAAGGGCGTTCAGGCGTACGAGGAGGGTGCGGGCCTCATCAACATCGGTGACGCCTGGGACGCCATCAAGGACGGCGCCACCGCCCACGACTACACCGTGAAGGCGCCGGTCGACACCGCGATCGACTACGCGCTGAAGACACCGGGCTTCGGCACCGGCCTGTACGACCGCGAGGGCGGTCTCAAGGCGGGCGAGCGCAAGACGTACGACATCACCGTCACGCGTACGTCGGGCGAGGACCGGCCGATCCGGCACGAGCTGTACTTCGAGAACAACGCCTCCGGCACCTTCCGGATCGTCGGCTCGGACGAGGTGAAGCTCCCGCTGAACCAGCCGGTGACCGTCAAGGTCCAGGCCGCGCCGAAGTCGGCCGGCCTCAAGAGCGCGATCCTCGAGGTCGACGACCCGCGGACCGAGGGCGTCGACAAGCAGATCCTGTCGACCGTCGTGGTCTCGGCTCCCCTCAAGTACACCTACGCCGCGTCGAGTTCGGTGCAGCGCAACAGCACCGCGTCGTACTTCGTCACGGTCCCCGAGGGCGCCAAGTCCCTGGAGGTCGCGATCGGCGGGCTGAAGGACAAGAGCCAGACCCGGTTCATCGCGATCCACCCGTACGGCGTTCCGGTCGACAACACCAGCACCCCGTACTGCTACAACAACTACCTCGACGGCAACGGCTGCAAGCCCGACGTGCGTTCGTACGCGGACCCGCAGCCCGGCGTCTGGGAGATCGAGGTCGAGGCGCGCCGTACGTCGCCGCTGCTCGACAACCCGTACAAGCTCGATGTCGCCGTGCTCGGCGCGGCCTTCGACCCGGCCGTCGTGACCGTCCCCGAGGCCAAGGTCGGCACCCCGGCCACCGCCTCCTGGAAGGTGACGAACAACTTCGCCGCGCTCGACGGCAAGCTGAAGGGCGGCCCGCTCGGTTCCTCGAAGAACGCGCGGCCGACCATCACCGAGGGCGCGACGCAGACCACCACCGTCGAGGTGCCCGCGGGCGCCGCGTCGCTCGACGTGGCCATCGGCAATGTCTCGGACAACGCCGCCGACCTCGACCTGACGGTGTACAACGCCGCCGGGACCGTCGTCGGGCAGTCCGCGGACGGCGACTCGGAGGAGGCCGTCTCCATCGCCTCCCCCGCCGCCGGGACGTACACCATCGAGGTCGCGGGCTACTCGGTCCCGTCGGGTTCGACCGCGTACGACTACCGGGACGTGTTCTTCTCGACCGCGCTCGGCACGGTCTCGGTCGACGACTCGACCCCGGTGAAGCTCGCCACCGGCGCCTCGGCCACGGTGTCCGGCTCGGTCACGGCCGCCGCGGCGGCACCCGAGGGACGCGAGTTCTTCGGTCAGGTCCAGCTGGTGAACGCGCGCGGCACGGTCGCGGGCCTCGGCAGTGTGAAGATCGAGAAGGTCACGCCGTAACGGTGTGACCGCCGGCCGCGCGAGCGGTCCGGGTGAACGGGGCGGGCGTCCGGAATGGACGCCCGCCCTTTCGCGTGCCGTCCCTCTCGTATGCCGGACGTTCGCGTGCCGTCCCTCTCGTATGCCGGACGTTCGCGCGCCGTCGTCTCGCGCGCCGTCGTCTCGCGCGCCGTTGTCTCGCGTGCCGTCCTGCCCGTTGCCGCACGCCACCGCGCACCCGTCACAGCCCGCGCATCAGCGCCCGCGCATCAACGCTCGCACTCCATGCCCTGGGACTCGGGCAGCGCCTTGACGATCCAGGACCGGTCGCGGGCGATGTCCTTCTCTCCCGTGGTCCAGATGTCGGGCGTCTCGGCGTGCCGCTGGATGCCGACCAGTACCTCGTCACCCCGGTGCAGCCCCGGACCGGCGTTCCTGTCCATCAGGAAGGAGACCTCCTTCTCGCCCTTGGCCGGCTTGTAGTAGTGGTACACGTCAAGGGTGATCCGGTCCTGTCCGGTGCCGGGGACCTGAAGCACCTCGGTGACCTTGCCCTCCGCGATGAGCCGGGCGCAGGCGATGTAGCCGGGGGCGCTGAAGGAGCCGGCGCTGGGGCGGTCCGCCGCCTTGGAGTCGGCGGAGTCCGTGACGCCCGCTCCGCCCCCGCCGTGCGCGACCAGCCAGCCCATCCCGACGACCAGCGTGGCCACCGCGGCCGCCGCCAGGGTGCCGACGGCGAGGGCACCGGGATGCCGGGAGCGCTTCTTCGGGACGCCCCCCGGACGCCCGCCCCCGGAGGTCCGTGCCCCCTGGGCCTGCTGGTGTTTCCCGGACTTCTTGAACCTCTGGAGCTTCTTGGACTTCTTGGGCTCCTTGGGCTTCTGGGCCGCACGGGCCGACTCGGCCGCCCTTCCCTGGTCCGCCAGCGCGTCGCCGATGATGACCAACTGCTCGCGGAGCACATCCACGTCCGCGGCGGCCGACCGGTGCTCGGCCATGAACACGATGTCGTCGCGAGCGCCTTCGGGCAGTGCGGCGTCCGTGATCGCGGCCAACAACGCGTCCACGCCTTCGTACTCGGCCACGTCACACCACCTCGTCCTCGTGCAGGCGGGCGCGCAGCGCGCGGACCGCCGTGTGCAGCCTGCTCTTGACCGTGCCCTCGGGTATGCCGAGTTCGTCGGCGATGTCGCGCACGGGCAGGTCGGTGTAGAACCGCAGGACGAGGACCTGGCGCTGGGCGTCGGGCAGTTCGTCCAGGCCCTGGGCGACGGCCAGCGAGAGCACACTGGACTCCTCGTCGGAGGGCTGCTCCAACTGCCTCAGCGAGGCGAGGCGTTCACCCAGCCGCTCCTGCCGGCGCTTGGCCCGGTGCCAGTCCATCGCGAGGTTCGAGGCGACGACCGCCGCCCAGGCCGACACATCACGCGGGGCCTCGTCCCCCTTGGCGGCCCGCTCCAGCAACCGCAGCCGGACCTGCTGTACCCCGTCCGGCAGGTCCGCCTGCGGTACGCCGCCGAGCGCGAGCACCGCCCGCACCCGGCGTTCCTGAGCCGCGTCCAGGGGATCGTCCACCCCCGGCGCCCGACGTGGCTTTCTGCGCAGCACAGCCACTTCTCCCCTCCCGCGTCTCCCCCTACGACGCCGGTGCCGGCCAAAACGTTCGGCCCGGTTCGAGTCGTACGTCACACCGGGCCCGAATCCATCACGGCGCCCACACCGTACGGCTTGCGGTCCCGCTCTGTCGCCGGGCGATTTCTTCGTACCCGGAGGCCGGGCCGCCGCAGGATCGGGCTCCGTGGCGCGCCTCCCGGCGTCCCACACCTTGAGCGGCTCGGCGAAAGGATTGGACACGCGGACCCGGGTCAGACGCATGATGGAAGCGCTGGACCACGTAGAACGCACGTCAAGGGAGTCGCCGTGAGGGTCGGAATCGTCGGAGCCACCGGTATGGTCGGCACAGCCATGCGCAAGATCCTCGTCGAGCGGGACTTCCCGGCCGAGGAACTGCGTCTGTTCGCCTCGGCCCGTTCGGCCGGGACGGTCGTCGACGGGGTCACGGTGGAGGACGCCTCCACGGCGGACTACTCGGGCCTGGACATCGTGCTGTTCTCGGCGGGCGGGGCCACCTCCAAGGCGCTGGCCGAGAAGGTCGCCTCCCAGGGCGCGGTCGTGATCGACAACTCCTCCGCCTGGCGCAGGGACCCCGAGGTACCGCTCGTCGTCTCCGAGGTGAACCCGCACGCGATCGCCGACCGCCCCAAGGGCATCATCGCCAACCCGAACTGCACGACGATGGCCGCGATGCCGGTCCTGAAGCCGCTGCACGAGGAGGCGGGCCTGGAGGCGCTGGTCGTCGCCACCTACCAGGCGGTGTCCGGCTCGGGCGTCGCCGGTGTGGCGGAACTGCACGGACAGGCCCTGAAGGTCGTCGGCGACGCCGACCGGCTGACCCACGACGGCGAGGCGGTCGACTTCCCCGAGCCGCAGGTCTACAAGCGGCCCATCGCCTTCAACGTGCTCCCCCTCGCGGGTTCGATCGTCGACGACGGTCTGAACGAGACCGACGAGGAGCAGAAGCTCCGCAACGAGTCCCGCAAGATCCTGGAGATCCCCGCCCTCAAGGTCTCCGGCACCTGCGTCCGTGTCCCGGTCTTCTCCGGCCACTCCCTCCAGGTGAACGCCCGCTTCGCCCGCCCGCTCTCCGCCGAGCGCGCCACCGAGCTGCTCGCGGGCGCCCCGGGTGTCGTCCTCTCCGACATCCCGACCCCCCTCCAGGCCGCCGGCAAGGACGCCTCGTACGTCGGCCGCATCCGGCCGGACGAGACCGTCGAGCACGGCCTCGCGCTGTTCGTCTCCAGCGACAACCTCCGCAAGGGCGCCGCGCTGAACGCGGTCCAGATCGCGGAGCTGGTGGCGGCCGAGCTCAAGGGCTGACACCCGGATCCACCGCGCGTCCGAGGGGGCGGGGCACCGGTCGGTGCTCCGCCCCCTCGGTTTTCCGCGGGTGCGGCGCTTCCGCGGCGCCCCGGGGGACGCGAGGGATACCGTCACGTCGTAACCGCGTGACGTACCCGCGTGACGAAAGCCCGGAGGTCCCCGTGGTCGTCGATGCCGTGTGCCGCAGTTGCGGAAAAGCGCTGCCCGAGCGGGCCGGACGCACGGGGCGCAGCTCGGTGTACTGCTCCGCGGCCTGCCGGCAGAAGGCGTACCGGGACCGCCGGACGGCACCGGCCGACACCGTGCGCGGACTGATCGAGGAGGTCGGGCGGCAGGTCGAGGCGCTGGTGCCGCAGCCGCCGTCCGTCTTCTATTCCGGCGTGAGCGAACTGGCCTCCTCGGTCGGACGGCTGCGCCGCATCGCCCGGGTCGCCCGGGACACCGCGAGGGACGGTTCCGTCACCCGCACCGCCGTGACGAAAGCATCTGGCGCACCGGCTCCCGCCGGAAACGCGGCCACCGGGGACTCCGCCGCGGCCGACGAAGCAGCCACGCGGGACACCGCCGCGCCGCACACCGCCGTCCCGCGGGCCCCCGCCGGCCAGAACCCCTCCCCCGCGCCGGATTCCGTCACGCGTGACTCCGTGACGTACGGGTCCTCGACGCCCGGCTCCGTGACCCACGAGGCCGTGACCCACGAGCCCGCGACCGACGACTCCGTGACGCGGCGCTCCGCTGCGCACGGCTCGCTCGGTGAAAGCGACTTCGCCGCGCTCGTCGAGCCGTACCGGCGTGAGCTGCGCGTGCACTGCTACCGCATGTCGGGCTCGTACGACGACGCGGAGGACCTCGTCCAGGAGACGTTCCTGCGGGCCTGGCGGGCGCGGGAGGGCTACGCGGGGCGGGCGAGCCTGCGGACCTGGCTGTACCGGATCGCCACCAACACCTGTCTGGACTTCCAGCGGCGCACCGCCCGCCGTCCCCGGCTTTACGAGCCGGTGCCCGGCATGAACCACGGCACGGGCGAGCCCCCGGCCCGCATCACGTGGCTCCAGCCGTACCCCGACGAGGACCTGCCCTCGACCGAGGAGCAGCCCGACGCGCGTGCCGTCTCCCGGGAGACCCTGGAGCTCGTCTTCCTGGCCGCCATCCAGCATCTGCCGGCCCGCCAGCGCGCCGTCCTGGTCCTGCGCGATGTTCTCGGATTGTCCGCCGCCGAGACCGCCGAGGCCCTGGAGATGACGCCGGCCTCGGTCAACAGCGCCCTGCAGCGCGCCCGGCCCACCCTGCGCGACCGCCTGCCCGCCCGCCGCACCGAGTGGACCGCCGAGGCGGACGCCCGCGAGCGGGAGATCCTCGGGCGCTACATGGCCGCCGCCGAACGTCTCGACCTCGACGCGTTCACCGGCCTGCTCAGCGAGGACATCCGGCTCACCATGCCGCCGAACCCGTTCTGGTTCGTCGGCCGCGCCGCGATCACCGAGTTCCTGCGGATCAGCCTCGACCCCGCGTCCCCGCTGTTCCTCGGCCACTGGCGGCACCTTCCCGCCCGCGCCAACGGCCACATCGCGGCCGGAGGCTATGTGCGACGCCCGGGTACGACGGTGTACCGCGCCCAGGTCCTCGACGTACTGCGCGTCGAGGGCGACCGCATCGTGGAGATCACCTCGTTCGAGCCCCACCTGTTCCCGGCGTTCGGACTGCCGCTGCGGCTCCCCGCCGACCGATGACGCCGGCCGATGACGCCGGCCGATGAATCGGACCGATGAGGCCGACCGATGAGTCGCGGCGGCCCTGTACGTCTGCATGACCGACACGTACAGCCGAACCCCCTCAGGAGAGATCACCATGCTGCTCACCGACAAGACCGCGGTCGTCTACGGCGCCGGCGGATCCATCGGCGGTGCCGTCGCCCGTACCTTCGCCCGTGAAGGTGCCCGCGTGCACCTGGTGGGACGTACGGCCGAGACGCTGGACGCGGTGGCGAAGGACATCGAGGCGGCGGGCGGGCACGCCGAGACCGCGGTGCTCGACGCCCTGGACGAGACGGCGGTCGACGCGCACATCGGATCCCTGGACGCCGTCGACATCTCCTTCAACCTCGTCACGCGCGGCGATGTGCAGGGCGTTCCCCTGGTCGACATGCCGGTCGAGGACTTCGTGCGACCCGTCGAGACCGGCATCCGCACCACGTTCATCACCGCCCGAGCCGCCGCCCGGCGCATGGCCGAGGCGGGCTCCGGCGTGGTGCTCACGCTCAACAGCGGCTCCGCGCACGGCAGTCCGATGATGGGCGGCACCGGACCCGCGGACGCGGCGATCGACACGCTGGTGCGGAACCTGGCGGCGGAACTGGGGCCGCGCGGCCTGCGGGTCGTGGGTCTGTGGGCGGCCGGGGTGCCCGAGACGCTGACCCGGGAGAAGCTCCTCGCGGTCGACAGCGCCATGGACCTCGACGAAGCGGCCCTCCAGGGGCTGCTCGCGAACCTCGCGGGGATGCGCATGACCCGCCGCAACCCCACCCTGGCCGAGATCGCCGCCACCGCCGCCTTCCTCGCCTCCGACCTGGCGGGCGGCATCACCGGCACGTTCGTCAACGTCACGGGCGGGATGGTCCCCCACTGAGGCAGGGGACCACGGCCCACGACAGCGGGCGGGACACCGAACCGGTGTCCCGCCCGCTGTTCCGGACGCCGACACGAATGCCGGCGCCCGGATGCCCGCTCACCCGGGTGAGGGGACTACGCGGTGGCCGCCTGCGCGTCCGCCGCCTGGGCCTTCAGGGCTCGCTCGACGCCCGAGCGGGACTCCGAGACGAGTCGTCGCAGGGCGGCGTTGGGCTCGGCCGAGAGCAGCCACGCGTCCGTCTTGGCGAGGGTCTCCTCGGCGACCTGGATGCCCGGGTAGAGACCGGTCGCGATCTGCTGCGCGATCTCGTGCGAACGGGCGTCCCAGATCTCCTTGACCACGGTGAAGTACTCGTCCGTGTAAGGGGCGAGCAGCTCACGCTGGTCGGTCTGGACGAAGCCCGCGATGACCGCTTCCTGCACGGCGTTCGGGAGCTTGTCCGACTCGACGACCGAGGCCCACGCCTCCGCCTTCGCCTCCTCGGTGGGACGGGCCGCCCGGGCGGTGGCCGCGTGCCGCTCACCGGCGGCCGTCTTGTCACGCTCGTACTCGGCGGCGATCTCCGTCTCGTCGAAGCGGCCGACGGTCGCGAGCCGCTGCACGAACGCCCAGCGCAGCTCGGTGTCGACGGCGAGGCCCTCGATGGTCTCGCGGCCTTCGAGCAGCGCCTCCAGGAGGTCGAGCTGCTCCGGCGTGCGCGCGGCCGCCGCGAAGGCGCGCGCCCAGGCCAGCTGGTGGTCGCCGCCGGCCTCGGCCGCGTGCAGGTGGGCGAGCGTCGCGTCCGTCCAGCGGGTCAGCAGCGCCTCGCGCGCGGTCGGGTCGGCGTACAGCTCGATGGCGAGCTTCACCTGCCGTTGCAGCGACTGCACGACACCGATGTCGGACTCCTTGCCGATGCCGGACAGCACCAGCGCCAGGTAGTCGCGGGTGGCGAGCTCGGCGTCGCGGGTCATGTCCCAGGCCGAGGCCCAGCACAGGGCGCGCGGGAGGGAGGACTCGAAGTCGCCCAGGTGCTCGGTGACGAAGGCCAGCGAGTCCTCGTCGAGGCGGACCTTGGCGTACGACAGGTCGTCGTCGTTGAGCAGGATCACGTCGGGACGGCGCCTGCCGACGAGCTCCGGTACGGCGGTCAGCTCCCCGTCCACGTCCAGCTCGATGCGCTCGTCGCGCACCAGCTTGCCGCTGCCGCCCTCGGCGCCGTCGAAGTCGTACAGGCCGACCGCGATGCGGTGCGGGCGCAGCGTCGGCTCGCCCTGGGCGCCGGCGGGCAGGGCCGGGGCCTCCTGGCGGATGGCGAAGGAGGTGATGACACCGTCGGCGTCGGTCTCGATCTCCGGACGCAGGATGTTGATCCCGGCGGTCTGGAGCCACTTCTGCGACCAGGTCCCGAGGTCGCGTCCGGAGGTCTCCTCCAGGGCGCCGAGCAGGTCGGACAGGCGGGTGTTCCCGAAGGCGTGGGCCTTGAAGTAGGCCTGGACGCCGCTGAAGAACTCGTCCATGCCGACGTAGGCGACGAGCTGCTTCAGTACGCTCGCGCCCTTCGCGTATGTGATGCCGTCGAAGTTGACGAGCACGTCGTCGAGGTCGCGGATCTCGGCCATGATCGGGTGGGTGGAGGGCAGCTGGTCCTGTCGGTACGCCCACGTCTTCATGGAGTTGGCGAACGTGGTCCAGGAGTGCGGCCACCGGCTGTCGGGGTGGTAGGCCTGGCAGGCGATGGAGGTGTAGGTGGCGAACGACTCGTTCAGCCAGAGGTCGTTCCACCACTCCATCGTCACGAGGTCGCCGAACCACATGTGGGCCAGCTCGTGCAGGATCGTCTCGGCGCGCAGCTCGTACGCGGCGTCGGTGACCTTGGAGCGGAAGACGTACTGGTCGCGGATGGTGACCGCGCCCGCGTTCTCCATCGCGCCCGCGTTGAACTCGGGCACGAACAGCTGGTCGTACTTCTC
>NZ_JAODTZ010000085.1 GCF_025399795.1 Streptomyces rhizosphaerihabitans | reverse complement strand
GCAGGCGCCCGTCTTTGAGCCGAAAGCCACGCCGGGTGTAGTTCAGCGTCGGATCACACCCGTGCTTCTTCTTGTGCCCGGGCATCCCCGCCGGCGCCTGACGGGCAGCCTGTCCTTGATGTCCTTCAGCGCCTTGGCGCGAGACCTGCCGAAGTCCCGGACAAGCTGCTGCGGCACCGACGAACCCGCCGCCAGCCACGGCGTCACGGCACGAGCCCCGGTCAGCATCCTGTCCAACACGGCGGGACCGCACTTCTCCCCCTCGCGGTGGGCCTTCCTGGAACGCGCGACGCACTCGTTCCAGATCCACCGGCACCGGTCCCACTCCGCCAGCAGCGCCGTACGAGCCGTCGCCGGCACGCGAAGCCGGTACGTGTACCGGGCATGCCCGCCCTCACCGGCCTCCTTCACCTCCGACACCACGTCCCCCTCCCACGGCATCCCGACTCGCGCTCAGCCGGCTTCCACCACAAGACCGTACGTACGGCACACGCACACCCGTACCCTCCTCACGACACAGCCACCACAACCAGCGAACGCGGGCACACATGTTCGCCTATCCCCTCGCGGCGGCCCTGCGGGCGCTCCGCGCCCCAGGAGACCGCACAGGGCGACGCTCCACACTGCCGTCACGGGATGCGACTCTCCCCGGCGTGAACGCCGGGGGCGCCTCGCAGGAGTCAGGTGATCACAGCACACCGCGGCCCCACCGTTTGGTGGGGCCGCGGTGTGCTGTCCGTGCTGCGGTCCGCTACGGGCGCAGCGCGCGCAGCAGCAGGTCGGCGAGGTGGTCGGCGACCTGCTGGGGGGCGAGCGGGCCGTCGGGGCGGTACCACGTCGACAGGTGGTGGACCGAGCCGAAGTGGTAGTCGACGACCAGGTCCGCGGGGGTGGCCGTGGAGAAGACGCCCTTCTTCTGGCCCTCCTCGATCAGTGCGCGGAAGCGCTCGTGGTAGCGGCGCCGCTCGGACCGCACCTGCTTGAGCTTCTCCGGGCCGAGGTGGTGCATCGACCGGAAGAAGATCGAGGCGTCGTCGAGGTTGTCGATGGTCGTGACGACCACGTCGGCCGCCGCACCCCGCAGCCGCTCCTCCACCGGCGCGTCCGCGTCCGCGAACGCGTCCAGCCGCTCCTGCTGAAGGCGCAGCACGCGCGCGTACACCTCGTGCAGCAGGTCGTCCTTGGAGCCGAAGTAGTGGTACAGCGCCCCCTTGGTGACGCCCGCCGCCTCGACGATCTCCTGCACCGAGGTGCGGTCGTAACCCTGCTCGGCGAAGAGCCGGGTGGCGGCGGCCAGCAGCCGCTGTGGGACGGGCGTACCGTCACCGTCCGTCGTCCTGGGCACTGCCGCCACCTGCCTTCCGTGCGTCACATCGACAACCGTCGTCCGCGAAGAGTCCCGGGGACCACTGACCGTCCCGGGGACTACTGGGAGTCCTGGGACCGGGAACGCAGTTCCCGACGGAGGATCTTCCCACTCGCCGTCTTCGGCAGTTCGGGCAGGATCTCCACCTGCCGCGGATATTTGTAGGCGGCCAGTCTCTCCTTGCAGTACGCGGCCAGCGCGGCGGGGTCCTCGGAAGCACCCGGACGCAGGCTGATGTACGCCATGACGGTCTCCCCGCGGTAGCCGTCGGGGATCCCCACGACGGCCGCCTCACGGACCGCCGGATGGGTGTACAGGACGTCCTCGACCTCTCGCGGCCACACCTTGAAGCCGGACGCGTTGATCATGTCCTTCTTCCGGTCGACCACGTAGAGCCAGCCGTTCTCGTCCATGAAGCCGATGTCGCCGGTGTGCAGTTCGCCGTCCGGGAACGTCTCGGCGGTGGCTTCGGGACGGCGCCAGTAACCGGGCACCACCTGCGGACCGCTGACGAGGATCTCGCCCTGCTCCCCGAAGGGGACCTCCTCGCCCAGGTCGTCGACGATGCGTACGACCGAGTCCGGGCCCGGCACGCCCACGGCCAGTGTCCCGGAGACCGGGTCCACCGGCGCCTCCAGGCCCGGAGGCACGGAGGCGCACGGCGCGGTGCACTCGGTGAGCCCGTAGCCGTTGCGGATGTACGGCCCGAAGCCGGCCCGGAACTTCTCGACGAGCGCGGGCGGCAGCGGGGCGCCGCCGGAGGAGATGTTCAGGAAGGAGGAGAAGTGGTCCGGCGTGACCGCCGGGTGGGCGGCCAGCGCCATGAAGGCGGTCGAGGGGCCGACCGTGTAGAGCGGCCGGTGCTCGGCGAAGGCCTCGAGGACGACCCCGGCCTCGAAGCGGTACGCGAGGACCAGCGTGCCCGCGCTGTTCATGCAGGCGGCGAGCTGGCAGACCATCCCGGTGATGTGGAACAGCGGCGCCATCGCGAAGTACACGGGCGCCTCGGGCAGCGCGAGTCCGGTCCGCTGCCGCTCGGCGTTGTACATGATGTTGCCGTGCGTGTTGGTGGCTCCCTTGGGGGTGCCGCTGGTGCCCGAGGTGTAGCTGATCAGCGCGATGTCGGACGGGCCGAGGGCACGGTCGGCGGGCGCCTCGTGCCCCTGCCGGGCGACGGCGAGGAGATCGTCCGCCGCCGCGTCCTCGGGCATTCGCTCGAAGGCCAGCACGCGCGGGTCGTCGCGGGTCTGGAGATCCCGTTCACAGGCCGTCAGGACGACCCGTACGGGCGAGTCGGCGGCGGTCTCGCGCAGATACGCGTCCCAGGCGCGGTCGGAGCAGACGAGGGCGCTCACCTCGGCGTCGTGCAGGACGTGCCGGACCTCGCCCGACTTGTACATCGGGTTGACCGGCACGACCGTCGCGCCGGCCTTCCAGGCGCCGAGCAGGGCGAGCACGAAGTGCGGCGAGTTCTGGAGCATGATCGCCACGCGGTCGCCCCGCGCCACACCGCGGGCGGCGAGGTGCCCGGCCACGGAGTCGCTCAGCTCGTCGGCCTCGCGGTAGCTCAGCCGCCCGTCGAAGTAGGTGAGCGCGGTGCGGTCCGGGGTGTGCGCGACCACTTCGCGGAGGGCGTGGACCAGGGTGTCGGCGGGGCTCACCGGGCCACGCTGCGCCTCGCTGAGCAGCGCCACCCAGGGTCGGTCGGCGTAGCGGGTCACTCGCTGGTCTCCCACTTCTGCTGGAGGTGGTTCATGTTCGTCATCCAGCGGTCGGGGTCGGCGGCCCGCGCCTGGTAGTACCCGGCGACCTCGGGGTGCGGCAGGATCAGGAAACGGTCCTCCTCGATCCCCTTCATGAGTGCGTCGGCGACGGCCTCGGGCTCGATGGCGGTCGGCTGGAGCACCAGGTCGCCCGCGCTGCCGGTGGCGTCGAGCATGTCGGTGCGCACGCCCTGGGGACAGATCGCGTGCACCTTCAGACCGCGGTGGCGGTACGTCAGCGACAGCCACTCGGCGAACGCGTACGCGCCGTGCTTGGTGACGCTGTACGGCGCGGCACCGATCATGGTGAGCAGTCCGGCGGCCGAGACTGTCGAGACGAAACGGCCGCTGCCGCGCTCCAGCCAGTCCGGCAGCAGCGCCTCGGCGGCGCGTACGTGCGCCATCACGTTGACGTCCCAGGCCAGGGCCCAGACGTTCTCCCCGGCCGCTTCGGAGCCGCCCGAGGCCACTCCCGCGTTCGCGCAGTAGACGTCGACCGTGCCGCCGAGGGCGTCGCGGGCCTCGGCCACGATCGCGGAGGCGTCGCCCACGACCGCGATGCCGCCGATCTCGTCGGCCACGGCCTTCACCTTGCCCGCGTCGAGGTCGTTGACCACGACCCGCGCTCCCTCCGCGGCGAAACGGCGGGCCAGCGCGGCCCCGATGCCGCCCCCCGCTCCGGTGACGACGACTCCCGCACCCTGCATGGCTTCCACCACGGGTCTCCTTCGACGCTTCGTGACACGGCTCTGCTGCGACACCAGACTAACCAGTCGGTATGTAGCAAGGGAAGGGTTCCCCTCCGCTGCGCGGGCGACCGTGTGACGAGCCACAGCAGGCCGGTGGGATCCGTGCCCTACGAACTTCCCCCGGGAGCCCTTAGCGTGCCTGTGCCAACCTTCCGCGATCACGGAGGTCACACCATGCGCATGTCCCGACGGTCACTGCTCGCGGCCGGCACCGCCGCTGCGGCCCTCACGCCCCTGCCCGCCGTGGCGGCGGCGCCGGCCGCGAACCCGGGCACCCGGCTCCGCACCGGGTTCGAGCGCCTCGCCGCGGCCGGATACTCCCGACTCGGCGGCGGGCGCGTCGGCATGGTCACCAACCCCACGGGCGTCACCCGCGACGTCCGGCACATCGTCGACGTCATGCACGCCGACGACCGCGTGAACCTGGTCGCCGTCTTCGGCCCCGAGCACGGCTTCCGGGGCACCGCGCAGGCGGGCGGATCCGAGGGCCGCTACGACGACCCGGCGACCGGACTCCCCGTCTACGACACGTACTTGAAGAGCGGTCAGGCCCTCGCGGACATCTTCACCACCTCCGGCGTGGACACCGTCGTCTTCGACATCCAGGACGTCGGAGCGCGCTTCTACACGTACATCTGGACGCTGTACGACTGCATGGAGGCCGCGCAGCTCGCCGGCAAGCGGTTCGTGGTACTCGACCGGCCGAACCCGGTCACCGGCCGGTCGGCCCAAGGGCCGGTCCTGCACAAGGAGTTCGCGACGTTCGTCGGACGGCAGCCGATCGCGCAGGCGCACGGGATGACGGTGGCGGAGCTGGCCCGGCTCTTCAACGGGGAGTTCCTGGCGGCGCCCGTGGAACTGGACACCGTGCAGATGTCGGGCTGGCGGCGCGGCGAGTTCTACGACGCCTCGGGACTGCCCTGGGTGCCGCCGAGCCCGAACATGCCGACGGCGGACACCGCGCTGGTGTACTCCGGGACCTGCCTCTTCGAGGGGACGAACCTGTCGGAGGGGCGGGGCACGACGCGGCCGTTCGAACTGCTCGGCGCGGAGGGCGTCGACGGGCGCTGGGCCGCGGCGGCCGGTGAACCGGGGCTGCCCGGCGTGCACTTCAGAGAGGCCTACTTCGCTCCCACCTTCTCCAAGTTCCAGGGAAAGACCATTGGGGGCGTCCAGATCCATGTGCACGACCGGACGGCGTTCGAACCCGTCCGCACGGGAATCGCCCTGCTGGTGACGGCGAAGAAGGTCTGGAGCGGCTTCGCCTGGCGCTCCGACAACTGGATCGACAAGCTGACGGGCTCGACGCTGGTGCGCACGATGATCGACGCGGGCGCGGGCACCGACGAGGTCGTCGCGGCCTGGCAGGACGAACTGGAGGCGTTCCGCGCGGTTCGGAAGCACTACCTCATCTACAAGTGAGCCGGAGTCCTCTTCCACGGACGAGTGACGGATACGTGACGGATAGGTCGTGACGTATGGCCAACTTTCCCCGCCGGGTGGACGATGCGCCCATATCGCACCGCCCGCGGGGTCAGGGGGCCGACATGACGGAACCGGCAGTGAGTGTTTCTCCCTACTGGGAGCTGACGTTCGACGCGGACGGCGACGCGGACGGCCGCGAGCGGGACCGGTGGATCGAGGAGGTGCGGCGCCGCAGGGTCCGCGACCTGATCGTCTTCACGCACGGCTGGAACAACGACCGTTCGGCGGCCACCCGCCTCTTCAGCCAGTTCTTCGAACCCGTCCCGGAGCTCGCGCCGGCCGCCCGCCTCGGATACGTGGGGGTGATCTGGCCCTCGATGCGGTTCTCGGACGAACCGATCCCCGGCTTCCCTCCGTCGGTGGCCGCCGATGTCGCCCCGGACGCCGGTTCGCCGCTCGGCAAGAACACCCGGCACGCCCTTCTGGAGGTGTTCCCCGGCCGCGCCACCGTCGTCGAGCAGATCGCCCGGTTGCTCGACCAACAGCCGGACGAGGGAGCCTCGTTGGAGGAGTTCGGCCGTCTCGTACGACTGCTCGTCGAGGTCCGGCCGCAAGGGCCGCAGACGTCCTTCGCGGCGGACACCCTGGCGGAGGGCGTACCGGAGAGCGATCCCGAGATGCTCTTCGGGGACACCGCGGCGGTGTGCGCCCAGTTCGCGCAGGCACTCGCCGGGGCCGGGACTCCCGGTGCCACCGAGTTCGCGCTGCCCCGGCTGTGGGACGGCGCCCTCGAACTGCTGCGCCAGGCGACGTACTACGCGATGAAGCGGCGCGCGGGCACGGTCGGTGAGCGCGGGCTCGGACGGGCGATCGGTCAGCTCGCGGCGGCGGCGCCGGACGTGCGCGTCCATCTGGTCGGGCACAGTTTCGGCGGTCGGCTGGTCTCCTTCGCGCTGCGCGGGCTGCCTCCCGGAGTGCACACGGTGAAATCGGTGACGCTGCTCCAAGGCGCCTTCTCGCACTACGCGTTCGCGGCACGGCTGCCGCACGACGCGCGGGCGAGCGGTGTGCTGGACGGGCAGTACAACCGGATCGACGGCCCGCTGGTGTGCTGCTACTCCCACTTCGACTCGGCGCTCGGCGCGATCTACCCGCTGGCCTCCCGGATGGCGGGAGACGACCGCTCCGTAGTGGCGGACTTCGGCATCGGCAGCGCCCTGGGCGCGCAGTGGGGCGCGATGGGCCACGACGGGGTGCAGGCGGTGCCGGGAACCAGGTCGTTCACGCTCGCCGAGGCCCTGCGCACCCGGCTGCCGGTCTCGGGGTGCGTGAACATCGACACCGCCTCGGTGGTGTGCCGGGGCGGCGCCCCGGCGGGTGCGCACAGTGACATCTGCCATCGCGAACTGGCCCAGGTGGTGCTGGCGGCGGGCCGCGTCCACTGACCCGCCGCCGCTCAGGCGCCGATCGCCCCTAGGAGCTGTCCGGTCGGCGCCGGTCCGTGCTCATCGGTGCGCGGTGTACTCGACGACCTGCTGGAAGGTCGGCCGGTTCTGCCAGCTGATCTTGCCGTGCTTGATGCCGCCGAGCGTCCGCTGGACGATCGAGTCGGCGCACCACTGGTCGCCCGCCGAGCACTGGTCGTCGCCGGGGTAGACGGTCGACGCCGTCTTGCCGGCGGCCTCCTTCAACGAGCTGATCAGGGCGTCCCGGCAGGCGGTGAGGCTGCCTGCGCCGCAGTACTTCTGCGACAGGCCGCCCTGTACGGACTCCCCGAGCACCGCCCGGATGTCCTTGTCGACATAGCTCCACCAGCCGTACTGGAAGGAACTTCCGGCGTGCGAGCCGGTCGGTCCGTGTCCGGCGGACGGTGCCTCGTCGACGGGGAGGTTGCTGCCGAACGCGGTGTAGAGATCGCTGCCGAGCCCCGGCTGGAACTCCGCCTTCACCAGCAGCGGCCACCAGGCGTCCAGGATGCGGATCGCGTCGGCGTTGGCGTAGGTGTGCGACCCGGACGAGGTCTCCGTGCGCTTGGCACCCGCCGTCACCCACGCGGACAGCTTGCTCACCGCCGCGGCGGCCGTGGCGTCGGTGACCGGGGAGCTGTTGACGACCTTCAGCAGGTCGGGGAGCACGTCCTCGGCCCGCAGATCGGCGAGCGCCGCGTCGGCCATCGCCTTCACCAGCGCGGACCTGGTCACCCCGCCCGCGGCGACCAGCTTCGCGACCCGGTCCTCCAGCAGGTTGCCGCGGTGCACCGAGCCGTCGCCCCAGGAGGCCGTCGTGTAGTCCTTGGCCTGCTTGTTGTTCCAGGAGATGTAGTAGTCCTGGTCCACCGAGTTGGGGTGCGCGGACGCCGGGGTGTAGGAGGCGGTGTTCGTGGCCGGGTCCCAGTTCTGCCACTCGTACGCGGCCTGCGCCCACACCGGGAACTCGGCGTCGACCCCGCTCGCCCGCACCGGGTTGTCGCCGCTGTTGTAGTACGCGGTGTGCGCCGAGTCGGCGTAGAACCAGTTGAAGGTGTAGTTGATGTGCTGCGCCGCGCTCTGGAAGGTCGCCGGACTCTTCACGTAGTCCGGGTCGTTGAGCATCTGGAAGCCGATGATCGAGTCGGCCTCGTGCATGAAGGAGGTGCGCAGGGTGGTGTACGCGACCTTCTTGCCGCCCACCGTCGCGCGGTACTCCACGGGCCCGTACTTGGTGCGGTAGACCTGCATCCGGTACGAACCGGCGGCGGTGCCGTCGGCGGTGGTCGGCTTCCAGGAGTTGGTCCGCTCGACCTTGTCCATCGCCGTGCAGGTGCCGTGGTAGAGGTAGTGGTAGTCGTCCTGGCACAGTTCGACGGCGTACGTGTCGATGATGTCCTGGCCGGAGGTCGTCGCGCTCCAGGAGTAGTCCTGGCCGCGGCCGAGTTCGACATACATGCTCAGGCCCGCGAAGGAGGCGCCGCGGGCGCTGATCCCCGGGCCCTGGATCTCCTGGAGCATGAGCAGTTGTGGCGCGAAATAGCCGGTCTGCGGGCCGAAGACGGCGATCGGGTGACCGCTTGCGGTGTACTTCCCGCTGACCACGAGGGCGTTGGACATGCCCCGCTTGGCGGACGTGAGGGACGTCTTGGCGGCCGTGGCCGAGGCGCCGGCGGCGCTCGCGGTGGCCGCGCTGCCGGTGCGGTCGTAGACCAGGGGTTCCTGGGTCACCGAGCCGGCGTCGGGCAGGGCCTGGCCCTGCGCGCTGTCGGGCTTGGAGGCGTACGGGAAGCTCTCGCCGTCGTGGACGGTGAGCGCCGCTTCCGGGTCGTTGCGCTCGCGGAAGGACTCCCAGACCTTGGTGCCCTCGGTCACTCCGTACTGGGACTGGGCGGCGAGCAGCGAGAGCGCGTTGTTGACCTCGCCGCCGCCTCCGGAGCCGAACAGCGAGCCGATGACGGAGGCCAGCGCGACCAGGTCGGTGAGCTTGAAGTGGTCGATGGTGCCGGCATTGGTGATGGAGTCCTTGTGGCCGGTCAGGACGTACTCACCGGGGAAGTAGCGGCCGCTGTCGGAGGCGTCGATGTAGGCGTTGACGCCGTCGATGTAGGCGTTGGCGTCGGCGAGGGCCTGGGCGCCGCGGGCTCCGGCCTTGGCGGTGGCGCTGTCGATCTGGGCCTGCAGCTCGGCCTCGGTGTACGGCGCGCTGCGCCAGAACTCCTGCTCCAGGCCCTGGTTGGAGGCCGCGCCGCCGGCGAAGCTGGTGAGCTGGCCGCGTCCGACGTGCCGGAAGACGTCCATGAGCCACAGCCGGTCCTGGCCCGCGGCGAACCCGGCACCGTACTCGGTGCCGTAGCGGGTGGTGCCGGTGATGTGCGGTACGCCCGTCTTCTTGTCACGGACGATCGTCACGTCGGTGCGGCCGCCGGGCTTGGTGGTCGAGGCGACCTGGTCGGAGGCGACGCCGAAGGAGGCGTCGTTGAAGAAGTCGTTGATCTTGGTGTCGGTGAGCGTGGAGTAGCCGGAGGCCAGGTTGCCGTAGGGGGCGAGCTGGTCCTCGGCATGGCTGGGCTGGGTGCCGAAGGCCTGGTTGAGCAGGATCTGGGCGAGGGTCGCGTTGCCGTTCTCACCGGGCGGCAGGATGTCCGAACACTGGCCGCCGCAGTAGTCGTTCGCGGCGGCGGCGGACGAGGTGTCGGCGGCGGCCGCCGGGGAAAGCGGCGACAAAAGACCGGCAATGAGCACGCATAGGGATGCTGCCTTGAGGAACTTGGGGAATCTGCGGGGAGTTCTCAGTCTGTCCAAGGTGGTGCGTGGGGTGCTCGGTGGCATGTCAGCTCCTACCGACGGGGGGTGGGCCGGACGTTACCGCCGGTATCCCCGAGTTTGAAGATGAACATGCGTCAGTTTTTTGGATTCATCGCGAACGCGGCGGCTTCGTCGACCGGCGGACAGCCGGCCGGCAGCGACGGGAGGTCGGTCCAGGGCACTCGGCGGGTGGCTCGTGGGGGCGTCGAAAAATTGGATGGAGCCGAATCGCTTGTCGATACGTCTACTCGACGACGTCCGTACGAGACGGCGCCGAAGTGACCGGAGTACAGGTGCAGGTGTGACGGAGGTGCAGGGCGATGGCCGGTTTCCGGAGTCTGGCGAGACAGGTGCGAGATCCGAGGAGTGATCTGGCACTGCGGCGGTACTCACTGCGCAAGTGCCTGGAGAGGTTCGCCCCTTACGGGCATCGGGCGACCTGGGACCATCTGTGTTCCCGGGCCGGGTTCGGTCCCGAGGACCGTTCCCCCGATCCGGCGCGGCTCGTGGCCGCACTGGACGAACTGGAGGAGGCCCGCTCCGTCTGGCTCGCCTACGAGGTCGAGTTCGCGCAGCGTCGCAAGAAGGAGAAGCACGACGGGCTGCGCAGGCCGGGCAGTGTCGACGACTGGCACCGGCTGACCTGGGGCGGGTTCGGTGTCGCCTGGTGCGACAACCCCCGGGTCCACCCCCATGAACCACTGGCCGAGGTGCTGCGCCGGCTGATCGCCGCACTGGAGCGCGCGCCGGGCACCGTCTGCCCGGCGTGCGCCGGTGAGCGCCTTGTATGGATGTACGACCTGGCCCACGAACCGTCGTCGGGTCCCGTCTGCACGAGCTGCGGAATCGTGGTGCCGCGGCCCGTCCTGACCCCGGAAGCGCTGGCCGGAGCCAGGCGCGGCCGGCTGCTCGTGTCCGCGTGAGTGCCCCGCCGGGCCGGGCGGCCGGGACGCCGCCGGGCTGAGCGGCACCGGGCAGGGGAACTGCGGGTGAGCCGTCGGCCGCGGAAGGTCCGTGGCCGGGCGCGCGGTTCCCGGCGCCCGGGTTGTCCGTGGTGTCCGGCATCCTCGGCGACAGGGTGCCGGTCCGTCCGAGCAGAGCGCCCGTGTCGGCACGACGGCTCCGTCGTGCCGATGCCGCCCGGGCCGATGACCCGATGCGCGGACGACGGTAGCAGCCATGAATTCGGTGGCTCCAGGGGTTTACGCTCCGGACAGTTGGGGGCGAGGAAACACGGCTGAGCCACCCGAGGAGTCCCCTGTGTCGACGCTGCGCGTCACCGCCGAAGTGCTGACTATCCACGAGCATCCGAACGCCGACGCGCTCGAACTGGCCCAGGTGGGCCTGTATCGGGCCGTGGTCGCCAAGGGCGCCTACCGCACCGGCGAGTGGGCCCTCTACATCCCGGAGCAGTCCGTGCTGCCGGCCGGGCTGATCGAGGAGCTGGGGCTGACCGGGCGACTCGCGGGCAGCGCGTCGGACCGGGTACGGGCGGTACGGCTGCGCGGCGAGCTGTCGCAGGGCATCGTGTGCCGCCCGAAGGCGCTGGCGGACGTGGACCTGGCGCGCGCCGCCGAGGACGGCACGGACTTCGCGGAGTCCCTCGGCATCGTGAAATGGGTGCCGCCGATCCCGCCCACCATGAACGGCGACGTCGAGTCGGCGCCCGAACTGCTGCCCTGGGTCGACATCGAGAACATCCAGCGGTACCCGGACATCTTCACCCCGGGCGAGCCCGTCGTCCTGACGGAGAAGCTGCACGGTTCGGCCTGTCTGCTGACCTACCTCGCCGACGAGGGGCGCGTCCACGTGTCCTCGAAGGGCTTCGGCGCCAAGTCCCTCGCTCTGAAGGAGGATCCGCGCAATCTGTACTGGCGCGCGGTGCGCGGGCACGGCGTCGCGGAGGCCGCCGCCCGGATCGCCGGACGCCTCGGCGCGCGCCGCGTCGGCATCTTCGGCGAGGTGTTCGGGGCGGGCGTGCAGGACCTGTCGTACGGCGCCGACGGGCGCCGCGAGACGATCGGCTACGCCGTGTTCGACGTGTCCGCGGAGATCGACGGCGAGGTCCGCTGGCTGGACGCTCAGGAGCTGCTGACGGGCGAACTCCCGCTGGTTCCACGGCTGTACGAGGGGCCGTACGACATCGAGCGCGTCCTGGAGATCGCCTCCGGCCGGGAGACCGTTTCCGGTCGCGAGCTGCACCTGCGCGAAGGCGTCGTGATCCGCCCCGGGGCTCCCGCACCCGACGGGCCCGAAGGAACCTTCGTGGCCGCCGAGCGGTACAGCCCGGTGACGGGCGGACGCGCCATAGCGAAGGCGGTCAGCCCGGCCTATCTGACCCGCAAAGGCGGCACGGAGTACGAGTAGCGCGGCAGGCGGGCGGTCGGGGGCGCGTCAACGGCAGTCCCCCACCGCCGGCTCCTGGCGCGGCCGGGCTTCGCACGCCTCCGCCTGCCTCCGCTCCGGCGGCTTCGGGGACGGCTGCGTTCCGGCACGCTCCACCATGAGGCGGGAGCCGGCCCGGCGCTCGCCGAGGACGTCGTCGGGGTTGGAGAGCACGCAGGTCTCCAGGGAGAGGCAGCCGCAGCCGATGCAGTCCGTGAGGTGGTCGCGCAGCCGGCCGAGCTGCTTGATCCGCTCGTCGAGTTCGGAGCGCCAGGCCTCGGACAGCCGGGCCCAGTCCTCCCGCGTCGGGGTGCGCTCCTCGGGGAGTTCGGCGAGCGCCTCGCGGATGGTGGCGAGCGGGATGCCGACACGCTGGGCGGCCCGGACGAAGGCGACACGGCGCAGCGCGTCACGGTGGTAGCGGCGTTGGTTGCCCGAGGTGCGGCGGCTGCTGATCAGGCCCTTGGACTCGTAGAAGTGCAGCGCGGAGACGGCCGCGCCGCTGCGGGCCGACAACTGTCCGACGGTCAGCTCGTGGATCGTCTCAGGGATCTGGGGCACACCTCCAACCTACCCACCGCGCCACCCGTCCGGTCCGTTGACATGCGCCTCCCGGCGGACCATGCTAAGCAGTCGCTTAGACTATGAGATGCGGGAGGCCAGGGACATGGCAGAGCCGAGGACGTTCGCGACGGTCGACGAACTGCGGGGCGCCGTGGGCGAGCAGCTGGGGTACACGGACTGGGTCGAGATCGAACAGAAGCGGATCGACCTCTTCGCGGAGGCGACCGGCGATCACCAGTGGATCCACGTCGATCCCGAGAAGGCCGCGGCGGGTCCGTTCGGCACCACGATCGCGCACGGCTATCTGACCCTGTCACTGCTGCCGCTCTTCGGCCCGCAGCTGATCAGCGTCGAGGGCGTGAAGATGGGCGTCAACTACGGGACGAACAAGGTCCGTTTCCCCGCCCCCGTGCCGGTCGGCTCGCGGCTGCGCGCCACCGGGACGATCACCGCGGTGGACGACGTGCCCGGTGGCGTACAGGTCTCCCTGGCCTTCAGTGTGGAGCGCGAGGGCGGCGACAAGCCGGTCTGCGTCGCGGAGTCGGTCTCGCGCTACTACCTTTGAACGACTCCCCAGCCGGGTGCCCGCGCGTTCGGAGGTCCCGGTCCCGGCAACCGCGTCACCGCTTCGGGCTCCCGGGCCCGGCACCGGCGGGCTCGGATCAGGCGGACGGACGGCGGTGCGTCCTGGCCTGGGCGGGGGGCGAGTGGGGGCCTACTCCTTGAATCCCACCATCCGCCGGACGAGGTCGGCGTAGAGCGCACCGACCTCGTCCGGCGTCCGGGGGCCGTCGACGTTGAACCAGCGGGCCACGTCGATACACAGGGACAGCACGGCGAGGGTGGTGCCGGGTACGTCCGGGACATCGAAGTCGCCCGCCTCGACACCGTCCTGGATGATGCTGCGGACCTCCGCGTCGACCTGGCGGCGCAGCGCGATGATCTCGGCGCGCGCCTCGGGCCCGAGGGCATCGAGTTCGTACTGCACGACGCGGGCGGTGGTGTGCTGGCCCGCATGCCACCGCACGAAGGACCGTACGGCGTCGGAGAGCCGCTCGGCGGCCGTGCCCTCACCCTCGGCCGCGCTGCGCACGATGTCCAGCGCCTTGTCGTGGCCGATCCGGCTGATCCGGTGGAGCAGCTCTTCCTTGGTCTTGTAATGGATGTACAGCGCGGCCGGGCTCATGCCCGCGCGGCCCGCGATGTCCCGGGTCGTCGTCGCGTGGTACCCGCGCTCGGCGAAGGCCTCCACCGCGGCGACGAGCAGCCGCCGCGCCGCGTCAGGGGTCACCTCGGACCACGGCTGCATCTCGCCGCCGGACGTCTCCTGCGCCGCACTCATCGCTGTTCGCCCCTTCTTCACTGACAGGGTCAACACCATACCCCCGAACCTGAGCGAGCGCTTAGCGCCTTCGGCCGGGTCATGACCGCGGGGGGATCAGAGCTTCTCGAAGGGGTCGTACACGCGGCCACCGGGACGGTTGCCGTCCTGTCGGTCGCGGATCACCTTGGCCAGCGTGAAGGAGGACGTCACCAGATAGAGGACGGCGACGGCCAGGAAGGCCCGCACCCACGCGTCGGCCTGGAGCTTGAAGATGCCGATCGCGGTGGCCGCCATCGCCACGGAGAAGGACGCCACGGCCTGGCCGTAGAAGGCGGCCGTGTTCTGCTGTTTGACAGGTGTCTCGCTCATGGGACAAGGATCGGCGGATGTGGCCGCCGCCACATCCGCCGTCGTACTCAGGTACTCAGGCACGTACTCAGAGCCGGAACACCGAGACGCCGAAGGGCCGGAACACCGAGACGCCGGTCAGAACGCCGAGACGCCCGTCAGAGCGCGCCCGATCACCAGCTTCTGGATCTGGCTGGTGCCTTCGTAGAGAGTCATCACCCGGGCGTCGCGCAGCAGTTTGCCGACCGGGTACTCGTCGATGTAGCCATAGCCGCCGAAGACCTGGAGGGCGTTGTTCGCGGCGCGCACGGCGGCCTCGGAGGCGAAGAGCTTGGCCTTCGAGGACTCGGTGGCGAACGGCAGTCCGCGGTCTATGAGATCGGCGACCCGCCAGGTCAGCAGCCGGGCCGCGTCCACGTCGACGGCGATGTCGCTGAGCAGTTCCTGGACGAGCTGGTGGTGCGCGATCGTCTTGCCGAACTGTTCCCGCTCGGTCGCGTACGTCACCGCCGCGTCCAGTGCGGCCTGGGCGATGCCGACGCAGCCCGCGGCCACCGACATCCGGCCCTTGGCCAGCGCCGACATGGCCACCGCGAAGCCCTTGCCCTCGGGCGCCATCATGGCGCTCGCCGGGACGCGCACGTCCTCGAAGGCCAGTTCGGCGGTGGCCTGGCCGCGCAGTCCGAGTTTGCCGTGGATGGTGCGGCGGGTCAGACCGGGGCTGTCGGCCGGCACCAGGAAGGCGGAGACGCCCTTGTGGCCCGGGGCGTCGGTGGAGCGGGCGAAGAGGAGCACCACATCGGCCCAGGTGCCGTTCGTGATGAACATCTTGGTGCCGTTGATGACGTAGTCGTCGCCGTCGCGCACGGCCCTGGTCGACAGCCGGCCCGCGTCGGAGCCGGTGCCCGGCTCGGTGAGCCCGAAGCAGCCGACGTACTCGCCCGAGGTCAGCCCCGGCAGCCACCGCCGCTTCTGCTCCTCGCTCCCCCAGCGCGCGATCGTCTTGGCGACGAGCCCGAGCGAGACGGAGACGATCCCGCGCACGGAGGAATCGCCGCGCCCCAGCTCCTCGGTGACCAGGCAGTACGCGAGGTGGTCACCGCCGCTGCCGCCGTACTCCTCGTCGATGGTGAGGCCGAGGAAGCCGACCTCGCCGAGCTTCTTCACGATGGACCGGTCGACGTCCTCCGCGCGGTCCCACTCGACGACGTGCGGGGCGATCTCGCGGTGCACGAAGTCCTTGGCGAGCTGCCGGACGGCGGTCTGCTCATCACTGAGCCCAAGGTTCATGCCGGGTCACCCCACAGATAGCTGACATTGAAAGCCGTACATTTAAATTAGCACTGCTAGTTTCCAGTTGCAGCCCTACTATGTGCGCCATGGCCCGACCGCGCAAGCCCCTCCTCAGCACCGACCGCATCGTCGAGACGGCACGGGCCCTGGTGGATGCCGAGGGCCTGGCGGCCGTCTCGACACGCCGGCTCGCCGCGGAACTCGGGGTGAGCGGGCCCTCCCTCTACAACCACTTCCGCACCAAGGACCAGATCCTGGAGGCGGTCGCGGACTCGGTGAGCGCGCAGGTCGACCTGTCGATGTTCCAGGGCGGCCGCGACTGGCGGACCGCGCTGCACGACTGGGCCGTCTCCTACCGCGCCGCCCTGCGCGACCACCCGAACATCGTCCCGGTCCTCGCGCGCGGGCCGGGCCGCAGGCCGGCCGGACTGCGGCTCGCCGACGCCGTCTTCGGGGCCATGGTCGACGCGGGCTGGCCGCCCGCGCAGGCCACCTCGATCGGGGCGCTGATGCGGTACTTCATCATGGGGTCCGCGCTGGGGTCGTTCGCCGGGGGCTTCGTGGACGACGAGAGCGCGTACGACCCCGCCGACTATCCGCACCTGGGGCAGGCGCACCTCCTCGCCGAACAGCAGGAGAAGATCGACGAGCGGGCCTTCGAGACGGGGCTCGGCGCGCTGCTGGAGGGCCTCGCCGTGCAGTACGCGGGGCTGGTCCGGGAAGCCTGAACGCGGCCGGTTGTCCGGGAAGCCCGGACGGGGCTGGTGCAGGACGCACGGGCCGGCTGGTCCAGGGCCCGGGACGCCTGGGCGGGGCTGGTCTGGAGAGTCCGGACGGGGCTGCGTGGCCGTTCGCCATCGTTCGGTGAGCGCCGAAGTGTCCGTGGCGCATGCTGGACGGCATGACAACGCCCAGGGATCCCGTCGGGCCGGGGCTCGCGGCTCTGGCCGGGCTGCTGGCGGACGAGACGCGGGCCGGTTTTCTGCTGACGCTGCTCGACGGGCGGGCGTCGACCGCCGGTGAACTGGCGCGGCAGGCCGGCGTCGCTCCGTCGACCGCCAGCGAGCACCTCGGAAAGCTCGTCGCGGGCGGCCTGCTCGCCGAGGAGCGCCAGGGACGGCACCGTTACGTGCGGCTGGCGGACGCCGGTGTCGCCCAGCTCGTCGAGGACCTCGCCGCCCAGGTGGCGCCCGGTGCCGCCGAGCGCCCCCGCACGCTGCGGGAGGCCGCCGCGGGTTCGGCGATGGCGCGTGGCCGGACCTGTTACGACCATCTCGCCGGACGGCTGGGCATCGCCCTCACGGACGCGCTGACCGGCCGCGGACTGCTCCGCCAGGACACCGGGTTCGCCCTCACCGACGCGGGACTGCGGTGGTTCGAGGCCGCGGGCATCCCCCTGGACCGCACCGGACGCCGCCCTCTGGCCCGTGCCTGTCTCGACTGGACCGAACGGCGTCCGCACCTCGCGGGCACGGCCGGCGCGGCGCTGTGCCGGCACGCCCTGGACGCCGGGTGGTGCGTGCGCATCGGCTCGGACCGGGCGGTCAAGGTGACCCCGGACGGCGAGCGCGCCTTCGCGGAACTCCTCGGAATCGAGGCGACGGCGCTGCGCTGAACCACGCCCCTCCCGTCGCCGCCCCGACCCCCGCGCTCGGGATCCGGGACCGACCCCCACTCCGCCCCTCGGGACCCGCGACCGACCACCGACTCCACCCCTCGGGGTCCGGGGCGCCCCCACTCCACCCTCGGGACCCGCGACCGACCACCGACCTCGACTCCGGGTCCCGGATCCGCGCCGACCTGTGCGTCCGAAATCCGCGAGACCGATCGCTGTGCCCCGCCTAGCCTCAGGAGCATGATGAACACCTCCCGCATCGCGCCGCCCGACCGGCGTGCGCAGTTGCTCGCCGCCGGTGCGGCGACCGTCACCGTCGGGCTGTGGGCCTCCGCGTTCGTCGCGATCCGCAGCGCGGGCGCCGCCTACTCGCCCGGCGCGCTGGCGCTCGGACGACTGCTGGCGGGAGCTCTGGTGCTCGGTACCTTCTGTGTCGTACGCCGCGAGGGGCTGCCGCCGCGCGGTGCCTGGCGCGGCATCGCGATATCCGGGGTGCTGTGGTTCGGCTTCTACATGGTGGCCCTGAACTGGGGCGAGCAGCAGGTGGACGCCGGTACGGCCGCGCTGGTGGTGAACATCGGCCCGATCCTGATCGCCCTGCTCGGCGCCCGGCTGCTGGGTGACGCGATGCCGCCGCGACTGCTGGCGGGCATGGCGGTGTCGTTCGCGGGAGCGGTCGCGGTGGGGCTGTCGATGTCCGGCGGCGGCGGTTCCTCGGTGCTCGGGGTCGTGCTGTGCCTGCTCGCCGCCGTCGCGTACGCCGGCGGAGTCGTCGCGCAGAAGCCGGCGCTCGGACGCGCGAGTGTGCTCCAGGTGACGACCTTCGGCTGTCTGATCGGGGCCGTGGCGTGTCTGCCGTTCGCGGGTCAGCTCGTCCACGACGCGGCCGCCGCTCCCCTCTCGGCGACGCTCAACATGGTCTACCTGGGTGTCTTCCCGACCGCGCTGGCGTTCACGACCTGGGCGTACGCCCTCGCCAGGACGAGCGCGAGCCGCATGGGCGCGACGACGTACGCCGTGCCCGCGCTGGTGGTGCTGATGTCCTGGCTCTTCCTCGACGAGGTCCCGGGACTGCTGACGCTGGCGGGCGGGGCGCTGTGCCTGGCGGGTGTGGCGGTGTCGCGCTCCCGGCCGCGCCGGGGACCGGCACCGACGGACACGCCCGTGCCGGATGCCCTCGCCGTGCCGGATGCCGTGCCGGCTGCCGGTGCTCCGGTGGGCGCTGCGGCCCCGGAACCGGAGGCCCGGGTCGAACAGGTCTGACGCCGGGCCGCCTTGGGGGCTGCCTCGCCCCCAAGGCGGCCCGGGGCGGCTAGAACACCACCAGTGCCCGGCCTCCCTTGCCCGCGATCATGTTGTCGAAGGCCGCCGGGATGCCGTCCAGGGCGATGCGGTCGGTGACCAGGCCGCCGAGGTCGAGGCGGCCCGCGCGGACGTGCTCCGCGAGTACCGGGAGATCGCGGGCCGGGTCGGAGTTGCCGTACACACAGCCCGCGAGGGTCCTGCCCCAGTGGAAGATCTCCAGGGCGTTGAAGGTGACCTGCTGGTCCTTGCCGCCGATGCCGACGACCGTGGTGCGGCCACCGCGCCGGGTCGACTCCCAGGCGGTACGGATGGTGACGGCGCGGCCGACGCACTCGACGGCGACGTCGACGCCCTGCTTGCCGGTCAGGGCACGGATCTCGCGGGCGGTGGCGTCGGAGGCGACGACGTAGTCGGTGGCGCCGGCCTCGCGGGCGAGCGACTCCTTCTCGGGCGAGACGTCGACCGCGACGATCTTCGAGGCGCCCGCGATCCGGGCGGCCTGCAGGGCGGCGAGCCCGACCCCGCCGGCCCCGAACACGGCGACGGTCTCGCCGGGCCGGACCTTCGCGGAGTTGTGGACCGCGCCGTATCCGGTGAGGACCGCGCAGCCGAGCAGGGCGGCCTCGGTGAGCGGGATGCCGTCCGGGGCGGGCAGCAGGCAGGACACCGGCACCACCGTCTCCTCCGCGAACGCGGCGACGTTCAGGCCGGGGTGCAGGTCGCTCCCGTCGGAGGCGCGGCGGGCGTACACGCTTCCCGCACCGGTCAGCGCGTCGGCGCACAACCACACCTCGCCCAGCGAGCAGGCGTGGCAACTCCCGCAAGAAGGAGCCCAGTTGAGGACGACACGGGAGCCGGGCGCGACCTGGGTGACGCCCTCGCCGACCGCGACGACGGTACCGGCTCCCTCGTGGCCGAGCACGGCGGGCACCGGCACCCGCATGGTGCCGTTGGACAGGGAAAGATCGGAGTGGCAGACCCCGGCGGCGGCCAGTCTCACCCGGACCTGGCCCGGTCCCGGATCGGGGAGTTCGATCTCGGCGATCTCCAGCGGGGCACCCACGGCGGAAAGGACGGCGGCGCGAACCACGTGAACGCTCCTAGAACTGGAGGGACTTGGTCTGGAGGTACTCGGACAGGCCGTGGGCGCCGAGTTCGCGCCCCACGCCGGACTGCTTGTAACCCCCGAAGGGGGCCAGGGGGTTGAAGCGTCCCCCGTTGATGTCGACCTGCCCTGTGTCGAGCCGCCGCGCGAAGGCGACCGCCTCGGACTCCTCGCCGGCCCACACCGCGCCGGCGAGCCCGTATACGGTGCCGTTGGCGATCCGCAGGGCGTCCTCCTCGTCCTCGTAGCGCAGGATCGACAGGACCGGGCCGAAGATCTCCTCCTGCGCGATCGTCATCTGCTCAGTGACGTCGGCGAAGACGGTGGGGCTGATGAAGTAACCCTGCTCTCGCGGGGATTCGGGGCCGCCCGCGACGAGCCGCGCGCCCTCGGCGACACCCTTCTCGATGTAACCGCGCACCCGGGCCCGCTGCTTGGCGTTGACGACGGGGCCGATGCGGTCGCCGTACTTCGCGGCGGCGGTCGCGGCCAGCTCGACCGCCTCGTCGTAGCGGTCGGCGGGGACCAGCATGCGGGTCCAGGCGCTGCACGTCTGACCCGAGTTGGACATCACGTTGGCGACACCGACGTTCACCGCCTTGGCGAGATCGGCGCTCGGCAGGATGACGTTGGCGGACTTGCCGCCGAGTTCGAGGGCGACGCGCTTGACGGCGGCGCCCGCGGTCGCGCCGATCCGCCGGCCGACCGCCGTGGAACCGGTGAAGGAGACCAGGTCGACGTCCGGGTGCTCGGCGAGGGCCTGGCCCGCGACCGGACCGAGGCCGGTGACGAGGTTGAAGACCCCGGCCGGAACACCCGCCTCGGCCACGGCCTCGGCGAAGAGCTGGGCGGTGAGCGGGGTGTCCTCGGCGGGCTTCAGCACGACCGTGCAGCCCGCGGCGAGGGCTGGGGCGACCTTGGCGACGATCTGGTGGAGCGGGTAGTTCCAGGGCGTGATCGCGCCGACGACACCGACGGGCTCCTGGTAGACGGTCGAGTTGCCGACCTTCTCCTCGAAGGCGTACGTCGCCGCCAGCTCGGCGTAGGAGCCGGCGACCAGCACCGGGACGCCCGTGTGCACCGCCTGGGAGAACGCGAGCGGCGATCCGAGCTCGGCGGTGACGGTCTCGGCGATCTCGTCCTTGCGGGCGACCAGGACGTCCCTGAGGGCGGCCAGGCGGGCGGCCCGGTCGGCGGGCGCCGTCGCGGCCCAGCCGGGGAACGCGGCGCGGGCGGCGCGTACGGCGGCGTCGACGTCCTCGGCCGTACCCGCCGGGACATGGCCGATCACCTGCTCGTCGACCGGGTTCACGACCTCGATCGTGTCCAGTCCGGCGGCGGGGCGCCACGCCCCGTCGATGTACATGCCGTCATGTGCCTTCATCGTGTTCCTCCGGGGGCGGGGCAGCGTCGTCCGCGCCCTAAACTAGCGATGATAGTTTTGCGGCGCCAGGGGGACCCACCGCGCGAAAGGCCCCGGCCCCGGTCCACGACCCGCCACAACCGCGGCACGAAGGATCCGGGATCCGGCACCCGGGGGAGGCTGCGCCACGCAACCCCCGGGATTCACTCCTCCAGGTCCGGCAGCCGCGCCGGTGCCGGACAGATGCGTTCACCACTCCGGTCGAAGACGAACAGGTGGGCGATGTCCACGAGGAGCGGGACCTGCATGCCGTGGCGGAGTTCGAAATCGGGCGTGGTGCGTACGACGAGATCGCCGGGCAGCCGGCCCTCGGGCGGTGTCTGCCCGGGGAGATCGGCCTCCGCGTCCGAGGGGTGGTCGAGGACGACGACCGGTCCGGCCCGCAGCGCCCCGGCGCGCCCCCGCAGCCGGTCCAGAACAGTGCCGTCACGGCGCCGCCGCCGCGTCGCACGAGCCGGGCGCGGCGACTCCAGCTCCGGTACGAAGGCCGGCCGCGAGCCCGTGTTGAAGTGGACGAGGACCTCGTGCCCCTGGAACTCCACATGCTCGACCAGACCGCTGATCGCGACCTCGCCCGGCCGGGCGTCGGACGGTTTGGCGAGCCGTACGGCCTCGGAGCGCAGCCCGACGATCACCTCACGGCCCTGCTGCACTCGGAGCAACTGGTGGTCCAGGCAGAGGGGTTCGGGCAGCCGCAGGTACTGCTTGCCGAGGCTGATCGTCATGGCGCCGTCGAGCGGGGCCCTGACGAGCCCGCGCAGCAGGTTGATCCGCGGGGTGCCGATGAAGGCGGCGACGAAGACGTTCGCGGGCAGCCCGTAGACCGTGCGGGGCGTGCCCAGTTGCTGGAGGACTCCGCCGCGCAGCACGGCGACCCGGTCGCCGAGCGACATCGCCTCGGCCTGGTCGTGGGTGACGTAGACCGTGGTGGCGCCCAGGTCCCTGGTGAGCCGGGAGATTTCGGCCCGCAGGTGGTTGCGGAGCTTGGCGTCGAGGTTGGACAGCGGCTCGTCCATCAGGAAGGCCGAGGGGTGGCGCGCTATGGCCCGCCCCATCGCGACACGCTGCCGCTCGCCGCCGGAGAGCTGGTTGGGGAAGCGGTCGAGCAGGTCCTGGATGCCGAGCATGCGCGCGGTGGCGTCCACCCGCGCCCGGGGGTCCTCGCCGGGTGTCTCGATGCGCAGCGGGAAGCCGATGTTGTCGCGGCTGGTCATGCTCGGATAGAGGGCGAAGTTCTGGAACACCATGGCCATGTTCCGCTCGGACGGCGGCAGATCGTTGGCGTACTCCCCGTCCAGCCGCACCTCGCCCTCGGTGACCTCCTCCAGCCCCGCGATCATCCTCAGCACGGTCGACTTGCCGCAGCCGGAAGGGCCGAGCAGCACGAGGAACTCGCCGGGCCGGATGTCCAGCGACAGCCGTTCCACCACACGGGCCCCGCGAGTGTACGACTTGCTGACGTGGTGCAGGGAGATGGCGCGTGTCATGACAGGTGCCCCCGGGGGCGTGCAAGGCGCTGGTGCTCCGCGGCCGGTCGTCCCGTACGGGTCGTACGGGACCTTGAGTCACGGAAGCTAACGGACCGCACACGCCCGGGGGAAGACGCACGGCGGTATCGGACGGGCGGGTTCGGTACGGGCGGAAACGGACGATCGGATACCGGTCGGGCCGGGGCCGGGCACCGGCCCTCGCCGCTGCCCCGGTCCGACGCCCGACGGTTCGCCTCAGCCGACGCCGGACCGCTCCCTGATCGCCGTGAGGTGGGCGAAAGCGATGACGTTCGCGGCGTATCCGGTCTTCCGGTCGTAGGCGCCACCGCAGGTGATCAGGCGCAGTTCGGGGCGTCCCCGGTCGCCGTACACCTCCTGGTCGGGGAAGTGCGCCTTCGCGTACGTGCGTACGGCGTCGACCGTATAGACGGCGGTCCGCCCGTCCACGCGCCGGGCTTCGACGAGTGCGCCGGGCCTGATCCGTTCGAGCGGGGCGAAGACGGCGGGTCCCGTCCGGGTGTCGCGATGGCCGACGACGAGGGCCGTGCCGCGTTCACCCGGCGTGGGACCGTCCGTGTACCAGCCGACGAGTTTCGGATCATTCACGGGCGGCGCGGTGAGCCGTCGCCCGTGGTCCAGCCGGAGACCGATGACCGGCGCATCGAGATCGAGGGAGGGAATGCGGAGGGAGGCGGCCCGGGAGTGCGGCAGC
>NZ_JAODTZ010000084.1 GCF_025399795.1 Streptomyces rhizosphaerihabitans | reverse complement strand
CCTCTTGCGTTGCTACAGCCCCGAGCAGCCCTTCTTCGACAAGACGTGGCGGCCCGGCGAGGTGGAACCCGCCAACTGACACCGAAACCCAACGCCACACGAGAAATCACAGGAGCACACAATGGCCACCCCTGACGCAGTGTTCATCTACATCGGGACCTACCCGAGCGAAGCCGAGGCCCGAGCCGACTACGAGATCGTCAAGGATCTCCACTCGGTCGGCGCGGTCGGCACCTACGACGCGTCCGTGGTCACCAAGGACGACGCCGGCAAGGTCCACGTCAACAAGGACGAAACGGCCACCCGGCACGGGGCCTGGGGCGGCGCCGCCGCCGGAGCGGTCGTCGGCCTGCTGTTCCCGCCGGCGATCATCGGCACGGCCGTTGTCGGGGCCGCCGTCGGCGGCGTGAGCGGTCACCTTTGGCGCGGCATGTCCCGGTCCGACGTCAAGGAGTTCGGCGACATCATCGACGAGGGGCAGGCCGCCCTTGTCATCGTCGGCGCGAGCACGCTTGCTCAGGCGGTGGAGAAGGCTCAGCTCAAGGCGGAGAAGCACATCGCCAAGGAACTCAACGTGAGCGCGAAGGACGTCGACAAGGCCGTCCAGCAGGCAGCGAAAGAGGTCGACTGACACGTATGACGAACTCCACTCCGCCGCTGGGGGAAGCCAACCGCACCCGTCTGCTCGACGCTGATCAGCGTGTGCTGGCGCGACGAGGACGGCGACTTCTGGGCGACCCCGGAGGCTCCCTGGAGGAGGGCGGGACGTACGCCAAAGCGACGCTCCGCGGGCTGCGGGAAGAACTCGGTGTCGAGGAGACGGCTGTCGAACTGAGGCCGCAGCTCGCCGAGGGCAGCAAGGATCCCCGACATTCGGGGCGGAGCCTCTGCGCGCCGGAAGGGGAATCCGCTGTGCGAGGGTTCTATCCCCTTGGCTGAACTGCGCGGACGTGGCTGCTTCTGTGGTGGGCGTCCGACTCATCGACCCCCAGGGGCCATTGAGGGGCCACAAGGACAGGAACAGACCAACAAGCACTGCATAGGGCTGACGCTGATCAGCACGTCTGACCTGCAAGAACGACGTGAAACGGCAACGATCGGCAAGGGCCGCCAAGATCCCCAAAGGACTCGTGATCCGTTGGTTGCGGGTTCGAGCCGCGCACAGCCCACGGGGCCCGGTGCGACGCCGTTCAGCAGAATCGCACTCCTATCGAATCCCGCCTCCCTATGACGGATCTGTGGCCGCTTGGTCCAGCCAATATGCAAGGCTCGCAAGGGTTCCGCGAGTTGTGGGGTGAGCGGGCCCCAAGACACGAAGCCGATCGGCCAGAAGCTGATCGAACATGGCGGCTGCTCCTGCCGCGTCTCCCGCAGCCCCTACCCAGCCAGCGAGATTGTCGCGGGTGGCGAGAGTTTTCGGGTGGTCGGGGCCAAGGACCCGCAGTCGGTCGGTCAACAGGTCTGCGTAGGCGGTGAAGGCGCCTGCCGCGTCCCCCGATTCACGCCGCCAGAAGGCAAGATTGCCACGGCTGGTGAGAGTGCGCGGATCATCAGGTCCGAGCACGCGAACCAGTTCTGTGAACAAGGCCTCGATGGCGGATATGGCACCAGCCACATCTCCGGCATAGCCGCGGAGCGCAGCGAGATCGTTGCCGCCCTGCCCGCCCGCTGCGCCACCCAGATCACCAGCTGGGGCATCGTCCACTACGCCTTCCCCGTCCTCAACGCCCGCATCACCGCCGACACCAACTGGTCGACGACCGCCGCCACGGGCGCGTTCTCTGCCGCCCTGCTGGTCTCGGCGGTTGCCGGGATACCCATCGGCCACATCCTGGACCGCACACGGTGCTGACGTTCGGTTCGGTCCTCGCCACCGTGGCCGCGCTGGCGCTCGCCTCCGCGCCCCACCCTGGCCAGCCAGTAGCGGGCTCATCACCTGCACCGAACAGTAGAACGCGGTGCGGGAGTTCAGCGCCCTTGCAGGGAAGGGGCAGCCGGCCTGGCTGCTCGTTGATCACGCCTGCGGTGATCAACGCCCAGGACTCCGACGAGGACGTGTCGACGGTCTATCTGCTGGCCGCCAGCCAGAGTCTGGCCCCGTCATGCGGTCGACCATGGGCAACGGGGTTTCGTCGCTCGGACCGAGCTGGGCGGACGTGCCGCCTCAGGCGTGGGCCCTCGACAGGTTGCGTACTGATCGCGTTCGGTAGGCACCGGGGGTCGCACCGGTCCACCGGCGGAACGCTCGGATGAATGCCGCCGCGTCGGCGTACCCGAGACGTACGGCGATCTGGTCGACGCCGAGTCCGAGGTCGGACAGCATCTCGACAGCACGAGCGTGCCGCGCTGCGTCGACCAGACGCCGGTAGGACGTGTCCTCCACCGCCAGACGCCGGTGCAGAGTACGGGTGGAGAGGTGCAGCGCGGCTGCGACGGCGCCCATGTCGGGGATGCCGTCCGGCCACTGCATGAGCAGTTCCCGTACCCGCACTGCGAATCCCGTGTCGGTGCGCCGGGCCAGCAGGAGCCTGCACTCGCGTTCGCACACCTGCATGGTGTGTTGGTCGGCTTGCGGCAGCGACTGCTCCAGTACCGCCGCGAGGGTGACGATCGCGTTGCGCGGCGCCCCGAAGGCGATGGGCACGTCGTCAAACACCTCGTACGGCGCCGACTCCTCAGGCCGTGGGAAGCGCAGATCCAGCCGGAGGGGGGTGAAGGGCCGGCCCACAATGGTGTCCAGGATGGCCCGGATATTGGCTATTTCCCGCTCGATGAAGAAGTGCCGGACGGGCGGGGGCACCAGCCCGTCGTCCAGGACGAGACGGACCTCGTTTCCGTCCTCCTGAAGGTGGATCCCGACCATGGCGAAGGTGAGTTCCAGGTAGCGCAGTCCCACAGCCGCGGCCTCGCGCAGCGTCGGGCTGGCGAGCAGTGCGAAGCCCAACACGCTGTACGTACGCAGCGGAATCCGGCTGCCGACCTCGAGCCCCAGGCCGGGAGCGTCGTCCGTGGCGCGGACCAGGTTCTGCGCCACAGTGAGCTCCTGCCAGGCCCGGACATGTGCGGCATCGTCGGCAAGAGCGTTCTCGTCCACACCACTGCCGTCGAGGCATGCCGGTACGACCACTCCGCGCTCGACGCCCACGTCCACCATTGCGCGCACGCCTGCGATGCCTCGGTTGAACAGCCCTGGAGCTGTGGAGACTTCGTCGGTCGCCGCCCTGTGTCCGGAACGGCCAACAGGGTGGCCGCCATTGCCTGGAACCAGCACTGCCAATCCCCCTAGCATCGGAAGGGATCGATGCGGCGTATCCCGCCGTAGGCTGCCATTCAGCCTAGTCGGGATGTGCGTGCGGGCCAGGGGGCGTACGCATTATCAGCCACCGCTGTCTGAAGCGCTCGGCGCGCCCCACGGTCATCACGTGCGCAACCGCTCCACCGGAAAGCATTCTCGAGCACAGCCAGTGAAACGCACAGTGCCGGTTGCTGGTTACTGAAGGCAACGGGGGCACTTCCGAATCGCACGGGCGGAGCGAATGATGGACGACTTCAGTGCATGGGAAGTAATGCTGGTCGACAATGAGGATCTCGTGCGCCGCGGATTCCGGCAGGCCCTCGGGGAGGCGCCGGATATCACGGTGGTCGCCGATACGAGGGTCGGCGAGGAAGCATTACGCGTGGCCGAGCTGCGGCGACCGCAGGTCGTCCTCGTGGATGCCGAATGCGAATTCATCCGGAGACTTGCCCAGCCTTTGGGGACGGCAGTACCCGGAGTCGCGCCGGGGATAATTGTCCTGACCAGCAACGCCCTTGACAGCCATCTGCTCGGGTCGCTGAAGGCGGGCGCCCGTGGGTTTCTGCTCAAGAGTGCCAGCCAGGACGAGCTGGTCTCAGCCGTCCGTGCGGTTGCTGACGGCGCGGCCTTCTTGTGCCCCACGATGACCCGACGACTGATCGATCGGTTCGAGATCCTGCCGCCGCCACATGAGCGGTCTCACGCGGTCGCCCTGGCAAGCCTGAGCAGTCGCGAGACCCAGGTTCTCTGCGGTATAGCCATGGGCAGGTCGAACCAGGAGATCGCCCACGAGCTGCATGTCACGCTCGCCACCGTGAAGTCCCACGTCTCCCGCATCCTCGCCAAACTCGGGTTGCCGAACCGGATGCACGCGGCGCTGATGGCCCAGCGGAGCGGTCTCGTGCACCCGCCCCAGTCACCGCGGGCCGAACAGGCCCCGGCAGGCCCGCTGTCCTCCGGCCGCCCGTCCCGATCCCATGGTCAGGCGGGCTTGGTGAACGCGAGGACCACGTTGTGACCGCCGAAACCGAAGGAGTTCGAGATGGCTGCGGTGACCCTGATGTGCCGCTGGGTTCCCGTGACGATGTCCACCTTCACCTCGGGATCCTTGACGTCGAGGTTCCTGGTCGCGGGGATCACGTCGGTGAAGACGCTCAGGACCGTGAAGATGGCCTCGATCGCGCCGGCCCCGCCTATGAGATGGCCGGTGATCGACTTGGTCGCCGTCACCAGAGCATGGGGACCGAGCGATTCCAGCAGTGCCGCCGCCTCGATACGGTCACCGACGGGCGTACCGGGAGCGTGGGCGTTGACGTGAACGATGTCCTGCGGGCCGAGGCCACCGGAGCGCAGGGCCTCACGGATCGCACTGATCTGACCGTCCGCTGACGGAGATGTCATGGTGTGCGCGTCGGAGCTCATCCCTGTACCGGCGAGCGTGGCATACATCCGCGCGCCACGAGCTTGCGCGAACTGGGTTCGCTCCAGCACGACGGCGCCGCCGCCCTCGGACATGACGAAGCCGTCACGGGCGCTGTCGAACGGCCGCGATGCGTTCTGAGGGTCCTCGTGACGGCCGGACAGGGCTCCCATGCGGGCGAAAGCCGCCATGGACAGCCGGCCGATGCATGCCTCGGTGCCGCCGGCGACAACGACATCGGCCCGCCCGGCACGCAGTATGGCGAGCCCCATGGCTATTGCCTCCGCTCCGGAGGCGCAGGCGCTGGTCGGCGCGTGGGCGCCGGCCCGGGCGTCGAGAGCCAGACTGACGGCGGCGGCCGAACCGTTGGGCATCAGCATGGTCACCGCGAACGGCGACACGCGGGCCGGCCCCTTGGCCAAGGACAGGTCGTGCTGGTCAACCAGCGTCGTCCCGCCGCCGAGGCCGGTGCCGATCACCACGGCCAACCGCTCCGGCGCCACCTCGGGCGCGCCGGCGTCGGCCCATGCCTGCCGGGCAGCCACCATCGCAATCTGCTGGCAGCGGTCCATCCGTCGGGCCTCGACCCGGTCCAGTACCTCGGTCGGTTCCTGACTCAGCCGACCTGCCAGCCGTACGGGCAGATCGCGAGCCCACGGTTCGTCGAGCACAGTGATCGGGGATTCGCCGGCGAGCAGCGCCTCCCAGGTGGAGTGGACGTTGCCACCCAGCGGCGTGGTCATTCCCAAACCGGTGACCACAACGCCGGTCGTACCCAGGACCTCCCCGTCCGGGAGATCGGGGAGCTTCGGATGACCAAAGAAGTAGTCGTCAGATGCGTCGTAGGACATCAAGGTTCCCTTTCTGAAGCCTTCTGGGGAAATGTTCTCCCTCGGATACGGGCCATTCGTCGTCCACTGGCCGTCGTCATGACGGTAGCCAGTACGAGGCGCTTTCCGTAACGGCCGGCGGACCGAACCGTGACGGCGACCGGAGGATGGCTTTCATCCGTCTTCCGGCCTACTCGAAGCTCGCCTCCGGTAGGGGGATGGACACCATCCCGCGACGGATACCCGATATTTCTCTGCCGACTTAACGTCTCTTCGAGTGGAACCGCCATGACGCACACGTACAGCAATGGCTGGATACGTAGCCAAATCCCGGCGGGTCCGTGGGGAAATGGCAGGGGCAATGCCAACGGCCGAGCTGAACAGGAGGATCACGATGTCAGAGGATGCCGTCACAGAATCCCGACCGGAGCCGACCACCTTGGTCGAGCTCTGCAGGTATCGCGCGTCCAGGGAGCCGGATCGACGGATGTTCGCCTTCCTGGAGAACGGTCTCGAAGAGTCCGACTCGCTCACCCTCGCCCAACTGGACACCCGGGCAAGGGCAATCGCGGCGCGTCTGAGCAGGCAAGCCCCGCAGGGCGCCCGCGCCGTGCTGAGTTACCCGCCCGGCCTCGACTTCGTGTCCGCCTTCTTCGGCTGCCTGTATGCCGGCCTGATCGCGGTGCCGGCTCCTCCGGTGCTGCGCGTCGGCGTCGACGACCGGTATACGCGCTTCCGGGCAATCGTCAACAGCTGCCGGCCGGATGTGCTGCTGTCGAACGGGTCAAGGCTGAACCGTGTCGACGCGTTGCTGAAGGACATCTCCACACCATGCAGGCCGACCTCTGTGGCGACCGACGAGATCAGTGAGACGGACGCCTACGGCTGGAATGCCCCCGAAATCGGCCCGGACACGATCGCGTACCTGCAGTACACCTCCGGCACGACCGGTCCGCCCCGGGGTGTGGAGCTCACCCATGGCAACGTTCTGCACAACCTCTCGCTGATCTTGGCCAACGGTAGCCGGGCCACGGACGACTTCGACCGGCTGCCGCCTGTTGTGTCGTGGCTGCCCGTGTTCCACGACATGGGACTGATCACCGGGGTCCTGCAGCCGATCTACGTCGGGTACGACGCCGTACTGATGCCGCCCTCGGCGTTCACCCAGCATCCGGTCAACTGGCTCCGCGCGATATCGGACCGCGGGGCGGGCATCAGTTCAGCACCCGGTTTCGGGTACGAGTTGTGCCTGCGGCGCGTCTCCGAGGAGCAGTTGCGTTCTCTCGATCTCAGCGCCTGGCGGATCGCGGTGGTCGGCGACGAGCCGGTGCGTGCAGAGATGATTGACCAGTTCAGTGCCATGCTCGCCCCGTTCGGCTTCCGCCGCGCGGCGTTCTTCCCGAGTTACGGCATCGCCGAGTCCACTGTCATGCTCAGCGGCGGGCCGGTGGAGCCCGAACCGGTGATCCGCCGGTTCGACGCGGTGGCGCTGGCGAAAGGCAAGGTGCAGCGAGCCGGTCGCGAGGACGAGGTCCGCCGACTGGTCGGCCTGGGCCAGGTGCACCCGTCCATGACCATCGCGGTGGTGGATCCGGCCACCGGCGATCCGTGCGCCCCGGACGAGACAGGGGAGATCCTGGCTTCCGGACCGAGTATCGGTGCCGCGTACTGGAACGCCCCGAAGGAGACAGCGCGTACGTTCAACGCCACCGTGCGCGGCCACGAGGGCCGGCGGTTCCTGCGCACCGGCAGCCTGGGCTTTCTGGACGCCGGTCAGCTCTTCGTCACCTGCCGTGTGGACGACCTCATCGTCATGGAGGGCATGCAGCACTACCCGTACGACATCGAGGCGACCGGGGCAGCAAGCCATCCCGCCATACGGGAGGGCTGCTGCTGCGCCTTCACCGTCGAGGACGGCGGACGCACGCGCCTCGTCGTCCTGGCTGAGATCAACAGCCGGTACCGCGTCATGACCGAACCCGTCCCGGACACTCCGTCAGGTGCCCGCGCGACCCTGGCGGCGGATGAGGTCGAAGAAGCCGTCCGGGAGGCCGTCTTCGCCGGGCACGGCCTCCGGGCCGACGACATCCTCTTGGTCAAGGCCGGTGCGCTGCCGTTCACCACCAGCGGCAAGTTGCAGCGCGCAGAGTGCCGGTCCAGGTACCGGGCGCGGGCATTCGCGACAGTCTGAACCTCGCTCCATGCAGGGGGCGCGCGAACTGTCCCGCCGCCTTCATCCTCTTCCTCCGTTTGGAGTGGTCACATGCGAACCAATCACGAGCACGGTGTCCGACTGCCCGAGGCGGTGGCCGGTGAGCACGGCGCACTGCCGACGCTGATCGACCTGTGCCGCACTCGTGCGGCAGCCGAGCCCGACCGGAAGAGCTTTGTGTTCCTGGGCGACGGTGTCGAGGAATCAGAATCACTGACCCTGGCCGAACTCGACCGCCGGGCGCGGGCAGTCGCCGTGACGCTACGACAGAAGGTTCCTACCGCGCGCGCACGCGCGCTGCTGAGTTACCCGCCGGGACTGGATTTCCACGCCGCCTTCCTGGGCTGCATCTATGCGGGTCTGATCCCGGTGCCGGTGGCTCCGCTCGACGGGACGCGGAGCAATGCCAAATGGACTCGGGTGGAGTCGATTGCCGCGAGTTCCGAGCCCTCGCTGTTCCTGTCGACCGGCCCAGTGCTTGCCGCCGCGGAGCACGTCCTCACCGACACCGACGGGCTCGCCCAACTCGACCGGGTGGCGACCGACGAGGTACGGCTGGACCTCGCCCAGGAGTGGACCCCACCGGTGGCCGCCGCTGAGATGGTCGCCTATCTGCAGTACTCCTCGGGATCGACCGGTGTGCCGAAAGGCGTCGCGATCACTCATGGCAATGTGCTGCACAATCTGTCGTTGATATACGACAACGCGCGTCGGTCTGCCGACGACGTCGGGCTGCCCCGCCCGTCGTCGGTGTCGTGGCTGCCGCCGCACCACAACATGGGCCTCATCTGCAATGTCCTCGACCCCCTTTTCTCCGGCCGGGACGTCACCCTGCTGCCGACGATGACCTTCGTGCAGCGTCCGCTCACGTGGCTGCGGGCCATCTCCCGGCTCGAACGCGCGGACAGCTGCGCGCCGAACTTCGCCTACGACCTGTGCGTCCGCCGGGTGACGGACGCACAGCGCCGGGAACTCGACCTCAGCCGCTGGGAGATGGCGCTGGTCGGAGGTGAGCCCGTCCGCCCGGATACGCTCGACCGCTTCAGCGCGGCATTCGCGGAGGCCGGCTTCCGGCGCGAGGCGCTGTCCCCCGCGTACGGCCTCGCCGAGGCGACAGTGATGGTCACGGCCGTGCCGGTCGGTCAGGCCCCGGAAGTCCTGCGGCTGGACTCCGAGTCGCTCGCCGCCGGAAAGGTGCGCCCAGCCGCGTCGGCACAGGACAGCCGGGAGTTGGTCGGCTGCGGCCCGATCCATCCGTTGAGCACGGCCATAACCGTAGACCTGGAGACAGGCAAGCCCTGCGGGGAGGACGAGGTGGGTGAGATCTTCGTATCCGGCCCGAGCGTCGCAACGGGGTATCTGAACGCTCCCAAGGAGACTGCCGAGACCTTCATGGGGTCCATTCCCGACCAGCCGGGGGAGCGGTTTCTCCGTACTGGTGACCTCGGCTTTGTGCAGAACGGGGAGCTGTTCATCACCGGCCGGGCAAAGGATGTCATCATCATCGCCGGTGCCAACCACTACCCGCAGGACATCGAGGCCACCGTTGAGGCCAGCCACCCGGCAGTCCGCGAGTTCGGTACTTGCGCGGTGTCGGTCGACGACGGCTTGCACGAACGGCTCATCGTGCTCGCCGAGACGACGACGGCAGTCGGAGGCGAGACCGGTGATCAAGTGACCGCCCAGGAGATCAAACAGGAGATCAGGCGCGCGGTCCATGCGGGACACCGCATCCAGGTACACGATGTCGTCCTCCTCAAGCCGGGGACGCTGCCGCTCACGACGACCGGCAAGCTGCAACGGCGCGACAGCCGGGACCGATACCTCGGGGGTTCCTTCGAGGCAGCCCTCATCGAATGACGGTGCGCGCCCTCTGCGCATGCGGTGCCCTGGCTGCCGACCGGTGTTGGTCCGTGATCAATGATTCGCGAGGTATGGCCTTATTGGTCTACCTGTGGCGATTTCTTGTCGGCATACGACTGGTACAGCGGCAGAATTTGCATAGCCGCAGATCAAAGCTGGTCGTTGCCGTGATGGGAGGGGGCCGGGGTCGAATCCGGGTCGAATCGCCTTCCATCCGCCGTCGTTCGGTAGGTTGTTGCAGGTCAATAGCATGATCGGACGTCATCACGCCAGGGTCGCGTGAGTGGCTGCAGAACCCGAGGGTCAGGGGCGGCCACCGGCAGGCTCTTCGTCTGCTGGTTGTACACGCTCACCATCAACCGGCCACCAGTCGGTGAAGTGTCATCGGTGACAAGCTCGTCCAAGCCGTCACGCACCCACATGGCCGCCGTGGCCCGCAGGATTACTCGCCCGCGCCATCCGCACCAATCATCGGCCCCGAACTGGAACCCATCGACATCGCGGACACCCCTCCGCCCGCTCGAACCAACTCCGCCCAAACCAACGCGGCCAACGTCCTCTGCCACCGCTGACCAGCCACGGGAGTCGCGCGGCGACCCCCGGAATCAACGTCGGCCGGAGGGGTACTTGCCCGTCAAGCGAGGACGCGAGGAAGCGAGAACGACGTGAACGATCGCCGCCCGGAAGGCCCTGGGAAAGGCGGAGGGCCTACACCGAAGCCGATACCGAGGGACCTGCCCGATCAACAGGCCGCAGCCGATGAGGACCCTTGGGACGTTGTCGGCGGGGAGACCCAGTCGACCCTCGTCGAGCGGGCCGAGCTGGAGGGCCCGGATCCGGAGATTCCCGATACGGACGAGGCCGGCACCGGGCGGAAGGGTGCCCCGCAGTCCGGCAGTCCACATCCGGAGCCTCCCGTGCCCGACGAACCGTCCGACTGACGCATCTCCGCGCGCCGCGGGGGCCGAGACACGTCACGCTGGGAGGGGCGCCCGCGGATTCCAGCCACTCGAAAAGGACAGGTGATGGGTGTGCGTACGTGGGTCGGCGAACGGCCCGTCTACGGCCGGCTGACCGGATCCGACCCACTCCTCAGCGCGTACGGTCCCGCCGCCGGTGCGGCCGCCCTCGGCGCCGTCACGGGGCGGCTGCCCCGTGACGGCGCCATCGCGACCGTGGGAGCCGCGCTGCACGGACCAGCGCTGGCCTCGTATAGCGCCGTCCTCGCCGTTCCCGCCCGGCACGGCGCCCCACCGAGACTTCCCTTTCTGCTCACGCAGTCAGGGACGGTCGCTGCCTCGGGAATGGCCCTGCATGTGGCTTCACCGCGCGATAGCGGGCCTGCCCGCCTCGCGGCAATCGGCGAGAGTGCGGCGGCCGAGCGACGCCTGGGCGTGGTTGCCGAGACCTGGCGCGAAGGACGCGCGGGCACGCTCCTGCGCACCACTTGTGCCCTGACGCTGGCGGACGCCGTGGTGGGCCGGCCGGCAACGCTCGGGGTTTCGGTCTGCACCCGCTTCGGGGTCTTCGCGGCAGCCGCCGCCCCGCGGCCAGGACCGAAGTACACAGTCGTACCCCAGCGGAAAGGAAGGTGCTCGATGGTCACCGTGTCTCTCACCGGAGCGTCCAAGGAGGACGTCGCCACCGTCTTCGGCGTCCTGCGGACGGCGTTCCCCACCGACCGACCTTCCGGCGGCGTGCCTCATGATCAGCCGGGCGACCGCCTTCCTGTGTGGACCGCGGTGTTCGATCCGACCGAAGAGCGCATTCCGACCGGCCCGACCCCGTTGGAGGGTTCGGTCACCGCCACGCTGCAGGGCGGCTACGTCGCCGTGGACCGGCTCCGCGAAGCCCTGAGTGGCGCGTTCGCCGTGCAGGAGCGGGGCACTGCGTCGGGAGACCAGGAGAAGGAGGTCGACCTGCAGCTCCGGACGAAGCGGTAGCCGCGCAGGTCACGGACGCACTCGCGCGACGCTGGACGCGAGAAACGACTGAGCCGGGTTCTGGCTCGCTGACCCGGCAGGAGACCTCTCGCGCGCCCGAGCGGCGCCCGAGGCGACGAGGAGGAGAGCGACATGGTGCAGATCGGGTACACGATGATGACGGAACAGGCCGGCCCGCGTGAGCTCGTCGGTCATGTGGCCGGAGCCGAGCGCGCCGGCTTCGACTTCTCCGTCACGTCCGACCACTACTTCCCCTGGCTGGACTCACAGGGGCACGCCCCGTACGCGTGGAGTGTCCTCGGTGCCGCCGCGCAGGCCACCGAGCGCATTCCCCTGATGACGTACGTGACGTGCCCGACGACCCGCTACCACCCCGCGGTCGTCGCTCAGAAGGCCGCCACCGTGCAACTGCTTTCCCAGGGACGCTTCCGCCTGGGTCTCGGCTCCGGGGAGAACCTCAACGAGCATGTGGTGGGCGGCGGATGGCCGGCCGCACACGTCCGGCTGGAGATGCTCGAAGAGGCCGTGGAGATCATCCGCTCGCTCTTCGCGGGCGGGAGCGTCAACCACCACGGTGCCCACTTCGACGTGGAGAACGCCCGACTGTGGGATCTGCCCGACACGCCCCCGCCGATCGGAGTCGCCGTCTCCGGTGAGCGCTCGTGCGAAGTCGCCGGACACCTTGCCGACTTGCTGATCGCCACCGAACCGAAGGCCGACCTGATCTCCGCGTTCGACCGGCACGGCGGCGCCGGCAAGCCCAAGGTGGGCCAGCTGCCCATCTGTTACGACACGGACCGGGACGCGGCCATCGCCCGCGCCCACGACCAGTTCCGCTGGTTCGGCGGCGGCTGGCCGGTCAACGCCGAACTGCCCGGCCCCGAAGGATTCGCCGGCGCGACCCAGTTCGTACGGCCCGAGGACGTGGCCGAGTCCATTCCGTGCGGAGACGACGTGGACTCCGTCGTCGACGCCGTACGGTCCTTCGTCGAAGCGGGATTCACCGAGGTCGCGCTCATCCAGATCGGCGGCGACCACCAGGAGCCCTACCTGGAATGGGCCGAGCGGAAACTGCTTCCCGCCCTGCGCGAACTGTGAGAGTGCGAGGACACCCGCGATGACCACGAGCCGCGCCGCCATCTTCGATGTCGACGGAACACTCGTCGACACCAACCACCTGCATGTCGTCACCTGGTGGGAGGCCTTCCGCCAGGCCGGCCACCGCGTCCCCATGCGTGACATCCACCGGTCCGTGGGCCTTGGCAGCGGCGACCTGATCGAGCACCTGCTCGGCAAGGACCGCGACCCCGGGGACGACGAACAGTTCGTCGCGGCCCACCACGCGCTCTACGCAACGTACTTCGACCGGTTGCCGCCACTGGACGCGGCCGGCGAACTGCTGCGCACCCTCGCCGGCCGGGGCTGGGAGATCGTCCTGGCGACCTCGGCGAGCGGCGCGGAACTCTCCGCGCTGCGCCGTGCCATCCACGCGGACGACGTCATCCTCGGGGCGGCCAGCGCGGACGACGTCGACGAGGGCAAACCCGCCCCCGACCCTGTCGAGCAGGCCAGAAAGCTCGCCGGAGTACCGAGCGAACGAGCGGTTTTCGTCGGCGACACGGTCTGGGACATGAAGGCCGCGGTACGGGACGGTGTGACACCCCTGGCGGTCCTGTCCGGCGGCATCCCGCGGGCGGACCTGGAGTCGGCCGGAGCCCACGCGGTGTACAGGGACCCCGCCGACCTCCTCGACCGCCTGGACACCAGCGTCTTCGCGGACCGGGAATGACGTGAGCCGCCGGCTCGGCGGCATTCGATCGACGAAGCGGCTGCGGCCCCTTCCGCCGAGTCCCGGATCGAACCCCCAGGCTCCTTGAGGTGCCGGTACGGTCTACCGTTCGGCGCTGGGAACGGCGAGGGGCTCGCTCGGAGCCTCCTTCTTGGCCGATTCCATCTGTTCGCCCAGTTCGGTGAGCCGGTTGCGGCCCATGGTCTTGCGTACGTCGGGGAACCATTCCTGTTCCTCTTCCTCGACGTGGTGGCGGACGTTCTCCATGAGGACGGTCATCTTGGCGTCGAACCGTTGGTCCGTCGCATCGAGACCCTTCAGCTCGGAGAGCATCCACAGCACGACGTGATGTTCCTCGACGCTCTCCAGGACGTGGTCCTTGGTGTCGGGGGCGGCCTCCCGGGCGGCAGGGTAGAAGATCTCCTCTTCGATCCAGGTGTGGGTGGTGAGCTCCTCGATCACCTGATCGGCGATCTTCCGCTTTTCCGCGTGGGCGTTGGCCCCTGCCTTCTCGAACCGCTTGAAGAGCTTTTCCACCCTCTTGTGGTCTTCCTTGAGCAGCACGATCCCGTCCACGGCTTCTCCTCCGATCGCATTCGGACGGCTCGTTGCCGCCCGGGACCGAGTACCCCAGCGGCCGCGGATCGTCACAGGAGGCATGAGATTGCCCGGAAAGTCGGCCCGGGTCGCGGTGTACGCCTATGGGAGGGCTGCTGGTTCGTGCCTGGTTGCTGAAGGGCACGGCGACGGTGCGGCCCACGGCCTCTTCGACGACCGCGCCGGGCGGCACTCGGTCCAAGCGGCGATGGCACAATACCCCGGCCGCCTCGCCGCCGCACCGGTCGGCGCCCTGCCGACCGCGACCGCGCTCCGGCGCGGGAGGCGCCGACCAGGGCCGCAGGGAACCCTACGAGGCCGCTGTGCCGTCGTCGCGAGCGAACGCATCGGAGCGATCGGACGCGGATTGCGCGGTCCGCTGCCCGGGCGGGGCTTCAGCGGGGCTCTCGTGCTGGTCGAGAGCCGCCAGGAGGTCGGCCACCGTCAGGCCCGAGTCGGCCGGGTGTCGAAGGCTGGTCCCGGGCTGGATGTGGTAGTGGTTCGTGCGCCCTCGCCGGGTGTGGTCCAGATAGCCGTCCTGCTCCAGATCGGCAATGATCTTCTGGACTGCCCGCTCGGTGAGCCGGCACCGTGCGGCGATGTCGCGGATCCGCGTGCCTTGCGCACCGGAGGCGATCGCGGCGAGGACTCGTGCGTGGTTGGTCAGAAAGGTCCAGCCGCTGTGTCCCTCGGGTACCTCAGTCATCCCCCCAGACTAGGCCCTTTCGTTCACGCATTCAAAAGGGTGAAAGAGAGTTCATGTATCCCTTGACGTGTAACCGGATGGAGGGCGAACCTGTATGCCATGCGAGAACATCCGCTCTCTCCCCCTGCGGGAAGCGGGGACGAAGCCGCCCACGATGCACTGGCCTGCGGCGCCAGGGTGGGAGGCGCGTCACCCTTCCTCGAGACAGCCGCGTATCCCTCCGGCTCACGGACACTGGTCGTCGTCGCCGGTGAGATCGACATCGATACCGCGCAGCCACTCCAACACGACCTGTGTGCCGCCCTGGCCCAGGCGCGCCAGGGACTGGACCTGGACCTCGCGCGGGTCGACTTCTGTGACTGTTCCGGCCTCCGGATCCTGTTGCGCCTCCGGAGCCTTGCTCTCGCCCAGGGCAAGACGGTCCACATCCGCGCTGCTGGACGCGCTGTCGAGCGGCTGCTCATGCTCACGGGCACGGCATCTCTGTTCGCGCCCTCGAACGGTGCCGGTCCTCACCTGGACGGGAAGTACGAGAAGGACCTGCGCGCCGAGGTCATCGACCTGAAACGGGCGATGCGGAGCCGGCCGGTCATCGACCTCGCCCGCGGAGTCCTGATGGCCACGTTCAGGCTGAATGACGAAGACGCCTGGGGCGTTCTCGTCGAGGTGTCCCAGCGCAGCAACACCAAACTTCGCCTCATCGCCGAGGAGTTGGTCGCATCAGTCACCGGCGATCCGCTGCCCGACCATCTGAAGCAGCAGATTTCCGCGGCGGTCGCCAAGGTCTCCGACGAAGCGCAGTCACGTTGTCGCCACCGGCGTCGCGACTGGGTTCCGCCCGCCGCCAGAGCCGCGTCCCTGGAAAGCCGCAGACCATCGGCATGACCGCTTCCCGGCTACGGCGTCAGGCGGCGACCGCGTCAGCGATGTGGGTTCCGTATGTGCCGGCCCCGCGCCCACGCGCAGCCCCATGCGACGGCCACGACGACGGTGACGGCCCGTAGGGCGGAGAAGGCCGAAGGCCACGAGATCCACCCCTTGTGGACGTCGGCGCCCGGTTCGTCATCTGCCCCAGGGCTCGAACATGCATCCGGCCCGCCGTGCAAGCGGTGTGGGCTGCCGCCTGTCCGGACGATCCGATACGTACCCACCCAGTAGCCAACGGTCATTCTTCGCCTTCGTCGAGGCGGCGCAGGTCTTCCTCGTCCCATGTGCGGGTGTCGCGCGGCTGGGTGTAGGGCTCGGCATCGGGCGGGAGCCCGCCGGCGATAGCCCGCTGGCGCACTGCCTCCGCGTCGAATTCCAGGCCGAGGAGGATGGCCAGGTTGCTGATCCACAGCCACACCAGGAAGACGACGACGCCGGCCATCGTGCCGTAGGTCTTGTTGTACGAGGCGAAGTTGGCCACGTAGAACGCGAATCCGGCGGAGGCGATCATCCAGATCGCCAGGGCCAGGAAACTGCCCGGAGTGATCCACTTGAAGCCCTTCACCTTCGCGTTCGGGCTCGCCCAGTACAGGATCGCGATCATCACCGTGACTAGCACGACCAGCACGGGCCACTTGGCGATCGACCACACCGTCAGCGCCGTGTCCCCGACCCCCAGCGCCGTGCCCACCTGGCGGGCCACGCCACCGGTGAAGACCACGATCAGCGCGCTGACGACCGCCAGCACCATGAGGATGACGGTCACACCGACGCGCACCGGCAGGATCTTCCAGACGGGGCGGCCCTCGGGCATGTCGTAGATGGCGTTGGCGGCGCGGATGAAGGCTGCGACGTAGCCCGAGGCGGACCACACCGCCACCACGATGCCGATGACGGCCACGAGTGAGCCGAGGCCGGCGTTGCCCTGCAACTGTTCCACCGCGCCGGTGAGGATGTCGCGGGCCGGGCCGGGGGTGAGCTGTTTGAGATTGTCGAGCACCCGGTCCGCGGTCGACTTGCCGGTGATGCCCAGCAGGGAGACCAGGACCAGCAGGGCCGGGAACAGGGCGAGCACCCCGTAGTACGTGAGCGCGGCCGCCCGGTCGGTCAGCTCGTCCTTCTTGAACTCCCGCAGGCTCCCGCTGAACACCTTGCCCCAGGCTCTGCGGGGCAGCTCTGTCGGCGTATCCGGGGCCTGTTGCTCCACTTCAGGGGCGGGTCCGGCCTCGTCCGGCGGCGGCTTGTTGTCACTGTCGTGATTGTTTTGTCCTGGAAGATGCATTTTCGCCATGCTCGCCGAGTACCCCGGTCGACGCACCTGAAGTGCTCAGCCGACCCGGGCTGCAACAGGCAAAGCGCTCGGAGAACGCGTGACCGGCAATGCTGCACCGGCTCTGCCGATGCCGGGCCTGCCGTCGACGCTGCGGTGGGCGCGGGCGGGTTGTCAGCGCTGCCCCTTGCGGTCGCGATGGTCCAGCCGGCTCTGCAGGCCGGCCAGGGCACCGGCGCGCCGCCGGCGCAGGGCGGCCCGGGCGGCGTTGGCTCCGGGGGCGCCATGGACTCCTCCGCCCGGGTGCGCGGAGGCGGAGGCGAGGTAGAGGCCGGCGACGGGTGTCTCGGGGCGGCCGGTGCCGGGTGTGGGGCGGAAGACGAACTGCTGGTGCAGGGCCGTGGTGCCGCCGTTGATGGCGCCGCCGTGGAGGTTGGCGTCCATGCTCTGCAGTGTGGGCGGGGCGAGGACGCGCCGGGCCCTGATGAGGCCGCGGAAACCGGGGGCACAGTGCTCGACCTGCGCCTCGACACGATCTGCCATCGTCTCCTGCTCCCGGGCATCCCACGAGCCGGTCAGCCCGTCGTTTCCCGCGTCGCCCCGAACTCGGTGGGGTACGTGCGTGTAGGCCCAGGCGGACTCGGTGCCCTGTGGCGAACGGCTGGGGTCGGTGGTGGTCATCTGGCCGAAGAGGGCGAAGGGTTCGTCGGGGACGCGGCCCATGGCGATCTGCGCGGCGAAGCGGGTGAGGCCGTCCACGCCGTCTGCGAGGTGCACGGTTCCCGCCTGCGCGGCCTCCGGGCAGGCCCAGGGCACCGGACTGTTCAGCGCCCAGTCGACCTTGAACGTGGCGAAGTCCCACTGGAAGCGCTTCAGGTCGGTGAGCAGCTGCCCGGGCAGGTGCCGTTCGGCGACCAGAGTGCCGTAGAGCGCGGGCGCGGACACATCGGCCAGGATCGCCTTGCGGGCCGGAACCGCCTCGCCGCCCGCAGTACGGACGCCGACGGCGCGGCCGCCGCGAACGACGACCTCGGTGACCTGTTCCCCGCAGCGGACGGTCCCGCCGCGCCGCGTCAGCCGACGGACGAGAGCAGCCGTGAGCGCCCCGGAGCCGCCGGTGGGAACCGGGAAACCGTAGGTCTGGCCGAGCATGGACATGAGCCAGCCGAAGCCGCCGCTGCCGGCCGCCTCCGGTGCGAGGTCCGCGTGCAGGGCATTGCCCGCGAGGAGAAGCCTGCCGCCCTCGCCGCGGAACTCCTCCTCTCCCAGACGCCGGACCGGCAGCACCATCGTCCTGGCCATGCGCAGCCCGCCTGCCGCGCGCAGCCGCAGAGCCAGCCGGGCTACGGCGCGGACTGGGGGGAACGGCGTGAAGAGGGCGTCGAGGATGCCGGCCCGCAACGTCTCCCAGACCTCCCGCAGCTCCTTCCACGCGGCCCCGTCCCCGGGGGCGAACGCCTCCAGGTTCGCGGCCGTCTCCTCCAGATCACGGCTGAGGACGGCACAGCGCCCGTCCCGCAAAGGGTGGGCGAGCACCTTCGGGGCGTGGCTCCAGCGCAGCCCCTCCCGCTCCAGATGCAGGGCGGCCAGGACCGGGGAGGCAGCAGCGAGGGGGTAGAAGGCGCTGAAGAGGTCGCTGGCGAAGTCGGGGTCGACCCCCCGGTCGTGCCGGACCGCTCCTCCGGGCTGGTCCTGGGCCTCCAGGACTTCCACGCTCCAGCCCGCGTCGGCCAGGAGGTTGGCCGCGACCAGCCCATTGGGGCCTGCTCCGATCACTACAGCGTCCGTCATGACTCGCTCCCGACTCGGTGGGTGGCCGCGCCCGGTCGAGCGGCTGTCCCAGGTCTCGGCGCCGTTTCAGGCCTTGATCGGTCGTCGCCGCACGGAAGTGGTGCTGGCAGGATCCTCGTCCCCCTCACACAGCCGGGCGAGGCGGCCCAACATGGCGCGGTTCCTTATTTGCTGCGCCACCTCCAGGAGGCCGTTGTGCAAGGCGCCTCCGGCGCCGCGCAGGGGGTGTTCATCGAGGATGATCAGTGTGTGCTCGCCCCAGGGCCGCAGTTCCATCGCGATCCTCGCGGTCCCCAGCGGTCCGCTGTCCGCCTCCAGCTCGAGGACGGCGGCCGGCTCACTGCGGCGCACGACGGTCCGGTTGTGCAGGGTGAGCGGCCCGATCTTGATCTCGTAGCGGAGGGCCGCCCCCAGGTCGGGCCACCGTCCCTCGTCCAGCTCGGCCCGTGAAGGGCCCACGACCCAGTCCCCGTACCGTTCGACGTCGGACAGGACCTTCCAGACGTCCTGGGGAGACTTCCTGATCAGCCGGTGCCGTACGGCCATGCGTTCCTCCGCCGTTGGAGTGTCAGGTCCCTTGCTGCGCGTTTCCACGCTAGGCCCGGGTAGACACTCACGCTCGGGGACGCATTCCGGTGCCGTCGGTCAGCTACCGGAGTACAGCCCGCCGTGACCAGGGGCATCCTGGCCAGGGCGCCAGGCTGTTCTATGCGGAGGAGCCATGTCAGTTGCGAGTCCCCTGGCCGGCCGTACGGCGGTCGCGCCCCGAGCCGCCTGCGGTCTCGGGGCCGAGATGGCCCAGGCGCCGGTGCGGCGCCCGGTGGTGCTGCCGACGTCCGCAGCCGAGCCGACCCACGCCCGCCCGATCCCCCGAAGACAGGTGGGTCCCGCGATCAGAGGGGCGCAGCCCAGGTCAGCCGCTGCGGTGCGGCGTTGTGTCAGGTGACCAGCAGGCGGTTGAAGAACGAACGGTAGTGTCGCAGTGCCAGGCGCAGGTCTTCGGTGTTCGCCTGTTCGCCTCGGTTCCACTGTCCTTCCAGTTCCTGTTTGTGGTCGGCGAATGTGGCGGCCAGCCTTTGCATCACGTCGGCGACGAGTGCGTCGGCGGTGTGCACGGCGTCGCGCGGGTCGTCGACGAATCTGTTCTGTACTTCCTGCCAGCGGGTGCGGAATCCTTCCTCGTCCTCTGCGCTGAGTAGCTGCGGGAGGTCCTCCTCGGCTTGGGCGCCCTGGCCCGAGCTCTGGGTGCTGACGTCGGCCTCCGAGGTCCTGTCTTCAACGGGTCTGCCCGGCGTGTCCGTGCTCTCGCCGGGGAAAGTGGGAACATCGGTCTGCTCCTGCGTGCCGGCTGTGCCCTCTTGTGTGGACCGGTCGCGGGGCTGGGCGAGGTCGTCGGTGGACAGGCCGCTCGCGGTGGCGGTGCCAGGTGTGTCTTCGCGTTGCATGTCTCCTCCGGTCCCGGACGCCGGGGTGGCGGCCCGTTCGTTGAGCTGTTCAGGCCGGTGCATGGCGGGATTGCCCGCCGTCGGCGAGCAGTTCGTCGAACAGGGAGCGGTAGTGCACCATCGCCCCCCGCAGCTGTTCTGTGGTCGCCTCGTGGCGGGTGCTGAGGACGTCGACGTCGTGGGCGGCCCGATAGTGCTCGAGCGTGCGGCCGTGCTCGACCGAGAGGTCCTTGAGCTGTTGCTCGAAGTCCTGGGTGGGGTAGCCGCGTTCGTGCATCAGGGAGGTCACCAGGTGGTCCGCGTCGTGCACGGCGTCCTCCGGGCGGTCCACGAACTCGTCCTGCACGCTGGTCCAGTCCCGCGTGTACCGCTCCCTGACACTGCTGTCCAGCGGCTTGATGTCCAGTGCGTCGTGCCGCTTCTCGCGGGCTCTGAGTTCGCGCTCTCCGGCCGTGCGGCTGTCGGCGTCCTCCATCGTGCGCGCGTACTCCGGGCCGAAGCGCTCGCGCAGTTTCCGGCGGCGCATGAGGAGCGAAACCGCGACGGCCGCCAAGGCGATCACCACCACGACGGGAATGACGATTGCCAGAAGTGTCCCTGTTGACATGGGGTCGAACCCCCTCACGGGTGCGCCGTATGTTCTTATTTGGGCGGGTTCCCTCGCTTTTGTCACTGAAACGAGGTCGTGTGGTTGGCACGGACGGCAGCGGCGGGTGGCGGCCAACGCGAGCACGGCAGTGAACCAACGCAACGCTCAGCGCCTGCAGGCCGGGACCGACCGTCAGGCGCAGACGGCGCGCTGTCTTCCGGCGAAGCCGTGAGCGCTCGTCCGGGTGGCAGCTCGTGATTCCTGTAGGCCTTCGGGCGCGCAGGACGAGGGGCGCGGGCACCGGCGAGTGAGGGGCTGTCCGGATGTCAGTGCAGGATGCTCACGGCGCGGGCGATGGCGAGGAGCGATGTAAGCAGGGCGGAGATGCTTTCGATGCTCATCATGAGTTTGGCGCGGGTGGTGAGCGGCATGGTGTCCGTCGGGCTGAAGGCCGTTGAGTTCGTGACGGACACGTAGAGGTAGTCGACCAGGGTGGGGACCCAGTCGGAGGAGCCGCTGGCGCCGTCGGCGACTTCCTCGACAGCGTCGTCGTTCTCGTCTTGGGAGAAGCGGAAATCCGCCAGCGGGAGCTCGGCGCGCGGTGCCTGGGTGCGGCTGACGGGGCCGCCTCGGTCCAGTTCCCAGAACGCGAGACCGAAGACGATGATGTTGGTGAGCCAGACCTGTAGGGCGGCCACCAGGAGCTCGCGTCCGTCCTTCACTCCTGCGTGCACCAATTCGTCGATCAGGATGGCGAGCGCGACGAGGTTGCTCGCAGCGATGACGGCGACGAGGGTCAGCGACAGGATGCGGAACATTCTGGTCTGACGGGTCAGCCGCCTGGGGTTGATCGCGATGAGCGGAATGAGGAGCAGGACCTCAAGAGTGGGCAGCACGTATCGGGGTGCGATGAGCAGCTGCTGCGGCAATGCGAGGTAGAGGGTGATGGCGGCGAGGGTGGCCAATACTCCGGGAAGTCTCGCCTCACCTCGTCGTTCATGACGAGGGTGCCGTGTCCGGGCGTCAGCGCGGCTCTGCGCCATGATCCGCTCTCCCCGTCATCTCTTGACGATCTCGGAGGAGTCTAGCCGGAGGCTGGATGGTGGTGATTTTCCGCGGCTCTGGCCGGGGAATCTGCCTGCAGCTGTGCACCCCTGCGGCAGCAACTTCTCTCAATCACCGACTGGTTGACTCCCAAAGGCCCGTGGTACTCGCCTTCCATGGTCCAGAGGGCGAAGGAGAGAGGAGAGTGCCACAGGCCTGACGTGAGACTCGGCTGACTGCTGGCGTACACCGCCGTTCCTGGCGGGACTGCTGTTAATTGGAGTGCAAGAGGGGTACTCAGGGGCCAGGTCGACCAGGTGGCCTTCCCTTTTGGGGACTGGCTCGGCTCAGGTTTCCCTGGTTCGGCCACTTGTGCCGGGGAAACCGTCCAACCGCTGCGCTCGGTGCCTGCCCTGATGCAAGGAGGAGGTGGAAGCGGAAGGGTTGTCGACGTAGAAACTTCGGCAGACTCTGCGCCGGAGCCCTGTGAGGGGCGGACCGAGCTGCGCAGACGATGCGCGGGTGTTGAGGCAGGCGTACTGGAGTGGCGCCTCAGTCACTGGAACATCTCCTGCACCCTTGCCGATACGGCTCTGGACCCGACGCATGCCGAGGGCATCGGCGTGACGATCGAGCGTGATCACCGGCCTGTGACCGTGGGTGGCGCGGGACAAGCGGTTCCTCCGCTGGGTGAGAGCCGTCATTGGGACCACGGATCACCGGGAGGTCGAGGATCTCTTCGGTAGTTGTAAGGGCTGGCGCCGGGGGACGAGCAGCGCAAGGTGTACGCGGAGCAGGCCGTGATTGAGCTGGTGGGGCATTAGGTCGCCGAGGAAGCCTATCTGTATCCGGCCGTGAGGGAGTTTTTGCCGGACGGCGACAAGGTCGCCGCCAAGGAGCTCGAGGACCATGCCGAGGCCGAGCGGGCGAGGTAGGAGCTCGAGAGCCTCGACGCGGATGAACCGGGTTTTGACCTCCTGATCGGCGAGCTGGTGACCGGGATCCGCTCGCACATCCGCGACGAGGAGGACTACTTGTTCCCCCGACTGCGTTAGACGGCATCTGAGGATGCGCTCATGAAACTGGGCGACCAGGTCCTTCGTGCCAAGAAGACCGCCCCGACCCGGCCGCATCCGTCCGCTCCGGATACCCCGCCGACCAACAAATTGCTGGCTCCCGGCGCGGGCATGGTCGATTGCCTCCGGGACGCACTCACCGGGCGCGGCAAGAGCTGACGGGGTGCCGTCAGCCGGCGGGCGGCGGTCTCAGTGCTCCGAAGAATCCCGCCCGCCCGGCATTCCTCGGGGTAGGCCGGTCTTAGGCCCGCCCTAGGGAGGCATGGGAACGGGCTTTCCCGGGCCGGACGGGGCGGGGTGGAGGATGTAGCGCGCAGTCGGGAAGGCGGTGTTTACGGTCATGGCTGAGGGGCACACGAGAATTCGTGCTTCGGACCGAAGGCGCACGCCCTGCGGGGATTCCGTTCTCCCTGCCTGCTGCGGTTTCCTTCGGCGGGCCGGGCAGACCTCCCGCGCGGCGAACCTCTGACAGACACGGTTCAGGCCGCGCTCGGTATCTGGCTCCGGGCCCCGTCCTGAACCCCGCGTTCAGGAGCGATCCCCGTGCTCACTGATATGAACCCAGACTGTTCGCAGGTCGACAGCACCTCTGTCTCCCTTCTCACCGGGAGCGCACGCCGAACCCGCGACGACTCCCCCCAGACTGCCGCGCTCTTCGAGCGGCTGGCGGAACTGGGCGAGGGGCCGGAACGGGATGCCGTGCGCGACGAACTGGTGAGGGCCTGGCTGCCCATGGCGCACCGTATTGCCGGCCGGTTCCGTGATCGCGGTGAAGCCATGGAAGACCTGCGCCAGGTGGCAGCACTCGGGCTGGTCAAGGCCGTCGACCGCTTCGAGCCCGGCCGGGGGGCCTTCGAGAGTTACGCCGTGCCGACCATCACCGGCGAGGTGAAACGGCACTTCCGGGACCGCACGTGGGCCCTACGGGTGCCCCGCCGGGTGCAGGAGCTGCGCAACCAGGTCCGTCTGGCACGCCGCGAGCTCACCCAACGCCCCGGCAGCCCCCAGCCCACACCCGCCGACATCGCCGCCCGCACCGGCCTCACCGAGGACGAGGTCGCCACGGGCCTGGAAGCGCTGGAGAGCTACAGCACCCTCTCACTGGACGCCGCACTGGCCACCGACGACGACGCGTACAGCCTCGCCGACATCCTGGGCGTCACCGACCCTTCCTACGACGTCATCGTCGACCGCGAGGCGGCCAGGAAGGCGTTGTGCAGGCTCCCCGAACGTGAGCGGACCGTCCTCTACATGCGCTTCTTCCAGGACATGACACAAAGCCGCATAGCCGATCAGCTGGGGTACTCCCAGATGCACATCTCCCGGCTCATCACCCGCAGCTGCGCCCATGTACGCAGTGAGGTGCTGGGTGAGTGCGAGTGCCGCAGCCGCTCCGGCAGCGCCTCCGCGGCGTGAGGACTGCTCTACTCCCAGGGCCGGGTGGCCGCTTCCTCAAGCCCCATGCACGCTGTCATGACAGTTCCCACAACACCAGAAGGCCTCAGCCCCAAGGAGTCGCACCGATGTTGATGCCCCTCCCCGTCACTCTGTACCAGCTGGTCGCGGAATACGAGTCACTCCTCGCCGAGGAATCGCCCGACGGCGCGACGCCCCCCAGTCAGCGCCTGCGGGACCTCGCCTACACCCTGTGCGTGTCCACCGGAACCCGCGAAGTCACAGACGCCCTCGACACCGCCCGCTCCTACCTGGCCAAGGCGGCCGCCACACCCCGTCACAAACTCCCCGGCCGCCACGAGACTCCGACCAATCATTTGCCGTGGGGCTCGCGGGAGGGCGAAGGCGGAGCAGACTGGGAGCGGCGGATACCTGAGCCCTGTCATCCAAGGAGAGTGGAGCACAGGGGACCAGGGGGAACAGTTCGTCGGTGAGGCAGCCGCGTGAGAACGGCGTGGTGGCTCTCCCCCCCCACGCCGTTCTCCCTCCGGTCGTCCTCACCGGCTTTCCCGGGACGCGCGGGAGAGTCGGCCCGGGCTTCAACCGGCCGGTGAGGACGGCCGGAGGGCTGGAACCGGGCAGTCTGTGGTCCGGTTCCAGCCTGCCCTCGGTGGTGCCCGGCCGGTGCGGGCGAGGTACACCGAGCGCCGGCACGGACGCAGAGCTTGGTCCCAACTCCCCTTGTGCAAGAAAAGGTTGGCATCCTCACGGACCTAGAGGCCCGGGATTCCCGCCTGCTCCCACACAAGCCGTGTGGGCTGCTTCGGGTGGGTGCCTGCTCCGCTGCGCGGTGCGGGCACGGGTGCCCGTCTTACCTACGTTCCACGGGTTGATAACGCCAGTCCGGCGGCCGGGCGACATCGACCGCCTAAACAGATCCAGCCGCTCACGGCAGCCGCCCGCCTGCACAGGGGTGTCGGCCGTCATGAGTTCCGGGGTCAGGCAGGCGCATTCACTCGGTGGTGAGCATGCCGGTCCGGAGTTTGGTGAGGGTGCGGTTGAGGAGGCGCGAGACGTGCATCTGGGAGAC
>NZ_JAODTZ010000083.1 GCF_025399795.1 Streptomyces rhizosphaerihabitans | reverse complement strand
CGCGCCCGACTCCCGGTCCCAAGCCGGCCCCGAAGCCCGCTCCGGCGGCTCCGGCTCCGGTCGCGGCCGAATTCACCGCACCCCCGTCGGCGCCGGTCGCGCCGTCGACCCCCTCGGCTCCGGCCGCGGGTGCTCCCCGTCCGGGCGCTCCGCGTCCCGCCGGTCAGGCTCCGCGTCCCGGTGCCCGTCCGGCCGGTGGTCCCGGTCAGGGTGGTCAGGGTCGTGGTGACCGTCCCGAGCGTGGTGACCGTCCCGAGCGCGGCGACCGTCAGGGCGCCCCGCGTCCCGCCGGTCAGGCTCCGCGTCCCGGTGCCCGTCCGGCCGGTCCCCGTCCGGGCAACAACCCGTTCACCTCTGGTGGCTCCACCGGCATGGCGCGTCCGCAGACGCCCCGTCCGGGCGGTGCCCCGCGTCCCGGTGGCGCCGGTGCCCCCGGCGGCCCGCGTCCGCAGGGCGCCGGCGGTCAGGACCGTGCTCCCCGTCCCCAGGGCGGTCCCGGCGGCGCTCCGCGTCCGCAGGGCGGTCCGGGCGGTGCCCGTCCCACTCCGGGCGGCATGCCCCGTCCGCAGGCCCCGCGTCCCGGCGGCGGTCCGGGCGGTAACCGTCCGAACCCCGGCATGATGCCTCAGCGTCCGGCCGCGGGCAGCCCGCGTCCCGGCGGCGGCCCCGGTGGCCGTGGTCCCGGTGCCGGCGGCGGTCGTCCCGGTGGTCCCGGTGGCGGCGGCGGTCGTCCGGGTGGCGGCGGTTTCGCCGGTCGTCCGGCCGGTCCCGGTGGTGGCGGCGGCGGCTTCGCCGGTCGTCCCGGTGGTCCCGGTGGCGGTGGCGGCGGTTTCGCCGGCCGTCCGGGTGGTCCCGGTGGTGGCGGCGGTGGCCGTCCCGGCTTCGGCGGTCGTCCGGGTGGTCCCGGTGCCCGCGGTGGCACGCAGGGTGCGTTCGGCCGTCCCGGCGGTCCGGCGCGTCGTGGTCGCAAGTCGAAGCGGCAGAGGCGCCAGGAGTACGAGGCCATGCAGGCCCCGTCCGTCGGCGGCGTGATGCTGCCTCGCGGCAACGGACAGTCCGTCCGCCTGTCGCGCGGTGCCTCCCTCACCGACTTCGCGGAGAAGATCGGCGCCAACCCGGCCTCGCTCGTCGCCGTGATGATGAACCTCGGCGAGATGGTCACTGCCACGCAGTCCGTCTCCGACGAGACGCTGAAGCTCCTCGCGGATGAGATGAACTACATCCTCGAGATCGTCAGCCCCGAGGAGGAGGACCGCGAGCTGCTCGAGTCCTTCGACATCGAGTTCGGCGAGGACGAGGGCGACGAGGACGACCTCGTGGTCCGTCCGCCGGTCGTGACCGTCATGGGTCACGTCGACCACGGTAAGACCCGCCTTCTCGACACCATCCGCAAGACGAACGTCGTCGCGGGCGAGGCCGGCGGTATCACGCAGCACATCGGTGCGTACCAGGTGGCCACCGAGGTCAACGGTGAAGAGCGCAAGATCACCTTCATCGACACCCCGGGTCACGAGGCGTTCACCGCCATGCGTGCCCGTGGTGCCAAGTCGACCGACATCGCGATCCTCGTGGTGGCGGCCAACGACGGTGTGATGCCCCAGACGATCGAGGCGCTGAACCACGCCAAGGCGGCCGACGTGCCGATCGTGGTCGCGGTCAACAAGATCGACGTCGAGGGTGCCGACCCGACCAAGGTGCGCGGTCAGCTCACCGAGTTCGGTCTGGTGGCCGAGGAGTACGGCGGCGACACCATGTTCGTCGACATCTCCGCCAAGCAGGGCCTCAACATCGAGGCTCTCCTGGAGGCCGTGGTCCTGACCGCGGACGCCTCGCTCGACCTGCGGGCCAACCCGGAGCAGGACGCGCAGGGTATTGCGATCGAGTCCCACCTCGACCGCGGCCGCGGTGCCGTTTCGACGGTCCTGGTCCAGCGCGGCACGCTGCGCATCGGCGACACCATGGTGGTCGGCGACGCGTACGGCCGTGTCCGGGCGATGCTCGACGACAACGGCAACAACGTCGAGGAAGCGGGTCCGTCGACCCCCGTCCTGGTCCTGGGTCTCACCAACGTCCCGGGCGCTGGCGACAACTTCCTGGTTGTCGACGAGGACCGCACGGCGCGTCAGATCGCCGAGAAGCGCGCGGCGCGTGAGCGCAACGCCAACTTCGCCCGCCGGGGTGTCCGGTTCTCCCTGGAGAACCTGGACGAGGCCCTCAAGGCCGGTCTGGTGCAGGAACTCAACCTCATCATCAAGGGCGACGCGTCCGGTTCGGTGGAGGCTCTCGAGTCCTCGCTGCTCCAGCTCGACGTCGGCGACGAGGTCGACATCCGTGTCCTGCACCGCGGTGTGGGTGCGGTCACCGAGTCCGACATCAACCTGGCGACCGGCTCCGACGCCATCGTCATCGGCTTCAACGTCCGCGCTGCGGGCCGCGCGGCGCAGATGGCGGAGCGCGAAGGCGTCGACGTCCGGTACTACTCGGTGATCTACCAGGCCATCGAGGAGATCGAAGCGGCCCTGAAGGGCATGCTCAAGCCGGAGTACGAGGAGGTCGAGCTCGGCACGGCGGAGATCCGCGAGGTCTTCAAGTCGTCCAAGCTGGGCAACATCGCCGGTGTCCTGGTCCGCTCGGGCGAGGTCAAGCGCAACACCAAGGCGCGCCTCGTCCGCGACGGCAAGGTCATCGCGGAGAACCTCAACATCTCCGGGCTGCGTCGCTTCAAGGACGACGTCACCGAGCTCCGCGAAGGGTTCGAGGGCGGTATCAACCTCGGCAACTTCAACGACATCAAGGTCGACGACGTCATCGCGACGTACGAGATGCGCGAGAAGCCGCGCTCGTAAAGTGGTTCCCAGGCTGGCCGGCGGTGAGCAGTCACCGCCGGCCAGCCTGGCTTTTACCAGATCACGCAATTCCCCGCGTCCCTCTCCGGGGCGCGGGGAACTGTGTGACCGGCCCCGGCCGCTCACCCGTCCGGCGAACGGCCCGGGGGCCCGGAAACCCCGTCGAGCGAGCCTACGGTTCGTTGTACGGTTCTGATGTCCCTGCCAAGTGCATTGGCAGGCCATCTATCCCGTACCGGCGGGACATCCGGTTACACATGTATGTGGGGACGCTGTCCTTCGATCTGCTCCTCGGCGACGTTCACTCGCTCAAGGAGAAACGCTCTCTCGTCCGGCCGATCGTCGCCGAACTCCAGCGGAAGTACGCGGTGAGTGCCGCCGAGACGGGCAACCAGGATCTTCACCGCAGGGCCGAGGTCGGCCTGGCGGTGGTCTCCGGGGACACCGTGCACCTGACCGACGTACTGGACCGGTGCGAACGGCTGGTCGCGGCGCGACCGGAGGTGGAACTGCTGTCGGTACGGCGCAGAGTCCACACAGACGAAGACTGACGAAACAAGCAAGGCGAAGAAGGAGACGGACCAGTGGCCGACAACGCGCGGGCGAAGAGGCTGGCGGACCTCATCCGAGAGGTGGTGGCCAAGAAGCTGCAGCGCGGGATCAAGGACCCGCGGCTCGGCACTCACGTCACCATCACGGACACCCGGGTCACCGGGGACCTCCGGGAGGCCACCGTCTTCTACACGGTGTACGGGGACGATGAGCAGCGTGCCGAGGCGGCCGCGGGCCTGGAGAGCGCCAAGGGCGTGCTCCGCTCGGCCGTCGGCGCGGCGGCGGGCGTGAAGTTCACGCCGACGCTGACGTTCGTCGCGGACGCCCTGCCGGACACCGCCAAGACCATCGAGGACCTGCTCGACAAGGCACGGGCCTCGGACGAGAAGGTGCGCGAGGTCTCGGCCGGCGCGTCCTTCGCGGGTGACGCGGACCCGTACAAGAAGCCGGGCGAGGACGACGAGGACGACGCGGCGGAATGACGCAGAAGCCCAACACGCCCGACGGGCTTGTCATTGTCGACAAGCCGTCGGGCTTCACCTCGCACGACGTGGTTGCCAAGATGCGCGGGATCGCCAGGACGCGCCGGGTCGGCCACGCGGGCACCCTCGACCCCATGGCGACGGGTGTGCTCGTCCTCGGCGTCGAGAAGGCCACCAAACTCCTCGGACACCTCGCGCTCACCGAGAAGGAGTACCTCGGCACGATCCGGCTCGGCCAGAACACGCTGACCGACGACGCCGAGGGCGACATCACCTCCTCGACCGACGCCTCCGGTGTGGAACGCGACGCGATCGACGCCGGGGTCGCCAAGCTGACCGGCGCCATCATGCAGGTGCCGTCCAAGGTCAGCGCCATCAAGATCGACGGCGTGCGCTCGTACAAGAGGGCGCGCGAGGGCGAGGAATTCGAGATCCCGGCCCGCCCGGTGACCATCTCGTCGTTCGCGGTGTACGACATCCGTGACGCGGTCGCCGAGGACGGCACCCCGGTGCTCGACCTGGTCGTCTCCGTCGTCTGCTCGTCCGGGACGTACATCCGGGCGATCGCCCGCGACCTCGGCGCGGACCTGGGCGTCGGCGGCCACCTCACCGCCCTGCGCCGCACCCGCGTCGGCCCCTACAAGCTGGACTCCGCGCGCACCCTCGACCAGCTCCAGGAGGAGCTGACGGTGATGCCGATCGCGGACGCGGCCGCGGCCGCGTTCCCGCGCTGGGACGTGGACACCAAGCGGACCCGGCTGCTGCTGAACGGCGTCCGGCTCGACATGCCCGACGAGTACACGGGCAAGGGCACCGTGGCGGTCTTCGACCCCGAGGGCCAGTTCCTCGCCCTGGTGGAGGAGCAGAAGGGCAAGGCGAAGAGCCTGGCCGTCTTCGGCTGAGGTTCCTCTCGGGCCGAGGTTCCCGCGCGCACACCACGCACGGCGGCCGGGTGGGCGTTCCGCCCGTGGAGCGGCGGTCACGGGGTCTCGTGCCCGCCGCTCCACGGTCCCCCCTCGGCTCCCCCACCCAAGGTGTATCCATCCGACCTCGCGTATTCACCCCATCGGGCAGGCGCTCGGAGTGAACCGAGGGAGCGGAAGGGGGCGCGTTCGCTCCATGATCTGTCCCGCTGATCACCTCGCCCCTACCGTCGGAGCAAGGAGCGCGGCGGGGAGGTTCGAGTATGGCGGGGCGAGGCCCGCGGACCGGGAACGAAGAGGCGGCGGACACCGCCGGACAGCCATGGGACGACGTCCTCGTACGCGTCTGCGACCCGGCGGGCCGCCCACGCGGCACGGGTTTCGCGGCCGACCACCACGGCACCGTGATCACCGCCCACGAGGCCGTCGACGGCCTGGACCGACTCGTCCTGCACGCCCCCGGCGACCGCACCTGTGTGGTGACCGCCGACGCCGTCACGCCGCTGCCCGACGTCGGTCTGGCCCTCGTACGCACCGAAGGTCTCGGCCTCGGCCCGCTCCCCGTCACCGTGCGGGACCGCGTCGCGACCGGCACGTACGTCCGGATCGCGGCGGGCGGCTGGCGCGAGGCGCGGGTACTGGGATCCTCCGCCGTGACGTACCCCGCCGCCGCCCGCGCCCATCTCCTGCGGGGCGCACTGGAGTTGGCGATCGGCACGGCGGGCGCGGACGCGCTCCGGCCGGGCGGCGGAGCGGCCGGGGGACCGGTCCTCGACGCCCGCACCGGCGCCGTGGTGGCGGTCGTCGGCACCGCCCTGCTTCCTTGGAGCCCGGACGGCACCGCGCCGGGGGAGACCCCGGCCGGCCATCGGGCGCCCGGCCTCGCCGTCCCCCTGCGGGGCGCCACGGGGCCGCTCGCCGAACTGCTGGCCCGTAACGCGGCGACGGTGCCCGCGTACGGCGCCGATCTGAATCTCGCGGGCGCGCTGGAACTCACCGCGACCTCGGTGGGCTCGGACGGACCCTGTCCACCGGTCCCCTCCGGGGCCGCGGGAACGGACCCCGGAATCGTCGAACGAGCCGATGTCATCAGGGAGTTCGCGGCCTTCGAAAGCGGCCCGGCCGTCGTCCTCGGGCTCGTCGGCCCACCCGGCAGCGGCCGTACGACGGAACTGGCCGCGCTCGCCGCCCGCCGCCTGCGGGGCCCCGAACCGGCTCCCACCCTGTGGCTGCGCGGCGCCGACCTCCGCGCCGACGACATCTCGGTGGCGGACGCGGCGACACGCGCCCTGGAGCGCGCCGGGCGGATCGTGGCCGCGTCCCGGCGGAGCCCCGGGGCGACCGGGACGGAGGCCGCGCGACGGCACGCGGACGAGGATGTGCTGCCCCCCGAGGGATACGGCGGTGAACTCGGCGACATCGGTCCGGACCGGCTGGCCCGGCTGGCGCGTTCCACCGCCCGGCCCCTCCTGCTCCTTCTCGACGGCCCCGAGGAGATGCCACCCGAGCTCGCCCACCGGCTCCCCGCCTGGACCAGTGGAACGGCCGCCTGGCTGACGGAGACCGGCACACGACTCGTGGTCGGCTGCCGGGCGGAGTACTGGGAACGGGCGGGAGCGGAGTTTCCCGCGGAGCTGCTGCACCGGGCCTCCGGGCGGCCGTCGGCGCACCCCGGCGGCCGATCACCGGAACACCTGGGCGGCGGTCCGTCGACCCACCCTGGCGACGGTCCGCGGGCGCGCCCGAGTGACGGTCCGTCGGCTTGCCCCGGCGACCGATCGTCGGCGTCCCCGGGTGACCGTGCGGCGGCGTACCTGGGTGTGCAGCCGTCAGCGGTCTTCGGCGGGCAGCCGATGCCGGACTCGGACGGACAGCCGTCGTCGGACGTCGCCGGGCAGGCGTCGCCGGGCGTGGAAAGGCAGAGGGCGGCGTACCCGGGCCGGCAGGCGGCGCCGGACGCCGGCGGACAGGTGGCGGGGTACGCGGGTGGGCATTCGTCGTCGGTCGTGGACGGGCAGCCGCCGTTGCACGCGGGAGGGCAGGCGGTGGCGTACCCGGGCGGACAACTGTCGTCAGGCGCCCGCGGGCAGGGGGCGGCGTACGCGGGCGGGTTCCTGCCCGACTGTGTGCTGCTCGGCGATCTGACCGAGGACGAGGCCCGGCGGGCCCGGTCCTGTGCCGGGATTCCGGAGGACATCCTCGTGCCGGCCGACGCCCGCCATCCGCTGGCGCTGCGGCTGCTCTCCGAGGTGCGCGCCGCGCCGGTGGACCTACCGGCCGAACGGCTCGGCCGCGACGAGGTGTTCGCCGCCCACCTCGATCTGATGTGCCTGCGCGTCGCGGCCCGGCTCGCCGCGGCGAACGGGCTGCGCGGCACCGCCGTGCGCCGGCTCGCCGCCCGGGTCTCCGGCCAGGTGCACGAAGCCGCCCGACGCTGTCTGGGACCCGGGCAGGGCCAACTGCACCGGGCGTCCTTCGAAGCCGTCTTTCCCTGGGGCCCCGCCCCGGGACGCCTCGCCGGCATCACCGGCTGGGCGTCCGCCGTTCTCACCGAGGGACTCCTCGTCCCCGCCGGGGACGGCTACCGCTTCGCCCACGAGGAGCTCGCCGACTGGATCCAGGGCACCCACCTCGACCTGGACACGGCGCTGAACAGTCTGGTCCACCGCGGGCGCGCCACACCCGACCAAGGCTCCGGGCGTACGGGGGCCACGGCGCCCGGCCGTCGGCACGCCCGCCGCGCCCGGTCCACAGGGCGGCCCGACGCCGGGGTGGCCGACGCCGGGGCGGACAGCCATCCCGTCCCCCGCCACAGGATCGGCCCCGTCGTCGAGACCCTGGTCCTGCTGGCCCGTCAACAGGGCACCGCCGAACTGACCCTCCGTCTGGAGGACCTCGTCCACGCGGTCGACGATCTGCTGCCCGAGGTCCCGGACCCGCTCACCACCCCGCACGGCACGGACCCGCCCGGCGCCCCGCACAGGGTCCCGCACAGGGCCCAGCTGGGCGATCCCCTCTGGTGGGCCACCCGCCTCTGCACCACCGTCCTGCTCCGGGTGCCCGACGCGACCCCTTACATCGGCGTGCTGCGGCTGCTCACCGAGCGGATCGTGGCGTGGCGGCAACAGGGCAGGGTCGTGCCGCAGGAGCTCGGTCCGGCGTTCTGGACGGCGCTGCCCGTGCCCGACGCGGAGCGCTTCGACCTGCTCGGGCGCCTGGTCGTCGCCGACCCCCGGCGGACCCCGGCGGCCGAGCCCTCGAACCCCGGCGAGGCCCCCGCCGCTCCGCGCTACCTCGACGCCGTCTCCCGTCTCCTCAAGACCGACCCCACCGCCGTACACCGCCACCTCACCCGCTGGTTCGACGACGAGCGGCCCCTGCCCGCGACCCCGAACGCCACCGTGGCGACGGCCGCGCAGGCACTGCTGTACGCGCACCGGCGGCGGGCACCGGACGATCTGGCCGAGTCCCTGGTCGCCTGCGCACACCCGCGGGGCGACGAGCTGCTGGCCGTGCTGGCAGAGGAGGAGCCGTCGTCCGTGTGCCGGGCGGTGGACCGGTGGGCGCACGACGAACAGCCGGCGCTGCGGGTGGCGGCGGTCGCGTACGGGCTGCGGGCGGCGCCGTTCGCGGGGACCCGGGCCGACCGAGAGCTGCTGCGTCACGCAGCTCTCTCCCTGCTCACCCGTCCCGCCGACCGGGCGCTGCACGGCGGGGCGCTCGGCATCCTCGTACGGGATCCGCTGACGCGTGCCCCCTACCTGCCGCAAGCCTTGGAGCGCTTCACGGCCGGCGACCCACGGCTGCCCCCGAGCGCGTTGGCCGCCGCGCTCACCACCCACCCGGAGCCCGTGCTCGCCGCTTTCCGCGACCGGCTGCGGCGACTCGGCCCCGACACGGCCGAGCTGCTCAGCTCCCTCGCGGACGTCACCACACCGGCGCCGGCCCGCCGAGTCGCCGCACTGGTGAAGGAGACCGTGGAGCTGTGCCCCGGAACGGCCGCGTACATGGCGGCGTACGTGGACCGGCGCCTCGACCACGGGCGCACTGCCCAGTCAGTGCTGTTCCCTCTGGTCAGCGGTCTATTGGAGGCTTGTGACGCGCTGGTGCGGACAGCGCTCGCCCAGGTCCTCGCGACACCGGGAGAGAAGGCGTCGTTCCCGCTGCGGCGCGAGCTGCTCGATCTGCTGCTGGCGCACGAGCGGGATCCGGTCGTTCTCGACACCGTCCTGAGGGCCGCAGCCGACGGCCTCGACCGGCGAGGTGAGGAGCCCACCCGCGAACTGGTGCACCGCGTCGGCCTTCTCCTCGTCCGCACACCGGCCGGGGCCACCGGCTTCGACCGAGGCCTCCTCGACCTGGCCCGGCGCGTCCCGGGCTTCGCCACTTCGGTCGCGCGCTGGCTGACCGGCAACCCCGAGGAGTGGTCCGGCATGGTCGGCCCCAGCACCCGCCGCATGATCGAGAACCTGGCCGGGGCAAGGGTTCCCGCCTGAACCACGACCGCGCACGGCACTGCGCACCGCACCGCACGCCACACTCCGCGGTGCTGAGCAATCGGTCACAGCCCGATGCCGATGCAAGCCGAGAGCACACGGCATGGCACCCTTAGAGCTGCGAATAAGGCAATCACGGACACGGGTTCGACAAGGAGCGGTCACAGTGCAGCGCTGGCGTGGCTTGGAGGACATCCCCGAGGACTGGGGGCGCAGCGTCGTCACCATCGGTTCCTACGACGGGGTGCACCGCGGACACCAGCTGATCATCCGGCATTCCGTGGACCGCGCCCGAGAGCTGGGCGTCCCCTCCGTCGTGGTCACTTTCGACCCGCACCCCAGCGAGGTGGTCCGCCCCGGCAGCCACCCCCCGCTGCTCGCCCCGCACCACCGCCGCGCGGAACTGATGGCCGAACTGGGCGTGGACGCCCTGCTCATCCTGCCGTTCACCACCGAGTTCTCGAAGCTGTCGCCCGCCGACTTCGTGGTGAAGGTGCTGGTCGACAAGCTGCACGCCAAGGCCGTCGTCGAGGGCCCCAACTTCCGCTTCGGCCACAAGGCCGCGGGCAACGTCGACTTCCTGCGCGAGCAGGGGGAGACGTACGACTTCGAGGTCGAGGTCGTGGACCTCCATGTGACCGGTGAGGCGGGCGGCGGCGAGCCGTTCTCCTCGACCCTCACCCGGCGCCTCGTCACCGGGGGCGATGTCGAGGGTGCTCGCGAGATCCTCGGACGGCCGCACCGCGTCGAGGGCATCGTCGTCCGCGGTGCCCAGCGCGGCCGGGAGCTCGGCTTCCCCACGGCGAACGTCGAGACCCTCCCGCACACCGCGATTCCCGCCGACGGCGTCTACGCGGGCTGGCTGCACGTCGAGGGCGAGGCCATGCCCGCCGCGATCTCCGTCGGCACGAACCCCCAGTTCGACGGCACCGAGCGCACGGTGGAGGCGTACGCCATCGACCGCGTCGGCCTCGACCTCTACGGTCTGCACGTCGCCGTCGACTTCCTCGCCTTCGTCCGCGGCCAGGCCCGGTTCGACTCCATCGACGCCCTGCTGGAAGCCATCACCGACGATGTGAAGCGCTCGCGGGAACTGATCGAGGCGTACGACGGGGAGTAGTCCCTCTCGGTCCGTCAGCCCCCGTCCGACGTACGGCTCCGGGGTCGGGCGTCTCTGTGTCGATCAACGCTGGTCCGGACGCGCGAAGGCCCGCACCGTCCGTGAACGGTGCGGGCCGAGCGGGAACCGGCCCCTCGACGGGGCCGATCGCCTTACTGCTTACTGCTGAGGTGGTGCCGGAGGCGGCGGGGTCTGCCCCTGGTTCGGCTGGTACGGCTGTCCGGGCTGGAACTGCTGACCAGGCTGAGGCGGCTGCGGCTGCGGCTGCGGCTGCGGGTAACCCTGCCCCGGCGCCTGCGGATGGGGCTGACCGGGCTGCTGCGGGTAGGGCTGTCCCGGCTGGGCGTACGGCTGTCCGGGCTGGGGCTGCTGCGGAGCCTGACCCGGCGCGGGCTGACCCGGAACGTACTGTCCGGGGACCTGCTGACCCGGGTACTGTCCGGGGACCTGCTGACCCGGGTACTGTCCGGGGACCTGCTGACCCGGAACGTACTGGCCCGGCATCGGCGGGGCGGCCACCGGCGGCGGGTTGCCGTCGTTCGTCCACAGCCCGTGCGACTGCTGGTGCCGCGCGATGTCCTCGGCGACCATCGCGGAGAGGTTGAAGTACGCCTCCCGTACCTTCGGGCGCATCATGTCGAGGTCGACCTCGGCACCCGCGGACAGGTGCTCGTCGAACGGCACGACCACGACACCGCGGCAGCGCGTCTCGAAGTGGCTGACGATGTCCTCCACCTTGATCATCTTTCCGGTGTCGCGCACTCCGGAGATGACGGTGATGGACCGCGAGACGAGGTCCGCGTACCCGTGCGCCGACAGCCAGTCCAGCGTCGTACTGGCACTGCTCGCCCCGTCCACCGACGGCGTCGAGATGATGATGAGCTGGTCGGCGAGGTCGAGCACCCCGCGCATGGCGCTGTACAGCAGACCCGTACCGGAGTCGGTCAAGATGATCGGGTACTGCCTGCCCAGGACGTCTATCGCGCGCCGGTAGTCCTCGTCGTTGAACGTCGTGGACACGGCAGGGTCGACGTCGTTGGCGATGATCTCCAGCCCGGAGGGCGCCTGGGAGGTGAACCGCCGGATGTCCATGTACGAGTTGATGTACGGGATCGCCTGCACGAGGTCACGAATGGTGGCGCCGGTCTCGCGACGCACCCGGCGGCCGAGCGTACCGGCGTCGGGGTTGGCGTCGATCGCGAGGATCTTGTCCTGCCGCTCGGTGGCGAGCGTGGAGCCGAGCGCGGTGGTCGTGGTCGTCTTGCCGACACCGCCCTTGAGGCTGATGACGGCGATCCGGTAGCACGAGAGCACCGGAGTCCGGATCAGCTCCAACTTCCGCTGCCGCTCGGCCTCTTCCTTCTTCCCGCCCAGCTTGAAGCGCGACGACGCGGCGGTCGGACGACCGCTCTTGGCCTTCTGCCTCTTGTTGTTGAGCAGCCGGTCGGAGGACAGCTCCACCGCCGCGGTGTAGCCGAGCGGGGCCGCACCGGGATTGGTCGGCTGCCGCTGATCGTGCTGCACGGGCTGCGGCCAGGCGGTACCGGTCCGCGGGTCGACGGGAGCGGTCGGGACGGCGGGCTGCTGCTGTACGGGCGCAGGGCCCGGCTGGTGCGGAGACTGCGGCTGCGGGCTCTGCGGCTGGGCCGGCGCCGGATACGGCGGGGCCGCCTGCCCCGGAGCCGGGGGCTGCTGCGACTGCGGCTGCGCGAGGCCGTAACCGGGCTGCGGGGCGGGCGGGTTGGCCGCCGGCTGCGGGAACCCGTAGCCCTGTTGAAGGACGGGAGCGGGAGGCTGAGCCGGGGCGTGCGGCGGTACGGCGTCCGGCGCGGGCGCGCCGGGCTGCGGGAACCCGTAGCCGGGAGCCTGTGGGGCGGCAGGGTGGGGCGTCTGCTGGTTCTGGGGCGGGGTGTTCTGCTGCGGGAACCCGTATCCCGGAGTGGGGGACGGCTGGATGGGCGCCTGCTGATCCGGCGCGGGCGCGCCGGGCTGTGGGAACCCGTAGCCGGGAGCCTGCGGGGCGGCAGGGTGGGCCGTCTGCTGGTTCTGGGGCGGGGTGCTCTGCTGCGGGAACCCGTATCCCGGAGCCGGGGCGGGTGCGTCGGGCTGCGGGAAGCCGTAGCTGCCCTGCGGGGCGGATGCCTGGTCCGGGGTGCCGGACTGGGGGAACCCGTAACTCCCCTGCTGCGGCGAAGTCGGTGCGGGCGCCTCGGCTGCCTGGACCGGCGGTGCCGAAGGCTGGGCCTGCGGTGGAGCCGGCACGGAGTTCTCGAATCCGGTCGGCTGCACAGGCGCGGGCCCCTGCGGCGAACCCGCCACACCGGGCGCACCGGGCGCACCAGGAGAGGGCCACGCAGACGGCACGTGCTGCGGCGCCGGGGGCTGGAAGGGTTGGCCGGGCGCGGGCTCGGGCTCGGGTGATTGGGCGGCGGGCGGCTGGAAGGGCTGGCCCGGTACGGGCGAGGGTGTCGGCGCAGGGGGTTGGAAGGGCTGGCCGGGCGCGGGTGACTGGAAGGGCTGGCCCGGTGCCGGTGCGGCGGGCGCTTGCTGAGGCAACGGTGCCTGGTGCGGCACCTGGCCTTGCCCGGCCGGTGCGGGCTCCGCGGAGGCGGGCCACTGCGGGGCCGAGGCCGGTGCCGCGGGCTGGTAGGCGGGCGGCAGGGGCGGCAGCCCACCCTGCGGCAGTGGCGGCGGAGCCCAGGCGGGGGGCGTGTCCTGCACACCCGCGGGCTCCTCGGGCCGGACCACGGGCACCGCGTCCTGGGGCTCGCTGTCCCGGGCGGAGGCGTACTGCGGCCGGAACCCGTCGGCCACAGCGGCATCGCCGTCCGTGCCGATCTCGTCGTCCGTGAGGCGCGGCTCCACGCCCTCGGCGCCCTCGGCCTCGACTTCGGCCGAGACGGCGCTCGTTTCCTCGGCGGACTCGGCACCCGGGGAGACGACGACGGCGTCGTCGGAAGTGGCGGCTCGGCCCGTCACCTGTACGTCGGTCACGCTCGCGCGCTGGGAGGCGGCCTCCAGCGACTGGTAGGCGAGCACGGGATCGATGACGGGCTCGGTCTCGGGTGCGGCCACGGGCTGGAGTTGTGCCATCTGGCCGGACTGGACCACGTGTTCAGGCTGGACCACCGCGTCAGGTTCGACTGCGGCGTCAGGTTCGACCACCGCGTCGGGCTCGACCGCGGCCACGGGCGTGCTCGGGGCCTCGTCCTCGCCCTCCACCGCCTCGGTGTCGCCCCGGCCGTCGTCTTCGGTGCTGGACCCGACGCCACCCTCGGCCTCCGCGCCCTCGCTGCCGGATCCGGCAGCAGCCGCAGAAGCATCGGCATCGGCATCGGCAACCGCCACCGCATCCTGGGACGCCGTGGCTTCGGAAACCGCCCGTTCCGCGATCTCACGCTTCAGCGCGACAGCGGAGAACCGCATGGTCGCGCCGCTTTCCAGGTCCCCGGTCCCGGAATCCGGTTCGTCGGAAGCGGAAGCGGAAGCGGAAGCGGAAGCGGCCGGAGGAACGGCATTCGGCGCGACCGGCTCGGCGACGGGAGCCGGGGAATCGGCAGGTGTCCACGGGGCCTGGAATCCACCAACGGGAAGGTTCGGCAGCGCGGTCGCGCCACCGGCGTCCGCGACAGGTGCCACGGCCGGAGCGTGGGGCTGCGCGGCGTGGGGCTGCGCGGCGGGCGGCCGGACAGCCTCGGGGCCGCCGACGGGTGCCGAGCCGGCCGCGGCAGCCGCCGGAACGTGTGAAGCCGCCGGACCATCCGAGACCACCGGGCTCCCCGAAGCCGTCGAGACACCCGAAGCGGCCAAGTCCTCGGACTCCTCGGACTCCTCGGATTCCTCGGACCCCTCCGGCTCCTCGGACCTCTCCGCCTCCGGCTCCTTCGAGTCCTCCGGTCCTTCCGAATCCCCCGTATCGCCCGATCCCTGCGAGTCGCCCGTGCCCCCCGAATCCCCGGAACCGCCCGAGGCGTTCTGCGTGTACCAGGCCGGCGGCGCGTAGTCGATGGTGAACTCGCCCGTCGTCTCGACGGCGGACTCGGCGTCGGACTGGTCATCGCCGGGCGTGGCCCAGCCCCCGCGGATCCCGTCCCGATCGCTGTTCACAATTCCTCCTGGTGTGGTCGAGCACCCTCAAGTCGTGCCGGGGCGACCGTCTACTTGTCGTCCGTCGACGTTCACGGACGACCGAGGCCGCCCGAAGTCCGTACGAGGTCGTCCGAATTGACCGGCTCCCCGGGTAACGCGAGCCACCCGTGCATGGGTTCAGGCGTCGCGCCCGGTCCCAGCCTAATCACCATGACTGTCCGTAGGGCAGGCCTGTCCACCTCACCGCGGCGGCCCGTTACGGCACACCCTGCCCAGAAGTGGCGTACGCACGCTCACTATTGACCCCGAAAGTGGACAAACAATGGCACCAGGGCGGCCACTTGTCTCGCGGTCGCCTGTCTGACGGCCACTTGCCTCCCTGTACGGACTGCGATGCGGGCAGACAAAAGGGCCGCCACGGAGACTTCTCCGCGTCGGCCCCTCAGTTCCCGACGGCCCACGATCCCCGTCGGCCCGCACGGCCCGTCGGCGGACCCTCGCCCGCACCCGGCCGTCGGGCGACCGGCCACCTCGTCGGAAGACGACCGGCTACTCCGTCGGCAGACCACCGGTGTGCGGGGCCGGCTCCAGATCGAACTCGCCGTCCCGCGCGCCCAGCACGAAGGCCCGCCATTCCGCCTCCGTGTAGCGCAGGACCGTCCCCGGGTCGAGCGACGACCGCATGGCCACCGCGCCCCCGGGCAGATAGGAGATCTCGACCCGCTCCTCGTGCTCCTCCGTGCCCGGTGCGCTCTGCCATTCGACGCCCGAGATGTCGAGGGCGTAGAGCTCGTCCTTCTCCCGCTCCTTGCGCGCCTTGACGTCGTTGTCCGCTTCCTCGGCCATGTTCTGCCGGCCCCTTCCCCACGTACGAATGACCTCTGCCGTCACCCTAGTGGCCTGGTCCGCGCCGTCCGGGAAGGTTCGAAGACCCGGACAGACCGATCCGGTCAGGCTGGTACCCTGTGTAACGGCCGTTTGTGTACGCACCCCCGGAGCGCTGCTCTGGAGGCCGCGCCCAGCGGATCCCCGCCACCCGAGTCACGGAAGCTCCCCTGAGAAGTGGACCAGGGGCACTCGGTGGCAGACATGAGACTACGAGGAGTACGCGTGTCGCTCGACGCCGCTACGAAGAAGCAGATCATCACCGAGTTCGGTCAGAAGGAGGGCGACACCGGCTCCCCCGAGGTCCAGGTCGCCATGCTCTCGCGCCGGATCTCGGACCTGACCGAGCACCTCAAGGCACACAAGCACGACCACCACTCCCGTCGTGGTCTTCTGATCCTGGTCGGTCAGCGTCGCCGCCTGCTGCAGTACCTGGCCAAGAAGGACATCCAGCGCTTCCGTGCGCTCGTCGAGCGCCTGGGCATCCGCCGCGGCGCGGCGGGCGCCAAGTAAGACGCCGCGAAGGGAGCGGTTCCCACTTCTTGGGAGCCGCTCCCTTTGCTGTATGTGCTGCCGCACGTGCTCTCTACGTGCGGAGTGTCACCGACGCTTTGTAGTGTGGTAGCACAACGCAATACGCAGGAAACCGCACGTACGAACACAGCGTGACGACGCCGTACCCGCCGGGTAGGGCGTCTCACGACAACGAACGAGGGGAAGCGCGCCTCATCGCCGCCGGTCCTCGGTAGTGGCCCCCGGGCGAAAGAGCCCCGGGTGCTTCGATCGAAGACCGGCCCGCACCAGAAGGAGCGCTTCTCCGCCACCGTCCCCCTGCCACACGGGCAGGACGGGACGAAGACGAGGAGAAAACGCTAGTGGAGAACGAGACCCACTACGCCGAGGCCGTTATCGACAACGGTTCCTTCGGCACCCGCACCATCCGCTTCGAGACGGGCAGGCTGGCCAGGCAGGCCGCCGGCTCCGCCGTCGCGTACCTGGACGACGACACCATGGTGCTGTCGGCCACCACCGCTTCGAAGAAGCCCAAGGACCAGCTCGACTTCTTCCCCCTGACGGTGGACGTCGAGGAGCGGATGTACGCCGCCGGCAAGATCCCCGGCAGCTTCTTCCGCCGTGAGGGCCGTCCCTCCGAGGACGCCATCCTCACCTGTCGCCTGATCGACCGCCCGCTGCGTCCGTCCTTCAAGAAGGGCCTTCGCAACGAGATCCAGGTCGTCGCGACGATCATGGCCCTCAACCCCGACCACCTGTACGACGTCGTGGCGATCAACGCCGCGTCCGCGTCCACGCAGCTGGCCGGTCTGCCCTTCTCCGGCCCGGTCGGCGGCGTCCGCGTCGCGCTGATCAACGGCCAGTGGGTCGCGTTCCCGACGCACACCGAGCTCGAGGACGCCGTCTTCGACATGGTCGTCGCCGGTCGCGTCCTGGAGGACGGCGACGTCGCGATCATGATGGTCGAGGCCGAGGCCACCGACAAGACGATCACGCTCGTCCAGGGTGGCGCCGAGGCGCCGACCGAGGAGGTCGTGGCCGCCGGCCTCGACGCCGCGAAGCCCTTCATCAAGGTCCTGTGCAAGGCGCAGTCGGACCTCGCCGCGAAGGCCGCCAAGCCGACCGGTGAGTTCCCGATCTTCCTGGACTACCAGGACGACGTCTTCGAGGCTCTCAGCGCCGCGGTCACGAGCGAGCTCGCCCAGGCGCTCACCATCGCCGGCAAGCAGGAGCGCGAGGCCGAGCTGGACCGCGTCAAGGAGATCGCCGCCGAGAAGCTGCTCCCGCAGTTCGAGGGTCGCGAGAAGGAGATCTCCGCCGCGTACCGCTCGCTGACCAAGAAGCTGGTCCGCGAGCGCGTCATCAAGGACAAGGTCCGCATCGACGGCCGCGGCGTCACGGACATCCGTACGCTGGCCGCCGAGGTCGAGGCCATCCCGCGCGTGCACGGCTCGGCGCTGTTCGAGCGTGGCGAGACCCAGATCCTGGGCGTCACCACCCTGAACATGCTCCGTATGGAGCAGCAGCTGGACACCCTCTCCCCGGTGACCCGCAAGCGCTACATGCACAACTACAACTTCCCGCCGTACTCCGTCGGTGAGACGGGCCGCGTCGGCTCCCCGAAGCGCCGCGAGATCGGCCACGGCGCGCTCGCCGAGCGCGCGATCGTGCCGGTCCTGCCGACCCGCGAGGAGTTCCCCTACGCGATCCGTCAGGTGTCCGAGGCCCTCGGCTCCAACGGCTCGACGTCCATGGGCTCGGTCTGCGCCTCGACCATGTCGCTGCTGAACGCCGGTGTGCCGCTGAAGGCCGCCGTCGCGGGTATCGCCATGGGTCTGATCTCCCAGGAGATCGACGGCCAGACGCACTACGTCGCCCTCACCGACATCCTTGGTGCGGAGGACGCCTTCGGTGACATGGACTTCAAGGTCGCCGGCACCAAGGAGTTCGTGACCGCCCTCCAGCTCGACACGAAGCTGGACGGCATCCCGGCCTCCGTCCTGGCCGCGGCCCTCAAGCAGGCCCGCGACGCCCGCCTCCACATCCTCGACGTGATGATGGAAGCGATCGACACGCCGGACGAGATGTCCCCGAACGCCCCGCGGATCATCACCGTCAAGATCCCGGTGGACAAGATCGGTGAGGTCATCGGCCCCAAGGGCAAGATGATCAACCAGATCCAGGAGGACACCGGCGCCGACATCACGATCGAGGACGACGGCACCATCTACATCGGTGCCCAGCAGGGTTCGCAGGCCGAGGCCGCGCGCGCCACGATCAACGCGATCGCCAACCCGACCATGCCGGAGGTCGGCGAGCGTTACCTGGGCACCGTCGTGAAGACGACGACCTTCGGTGCGTTCGTGTCGCTGCTCCCGGGCAAGGACGGTCTGCTGCACATCTCGCAGATCCGCAAGCTCGCCGGCGGCAAGCGCGTGGAGAACGTCGAGGACGTCCTGGCCGTGGGCTCCAAGGTCCAGGTCGAGATCGCCGAGATCGACTCCCGCGGCAAGCTCTCCCTGATCCCCGTGGTCGAGGGCGAGAGCGACGATGAGAAGAAGGACGACACCGACCAGTGACGTCGAGTAGCTCCACGACGACGGCCCGCACCTCTTCGGAGGCGCGGGCCGTCGCCCGTACCCAAACCCTGATCAAGGGCGCGAACGGCATCGGTACGGTCCGCAAGACCACCCTGCCCGGCGGGCTGCGCATCGTCACCGAGACGCTCCCCTCCGTGCGCTCCGCCACGTTCGGCATCTGGGCGCACGTGGGCTCCCGCGACGAGACGCCGACCCTGAACGGCGCGACGCACTATCTGGAGCACCTGCTCTTCAAGGGCACGAACCGCAGGTCCGCCCTGGACATCTCCTCGGCGATCGACGCGGTCGGCGGCGAGATGAACGCGTTCACGGCCAAGGAGTACACGTGCTACTACGCGCGCGTGCTCGACACCGACCTGCCGCTGGCCATCGACGTCGTCTGCGACATGCTGACCGGCTCGCTCATCCGCGAGGATGACGTCAACGTCGAGCGCGGCGCGATCCTCGAAGAGATCGCGATGACCGAGGACGACCCGGGCGACTGTGTGCACGACCTGTTCGCGCACACCATGCTCGGCGACACCCCCCTCGGCCGTCCGGTCCTCGGCACGGTCAGCACGGTCAACGCCCTGACCGCGGACCGCATCCGCCGCTTCTACAAGAAGCACTACGACCCGACGCACCTCGTCGTGGCCTGCGCGGGCAACGTCGACCACAACAAGGTCGTACGCCAGGTCCGTGCCGCCTTCGAGAAGGCCGGCGCCTTCAAGAACGCCGAGGCGGCCCCCATCGCCCCGCGCGACGGCCTGCGCTCCATCCGCACCGCGGGCCGCGTCGAACTGCTCGGCCGCAAGACCGAGCAGGCCCATGTCGTCCTCGGCATGCCGGGCCTGGCCCGCACCGACGAGCGCCGCTGGGCTCTCGGCGTCCTGAACACCGCCCTCGGCGGCGGCATGTCCTCGCGTCTGTTCCAGGAGGTCCGCGAGAAGCGCGGCCTGGCCTACAGCGTGTACTCGTACACCTCGGGCTTCGCCGACTGCGGCCTCTTCGGCGTCTACGCGGGCTGCCGCCCGAGCCAGGTCCACGACGTCCTCAAGCTCTGCCGCGACGAGCTCGACCAGGTCGCCGAGCACGGCCTCTCGGACGACGAGATCGGCCGCGCCATCGGCCAGCTCCAGGGCTCCACGGTCCTCGGCCTGGAGGACACCGGCGCGCTGATGAACCGGATCGGCAAGAGTGAGCTGTGCTGGGGCGAGCAGATGTCGGTCGACGACATGCTGGCCCGGATAGCGTCCGTCACCCCGGACGAGGTCCGCTCGATCGCCCGGGACGTCCTGGGACAGCGGCCCTCGCTGGCGGTCATCGGCCCGGTCAAGGACAAGCAGGCGTCCCGTCTGCACGACGCGGTCGCGTAAATCCCGTCTCGGTAAGGAACGAAGCAATGAGCAAGCTGCGCGTGGCGGTCCTCGGTGCCAAGGGCCGGATCGGAGCCGAGGCGGTACGAGCCGTCGAGGCCGCCGAGGACATGGAGCTGGTGGCCGCGCTGGGCCGCGGCGACAAGCTGGAGACGCTCGTCGACGCGGGTACCCAGGTCGTGGTCGAGCTGACCACTCCGGCCTCGGTGATGGGCAACCTCGACTTCTGCGTCCGGCACGGCATCCACGCCGTGGTCGGCACGACCGGCTGGACCGAGGAGCGCCTCGCGCAACTCGGCACCTCGCTGGCCGCTTCCCCGGAGACCGGCGTGCTCATCGCGCCCAACTTCTCCATCGGGGCCGTACTGACGATGAAGTTCGCCGAGGTCGCAGCGCCCTACTTCGAGTCCGTCGAGGTCATCGAGCTGCACCACCCGAACAAGGTGGACGCCCCCAGTGGCACCGCCACGCGCACCGCTCAGCTCATCGCCGCGGCCCGGGAACGCGCGGGCAGCGCCCCGCAGCCCGACGCCACGGTGACCGCCCTGGACGGCGCCCGCGGCGCCGATGTCGACGGCGTCCCGGTGCACGCGATCCGGCTGCGCGGCCTCCTCGCCCACCAGGAAGTCCTGCTGGGCGGCGAGGGCGAGACCCTGACCATCCGCCACGACTCCCTCCACCACAGCAGCTTCATGCCGGGCATCCTGCTCGGCGCCCGCCGCGTGGTGACCACCCCGGGCCTCACCTTCGGCCTGGAACACTTCCTGGACCTCGGCTGAGCCGGGGGACGTACGACAGTTAGCCGACAGACATGCGCGCGAAGATCACCTATGCCATCACGGCCGCCGTCCTGGTCGTCTATTTCGTCCTGGTCGGCAGCCGGGGTGTGCTGCTCATCCAGAACGGCACCCTGATCACCGTCACCTTCGGGGTCGCGGTGCTCATCCTGCCGGTCATCGGCGTCTGGTTCCTCTGGATGAACACCCAGTTCGTCCGGAAGGCCAACAGGCTCTCCGCCGTGCTCGACGCCGAGGGCGGACTGCCCGTCGACGAGCTGCGGCGCACCGAGGGCGGACGTATCGACCGCGACTCGGCCGACGAGGTCTTCGCCCGCCGCAAGGCCGAGACCGAGGACGCCCCGGACGACTGGCGCAACTGGTTCCGCCTCGCTGTCGCCTACCACGACGCCCGGGACACCCCGCGCGCCCGCAAGGCCATGCAGCGGGCCATCGCCCTGCACGAGGGCCGGTCCCTGGAGGCCTGATCAGGTTGTACGACGAAGGGGCCGGCCCGCACAGCGCGGACCGGCCCCTTCGTCGTACGACAGCGGGGTACCCGGGTCCGCCGAGGCGGGGTGCCGTCCGTCGTGGCGGCGCCGGGGCGGTGTACGGAGCCGGGAGCCCGCGGCCGAGGGCCGGCCGAGGCCCTGCGTGGACCGGACACCGATGGCGATCTTGTCCGGGGACGGGCCGGTGATCCCGCCGGGCCGGGCCGCACACCGAGCCGGGCCGCACGCGGCCCCGAGACCTTGAGCGGCTCCGGGGTGAGTGCCTCAGACCCTCCGGTACTCGTCGGCCCACACCTCGACGACGTCCGCCGCGCGGTCGAAGGCCTCGGTACGCGCCAGGAAATCGGCGTTGTGCGTGGTCATCAGCGGCGGCATGTCACCGGGCGAGCGGTCCCCGCGGACGAGCGTCAGGGCCTGGCCCTGGACCGTTCGCGGCAGTCCCAGCCAGCGCACCGGCTGCTGCACCGTGCGCACCGCCGCGACCTGCTCCCACGGAGTCGTGTGCGTGACGAAGAAGCCCACCCTGCGCAGCCCTCGGGCGCTGACCCACACACCCATGCGCAGCAGCCGCAGCGCGCACAGGATGACCACCGTCGCCCCGGCCATGCAGGCCGCGGCGCCGGGCAGTGCCCCGGCGACGGCGATTATCACGGCCGCGACGAGCACGTACGAGGCGAGCAGCAGGACGAGCGCGGCCGCGCCCACCCGCCAGGGGCCGGGCCGGTAGGGGCGCCGCCAGCGGTCGCGGTCGTCGAAGGGCAGCGCGACGTCCTCCGCCGCCTCGTCAAAGGCGCGGTCCGCCGTCAGAAAGGGCAGGGGCACGACTGATCCTCACTCAATCCACGCATGGGCTGTGCCCGGTGAGGTTATCGAGCCGGTTGCCGGCTCACCACCCTTGGGGGTCCGGAAGAGTCAGCGGCCGTCCGACGCCTCGGAATGCTGCGTCGTCGCAGGTGACCGATCCTGTGACAGGGCGGGCATTCCGACGATCAGGGACCCGGCGATACCGGCGATCATGGTGAGGCCGATGAGCCACCGGCCGGCTGTCTGCCCGGCCGAGGACCGCTCGCGGGGCGGGGGAGTGACGTTGCTGCGGAACTGGTCGGCTTCGGCGACGAAGGCGAACGGGACGGGCTCGCGCCGACGGAACATGGGCGGTGCTTCTCCTCTGGGGGTTCGCGGGATGCGGTGATGCGTTGACAAGCGACTCGAACTGCTCGAACAGGTCAGTCTCACTCATACAGACGGCCGAACGCCCCAAGAGGTGCCCAGAATCACCGAATTCGCAGAAGTTCGGCGCCTAATGTCGCGGCACGGTACCGAACGCCCCGTTGTCAGTGCCGGGCCGTAGAGTGGTCGCCGCCCGAGCCAGCGATGGAAGGACCTTCCGCACCGTGACCGACACCCCAGCCGACGACCTCAAGCCCAGCTTCCGCGGCGACGTCACCGTCGAGCTGATCAAGCACACGGCCTCCGACGCCGACGTGCTGTTCGCCGCCCGTGTCTCCACCGCCGGGGAGCAGTCGCTGGAAGAGCTGCAGAAGGACCCGGAGCGCTCCAAGGGCCTGATCAACTACCTGATGCGGGACCGGCACGGCAGCCCCTTCGAGCACAACTCGATGACCTTCTTCATCAGCGCCCCGATCTTCGTCTTCCGCGAGTTCATGAGGCACCGTGTCGGGTGGTCTTATAACGAGGAGTCGGGCCGCTACAGGGAGCTGGAGCCCGTCTTCTACGTTCCCGGTGAGGACCGCAAGCTGGTCCAGCAGGGGCGCCCCGGCAAGTACGAGTTCGTCCAGGGCACCCCCGAGCAGTACAAGACTGTCACCGCGGCCATGGAGGAGTCCTACCGGCAGTCCTATGCCGCGTACCAGGAGATGCTGGCGGCCGGTGTCGCCCGCGAGGTCGCCCGTGCCACCCTCCCGGTCGGCCTCTTCTCCTCGATGTACGCCACGTGCAACGCCCGTTCCCTGATGCACTTCCTCGGTCTGCGCACCCAGCACGAGCTCGCCAAGGTCCCGTCCTTCCCCCAGCGGGAGATCGAGATGGTCGGCGAGAAGATGGAGGCGGAGTGGGCGAGGCTCATGCCGCTCACGCACGCGGCCTACAACGCCAACGGGCGCGTGGCGCCGTAACGCGCCTCCGCGCACCGGTCCGGCACAGATGTACGGATGAGCCGAGTGAAGTGTCCGTATTGCGGCATTTCGCGAAGTTCATCTAGCCTGATCAAACGGACCCGGCACTGCTTGAACCCCCGAGCAGGCAGTGCCGGGTTCCACCTTTGTCATGCTTTGTCGTGTCCCCCGAGGGCAGACCGCGCGTTGAGCAGCGAGTAGCGTATTACCCATGGCTCCGACCTCCACTCCGCAGACCCCCTTCGGGCGGGTCCTCACCGCCATGGTCACGCCCTTCACGGCGGACGGCGGACTCGACCTCGACGGCGCTCAGCGGCTCGCCACCCACTTGGTGGACGCAGGCAACGACGGCCTGATCATCAACGGCACCACCGGTGAGTCCCCGACCACCAGCAACGCGGAGAAATCGGATCTCGTACGCGCGGTGCTGGAGGCGGTGGGCGACCGCGCCCACATCGTCGCCGGCGTCGGCACGAACGACACCCGCCACAGCATCGAGCTGGCCCGTGACGCCGAGAAGACCGGCGCGCACGGCCTGCTCACCGTGACGCCGTACTACAACAAGCCCCCGCAAGAGGGTCTGTACCGGCACTTCTCGGCCATCGCCGACGCGACCGAACTGCCCGTCATGCTCTACGACATCCCCGGCCGCAGCGGCGTCCCGATCAACACCGAAACCCTGGTGCGACTCGCCGAGCACCCGCGTATCGTCGCGAACAAGGACGCCAAGGGAGACCTCGGCAGGGCCAGCTGGGCCATCGCCCGCTCCGGCCTCGCCTGGTACTCCGGCGACGACATGCTGAACCTGCCGCTGCTCTCCGTCGGCGCGGTGGGCTTCGTCTCCGTGGTCGGCCACGTCGTCACCCCGGAACTGCGCGCGATGCTCGACGCGTACCTCTCGGGCGACGTCCAGAAGGCCACCGAGATCCACCAGAAGCTGCTCCCCGTCTTCACCGGCATGTTCCGCACCCAGGGCGTCATGACGACCAAGGCCGCGCTCGCCCTCCAGGGCCTGCCCGCCGGTCCGCTGCGCGCCCCGATGGTCGAACTGTCGCCCGAGGAGACCACTCAGCTCAAGATCGATCTCGGCGCCGGCGGGGTAGAGCTCTAACCACAGACTTCACAACTGAATACGCACGACCCGCAGGCCATCGGTCTGCACCCCACACACAACAGCTACTGCACGAACGTCACGCACGCCACGTGCCTTGCCAGGTACGTGGCGTGCGTGGTGAGGAGAGTCTTTTGAGTCATCCGCATCCTGAACTCGGCGCACCGCCGGTCCTCCCGAAGGGCGGCCTCCGGGTCACCCCGCTCGGCGGCCTCGGCGAGATCGGCCGGAACATGACGGTCTTCGAGTACGGAGGCCGCCTGCTGATCGTCGACTGCGGAGTGCTCTTCCCCGAGGAGGAGCAGCCCGGAATCGACCTGATCCTGCCGGACTTCACGTCCATCAGGGACCGCCTCGACGACATCGAGGGCATCGTGCTCACGCACGGCCACGAGGACCACATCGGCGGCGTCCCGTTCCTCCTGCGCGAGAAGCCGGACATCCCGCTGATCGGCTCCAAGCTGACCCTCGCCCTCATCGAGGCGAAGCTCCAGGAGCACCGCATCCGGCCCTACACGCTCGAAGTGGCCGAGGGCCACCGCGAGCGCATCGGCCCCTTCGACTGCGAGTTCGTCGCGGTCAACCACTCCATCCCGGACGCCCTCGCGGTCGCCATCCGCACTCCCGCGGGCATGGTCGTCCACACCGGCGACTTCAAGATGGACCAGCTCCCGCTGGACGGCCGGCTCACGGACCTGCACGCGTTCGCCCGTCTGAGCGAGGAGGGCATCGACCTTCTTCTCTCGGACTCCACGAACGCCGAGGTCCCGGGTTTCGTCCCGCCCGAGCGCGACATCTCGAACGTACTGCGCCAGGTCTTCGCCGGCGCCAGCAAGCGGATCATCGTGGCGAGCTTCGCCAGCCATGTCCACCGCATCCAGCAGATCCTCGACACCGCCCACGAGTACGGCCGCAGGGTCGCCTTCGTCGGCCGTTCGATGGTCCGCAACATGGGCATCGCACGGGACCTCGGCTATCTGAAGGTCCCGCCGGGCCTGGTGGTCGACGTCAAGACGCTCGACGACCTTCCGGATCACCAGATCGTCCTCGTCTGTACGGGGTCCCAGGGCGAGCCGATGGCAGCCCTCTCCCGGATGGCGAACCGCGACCACCAGATCCGGATCGTCCAGGGCGACACGGTGATCCTGGCGTCGTCGCTGATCCCGGGCAACGAGAACGCGGTCTACCGCGTCATCAACGGCCTGACCCGCTGGGGCGCGAACGTCATCCACAAGGGCAACGCCAAGGTGCACGTCTCCGGCCACGCCTCCGCGGGCGAGCTGCTGTACTTCTACAACATCTGCAAGCCGCGCAACCTGATGCCGGTCCACGGCGAATGGCGCCATCTGCGCGCCAACGCCGAGCTAGGCGCCCTGACCGGTGTTCCGCACGACCGGATCGTGATCGCCGAGGACGGCGTCGTCGTCGACCTGATCGAGGGCAAGGCGAAGATCTCCGGCAAGGTCCAGGCGGGGTACGTCTACGTCGACGGACTCTCGGTCGGTGACGTCGGTGAACCCGCGCTCAAGGACCGCAAGATCCTCGGCGACGAGGGCATCATCTCGGTCTTCGTGGTGATGGACGCCAGCACCGGCAAGCTCACGGCCGGCCCGCACGTGCAGGCACGTGGTTCCGGCATCGACGACTCGGTCTTCGTCGATGTCATCCCGAAGATCAGGGAAGTCCTGGAGCGGTCGGCCCAGGATGGTGTGGTCGAGCCCCACCAGCTGCAGCAACTCATCCGCCGCACGCTGGGCAAGTGGGTGTCCGACACCTACCGCCGACGCCCGATGATCCTCCCGGTCGTCGTCGAGGTCTGACCTCCGGCAAAGCCCCAACCAGGAGCGGAGCACCTCGATTTGCATCGTGGCGCTCCGCTCCAGTACGTTTACGTCTCCGCCTGAACGGGAACTCGGAAGCTTCGTGCTCCGGAACCAGTCCCCGAACGGGGCGGGAATTCCGACTCAGGAAA
>NZ_JAODTZ010000082.1 GCF_025399795.1 Streptomyces rhizosphaerihabitans | reverse complement strand
GAGTCCTCCACCCGCCTGGGCCGCCACCGCTGGGTCGTGGAGCGGTCCGTGGCCTGGCTCGCCGGCTGCCGCCGACTCCACCGCCGCTACGAACGCAAAGCCGAACACTTCCTCGCCTTCGCCGCCATCGCCTGCACCCTCATCTGCTACCGCCGACTCACCAAATGAGATGACTTCTAACTCGAACAACGCGTCGCCCCGCACGGTCAGACACGCGTACAACTCCGACCGGAAGCGTGACACTTCCGCGAACGCATCCCGCAGGACGCCCTGATGCACCAAACTCACGACCACGGCCTTCGCGCTGATCCACTCTGTGACGGAGCACAGGATCAGACGAAGGCCGCCCACGTGTCCGCTGAAGTGCGAAAACGCTGATCAAGTTCGAGCCGCGTTCGACGCCGGTCGTTAAATGGCAAGCTCAAAGCCTTGGTAGGACCCTCGACCACATTCCGCTGCTCGCCGAGGTCTTAGCCGCCCAGGACGCCTGCGCAGCCGGAACCGGCGCAGCCACCTGGCACGGCCCGGCACACACGGGAACCAGCGACCGGCATGAGAGCCCGGAGGCACGGTCACTCCGCGTGACCTAGTTCTTCGCTTGCATCAAACGCCTTCTCAGGCTGCAGAGGTGAGCTCGGTCCGTGTCCGGTGGATGAACTCGGAGACGGCCTGGTCCTTCTTCCATGGCTCCAGGGACGCGGTGAAGTCGCGGAGGTACCCGTGGGCTCGCGGCGAGGACACCGTACGAAGGACGTCCAGGGCCCGGGAGCCGGTGGCGAGGCTCTGGTCGAGGTCATCGGCCTGGAGGTGGCTGCTGGCGAGCACGGACAGGCGAATGCCGACGGCCCGGGTGAACTGGTCGCAGGGCATGGCGTCGGCCTGCTCGTTCCAGGTGAATGCCGCTCGCGGGTTCTCCAGGTCGCGGTAGATCTCGGTCGCGTCCGCTGCCAGGCGTGCGTGCGTGAAGTACGACAGCCACTCCGGATCGTGCGAGCCGGGGCGGATCGAGCCGAGCAGGTTCTCGCAGCGGGCCAGCGCGGCACCGGCCGCCTTCGCGTCGTGTGCGCGTCCGTGCGCACGGGCTTCGATCAGTTTTGCGAAGGCCAGGACCCGCGGGGCCGCGACGTTCTTGGCGCGCTCGTAGGCTCCCTCGGCCATGTCCGCGGCCTGCTGCGGGTAGCCGCGCAGCAGGGTCTGCAGCGCCATCGTGGTCAGCACGTAGCAGCCGGCCTGCACGTCTGCGGCCGCCCGGGCGAGGCGCAGCGCCTGGACGAAGTGGCGCTGCGCCGCCTCGTGCTGGCCGATGTCGAATGCGGACCAGGCCACGACGCGGGACAGTTCGGCGGTGGCGGAGAAGAGCTCTTTGCCGATGGCCTGCGAGTAGGTGCCGGACAGCAGGGGGGCCGCACGGAGCCGCAGGCATTCGGTGACGGAGCTGGTCTTCCAGTTCCCTCCGCCGTATTTCGAGTCCCAGAGCCGGGCTTCGTCGGCGGCCTGCCACAGCTCGTCCAGGTCTGCGCGCCCGACCTGACGGCCGCCCTGATGGACGGTGGCGGTGTCGGCGGGCTGGGTCAGCCATCGGGTGACGGGGGTCGTGAAGGCAGAGACAGCGAATCCGTTGCGGACGAATTTTCGGCGGTCCACGGTTCTCCAGTAGGTCGCGGCGACGCGGATGGCATCGGAGGGGTCGCGCAGGAAATCCAACCCCATATCGCCTTCGCCGCGTTGCCGGTCGAACATGCCGATTTCCTCGACCGTGACGGTCCGCCCGAGACGTTCGCCCAGCGCAGCGGCCAGATAGCGCGGAACGGGTTCGCGGGGGACCATTCCCAATTTCACCCAATTGGCGACACTCGTGTGCGCGTACTTCGTTTCCCGCCCGGCCTCCCGAGCGATCCGGTTGACCTGGTGAGCGAGAGATTTGTGACTGGCGCCGGCCGCCTGGATGAGACGCGCCAGCTCCTCGTTGCGGACCCGGGTGCGGCGCTGTGTGCCTGCCAACTCGGCCCCCCATCAGTTCGGGCCCCGCGGCCCCGTTGCCGTGGGGTGGCCCGAGCGTAGGCCGGGACCGGGCTGCGGAAAACCCCCGGATTGTCCTGTGATCTGTTAGCCCCCCTTGTGTGCCTCCCCCGCAGGCACGAGAGCCGATTCCCTGGGAATGTGCCGCCCGGTCTCCTGACCTTGACCGGAGCGCCGGGCGGCGCTCGAGAACGTCCCGCAGGCAGGACCGTGCCCCACGTCTGCGGACCGTCGAGCGCCGTAGTTCCGCGCCGAGCGCGGAGTCACGACAAGGAGGACTCATGACGACCCCACCGGATCTGCGTCCGCTGGCTGTTCCAGGAGCATGGAAGTACGAGCCGGTCACCCACCACGACAACCGCGGCTCGTTCACCGAGTGGTTCAGGGACGATGCGCTGCGAGCGGCGACCGGCCGAAGCCTGCGCCTGATGCAGGCGAACGTTTCTGTCTCAAGACGCGGTGCGTTGCGCGGCATTGCCTTCACGGACATGCCGCCGGGCCAGACCAAGGGCGTCACCTGCGTGTCGGGAGCCGTTCTGGACGTAGTGGTGGACCTCAGGCAGGGCTCTCCCACCTTCCGGACGTGGCACATGGAGCGGCTGGACGAGGACAACCACACCGCGCTCGTCCTCTCCGAGGGCCTGGCGCACGCTTTCCTGTCGCTTGAGGACGGCTCGGCTCTCGTCTACCTGCTGTCCGAAGGCCACGACCCGGCACGCGAGCACTGTGTGCATCCGCTGGACCCCGACATCGGCATCAGGTGGCCAGCCGACATCGCCCCCGTCCTCTCGGCAAAGGACGCCGCGGCACCCAGCCTTCGCCAAGCGATGGCCGCCGGTGTTCTCCCGCAGTACGCGGCCTGCACCAGCGTCTGACCGATCTCCCCGCACGCGACGCGTACTGCGCTCAGCCGTCCCCTCACCCGACTCGCAGATAGGCCAGACACATGGAAAAGGTCCTTGTCACGGGCGGCGCCGGATTCATCGGCTCGCACTTCACCCGGCGGCTCCTGCAGGACGACAGCATCACCAAGGTGACCGTCCTCGACGCTCTCACCTACGCGGGGAACCGCAAGAACCTGCAGACGGCGCTGTCCTCACCGAAGTTCACCTTCGTCCACGGCAACATCCTCGACCGGGCGCTCACGCTCCAGCTCATGAGCGAGCACGACGCGGTGGTCCACTTCGCGGCCGAGTCACACGTTGACCGGTCCCTGTCCGACGCGGGCAACTTCGTCTCGACGAACGTACTCGGCACGCAGACGCTGCTGGACTGCGCATGGCGAACCGGGATCCGGAAGTTCCTCCACGCCTCGACGGACGAGGTGTACGGATCGCTGCCGTCGGGCTCCGCCATGGAGTACGACCAGCTGCGGCCGACCGTGCCGTACTCCGCGTCGAAAGCGGCCAGCGACATGATTGCGACCGCGTACTTCCACAGCTACGGCGTCCCGGTGTGCGTCACCCGGTCCAGCAACAACTATGGGCCCTGCCAGTACCCCGAGAAGATCATCCCGCGGTTCGTCACCCGCCTCCTGCAGGGGGAGCAGGTCACCGTGCACGGCCATGGTGAGCACGTGCGCAACTGGCTTCACGTGGAGGACAACTGCCAGGGCGTTGAGACGGTGCTCCGCAAGGGCATCCCGGGAGAGGTCTACAACCTCGGCGGCGGCACGGACCTGACGACGAATGAGCTCACCACGCTCCTGGTCCGCGAAACCGGAGCCAGCACCGACGCCATCACCTACGTGCCGGACCGCACTGCCAACGACATCCGCTACTCGATCAACTGGAAGAAGGCCGAGGCGCTCGGCTTCCGTCCGCAGCGTGACTTCCAGGAGGGCCTCGCCGAGACCGTCGAGTGGTACCGGCAAAACCCCGACTGGTGGCCCGTCCCCACCGCGGTCGGTCCCGCCGCCGTATAGCGCCCACCTGCCTGCGAACGAGAGGACGCATCATGCAGGAGGGGACGACAGCCCGGCGGATCCTGGTCACCGGAGTCGGCGGGGCTCCCGGGCTCGATCTGGCCATGGAGCTGCTCAAGCTCGGCCACGAGGTCATCGGCACCGATTCGAACCCCCTCGCGCCGGGGCTCCTGATCCCCGGGATCACCGCGCGCACCGTCGCGCGGGCCGACAGCCCCAACTACGCCAGGGATCTCCGCCAGCTGTGCGCCGACCTGGGCGTCGAAGGGCTTGTGTCGACAGTCGAGCACGAGTTGCCATTGCTCATCGACATGCGGGAGGAGCTGACGGGCCTCGGGGTGAGCACGCTGCTCCCGCCGCCGGCCGCGGCCAAGGCTTCGATCGACAAGGCGGTCTTCGACCAGGTGGTCAGGAGGCACCGCATCCCCACTCCGGCGACATTCCTGCCGGATGAGATCGGCCAGGTCCCCGACGACTGCAGGCTCGTCGTCAAGCCGCGTCGCGGGCAGGGCTCGAAGGACCTGTACTTCTGCTCCACCAAGACGCAGGCGAGAATCCTGTGCGAACTGGTCACCGACCCCATCGTGCAGGAAAGAGTCGAGGGCCAGGAGTTCTCCGCGGACTGCCTCGTAGACCGGCAGGGCCGGGCCTCCGTAGTGCTGCGCAAGCGGCTCATGGTCCACGGCGGAATGTCGATGGTCGCGGCCACCTTCCACGACGACGAGGCCACGGCACGGGTGAAGGACGTCCTGGCCGCCGTGGGGGCCGTAGGGCCCGCCGACGTGCAGGGCTTCATCACCCAGGACGGCTCCGACCGCGTCGTCATGACAGAGATCAACCTGCGGTTCGCCGCCGGGTTCCTCCTGAGCGAAGCAGCTGGCGCGGACATGGTCAGGCAGACCGTGAACGCCCTGTTCCACCGCGACGTCGACCACGACCGCCTCGAGTACGAGCCGGACGTCTGCCTGACGAAGTACGTCGCGGTGCTCTCCACCGAGGCCCGCAACGTCCCCGAACGTGTCTGAACGCGCCGCCGGCGTCATCCCGCCAGCCATCAAGAGAGGGAAAGGCACAGATGCAGACGACTACCCTTCCGGCCGGGGTCGGCCAAAACGCGAGTCCCTTCCTGCACGGCGGTGAGGCGGCGGCGATAGCCGCAGTGCTGCCCACCGGCCAGTACGGGCACGGTCCACTGACCGAGCGGTTTGAGCAGGCCCTCGCCCAGTACCTCGGGGTCGAGGATGTGGTCGCGGTGTCCTCGGGGACCACAGCGCTCGTCATCGGCCTGCAGGCCGCCGGGATCGGCCCGGGAGACGAAGTGATCGTCCCCTCGCTCACCTTCTGCGCGAGTGTCCAGGCGATCGTGGCCGTCGGCGCCGCGCCCCGGTTCATCGACGTCGACCCGGCCACGCTGTGTGTGACGAGCGACAGCGTTCTGGGCGCGCTCAGCCCGAACACACGCGCCGTGATGCCCGTGCTGTACGGCGGCAGGTCCGTCGGCCTGGACAGCATCCGGGACGTCCTCGACGCGCGGGGCATCCTCCTCATCGAGGACGCCGCCCATGCCTTCGGCTCTCGCACCGGCACCAGGATGGTCGGCAGCACCGGGGCGCTGACGTGCTTCTCCTTCGACCCCATCAAGAACCTGACGACGGGCCAGGGCGGCGCCATCGTGCCGCGCAGCCCCGAAGAAGCACGCCAAGCCCGGAGCCTGCGTCTGTTCGGGCTCGCACAGTCAGGGAAGGAACGCGCCTCGATCACGTCGTACGCGGTCGAGGGCCCGGGCCTGAGGAGCGAACTGTCCCAGATCAACGCCGCGTTCGGCCTGGTCCAGCTCGAACACTTCTCCACCGTCGCGGCCAAGCGCACGCACCTGTGGCGCACGTACCGGGACGCGCTGAGCAAGCTGGACACCGCCGCTCTCATCGACGTCGACGTGGACCGCAGCGTGCCGTTCAACTGCGTCGTGCGCGTCAGCGCCGACCAGCGTGACACCGTGTTCGAGGTCATGCGCGGCCAGGGCATCGGGGTGGGCGTGCACTACCCGCCGAACCACGCACAGCCCGCATTCGCCACCTGGCACCGCCCGCTGCCCGTCACCGACGAGACCGGTCGGCAGATCCTCAGCCTGCCGTTCCACCCGGCCCTGAGCGAGGAGGCCGCCCACTTCGCCGTGGCCGCGCTCAGCCGGGCACTTCGCGCGACGTCATGACAGGTGCCCACGCCGTGGGCCACCAACGCACCGGCCACCGACCAGACTGGAGAGACACCATGACCGACCAAACAAGCACGGCGCCATCCGCGGACTCCGACGCGGGGGAGAACGGCACCGGCCGGTTCCCTCGCTGGCGCCGCATCCTCGTCGTGTGCGTGGGCAACCACAACCGATCCCCGATCGCAGCAGCCGTCCTCGCCCAGCTCGGCGGCGACACGGTCGAGATCCGCTCCGCCGGCCTGCGCGAGAAGCACGTGGGCAAGGGCGCCCACACGAACATGATCAGGGCGGCCGCCGCGTCCGGCTACGACATCGAGGACCACCGCGCCGTCAAGGTCAACCACCGGATGCTGCAGTGGGCCGACACCGTGCTGGCGATGGACCGTGCCGTCCTGCGCGAGCTCCACGGACTGGCCGACGAGACCAGCGCGGCAAAGCTGCGGCTGTACCTCGACGGCGAGGACGTGCACGACCCCTGGCAGGACGCCTACCCGGCATTCACCGCATGCGTGAAGGTCATCGTGGACGGCGCCCGCCCACATCTGCTGTAGAAGCCCTGCTACTCGCCGGTGACGACGGACAGCAGGACGTCCACCAGCCGGTCGGCGGCATCCGGCCGGCCGAGCGACCGGGCGCGGGCAGCGATGTCGGCGCGGCGGACAGGATCAGCGAGCAGGGGCGCAACCGCCTCACGCAGGGTGTCGGGCGTCGCCGTGCCGAGCAGGGCGACCGCCGCACCGGAGTCTTGCAGGTGGCGGGCGTTGTGCTCCTGCTCGTTGCCGGCCGAGGTCGCGAGCGGGACCAGTACGGCCGCCTTCCCCAGCGCGGTCAGCTCCGCAATCGTGCCCGCACCGCTGCGGGAGATCACCACATCCGCGAGGGCCAGGACGTCGGGCAGCTCCGGGCCGACGAAGCCCATGACCACGTAGCGGTCCGAAAGTTCACGGGGCAGTACCGTCGCCTGCTCCCGCAGCCCGGCTTCGTGAGCAGGCCCGCACTGGTGGATCACATTGGCCTGGGACAGCAGCCAGGGCAGGCTCTCGCCCACAAGCCGGTTGATCTGCTGCGATCCCTGCGCACCTCCTGTCACGTACACGGTCGGGCGGGTGCGGTCGAACCGGCCCAGACCAAGGGCTTCGACGGCCTTGTCCGCGTAACCGGACAGCACCTCAGGGCGCACCGGATTTCCGGTGACGACCGCTGCCGCACGGGAGCCTTCCGGCAGGTACTGAAGCGAGGACGCCGAGGATACGGCGAAGCGCGTTGCGGCACGGGCGAGCGCACGGTTGGCCAGGCCGAGCCGCACGGTCTGTTCGTGGACGACGAGCGGACGGCGGCACATACGGGCGGCCAGGCCCACCGGCACGGCCACGTAGCCGCCGGTGGCCAGCACGACATCCGGACGGGCATCGGAGACGATCGAGCGGGCCTGCGCCACACCGAGCGGCACCCGCCCCATGTCCCGCACATTGGCGGGGGACACCAGCTTCAGCGGGTTGCTGCTGCGCCTCACCTTGCCGGTGGCCACCGTGATGAACGGGATGTGCTCGGCGGCAGCAACCCGGGCTTCCAGGCCCTCCGCAGTTCCGACCCACAGAACATCCAGGGCTCTGCCGGCAGCACCGAGTCTGGCCTGCAGGGTCCGTACCGCCGTGAGCGCCGGATAGGTGTGCCCGCCCGTGCCACCGCCCGTGACGACAAGCCGGAAGGCTCGTGCCGGAAGTCGGCTGACGGCATCGTCACTGCTCACAGGAAAGGCTCCCAATCTGGCGACGCCGGGAGGTCAGCCCGCGTCCGCGGTAGCAGAACAATGCGGACGATAGCAGGCATGGGAACGCCGACTCGGCGCCAACAGAGTGCATCTGCCCGCCTCGTTCCTTGAGGCCGCCCGCTGCCCGCCGCGAGCAGGGGGGAGGTGTCCGCAGCACTACGGATGACAAACCCTGGCACGACGAGCACTTCTGAGCGACGACCCTCAAATGGCTTACCCACACGCGCAACTCAGCTCACGAAAGAGACAAACCCGCGAGGCTGGGGGTGTCCTATTCGATGCCGCGTACGAGTCCGACGAGCAGTTCGGTGTCGCGCAGGTCGGAGAGAACGGTCTCGGCGCCAGCGGCGCGCAGGGCGGCTTCGTCGCTGCGTCCGGAGGCCACGGCGATCACCCGTACACCGTTGGCGTGCGCGCCTTGCACGTCGGCGGGGGTGTCCCCGATCAGTACCGCATCTCGGGTTTTGGTGTCGGCGCGCTGGAGGCAGAGGCGGACGAGGTCGGCACGCGTTTCGCGGTCCTCGCCGTAGGCGCCGATCTCCCACAGGATGTGCCGGTCGAGGCCGAAGACGGACAGCTTGGTCTGGGCAACCGGGCGGATGTTGCCGGACACCACAGTCTGGCGGACACCGTCGGCGTCCAGGGCATCGAGGGCGGTGGCCGCTCCGGGCAGCGCGTGCCCGCGCTCACGAAGGTCGGCTGCCCGGCGAAGGTGGCCGTCGGCCAACGCGCGGGCGAAGCGTTCGAAGTCGGGCCGGACTGATACAGAAGGTCGCAGCGCAGGCGCGGCTGTTGCAGGCCAGCCGCGCGGGCTACCGGGGGCGCGCCGGCCTGTACGAGGCCTATCATCCCGACGGCACGCTTCAAGGAGGCGAGCCGGTGGAGCCGGTCCGCGGTCTTGGCCCCGAGATGAGCCGCCGCGCCAGCCTTCTCCTGGGACACGGCAACGGCATCCGGATCTCGCCCGCCCGCACCGAGGAGGCCAGGCAGATGCACACTGACTACTTCGCGGTCTGGGACCGGTCCCGGGCGTACGCGGCCGCCGTCATGGCCCTGCTCTACGCCCGTTCCTGACGGATCGGCTGACCGTTCTGTCAGTGGCGGCGCCTACCGCCGGAGCATCACCACTTCGCTGGCCTCCCCTGGCAGCGCGTGGATATTGGAGGCCACCGTCCAGACCGCGCACGGCGCCGACCCGCACTGGCGCAGGCAGCTGAAGGTGCTCCGCCTGGCTCTGTTCCCGTCACAGAGCAGCGATTCGACAGCAGTTCGGGAGGCAGTGCTCACGGCTCTGGACAGCAGCTCACGCAGGACGATCTGGAGGCGCACCCGGATCAAATCTGGGACCTGCCCGTGCCACCTCTTCCTGCTCCCTTCCGCTGCTGCCGATTACGTCCGGCTCGCCTGCGATCTTGGTGGAGTTCCTGTCTGGTTGCGCCTGCTTGGCCGGAGCCCCCCGGGGGGCTCCGGCCAAGCAGGCATCACCGGCGGATCCTGCACAGAACCTGACCCCCGATCATAAGATCAGCGACGTTTTCCATGGGGCCGTGGTCGCGAGCGGCGGCTCGGGCAGCCCTGGAGCCAGCCTAGACGTGCAGCCAGATCCGCAGCGGACCGACCGGCTCGAAGCCATGGCGGACGGCGACCGCCAGGTCGTCGGCGTGCTCGTAGCCGACCACCGGCAGGGTGGGGAACAGCCAGTGCACCGCGTCGAGTACGACCGGCCAGGCCGCGTCAGGGCCGCCGTCCAGAGCGAAGACATTGGAGATTCCGACCACCTGGTCGCTGCGACTCGCCACCGCTCCGGCAATCACCCGGCCGTCAGGGGACTGTCCGACGAGCACGAAGGTGGCCGGGTCGTCTAGCAGTTCGGGCCGGAAGAGGTCCGCGTTGCCTCCCCCGTCGTCCCACGCGAGCGCCCAGGCGCGCAGCGTGTCCAGATCGCCCGCCACGTCCCAGGCAAGGTCCGATGCGGCGGCGGGCGCACTCGCCGGGCGGTGGATCCACTGTGCCTCGAACAGCACCTGGAAGCCGGCCTCCGTCAGGTCGAGGTCAGCGAAGCTGTCCTTGACGGAGGCGCCGGGCGCGGTGGTGTCGATCCGGGCTGCCAGCACGGCCGAGTCAGCCGCTGGCACCAGCGTCACCGCGTCGGGGTAATACAACGGCGTTCGGGCCGGGGCGGCCCAGGCCTGTGCCCTGAACTCACCCGCCAGGCCGTGCGATCGGCTCATCGCCGCGCACCACTCGGCGTTGTTGCGGGCGGCGGCCTGGATCAGGAGCTCCTTCGGCGTCGTCACGAGCGCGGATCATGCTCCATCCCGGCTAGGCCTGTCGAACGGTTTTCCGCTGCCCGCAGGACGGACGCTCCGAACGTCGGCCAGCTCCTGGGGAATTTCGGACTCTGTCGCCGATCACAAGATCGATGCTGTTGGTGATCTTCACCTTGCCTGCTGCGGCGTATGGCTGGTCTTCCTCCCGCCTTGTTCCCATAGCCCACTGGAGTCGCTGACTCTGACGGGACGGTAGACCTGGACTGCGTGAGGAGAACCCGGATGAGCAGTGCGCGGAACACGGGCATGGAAGCATCGGCTGCCGGCGACGCGCGGACGTCGCGGACTCACGTCCCATCGGGCATGACGTCGTTCGACCACATCTACGATCAGCCGGATCCGCGGGCCTATTTCCGGGCGTTGGGCCCACTGGATTACCAGGTGCCCCATCACGGACAGAACATCTTCCGGCGGGCGCTCACGGCCTGCGGTCAGACAGTCCGCACGGCAGAACCGGTAACAGTGCTGGACATTTGCTGCTCGTACGGCATCAATGCGGCCCTCATCAACCATGAGGTGACACTGGACGACCTCTACTCCCACTACACGTCACCGCAGGCCACCGAGCTCACCACAGCCGAGCTGATCAAGTGGGACCACAGCTACTACGCGGCTCGTCGACGCCATGACGTCGCACGGGTGATCGGACTCGATATGTCAGCGAACGCCATCTCCTACGCACGCGCGGCCGGCCTGCTGGACGAAGGCTTCGCCGAGAACCTCGAAACCGCGCCTCCTTCCCCTGCCCTGCTCCGCGCCGCGCGGCCCACCCGGCTGATCACGATCACCGGAGGGGCGACCTTCCTATCTGACCGCACTTTCCAGCGGCTCCTGGCCGGTGTCCACGTCCCGGCGTGGGTTGCGGCCTTCGTGCTGCGCACGACCTCGTACGCGTCCATCGCAGCATGCCTGGCCTCACACGGCCTGGTCACCGAGAAGGCCACCACGCACACCTTCCCGCAACGACGCTTCACAGACGCGGATGAACAGCAGTACGCCATCCAAGCGGTGACCGCAGGCGGCGAGGACCCGTATGGGAAGGAGGCTGACGGCTACTTCCACACCACGCTGCACCTGTCGCGCCCTCCTGAGGATGTGAGGGCATTTCCGCTGACCGATCTGATGCCGAGTCTGTGAGACCAGTCCCGCCCCGCACGCGCCCGGGTGCAGATGAAGATCACCAACAGCGTCCGGAAGTTGAGCCAGAACCTGAAGGCGGACAGCGTTTGCCGATGGCTTTGGGCAGCAATCGGTGATCACTGTGCCTCAACATGTCGACGAGTTTTGACGGTACTGGAGGACTCCCCGGTTGCCGCTCGTGCCCGGACTGTGCCCGCGAGGTTCAGGCGACGGATGGACGCCTTGGATCGGTCGGGACCACCGCGTTCTCGTCGAAAAGCTGCTCAAGGGCTTCGTGGCCGTGCTCGCGGCGGTATGCCATCTCGGCTGCGGTGACCGGCAGGGCCCAGAGGATGCGGGCATGGCCGTCCGGCAGTGGGCAGCGTTCCAGGTCAGGGCCATGGAGGTAGGGGAGGCTGATCAGCAGGTGGTCGCAGTGGGACCCGGGCAGCCAGGGCTCCCCGATGGGCAGGCTGTGCTCGAGATCGAGGTGGTGATCGGCGTGGTAGTAGGCGGTCATGGCCAGGAGATCAGCGAAGCGTTCGTCGCGGACGGGCGTGGTGAGGACGAATTCGAGGCCGTGGCCGTCCGTCTCGACCGTGGACCAGCAGCCGGCGGTGATGTAGGCCCAGCTGTCGGCGCGAGGTCCCGGGCTGACGGTGAGGATCCTCAGGTCTGGAACGGCTTCCCTTCGTCCACGTCCCAGGTCGTAATCGCTGACCGTGATCGCATGGCCGGTGAAGAAGCCGCGAACGTGGGCCTCGACGCCTGCTATCGCCCGCTGCCTGTGCTCGCTCTCGATCATGATGGAGAGGATCTCACGGCCGGCTCAGGTGCCCTGGCTGTGAGTCCGCCCCGCGGCAGGCGGGGCGGACGCGGATGGTTCAGCTGGCCTTGACCGGTTCCTCGGCCCGGGCTCGGGTGCTGGCGAGCCGGTAGGAGTCGGTGCCGGTCTCGATGATGGTTCCGTTTTGTTGCCGCAGCTGGTGACACGGCCGGCCCGCCGTTGCAGCGGCGGACCGGCCGCGGGGTGCGGTGTCCGGACCAGTGGACGTCCGCTGATCCCTGCTTGAGGGACCGATTCCAGTGTGTGTGATCCACACAGATCTTTGCGGGGGGCAATGTTGCGGAGTTGGATCGGCAACAATTCCAACATGCCGTGACCTGCGGCGATTCAATGGCGCGGGGTGCAGGGCGAATGGGGTGCAACGGCGTACCAGGGGTGCGGTTGCCGGGCGCTGCGAACACGTTGGCGGGCGTGATGACGCCCAACACTCGATGTTGCGAACTGACTGCGCAGCGTTGCCGTTTACAGGTAAGTCCTTTGTTTGGCCCGTGTGTTGCTCGACGCTGGTCTTGTCACCGAGGGCCCGGCGTCACCAGTTGCAGCTGGTGACGCATTGGGCGGGCCCGGTGGCTGTCAAGTGCATGTGTCCGGACCAGAGGAGAAGCACCGTGGGAAAGAAGCAGTACAAGAAGCCGGCTGCCGCGGCATGCGTAGCGGGGGGGCCGAGCTGGCGGGTGGGGGTGTTCGTCCTCATCCAGATCGTGGTCGTGGTTCTGGTGCTGGCCGGGTATGACCTGCCGACCGCGCTGGCCTGCGCCACGGGCGGCGGCCTGGTCTCTGCCCGAGTGGCCCAGGAGCTGCTCGCCCCGCAGCGTCCGGTGCGGGGCGCGTGATGGCGCAGGTGCAGCCGGGGCCGGGGAACCCGGGACGCGACCTGGACCCGTTGCGCAGTCCGATCGAGGCGCTCGCCCGTGCACTGTGGAACCTGCGCGTGCGTGACCCGGAGCGGACCCAGCAGGTGGTGGCTGACGCCATCCACTGCGACAAGGGCACCGTCTCCAAATTGACGAACGGTCAGGACCTTCCGAGCGCGCCGACGCTCGCTCTGTACCTCACCGCGTGTGCGGCCCCGGATCCCGAGGATTGGAAGGACCTGCGGGGCCTGGCTGATGCTGCGGACAAGACCCTGCGCGACCTGAACGGCTCTAAACGCAGTGCTCTGTACTCCTTCGCCGAGGAGTTGCTGGCGTGCTGTGCATCGGCCGGGGTGAGTCTGGCTGCGGCTGGCCAGGGCCAAGATGCCCGCGGGTACACCCCGCAGGAGCTGGTCGAGGGGTGGAAGACCGCTGCGACAAAGCCCGAACCTTCACCGGAACCTCCACCGGTACTGGTGGAGATCGCCGGTTCAAAGCCCCCCGGGGAGTCCGGACCTCCACCGCGGAGGTGGCGCGGCTGGGGGACTGGAGCCAGCCGGGGCGCAGGGAAGCCGGCCTTGTCGCGCAAACGGGTCGGCATCGGCATCGCCGCGGTTACAGCCATGGTGGTTGTCGGCGTGACGGTCGTTCCCGGCTGGCCGGGTGGAGACGACGGCAGCCATACGGACGGGAAGCCGGACAGTTCCCTGCCGCGATGCTCGAAGCCGTCGGTGACCCTGCACATCGCGGCGTCGACGGACAAGTCCGCGCCCCTGCAGGATCTGGCCCACCAGTACGGTGCCCGCTCCGCCGGTGGGGAGTGCGTGGACGTGGCCATCTCCAGCATCGATTCGGGCAGTGCCATGCGGGCGCTTGTGCGGGGCTGGAGTGAGGATGACGGGCCCGAGCCGGATGTGTGGTCGCCGGCATCGCGTATGTGGCTGGCGGTGGCACGGCAGCGTGCCACGGGTGCGGCCAAGGACCGTCTGCCGAAGACGGCCGGTCCGTCGGTGGTGACCAGTCCGCTGACGATTGCCATGCCACGGCCCATGGCCCAGGTCCTGGGCTGGCCCAAGAAGAAGATCGGCTGGAAGGAGCTGGCCGGCTACGCCGCTCAGCCGGACTTCTGGAAGAGCAAGGGACACCCGGAGTGGGGAGACTTCACGCTCGGCAAGACCAACCCTGAGTACTCCACCTCAGGGTTGAACGCGACCATGAGCGCGTTCTTCACCAAGATCGGGACGACGGGGGAGATGAATCCCGACGATCTCAAAAACCCGAAAGCCCGCAACGTGGTGCGGTCGATCGAGAACTCCGTCGTCCACTACGGCAGCACGACACTCACGTTCCTGGCGGGCCTGCGCCGCGCCGACGACGAGGGCGATGCAACCTCCTACATCTCCGCTGTCACCGTGGAGGAGGACGCGGTCTTGGCTTACAACAAGGGCTATCCGTGCGGCACCGAGTCCAACGACCCGCAGTGCAAGGTCGACCGGAACAAGCTCAAGGCGCCCAAGGTCAAGCTTGTCGCGTTCTACCCGACCGACACCACCTCCACCGCAACGGACGGCTCCGCCTCGCAGGCTCTGTACTCCGACCACCCCTACATCGAGCTGAACGACATCGGGCCGGCCAAGAAGAAAGTCGCCGACGACTTCCGGAAGTTCCTGACCTCCGACACCGCACGTGAGGACTTCACCCAGCTGGGCTTCCGCACCAACCCCGACAAGGTCCCCACCAAGCCCACCGCGGACAACGGGATCTTGGACGAGAAGCTGACACCGCTGAGCACGCCCACCCCGGACGTCCTGGACAAACTGCTGGCCTCCTGGCGCGAGCTGCGCAAGCCCGCGAACGTGCTCACGGTCATCGACACCTCCGGGTCGATGGACTGGGGCGTACGCAGCGGCACCAGCGAGAAGGCCACAGATGAACCGAGCCGGCTCGATCTCGTCAAGCAGGCCGAAGGACCGCTCTTCGAGGGGTTCACGGACCGGGACAAGGTCGGCCTGTGGACCTTCGCCAAAGAGGTGAAAGAGGTCAGCGCGCCCCAGGCGATGGGATCGGGCAAGAACAGCCACCGCGAGGATCTCAAGGCCAGCATCGAGGGCCTGCAGGCCACCGGTGCGACCTCGCTGAACAAGGCCGTCGCCGACGCCGTCGACTCCCTACGCGCCCACTGGGACCCCCACGCCATCAACGCCGTCGTCGTACTCACCGACGGCAACAACGATCCCGCGGATGCCCCGCCCACCTTCGCCCAGCTCCGCAAGAAACTGACCGACACCAGTAAGCCGGTCCGCGTGTTCACCATCGCCTACGGCAAGGACGCCGACACCAAGACAGATCCCGACTCCTGCCACAACGGCCAGAAGACCTGCAAGACGTACCTGGAGGAGATCGCCGAACTCAGCCACGCCAGCACCTACGACGCCCGCGACCCCAAGACCATCTCCAACATCCTGACAAACGTCATCTCCAACTTCTGACCCGACGCACCCCGCTGTACGGCCGCCCGGTACGCACACTCAGCCGGGCGGCCCGAGAGACACTCCCGTGAAGACGCCAACCGGAGCTGGACTGTCCAGGTACGAGCACGCGGCAAAGCGGCCCTCGTGCTGGCCCGGCGCTGGGCCAGCACAGAACCACGGCCACACCTGGTAGAGCATCGGATCAGGTCAGCAGCTCGGCCGGTGAGCCCGTTCCTCGCTAGACCCCGGTTACGGAGCGCTACTCACCACCTGGCGGTGGCTACACGAGCGCACCCTGAACGGCCTGTAGGAGATCATCGACAACTCCGTGGACGAGGCCCTCGACGGGCGAAGCCGTTGACGCGGAGACCGAGACGGGCCGAAACCGGACTCAGGGCGCCCGTACCATGATCACCGTGACCACCCGCCGCACGCTCGGCGCCGGCCCCGAGGCTCCGGCCCAGGGCATCCGCGCCACCCAGGCTGATCTCCTCGACGCCCTGCCCGGCATCCGCCTCTCCGATCTCAGCGAACTGCGGGCCCGCGGAGTGGTCGGAAGCCATCTCCCAGCCCAGCCGACAACCCGGCGCAGCCTCGGGGTCGGTCACCCGGAGACCTCGCCCGGCACCCCCGGCTGAGCCCTATCACCGCCTCTTCCGCGTCCGGCTGCAAATCGTGCTCGGCTCGCCGTACCCCCGTCGACTGTCCAGGCCGTGCAACCGCTGGTTAGCACGTACACCACCGCCGTGAACACCTTCCGATCCGCCACCGGCACTGTCCTGCCACCCTGCTGTCTGGGCCGGAACCGCGGTATCAGCGGCGCGGCAATCTTCCACAACCCATCAGGGACCAGGTCCCGCGCAAGATCCACAGCCATAGCGGACGATCATGCCCCAACTGGCGCCTGCTGCCCGTGCTCGGGGCAGTGTGGGGATAGCAGTTGGTCATCGAGCTCCCCGACTTCTAACCTGCGCAAATGATCGAAGACGGCCCCGGGGTACGCGTGGGAGACACCGGTCCGCGACCGGTCCACCTGCTTTTCTCCGAGCCGACAAGACCGTTCGGGGACGACCCCACACTCGACTTTCTCGTGAAAGCTCGCGGGCAATGGGTGAGCATCGAGAGCCTGGTACGGACGTGGGATGGCGACGGCCTCGACACCTTCCTCTCCTCGTTGGCCGAGGACTTCCGCGGCTGGGAAGGAGCGCGCCTGGCGCTCTCTGGAACGCGACCTGACCATCTCGGCGGAACACCGTCCGGGCGGCTACGTCCACCTGACGTGGGGCATCCACGACCGGCCTGCGTCCGAGGAGTGGCACTTCGAGACCACCACCGTGCACGCGGCCGGCGAGGAGATGCGAAACCTCGCCGCCGAGCTCCACACGTTTCTCACGAGCACGATCGAGTAGCTGAAGCACCACCACGTGAGACACCCTCTTAAAGAGATCACTCAGTGGAATTATTCCGGGACAGCCTGGTGATGCTTTATGCCCGTAGCGTTACCACCGGAGCTTCTCCTTTTCGGCATCCGGCAATGGCGTCCGGTTCATTCTTCCCGGGCACCGATTAGCTCACTAGGACAACATGCTGCCCCAGTAGTAGGATCCGCCCTGGCTGTAATCCCAATTGCCCAGCGTTGCGTTGGGCAGGCCTGCCGCGTCAGGGTCTAGCACTGAACCCTGCCAGTAATCACCGGGTGACGAGTATTCCAGGCAGTCCGTCCACTGGTAGAAGCCCTTGTTCAAGGCGAGGTTGTAGCGGTAGGACGGTCCGGTTTCGAGCCCTGACAGCCTCCATGTGTAGGTGCCCGCGGCCAACTCGATATGCCGCGTGATGCATGTCTTGGCATTCGTGGCAGGCAGTTGGGCGATGGGCTGGGTGCGCATATTGAATGCCGGGTCGAACGCGGAAGCCGGGCTCGTCGTGACGGCCAGTAGAGCGCTGGCTCCAACTATCGCCAAAACTAATTTAAATCTTTTCATGTTCTCTCCCTGTTTGATGGCGCGAGCAAATCGATTAATTCCTCGACGCCGGGGTGATCACCTTACCCACTTTGAGCCAGACAGAAAAGCCGTCTCGACTACGGATCGGATTGAGTTTTGATGGAAAGATCCGGAGTTTCCTATTTTGCATGATGTTTCATGAAATAGCATGATGTCACCAGATATTGCACCCGAGGTGCCGTAGTGCATTGGCAGCTCGGGTGTTAAATGTCAGTAATTGGGACCAATCCCAGTCCCGGTTCTGACGAGGAGAATGCCGAGGGGCGACGTCGCCAGCCTTGAAACACTTGTCGTTGACCCGCGGCGTCATCAGTTCTGCAACGCTCTCCGGCTCGCTCACGTCGCCCATTCCAGTCCGAGCGCGCGAGTGCGGCGAGCTTGTCAGCGGTGAGCTTCGCGCGGCGGCTTTTGCTGTTGCTGAGGAAAACCCCAGCTTCACCGTGTGTTCCTGGCCGTCGACCACGATCCGCTCCTCATGAGCCCTGGGGACGGTGACGGTGCCGGTGCGGGTCTTGTACTGCGTCAGAGCTGCTACGCCCCGCTCGAAGGGCCCCCACGGGCGTCGTGGACGGCTTCGCGGACTCCTCCGGCTCCGGGGCGAGCGGCGTGATGCCGAGCCGCTCGCGCTGCCCGTCCGTCAGGGCCTGCCAGACCTCGGGCTTGCGCTGCCGGGCAGCCGCTTCCCGATGTCCATCGCGTGGACCGTGAACCCGGGCAGAACCTCCGCCTGGCCCTCTTCGTCGGCCGCCGGCTCACGCAGCGCGGCGTAGTGCCGCTGCCAGTCCGCCGGCCACGACGGGTTCCTGTCCTCGTCGATCTCCTTGAGCGCGGTCTCCCACTCCGGGTGGCCCTCCAGCGCACCCGCGCGGCGCAGGTTGCTCAACCACTGCCCCACCGGCCTGTCCAGGGCCGCTGCCGACCTCGGAGCACAGAGGGTCCAGTGGTCCTCGTAGTACGCCTTCGCGGCCTCCAGATTCTCCGGGAAGCGTTCGTCAGCGACGCTCCACACCCATGCCGAGCCGCGCGCTGGCCGGTCATCTGCCCCACCCCGTACGCCCTTCGCTTGTTCCGCCACCCAGGTCCCAAGCGGAAACGCCCCCTCGCGGTGTCCGTAGGGGCATCGGGCGTGCTGCTCACGCTCAGTGAACTTGGTTGTGACCGCGCTTCCGTGAACCCTCGTACGGGCTGCGGAGTGCCAGTTCGTCAACGTCCGTACTCATTACGGATGCGCGGTCACAACCGGGTCCTGGCCGGGACGAGGCCGGGACCCGCGAGCGGGAGATGCGGCCGGATACCGAGGCCACGGATCCATGATCTCGTTGTGGGAGAAGATTCCTCGGCAGCGTGTCGATCGGTGGGTCTCCCATTCGACGCTTGGGTAGAGACGCGACCCGCGAAGCAGAATCCGGACAGGCCGCGGCTCTGTGATCAACAAGTGATGCCCATTCGTCGACCAGCGATTCGGGTTGCTGACTACATAGCCGGCCGCCGGACACCCCAAGGAGAAACATGCAGATCCGCGCCCGTATGAGCATGAGTGCCGACGGCTACGTGACCACACCGAACGGGTGGCCCGCCCTGACTGCCGACCCCGCGTTCGTCTCCGGCGAAAGCCACGGTATCCGGGAGTTCCTCGAAGGCTGCGAGGCGGCGCTGATGGGCCGCACCACCTTCGAGCCCGCGCTGACCAACAACCGCTGGCCATGGCCGGACCTCGACGTGTTCGTGCTCGGCTCGCACCGTCCGGACGGCACCCCCGATCCCGTCACCACCGACAGTGACCCGGCGCGGCTGCTGGAGAAGCTCCGCTCGGCCAACCGGGGTGGCGACGTCCACCTCATCGGGGGCCCGCAGACGATCGGGACGTTCCACGCCCTCGGCGCACTCGACACCCTCGAACTGGTCGTACTGCCGCTGCTGTTCGGCGGTGGGATGCAACTGACACCCATGCTCAGTTCCGACACCGGGCTGACCTTCCAGCGCGAGCGTGCCTTCCCCGGTGGTTCGGTGGAGATCGTCTACTCCTGCCGGGGCAGCCGCACTGAACTTCCAAGCAAGCCTGCCAGCCAACGCTGATCTCGGCCAAGCCACAGGTGGCCAACCGACGGAATGTGCTGACCTGCCGAAACGCAGCCGCCGCCGGGTGAGGATCCCGAGTAGAGGTGTGGGGTTCCCGGTGAACCGCCGTACGCCGCCGTCATCGGTACGGGTGATCACGGCCCGTTCCCAGATTGGGAACCGGCCGGGGGCGAAGACGAGGAACTGCTGCGCTGGGCCTACAGCAAGCTCCGCCACCGCCGGGCGGCCTGATGCCGCCTTCGGCTGGTCTGCCGCCGGTCACACTGGTGTGGGACCGCTTCGACGACCTGCCGCACACCCTGGCAGCCCTCGACAACCACGATCCCGGTCAGGGCCGTATCACCGTCCACCCCACCCCGGGCACCGACTCCCTCACCGGCCTTGCCTGGGACGTCCTGGCCGCACTCGGCAAACCCGTCCCACTGACCTGCTACCAGCACCACGACACCGACGCGCATTGGGCGATCACGGCCGCGTGGGCTCTGGCCTGCGGGATCACCCACCTGACAGTGCTGCGCGCCCACCTGCTCACCGAGGCCCGCCTGGAGGCCCTGCTCGCCCTGCGTGACCGCGCCGGGCCCAGTTTGCCCCTGGTGTGCCACCAACGTCGTATCCCCACAGCCCTGGAGCGTGCCCTGCGCGCCGTGCCGCACCGCATCGCGGATGCCACTGCCGCTCTGCCCGGCCCCACGCCGGGGCGGCCGAAGATGTCAGCCCCGACCGTCCCGGCAGCTCCTGCTCCCTCCACGCCGACGCGTCCGCTGGCCGGCCGGTGGCTGAACCTGCCAGCGCTGACCACCCTGGCCGCTATCGACGGCGATGAGCCGCGCTGCCGCTGCACGGCCCCCACCGCTCACCGGCGCGGTTTCTACCCGCCCGCCTTGCCGGCGCTCACCGCCGTCGAGGTGGCCCACCGCCTGCGTACGGCCACCGCCCACCCGCATTTGACGGCGGCTCTGGCCACAGCCTGCTTCACCGCGGCCTCCATACCCCAGCTCGGCACCGTCTACCTCGCCGATATCGCCCCCCGACGCCGCCACGATCACCCTTCACGACTCGTTGGGACAGCGCTAGTTCTGCATGCAGCACCCCGTACCTTCCTGGGCTCGGCCCCTGCTCCTGGCCGCCGTCTACCTCCAGCGCTTCACCCGTACCGACCTCCCCCTCCTCACCGAAGACCCCCTCTCCGGCAGGAGTCTTCCCGGACTCACCGTCTTCGCCGAGACATGCAGACTGCGGCCGCCACAGCCACCGCGCACCAAACGCGCCCGCGCCCGCGTCGGCAAGAACAGCAAAAGGCGGCCGCTCCCGTCTGAACCGGCGACAATCTGGCCGCTGTGCAGCGCCCACTACCACTACCGCTGGGCCATGACCGAACAGATGCACGGCTGCCCGCAACCTCCCGACCACACCCGGCCCAGGCGGGCCGTGGCTTCCTCGTAGAGTGCTCGTCGATTTATGTGTCAGCACCCGCGGCTACGGTGTCGGCGTGACTGATCTTGAGGCCATGGCGCGTGTGCGCGTCAGCAGTGGATGTCCTGTCGAGCGCTTGGTGTGCCACCCGCGCCTTCCTTTGGTGGCTGGCCTGGACGGGGAGCGTCCGGCGGTTCACGTATGGAGCTGCGAGGCGGGGCAGTTGCGCGAACTCGGCTCTGTCGGTGCCGAGTTGGATGGCTATGCCGATGCCCTCGGCTGGGAGCGGATCGAGCGGACGCCCGCACTGGCCTGGCATCCCGACGAGCCGAGGCTCGTGGTGGCAGGCGGCGAGTGCGGCGTGGTGCAGTGGACTCCTGCCGGGCTTTCTGCGGTGGACGGTGTTCCCTCTACCGCCGACTACCGCAGTCTGGCATTCAGCCCGGACGGCAGGACGCTGTGGGCATCGCCGTCCTCAGGCGACGGGTGGGACAGCTCGGACGTTATCGACCTGGCTTCGGGGGCCGTCAGTTCGGGGCGGCCGTGGGACACCGGCGTGGCCCAACACCCGGGCGGCGGACTGGTGGTCACGCTGACCAGCGACCAGGCCGCGACGCATGGCCTGTTCGCGCAGGTCGATTCCGGGGCCCCGACCGGTGCGATGCGTCTGCTCCGCCGGGCCCTGATCTTGGACGTCGATGATTATGAGACGCCCCTCTTCAGCGCGGACGGACGTCATTTCGCGATCCGAGGCAACGCCTACGAGAACACGCTTGAGGTGTTCGAGTTCCCGTCGCTTCAGCGCGTCCTCGCGATGACCCTCGGCAAGCCCAGCCCCGGCTACCCCTGTCCGCAGGAGTGGCTCGACCAGATGTACGCCTGGTCGCGGCACAACCTCGCGTTCGGAGCCCGGCCCGGCGTGCTCTGGGTCGGAACACCCACCGGAGCCCTGGTCGAGGTCGACATCGAAACCCCGCGCGCGGTCGAGCACGACGTATTGGCCGGATCTTCCGTGTCTGCTCTGGCCGCCACGGCGACAGGCGAACTCGTCCTCGCGAGCGGCGGCGAACTCATGCTCGTGTCCGTGCGGTCCGACCCCGGGGCGACCCACTCCACGGACGATAGCGACGCGTCCACGGCCGCAGCGTCAGCGGTCTCGGAGTTCCTCGACGCGACGTCCGAGGTTCCTGACGGCGGCGACCTGGAAGAGCACCTCGTCCTCACAGACGGAGAGCGCACCTGGAACTCGGACGATCTGGCAACGGTGGACACCGCAACGGCAGAAGAACCCACCTGGCTCCAGCTCCGAGCGGCCATCACCAAAGCGTGCGACGTACAGACATGATCGACCCGGCTACCGGTCCATGGCGCCTTCGTGATGATCTGCGGGTTTTTGTCGGCGGTGGTTCGGCATGGTGATGTCAGTGCGGTAGTGAGTGGTTTCTGCTGTTCGGTGTGTCGTGGTCGGGGGTTTGAGTGGTGACACGGATGCCGGTCTGGTGCTGATGTTTTTGGTGATGATGCGGGTCGGTTGATTGCTGATCGGTATGGCGCGGGGTGGGCTGCCACTGGTCTGGCTTCGTTCACGTCCAGCAGCAGCGTTTGTTCATTGGTTGCGCGGCAGTTGGCGATCGGCAAGGTCGTGGATGTTCACGAAAAATGACGGCACTGTCGCTCCGAGGCGCTTATGTTCCCGTGCGCGACGTCTGGTCGGGTCTCACACTGCTGGCATGGGTGAGGCCCCCGGCCCCGCGACCGTCACGCCTGCAGAGGGTTGAGTGAGCCACTGGGGCTGTCTGCCCGATGCCCGGCTGCTGATCGTCAACTGCGATGACTTCGGGATGTTTCGGTGCCTGCACGCGGCTCGGGCCGCGACGCCGTGGTGCGCATATGGGGTGGTCCGCAGGGTGGAGGGGCGAGTCAGACCAGCGGCGGAGCGGGATGCGCCTGAGGGCTGATGCGGAGGGGTGCGCGGGCCCCGGAGCATGGGGATCCCCATCGGAGGGAGACGTGGTGGAGCGCTGGGACCGGACTGGGCGTGCGGCAGCGTACGGGGCGGCGGCGGCCCTCGTGCCGTATCTGGTGATCAAGGTGTCGTGGGTGGTCGGTTCGTTACTGGGGCTGCTGCCGGTCGGGCGGGGGTTCAGCCTGGGCGGGTGGCTGGTGCTCAACACCGTCACGATCGGTATGGCTGCGGCCGGGATCACGCTGGGGCTGGCGCTGGTGCGGCCGTGGGGGATGCGGATCCCCGGCTGGCTGGTGGGATTCTTCGCCTGGGTCGGGTCGGGGTTCCTGGTGTCGATCCTGCCGTTCGTGGTCGTCAGCGCGCTGGTGAACTCTGGGGCGGGGAGTTTGAAAGGCTCAGGTAGCTCGGGGAGTGACGCGGCGATGCCGGGCTGGGAAGCGGTGCTGCTCCAGTGCAGCTTCGTGGGTACCGGGATCGCGCTGGCCATCGCGCTTCCCGCCTATCTGTGGCGGCGCTGGCCCCACGCGCTGCGCCGGCCGGAGCCACCCAGCATGCGCACCTCCTCAGGACCGCTGTGGCCCGCCGTGAGCGGCGCCGTGACCGGCCTGTTCTGGCTCTACTGGGCGGCCGGTGGCTCGCTGGGCATCGCGCACCGCGATGAGCGGCCAGCCGGCTGGCATGTACTGGTTGGGGTCAGCGCGTGCTGGGCTCTCGTCGCGGCCGCCGCCGTACTGGCTCTCGTCCGGCGCCGGTCGACCCGGCTGCCGTATCCGCTCCTGCTTGCGCTGGCGTGGCTGGGATCGGGCTCGATGTTCGCGTGGAGCGGCTGGAGGCTGCCAGCCACGGTGTACGTGGCGCTGGCGCATCCGAGCGACGTCAGCTACCCGGAGAACGTCGCGGTCGCCGTGGCGCTGCACGTCACGGCCGTGCTGACTGGAGCGGGGATCATGGGGACGCTGGTACGCGGCGACCGGGGGCGGGTGAGCGTGGCCGACAGCGCCCAGCAGTCCGCCGAGCGGGTGGGCCGTCGCCCGTGAACCCGGCCGTCCAGGAAGCCCTTTCACCAGGAGCACCTCGATGACCCCGTGGGGGTGTGTCAATTTAACGGCTGATCTTGGTTGTTGAGGTTCAGTTGTTGGCCGGGGTGAGCCGGCCCTTGAAGGCGATCTGGAAGGCGTTCAGGGGTGCCTTCCAGCGCATGGTCCAGCGCTTGCAGCCCTTGCCGGTCGGGTCGAGGCTCATCAGTGCCAGGTAGATGCACTTCAGGGCGGCGGCCTCGGTGGGGAAGTGCCCGCGTGCGCGGACGGCCTTGCGTATGCGGGCGTTGACGGACTCGATGGCGTTCGTCGAGCAGATGACGGTGCGGATCTCGACGTCGAAGGAGAGGAAGGGCACGAACTCGGCCCAGGCGCTCTCCCACAGCTTGATGATCGCCGGGTACTTCTTCCCCCAGGCATCCTGGAACTCTCCGAAGCGTTCGGCCGCCGCGCTCTCGTTCGGTGCGGTGTAGACGGGCTTGAGCGCTTTGGCGATCTTGTCCCAGTCCTGGCGAGCGGCGTAACGGAAGCTGTTGCGCAGGAGGTGGACGACGCACGTTTGCACGATGGTGCGGGGCCAGACGGTCTCGACCGCGTCCGGGAGGCCTTTGAGGCCGTCGCAGACGAGCATCAGCACGTCGTCCAGGCCGCGGTTCTTCAGCTCGGTGAACACCTGCAGCCAGTACTTGGCGCCCTCTCCGCCGTCGCCGGCCCAGATGCCCAGGATGTCTCGGGTGCCCTCGCTGGTGACAGCCATGACGACGTAGACGGGCCGGTTCGCGACCTTCCCGTCCCTGATCTTGACGTTGATGGCATCCACGAACAAAACGGGGTAAACACGGGCCAGTGGCCGGTTGGACCACTCGGTCATGCCCTCCATCACCTGGTCGGTGATGGTAGAGATGGTCTGCTTGGAGACCTCGGCGCCGTAGATCTCGGCCAGGTGCGAGGAGATCTCCCCGTGAGTGAGACCCTTCGCGGACAGTGACAGCACCATCTCGTCCACGCCCGTCAGCCGGCGCTGCCGCTTCTTGACGATCTGCGGCTCGAAGCTGCCCTCGACGTCACGGGGCACCTCGACCTCGACCGGCCCGACGTCGGTCAGCACGGTCTTCGCTCTGGTGCCGTTGCGGCTGTTTCCGCTGTTCTTCCCCACAGGATCATGCTTGTCATAGCCGAGGTGATCGGTGATCTCACCCTCCAGAGCGGACTCCAGCACCCGCTTGGTCAACTGCTGCAGCAGCCCGCCCGCACCGGTCAGTTGCATGCCCTCACTCCGGGCCCGCTCCACCAGCATCGCGATCAACTGTTCGTTTGACGTGGCCACACCGACCGACTCAGCCGCGGATTCGTGCTCGACCGTCTTCTCACTCACTTGGCGTCTCCATGATCAACAGATCCGCCGTTTATTAGACACTCCCTGATGCCTCGCCGTAGCGGCCCGCTGCCGTGGCTTCGACGCTACGTCTGCGATGGGACGATCCCCAGTTGACGCAGGATGCCGAGTTCGTCGGGCCGGCCCCACCGCTCGACGATACGTCCGCCCCGGATCCTGAAGATGTTGGTTCCGTGCAGGGTCAAGGGGCGGCCTTCGGCCGGGGCCGGCACCCCGAGCAGTTCACCGCGTTGCGTCCCGCTGGCGGTGAAGTGCTCGACGACCAGGTCGCCCTCGGCAATCATCAGGTGCGGCTCGCTGTGCCAGTCGGGACATGCCTCCCGGAACAGCGCGCCGGCGGAGCGGAGGCCTTCGCGGTCGGCAGGCGCGTTGAACGGAGGGTCGTGGTCGACGAAGTCCTCGGCGAGGTACTCGTCGACCGCGCCGAGGTCGCCCTTGGTGAACAGCGCGTCGATGAACGCGCGCACGATGTCTTTGTTCTTGGCGAGGGTGGTTTCCGGGGTGTTCATGGCCTCAGTCTCGCCGTCCATAACCTGGCACAAACCGGGCACTCCGCCTGTTCACCCTGCTGCATCGCGATGGCCCGCTGCCGGGTCTGCTGATGCCTCCGCTGCCGTCGCCTGCGGCAGCGGCAGCGGATCACAGCACCAGTACCGCCGAGTCGTCCCGTCAGCCACACACGCAACCCAGATCATTCAGCCGTACCCCCTCACGGACAGGGATCAAAAACACCTACTTAGAGGTCGTTTTCACGCAATTTATTCCGCTCCAGCATCCCCAGAAGGCCACTCGCACCTCTCATGTAATGGGTCAGAGCGCGCCGCGGTAGGCGTAATCGCCGATACGGCGATTCTTTGGAGTGAGACAGGCTTGCTGGGATGAGGCAGACAATCCGGTCGTCCGCTCAGTCGCACTGGCCGCAAGGAGCGCCGGCACCTCAAGAGTCGAGTCTCGTCACGGCGACATGTTTGGATCAAACAGACTCTACTGATGAAAACGACC
>NZ_JAODTZ010000081.1 GCF_025399795.1 Streptomyces rhizosphaerihabitans | reverse complement strand
GGCGGGCGTGCCGCCACCCGCACTCGCGCTCGGTGCGGGGTTCGGGCTCTGCAGCGGCGGAAGGTCCGTGTAGTAACGCGAGTTGCCGGTCGCGATTCCGTAGTCCGTGCCGTTCGCGTTCTGCCGGGTGTGGATGGCGGTCATCTGTCTGCCGTGGCTGTCGGCGCTTACTCCCGCGGCCTGGGAGGCGGACAGAGCCGCGACCGCGGCCGCGGCCACAGCGGTGGTTGCCGCGCTCTTGCGCAGCCTCCTGCCGAATTGCGCCGCCATCGAGTGAACCCCTCCCACCGGCGACCGCAATGACCTGCCGTCTCTCAAGAACCCTGTGCGCTTTTGCTGCTTCCCGTCGTGCCCCCGGCACGGCGACCCAGGCGACCCTACGACAGCGCCTTTGGCATCGATCGTCCGGGCCTGGTCGACGTGTTCGCGACCGGAGCGCCGTGGTGCGCCGGGATCGCGGCTTCTGCCCGTCGGGCGAGTCGAGCCGGGCCAGCCACTGCGTGGCTGGCCGAAAGTACTCGTTGCTGCGGCGGCGCGAGTCCAGACCGTGCTGCGCGCCTCTCGAAACCGAAGTCACCGCCACCATCCAGTCGCGTCAGTCACTACAACCGTCCTGACCAGCGGTTACCTCGTAAGTAATCAAATTTTGAACAGTAGTCAGCTTGTAGCCATGTCGTGATCATCGAAGATGTCCGGTGCCTCCGCCTTTAGATGATCTTCGCGGTATATCGACAAAGCTAACTTTTCCGGCTGACAACTTCTCCGCTACAGGAAGGCCAGAGAGCCGGAATGAATCGATATCAGCCACCCTCGCCATGGGCGAGACGGCAGCGTTGGAGCGGCAGACGCCTCCGCTACATAGCCGGAAGCGTGGTGCTCGCGCTGTGCACCACGATGGTGGACGGCGCCGCGGTAGCACTTCCCGCGGCTGCGCCGGAAGCGGCCGCTCTCGGACCTGCTCAGGCCGCCGATGAGGCCTCGGCGATGCTCATGGCGCGCCTGCAAGATCGCAAGATCGAGGTTCTGTCGGCGCGCACTGAGCATGGCACCACCTGGGCCCTGCCTTCGGGCGCGTTGCAGACGTCCGTATACGCGGGCCCCATCCGCACCCGCAAGGACGGTGTCTGGCAGGACATCGACACCTCGCTGCGGGACACCGGTCCGTCGCTGGAACCCAAGGCGGCCACTGCGGAGGTCAAGCTGTCCGACGGCGGTGATGACCAGCTTGCTTCCGTGACCAAGGGCTCCACGTCCTTCGGTCTTGGATGGGAGGACACTCTTCCGGCTCCGCGGGTCAAGGGGGCAACCGCCTCCTACGGGCTGGGCCACGGTCAAACACTCGAAGTCACCGCCCTCGAGCAGGGTTTCTCGCAGAACGTCATCCTTGCGCAGGCGCCCGGTGAAGCGGTCTCGTACCGCATTCCGCTCAACCTGAAGGGCTTGAAGCTGTCCCAGGCGAAGTCGGGGCACCTACTGCTCAAGGACGATGCCGGCAAGCTGGTCGCAGAGGCCCCGGCCCCGATGATGTGGGACTCGTCGAAGGACCCGCGCTCGGGTGAGTCAAAGAATGCTGCCCCGGTGGACACCAAGGTCGAGACCGGGTCCGATGGGTCGCAGACCCTGGTGCTGACGCCGGACGCGGACTTCCTCGCTCAGGCGGACCTGCAGTACCCGGTGACGGTCGACCCCACCTCCACCCTCGCGGTCACCACTGACACATGGGTGCAGACACCCGACTACCCGGACTCCCAGGTGTCCTCGCCCGAGCTGAAGTCGGGCACCTACGACACGGGCACGAACAAAGCCCGGTCGTACCTGAAATTCGACGTGGCGGCGTTCCAGGGCAAGCACATCCTGGACACCAACCTCGCGCTGTACTCGTACTACTCCTCGACGTGTTCGACAGCGGGAGCAGGGACCGAGGTCCGGCGCATCACCGGTGACTGGACTTCGTCCGCCATCACCTGGGCTGCGCAGCCCGCGACGACGGCCACCGGTGCCGTCGTCAACAAGGCGGCTCTGGGGTACAGCTCTTCCTGCGCGGCCGGCACCATGAACTTCGATGTCGACGCCATCGTGCAGGCGTGGGCGAGTGGTTCAGCCAACTACGGACTGCGGATCGCCGGAGCCGACGAGACGGACGCGACCACTTGGCGCAGATTCCGGTCGGCCAACTACATCAGTGGTGACGACTCCGTGGAGCCGCACCTGACGGTGACGTACAACTCCTACCCGGCGGCGACAACCGCAGCGGCAGTCTCGCCGAGCGTTGCCAACGCCTACAACGGCAAGCGCTATGTCACGTCACTGACGCCGATGCTGTCGGCAAAGGTCAGCGACGCCGACGGCGGCACGGTCAAGGCCCAGTTCGAAGTGACGCCCGACCCGGCGTACAACGACACCACGTACACCTACACGGCCACCACGGCCGCCGTGGCATCAGGTGGAACAGCCAAGCTGACCATCCCCTCGGCCAACGCCTTCCCTGCCGGATCGCATCTGCGCTTCCGGGTCCGTGGCTTCGACGACTCGGACTACGGTTCGTGGAGCGGATACACCACATTCGTCCTCAACACCGCCAAGCCGACGGCGCCGACGATCGTGTGTGACCCGTACGCCAAGGACACCTGGACCGCCAAGGCGAGCAGCGGCGCGCAGTGCACGCTGGACACCTCGGCCACGGACGGGCAGGGGTTCTACTGGGGGCTGGATGACCCCAACGCGCCCAACCGTATCGACGACACCACCGACGGCAGCGGCGGCGACCCGCTGACGGTGACCGTGAAGCCGGGTGAGGGCTGGCACAGCCTGTACGCCAAGACCATCGACTCCGGCGGCAATCTTTCCACGACGACGACCGAGTACCGGTTCGGCGTGGGCGCTGATGGGGCGGCGATGATCTCCCCGCGTGACGGGGACCGTCCCGCCCGCCGGGTCGCGCTGACCTCGACGGGCCGGAGCAGCTACACCGGAGTGACCTACCAGTACCGACGCGGTGAGACCGACAGCTGGAAAAACGTTCCGCTGGCCGATGTAACGCGCAACGCCGACGGCTCCGCGGTCGCTTCCTGGCCGCTTGCTTCACCGAGTGGGGCACCCGCCGCGCTGACGTGGACTGTCACCACGTCCATCGCGCAGGACGGTCCGATCGACGTGCGAGCGGCGTTCACCGACGGCACCACCTCGGGCTACAGCCAGCCGGTCACCGTCACCGTCGACCGTGAGGCCGGCGACGCTCCGACGCAGGAAGTCGGACCCGGTGAGGTGAACATGCTGACCGGCGACTTCGCCTTCACGGAGAGCGACGCGTCGGGCTTCGGCGTGAGCGCGACGCGCAGCACATCCTCCCGCCGCGCGACGGCCGACCAGGACATGGAGGGCCAGGCGGCCATCTACGGCCCGGACTGGATCTCGGGCATCACGGCAGACACCAGCGGCTCCGCCTGGACCAGCATCCGCCAGACATCCGCGACCTCCGTGGAGTTGGTCGATGCGCAGGGCGGGGGTATCGGTTTCACGGCCACCAGCGCGAGCGGGTGGAAGCCTGAGCCGGGCTCGGAGTCTTTGACCCTGACCGGTTCGCTGACGGGGTCCTTCACTTTGAAGGAGAGCGCCGGGACCACCACCACGTTCGCGAAGGTGGACCCCGCCGCCACGACCTGGCAGTCGGCCACGTCCTACCGGCCGACGTCCAACTCGACGACGACGGTCGTCTCGGAGAAGGTCGTTGCCGGCACACAGACCCTGGCTCGCCCGAAGTACGTGATCGCGCCCACGTCGGCGGTGTCCGCCGACACCTGCGCGGCCACGCCGACCACGAAGGGCTGCCGGATACTGGAGTTCGTCTACGCCGGCACGACGACGGCGACTGCTTCGACCTTCGGTGACTACACAGGCCAGGTGAAGGAGATCCGCCTGCGTTCCACCACCCCTGGTGCGTCGTCCGCGACGTCCAAGACGGTGGAAACGTACGCCTACGACACCACGGGCCACCTGCGCCAGGCGTGGAACCCGCTGATCACACCGGCCCTGAAGACCGAGTACGAGTACGACTCGGCCGGCCGGGTCACCAAGCTGACGCCTGCGGGCGAACTGCCGTGGAGCTTCTCCTACGGCAAGGCCGGCAACGCGGCGACCGCCGGCGACGGCATGCTGCTGAAGACCTCACGCCCGGGTCTGCACCAGGGCAGCGCCGATGTCACCGAAGGCAGCGCCGACACACAGGTCGTGTACGACGTTCCCCTCACCGGGAGCAGCGCCCCGTACGGCATGGGCCCCACCGAGGTGCAGGCCTGGGGACAGACGGACGTTCCTACGGACGCCACCGCGATCTTCCCCGCCGACACCACGCCTGCATCGAACGACGGCCGCACCTTGACCGCCGGTTCCTACAAGCGGGCCACCATCACCTACATCGATGCCTCCGGGCGGGGGGTCAACACCGCCGATCCCGGCGGGTACATCACCACCAATGAGTACAACGCTCTCGGCGGCGAGGTCCGTGAGCTGACGGCCGGCAACCGTCGTCTCGCGCTGGCGACGGCCGGGAACGACCTGGACCGCCTCGTGCGGCTGGGGCTCGGGGACGTCTCGACGGCCGAGCGGGCGCAGCAACTGTCCACTTCGTACGTGTACAGCAGTGACGGCCGCCTTCAGCTGGAGGAGCTCGAACCGCTGCATCTGACCACGCTCACCAAGGCGCTGCCGGCCGGAGCCGGCGGTACCGACGTGCCCGCCGGGACCGAGGTCGCCGCGAGAGCACACACCGTCACCGACTACGACGGCGGTCGCCCCACCGACGGCACGGCGAAGGTCAGCGACCTGCCGACCCAAGTCACCGTGGGAGCCCGCGTGGACGGATACCCCGCCGACGGCGACGTCCGTATCACCAAGACCACCTACGACTGGGCCAGAGGCCTGACCACCTCCACGGTGGAGGACGCCGGCGGTCTGAACCTCACCAAGTCCACCACTTACGACGCACAGGGCCGTGTCAGCAAGACCAGTCTGCCGAAGTCGAACGGCGCAGACGCCGGAACGACGGTGACGACCTACTGGTCGGCCACCGGTACCGGAACGTGCCAGGGGCGCCCCGAGTGGGCTGACCTGCCCTGCTCGACCACTCCGGCCGCAGCTATCACCGGCGGCGGATCCAACCCCGGCGCTCGTCCCGCCAGGACTGTCGAATACGACTGGTGGGGCAGCCCGGAGAAGGTCACCGAAAGCGCCAACGGCGTCACCCGTACCACCACCTTGAGCATGGACGGCGCAGGACGTCTCACCGCTGCCGCGGTGACCGGCGGCCTGGGAACAGCGGCACCCAGCAGCACCACCACCTACGACGCGGCCAGCGGGCGCGTGGCGACGGCCGTCAGCAATGGCAAGACCATCACCACCGCCTACGACAAACTGGGCCGCATCATCTCGTACAACGACGGTGCCGGGAACACCCGCACGGCCGAGTACGACCTGATGGGCCGCCCGCTGAAGGTAAGCGACTCGGCCCCCTCCACCCTGACGTTCACCTACGACACGGCCAAGGAGGCCCGCGGCCTTCCCACGTCCCTGACCGACTCGGTGGCAGGAACCTTCGCTGCTTCCTACGGCCCGGACGGGGAGCTCACCAGCGAAAACCTGCCGGGCGGGTACACGCTCAACCTCGGCTTCAACGAGATCGGCGAGGACACCTCGCGCGTCTACTCCCGTGACTCCGACGGAGCGGTCGCACTGGCCGACAGCGTCGACTACTCCGTACACGGGCAGATCGTCCACCACAACGGCACGGCAGGAGACAGCACCGAGCAGAACTACACCTACGACAAGGCCGGAAGGCTCACCCGCACCGACGACACCGCGGCGGACGAGACCTGCACCCGGCGCGCGTACACACTCGACGACAACAGCAACCGCACCGGCCTGGCCACCAGCGTCGCCGCCGCGGGAGCCGGTTGCAGCGACACCGGCGCCACCACGGCGGCCAACGCCTACGACAGCGCCGACCGGCTCATCGCCACCGGCGTCGCCTACGACGCCTTCGGCCGGACCACCACCCAGGCCAACGGCGCCACCCTCGAGTACTACACGAACGACCTGATCCGCCGGCAGACCGCCGGAACCCAGCGTCAGACGTGGGACCTCGACGCGGCCGGACGTCTGGCCTCCTGGACAACGGAGACCCAGGACACCGGAGGCCTGTGGACCCAGACGGCGCAGAAGACGAACCACTACGGTTCGACATCCGACAGCCCCGACTGGGTGGCCGAGGACGCTGCCGGAACCATCTCTCGCAACGTCCACGGACTGACCGGCAAACTGGAAGCGACCACCGCAGCCACCGGAGGCACCGTCCTCCAGCTGACCGGCATCCACGGCGACATCGGCGTGACCCTTCCGCTCGACACCACCAAGGCGCCGACCGTGCTGCGGCAGGACGAGTACGGCAACGCCCTCGCAGGCAGCACCACCACGCGCTACGGCTGGCTGGGTGGTGAACTGCGCTCCAGCGAGACGCCCACCGGGGCCATCCTGATGGGCGTACGTATGTACGACCCCACGCAGGGACGCTTCCTGTCGATGGACCCCGTCCCCGGAGGCAGCGACAACGCCTACGACTACGTCGGCGCCGACCCACTGAATCAGGTCGACCTCGACGGCAAGTGGCACAACTGGCGTACCAAGCACTACTTCTGGGGCAAGGTGATCGGCCACTCCTGGAGCTACTGGGACTCCTGGGGCTGGGACGCCGGACTGCACACCGGCTCCAGCGTCCGCATCTACTTCAACTGGTGGGCAACCCAGAAGATGGCCAACGAAGGCCCCTACATCCTGACCATGTATGGCTTCATCGCCGGAGCCATTGCATGCATCAACGTAGTTGCAGGAGCCATCGCTGCCATCTACGGCGCATACGCGGCACTTATCGTGTGGTGGGCCTACCGGGCGAAGGAACGCGGCAAGTGCCTCAAGCTGTTCATCACATGGAGGATCAGGGGCTCCTACCCCGTGTCGTGGGTGTCCTACTCCTACGTCAGCCGCTGATCGGCTGAGCAGCACACCAGCGGAAATCCTGTCCGGCGGCCACCTGCGGCCGCCGGACAGGACCCGGCCCCGCACCCCGTTACGGGGCGCGGGGCCGGGCTCCTCCCACATCCCCGCACGATCACGGCCTCCAGGAGCCCTCCATGAAGCGAGCACCGTCCTTCGGCGCTGCCTCCGTCGTCCTCTTCCTCTTCGGATCTCTTCTCGCGGTCCTCTACCTGACCGAGCTGCTGACCGACGGAGACCGCGCGAGCGGATTCATCGAAGGCGCGGGTGCGCTGTTCGCCGCAGCGTGGCTCACCGGTCTCCTCCACCTGCGCGTTGCAGCAAACAAGCGTCCCTGACCACTCCCGCAGCGGACCCAATACGTCATCGACCAGGAATGAACATGCGCCGCATCGCCGTACCCCTCCTCGCCTGCGCTCTGACCCTTGTGGGCTGCAGCGGCGGCAAGGACCAGCCAGCCCCGAGCGAGAGCCACCGCCCGCTGCCGGCCCCAACCGTCTCCATATCCCGCGCACCCGTACCGCAGGTCGTCGCCAGCGACACCAAGCTGCCACGCGTCACGGGCCCCTTCGGGCACAGAGCGACAATCACGGTTCCCAAAGCCCGACCGAGCGGGAAGTTCGTCGTAAAGCCCGTCCTCAAGGGAGCCGGCCCTCGTGTGGGCAATCACGACATCGCCGTCGTCAACTACACGGCGCGCACCTGGAAGAAGAACAAGCCTCTGCCCTCCACGTACGACAAGAAGGGGAGGAAGGCGGCGGCCACGGTGTTCACGGTCGGCACAGACTCGGCTCTTCCCGCCCTCGACCGTGCCGTCAACGGACAACCGGTCGGCAGCCGCATCCTGGTGATCGCTCCGCCGAACGCCGCATACGGCAAGTCCGGCAACCCCGGGATCGGAGTGTCACCGACCGACACGGTCGTCTTCGTAGTGGACATTGTCGATGCCGTCAACGACACCGCCACCGTCAAGGGGACGCAGCATGCCGCCCCCGGAGACCTGCCCAGCTCTCAGGTCCGCTCGGGGACCGTGTCGATCAACGTGCCTGACGCCGACCCGCCGAGAAGGCTCACCTCGCGACGTCTCATCAACGGTTCAGGACCCGTCGTCCGCGCAGGACAGACCACCGTGCTGCGACGTGCCGGCGCGGTCTGGGCCACCAACCGGGGCAAGGACGGGGCCGAGCTGTTCGACGCCTCCTGGAACGACGGACCTGCGCCGGTCGTCATCGGCCGGGGCAACCTCATCAAGGGACTCGACCAGGCTGTCGTGGGTGCGAAGGTCGGCAGCAGGCTTTTGATAGTCGTGCCGCCCGGTTCCGGCTACGGCGGCCAAGAGCAAAAGGGCATCCCGGCTCACTCAACGTTGATCTTCGTCGTGGATGTCCTTGCCGCCATCTGACGAGCAGGCAAACAGACAGACACGGATCCTTCCGCCCCAGGCCCACGCTTGGCCCACCCACGACAGGCCGCCCCAGGAGTAGCGAGGGGCGGCCTGTCGTGTGCCCCGACCAACGGGGCGAGTGAGAGCCGCAGTGAGATGAAGCCGGCGAGGCGAAGACGCTGTGTCCTGTCGGCCCTCACGATCTCCGGCACACGGTTGCATGGTGCTCGTACGACCAGCTGTTTTCGGGCGGACGCCGGAAGCGCGCCGGCGCACGCGGACCGGTGTGTCCGCCATCTGCATCCACCGCGCGGCCCGGTGATCTGGCCGGAGGCGGTGGCCGCGACGGCGGACGTACGGGCCGACCCCGACGTGCAGGTCGACGCCCGGCCGGGAACGATCCGCACCCGCAGCACCCCCAACCGGGACTGGGAGCAGGCCGAGGAAGACCTTCGCCCCCGCAAGTACGAGTCAGCACCCGGGTCCTGTGGTGCGGGCCGGGACATGTGCCCGCCCCGGCAGAACTCGGTGAGTCTGCCGGGGCGGGTCGGCCAGTGCGTTCCCGCGCGGTGATCGGGTTGTGAGATCCGGCCGATCACCGTCGGCTCTCCAGCCCTGAACTCATCGAGGGCGGCGCGGGAGCGTGATGGCCGCAAGGAGCGGCGGGTCAGCGGGTGAAGGTGACCCGCTGCTCCTTGAAGGCGGCACAGTTGGAGCCGGTCACCTGGGTGTACACGTTGTTGATCTGGCCGCCCCAGTCGACGCAGTGGCCCTTGCCGTACACGTAGGCCGGCCCCGCGTACGAGGTGTACCGCCCGTAGTCCTGGGCGCCCTGGTCGGTGTCGGGGACGTAGATCCACGTGGACATGTCCACGGCGGTGCCCGGGTTCTGACGGATGGTCGCGACGCAGTTCTTGCCGTTCGACGCGTTGTACGTCAGGTAGATGGTGCCCAGAGAGCCGACGGGAGCGGAGTTCACGGTCTTGTAGGCGCTTCCGCAGACCTTCTGCGGTGTGGTGTTGGGTGCGGCCGAGGCGGGCACCGCCAGAGCGGTGGTGGCCCCCACCGCCAGGGCGGCGAAAGCGGCCGCCGTCAGAACGGAACGGTTGAATCGCATATTTCCCCCTTGTGATCTTTGGAGATATTTACTCCTGCCTTATGTGACCCGCGGGGCATCGGAACGGTTGTGCATCGGCCGCAAAAGATGTGCGGCCCGCACGACAGCCGTACAGGGGTGTCCGATCGCTGTTGCGCGCAGGCCCGAAGCAGCGGCCCGCATGCCGGGGGAGCCCGGGGGAGTCCTCGGCATCTGGGATCCCGCGTCCTGACCGCCACCCGAACTCCCCGTCGGCCACCCGAACTCCCCGTCGGCCACCCGAACTCCCCGCCGGATGCCCGAACTCCCGGACCACAGTGCAGCAACATCTGCTGCTCCTGCGTGCACGTGGGGTACATGCGGAAACGTGACATGCCGTCACGGTAATAGCGCAATAACGCCATAACAGCGGAATGTTCAAATTCACGCTTCGCATCCCAAGGAACTCCACGCCCGGCTCACCGCTCAAGCGGCCGCCGACCGGCGGCCCCTCAACGCCGAGATCCCGCACCTGCTCGAGATCACCCTCCACCCCGTCAGGGCGACGACGAATCGCCCTGCCGGCGATTCCTCTACCCCTGCCCTGCTCCGCAGGGGCTCGCATTCACTCCCGGCCCGAAGGCCGGGGCACCCAGCGAGGAAACGAGGTGGGGCGCGGACGAGATACTCCGGTACGCAGACGGTACGGAGATCTGGCCGCCCGAGTATTACCCGGTCCAGACCCTCACCGTGCACCACACCGACGACGGGAGCAGCGATCCCGACCCGGCCGCGGTGGTCCGAGCGATCTACCGCAACGACACGGTCGGCAAGGGCTACGGCGACATCGGCTACCACTTCCTGATCGACCGGAACGGCCTGGTGTACGAAGGACGCTGGTCCGGCACCGACGGCACGGCCGCACACGACTCAGCGGGCCGGCTCGTGACCGGCGCGCACGTCCAGGGCTACAACACGGGCAACATCGGAATCGCCCTGCTGGGAACGCTGACGACCACACCCCCGTCGTCCGTCGCCCGCACCGCGCTCGTGCAGCTCCTGGCCGACCTGGCTGCACGGCACGCGCTCGCCCCCACGGGCAAGGTGCTCTACCTCAACCCGGTCAGCGGGGTCAGCCGTGCCGCGTCGGTCATCGGCGGCCACCGCAACTGGGCGGACACCGACTGCCCCGGCACGGTCTTCACCGACCTGCCCGCCATACGCCGGGAGGCCGCCGCAATCGTCCTATGATGACCGGCCCGGCCCGCACGGCGCCAACTGAGCTGTACACGGTCCGAGTTGACCCGTTCCGGCCCTTGCCTTCACGGGGGCGGCGCGGCATTGTCAGCCGCATCGGGGAAAAACACGCGTGGGGGGACCGTGCTGCGTATCCACTTCACCACGGAGGATCTCGCACGAACCCGCCTTGCCGCGCTGCTCCGCCTGCGGGTTCATCACCCCCGGCAGCCGCGAAAGCCAGGCCCGATTCGTCTGTAAGGCAGACGGCTGCGGATACGAGGCGAACGCGGACACCAACGCCGCCCGCAGCATCGAACACACCGCAGGACATGCGGTGTCAGGACGTGGAGACCTCGGGGTTACCCGGTCTTAGAAGCGTCAACCACCCACCCGGCCGCACTGCGACACGGATGGGATTCTGCCCCCTTCAGGGGGCGGAGGATGTCAAGGGCCGTGGTGGTACCAGCGCCGGTGCACCGCAGGCTCGACGCACAGCACGGCGGCACCTGCGATCGTGCCGACCAGAAGGGCGGCCCCACCGCCGCCGTTGAGGACCGCACCGAGGCACGCGGCGGCAATGACGAGCGGACGCAGCAGAGTCAGCGGGCCGAGGCCGATGACCATCGCGAGGGTACTGGCGCGGAACGGCAGGGCGAAGTAGGCGGCGAGCAAAAGCAGTACGGCGCTCGCGTAGACGATGAGCGGGAACAGGTAGCCGAGGCCGCCGGCGGTCAAAGCGCTGTAGGTCCGTGCCTGGTCTCGCGGGGTCAGCAGCAGGAGAGCGGCGGTCAGCATGGGAGCGAGCAGCAGGACGGCCCCGACGGCCAGGCCCCGCAGGGCGGCCCGGGCGTTGGCCCGCCGCTTGCGGATGCGGGCGTCGCTGCCCGCGTAGGCGCGGAAACCGCTGAACGCCGCGTCGGCCAGGCCGAGAAGCACAAGCGGTATGGCGGGCGTCATCGGCCGGCCTCGACGAGGTGCTCCGGGCCGACCATATGGCGGGCGTCCCGCCCGAGGGCTCGGCGAAGGGGCGCCTCCAGGTGCGGGCGCACTCCGATGATCGGGCGCAACGTGGTGCAGAACGGGTTCGCCGTTCCCCGCGGCTCGTACAGCAGTGCCCGGATGCCGGGTACCGCAGCGGCACGCAGGAGTGTCTCGTCACTGTGGGCGCGCCGTGCGGAGACGACGCCGTCGTGGCGGCCGAGCGGGTTGCGCATCCGGGCGCGATGGAAGATCCAGGCACCCAGGGGCGCGAGAGGGGTTGCGGCGATGTCGAAGTGGCAGAACGCATGGGCCGGTGAAGCGGCCTGGGCCTGGAAGAAATCGGCCAGAGCGGAACCCCGGAAATGGTGCAGTACGCCGGTGGAGACGTAAACGGTCGCGGCCTCCGGCAGGTCGAAGGCGTTTCCGTGGACAAAACGACAGGTGAGCCCCTCGGCGCGGGCAAGCCGGTCCGCTTCGCCGACCAGCGTGGCGTCGAGGTCGACCCCGACCAGCTCGACATCCGCGCCGAGAGCGTCGGTAGCCGCCAGCCAGCGCACCAGGTAGCCCAGCCCGCAACCGACATCGACGAGGCGGTACGCCCCGGTCTGCCGGGCGGCCGCCCGAATCGCGGTGAAAAGGGGGCCGAGCACGTGGACCAGCCGTTCGCCGATCCGCAGTTCCTCGCTCAGGCGCTGGAGCTCGGTATGCACGCTGATGAGCAGGCGGTCCACGGCGTGAGGGTCGAGTACGCCGTCCTGGTCCGCGGCCAGCCCGGCAACGATCCGGGCCGCGCGCTCGTCTCCGCTCTCGCGGAGCTGCTGGATGACCTCGGTGCGCCGGACCGGGAGCCGGCGGCCGGTGTGTGGATCCACCGCCGTGATCAGGTCGGATATCTCAAGCTGGTGCACGAGGCAGAACTCTATGACTTCGTCGGCCAGAGGCGAGAGTACCCACCGCTCAAGGCCGAGACCGCTCTCTTCTACGGGAAACGGTGCCCGCCGACTTCTGAGAGCACCCCTCTCCAAGTCACCGTCCGCCTCCGGGGCAGGCGCCGTGCCGGTGTAGGAGAAGTACGTGGCCGAAAGCAGTTCGTACGTACTTCGCCCGCTCTGTTGGAGCGTGTCCGGGCATCCCGCGGCGGTGGTGGATCCGGTGCCAAGGCCGGCAGGTATCAGCTGGTCCCGGGGCCGCTGCCGCGTGGTCGGGAGGGCGTCTGCATACTGCTCGTCTTGACTTCCTCCCCCTCCTGAAGGAGGGGGATTCCTACGGCCCGTGCCGTGGGGTTTCCTGCTTCGTCGCCGACTGCCCGCCCGGAGTGCTCCGTTGAGGTCTTGCACCAGCTCCACAGGCTGTCACCGCCAGTCCGGCGGCCGGCAGGTTCTTCGCCGCGTTCACGTCCCGGTCGTGGCTCGCACCGCAGCCGCATGTCCAGGTGCGGACATGCAACGGCATCCGCTCCCGGAGGGCGCCGCAGGCGGAGCGCAGCTTGGAGGAGGGGAACCACCGGTCGACGGCGATCACCTCACGTCCGTACCACTGGGCTTTGTACTCCAGCAGGCTCCGGACGTCCGCCCACGCCGCGTCCGGGACGGCGCGGGCCGGGCTCCGGTTCCTGACCAGGTTGCGTACGGCCAGGTCCTCGATCACGAGCGACGCCACCTGCAGATGCCGCAGCGACTGCTGCAACGGAACCGACGACACCTCGTTCGTTCCGCACGCATCCGAACGTGCGCGACAGCTCGGCTGCCTGCGCGTCGGTCGGACAGAAGCGGTACTTGAACGCCCGCTTCACGTGAGTGGCCACGGCTCGCAAACCAGCGTCAGCGTTGGTGAAGGATCAAACCTGCCGGTCGGGGTACTGGATCCGTCCTGACGGCGCATCCCAGCCTGCTGCCCTGCTCCGCAGGAGTCCGTTTCTCCCCTCGCAAGCGGGAGGTACCCCTACCCCGGCCGAAGGCCCGGGTATCCACGAAGGAAGTCCGATGAAGGTCTCGCCCGGCACCCGCATGCACGTGTTGCTCACCATGATGATGGTGGTGTGCGTGGTGGCCGGCGGGGCCTGCTTCGGCTTCGCTTTCGGCGGCTGGACGGGAGCTGCGGTGGGAGCGGGCACGACGGCCGTGGGCATCGGGCTCGGGGGCTTCTTCCACAGCCAGATCGCGCTGGATCCCCTCCCGGGCGTCCAGACCGACGGGATCTCGGAGGGCCTCGCGGACGTGGTTGTCATGGGTGTCGCGCTGTACGAGGCCGCGGTCTTCCCGGTCACCCCCGGTGGGGTGAGCGAGCGGGAACAGAAGGTCCGCCGGACCGTGGCGTATCGGCTCGCCGCCTACGACGGCCTTCCCCGCGCTGTTCGGATCTCGGCAGCCGCCGCGCTGGAGGTCATCGACGAGGGCCTGGACAAACAGCGCGCCCGGACCGCGGTCAAAGAACTGTCGCTCGCGGTCTACGACAGCCGCGGCGGTCATTGACCTGTCACCACCGTCCGCCGGGAGAAACTCCGTTCGGCGCTCTCAGCAGGCGGACGAACGCTCTCAGAACCCACCTGCGCAGCCGGACCCGCTTCCGCGCCGCGCCGGAACCGTCCGCCCCCTGTGGTCGTCTTGTGCGCTGACTGTGCACGAAGCAGGGATACGGGGGACATCGTGATGCGGAACGTAACGAAGGCCGGGCTCCTGATGGCAGCCATGGCGACGGTGCTCGGGGCCTCGGCCTGCAGCGGGGAAGCCCGCGCGGCACCCGCGGGGACCGGCGGGACGCTCCCCGCGCACGGGAAGGGGGAGTCCGTGGCGCCCGTCGGACACGGGGCGTCGTCCGGCTCGGCGCCGACGTCTCCCGGCACCGTGGGGGACTCCTCCGTGATCGCGCAGGCCGCGGCCGCGCCCGTCACCCGGCACGTGCCGTGGAACCTGGACATCCTGGACCAGCGGTCGCGGCCGCTGAACGGGAAGTTCACCACCACCGCCACGGGCAAGGGCGTGCACGTCTATGTGATCGACACCGGGATGGACATCGCGCACCAGGAGTTCGGCGGACGCGCCCACCTCGGCGCGGACTTTGTGGGCCCGAAGGACTCCGGTGACTGCTTCAGCGAGGCGGGCGTCGGCCACGGCACGTTCGTCGCGGGCATCATCGGCGGGGCGAGGTACGGGGTGGCGCCCAAGGCGGAGCTCGTACGGGTCCAGGGCGTCCTGTGCGAGAGCGCGGGCGGCGGTTCCCCGGCGGCGGCCGAGGCGGCCGTGGTGAAGTCGGTCAAGTGGGTCACCGCGCACGCGCAGAAGCCTGCGGTGGTGAACATGTCGCTCAACTTCGGCCACCGCTCGGCGGCCGTGGAGTCCGCCGTGAAGAAGATGGTCGACGCGGGCATCCTGACGGTGGTGTCGGCCGGCAACTTCCATGACGACGCCTGCAAGCACTCCCCGGCCGGCGTCCCCGGCACGATCGTGGTGGCGGCCTCCACCTCGAACGACCGCGCGTGGAGCGACGGCGGCTCCTACGGATCGGGCTACGGGCGGTGCGTGGACCTGTACGCCCCCGGCCAGAAGGTGACCGCCGCCCTCGCCGGCGGCGGTACGACCACGGAGAACGACGGCGCGACGTCCTGGGCCGCGCCCCATGCGACCGGCGTGATCGCGCTGTACCTGTCGGCACACCCCCACGCCACGGCCGGCCAGGTCCACGTCTGGCTCGACCACACGGCCACCCGTGGTGTCCTGCGCGGTATCCGCTCCGACACTCCCAACCGGCTGCTCAACACCGGCGGCCTCTGACCAGCCCCCGGCCCCCGGCCGCCCGCTCACCCAAGCACCGCGCCTCACCACAACGGCGGGGCGCACGCCGCGCCGCCACCGCGCCCACACCATCGTCTTCCCCGTGCCACACGCGGCGTGCGCCCACCCGCCCTTGGGTGAAGTGGGTGAGCCGGGCGACGGCCTCGGGGGCTGACGGCGCAGAAGCCGCGGCCTGCCCAAGTGCGGAGCGCGGAACGCCGACCTCCGAGGCCGGCAGCCAGGCCCACTCATTCCCGCCCGGCGCCGGACAACGGCCCGAATCCAGGTGCGAGGCGGGCCGCCGCGATCGCCTGCTGACAGCGGCATCACCGCAGCGTGATCTCCTCGCCGATCGACTGCTCGCGGGCGGATTTGATGACCAAGGCTGTGGCCGCGGCGTCCTGCGCTGCCACGCCGACCGATTTGTAGAGGGTGATCTGGTCCGGCGCGGTGCGCCCCGGTTTGCTGCCGGCGATGAGTTCGCCCAGCTCGGCGTGTACGTGGTCGGCTGTGATGAGGCCGTCGCGGATCGGCATGAGCAGGTCGTTGCTGCCCGCGGGGAGCGGGGCAAGCACGGCCTGGCGCGATTCGACGCACACCAGCGCCTCCGCGACCGTGGCGTCGTCGATCTCCCGGCCGGCCGGGTTGAACCCCACGGACGTGATGTGCACCCCGGGGGTCAGCCAGGGGCGGCGGATCACGGGTTCGACGGCGTGCGTCGTCGCGGCGGCGATGTCCGCGCCGTCGAGCGCCTCGGCATAACTGGACACGGCCTGGACTTCGGCCTCCAGCCCGGCGGAGAGTTCTTCGGCCAGGGCGGCGGCTTTCGCCGGATCCCGGCCGGCCACGCGGATCAGCCGGATCGGGCGGACCCGGCAGATCGCGCGGGCGTGGGACCGGGCCTGGACGCCGGTGCCCAGCACGGCCAGCACCGTCGCGTCCTGGCGGGCCAGCAGTCGTGCCGACAGCGCGGAGCAGGCGCCGGTCCGCGCCGCGGTGATGGCCGTACCGTCCAGCAGGGCGGCGGGCTCGCCGGTGTCCGGATCGAACGCCACGATCAGCGCCTGATGTGTGGGCAGCCGTGCCCCGTCGTTGCGCGGGAAGAGTGACACCAGCTTGGCCATCAGCACCCCGGCCGACGGCAGGAAGCCCGGCATGGCCGCCAGGAATCCATCGCGTTCGGGCACCAGGGCCGCGACGCGGTCGGGTACCGAGGCGCGGCCCGCACTGAGGTCTGCCATCGCCGATGCCAGGGCATCGATCAGCGCGTCCACGTCGAGCAGGGCCTCGACCTGGGAGCGGCCCAGAACAAGCATGCGCCTCAGCCTCCTGATGCCGGTCATCCAGCCGACGACCGCGCAGCCAAAGCGTCAACCGGAGCTCCCGTCGCCCCGGCTGGACACGCAGTCCTTCCTGAGCACATTCATCCGTACGCGCCTGGGAACGCCCTGAGGCGCAGGAGGACAAGAACGCGGCACCCGCGCCGTACCGGGGGCTGGCCCGGTACGAGCCGGCCGACGCGCAGATGTTCTTCGGCCGTGACCGGCTCACCGCCGACCTGCTGCGGCTGGCCCGGGACCGCCGGGTGTGCGCCGTGATCGGCCCCTCCGGCAGCGGTGCAACCGCCCTGGTGGGGCGGTTGCACCGCTGCCAGCGGACCGTATACCGGCCGGGCCGCGGCGCGAGGCCGTCGCCTCGGTCGCGTACCGGTCCGCCGAACAGTGCTGTGCCCGGGCGCCTGTTGCTGCGGAGAGGGAGGTCAGCTGGTGAAGGTGAACCAGTTGATGTTGGTGAAGTCCGAACTGCTGCCCGAGAAGACCAGGTAGACGTCGTGGACTCCGGTGGCGGAGGCGACGGTGTTCGCGGGAACGGTCTGCCAGTTCTGCCAGCCGCCGTTGTTGCCGAAATCGATCTCGGCGATCTTCGTGCCGCTGGTGCTGTCGAGCCGCACCTGGACGGCACCGCTGACACCGGCGGCCGCGCCCGACGCCAGCCGGGCCTTGAACTGGCCGGGGGAGGTTGAACCGAAGTCGACGGAGGAGAACTTCAGCCAGTCGCCGTTCGCGATATAGCCCACGTCGCTGCCGCCTCCGGTATCGGAGCAGCTCTCGGTGGTGGTCCCGCTCTGTGCCGAGTAGGACTCGGTCTGGATGGTGCTGTAGGCGCTGACGGTGCCCGAGCCGCCCCCCGATCCTCCGCCGGAGCCGCTGCCGGCGCCCAGGGTGATGCTCCACGAGGTGGGCGCCCCGTCCTGGATGTGCCCGTCGACGGGGGCCGAGCCGGTGGGGCCGACGTCGTCATAGGGGAAGGCGTAGCCGATGCTGGCGTACTTGTGGACCAGCCGCGCGTAGTGGTTGGTGATCGAGTCCGTGTAGTACTGCGAGGGCGTCACGCCGTCGGGGTTGTTGTTCCCGCCCGGGACCAGCAGCGAGCTGCGGTTGAGCGCGGCGGCGAGCCGGGCGGCGATCGCCCCGCGGGCGTCCCCGCCGGAGTTGTAGAGGGGACCGGACGCGCAGCCGAAGATGTCGACGGCGCTCGGCTTGGTGAACGGCACGCCGTTGGTGTTGAGACCGGAGAAGACGATGGCGTTGCCGGAGACGGTGCCGGTGTAGGAACCGATGCTGCCCTGGCCGTTGATGGTCAGCGGGGTGGAGGCGTAGTGGCTCCAGACCCGGTTCAGGTAGTCGTTCCAGTAGCCGCCGAAGTCCACCGGCGAGTGCGCGGGCGCCATGACGCGCAGCACCCCACCGGAGGAGTCGGTGACCACCAGCCTGTCCCAGGGCGCTCCGTCGGAGGCGTGCTGTGTCTGCAGGCCGGAGGCGATGGAGGCGAGGGCGCCGGCGGGCAGCGGACTGACCGACTGGGTGCCTGCGCTGCCGGTGCTGGCCATCGAGACCGGCAGCGCGACCATGTCCACGTAGGAGATGTTCGCGTACAGGTTGGCGCTGTTGAAGGTGAACTCGCAGAACGTCCAGTTGGTGGCCCAGTTGGGGTCGGAGCTCACCAGGGCGGGCTGCACCACGCCGGGCGGGGAGCCCGGGTTGACGAAGAACTGGAGCTTCTGCCCGACCGAGAACCAGACACGGCCGCCGATGATGTAGTCGGTCAGCGTGACGGTCTTGGCGGCCGAACCGGAGGCGCCCAGCGCGATGGAGTAGTCGGCGATGGGGGTCACCGGGGACGACGGGCTGGGCAGCCGGTTCAGGGCGCCGTTCGCCGAGACGAAGACCGGCCAGCCGCTGCTGTCGGTGCCGGATATGTAGGCGTAGACGGTGTCGTGGCCGGAGTTGTTCGCCAGTTTCACGGGGAGCGAGACTCCCGCTGCCGCAGCGGTGGAAGTCAACGGCGAGACGGGTGAGAACGGGCTGAGTGCAGCCGTACCGGTGAGGACACCGGCCGCGGCCAGGAAGGAACGTCGGGAAACCACAGGGGCCCTCCCGGGAGGGGTGATGGCCCGTCAGCAACGTGACGGTCGGGGGGAGTTGGTTCGTGTGGGGTTCTGCGCGGAGGTGACGTTATTGGACTGGACCAATACAGTCAAGGTTGCGGAACCATTACCTCCACGTAACGGCGCCCGCACCTCGCCAGGAACTCCGCGACTGAAGTCCACACGGTCCGGGGACGGCCATGCGGTGTCCCAAGAGCCGGCGCAGGTGTGACCGGCGCACCCTGGCGACTACCGGCTGCCAGGGCGGCTGTCCGGGTCCGGGCCAAGGATGCGCAAGCGCCAGACTTTCGGCGGCGCGGGGTTGCACCGCCAGGGAGGGCGACGAGCCCAAAAAGACACGGCCCACCGCCTGCCGCGCAAAGAGTGCGCGTGGCAGGCGGTGGGCCGTGCCGAGAAACGGGACCCGGACGGCGATGCGGCCGTGTCCGAAGCGGGAACAGGCCGCCCGCGGTCCGGGCCCTAGCGGGCGAGGGCCGCTTCGCTCGGCGCCTGGGAGCGGGGGTCGGAGGCGAGGGCGCGAAGGATCTCCTCGACGCTCTGCTTGGCGTCGCCGAAGAGCATGCCGCTGTTCTCGCGGAAGAACAGCGGGTTCTGCACACCCGCGTAGCCGGAGGCCATGGAGCGCTTGAAGACGACGACCTGATCCGCCTCCCACACCCGCAGCACCGGCATCCCCGCGATCGGGCTGGCGGGGTCCTCCTCCGCGGCCGGGTTGACGGTGTCGTTGGCGCCGATGACCAGGACGACGGAAGTGCCGGCGAGGTCGTCGTTGATCTCGTCCATCTCCAGGACGATGTCGTACGGCACCTTGGCCTCGGCCAGCAGCACGTTCATGTGCCCGGGCAGACGGCCGGCCACGGGGTGGACGCCGAAGCGGACCTCCACGCCGCGCTCCCGCAGCTGACGCGTGAGCTCGGCGACCGGGTGCTGCGCCTGGGCCACGGCCATGCCGTAGCCGGGGGTGATGACGACGGACCGGGCCTGGGTCAGAAGCTCGGCCACCTCCCGCGCGTGGATCTCGCGGTGCTCGCCCACTTCCTCGTCCCCGCCGGTGGGAGCCTCGATGCCGAAGCCGCCCGCGATGACCGAGAGGAAGGACCGGTTCATCGCCCTGCACATGATGTACGACAGGTAGGCGCCCGAGGACCCGACCAGCGCGCCCGTGACGATCAGCAGGTTGTTGTCGAGCAGGAATCCCGCCGCGGCCGCGGCCCAGCCGGAGTAGCTGTTGAGCATGGAGACGACGACGGGCATGTCGCCGCCGCCGATCGAGGCCACGAGATGCCAGCCCAGGACGAGCGCGAGCACGGTCACGGCGATCATCAGACCGAGGCCGGGGCTGATCGTGAACCAGACCGTCAGCGCCACGAACGCGACCAGCGCCGCGACGTTGAGCGCGTTCTTGCCCGGCAGCACCAGCGGACGGGACTTGGCGCGCCCCGACAGCTTGAGGAAGGCGACGATCGAGCCGGTGAAGGTGACCGCGCCGATGAAGATGCCGATGAACACCTCGGCGTGGTGGATCCCCAGCAGATCGGCCGTGACGTGCCTCTGCGCGGTGCCGTGCGCCTCGACCTCCAGGTAGCTGTTCCACCCGACCAGCACCGCGGCGAGACCGACGAAGCTGTGCAGCACGGCGATGAGCTCGGGCATCTCGGTCATCTCGACCTGTCGCGCCCGCCAGATGCCGATCGCGGCGCCGAGCACCATCGCGACGACGATCAGTGCGACCGCGCCCGCGGTGATGCTCTGTGCCGCGAGGACGACGGTGGCGACCAGGGCGAGGGCCATGCCGGCGATGCCGTACGCGACACCGGCACGGGAGGTGCGGTGCTGGGACAGCCCCGCCAGGCTGAGGATGAACAGCAGGGCGGCGACCAGGTCCGCAGCGTGGGAGGCTGTAGTTGACGTCATTGCGGCTCAGCCCTTCGAGAACATGGACAGCATGCGGCGGGTGACGGCGAAGCCGCCGAAGATGTTCACGCTGGTCAGCAGGATCGCCACGAACGAGAGCGTGGTGACGACCGCGCTCTCGTGCCCGATCTGCAGCAGCGCTCCGATCACCACGATCCCGGAGATCGCGTTGGTGACCGACATCAGCGGCGTGTGCAACGCGTGGTGCACCTTGCCGATCACGTAGTAGCCGATCACCACCGCCAGCGTGAAGACCGTGAAGTTCGCCGCGAGTTGTGCCGGCGCGAAGGCGACCAGGGCGAACATCGCCAGCATGCCGGCGCCGAACAGGGTGAACCGGGCCGCCGGGGTGAGCCGCGACTCCTTCGGCTGGGCGGCCGCTGCCACGGGGGCGGGCTGCGCGGCGGCCGAGGCCGAGACGGCCACCGGCGGCGGAGGCCAGGTGATCTCGCCCTCGCGCACCACGGTCACCGCCCGCTGGACCACGTCGTCGAAGTCGATGACCAGCCGACCGTCCTTGCCGGGCGTCAGCAGCTTGAGCAGGTTCACCAGGTTGGTGCCGAACAGCTGCGAGGCCTGGGTGGGCAGCCGGGACGCGAGATCGGTGTACCCGATGATGGTGACGTCGTTGTCGGTGACCACGATGCGGCCCGCAACGGTCCCCGCCACGTTGCCGCCCTGGGCCGCGGCCATGTCGACGATGACGCTGCCGGGCTTCATCGCCGCCACATCCTCCGCGGTGAGCAGACGCGGGGCCGGGCGGCCCGGGATCAGCGCGGTCGTGATGACGATGTCCACGTCCTTCGCCTGCCCGTGGTACAGCTCGGCCGCGGCACGGTCGTAGTCGGCCGAGGTCGCCTTGGCGTAGCCGTCGGTGCTTTCCTCCTGCGCGACGTCGACCGCGAGGTACTCGCCGCCCAACGACCGCACCTGGTCGGCCACTTCCGGTCGCGGATCGGTCGCCCGGACGATTGCCCCCAGACTGGAGGCGGCGCCGATGGCAGCCAGCCCGGCCACACCGACGCCGGCCACCAGCACCTTCGCCGGCGGGACCTTGCCTGCGGCCGTCACCTGGCCGGTGAAGAACCGCCCGAACACGTGCGCCGCCTCGATCACGGCCCGGTAGCCGGCGATGTTGGCCATGGAACTGAGCACGTCCATCGACTGCGCCCGTGAGATCCGCGGTACCGCGTCCAGAGCCAGTACGGTAATGGGCCGGCTCGCGAGCTCCGTAAGGAGCTCTGACCGCTGGGCCGGGCTGATCAGCCCGATCAGCGTCGCGCCGTCGGGCACGCGCGCGATCTCGCCCGGCGAAGGGGAGTTGACCTTGAGTACGACGTCCGCCTGCCAGGCGTCGCCTATCCGCGCCCCCGCCTCACCGTAGGTGTCGTCCGCGAAACCCGACGCCGTACCGGCGTCCGACTCGACGACGACGTCGTAGCCCAGCCCCACCAACTGGCGCACCGTGGCAGGCGTCGCCGCGACACGGGTCTCCCCGGGAGTGGACTCGGCCACCACCCCGATGCACTGGGGCGGATGGTGAGCCGATTCTTGTGCGGGCATGGCAATGTCTCCCTGAAACGCGCAGATGTGGCGGCACGAAAGTGTGATCAGGGGGAGTCCGCACCCCTTGAACGCAGGAACTTACATGGTGGAGCAGGCTGTTCGGCACAGCGCACAACCGTGACGTGTTTCACGCGAGGCCCGCGCCGACGACGTCGTCAGGCCGCCGTGATCCGGCGTTCTGGAAACGCTCCCCACCGATTCGGTGTCCCGTGAACGGGTATGGGAGGGCCCCCGGCCACCCCGCGAGGAGACGAAGTGGCCGTACCAAGCGGCCATTCCACAGACCGGCAACGTCAAGTCGCACCAGGGCCCGGCGGCCCGCATCCGCCTCCTCTTCGACGCGCGGCAGCATTCGCGGCACGAGCACCTGGCCGACGACGAACGCGGCCGGGCAGAGTTCGCGGAACAGCAGCGCATCGACCAGCCGCTCGCCGCTGCGGCTCCGGACACGGTCTACGACACCGACGCCGTCGTCCAGGAGAGCTCACAGCCGCATCCGCCGCGGCATCCCCATCCGCAGCCGTCCGGGAAGCCGAGCCGCGCGAAGCCTCCCGGATCACGGCCCGCGCCGATGAGCTCCAGGCACTGCGCGAACTCGGCGCACTGGAGCAGACCGAGCCCCGCGAGGGCGACGCAGCCGTACGGGACGAACTCACCCGCCGCGCCGGGTCGTACCTCGATGCCGCGCTCCTTGAATCCTCCCCCCAGCTAAAGCAGGGGGATTCCTGGCTCACGCTGCCTGCGGGGCAGCGGCCCAACAGGTCTTCCGCGATCAACACCAGCCGGGTTGAAACCAGCCCGGTTTGATACAGCAAGGCTTGGAGGTGCATGTGCTGTCTTGGCTCTCGATCAGCACGGCGTGCAGCCTACCCAATCAGGTGGACGGTGTTCCGCCCTTGGGGCGACATCCCGTTTCCTGCCCTGCTCCGCAGGAGTCCGATTCCTCCCCGGCTTGAAGGCCAAGGCATCCTCGGAGGACCCCGGTGAAGGCCTCGCGAACAAAGATGCGCAACCGGACAGCCTCCTCCTCGGACAGGAACGCGAACTCCCCGTCGCGGGGTGTGTCCACCCCTTCACGACGTTCTCCGCGGCCACTGACCATCTGCCCACCAGCCGAACTCCGGTGGCGATCGCTCAAGAATCGTTGTCACAGGACACCCGGAAATACGTGTCTCCTGTCATCCAAGGGCTGTCCCGTCATCCCAGGAGACTGATGGCCACGCCGTGTCCGGGTCGGTGCCGATGGCGGCGGCCGAGCGAAGCGAACGACCGAGGTCTCCGGTGAGGATGCGGGGGTGTCGCCGCCACCACCACAGGTCGGGGCCGGGCAGCCTGTGGAACTGGTCGAGTGCTTGGCCGTCGTCATCGACGGTCGCGGCCATCGGTGGCGGGGAGTCCTCATCCGTGTTCAGCGTCAACGATCCGCGATGACGGTTGGCGGTGGAGGAAGCGGGTGCATCGAGCGCTGCCCGCCATGACAAGCTGTGCTTTCCACTGCTCAGGCCCAGGAGGTCACCATGACTGCAGAGTCTCCATCGCCCGAAGAGCCGGTTGACGGCGAGAGCAGTCCCCTCTCGCCCGACGATGACGGCCAGGACGACTTGAAGCGCAAGTTTCGAGAGGCCCTGGCGCGCAAGCGTGGTATGCAGGCGGACGCCGCCGACCTCGCTGCGAACACCAACAAGTCGAAGATCCACGGCGCGCACGGCCCGGCCGCGAGTCAGCGGTCGTTCCGCCGAAAGAGCGGTGGCTGAGTCGCATAACGGCCTCAAGACGGGACTTGGCAGCGTCAGGCGATGTCTGGCGCTGGCCAGTTGGGCCTCGACCCGCGACGACATCGAGCGGTCCGCCCTGGACAACGGCTCCGAACCGGCCAGCTCGGCCGAGACACCCGGCTGAACGACGAGCCGCGCGAGTCGGTCTGCGGCAACGTTTGCGGCATAGCGGCACCATCCGCCACCGGTGCATCGAGGGCAAGGACGGCCGAGCCGTCAACACCGGCTCGGCCGACTACGGTCTGCGGGAACCGGTCCGCGTACTGGACCTCACATCCTGACGCGAACCGGGCTTCGACGGCCTCGTCGGACGGCCTTGAGGACCGCACCGGACACCCGCCAGGACGGATGAGCCGGGCCCGCACCACCCGCCCTGGCGGGTGTGGGCGGCTCGCGCGTACGGTCGGCGCTGCGCTTCCTGCCCACGGCGCGGTTCGGCCCGCCCGGTTGCCCGGCATGCCGCTGGTGGCCGTCGTGCGCTTTCTCTCCGCCGGGGACGACCCGAAGGGCGTCCCCCGGATAGGCGCCCGGACGAGGGCGCCGGGCATTCCACCGATCGGCATGGCCATCCATGGCGGAGTGGTACGCAAGGACGGCTGAGCGGCAGCGGCCCTGCTCGCTGCGAGCGCCCATTGCACCAGGGGCGTGACGCACGCCACGGGAACTTCGGGCAGGGCACGGAGAGTACCGAGTGTGAGCCATACAGAACCAGCGGAATCCATGCGTGCGCGCATACGAGCGGGGGACCGGGCGGCGTTCGCCGAGCTCTACGACCAGTACGCGCGGGCGGTCTACAACCATGCCCTGCGGCTGACCGGCAACTGGTCACAGGCCGAGGAGGTCATGTCCGAGACCTTCCTCGCCGCCTGGCGCGGCCGGGAGCGGCTCGAGCCGGACAGCGGATCCCTGGCGCCCTGGCTGCTCGGCATCGCCACGCACAAGGCACACAACGCCAACCGGAGTCTGCGCCGGCGGCTCGCCTTCCTCGCGCGCAGCCCGCAGCCGCGTCCCGTGGAGGACTTCGCGGAGGAGGCGGCAGGGCGGATCGACGACGCCCGCCGGCTCGCGCTGGTCCACGAGGCGCTGGGCCGGTTGCGCCGCCAGGAGCGCGAGGTGTTCGCCCTGTGCGTGTCGGCCGGGCTCGACTACCGGCAGGCCGCGCAGACGCTCGGCATCCCCGTCGGCACCGTGCGGTCGAGGCTGTCGCGCGCCCGGGCCCGGCTCGCCCGGCTCAGTTCCGGGCAGGGGAGCGGAAGGACGGAACCCCCCGGTTCCCGCGGAGAGATGGAGAGTGAGGCCGCGTTCGCGGCCCTGTTCCTGCAGGAGGAGACCCGATGAACGCCGACGGTCGACGGACCGAGGACGCGCTGGAGCTGCTGTCCGTCCCGGCCGAATGGGACCTCCGGCCGGGACGGCACCTCCACTACAAGGAAGTCCTGATGCAGCAGATCGACCAAGACCTCGGCCACGCTCCCGCTCCCGCCGCCGCGGCCCCGCGCCGCCGGCTGACGCGCCCGGCCGTACTGTTGCCCCTCGCCTCGATGGCGTTGGCCGGAGCACTGGCCGTCACCCTCACCGGCACCGGTACCAGTGGTGGCACCGGTGGTGGCCACGGCTCCGCGCCGGCGGACCGGGCCGCCACCGGCAGCGCACGCGCCCAGAGCGCCTCGCTCACCCTCCACCGGATCGCCGTCGCCGCCATGGCCAGTGACGCCACGCCGGTCAGGGACGACCAGTTCGTGTACGTCAGGAGCCTGACCGTGTCGAACAAGGGAACGTTCGAGGGGCCCGTGAAGCTCGGTGCCCCGCACACGGTGGAGACGTGGACCTCGCAGGACCCCAGGCCCCTCAAGACCCTCGGCTGGATGCGCGAGTCCGGCAAGGACGCCGTGATGCCCGGTGAGACGATCCCCATCGAGTCCACCGACGCGGTCCCGGCGGGGATCGACCACCCCACGTACGAGTGGCTGTCCTCGCTGCCGACCGACCCCGACGCCCTGCTCGCCCAGCTGCGCCGCGAAGTGCGCGTGTCTGACGGCGAGTCCAGGGAGCAGGCCGTCTTCTCCCTGATCGGCGACCTGCTGAGCCAGACGCTCATGCCGCCGCAGAACACCGCCGCGCTGTACAGGGCGGCCGCGAGGATACCGGGCGTCAAGGAGATCCCGGACGCCGTCGACGTGGCTGGCCGGCACGGGATCGCCATCACACGCGAGGACGCCTCCTCCGCCACACGTGACGAATGGATCTTCGACAAGCGCAGTCTCGCGTTCCTCGGCGCGCGCGGTTTCATCACCCGTGACAAGCAGAAGGGCATCACGTCCGACACGCTGATGGGCAGCACAGCCGTGCTGCACCGCGCCGTCGTCGACCACCACGGTGAGGAATCCGCGGG
>NZ_JAODTZ010000080.1 GCF_025399795.1 Streptomyces rhizosphaerihabitans | reverse complement strand
GTCCCTCATCGGCACCACCATCGAGTGGTACGACAACTCATCCGATCAAAGCTGCGACCTGCGGTTTCACCGCCATTACCTCTCCGAAGTCAGCACAGAACCAGCACCGGGAAATCTTGTGCCGGGTAGGAGACGAGGCCGTGCTCGATCTGACTGGCCGTGGTGCTTGATGACAGGTACCAGAGATCGTTACTCACCGTAGCGCGTGCTGCACCACTAGCGCCACGCCGACCGGCTGTCTGCCAACCCCCTCAGCAGGTCTGGGCCACCAAGCCGAACGCTCGTGGGCCTCAGTCAGCTACCTGACTAGGTAGCGCTGACGCCCGGTCACGCAGAGCTGACCGAGCGATGCCGGTCCTTCCTTGCGGTGGTCACCGGCTCGATCAGAATCCACTGCTCGTCCGATAAATCACTCGGATACGGCTTACGTTCACTCACCCGGCCAGCCCACCAGACCACAGCCCCGGGCTGGAAGAATCCGTCCCACGCCATCAGAGAGAGAAAACGCCCTCTCAAGCCGTCGAAAGACAGGGCGCCTTGGACGGCGCCGGCAGAAGCGGTGTGCACCTCAACTACGGAAAAGACCCCCGCTCCCTACACAGGCACGGCGTCAGAGCACTTTAAGTCCTTGGTCAAGCGCGTGGAGGGTGAGGATGTCCATGTGGAGAGTGGGCTTCCCCATGTCGTTGAATTTCCAGCAGCCACAACTTCCGGTGAGCCGGCCCCGTGTGATGACTATCCGGACGTCGCAACTGATTCGCTCCGCGCTCAGGAAGGCACTAGCCGTGTTGGCGCTGACCTTCAGCCCCGTCAGGCGCCATCTCTGCAAATGTTCCTTTGCGGAGCGTGCCCGACGCCGGCCTACCAGGGCTGTCAGTCTGGTGTCGGCGGGGTCGGCCTCCGCCGTCGTTGACTGTAGGAGAACGGTGGGTCGGCTCCGGTTCGGCTGGGTCGTGATTTTGATCCCGGTTGCCGAACAGGCGGCGTGCAGCGCCACGGCATCCACATGCGTGCACGGGTGGGGCATCGGGCACGGACAGATTCCGAACAGTTCACTGCCTGACATGGCGACTTTAACTTCCAAGCTCGGCCCCGGAGTCGTGAAGAAGCCGGTCGTCCAGTCTTCCGTGGTTCGCAATCTGCTGACGCGACCAGCGCGTATCTGCTTGTTGGCCGCGCGGTATCGAGCAGGGCCCATCAGAGCGATGAGCCTTGCCTTGCTATCGGTTCCGGATGTTCCAACACCGGGCCGGACTGTCTGTGAGTGCTCCGGCAGGCGTGCAGTCGGCTGGGCAGTGCGAAGAGGGCGATCTAGCGCCAGGGCTGTTGCAAAGTCTGGCGGTCTTGAATCGTTGCTGGTCAGGCGAGTCCGAGAAGGTCGAGCGGACGGCGGAAGGGCTCGTAGGACATCTCGCGGATCCCGGCTGCGATGTTCGCGTGACCGGCCGCTCGCAGGGTGTTGATCGCGAAGCTGCGGAGCGTGGCCATGTTCTGCGGCCCGTACCCGGTGCGGATCTTCGAGGCGTCTTCGGCGAACGTGGTGTCACGGACGAAGTGGAGCCGGTTCTCGACCACCCACTGGGAACGGGCCAACTGTCCGAGACGCTGGGGAGATGCCTGGCGGGCTGTCAGGTCGGTGAGCGCGTAAACGGTCTGCCGGGTGACCTTGCAGGTCCTGATGTCGGTGCGGTGGCGCAGGATTTTCACGGCCTGGACCACGTGGGGAAAGTCCAGGCCGAGGTCGGTGACCGTCAAGGCCCTGGTCGCCCTCGTCTCCTTGCGCCCGTGTCCCGTCTCGCGGTCGTAGCGCCGGGCGGTGGCATGTTTCCACGGCAGTGCCCTCAACTGCCGGAACAGTCCGGGCTGGTTGGCCTTGACCACCAGCAGAAAGTGCGCCTGCTTCTCCTCCACCAGGAACCGGGCGTGGGCGCGCTGGGTGTGCAGCGCGTCGGCGGTCACCGTCACGCCGGCCAGGTCGAACGGCTCCAGCAGGGCGGCGAAACAGGTGATCTCGTTGGTCTTGTCCGGCACCCGCAACTGGGTGACCGTCTGCCCGGCACCGGTCATCGCGGCCAGCAGATGCGCGGCCGGGCTGGTGCCGGTGCGCGAGCCCCGGGCGCTCTTGCCGTCCACCGCGAGGGTGCCGGCCCCGGCTGGATCGGTGCCGAGCAGGTCGGCGAGCCCGCCCGGGCAGACCGCGTTCAGGACGCGGCGCACGGTTGCCGCGCTCGGCGCGACGCGGACGCTGAACACTGTGGCCACGCGGACACCGAGCCGGGCGAGGGCCGTCTGCGGGGCCGCCTTGGCCCACTGGCCGATCGCCGTGAACGAGCGGGCCCCGGCCAGTACGGCGGAGCAGGAGATCAGCAGCACGCTCACGAACGAGTGACGCCTTCCGCGCCGGTGGTGTGGATCGGCCAGCGTGACCAGCCGCTGCGACAAATGTGGGAGTGCGCGGTGCTGACGTGAGGGCGACTTGATCAGGCAGACGCTGGCAGACTGACGGCACATCGAAGCTCCGGTTGGACAGGGCGACTTGGCAAGGTCACCCCTTCAACTGGAGCTTCGTTGCGTACGTGGCGGTCCACCGATACACCGTCGCATGGCCGTGACCTGCATAAATTCATGAGGTTCAGGACTTGGAAACCGCCCTGACCTCCCCGGCCTCCCCGGCCTCCCGTGAAGCCGGGCCACCGGTCACCGACCTGGCTGGCTCGTTCAGCTGAACGCGCACCGGTTGCCACATCCCCGAGGTGCCCCTGCGCCGCAGCGGCTGGGGCGTCAGCTTCCTCGTCGTGTCACCCCGGCAAGAATCCATGCCTCGACCGCCTCGTACTGCCGGCGCTGTTCCTCCGCATTCCGCCGCCCGGAAAGCATGGTCCCTGCCCAGCCGAGCGCGAAGCCCAGGGGTATGGAGACCAGACCGGTGGTGCTGAACGGGAACCAGTTGAAGTCGGAGCGGGGGAAAGCGGAGAAGGGGGAACCGGAGACCAGGTTGGTGCCGGTCATGAGGACGATGGTGACGAGCGTGCCGCCGATCAGGGTCCACAGCAGGCCCGTACGGGTGTAGCGGCGCCAGAAGAGGCTGTAGACCAGTGCCGGTGCCAGTGCCGATGCGCCGAGGGAGGCCGACAGCAGGGCCAGCGGCTGCAGGTTGTGGTGCTGCACGAGGGTGGCCAGCAGGATGGTGGGGGCGCCCACCGCCAGGGCGGACACCCGTGCGAGGGTCATCTCTCGGCGAGGGGTCGTCTCCTTGCGCCGACTGGCGAACACGTCGTGCGCGAGGGTGTTGGCGCAGGCCAGGATCATGCTGGCGACCGATGCCAGCAGAGTGAGGAAGAGCGCCGTCGTGACCAAGGTGAACAGGAATGATTCGGCCGACGAGACGTCGGCCCCGAGCGCGGCACGCGACCCCAGAAGATAGGCGGTCCTGCCCGTCGGGTCGGCACCTGCGATCGTCTCGCGCCCGATCAGCGCCGTCGCGCCGAAGCTGACGATCATGGTGATCAGCATGAAGAGGGCCACGCACGGCACCGCCCAGGACATCGACCGGCGCACCTGGCGGGCAGTATTCGCGGTGTACATGCGCATGGTGACATGCGGCAGGCAGGCGCCGCCGAGGACGACGGTCATCTCTGAGCTGATCATGTCGAGCCGGGGGTTGGGCCCGTCGGCGAACTCGAGACCGGAATGCAGGAAGGACGGCCCCACCCCGCTGTGTGCTGCTGCGGCGGAGAACAGCTTGCCCATGTCCCAGTCGAACTGCCGCAGGATCAAGGCGGCGACTATCGCACCGGAGCCGAACAGCATCACGATCTTCAGAATCTGGATGAGAGCGGTGCCCTTCATCCCGCCGATCGCCGCATAACTGATCATCAAGGCGCCGACGCCCACGATGCACCCGGTCTTGAGCGAGTCGCTGGAGAAGCCGAGGATGAACGCCAGCAGATCACCGGTGCCGGCGAGCTGAATGAGCATCATCGGCACCAGTGCCGCGATGGTCGCGGCGCACGCGGCGATGCGCACCGCGCGTCCGGGCGTCCGCCGCGCAAGCACGTCACCCATGGTGAACCGGCCCGCGTTGCGCAGCGGTTCGGCCAGCAGGAACATCAGCAGCATCAGGGAGAGGGCTATGCTCAGCGCCAGGACCACGCCGTCGTACCCGTCGAGCGCGATGACCCCGCCCGTGGAGAGGACCGTCGCGGCGGAGATGTAGTCGCCGGCGATGGCAAGGCCGTTGCGCATCGGCGACAGCGATCCGTACCCCGTGTAGAACTCGTCGAGGTCGTCTCCGTCGGGACCTGTCATCACGCACAGCAGCAGGATGATCGTGGCGACCGTCGTGAAGGCCATCAAGGACATCGCCTGCGCCGAACTGCTGAAACCGGTCAACGTCCAGCTCCCCGCTGGGCGTCCAGCTCGGCCTGCTCGCGGATCCGGTCCGCGATCGGGTCGACCCTGCGGCGCGCCGTGGACTCGTACAGCCCGATCGCCACGCAGGTGACCGGAACCTGGATCAGCCCGAGCAGCAGCCCCGTGGACAGGCCGCCCGAGACGGTGCCCGTCATCAGCGAAGGCGCGAACGCGGACAGTACGAGGAAGAGGGTGAAGTACCCGAGCGCCGTGCACGTTGCCACGCGCCGCAGGGAACGGTAGGCACTGCGCAGGACGCGCAGGTCGCTGTGGTGGCCGAGTGCCGGATAGCGCGGCATCGTTCCCCTGTCGGGCTCCGGTTGCGGCTGCCAGGGGTAAGTGAGATACGAGGGGGACACGTAGGGCGCGGGGCCGTGCGGCGCTGCCCGGTGGTGCGACGGGTAGTCGGGGAACCCGAACTCGTCTGGCATCCCGTTTCTCCTTGCGTGACTCAGGGCCCGTGTGGGACCGAAGGGAAGCGGGGGGTGAGCGCACGCTACTCGTGCGCTCAGTCTTTGGCGAGAGTTAGTACAGACCAATCGACCTTGGGGTGCCCGGGGGTTCGGTCGCTCCCGGGCCGCGGTTCAAAATCCCCGGATGCGGACAGGCCGAACGCGGGAGGCTGAGCTCGGGAACCCGGTGCAGCAGCCGGGAGCTCTCTGCGGCTGCGCAACCGCCGACGGCGAGGGATAGTGCGGTGGCGGCTGCCCTGCTGGTTTCGGTCGACCCGTTCTGAGGCCGACCGCTGATCATCAGGGTGAGACCTCCTCCAGCGGCCTGTGCTCCGACTCGATGCCTGGTGGACCGGGCAACTACTCGCACATCACACCTCGCCGCCCTCGACCTCGCCGCACAAGCAATTGGGCAACGGGGTCCCACGATCCACTCGAATCGCGGTGTGGGCGGCAGCCCGGCTGAGCCAGGGGTGAGTATCCCGAGCCGGTCGCGAACCAGGTGCTCGAACTCGGCCCGGTGATCCATCAGCCACGAGAAGTGGAACAAACCCTGGTGGATGACGCCGGCATCGACGCCCCGGTCGTACTCAATGATGAACGGCGAGCCGTCAGGCGCCCGCCGACGACTGTGTCTCGGCCGCCGCACGGTACAGCCGGCGCAGCCGCACCACGCCCAGGTCGTGCTGGTACAGGTTCTCCCGCTGGTCGGCGTCGCCCGGCATGGCCTCCAGCATGACGCGGTCCTGCTCCAGGACCTCCCAGTGGCGCTTCTCGATCAGCGTCCGGTAGAGGAAACGCCAGGAGGCGCGCTGCCAGTCCTCGACCCGGCGGTAGCGCCAGAAGAAGACGCCACTGCGCTGCTCGTCCACCGGGCAGACCATGCCCACGATCCCGAATGGCCCGCCGGGGCCGGCCGACGGTGGGTACGGGATGGACAGGTCGACCCAGTCCACGCCGGTGCGGCACAGCTCCACCCAGTCGAAGTTGATGCCGCGCTGGTCGGTCTTCTCGAAGAAGTAGCCGCGCCCGGTCTCTCGGATACGGAACTTGGCCGTCGTTTCACCGTCGAACATCGTGTGCGAATCATGGTGGAGGAAGGCGCCGTGCATCGGGTCGAGCAGGTTCTCCACGGCGTAGCGCCATGGTGAGTTCCACTCGGCGTAGCAGAGGAATGCGTCCACTTCGGGATCCGTCAGTGGCTCCGGGAGCACCACTTCGGCCGGTTCCGGGTGCTCCTCGTCGCCGAAGTAGGCGAGGATCGCGCCCGCGACCTCGCGTACCGGCAGCGAGGTGACCAGCTTCTTGCCCTCCAGGCTGCAGCCCGGCAGCCCGGGGACGGAGGAGACCGTCCCGTCGGGTTCGACCTCGACGCCGTGGTACCAGCAGGCGACCCGGTCGCCGAGGTGCTTTCCGAGCGACAGCGGTGCCCCGCGGTGCGGGCAGCGGTCGGCGAGCATGGACAGGGCTCCGTCAGAGCGGCGGAAGAGCAGCCACTGCTCACCGAGCGCGGTCACCTTGCGCATCGCGCCAGGGGCGACGAAGTGCGAGGGGACGACGGGGTGCCACTGGTTGCGCAGGCCGGTGGCGTAGATGTGGTCCGCCGTGGCGGAGGACGACAGCGTCATGGTCAGGCTCCCAGTCGGTTCATCTCGGCGCGGAAGGATTCCTCGGTCCACGGTGTGCCGTCGCCGGCGTGGACCTGGCGGGCGTTGAGTCCGCGCACCACGTCGGTCAGCTCGTGGCCCTCTTCGGTGAAGACGTCCTCGAGGGTTGCGGCCAGCTTGTACTCGTACGGGGTCGGCTCGTGGGTACGTGACTGGTGGACGTCAAGGTACGGCCAGGTGTCGCTCACGGTGTCTCCTGAAGGTGTGGGGGAAGGTGTCACAGGTCGAGGACCAGCCGGCTCTGTGAGGCGCACCGCGACACGCAGATCATCATCGTGGCGCAGGTGGCGCGTTCGGCCTCGCTGAGCAGGAAGTCGCGGTGGTCGGGGGTGCCCTCGATCACCCGGGTCTCGCAGGACCCGCAGATCCCGTCGCGGCACGAGTTCGGTGCGTCGATCCCGGCGCTTTCGACGGCGTCGAGGATCGAGGTACCGGCGCCGACGGTGACGGTCACGCCCGAGGTGCGGCACTCGACCTCGAACTCCTCGTCGTCACCGGAGCGTTCCACCGTCGGTGCGGCGAACCGTTCCAGGTGCAGCCGGTCCTCGGGGCAGCGCGCCTCGACGGCCGCGAGCAGGGGTTCGGGACCGCAGGAGTACACCAGCGTGCCGTCGGGCAGGTCCGCGAGCGCGGCGTCCAGGTCGATGTGGCCCAGTTCGTCCTGCGGGACGAGCGTGACATCTCCGCCGAGCGCGGCGAGCTCCGAGGTGAACGCCATGGACGCCCGTCCCCTGCCTCCGTAGACCATCCGCCACGCGGTACCCCTGCGGGTCGCCTCCCTGGCCATCGCCAGCAGCGGAGTGATCCCGATGCCTCCCGCGACGAACAGGTAGGCGTCGGCGTCCTCCAGCAGGAATTGGTTGCGCGGTTCGGAGACCGTGACCGGCTGCCCGGGGCGCAGCTGTGTGTGCACGAACCGCGAACCGCCCCGCGAGGCGGGTTCGTTGAGCACGCCGATGCGGTAGACGTCCGGCACGCTCGGGTCGCCGCACAGGCTGTACTGGCGTACCTGGCCCCCGACGTGGACGTCGAGATGCGCGCCGGGCGTCCAGGCGGGCAGGGGTTTGCCGTCGGGGTGGGTCAGTTCGACGGAGAGTACGCCCTCCGCCTCCCAGGTCATTCGATGGACGACCAGCTGCAGCGAATGCTCGCTCATGGCCTGTTGCCTCCTTACCGGCAGTACACGCGACCGGGCTACTGGCCCGGGATCCTCACGGGTGGGGTGAACGGGACCTTCATCGGTCCGAGTGCCGTCAGATCGACCTCGACGAGGGTGGGTCCTTCGGAGGCGATGGCCTCATCGAGCACCGGGCCCGCGTGCTCCTCGGCGGCGATCCGCAGATACGGCAGCCCGCAGGCGCGCGCCAGCAGTTCGAAGTCGGGAGTGGCGAGGTCGACCCCGGAGCGGCGCTCGCTGTAGCGGTCCTGCATGTTGCGCAGGACTCCGTAGCCTCCGTCGTTGAAGACGATCAGGGTCAGCCGGGGCCGTTCCTGGGCAAGGGTGAGGAGCTCGCCGAGGTGGACGGCGAGTCCGCCGTCGCCGGCGATGACGACGGTGGGCGCGTCGGGCCGTGCGAGCGCCGCACCGATGCCCATGCCGAGCCCCTGTCCGATGCCGCCGCCGCGCGGGAAGACGTTGTCCCGCGGGTCGTACATCTCCAGCAGCCGGTTGCCCCAGCTGCTGGAGGGGATCGTGACGTCGCGCGCCACGACCGCTTCGCGGGGCAGCGCGGCGCGGATCGCGTCACAGATCGCGGCCTGCGGTCCGATGTTGTCGTGCAGGAGCACCCGCACCTCGGTGCGTACGGCGCCGACGCGGTCCGTCCAGCCGCTCTCCGCGGGCCGGGCGTGCGGCAGCAGAGCGGTCAGAGTGGCAGCGGCATCGCCGTGCAGCGCGTGGGCGACGGGGTACACCCGGCCCAGCGCGTCCTGCTCGATGTCGATCTGGATGTGGGCCCCGGGGAGTTCCAGTGTGTAGTCGGCGGTCTCGTTCGAGCGGAAGTGCGTGCCGATGGTGACCAGCACGTCCGCGTCAGCGAGCAGGGCGCGCACCGCGGGGGTGGTGGCGAAGTTGCCGATGACCTGCTCGTGGTCCTCGGGCACCGCGCCGCGCCCGGAGTTCGAGGTCAGCAGTCCCGCTCCGGTCGCCTCCAGCAGCCCGGCCAGCTCGCTTCCGGCGGTTGCCACACCGCCGCCTGCCCAGATCAGCGGGCGGCGGGCGGTGGCCAGAAGGGCGCCGGCTGCGGCCAGTTCACCTTCCGCGGGAGCCGGGACGGCGGCTGCGGGGGGCTCGGCCGGGTCGTCGGTCTGCGCCGCGAACTGGAGGTCGATCGGCCACTCCACGCTCGCCGGGCCGCCCGGCGCGGTGAGCGCCGCGCGGGCCGCCTCGCGCAGGATCCGGCCTGCCTGCTCGGCGTCCGGCACACTCGCGGCGTAGGTGGAGACCGCGCTCAGCATGCCGAGCTGGTCCTTGGTCTCGTGGATGAAACCCCGTCCGCTGCCGAGGAATTCGCTCTCCACCTGGCCGGTGATGTGCAGGACGGAACTGCCCGCGCTGAGCGCTTCGATCAGCGATCCGGCCGCGTTGCCGGCTCCCGTGCCGGTGGAGGTCAGTGCGCAGCCGAGGGTGCCCCGGGCGCGCCCGTAGGCGTCCGCGGCGTTCACGGCGGACGCCTCGTGCCGCACCGGCACGAAACGCAGTTCACGGTCGACGGCCTCGACGAGCGGCAGGTTGTGCACGCTGACGATGCCGAAGACGGTGTCGATGCCGAGTTCCCGCAGGACGGTGACGAGGAGATCGCCTCCGTTGTCGTAACGCATGGTGTCTCCTCAGAGGATGGAGCGGCCGACTCCGCCGCACACGTCGATGCTGGTGCCGGTGATGTACGAGGCGAGGGGGGAGAGCAGTGTGAGAACCGCGTACGCGACCTCTTCGGCCCGGCCGAGGCGGCCGAGGGCTATGCCCCGGTCGGCGGCCAGTTCTGCCTGCCATTCCTCGTAGGTCTTCCCGGAGTCCGCGGCTGCGTGGCGCCTTGTCCACTGGCCGGTGTCGATGAGGCCGAGGCAGACGGAGTTGACCCGGATTCCCTCGCCGGCGAGTTCGGCCGACAGGGACTTGGAGAGGTTGAGAATGCCCGCCCGGGCGGCGCTCGTCGTGATCAGCCGGGGCTCGGGCTGCTTGGCGAGCACCGCGTTGATGTTGACGACGCTCGCCGCGCCGGAAGCGGCGAGATGCGGGCGCGCGGCCTGCAGGGGGTTGAGCACTCCGGCGAACTTCAGCTCCAGCTCGTCGCGCCAGTCCTCGGCGGTGGAGTCGTCGAGACCCTTCATCCGGGACTGTCCGGCGTTGTTGACGAGTCCGTCGATGCCGCCGAACTCCTGGGCGGTGCGGCGGACGAAGTCGTCCACGGCGCCCGCGTCCCGGACGTCGCAGACTCCGGTCAGCAGGCGGTCGTGTCCGGCGCCGAGGTCGGCCGCCACCTTGGCGAGCCGGTCGGCGTCACGGCCACAGGTGGCGACGCGGGCACCCTCGTCGAGCAGGGCGCGGACCGTGGCCAGGCCGACGCCCGAGCTGCCTCCGGTGACCACGATGGTGCGGTCGGCGAGTCCCAGGTCCATAACTCGTGTCTCCTGCAGTTCAGTTCATGGTGAAGCCGCCGTTGACGGCGATCACCTGTCCGGTCAGGTAGCGGGATTCCTCACCGAGCAGGAAGGAGACGATCCCGGTGAGGTCGTCCGGCTGCTGCGGCCGGGAGATGGCCCGGTTCATGCGGTAGAGGTCGTGCCGTTCGGCGGGCACGGTCTCGGTCGCCTCGCACTCGGTGAGTCCGGGGGCGACCGCGTTCACGGTGATCCCCTTGTCGCCGAGTTCGCGTGCCATGGCCCGGGTGAGTGCGATGACCGCACCCTTGGAGGCGATGTAGTGGGCGAGGCGGGGGGATCCGTACAGCGCGGCGTCCGAGGCGATGTTGACGATCCGCCCCGGTGTCGCGAAGAGCGGGTACAGCGCCTTCGACACCAGCCACGGGCTGCGGGCGTTGACCGCCATCAGCCGGTCCCACACCTCGATGTCGATGTCCTGGAACTCCTTGCCGCCCACGCCGTTGGCGAGGGCCGCGTTGTTGACCAGGCCGTACACGGGGCCGATCTCGCGCACGGCGGCCGCCAGCGCGGCCACCGAGGCGGGGTCGGCGACATCGCAGCGCACGAAGCGGGCGTCGATGCCCTCCGAGCGCAGTTCCGCGACGGCGTGCTCGCCCCGTTCCCGTTCCAGTTCGGCGACGACGACCCGGAAGCCGTCGGCGCCGGCCCGGCGGGCCATGGCCAGTCCCAGGCCACGGCCCGCGCCGGTGACGACGACAGTGCGTGCGTCGGCCGGGGGCTGGTCAGCCACGGGTGACGCCGTGCATCGGCGAGTACTCGGGGTAGGTGGGCACCTGCGGCTTCTGCGTGCCGATGACGACGCAGAAGAGGGCGTCGGTGTCGCCCTCGTTCTTGAGCGAACGGGTCACACCGGCGGGGACCACGATCATGTCGCGGTAGCCGAGGGTGCGGTACTCGGCCTCGTCGGGGCCGCGGTGGATACCGACCTTGACCTCGCCCTCCAGGACGAAGAAGGCCTCTTCGACATCGTGGTGGGTGTGGGCCGGGCCTTCGGCGCCGGGCGGCAGCAGCATGTTGGAGAAGGTGAACCCGCCGGACGGGAGGATCCGGCTGTCGCTCTCGTGGTTGCCGGTGGCACCCGAGCCGACGTACCGGATCTGGCCGCGGCGGAACTGTGCGCCGGCCTTCTCCTGGAAGGAAAGGGTGTCGAAGTCCGCCACACGGGAGGCCTTGGTGGCGATGAGGGAGTCGGTGTACGCGCAGAGGTCGTCGCCGTTGTCGTACGCGTCGGTGGTCAGAGGCATGGTGGAGGCTCCTATTCGGGGATCGATGCGGTGATGCGGAGGTGGGAGAGCACCCAGGCGTTGAAGTGGCCCGGCTGCTCCTGATTGGCCAGGTGACCGGCGTCCTTGACGATCACGTAGGCGGTCTTGTGGATGGCTCCGGCGATGACCTGGCTCGCTTCGATGCCGGTGACCCGGTCCTGCTCGCCGCACAGCACGAGGGTGGGCGTGGCGATCGAGGGGAGTTCGGCGCGCAGGTCGGCGGCGGCCATGGATTCGGCCGCGTACGCGTAGCCCGGCAGCCGTACCGAGGCGGCCATGGTGTCCACGACTCGGCGCACCAGCTCGTCGGGGGCGCCGGGCGACACCAGCCGCGGTCCGCGGGCCTCGGCGAAGGCGCGCGGGCCGAGCTCTGCCAGTTCTGTGGCCCGGGCCCGCATGCCCTTCGCCTTCGCCTCGTCCGTGCCGGAGCCCGCACTGGAGTCGGCGACGATCAGCGAGGCGACGAGCTCCGGGTGGCGGGCGGCGAGCCGTAGCGCGATCACGCCGCCCCAGGACACTCCGAGGACGTGCGCGGTCGATGCGCGCTCACGGATGAGAGCGGCTGCCGCGTCCGCGAAGTCGTCCAGGCCGAGCGGGCCCTCCGGGTCGGGCGACTTGGCGTAGCCGGGCGCGTCCCAGGCCACGACCCGCACGTACGAGGAGAGTTCGGCGAGCTGCGGGGCGAACGCTGCCGACGACGAGCCGATCCCGTGCAGGCACAGCAGCAGGGGGCCATGGTCACCGGCCTCTTCGACATGGACGTCGAACCGGACGTCGGCGCGGGCGTTCACAGGATCTGGCCCGTCCGCCCGGCGAGCGCGGCGAGACTGCGCAGGACCGCGTACGGCACCACCTGGCTGGTGGCCGGATTGCCCGGGTCAGGCAGGTGGGCGACCTCGAAGCGATACGCACCGTGTGCGCCGGACGCTTCGATCACATGGCGTGTGTGGTGCGCCGCCGGGTCGGCGACGACCTGGACCCGCACAGTGTCCAGGTCGCCGACGGCCAGCGCGACCGACGCGGCCACGTTCGTCGACTTGGGGAACTTGACCGGGATCTCGCGGGCGGTGCCCGTCATGACCACGACCGGTCCGGTCGCCGACCGCATCCGGGCCAGCAACTCCCCGTCCATCCAAGGCTGTTCGAGAGTGGAGGGCAGCTTCGTGGTGGTGAGGCGCACCTCGTCGAGCGGCCCCAGGGAGCGTGCCGCCTGGAGAAGGTCGAGACCGCCGACGGCACCGCTGGTGAAGTACACCCGGCCGGGTCCCGCCGCGAGCAGCCGCTTCGCGAGGTCCTCGTCGGTCAGCGCCCCGGTGGAGGCGACCAGCAGATCGGTGCCGGATTCCAGCACCCGCTCGCCCCACTCCCGTACGACGCCCTGGCCCGCGGTCTCGACGATCAGGTCGCAGGCCTCCAGGGCCTCCTCGAAGGTGGCCTGCCGTGCCGGTGCGGCTTCGCCGAGCGGGCGGTTGTCGACGACGCACACCAGCTCGGCGCCACCTATCCGGCCCTCGGCGAGGACGGTGCCGACGACCCGGCCGATCGCGCCCCAGCCGACGATGCCTACCTTGCGTACGGTGCTCATGCGGTGGCCTCCTGGGCGTCGAGGGGAGCGAGCGGGCCGGGGTCCGGCGCGCCCGTCATGTGGCAGCGGATCCCCTTGGACGGCGGTCCCGCCGTCCCCCACAGGTCGGACAGGTCCGGCACCCGGCGCCACACCCGGGCTATCCAGGCGTCCTCGACGATCTGGGCGACCTCGGAGGTGTACTCGCAGACCAGCCCGGACGGGTCGGTGAAGTAGGAGAAGGTGTTGTTCCCGGGGCCGTGCCGGCCGGGGCCCCACTGGGGGGTGATGCCGTGGTGGCGGAGCCGGCCGAGGCCCCGCATGAAGTGGTCGACCGAGGTCATCTCGTAGGCCACGTGGTTCAGGGAGGTCCACTCGGCCTGGTTGAACGCGATGCAGTGGTGGTCGCTGTTGCAGCGCAGGAACGCCATCTGGTGCTCGGACCAGTCGGAGACGCGCAGCCCCAGTACCTCGCAGTAGAAGGTGACGGATGCGTCGATGTCGGTGGTGTTGAGCACGGCGTGCGTCACCCCGACGGGCACAGCGCCGTCCCGGCCGCGCGGGACGACCGCCTCGACCTGGGCGCTGATCTCAATGAGACGCCCCTCGGGATCGGTGAACCGCAGCCCGTAGCCGCCGCCCGCCTGATGCAGCGGAGCGGGCCCGAAGACGGGGACGATGCCGCGGGCCTCGAGGCGCCGCGCGGCCTCGTCGACCTCGGCAGGGGTCGCGACGGCGAACGAAAGGCGGCCGAGGCCGACCCGCTCCCGCTCGGCCAGGTGGAGGACGTGGTGCTCGTCGCCCGTGCCACGCAGCCAGCGGGCGCCGGTGTCGGACTCGACGGTCTCCAGTCCCCAGACCTCTTCGTAGAAGTCGGCGGTCTCGGAGAAGGTCGGGGTGTGCAGCTCGACGTAGCGCAGTGAGCGGAGCCGGGCGATCGGACCGGGGGGTGGTTGGTGCATCAGTCTCTCCAGACGAACGGACGGACGTGCGTGCGTGCGTGCCGGGTCAGTTGGCCCAGGGAAGCGGGTGGCCGGAGGTGCCCCAGTACAGGGACTTCTGGCGCTGGTAGGCGCGGATCGCGTCGCGGCCCTTCTCCGTACCGAGGCCGCTGTCCTTCCAGCCGCTGAACGGGGTGGAGGCGCTGAACTGCTTGTACGTGTTGATCCAGACCGTGCCGGACTCGATCCGGCGGGCGATCCGCCAGGCGGCCTGCAGGTCACGGGTCCAGATGCCGCAGGCCAGCCCGTAGACGGAGTCGTTGGCCTGGCGGACCAGGTCGTCCTCGTCGTCGTAGGGCAGGGCGACCAGGACAGGACCGAAGATCTCCTCCTGGCAGGTGCGGGAGGTGTTGGGCAGTCCGTCCAGGACCGTCGGCAGGTAGTACGCGCCGTCCTGGTACCGCTCCCCCTCGGGCGCCGAGCCTCCGCACAGCACCCGTGCGCCCTCGGAGCGGGCGAGGTCCACGTAGGCGGCGACGGAGTCGCGGTGGCTGTGGTGCACCAGGGGGCCGACCTGAGTGCTCGGCTCGGTGCCGGGGCCGACGCGCAGCTTGCGGACGCGTTCGACGAGTTCACCGACGAAGGAGTCGTAGATCTCCCGGGCCACGAAGAGCCGTGAGCCGGCGATGCAGGACTGGCCGCTGGAGGAGAAGATCCCGAACATCACGCCGGCCAGGGCCTGCTCGATGTCGGCGTCGGCACGCACGATCGTCGGCGACTTGCCGCCGAGCTCCAGCGAGGCGGGGACGAGCTTCTGGGCGGCGATCGTGGCGATGGACCGGCCGGTCTCCGTACCGCCGGTGAATCCGATGCGGGCGACGAGGGGGTGGCGCACGACGGCGTCACCGACCACCCGGCCGCTGCCCGGCAGTACGGACAGCAGGGCGGTGGGCAGGCGGAACTCGTCGAGGGCCCGGGTGATCAGCCGGCCGAGGGCGAGGGAGACCAGAGGCGTCCAGGCCGCCGGCTTGAGCAGAATCGCGTTCCCGGCGGCGAGCGCGGGCGCGATCTTCTGCGCGTCGCTGGCAACAGGAGAGTTCCAGGGGTTGATCGCGCCGACGACGCCGAGCGGCTCGTACACGCTCATGGTGACGTAGGGGCCGCGGGACGGCGTGACCGAGTCCTCGGCGCTCTCCAGGGCTGCCGCCATGTAGCGGAAGGTGCCTGCCGCACTGAGCGCGAGGGCGCGGGTCTCGGTGAGGGTCTTGCCGGTGTCGGCGGTCTGCACCGCGGCGAGCTCGTCGGCCGACTGTTCGGTCAGCTCGGCTATGCGGTGCAGCAGCCGGGCGCGCTCGTGGGCGAGCAGGTCCCGCCAGGCCGGGTCCGCCGCTGCCTTCGCCGCGGCTTCGGCCGCTTCGTCCACCTCGCCCGCCGAGGCGGTGTGGACGGTGGCGAGGACGCGGCCGGTCGCCGGGTCGACGGTGTCGAGGGGCTCGCCCGCACCGCGTCGCCACTGGCCCGCGATCAGGATGTCGGTGGGGAAGTGCGGCACGGGTGTACCTCCGGGCGAGGTGGTGGGGGATGGGCTGCGGGTGCGAGCGAACTGGCGTGTGCCGTCACCCGGAACCGTCGAAGTGCTAGAAATCTAAGCACTTAACTATTCTTCCGCAAGGGCCCAGGGAGAAATCGTTGCCTTTCACGCCTTGAGCACGCCCTCCGTCGCGTCGATGATGGACACCAAGTTGCCGGAGGCGAGACTCCTAAGTCCTTAACCATTGACCGCTTAGATATAGGAACCTACTGTCTCCGCAACTGCTCTGCCCGCGGAAGGAACCCCTCCATGACGACTGTGGCCGGCAAGCCAGCCCTCGGCTCCATAGCCGCGAGACTTGAACGACTGCCGCAATCGCGCTGGCACGTCAAAGTCCGGTTCCTGATCGGCGCCGTGACCTTCTTCGAGGCGTTCGACCAGCTGCTCGCCGCCTCCGCACTGCCCGTCCTGATGAAGGAATGGCACCTGACCACCGGCCAGGCCACCTTCGCCGTGACGTCTGCCTCCATCGGCATGCTGCTCGGCGCTGTGGCCGCGGGCTGGCTGGGCGACCGGATCGGCCGGGTGCGCACTGTCGCCCTGGGCGTCGCCGTCACCGCTCTGGCCAGCCTCGCCGTCGCCTTCTCGGGCAGCATCGAGACCTTCTCGCTCTTCCGGTTCTTCCAGGGTCTCGGCATCGGTGGTGTCGTGCCCGTCGCGGCCACGTACATCAACGAGATTGCCCGCTCCGACAAGCGGGGCCGTTTCGTCCTGCTGTACGAGATGATCTTCCCGGCCGGACTGGCGGCCGCCACCCTGGTGGCCGTGTGGGTGGTCCCCACCTTCGGCTGGCGCGCGATGTTCCTCCTCGGCGCTCTCCCGGTACTGATCGCCGCCGTGCTTCCGCGCCATGTCGCGGAGTCCCCCCGCTGGCTGCTGGCCCGTGGACGTACGCAGGAGGCGGAGGAGGCCATCGCCCGCATCGAGGCCGAGGTCGTCCGCGCCACAGCCGAGCCGCTGCCCGCACCCGCCGCCGACGCGCCCGAAGAGATCTCCCAGGGCCGCCTGCGCGACCTGTTCCGGGGCCGCTACCTTCGGCGTACAGCGGTCCTGTCGGGCCTGTGGTTCGTTGCCTACTACGTGAACCACGGCATCTCCACCTGGCTGCCGTCGCTCTACACGAGGCAGTTCGGCCTGGATCTGACCACCGCACTCCTCTTCACCCTGCTCAGCAACATCACCGGTCTGCTCGGCACGTTCGTCGTGGCCCTCCTGGTCGACCGTATCGGCCGGAGGCCCGCCCTGATCGGCGCGCTCGTCGGCACCGTGCTCTCGCTGGGCGTGCTCGCCCTGCTCGGTGCGACCTCGGGCGCTCAGGTTGCCGTCTTCGCCTCGTGCACGACGTTCTTCCTCTATGCGATCAACGCGGGGCTGTACCTGTACTCCCCCGAGCTGTACCCGACGTCCAACCGGGCCAAGGGTGCGGCGTTCGGCGGCCTGTGGAACCGGCTCGGCGTCATTCTGGGCCCGGTGACCGTAGGCGCGATCATCGGATCCGGAGGCAGCCTGGGGCTCGTCTTCGCACAGCTCGCCGCGGTGGCCGCGGTGGGTGCGGCGATCGCCTGGTTCGCCGTCGAAACCAAGGGAAGGACGCTGGAGGAGCTCAACTCCTGACGCCCGGCAGTCCAGGCCAGGGGCCGGTGTCCCGGAGCAGTGATCACTGCTCCGGGACACCGGCCCCCAGCGTTTGCCCCAGGGCGCCGAGAAGCCCCGACAGCCGGCGCCGGTCCGCCGGCCCGAACCCGGCAAGCAGCTCACGCTCCTGGGCGGACCGTGCGGCAAAGACCCGCTCGGACAGCGCGACGCCCTCCGGGGTGAGGCACAGCCGGACGATCCGGCGGTCATCGGCGTCGCGCTCCCGCCGGATCAGGCCCACCGCCTCCAGACGGTCCGCGTGCTGGGTGAGGCCGCCCGCGCGGACCGTACCGGCGGCCGCCACCTCGCCCATCGTCCGGTGGTAGGGCTCACCCGAGTCGCGCAGAGTGGCGAGCACCTCGTAGGCGGGCAGGCTGATGCCGTACTCGCGGACAGTCCTGCCGACAAGCCCCTGATATCGCCGGGCGTACTCGCTCAGCATGTCGAACAGGGACGAGGCGGAGTCGTCCGCACCAGGGGGCGTCGGCACGGACCGCCGGGATTCCGGGCGCTGCGCTTCCGGGCTCTCGGCCTCCAGGCTCTCAGGGCGTGCGGGTACGCCCTCGCCCGTACCCTCGGTGCCGCGCACCTGCCGGCGAGCCGGATCCAGGGCATCACCGAAGGCGGCGGTCAGCACGTCCGTCAGCGCGGGAGCGAGTTCCCCTGTCGGGACGGAGGCCGCCGGCTCATGCGCGAAGACATAGCGTTCCATGATCACGCCGAAGAGGACGCTGCGGATCATGGCGGTGCGCACGTCCGCCCCGGCCGAGTCGCCGAGCAGCCGCGCGAGAGGTTCGCCGACCTGCTTCTCCAGGATCGTGCGCAGCAGTTCGGCGCTCGGCGGGTGGCTGACCGCCGAGCGGATCAGCGCGGGCCAGGGATCCTCGGCCGGCAGGCGGTCCCACCGTTCCAGGTAGGCGCGAGCGAGGGCCGCCGGCAGATCGCCCGTGCCGTCGGCCCCGAGCACGTCACCGCTGACGCCCGCTCCGCCCCCGATCGCCTCGCGGAACAGACCGTCCTTGGTGCCGAAGTACGCCATCACCAAGCCCGGCGTCACCCCGGCCTCAGCCGCGATGGCGCGAACCCCGACGCCCTTGTAGCCGTGCGCGCCGAACAGCCGGCGGGCGGCATCGAGGACCGCGCGGCGATTGCCTTCCGGGTCGTGGGAGCCGGGACGGCGTGGCGCGGCCGCCGACTGCCCTGTGTCGCGCCCGGCCTGCGGTACCGGGCTGCCGGCCGCCCGTCTACGGCCCTTGCTCTCTGGATTCACAGCCCTCACATTAAACGAGTGTTCATAAAAACAGTCGTTCAAAAACGGTCACACTATGTGCACCGGGCCGGGCCGGAGGGTGAGCGGCAGTCCGCTGCCGCCGCGCCGCACCGCGATGATCTCGGCCATGATCGACACGGCGGTCTCCTCGGGCCCCCGGCCGCCGAGATCCAGGCCGATCGGCGAACGCAGCCGCGCGATCTCCGCCTCGGTGGCGCCGGCGGCACGCAGTCGTGCGAGCCGGTCCTCATGTGTACGACGACTGCCCATGGCCCCCACGTAACCGGCCCGGCTGCGCAGGGCGAGCGCGAGGACCGGCACGTCGAAGCGATGGTCATGGGTGAGCACACACACCGCGGTCGTCGCGTCGGCCAGATCCTCCCGGGTACGGAACCAGCGGTCGGGCCGGTCGGTGACGACCTCGTCGGCCATCGGGAAGCGCTCGGGCGCCGCAAAGGCGGGTCTGGCGTCACAGACCGTCACGCGGTGTCCGAGCGCGGCGCCGATACCCGCCAGGGGCCGGGCGAACTCGGCCGCACCGAAAATCAGCAGCTGCGGCCGGGGAGCGAAGGACTGCACCAGCAACTCCCGCTCCGGCGCGCAGGCGGTACCGTCGGCCGCTGCGTTTCCGCTGGTCACGAGCCCGCTCGCGGCCCGTCCCAGCATCCCCTCGGCGGCCTGGACTGCCGCCCTGTCCGCCCGCGGGTCACCCAGCGAGCCAGTCACCGTCCCACCACCCACAGCCAGTCCGCCACCGCCGACGGGAGTGACCAGAGCCACCGGCACACCGGCCGCCAGGTCGGCGGCGATCCGCTCGAGCGGCACCTCGGGACCCACCTCGCGGATCAGCACCTCGATTGTGCCGCCACAGGTCAGGCCCACCTCGAAGGCGTCCTCGTCGCCGACTCCCCAGCGCTCGACCGTCGGCGCGGCGCCCGCGAGCACCTCTTCCGCGATCGCGCAGACAGCTGATTCGACGCATCCGCCGGAGACGCTGCCGACGATACGGCCGTCCTCGCCCACGAGCATCGACGCGCCCGGCGCGTGCGGCGCCGAGCCCCAGGTCCGCAGGACGGTCGCCATGGCGAAGCGGATTCCGGAGCGCTGCCAGGCGACTGCCTGGTCGATGACGTGTCGCATATCGCTCACCTCGGACTGGGAAATCTCGGACAGCCTCTTGCCAAGAAGAAAGTTTAGTGTAAATCATTTCAGGTACTAGATAGATCTGCACGTGTCGAATGCCACGGCGCGACCACGACCAGAGAGGACCGGTGGCAGCAAGTTGAAACCCTCACCCTTCGACTACACCGCCCCCAGCACCGTCGGCGAGGCGGTCGCCCTCCTCGCCGACGAGGAACGGGAGGCAAAGGTCGTAGCGGGCGGTCAGTCCCTGATCCCCATGCTGAACATGCGCCTCGCCAGACCCGAGCTGCTCGTTGACATCACCCGTATCCCCGAGCTCGGTCACCTGTACGTCGACGAAGCGGGCAACCTCCGCATCGGAGCAGCCGTGCGCCAGGCCCGCGCCGCCGCCGACACCGCGGTACAGGACGGGTGGCCGCTGCTGGCCGCCGCGATCGAGCACATCGGCCACCCGCAGATCCGCAACCGCGGCACCGTCTGCGGCAGTCTCGCCCACCATGACCCGGCCGCCGAGCTGCCCAGTGCGGCCCTCGCGCTGGACGCCCGGTTCGTGATCACCGGACCGCGCGGCACCCGTACCGTCACCGCCGAGAACTTCTTCGTCGCGACCTTCTCCACTGCTGTCGAGGCGGACGAGCTGCTCACCGAGGTCGTGTTCCCCCCGCTCCCCGCGGATCACGGCTGGGCCTTCGAGGAACTGACCCGCAGACACGGCGACTTCGCCACCGTCGGCGTGGCAGTCGTACTTGAACGGAGCGCCGGGACGGGCACCGTCCGGGCCGCCCGTGTGGTCTTCAGCGGCGCGGCCCCCGTCCCCGTCCGTCTGTCCGCCGCCGAGGACGCACTCGTGGGCAGCGACGCCGGCGAGCAGGCCCTCGCCGCCGCAGCCGGCGCCGCGCTGGCGCGCCTCACGCCCTCCGACGACATCCATGCCACCGCCGAGTACCGGCGCGAAGGCGCCGCTCACCTGCTCGTCCGCGCCTGCACCACCGCCTGGGAGCGCTGCTGATGACCCCGTCCGTCCCCACCCCGCTCGCGGCCCGTACGCCGCCGCTGGCCGAGCCCTCCGCCTGGCACGAGATCGCCCTCACCGTCAACGGCCGTCCGGTCACCGCCCAGGTCGAGTCCCGGCTGCTCCTCAGCGACTTCCTGCGCGACCGTCTCGGCCTCACAGGTACGCATGTCGGCTGCGAGCACGGAGTCTGCGGTGCCTGCACCGTCCTCGTCGACGATGAGCCGGTGCGTACCTGTCTGACGCTGGCCGTGCAGTGCGGGGGCGCCGAGATCCGCACGGTCGAGGGCCTCTCCCCCGGCGATGCCCCGCTCACCTCCGTACAGCGGGCCTTCCACGAGTGCCACGGCATGCAGTGCGGCTTCTGCACGCCCGGGTTCGTGATGACAGCGACGGCACTCACCGAGCAGTCCGACCGCCCGGACAAGGAGCAGGTCGCCAACGCCCTCAGTGGGCATCTGTGCCGGTGCACCGGCTACCGCAACATCCGCCGTGCCGTGTGCCAGGCACTCGACGAGCGATTCGGGGAGTGACCCGTATGTCCCACGATTCCGACCTGCACCGGCACGGCGACGGGAGTTGGATCGGCCGTTCCGTCCCGCGCGTCGAGGACGATCGGCTGTTGCGCGGCAACGGTCGCTACGTCGACGACATCGCCCTGCCCGGCGCCGTCGAGGCCGCATTTCTGCGCAGCCCGCACGCCCACGCCCGCGTCGACTCCGTCGATGTGAGCGCGGCCCTGGCCGCGCCCGGCGTCGTCGCCGTGTGGACCGGCGACGACGTGGCGGACCTTCCCGCGATGCTGAACAAGGAGGAACTGCGCACCCCGCCGGGGCTCGCCGAGCTCCTGGACCCAGTGGTCCGCATGACTCCCATGCCACTGCTCGCCCGCGACAAGGTCCTCTACGTCGGCCAGCCCGTCGCCGTCGTCTTCGCCGAGAACCGCTACCTCGCCGAGGACGCCCTGGAGCTCGTCGACGTGCGCTACTCCCCGCTGGCCGTGCTCGTCGATCCCGGGCTCTCCCTGGCCCCGGACGCACCTCTGCTGCACGAGGAGCTGCCCGACAACACGGCAGTCGCCGTCGCCGCCCGTGTCGGCGACCCGGACGCGGCGTTCACCCGCGCGCACGCCGTGGTGAGCGAGCAGTTCGAGGCCCACCGGTACGTCGCCTCGCCGATCGAGACCCGCGCCATTTCGGCCCAGGTGGAGCCGTACAGCGGCCGGGTCAAAGTCTGGTCGGGCACCCAGACCCCGCACCGGCTGCGGGACGCCATCGCCCACACCCTCGGTCTGGAATCCGCCGCGGTCCATGTCATCGCGGCCGATGTCGGCGGTGGTTTCGGCCAGAAGGGCATCCTCTACGTCGAGGAGCTCCTCGTCCCCCATGCCGCCCGCCGCATCGGCCGCCCCGTGCTGTGGCGCGAGGACCGCAACGAAAACCTCACCGCCGCCTCCCACGCCCGTGAGCAGATCCACCGCATCGAACTCGCCGCGGACGCCGAGGGTCGGCTCATCGCCGTACGCGACCGGATCACCGTCAACTTCGGCGCCTACAACATGACCGGCCTTGTGGTGCCGTACAACTCCCTCTGTCATCTGCTCGGCCCCTACCGCATCCCCAACGTGGACATCGACGTCGTCGGTGTGCTCACCAACACCACCTTCGCCACGCCCTACCGGGGAGCCGGACGCCCGGAGACGGTGTTCGCCATGGAACGCGCGATGGACCGGTTGGCAGCGGAACTGGGCATCGAGCCCGAGGAGCTGAGGGCACGCAATCTTGTCGGACCCGACGCGATGCCGTACGCGACCGGGCTCGTGGACCGTTCGGGCAGACCGCAGATCTACGACTCCGGGGACTATCCCGAGCTCCTGTGCCGCGCCGTGGCCAAGGCGGATGTCGAGAAGGTACGCGCACGGCAGCGCGAAGGCGCCCGTGACGGGAAGTACATCGGCATCGGATTCGCCATGTACATCGAAGCCACCGGACTCGGACCGTTCGAAACCGCCCGGATCGACATCGCCCCCAGCGGCAGGGTGCGCCTCGCCATCGGTGCCCCCTCCCAGGGGCAGGGGCACCGCACCTCCATGGCGCAGATAGCCGCGGACGCCATCGGGGTGCCGTTCGATGTCATCGATGTGGTCGGCGGAGACACGGAGGCCACCCCGTTCGGTGTGGGCACCATCGCCAGCCGTGCCCTGGTCACCGCGGGAAACGCCGCCCACCGGGCCGGCCGGCTGATCCGCGAGAAGATCGTCGAAACGGCGGCGCGCCGTCTCGGCGTCGACGCGGACGGCCTCCACCTGAGCGACGGCGTCGTGGCGTCCAAGGAGCCGGGCGGCCCGTCCATGGGCCTGTCGGAGCTGGCCGGACGGGCACCGCTGCCCGGCACCCCCGAACCCGCCGACGGGCGGTACGGCACCGAGATCAGTGAGACCGTGCACTTCCGCCCACCGGGTTTCGCGGTCTCGGGCGGGGCACATGCGGCGGTCGTCGAGGTCGACGAACACACCGGCGGCATCGAGATTCTGCACTATGTCGTCGTCCACGACGCGGGCAACATCGTCAACCCGATGATCGCGGAGGGACAGGTCACCGGTGGCATCGCGCAGGGAATCGGCGGTGCGCTCTACGAGGAGATGGTCTACGGCCCCGACGGCCAGCCCCGCACCGGCACGTACATGGACTACCTGGTGCCCACGTCCTCGGAGATACCCGACCTCGACATGGACGAGATCTTCACCCCCAGTCCCATGAACGACCTCGGCGTCAAGGGGCTCGGCGAAGGCGGCGCGATCGCACCGCAGGCGGTGCTGGCCGGTGCCGTCGAAGACGCGCTGCGCCCCTTCGGTGTGGTCGTGCGCCGAGGACCGCTCTCACCCAGCCGGGTCCGTGAATTGATCCGGACGGCCGACCGCACCTGAATCCGGCCCACGCATGAACCCGCACACCCCCGCGGCCTGCCCCCTCGTTCCGGCCACGGCCGGCCCATCTCTGATTGGACACCCATGCAGCTCGACCACTCCTTCACCGTCCCGGCGGATCCGGACGACGCCTGGAAACTGTTCCTCGACCTCGGCCGGGTCGCACCCTGTATGCCCGGCGCCGTACTGGACACCCTCGACGGTGACTCGTTCACCGGACGAGTCAAGGTCAAGGTCGGTGCGGTGCAGATGAGTTACCGCGGCGAGGGCACCGTCAGCCGCGACGGGTCCGCCCGCTCGATGCACCTCGACGTCAGCGGGAGCGAGACCCGAGGCGCGGGTACGGCCTCGGCCACGGTCACCGCGACGCTGACCGCCGACCCGGTTGGCACCCGGGTGCGCGTGCGCACGGACCTCGACATCACCGGCCGTCCCGCGCAGTTCGGCCGGGGCATCATGACCGAGGTCGGTGACCGCATCGTTCAGCAGTTCGCCACCCGCCTCGAAGAGTTGCTGCGGGACTCCGGGGGCTCCGCGTCCGTCGCGGCCACAACGGGCGTGGTGGGGTCGTCCGGCCGGCTCTCGCCCGAGCCGGAGGCGGTGGACCTCGGAGCGGCCGCGCTGCCCGTGCTGCTCAGGAAGGCTGCCGTGCCGACGGCAGCAGTGCTGGTCGCCGTCGTGGTGATTCAGCGGCTGAGGCGGCGTTCCCGCAGGTAGTCCCGCGGCTGCGCAGCCCCTCCCCCGGTCCGGCCTATCACTTCAGCGGTAAGATTCTCAGTGCCATGAGAAGGTCGCGGGCGCTGTACGAGGGGATGGGCATGGCTGCATCGAGGCCGGCGGACCGGGACGCCGTCGCGAACGTGATCGAGGACTGGGCGCGCGAACGCCCCGAGCTGGACACCAGCCCGCTCGAGGTCCTCGCGCGCCTCCACCGCTCCTTCCTGCGCTACAGCATGAGGCTGACCACATCGATCGAGCGTCACGGGCTGTCCGTGGCCGGCTTCGACGTGCTGACCGCCTTGCGGCGGTCCGGCGATCCCTACCGGCTGACGGCCGGACAGCTCGCGGACACCGGACTGGTCTCATCGGCAGGTGTGACGTTGCGGATCGACCGTTTGGAGAAGGACGGTCTCATCGTCCGCGAACGGGACGCCGGTGACCGCAGAGTCGTTTACTCACGTCTCACCGACAAGGGCCTGGCGACAGTGGACACCGTCTTCTCTGAGCACCTCGACAACGAACGCCGGATGCTCAGCGGACTCTCGCCCTCCGAACGCCGCCAACTGGCGCGACTGCTGCGCAAGCTGGAGATTTCGATCCTCCATTCCGACGACGAACCGAGCGACGCCACGGCGTGATCAGCGGTGAGCCGCCCGTCATCCGAGGAAGGCCGCAGTGGCCGCCACGAACGCGTCGGCATCGTCCAGCCACGGAAAGTGCCCCGCCCCGGGCTGAACGACCAGCTCGGCGTGCGGAAACAGCGCAGCGAACTCGGTCACCGCGGACGGAGGGGAGTTCAGATCGACCTCTCCCGCCTGCAGGAGGCCCCCCTCCCCCGCACCGCTCGACGCCGGTCAGGAATTGCAGCACGTCGTGCTGCGCGGCGGCATCGCGTACGAGCGGATGACGATCGACTGGCTCGACGACATCTTCGCCACCCTCCACACCCTGGCCATGACGACGACCATTGCCACGGCCGACTCGCAGAACAGCCGGTCGTCGGGGCCGTCAGCCCGAACCGCCCTCTTCGTCCGTCTCCGTGTCCGGCACCCCTCGGCCCCCATCCCTCGGAAGGCGTTGCGAATCCGACCAGCCGCATCCGTGTTGGTCAGCACGAGTACGGCATCCTCCAACCCCTGGAGCCCGAGCACGTCAACAACTCCGTTGCCGTGCTCGCCAAGCCGGCGGACCGGCTGGTCCTTGCGCTCGCCGCGGTGCACGCCGCTCGAGCCGGTGCGATCCGGCGCCTTCAACTCGACGACCTCGACATCGGCAATCGCAAGCTCGTGATCGACGGCCGGGTGCGGCCCCTGGACGCGCTGACTGCACATCGCCCGCGAGTGGCTGGACCACCGACGCTGCCTCTGGCCCGACACCGCTAACCCGCACCTGCTGATCAACAAGTTCAGCGCCCTGGGCACCGGTCCGGTCAGCGTGGTCTCCCTGACCACACCGCTTCGCGGCCAGGCCGCCACCCTGGAACAGTTCCGCGTCGACCTGCAGCTCGAAGAAGCCCTCGTCCATGGCCCCGACCCCCTCCACCTCGCCGAGGTCTTCGGACTCGATGCGAAGACGGCGATTCGCTACACGGACTCCGCGCGGGCGCTGCTGGAACAAGCCGCTGAACAACAGTTTCGATGAAACCTGTTCGACCGGACCCACGATGAAAGCAATCATGAGCGAGTGACCTCGACCGAAGCAGCAGCAACCGCTCTGCAGGACCATGCCGTCCTCTGGAGCATGGGCGAGATCCGCGCAACCGACGTCGTCACTGCTGCCTGTGATGCACTCGTTGCCAGCCTCGATAGTCCTGTCCTGCGGATCTTGGCCGCGTGCACACGCGCGGAGGCGGATTGCGACGTCCCCGACCTCCTTCCACCGGCACTCAACGAACTGGGCCTCACCTTCCACCCAGCGGGCAGCGTTGCCGGACAGGAAGCCGCCGCGCGAGCGCTTGCCGCCCGGATGCTGGCCGGCGAACTGACACCACGCGAGCTGGCCTTCCGGATCCACCACCGTTTCGGGCACGATCTGCCTCTGGTTGAACGACTCGCCAACCTGGACGACGATTACGACGTCCTCGAATACGGCGACAGAACACAGGCGCAGGTCGACGCCGAGGTCACGACTGAAGCTCTCCGCCTTGCACAGCATCCTCGTGTTCCAACCGAACACACGGGTCTACCGACCTGAAGCAGACCGGTGGACCCGTGGGTTCAAGCTGAAAGACCTTCGGTTTCCTTGAACTCACCGGACTCAGGGGGTCCGAGGTGAGCCCAAAAGGGGCATTGGGATGATCTTGGCCAGATCCGAACTTCGGTTTTGTTGTCGCGGGCTGGTGATGCGGCCGGTCCGCCGTTGCAGCGGCGGACCGGCCGCGGGGTGCGGTGTCCGGTGAGGTGACCCCGGCGGTGTGGACACTCTGACAATGGATCTTGCAGATCCAAGGGAAGGTGTCCTGGTGGGACGTAAGTCTCCGTATCCGGAGGAGTTCAGGAGTAACGCGGTGGCGTTATGCCGCGTGGCGGGCGGGAAGCGTACGTATGCGGCGGTCGCGACGGATCTCGGGGTGACTGGCGAGACCCTGCGGAGCTGGGTGCGCCAGGCCGACGAGCAAGCGAGCCGCGGTCACAGCCACAGCGATCAGGCCGGGGAGAGCCGGGATGAGGAACTGGACCGGCTGCGGGCGGAGAACGGCCGGCTGCGCAAGGCGGAGAAGGAATGGGAACTCGAGCGGGAGATCCTGCGGCGGGCGGCGGCCTATTTCGCGAAGGAGATGAAGTGAAGACCCGCCGCTGGGACTTCGTCTCCGCCCACGCCGAGGCCTTCGGTGTCCAGCGGATATGCCGGGTTCTTCAAGTCTCGCGCTCCGGCTACTACCGGTGGATCGCCGGTGCGAAGGCCCGAATGGAGCGGCAGGTCGCCGACGACACCCTGGTCGCGGAGATCCGCGAGGTCCACACCACGCACAAGGGCACCTACGGAGTGAGGCGCGTCCATGCCGAGCCGCGGGGCTTTGGGCACACCGTCAACCGCAAGCGTGTCGAGCGGTTGATGCGCCTCTACCGGATCGAGGGCCGCCGCCTGCGTCGGCGCAAGCGCACTACCGTCCCGGACCGGCTCGCACCGCCCGCCCCGGACCTCGTCCAACGCGACTTCACCGCCGGGCAGCTGAACGAGAAGTGGTGCGGCGACATCACATACGTGCAGATCGGTGGCTCGTGGCTGTATCTCGCGTGCGTCCTGGACGTCTACTCACGCCGGGTACTCGGCTACTCGTTGGCCTCCCACATGCGGGCCGAACTGGTCATCGAGGCCCTGGAGATGGCGGTCGCGACCCTCGGCGGCAGCGTGGACGGAGTGATCTTCCACGCGAACAGGAGTTCGCAGGGCGGTCACCTACCACGCAACGGCTCTGAGCCGATCAACCCCAGATGCCCGAGTTCAACGGAGCGTAGTCAGCACCAAGTCAGCACGGGACAGGTGAAGACGGGTGATGAC
>NZ_JAODTZ010000079.1 GCF_025399795.1 Streptomyces rhizosphaerihabitans | reverse complement strand
GGACGTCCTCAAGGAGTACGAGAAGTTCACGGGCAAGTAGGCACGTGAGCACGTGAGCACCTGAGCACGCAGGCATGAGCAACGACCTGAGGCGGAGCCGTAAACCGGCTCCGCCTCAGGTCGTTGCGCGCACCGGCGGCCGCTCAGCGCTCCAGGAACGCGAACAGTTCCTCCCACTTGCGGACGACCTCGTCCGTCGTGAAGCGCTGGATGTTCGCGCGCGCCGCCTCGCCCATGGAGTCCCGCAGGGCCTTGTCGGACATCAGCGTGTCCAGCCGGCGGGCCAGTTCACCGGTGTTGCCGAGAGTGGCCAGCAGCCCGTCCTCGCCGTCCCGGATGATCTCGTGGACGCCGGGCGCGCAGTCGAAGGCGGCACACGGCAGACCGGTGGCCATGGCCTCCATGAGAGCGAGCGGGAAGCCCTCGCCCCGCGAGGAGAGCACGAAGACCGAGCCGCTGCGCAGCGCGCCCGGCACATCGCTCGTCCGCCCCATCCAGTCGACACAGTCGTCGAGCCCGAGGGCCGTGCACTGCTTCTTCAGGATCTCCTCGTCCTCGCCGGAGCCGTAGATCCGCAGCCGCCACTCGGGGTGGCGCGGGGCGGCCTCGGCCCAGGCGTCGAGGAGCATGTCGATGCCCTTCTGATCGTGCAGCCGGCCGACGCTGACGACGGCGTTCCCGGTGCGCGGCGAGGGCACCTCGGGCATGAACGGAAGGGGGTTCGGCATGAAGGACGCGTTGTTCATGCCCTGCCCGATCCACAGGTCGGCGTCCTCGCGGGTGAGCGCCAGCATCCGGTCGACGTCCTTGTAGTGCTTCAGGACCCGCCGGAAGCGCGAGGTAGTCCGGCAGTACGCGAAGGACTCGTGGCTCATACCGATGACGGTCAGCCCGTCGGTGTCGGCGAGCTCCACCCATTCCATGGCCCACACCTGGGTGACGATCACGACGGCGCCGGGCCGCGCGGCCCGGAACAGCGCGGTCAGCTCGGCGGCCCGCTCCCGCATGCCCGTCGCCCGCTCGGCACGCAGCCTCCGCTCGGCGATGTCGAGCCGCCCCTTGAGTCCGCGCGCCGGTCCGACGCTCGGGGGATGGACGTCGTACAACGTCGTGGTGAGGTACGGGACTTCACCCAGTTCCTGGAGGACGGCGGGCTCGGTGACGCCCACGACGTGCACGCGGTGACCGCGCTCGGTGAACAGCCGGGCCATCTGGTGCGACCAGCTGGTCACCCCGCCCAGTTCGTCGACACTGTTGGAGACGAAGAAGATGTCCCGCTGCGCAGGGCCGGTCATCCACGCCTCCATGGTCCGAAGAACTGGTCGACGACACTCCGGGCCGCCGTTCCCTGGTCGTACTCGCCGAACTCGGCGGTGAACTGCTCACGTCTGGGCGCGTACTTGACGGTCTGTTTCTCCAGCGACGCGAGCGCCGCGTGCAGTTCGTCCTCGGTCCGCACCACGGGTCCCGGCGCCCGCTCCAGCAGGTCGAAGTAGGTACCGCGGTCCTCGTGCACATACGCGTCGTAGTCGTACACGAAGAAGAACAGGGGGCGGTCGAGGAGGGCGTAGTCGAACATCACGGACGAGTAGTCGGTGATCAGCCCGTCGGAGAGGGCGAGCAGCGGCGTCACGTCGTGGTGCGCGGTGACGTCGATGACACGGCCGCGCACCGAGGGCGGGAGCACGACGTGGTTCAGGTAGTGGGAGCGGACGAGGAGGACGTAGCGGTCGCCGAACGCCTCGGCGAAGCGCTCGACGTCGAAGGGCAGCTCGAACCGCCGCTGTCCGCTGCCGCGCTTCCGGAAGGTCGGGGCGTACAGGAGGATCTGCTTGTCCTCGGGGATGCCCAACTCGGCTGCCAGCGGGCCACGTTCACGCCGCCCGTCGGCCTCCTCCCGCTGCCTCGCCTGCACGAGCGCGTCGTTGCGCGGGTACCCGACCCGCAGCAGGGCCCGCTCCTGGAGCCGGAACGCCCGTGCGAGGGTGCGCACATCGTGCTCGGAGCGGATCAGGAACCGGTCGAAGCGGTCCAGCGTGCGCTGTTGTTGAGCCTGCTCCTCACGGGATTTGAGCTTCCACTCCGCCTCGTCGAAGCCCATCCGCTTGAGCGCGGAGCCGTGCCACGTCTGGATGTACGTCGTGTCCGGCCGCTTGGCCAGCTTCAGCGGGTAGCTCTGGTTGTCGACCCAGAACTCGGCCTGCGCGAGCGCCCTGAGATAGGGCAGCGACCAGCGGCGTACGAGGGTGGCGTCGTCCGGGAACCCGGCCGGAGTGCCGGCGTACGCCCAGACCGCCTGGAACTCCAGGCCCTGGCGGCGCATCTCCTCGTAGATCGCCCGGGGGCTGTCGCTGTACTGGCGGCCCAGGTGGCTCTCGAAGACGACGAGCCCCTTCCTGACCGGCAGCCGGCTGAACACCTCGTGGTAGAGGCGGATCTTGGTCTCCCCCGAGGCGAGTTTCTTGCGCAGGGAACGGGCCTTGCGGTAGCTCGTCTTGGCGAGCGTGCCGGCCCGGCCGTGCACGCCGCGCTGCACGAGGACGTTCGTCTTCTTGTCGGGGACCAGCCGGAAGGACAGGTGCCCGCGCGAGGAGACGACCGGCTCGATACGGTCGGCGACCAGTCGGGTGAGCCGGGGCCGGACGGGCAACCGACCGACGGCCAGGTCGGGTTCGGCCGCGGTGAGCCGGGTGGTGGTGCGTACGCCGTCGACGTCGAGGCGGAGCCGTACGTCCCACACCGCGTCCACGATGCCCAGCGGCCGCACGGCCGTGAGGTCCGCCGACGTCTCCCAGGCGACGGACTCACCCGCGTGCCACACGGTCGCCACGGGGAAGCGGAAGGTCTGGAAGCGCACCCCGGGGCGGCGGGCGTAGAACTCCAGTTCTCCGGTGAGCCGGGCGCCGGGCGGGATCACACCGAGCGGGTTGGTGATGCGCCCGGCGAGCCGGACGGTTCCGCCGGTGCTCTCGTACGAGGTCAGCACGTTGCGCAGGAACATCTTGTCGACCGGCTTGACGTGGTGGCCGAGGTCGGTGACGTCCAGGACGTGCCGGCCGAAGGGGTCGTCGAGATGCTCGGCGCACCAGTACACACGGCCGTCGCGCTCGACGAGCGGCGAGGAGATCTTGTCGCGGTTGGCGAGCGTGTCCACGGCCGGCAGCAGGTTGTCCCAGTCGCTCACCTGGAGGAGATAGGCGCAGATGGCGTGGATGGGCTCGGCCTCGTCGAAGGCGGCGCGGTCGATCGACTCCAGGTACTGCCGGGCGATCGCCGCGAACTCCTCACGGAAGGCGGCGTCCCTGAAGGGCAGTTCGCGCATGTGCAGCACGAGGTCGTGCTTGAGGAACTTGACGTCCTTGGCGAACTTCAGCTCCAGGAGCCCCTTGTCCGCGAGGAGTTGGTCGACCCGCCGGTGAATCTCCATGCGGTGCGTGAAGTTGGCGATCTCGTCACGCCGGTTGCTGATGGACTTCGCCGCCGCCTTGTCCGCGACCCTCCAGTCGTACACCCGGTTGGGGATGAGAGTGATGCGGCGGGCGGTGGCGTACGCCTGGGCGGAGAAGAGCAGGTCCTCGTAGTGGATGCCGACCGGGAAGCGCAGCCCCTCGTCGAGCAGGAACCGCCGGCGATAGCACTTGTTGGTCGACAGGGTGTCGAAGACCAGCAGGTCGGGCAGCTCGGAGATCGACTCCAGGGTGCGGGTGCGCTCGTACAGCCAGGGGTACCACTTGACCTCCTTGCCGGTGCGCGAGTCGACGTGCACGCGCACGCACAGGCCGGAGACCAGGTCCGCGCCGGTGACCTCGGCGGCCTCCAGCATGTTGCGGCAGGCGTTGGGCTCCAGGACGTCGTCGCTGTCGAGGAAGAGGAGGTAGGTGCCGCGGGCCTCGGTGATGCCACGGTTGCGGGGGGCACCGCAGCCGCCGCTGTTCTCGGGCAGTTGGTAGGCGCGGACCCGGCCGGGGTGTGCGGCGGCCAGTCCGCGCGCCACCTCGTACGAGCCGTCGGTGCTCCGGTCGTCGACGACGACGACCTCGACATCGTGCAGCGTCTGGTCCAGGACGGAGCGCACGGCCGTGGGCAGCCGTGCGGCGTCGTTGTAGACGATGACGACCACGGAGACGGCCGGCCGGTCCGGCCCGGACCCTGCGGACCCGGTCGTGGAGGCGACGGGCTCGGGCGTGCGCTCGGACGGCCCGGCCCCCTGCCCGGGAGGCTCCGTCCGGTGCCCGGACGGCCCGTCCCCGGGCCGGGAGGGCTCTGCCCCGGGGTCGGCGGGCTCGGTCCCGGGTGCGGCGGGCTCTGCCCCGTGTTCGGCGAACGCACGACGTTGATCCACATTCATCCTATTAATCGTAGGCATCGCAACCCGTAAAAGGGCGTTATCGACCGTTCTTCGCGTGTTGGAAGACCCATGTCCGGTACACCGTGAAGCGGAACGCCGAGGCCAGCACGATCGACAGCACCTTGGCGATGTTCGAGCCGAGCGGACCGCTCATCCCCAGGCCGTGATAGCCGAGATAGAACAACGCGCTCTCCATGACGACACCGAGCCCGCTGAACGCGAAGAAGAGGGCGATCTGACGCCGGGTGCGCGAGGCCCGGTCCCGGTAGGCGAAGAAGCGGAAGCCGAGGTAGTTCGTCCCCATGGCGACACAGCTGGCGACCACCGTGGCGGCCATCGGCGCCCACTTCAGGCCGTGCAACGCCAGGTTGAAGAAGAGGATGTTGACGGCGACTCCGCTGCCACCGACGACCGAGAAACGGGCCACTTCCAGGACGAGCCGGCTGACGTTCCGGGCTTTCGGAGCCTTGGGAGCCCTCCGGGGGCCGATGACGGGCGGCGTCGCCACAGCGGCCCGCCTCTCGGTGAGGTGCACAGTCACGGGTCCGGATCCTCCACACGTCTGTCCGTCGGTAAAGCCGCCGGTCGGGCCGTCAGCCGTGCCAACCTTAAGCTAAATGTCCTATTTACCAGGTATAGGTAAATTACGAGCCGGAGTTTCGCGAGAGATCGGCAAGAAAGTACGACTGCAGCCCCAGACGCAACAGGGGCGCCCCGGGTCGTGATGACCCGGGGCGCCCCCGTCCGCGTACCGCCCGGGCAGGAACGCCCGGGAACTACCTCTTGGGAACCACCGCCTACGAATGCGTACGCAACAGCGTCCGCATCGTCCGCATCGCCACCGACAGGTTGGCGAGGTCGAACGAGTCCGAACCCTGGATCTCCTCCAGGGTCGTGCGGGCCCGCCCGAGGATCGCCGTGTTCCGCTCCTGCCAGGCCTCGAAGCGCTGCTCGGGAGTGGAGGTCCCGTTGCCCACCGCGAGAACATCGGCGGTGAGCCCCGCGTGCGCCGCGTACAGGTCCTCCCGGATCGACGCGCGGGCCATGGACTGCCAGCGGTCGGCGCGCGGCAGCTCGATGATGCGGTCCATGAGCTGGGTGATGTTCAGACGGTCGGCGAGGGCGTAGTAGACCTCGGCGACGGCCATCGGGTCCTTGCCCATGCGGTCGGCCACCGAGACGATGTCCAGCGCCGGGAAGGCGGAGGAGAACCCGGCCACGCGGGTGGCGAGTTCGTCCGGCACGCCGGCGCTCGACAGCTCGTCGTAGATCTGCTGGTACCACTCCAGGTCCGCGCCGCGGAGCAGCTTGGGCAGCTCCGACCACACCTGCTCGACACCGTCACTGAAGAACGTGATCGTCTCGGCGAGCTGGAGCGGCTGCGGCCGGTTGTTGAGCAGCCAGCGCGTGCCACGCTCGACGAGACGGCGCGAGTGCAGCCGGATCCGGGTCTGGACGTCGGCGGCGACGGCATTGTCGAGCGCCTCCACCGCGTCCCACACCGCGCTGGAGTTGAAGATCGCGCGGGCCGCGGTCTGCGCCCGGACGATCTCCTCCAGCGAGGCACCCGTCTCCTCGCGCAGGCGGTGCAGGAAGCTCGTACCGCCCGTGTTGACCGTGTCGTTGACCAGGACGGTCGTCACGATCTCGCGGCTCAGGGCGTGCCCCTCGATCTGCTCGCGGAACTTGTCGCGCAGCGCCGTCGGGAAGTACGCGTGCAGCAGGCTCTGCAGGTACGGGTCGTCGGGCAGCGAGGTGGCGAGCAGCTCGACGGAGACCGTGATCTTCGTGTACGCGAGAAGGACCGCCGTCTCCGGACCGGTCAGACCCTGACCGGCATTGAGCCGCTCGCGGATCTGCCGCTCGCTGGGCAGGAACTCCAGGGCCCGGTCGAGGTGCCCCTCACGCACCAGATGGCGCAGGAACCGCTGCTGGGCGTGGAGCATGCTCGGGGACTGGGCCAGCGCGTTGGAGATCGCCACGTTCTGCGCGTAGTTGTTGCGCAGCACCAGGGCGCCGACCTCGTCGGTCATCTCGGCGAGCAGCTTGTTGCGCTGCTTGACGGTCAGATCGCCGTTGGCCACCACCGCGTTGAGCAGGATCTTGATGTTCACCTCGTGGTCGGAGGTGTCCACGCCCGCGCTGTTGTCGATGGCGTCGGTGTTGATCTTGCCGCCGTGCTGGGCGAACTCGATCCGGCCGAGCTGGGTCAGACCCAGGTTGCCGCCCTCGCCGACGACCTTGACGCGCAGTTCGGCGCCGTCGACGCGGATCGCGTCGTTGGCCTTGTCGCCGACCTCCGCGTTGGACTCGGCGGACGACTTCACGTACGTGCCGATGCCGCCGTTCCACAGCAGGTCGACGGGCGCCTGGAGGATCGCCCGCATCAGGTCGGCCGGCGTCATCTTGGCGACGTTCGACTCGATGCCGAGGGCCTCTCGGATGTGCGCGTTGACCGGGATGGCCTTGGCGGTGCGCGGGAAGACGCCGCCGCCGGCCGAGATCAGCTCGGTGTTGTAGTCGGCCCACGAGGAGCGCGGCAGTTCGAAGAGGCGGCGGCGCTCGGCGTACGAGGTCTCCGCGTCCGGGTTCGGGTCGATGAAGATGTGCCGGTGGTCGAACGCGGCGACCAGGCGGATGTGCTCGGAGAGCAGCATGCCGTTGCCGAACACGTCGCCGGACATGTCTCCGACGCCGACCACGGTGAAGTCCTGCGTCTGGGTGTTGACGCCCAGCTCCCGGAAGTGCCGCTTCACGGACTCCCAGGCGCCGCGGGCGGTGATGCCCATCTTCTTGTGGTCGTATCCGGCGGAGCCGCCGGAGGCGAAGGCGTCGCCGAGCCAGAAGTCGTACGCCTGGGCGACCTCGTTGGCGATGTCCGAGAACGTCGCCGTGCCCTTGTCGGCGGCGACCACGAGGTAGGTGTCGTCCTCGTCGTGCCGGACGACGTCGGTGGGCGGGACGATCTCACCGGCGACCATGTTGTCGGTGATGTCGAGCAGCGCGGAGATGAAGGTCCGGTAGCTGCGGATGCCCTCGGCCAGCCAGGCGTCGCGGTCCACGGACGGGTCGGGCAGCTGCTTGGCGACGAAGCCGCCCTTGGCGCCGACGGGCACGATGACGGTGTTCTTCACCATCTGCGCCTTGACCAGGCCGAGGATCTCCGTGCGGAAGTCCTCCTTCCGGTCGGACCAGCGCAGACCACCGCGCGCGACCTTGCCGAAGCGCAGGTGCACACCCTCGACGCGCGGCGAGTACACCCAGATCTCGAACGCCGGGCGCGGCGCCGGAAGGTCGGGGATGGCCGTCGGGTCGAACTTCATGGAGACGTACTCGTGCGGCTTGCCGCCGACCGCGTGCTGGAAGAAGTTCGTGCGCAGGGTCGCCTTGATCAGGTTGAGGAAGGACCGCAGGATCCGGTCCTCGTCCAGTGAGGCGACCTGGTCGAGCGCGGCGTCCAGTTCCTCCAGCAGAGCGTCGGTCAGCTCGACACCGGCGCGCTGGCGCTCCGGCGACATCCTCGCCTCGAACAGCGAGACGAGCAGCCGGGTGGTGTGGACGTTGTCGCGGAGGGTGTCCTCCATGTAGTCCTGGCTGAAGGTGGACCCGGCCTGGCGCAGGTACTTCGCGTAGGCGCGCAGCACCATCGACTGCCGCCAGGTCAGTCCGGCGCTCAGCACGAGGGCGTTGAAGCCGTCGTTCTCGGCCTGTCCGGTCCAGGTGGCGGCGAAGGCCTCCTGGAACCGCTCGCGGCCGTCGTCGCCGAGGTAGTCGCCGTTGCCGTTGAGGGACTTGGGCAGGCGCAGCCCGAAGTCGTAGATCCACGCGGTCGTACGGTCCGAGCAACGCAGTTCGTACGGCCGCTCGTCGGTGACCTCGACGCCCATGCGGTTCAGGGCGGGCAGGACCGCCGAGAGCGAGACCTGCTCCCCGGTGCGGTAGATCTTGAAACGGCGCTCGCCGGGTACCGCGCCCACCGGCTCGTACAGGCTGAGCGCGAAGTCCTTGCTGGGCTCCTTCCCGAGCGCCTGGAGGTGGACCAGGTCGGCGACGGCGGAGCGCGGGGAGTGGTCGGCCTTGTAACCCTCGGGGAAGGCGTTGCCGTACCGGCGCAGCAGTTCGGCGGCGCGCTCCTCGCCGCACTCGGCGGTCAGCGCCTCCGCGAAGCCGTCGGCCCAGGAGCGGGCGGCCTCGACGAGACGCGCCTCGATGCGCTCCTTGTCGGAGTCGGAGAGCTGCGGCAGCTCGGTGCCCGGTTCGACGCGGACCACGAAGTGCAGCCGGGACAGGATCGACTCGGTGTTCCAGGCCGTGAAGTCGACGCTGGTGCCGTTGAGCTCTTCCTTGAGGATGTCGATGATCCGCAGGCGCACACCGGTGGTGTAGCGGTCGCGCGGAAGGTAGACGAGGGCCGAGTAGTAGCGCCCGTACTCGTCCTGGCGCAGGTAGAGCCGCAGCCGGCGGCGCTCCTGGAGGTACAGGACGGACGTGACGATCGCCCGGAGCTCGTCGGCGGGGGTCTGGAACAGCTCGTCGCGCGGGTACGTCTCCATGATCTGCAGGAGGTCGCGCCCGTCGTGGCTGTTGGGCGAGAAACCGGCGCCGCGCAGTACTTCCTCGACCTTGCGGCGGACGACGGGCACCCTGCGCACCGACTCGGTGTACGCGGCGGAGGAGAACAGGCCCAGGAAGCGGCGCTCCCCGATGACGTCACCGTTCTCGTCGAACTTCTTGACCCCGACGTAGTCCAGGTACGACGGCCGGTGCACGGTGGCCCGGCTGTTCGCCTTGGTCAGGACCAGCAGCTTGTGCTCGCGGGCCTTGGCACGGGCGTCCGCGGGCAGCCGCTCGAAGGACGGGCTGACCGGGTGGCTGTCCTCGCCGTGCTGCGGGTCGGAGCGCAGGATGCCGAGCCCGGTGCCGGGGACTGCGGCCAGCGAGTCGTCGTCGCGCAGCTGGTACTCGCGGTACCCGAGGAAGGTGAAGTGGTCGCCGGAGAGCCAGCGCAGCAGCTCACGGGCCTCCTCGACCTCCTGGTCGCGCAGATCGTCGGCGGTCGGCTCCTTGGGGAGTTCCTCCGCGATCCGCAGCGCCGCGTCGCGCATCTTCTCCCAGTCCTCGACGGCCTCACGGACGTCGGACAGGACGCGCAGCAGGTCGGCGGTGATCTGCTTCAGATCGGCCCGGTCGGTCTCGCGGTCGATCTCGACGTGGATCCACGACTCGACGTGCGCGTCGTGCGGCAGCTCCTCGGAGGAGGGCCGCGTGGGCAGCACCTCGATGAGCTTGCCGGTGAGATCGCGCCGTACGACGAACTGCGGGTGGATGACGACGTGGATGCCGCGCCCCTGGCGGGACAGCTCGTTGGTCACCGAGTCGACGAGGAAGGGCATGTCGTCCGTGACCACCTCGACGACGGAGTGGCTGCAGGTCCAGCCGTTCTCCTCGACGGTGGGGGTGTGCACGCGCACGTTGGCCGTGCCCTGCGGGCGGTTCTCGGCCAGTCTGTAGTGGGAGAAGGCCGCTCCGAAGACATCGACCGGGTCGCGGTCGGTGAGGTCCTCCGGGGCCGTGTGCAGGTAGTAGCGCTGGAGGAACGCGAGCACGGTGTCCCGGTCGGGGGTGCCCTCGCCCGTCGTCCCAGTCGGTAGGTGCCCCCCGACCGGGCTGTTCTCAGCTACCCGGGCGGCCCGTTCGAGCAGCTCGGCCTTGGCTTCGTCCAGCTTGGTCTGCATTGTCCTCTGGCTCCTGTCGCGCGCCGTTGCGTGACGTTGAAGGAAGTGCGGTCTCGTCGCTTCCGACGCAACGCCGTGACGCGGGGTGTCCGGTCTGCTTCGACGCTATGCCGCAAGGTGAGATGGGCGGAGGGGTATCGGCCATTCTCGACGTCCCCGGAGACTGTGACGCCGCTCTCGGCGACGTCCGTTCCCGGGGTGCCGTCGACGTACGGAGTGCGTTGCCGCCGGCGCTCGCCGCGTTGCCGCTCGCGCACACGGCCGTCGCCATGATCCCGTCCCGCCCGTGAAGATCAGCGATTGCCGCCCGGTCACGGATGTCGTCCGTGCGCTCCGGGCGCGGGGCAGGGGCGACGATGCCCCCGCGAGATATCGCGCTGATCACGCCACCAGGCTATCGCCCCCGACCCGGGGATCGTCATGAGCCGTATGTGTACAAAACCGGGGGTGGAACTTTGACACTATGCACAGGGACGAATCGGGCGATGGCATGCAGTGCGGGCCGACTGCGGGCTACCGTCGTCCTACGGGCAGTGTTCTGCCCCTTGGCAAGTACCTCCCCCGGAGGCAGGTTGACCGGGACGGCGAACGGAACGCGCAAGGACGGCCGACGGGAGCGCAGCACCATGGCAGCGAAGATCCTCATAGTCACCGGCGACGCGGCGGAGTCGCTGGAAGTCCTCTACCCCTACCAGCGCCTGCGCGAGGAGGGTTACGAGGTCCACATCGCGGCCCCCACCCGCAAGAAGCTGCAGTTCGTGATCCACGACTTCGAGCCCGGCTTCGACACCTACACCGAGAAGCTCGGCTACACCTGGCCCGCGGACCTCTCGTTCGCGGAGGTCGACCCCGGCGCGTACGTCGCCCTGGTCATCCCCGGCGGACGTGCCCCGGAGTACCTCCGCAACGACCTCGAACTCCGCAAGATCCTGAAGGCCTTCTTCGACGCGGACAAGCCGGTGGCCCAGATCTGCCACGGTCCTCTGCTGACCGCGGCCGTCGACAGCCTGAGCGGCCGCCGGGTCACGGCGTACCCCGCGCTGGAACTCGACATGCAGGCGGCGGGCGCGACCTTCCAGGACGCGGAGGCCGTCGTCGACGGCACCCTGGTCTCCGCCCGCGCCTGGCCCGACCACTCCGCCTGGATGCGCGAGTTCCTCAAGGTGCTGCGCTCGAAGGCCCCGGTGAACTGACGGGCGCGAACGCGCGGGGGCCGGCACACCGCCCGGCACACGGCCCGGACGCCACGCGCGGGGGCGTGCACACGGCCCCTGCGCAGCTCCCGGACCACCCCTCGGCAGAGAGCTCCCCGGGAGGACCTGCGCCGAGCTCCTGGGCAGACCCTCCGCCAAGCCCCCGGAAGGAACCTCCGGCAAGCTCCTGGAAACCCTCCCGAGGCTCCCGAGGAGACCGTCAGGCCGCCAGTCGCTCGGCCTCCTCGACCGCCTCCTCCAGGCTGTCCACCACGGGCACGCCGACCTCCTCCAGGCTGGCGCGACTGTGGGAACCCCCGGTGTAGAGGACCGCCCCGGCCCCGACATGCCGTGCGGCCATCGCGTCGTCCGCGGCGTCGCCGATCACCACAACGCGGGCCGGTTCGACACCCGCGATCGCTCCGAGGTGTCGCACCATGTGCTCGGCCTTGCTGCCGCCGGAGGGCCCGGTCCGCCCGTCGACCCGTACGAAGTGCGGCTCGATCCCGAAGCCCCGCACCAGCGGGACCAGCTCCTCGTGCCCGTACAAGCTCAGGAGGGACTGGCTGCGACCCGCCGCTTCCCAACCGGCGAGCAGCGCGGGCACCCCGGCGGTGAGCTCGCACGCTCTGCGGTGCTCGGCGTAGTACCGCTGGAACGTCTCGTCCATGATCCGCCACTCGGCGTCCGTGGGCAGCCGCCCCATCAGCCGCTCGTAGAACTTCGGCACGGGAACGCAGTACACCGCCCGATACCGCTCCAGCGTGATCGGCTCAAGATCCAGTTCGGCGAACGCCGCGTTCGTCGCTCCGATGATCGCGTCATTGTCGTGGAACAGCGTGCCGTTCCAGTCCCACACAATGTGCGCGTTTCCTTGCTTCCCCATACCAAGAACGTACCCGCCGCCACTGACAACGCTTCATCGCGTGCGGAACCGGGCGGCTACTCCCCGAGTCCGACCAGGTTGGGGATCTCCTGCGTGGCGAACCACAGCAGTACATGGTCCTCGGCCCCGTCGACCACGAACTGCGCGTCGTCGTCCCCGACGTCCGCCGCGCCCAGCGCGGCCGCGGCCGCGGTCACATCCGCCTCCGCGTCCACCGAGTCGACCTGCACGGCGGCCGCCTTGGACAACGGCACGTCCTGGGAGACCCGCACCTCACCGAGCGCCGCGGGATCGAGCCCCCGGTCGGGGTCGGCGACCGCGGCCCGGTCCGGGACGTCGACCGCGACGACGACCCGGCGCCGTGCGGCCTCCGGATCGACCGCCAGGAGCCGCAGCGAGGCCAGGGCGGCACGGCTCAGCGCCGCGTACTCCAGTTCCTCGATGTCGTCGGAGAGGTACCACTCGCGCAAGGCCGGCGTGACCGCGTACGCGACGAACGGTCCCGCGACCAGCTCCCCCGTCTTGTACGCCTCGGCGAGACCGGAGAGGGTCAGGGGGACGTAGACGCGCATGGCTGGCCGCTTTCGTAGTCGGGGCTCCGAGGGTCACGCAGTCCGAACACTCCGGGGAGGGCGGTCCCGCGCCTCCGGGAGGGCCTTCAGGATACGTGCGGGCGTCCCCTTTCGAGTTCCGGGCCGCACTCTCCGTGGCGTCCATCTCGCGCCCACGATTCACCCGGTACTCCCCTTTGCCGCCAAGGGCTCCGTCACTCCCGGCAACCCTGATAGGTGAATTCTCCGGCCGCCGCGACGCGCGCCCGCCGTCCTTGCGCGGGCCCGTTCCCACCTCGTACAAGATCCCCGACAGGAAAGTTACCGACCGGTATCGATCGGCCCAACGACGAGCGGGGACGACACATGAACAAGGTGATGACCAGGACGAGGCGCCACCCGGGCACCCGTCCGCCCGGCCGTCAGGACACCCGCCGACCCGGCAGCACCCCGCCCCGCACCCCGGGCACGGGCACTCCCGCCAGGCCCCCGGCCGGCAGCCCGCCACAGGACACGGGCTCGTCCCCCACACGCCCCACGAGCGCCCTGTCGTCCACACGGCCCCCGACCCGCCCGTCCGCGGCCACGGACCACCCTGACGGGCCAGGGCGGGCCGCGGACCGGCAGTACGCGGTACCGGGGACGGGCCGTGCGGCAGCCGAGGAGGCGATGCCGACGGCCGGAAGCCGCTCGTCGTCGGCACCGGCGGCGGTAGCGGCAGCGGCCATCGCCGATCCGGCGGCGGCACGAATCGCGGCCCACCCGTCGGCGGCACCTGGCGGCAGCCGGTCTCCGGCAACGGCGCGAGGCGGGGCCCGGCCGCTCGCCACGACGTCCGCCGAGGCGCCTCGCCGCCCCGCTCCCCAGCCCCGCCCCACCGACGTCTTCGCCGAGCGCCTGCTGGCCGTACTGAGCGGTGCGCGCCCCGTCCACTGCATGCTGCGCCACACCGCGGGCCGCGCCTACGACGAACTGGCCTGGCTCGCCGAACGCGGCCCCCTTCGCACGCGCGGCGCCCGCCCCGTCGTGCGGGACATCGGCTACTACGTCGCACGCCCCGGCGCCGTCGAGGCCTTCGCCCGCATCGGCGCCGGCGACCAGCTCCGCGCCATGGCCTTCCGGCTGGAGCAGGGCCCCGACCTCCGCTGGCGCTGCACAGCGATCGAACTCGGCGGTCCCCGCATGCCCCGTCCGAACGACGACTGACCAGGACCGGACGGCGACACGGCTCCCACGGCTGTTGTCCCGAGCCCGGCCCGGGACAACAGCCGTAGAGCCCGGCCCGGGACGACACGAAGGGCCCGGCCCGGAACAACACGGAAGGGCCGGGCACCCAGGTGCCCGGCCCTTCCAGCGCGTTACCGGTCGCGCGCGGCGGCGGTCACCGCGCGCCCGCGACCTCACTCACTTCTTGCGGCGACGCGACGCGCCCTTCAGCTGCTTGCGGCGCTCCGCGCGCGTGAGGCCGTCCGCCTCGGAGCGCACCGGCTCGTCGTCGCTGGCGAAGTCGCCCTCGATGACACCACCCTCGCCGTCCACGGTCGGCGCGGAGAAGTGCAGCCGGTCCGGCCGCTGCGGGGCGTCGAGCCCCTTGGCGCGGATCTCGGGTCGCATCCCGCCCGCGGGGACCGCTTCCTTCTTGGCGAGGGACGGCGCGGAGTCCTCGACCAGGACCTCCTCGACCTGCTGCTCGACCTGGACCTCCAGGTTGAACAGGTAGCCGACGGACTCCTCCTTGATGCCGTCCATCATGGCGCCGAACATGTCGAAGCCCTCGCGCTGGTACTCGACCAGCGGGTCCTTCTGGGCCATCGCACGCAGGCCGATGCCCTCCTGGAGATAGTCCATCTCGTAGAGGTGCTCGCGCCACTTGCGGTCCAGGACCGACAGCACGACCCGGCGCTCCAGCTCACGCATGATCTCGGAGCCGAGCTGCTCCTCGCGGGCCGCGTACTGGTCGTGGATGTCGTCCTTGATGGACTCGGAGATGAACTCGGCGGTCAGACCGGCACGGTCGCCGACCGTCTCCTCCATCTCGTCGACGGTGACCTTCACCGGGTAGAGCTGCTTGAAGGCGCCCCACAGCCGGTCGAGGTCCCACTCCTCGGCGAAGCCCTCGGCGGTCTCGGCTCCGATGTAGGCGTCGATGGTGTCGTCCATGAAGTGCTGGATCTGCTCCTCGAGGTCCTCGCCCTCCAGGACGCGACGGCGCTCGCCGTAGATGACCTCGCGCTGCCGGTTGAGCACCTCGTCGTACTTCAGGACGTTCTTGCGGGTCTCGAAGTTCTGCTGCTCGACCTGCGACTGGGCGGACGCGATCGCGCGCGTGACCATCTTGTTCTCGATCGGCACGTCGTCCGGCACGTTCGCCATCGACATGACGCGCTCGACCATCTGCGCCTTGAACAGGCGCATCAGGTCGTCGCCCAGCGAAAGGTAGAAACGGGACTCGCCCGGGTCGCCCTGTCGGCCGGAACGACCGCGAAGCTGGTTGTCGATACGCCGCGACTCGTGGCGCTCGGTGCCGAGCACGTAGAGGCCGCCGAGGTCCTTGACCTCTTCGAACTCCGCCTTCACTGCCTTCTCGGCACGCTCCATGGCTGCGGGCAGGGCGTGCGCCCACTCCTCGATGTGCTCCTCGGGGTCGAGGCCGCGCTGGCGCAGCTCCGCCTCGGCGAGGTCGTCGGGGTTGCCGCCGAGCTTGATGTCGGTACCACGGCCGGCCATGTTGGTGGCGACGGTCACGGCGCCCTTGCGGCCGGCCTGGGCGATGATCGGCGCCTCACGGTCGTGCTGCTTGGCGTTCAGCACCTCGTGCTGGATGCCGCGCTTGGAGAGCTGCTGCGAGAGGTACTCCGACTTCTCGACCGAGGTGGTGCCGACCAGGATCGGCTGGCCCTTCTCGTGCTTCTCGGCGATGTCGTCGACGACCGCCTCGAACTTGGCGACCTCGGTGCGGTAGATCAGGTCGGACTGGTCCTTGCGGACCATCGGCCTGTTGGTCGGGATCGGGACGACGCCGAGCTTGTAGATCTGGTGGAACTCGGCGGCCTCGGTCATCGCCGTACCGGTCATGCCGGAGAGACCGGGCATTTCCTTGCCGTCGTGGTCGTGGCGCTTGTAGAGGCGGAAGAAGTTCTGGAGGGTGATCGTGGCGAGCGTCTGGTTCTCGTCCTTGATGTCCACCCCTTCCTTCGCCTCGATCGCCTGGTGCATGCCCTCGTTGTAGCGGCGGCCGGCGAGGATACGGCCGGTGTGCTCGTCGACGATCATGACTTCGCCGTCGATGACGACGTAGTCCTTGTCCTTCTTGAACAGTTCCTTCGCCTTGATGGCGTTGTTCAGGTAACCGACGAGCGGGGTGTTCACCGACTCGTAGAGGTTGTCGATGCCCAGCCAGTCCTCGACCTTGGCGACGCCGGGCTCGTGGATGGCGACGGTGCGCTTCTTCTCGTCGACCTCGTAGTCGCCGGTCTCCTCGATGCCCTTCAGGGAGTTGCCGGGCTCACCCTTCTTGAGGCGGGTGACCAGCTTGGCGAAGTCGCCGTACCACTTGGTGGCCTGGTCCGCCGGGCCGGAGATGATCAGCGGCGTACGGGCCTCGTCGACGAGGATGGAGTCGACCTCGTCGACGATCGCGAAGTTGTGGCCGCGCTGGACGAGCTCGTCCTGGGCCCACGCCATGTTGTCGCGCAGGTAGTCGAAGCCGAACTCGTTGTTCGTGCCATAGGTGATGTCGCACGCGTACTGCTCGCGGCGCTGGGCCGGAGTCATGTTGGCGAGGATGCAGCCGACCTCGAGGCCGAGGAACTTGTGGACGCGGCCCATCATTTCGGAGTCGCGCTCGGCCAGGTAGTCGTTGACCGTGATGAGGTGGACGCCGGCTCCGGAGAGGGCGTTCAGATACGCGGGCAGGGTGCCGACGAGCGTCTTGCCCTCACCGGTCTTCATCTCCGCGACATAGCCGAGGTGGAGCGCGGCGCCACCCATCATCTGCACGTCGTAGTGACGCTGGCCAAGGGCGCGCTTGGCAGCCTCACGGACGGTGGCAAAGGCCTCGGGCAGCAGGTCGTCGAGGCTTTCGCCGTCGGCGTACCGCTGCTTGTACTCATCGGTGAGGGCCCTCAGCTCGGCGTCGGAGAGGTTGACGAAGTCCTCTTCGATGGAGTTGACCTGGTCCGCGATGCGGTGCAGTTTGCGCAGGATCTTGCCTTCGCCTGCACGCATGATCTTTGAGAGGACGGACACGGGGGTTTGTCTCCTTGCCGGTCGGGCCTGGGACGGTCGGTTTCAATGACAGTTTCAAATCACAGCTTGAGCAACGGCCATCGTAAGCGAGGACCACACCACGCCGGGAGGTCTGCCCGTGACAGCCACTAGGACAACGGGCAGGGGGTGCCGAAGGTGCCGCGTCCGCACAGCGAAAAGTAGCGAACCGCTCACTCAGGGCAAAGGAATGGCGTCCTTTCGGATGCCCGAGCAGAATCGGCCGATGGACCCCGTCACGCTCACCACCGACCGTCTGCTCCTGCGCGCCGTGGGGGTGGACGACACCGACGCCGTCCACGAGGCCGCCCAGGACCCCGACATCCAGCGCTGGACCACGATCCCGTCGCCCTATCTGCGCGAGCACGCGACCGGCTTCACGGACCAGATAGTGCCTGAAGGCTGGGCGGACGGCTCCGCCTTCGCCTTCGGCGCCTTCCTGCCTTCCGGGGAGCTGGTGGGCATGGTCTCCATCACGATGCGCTCCCTGGGTGTCGGCGAGGTCGGCTACTGGGCGACTAAGGAGCACCGCGGCAACGGCTATACCGCCGAGGCCGTCGTCGCCACTTCCCGCTGGGCCTTCACGGACCTGTCCGTCGACCGCGTCGAATGGCGCGCCGAGGTCGGCAACACCGGGTCCCGCGCGGTCGCCGAACGCGCCGGCTTCACCATCGAGGGGACCCTGCGCTCCGCCATCAACAACAAGGGCGTACGCAGGGACTGCTGGGTGGGCTCGCTGCTCCCCTCGGACCTGGGCCTCCCGTCGACGGCGCCGTACCTGCCGGCCAGGTGAGGGCTGTACCGAAGTCGATGCCGGGCCCCGGACGTCGGCCAGGGCGCCGGTTCCGGCACCCGTGCCCGCGCGGTCGCCCCGCGGGTCCCCCGTTGTCAGTGGCACCGCCTACCGTGTGGGCATGACGAGTCTTCCGCGTCCCACGACCGAACTCTCCGCGGACGAAGCCCGCCGCATCGCCCTGCGGGCGCAGGGTTTCCTGGGCGCCCCGGACCGCAGGGCCGGCGTCCGCGGAGTCCTGCGGCATCTCGGCGCGGTCCAGCTCGACACGATCTCCGTCCTCGCCCGCTCCCACGAACTGATTCCGTACGCCCGCCTCGGCGCCGTCGGCCGCAGGACCGTCGAGCAGGCCTACTGGACGTCCGCACCGGCCGCCGACACACCCCCGGCACCGCACGCGTTCGAGTACTGGTCCCACGCGGCCTGCATCCTGCCCGTGGAGGAGTGGCCCCACTTCGCGTTCCGCCGTCGCGCCTACCGCGCCCGCCCGCACTGGAACCACGACCTGCCCGACGGCGCCTACGACCAGGTCGTCAAGCAGCTGCGCGCGGAAGGCCCCCTCACGGCCACGGACTTGGGCGGGGCGAAGAAGACCAGCGAGTGGTGGGACTGGTCGGGCACCAAGGTCGCCGTCGAGCGCGCGCTGATGTACGGCGAGGTGGTGTGCGTGGAGCGGCGCGGCTGGAAGCGGGTCTACGACCTCGCGGAGCGCGCCGTCCCGAAGCAGCTGCTCCACGACGAGCTGGACGACACGGAGTGCCTGCGCCGTCTCGTACGCCTCGCGGGACAGTCCCTCGGCGTCGGCACCCGCGCGGACATCGCCGACTATCACCGCCTCAAGCTGGAGCAGGTCGACGCGGTGATCGCGGACTCGGGCCTGATCCCCGTGGCGGTGGAGGGCTGGGGCAGGCCCGCCGCCGGAAAGGGCGGCGCCAAGAGCCCTGGCGGAAGACCGACGGGAGACGCGTGGGCGGACCCGGTGGCGCTGGAGACGGCCCCGCGCGGCCGCCACCGTACGACGCTCCTGTCGCCGTTCGACTCCCTCATCTGGGAGCGGGCGCGCACGGAGCGGATCTTCGAATTCACGCACCGCCTGGAGGCGTACACGCCCAAGCCGAAGCGGATCCACGGCTACTTCGCGATGCCGGTCCTCGCCGGCGGCCGGCTCGTCGGCCGGGTGGACCCGGCCAGGGAGGGCCGCACACTGGTCGCCAGACAGGTCACCCTGGACGGCCCCAAGGCGCTCCCGGCGGTGGCTCAGGCCCTGGCGGAGGCCGCGAGCTGGGTGGGCTGCACGGATGTCCGGGTCGAGCGGGTGGACGCCCCGGCCCTGCGCGAGCCGCTCGTGGCGGAGCTCGCCCGCATCCTGGGGTGACACAGCGCGGCGTCCTCGGGTGATGCCTCTCGGGGTCCTCCGGTCACCCCCCGCGGCGTCTTCGTGACACCCGGCGGCGTCCTCGGGTGCCGCCTAGCGGATCTCGAGGATCTTCTCCCGCATCGCGTACACCACCGCTTCCATCCTGGAGTGCAGCTGCAGCTTCTCCAGGATGTTGCGTACATGGTTCTTCACGGTGTTCTCGGAGATGAACAGCTCCTTGGCGATGTCCCGGTTGTTCATCCCCGTGGCCACGAGTTTGAGGACCTCCAGCTCACGATCGGTGAGCCGCGGCGCGGGCACCAGCCGGCGCTCGTCCGTCCGCTGGATCATCGACTTGAACTCGGTGAGGAGCTTCGAGGCCATCGAGGGGCTGATCTGCGACTGCCCGTCCGCCACCGCGCGAATGGCGGTGGCCACCTCGTCCGTGGAGATCTCCTTGAGGAGGTACCCGGTCGCGCCCGCCTTGATCGCGTCGTAGAGGTCGGCCTCCTCGTCGCTGATCGTCAACATGATGATCTTCGCGCTGGGGGCCACCTCCTTGATGGAGGTGCATGCCTCGATACCACCGCGCTTGGGCATCCGTACGTCCATCAGCACGATGTCGGGCAGCAGGTCGGCAGCCTTGTCGACCGCCTCCGCCCCGTCCCCGGCCTCACCCACGACCTGGATGTCCTCCTCGGCCGCGAGCACGATCTCCAGACCGCGGCGGAAGAGGGCGTGGTCGTCCACGACGAGGACCCTGATGGGCTCCTTGCGTGAAGAGCCCACGTCCAGGCCGGTGGCGACGACCGGGTCGTCGGCATCACCGGCACGCATCGGTCCGAAGCTGTCCGCCATCGTTCCTCCCCCTGAAGGCCGTGGCCCGTGTTTCCGTGCCATCGCCAACCCAAGGCAACGGCCCACCGGTTGGGCCGGTCCGGCCATGATTCCATGCCGGGCCGTCGGCGGGGTGACGGAGCGGGACGTGAAGTGGTCGCACACCGGTGCCCCTGGGGGCGCACTCGCGCCCCCAGGGGCACCGGCTCAGCCGTCACCGGGGATGGTCAGCCGCCGAGCGCGCCGCCCGGCGCGTCCGCTCCGCCCTGGGTGACCATCGGGTCCGTGCTGAGGTGGATGACGCCGTAGTCGTACGCGTGCCGCCGGTAGACGACGCTGGGCTCCTTTGTCTCGGAGTCGACGAAGAGGTAGAAGTCGTGCCCGACCAGCTCCATCTCGTAGAGCGCCTGGTCGAGCGTCATCGGTGCGGCCACGTGGGTCTTCTCGCGGACGACACAGGGGCCTTCGCCCATGATCTCGAGAGAGCCGATCTTCTTGGTGGGCACGGCGTCCGGCTCCTCGTCGTGGACGACGCTGCCGTTGCTGTTCAGGGTCGCGGCACCCGGGACCACGTCGGCGACCTCGGCCGCCGAGATCCTGCCGTTGCCACGGCGGGTGTAACGCTTGTCGTGCTGCTTGCGCAACCGGGCCTCGAGCTTGTCCGCGGCCAGGTCGAGTGCTGCATACGCGTCGCTTGCCGCTGCCTCCGCCCGGATCACCGGTCCGCGGGAGTGGAGCGTGATCTCCACTCGGTCACTGCGGTCGGCCTGTCGGGGGTTGGGCTCCTTGGACACCTCGACGTCGAGGCTGATCACCTTGCCATCGAGCTTCTGGATCTTCTCCAGCTTCAGCTTCTCGGCCACGTGCTTGCGGAACCGCTCGGGCACCTCGGTCTTGCGGCCCTTGACGACGATGTCCACGCAGAACTCCGTTCCCGGATAGCCCCGCTCCACTGGCGGAGCATCTCCCTTTTGCACCAGGCCCCGGTGAGCACCGGGGCCTCGGACTCGGTGACTTTCACCTCCTCCTCCCCCAAGGACAAGATCTCCACCCCACCGATGCGGGTGATTGCTGGAAACCCGCGGTTCGGCACTCGGATGCGCGAGGTACGGCCTGCGCCATTGCCTCACAACCGAACATATCTCGCCCGGACGGATGTCGTCACCCTCTACTGATACGTACCTCCGTTCAGGTGAATTGACCCACTCATTACCTGCAACGATGCAAGTTATCGGTCAGTTCCGGTTTATTTCGAAAGCACCCGGCGGTGCGGCGACCACGGCCGAGCAGACCGTGTCACCGCTCGTCCCTCCGGCCTGCTCTCTACCCGCCTTTCGCCCGTACACCTCCGCGGGTGCCGTCCTCTCACCCGTCCATCGCAGCGCCCGCGCACCCGACTGCGCCGCCCGCACGGCCCGCGCCGCCTCCGCCAACGACGCCCCCGTCGTCATCAGGTCGTCCACCAGTACGACCCGGCCTCCTTCGGCCAGCAGCCGCTCACCCCCGGCGACGACTTCCAGGGCGCCCGCCAGATTCTCCAGCCGCTGCCGGGAGTTCAGCCCCGACTGGTCGGCCACGGTCCGCCGCTGCCGCAGCACACCGAGCACCCGGGCAGGCGTTCCCGCACGCCGCAGCTCAGCCGCCGCCGCGAGCGCGATCCGCCGCGCCGGATCGTGCCCCCGCGCCCGAACCGCCCGCCGCGCCGACGGCACGGGCACGAGCAGCACGGGCCCGTATCCCGTCCCGGTCGCCCGGACCACCGCACCAGCGGTCTCCAACCTGTCCCGGTCGCCCCACGCTTCCCCCTTCCCGAGCCTCAGCCACCCCTCCGGAGCTGTCGGCCGCCCGGCCGGACCAGGACGTCGTACCGGCCCCAGACCTGCCCGCACAGCCCCCGCGAGGGCCGCTCCCAAGGGTGCCGCCAGGGCCAGCGCACCCCGTTCCTTGTGGGCGAGGAGCGCGGCCCGCACCTCGTCCTCGTAAGGAGCCGCCGCGTGCACCACGGACAGCCCCGCCGGCTCGGGCACCGGTCGCACCCGGCACGGAGCGGCCCCGCCCAGGACGGCACGGCACTCCGGGCAGAGCACCGCGCGAGGCCTCCCGCAGCCTCCGCACTCGGCCGGCAGCATCAGATCCGTGAGGTCCTGCCACCACCCCCGCATGGCCACCACTGTGCCAAGGCCCGGCCCACTCGGCCACCCCTGTGGAAAACCGCCTGTGGACAACTCCGGGAGCGGCCGTGCGCGGGCGTACGACAGGGCGTAGGACGGCGCATAGGACGGGGTGCAGGACGGGGTGCAGGACGAGAGAAAGGGTGACAGGGGCACAGGGCGGAGGACCACGGGGCCGAAGGACGACAAGACGCGGCACAGGGATGGCGGGTGAGTAGGCGGCCGACGCCGAAACTGCGGTGGGCCCGCCCGGAAACCGGACGGGCCCACCGCAGGAAAACACACGGCGCTACCCGGGATAGACCGGCGCCGTCCCGTCCTGGACCAGCTTCTGCCACTGCTCCCCGGCCGACAGCCGCACGATCCCGTCCGTCTCCGAGTGCGCCACCAGCGGCAGCTGCTCGTCCTCGGACGCGGCGATCTCCTTGACGTTGGCGAGCGCGGAGGGCGAGGTGCCCAGCGGGGTGGAACCGTCGACCTGGACGTACCGCATCTGCTGTACGCCGCCCTTCTCGCTGCCGACCACCACGAGCCGGCTGTCCCCGGCCCAGGACATGGCCGTGACCTCCTCCAGCTGGGGTGCCACGGAGCGCAGTTCGAAGACGGACGCGCCGCGCGGCTCGCCGGGCTTGGACCGCTCGATGCGGCCGATCTGCAGCGAGCTCTTGCCGTCCTTCTCGACGATCAGTGCGACGCGCACGCCGTCGGAGGCCACCCGCACCGCCTCGACGCGCCCGTCGAGCTCCGGCGCCTGCACGACGATGGGCTCGCCCGCGCCCTGCTGCAGCAGGAGCAGCCGGGGGTTCTTCGGGTCGCGGTCGGCCACCCACAGGTCTCCCCGCGCGTCCCAGCTGGGCGTCGTCAGGCGGTCGCCCGCCGTCTTGCCCTGGCTGCGCAGCACCGGCTCGCCGAGCGAGCCGCCCGACACCAGCGACCCGACGTACAGGTTCCGGCCGTCGGCCGACACTCCGGCAGCGCTGCCCTCGTCCCGCGACACCGCGGCCGCCCGCAGCTTCTTGCCGCCCTCGCCCAGCGCACCGGGCACCGGCTCGGGCTTCTTGTCACGGTTGCCGCCGGGCATCCGTACGAGCCGCTGGTCGTGATCGATGAAGTACTGGTACTCCGGGTGCTCGCCCGTACCGTGCGAAGCGACGCTCTCGGCCCGGACCTTGGTCAGCACGCACAGCTGCGTGCCGTTCGACCTCTGGAGTTCCACCTCGTCGACGCCGGTGGGGGTCAGATCCCGGAGAGTGAGGAGGAGCTGGGCCGCCATCTGCCTGCACTGGGAGCTTCCGACACGGTCGGCCTTCGCGTTCAGCGGCACCGTGACGCTGTTGCGGTCGTCGGGCGACAGCGACACATCTTTGTTCTTCAGTTCCGTGCCCGAGGGGAAGCTCGACCTGACCACCGGGTCCAGCCAGCTCGTGGGCCCCTTCAGGAGCGCACGCACGATCTGCGTCATCGGGTCCACCTGAGCGCGCACGTAGACCGGGTCGGCGACGGTCCCCAGGGGACGGCCCGTCCCGGAGGTCCCGTTCGACGCGTAGAAGTACTTGTTCACGGACATGTAGTTGCGCTGGAAGTCGGACGTGCCCATCACCACACCCTGCGGCAGTCCGTCGATGCGCCACTGCTTGTTGCTCTTCAGCCTGGTCAGATGCACCGACCCGCTGTACGAGCCGGAGTCGGGTCCGTACGCGTGCCGGTCGTCCACCGTGGCGACCTTGCTGCCGCTCAGCCGGAACAGGACGTCACGACTGCCGTCCTTGGTCCCCGAGGGCATTCCCACGGGCTCCGGCGCGCCCGCGAGGACCGTCGTCGACCGGTACGGATCCCACGTCTTGCGTGCGCTGTCGGTGAGGTACTTGCCGGCCGTCTCGTACTTGGCGTCGTCGCTGGTCAGCGCCTCCAGGAAGCCCTGTACGATCTCCGCCGCCGAGGCGCCGGGATGCGGCGGCATGGCGTAGACACGGACCTGCGAGTCCTGACGCGGCGTGGACTCCACCCCGCTCAGTCCCCCGCTGTCCGGCATCGAGGCGCACCCCGCCAGCAGCAGGACTCCACAGCCCGCATACACCACGACGCGCACCGGACGGCGTCCGCGGACGCCGCTCCCCCCGCGGTCAGCGCCCACGAAATGCCTCCCCATGTCCGAGCTCCTCCGGCGTCTCGCCGTCCCGCCCCCGCTCCCGCGCGGTCCGTTCCCGGCCGGTGCCGGATGTCTCCTCCTGGCGGCGCAGCGCCCCGGCCGGCCGGGGCACCACGCGAGCGCCGTTGCCCGGCAGTGCCGTCGGATCGGCCGTGGGCGAGACCCCTCCCAGCCGTGGGGCCATGGCCCCGCGCGGCGGTATCGGAGCCGTCGCGGCCCCGGGCTGCTGCACGGGAACCGTGGCGAGCTTGGCACCGCCGGCGTGCGGCAGACCGGCGTCGTCGAGTCCGCGGTTGCGCCGGGAATCCTTGGGCTCCAGCGGTATCGGCGATCCCCTGAGCGGCTCGTCGGCCGTCCGCGGCAGGGTCAGCCGGAACTGCGAACCGCCGCCCGGTTCGCCCCAGGCCTGCAGCCAGCCGCCGTGCAGCCGTGCGTCCTCCAGGGCGATGGACAGTCCGAGACCCGTGCCGCCGGTGGTACGCGCGCGTGCCGGGTCGGCCCGCCAGAAGCGGCTGAACACCCGGGTCGCCTCGCCGGGCTTGAGCCCGACGCCGTAGTCGCGGACCGCGATCGCGACCGCTCCGCCCGCCGCGGCGAGCTTGACGACGACGTCCTTGCCCTCACCGTGCTCCACGGCGTTGACGACGAGGTTGCGCAGCACCCGCTCGACCCGCCGGGCGTCCGCCTCGGCGATCAGCGGCTGCTGGTCACCCTTGATACGTATGCGCGTGCCCTTGCGCTCGGCGAGCGGCTCGGCTCCGCCGACCACCCGTCGTACGACTTCCCTGAGGTCGATCGCGTCGGCCTCCAGCGCCGCCGCGCCCGCGTCGAACCGGCTGATCTCCAGCAGATCGGCGAGGAGCGTCTCGAAGCGGTCCAGCTGGTCGGCGAGGAGCTCGGCCGATCGCGCGGTCACGGGGTCGAAGTCCACGCGCGCGTCGTGGATGACGTCGGCGGCCATCCGCACGGTGGTCAGCGGTGTGCGCAGCTCGTGCGACACGTCGGACACGAACCGCCGCTGCATCCGGGAGAGGTCCTCCAACTGCTGGATCTTCAGCTGCAGGTTCTGCGCCATCTTGTTGAAGGCCTCGCCGAGGCGCGCGATGTCGTCCTCGCCGGTGACCTTCATACGTTCCTGGAGACGTCCGGCGGAGAGGCGCTCGGCGATCCCGGCCGCCATCCTCACCGGTGTGACGACCTGGCGCACCACGAGCCAGGCGATGGCCCCGAGGAGCACCACGACGAACAGTCCGGCCGTCGCCAGCGTCCCCTTGACCAGGCTCAGCGACTTCTCCTCCTGCGTCAGCGGGAAGAGGTAGTAGAGCTGGTAAGCGTCAGCGTTGGGGTCGTTGACCTGCTTGCCGATGACCAGCGCGGGCTGGGATTCCCGGCCGTCCTTGTAGACGACACGGGTGTAGCTCTGTGCCGCCGCCGTGCTCTTGTCGACCCGGGCGCGCAGATCCTCAGGCACGCTCACGATCGGGTCGACCTCCGAGTACCGCGGAGCCAGACCCCCACTGCCATCGCCCGACGCGGTGGAGTTGAGCGTCACCACGTCGAACGCGCCCTGCCCGCCACTGGACAGGGACACGACGAGGTCGGTCATCCACTGGCTGACGTTCTTCGACGGGCGGCCGTCGGCGCTCGTACCGTCGTCGCCGTTCGCCGTCGCCGCCGAGTCCGCCTTCTGCTTGGCCACCGAGAAACCACCGGTGGCCTGGCTCTGCGAGGCCTTCACCTTGGCGTCCAGCAGGCCGTTGCGTACCTGCCCGATCACGACGAAGCCGAGCAGCAGGACGACGCCCATCGACATCAGCAGCGTCGTCGCGACGATCCTGAGCTGGATGTTGCGCCGCCACAGCCGCATCACGGGCAGCAGCGGACGACGCACCCAGCGTATGAGCAGCCGTAGGACCGGGCTGCCCTGGACTCCGCCCTGGAGCAGCCCGCCCTCGAAGAATCTTTCCCAGCGGGAGCCCGTCATTTTCCGGCCGACAGGCCGCCCCGAACGGTCCCCCTGCTCAGCGGGCGCCGAAGCGGCACTGTCCCGTGACATGTCAGCTCGGCCCTGCCTTGTAACCGACACCTCGGACGGTCACCACGATCTCCGGACGCTCCGGGTCCTTCTCGACCTTGGAGCGCAGCCGCTGGACGTGCACGTTGACCAGACGGGTGTCCGCCGCGTGCCGGTAGCCCCACACCTGCTCCAGGAGCACCTCACGCGTGAACACCTGCCACGGCTTGCGCGCCAGAGCGACCAGCAGGTCGAACTCCAGCGGCGTCAGCGCGATCGACATGCCTTCCCGTTTCACAGAGTGACCGGCGACGTCGATGACGAGATCGCCGATCGACAGCTGCTCGGGTGTCGGCTCCTCCGAACGACGCAGCCGCGCCCTGATCCGCGCCACCAGCTCTTTTGGCTTGAACGGCTTCACGATGTAGTCGTCGGCGCCCGATTCGAGGCCGACCACCACATCGACGGTGTCGCTCTTCGCCGTGAGCATCACGATCGGCACCCCGGACTCCGCCCTGATCAGGCGGCACACCTCGATGCCGTCCCGTCCGGGCAGCATCAGGTCCAGGAGAACCAGATCGGGCTTGGCATCGCGGAAAGCGGCCAGCGCCTTGTCGCCGTCTGCTACGAAAGACGGCTCAAAACCTTCACCACGCAGCACAATGCCGAGCATCTCGGCCAGTGCGGTGTCGTCATCGACGACAAGGACTCGTCCCTTCATAAACGACATCATCCCATTAACTAAATCGTTACCTGGCGTGACAAGTCACACAGCTCGGCGAGAGCCTCAGCCGTCACGGGCGAAACAACGCCCTCTTCGGTGACGATCGCCGTGATCAACTCCGGCGGCGTCACGTCGAACGCCGGGTTGTACGCCTGGGTCCCCAGGGGTGCCACAGGTATACCGCCTCCGGGCTCCACCCCCGCCATCGGGACCTGCGGCGCTGTGATCTCCGTCACTTCATGACCGGCGCGCTGCTCGATCTCGATGGATGCCCCGTCGGGCGTGTCCGGATCGATCGTCGTCACAGGCGCCACCACGATGAACGGCACATGGTGGTACCTGGCCAGCACCGCGAGCGGGTAGCTCCCCACCTTGTTGGCCACCGAACCGTTGGCCGCGATGCGGTCCGCCCCGATCAGTACCGCGTCCACCTCCCCGGCCGCGAACAGCGAGCCCGCCGCGTTGTCCGTGAGCAGGGTGTACGCCATTCCGCTGCGAGCCGCCTCGTAGGCCGTCAGGCGGGCACCCTGCAGCAACGGACGCGTCTCGTCCACCCAGAGCCGCCGCAGCTGCCCCGCACGGTGCGCCGCCAGCGCCACGGCGAACGCCGTGCCCTCCCCGCCGGACACCAGCGCCCCGGTGTTGCAGTGCGTGAGCACCCGGTGTCCGCCGCCCGGCAGCAGTTCGTCGAGCAGCGCCAGCCCGTGCTCGGCCATGCGCGAGCTGGCCTCGGCGTCCTCCCGGTGCAGCGCCCGCGCCTCGGCGAGCGCCGCTGCGGCGGCCGCCTCCTCGTCGCCGCCCCCGGAGAGCACCGCCCGGTGGGCCGCCTGCGCCCTGCGCACACCGACCCCGAGGTTCACTGCGGTAGGCCGGGCATCGGCCAGCGAGCGGGCGGCCTCGTCCACGTCGAAGCCACGCACGGCGGCGAGTGCGACTCCGTACGCCCCGGCGATCCCGAGCAGTGGCGCCCCTCGCACGGCGAGCGTACGGATCGCCTCCACCAGCGCGGGCGCGTCCGTGCACACCAGCTCGACCTCCTCGGCGGGAAGCCGCGTCTGGTCGAGAAGGACCACCACAGGGCCTTCGGGCGGCTCGTGCCAGCGGATCGCGGGTATCTCCGTCGGCCCGCTGTCCTCGCGGGATTGCGCGTAGTGATCGGCCATCCGCCCAGTCTGCCCCGTACCCGGCGGACAATTGAAGGTGTGCAGCCCATACGGGGGCCGGTCCCCTGCCGGGCGCGCCGTGACACGATGGCTGCCAACCTGCCGCCGCGACCGCGGAACGGGCACCGTGAAGGAGCGACGATGAACGACACTCCGGGCTGGGCATCGCCCGGATCTGCACCCTCCGGCGGTAAGGAGCCGGACCCGTCCGGCACCCCGCAGCCCGCGGACCAGGGCGGAGCGAACCAGCCCGAGCAGCCCTCGAAGTGGTCCAAGGAGCAGCCCCCGCCCGGCCAGTGGTCCGCTCCCGGCGCACAAGGTCCCGGCCAGACCCCGCCGCCCGCTCCGCCCGGTCCGGGCTGGGGCGGTCAGCACCCCGGCGGCCAGGGCGGTGGAATCGGCGGCTGGGGAGGCCCCGGACAGCGCGGCCCCGGTGGACCCCCGGGCTGGGGCGGCAACTGGGGCGGACAGCCTTCCGCCGCCAAGCCCGGCGTGATCCCGCTGCGCCCGCTCGGCGTCGGCGAGATCCTCGACGGCGCCGTCTCGACCATGCGCACCTACTGGCGCACGGTCCTCGGCATCTCGCTGACCGTCGCCGTCATCACGCAGATCGCCGTCATCCTGCTCCAGGGCTTCCTCCTGGACAACAGCACCGACACCGCCGCCCTGAACGACCCGAGCGCCACGGTCGGCGAGCTGAGCCGGGCTCTGGGCGACACCTTGCTGAGCTCCGGTCTCGTCCTGCTCATCACACTGCTCGGCACCATCGTCGCGACAGCCCTGCTCACGTCGGTGACCAGCCGTGCCGTGCTCGGCAAGCCGGTGACCACGAGCGAGGCCTGGCGGGACGCCCGTCCCCAGCTGCCCAAGCTGTTCGGCCTCACCCTGCTGCTGCCGCTCATCGCCATCGTCATCCTGGGTGTCGGCGCGCTGCCCGGTCTGCTCGTGGTGGCGGCCGGGTCGGGTGACTCCGGTGCCGCGCTCGCCGTCCTCGGCGCCCTGGCCGCGGGCGTCGTCGCCCTCTGGCTGATGATCCGCTTCTCGCTCGCCTCTCCGGCCCTGATGCTGGAGAAGCAGAGCATCCTGAAGTCGATGAGCCGCTCCGCGAAACTCGTACGCGGCTCCTGGTGGCGGGTGTTCGGCATCCAACTGCTGGCCACGATCATCGCCAACATCGTGGCGTCGATCATCGTGATCCCCTTCGCCGTCATCGCCGCCGCACTGAGCGGCGACGGATTCGCCGGCTTCCTCGACAGTTCCGGCGGCGACCTCGGCTGGACCTTCCTCATCGTCAGCGGTATCGGCTCGGTCATCGGATCCATGATCACCTTCCCGATCACCGCGGGCGTCACCGTGCTCCTGTACATCGACCAGCGCATCCGCCGCGAGGCCCTCGACCTCGATCTGGCCCGGGCGGCCGGCGTCCAGGGCTACGGCACCGAGGCCTCCGGCACCACACCAGGGAGTTGATGCGGTGAACGGGGCGGGGGGAGTTCTCACAGCCGTACTCGCGGGGCAGCACACCGGTGCGACAGC
>NZ_JAODTZ010000078.1 GCF_025399795.1 Streptomyces rhizosphaerihabitans | reverse complement strand
CTGACAACTATGGCACTCCCCCTCCGTGCCTAGCATGTGGAGGTGGACGACATACAGGTTCCCGACTCCCTTGTGGCCCTGCAATCCGCTGCCTACGTCGCTCGTGTGTCCCTGGCTGACCATGTCCGAGCGAGCGGTCCGGTCCGCGACTGGACCGACGGGACGCGGGCCGAGGCAGCCCGCCTTCAGCAGACACTCGAGTCGGCAGAGACCGCCCTTCGGGAAGCCTTCGAAGCGAGCGACTTGCTGCGCGTACACGGCAGACACGCCCTGCGCCGATCCCTCAGGAGGGCAACGGCCCCTCCTGCTCCCCTCCCTTAGGAGCCCGTTTCCCTTCCGTCTCCCGGATCATCGAGCCGAGCCGATCAGCGATCGCCCGATCACGGTCACTGGCCATGTGCTGATAGATCAACGCCGCGCGCGATCTGCTGCGGCTTCTAGCGGCCGCGGCGGCGGCCCTTGGAGCGGCGGGGGTAGGGGAAGAGCCGCGGGCGGCGCTTGGCAGCCACGTCCTCGATCCAGCCGAAGAGCAGGATCGCCAGGCAGATCAGCGGAACGGAGATCACCAGCGGGGTCCACTGGCTCGCCAGCAACCACTGCGCGTGGTTGTAGAAGAAAGTGTTGCTCCACAGCGGGTCGATCAGCGGCTCGGTCAGCACCAGCGCGAAGGAGTGCCACAGGTAGACGGTGACCGCACGGGAGTTGAGCAGGCTGATCACGCCGTTGAACCGCTCCAGCGGCTTGGGCCACTGCTCCCAGGACGGGCTGAGGTGGAGCAGCAGCAGCACCGCGCCGAACGACCAGATCGCCTGGGCGACCGGTACCGCTTCCAGATCGTGCCCGAGCCGCGGGTTGCTCACCGGTGACCGCAGCAGCCACCAGTAGCCGAACATGAGCACCAGCGGTGCGAGGGACGGCACGATGTACTGCGGGATCTTGCGGAGCAGCCCTTCCTGGTGGGCCATGCCGAGCAGCCAGCAGGCGCCGAAGGTGGTGAAGTCGGTGGCGGCTTCCATCAGCCGGCCGGACTGGTCGATCAGGCCGGAGTTGATGAAGGACGCGAGCGCCAGCGGCGCCAGCAGGGTGACCCAGGGCAGCTTCCGCATCGCCTTGAGCAGGAGCGGCGACAGCAGTACGTACCAGAGGTAGGCGCGCAGGTACCACAGCGGCACGCAGATCTGTTCGGCCCAGGAATTCGGCAGGTGCCCGCCGAAGTCGTGCAGCGAGGCCCCGAACGGCGGCTCGCTGAGCGGCAGGATCCAGTAGGCCAGGTCGGCCCACCACCAGTTGGAGTGATGGTGGTCGGGTCTCCAGCCCTCCAGGAGCATCAGCGGCACCACGACCGCGCCGAACAGCCACATCGGCGGCAGCAGACGGCGCAGCCGGCCGCGGATCACGCTCAGCGCCGGCCGGTTGAGGGACCGCACCATCAGCGACCCGGCCAGCGCGAACATGACACCCATGGAGGGAAAGACGATCGGCAGCCAATTCCAGCTGAAGTTGTGGTAGACCACCACGCGGACCAGGGCCAGCGCCCGCAGCAGGTCGAGGTAGCGGTCACGGCCCGGCTTGTGCGCGGGCGCCGGGGCGGCCTCCTCGGGCTGCGGGGCGTGCTGCGCGGGAATCACCGCTGGGTCCATCACCCGCAGGGCGACGGTGTCGGAAAAGTTCCGGGTGCCGAAGGCACCGTGTTCCGCGGTACTCATGAAGACATCGCCCCCGTTGTGTGCTCAAGTCCGACCTCACCGGTGCGCTTCAGCTTCTGCCAGCGCAACCGCCCCCCGGTCAGCGCGGTGATGGTGGACTGCAGCAGCACCATGTACATGAGCACCCGGTAGACCACCTGCTGGGCCGGCAGCGTGATCAGATGCCACGCCTTCTCCTTGTCGAGGTGGAAGGACCACCAGGCGCAGACGGCCTGAAGGGTCATCACCGCGAACCAGGCGGCCAGGGTCTTGTACGCGTCGACGAAGACCACGCCGTAGACCATGCCGACGTCGATGGCGGGTGCGAGCAGCGGGGTGACCACCATGAACAGGGCGACGAACGGCAGGCCCACCCGGCCGAAGCGGCCGGCCGCGCCGCGCTCCAGCACCGCGTGCCGGTGCTTCCACATCGCCTGCATGGTGCCGTAGCTCCAGCGGTAGCGCTGCGACCACAGCTGCTTCATGCTGACGGGCGCCTCGGTCCAGGCCCGGGCGTCCTCGGCGTAGACGACTCTCCAGCCGGCCCGGTGCAGGGCCATGGTCACGTCGGTGTCCTCGGCGAGCGTGTCGTCGCTCATACCGCCCGCCTGCTCCAGCGCCGAACGGCGGAAGCCGCCCACGGCGCCGGGGATGGTCGGCATGCAGTTGAGCACGTCGTACATCCGGCGGTCGAGGTTGAAGCCCATCACGTACTCGATGTGCTGCCAGGCGCCGATCAGCGTGTCGCGGTTGCCGACCTTGGCGTTGCCGGCGACCGCGCCGACGTGCGGGTCGCCGAAGGGCTGCACCAGCTCGCGGACGGTGGACGGTTCGAAGACCGTGTCGCCGTCCATCATGACGATCAGGTCGTACGAGGCGGCGGCCACACCGGTGTTGAGGGCGGTCGGCTTGCCGCTGTTCGGCTGCCGGATCAGCCGGACCATCGGCAGGCCGAGCTCCTCCACGATGGCGGACGTGTCGTCGGTCGACCCGTCGTCGACCACGATCACTTCGATGGGGTAGTCGCTTGCCGCCAGGGAGAGCAGGGTGTTGGTGATGCACTCCTGCTCGTTGTACGCGGGTACCACCACGGTGACCGGTTCGGTGACCGGGTCGCCCCAGGAGAAGCTCTTCTTGCGGGTGCGCCGCACATGGACGGCCGAGAGCACCAGCATCAGCGCGAAGCGAAGCATGACCAGCACACCGACGACCGCGAGCAGGCCGACCAGCCAGGGCAGCAGCCCCACCGAGAAGGTGGTGCACCACAGGAACGCCTTGCCGACCCACAGGCTGTAGTTGCCGACCTTGGTGTTGGCGGAGCCGGTGCCGAGCGCCTCGCCGGTGGTCTTGAAGGTGTAACCCTGGGCCTTGAGCTTGTCGATGATGACCGGCAGCGCGGCCAGCGTCTGCGTCCGGTTGCCGCCCGCGTCGTGCAGCAGGATCATCTCGCCCTGACCGGGGAGGTCGGGCATGGCGGACTTGACGATGGAGTCGACGCCGGGGCGCTTCCAGTCGTCGGTGTCCTTGTCGATGAAGGTGGTCAGGTACCCCTCCGACCCTGCCTGCTTGGTCACCGGCCACGACCAGTCGTCCAGCGCGTCCACGGTGGAGGAGTAGGGCGGGCGGAACAGGCTGGAGTGGATGCCGGCGACACCGGCCAGCGCGAGCTGGGTCTCGCCCAGCTCCCAGGTGAGCCGGGTGCCGGAGTGCAGCGCGAGGTCGGGGTGGGTGAAGGTGTGCAGACCGATCTCATGGCCTTCGGCCACGATCTGGCGGATCAGCGCCGGGTTGCGGGTGACCATCGAGCCGGTGACGAAGAAGTCGGCGCGGACGTTCTCTTCCTTCAGCACCTTGAGGATCTTCGGCGTCCACTGGGCGGACGGCCCGTCGTCGAAGGAGAGGACGACGGTCTTGTCCGGGATCGTGTAGCTGACCGGCTTGCTGTTCTTGGCGCCGCGTGCGTCGACGACCGGGCCGCCCTCCAGCACGCTGGTCGGAACGGTGCCCTTGTCCACCGAGACGGCGATCTGCTCGTCGTGGAAGACCTCGTTGTTCGCCATGCCCCGAAGCACCATCAGCGCCAGCAGGGTCGCCAGTACGGTCACCGGCAGAAAGAAACGCAGGGGAGGTGCGGCGAGTCGGCGGGGCCGCGCGATGGACTGCCGGGGACGTTGGTGACGGGTGCGGGACATGGACTTCCTGGTCGGTCGCGTCTGGCTACGGCGTGGTGGCGTCGGACACGGAGCTCGACGCCGCCGTACCGGCCGTCGGTGCAGCGGTGACTGACGCGGTGGCCTCGGACACGGAGCTCGACACCGCCGTACCGGCCGTCGGTGCAGCGGTGACTGACGCGGTGGCCTCGGACACGGAGCTCGACACCGCCGTACCGGCCGTCGGCGTAGCGGTGACTGACGCGGTGGCCTCGGATGCGGTCGCTGGGGCGGTGGTGCTCTTTCCGGACTCGGCGACGCCGGGAGCCGCGGGCAGCGGCGCGTTCAGGTACTGGCTGGGCGGCGTGGTGTTCGCGGTGCCGGGGACGGTGAGCCCGGGCGCTTGCGACTGGGTTCCGACCAGGCCGGAGACCATCGCCACCACGAACCCGGTGCAGATGATGCCCAGCAGCCAGCCGAGACCGCGCAGACGGCGACCGCGCAGACCGGTCTGGTCCACAAAGACGGGAGCCGTCTCGACCTCCGTAGAGGCACTGGTCATCGACAGCCTCGAGCTTCCTCATGGTGCTACAACTGCCAGCTCGGCGCTGCCGAAAGCGGTAAGTAGTGCGGAAAAATGATCAATGTACAGGGAAAGGGAGATTATCCGACCCGCCCCCGATCATGTAACAAGATTAGTATGAAGATTCGGTGAATGTCACGCGGGTCTCGTAGAGTTCCGGCGAAGTAGCTTGCTTCCTGCCCCGAACGGACCCTCTCGCATGGTCATAACCCGCCGCAGCCGCCTGACGGTCGCCGCGACCCTCATGGTCGCCATCACGTTCCTCGTGGATGCCTGCGGCGGCGCGGGAAGCGGGGGCGGCGTCAAGGCGGGTACGGCCACCGCCCGGGCCGCGCACTTCCAGGTCTCGTCCATGCTCAAGCCGTCCGGCCGCGCGCTGGGCGTTGTCGACGACAAGACGCCCTGGCAGTACGGCATCGTCACCGCCTTCGCCAAAGAGGCCGGGCGGGCCCCTGACATCCGCGAGTACTACAGCTCCTGGGGCGACGACTTCGACGCGGAGGGCAACGCCTTCCTGTGGCAGCACGGCCAGCTGCCCATGATGGCGCTGGTGCCCTCCGACATCTCGCTCACCGACATCGCCGAGGGCAAGGACGACGCCTACATCCGTCGACTGGCAGGCCAGATCGCCGCCTACGACGGCCCGTTGGCCCTCTCCTTCGCCGGCGAGATGAACGGTCCGTGGAACTCCTGGGGTCCCAAGCACACCAAGCCCGCCGACTTCGTCGCGTCATGGAAGCATGTACACGACATCTTCACCGCGCAGGGCGTCACCAACGTGATCTGGGTGTGGACTCCGCACGTGGTCGACTCGGGCACCACCGCCAAGCTGCGTCCCTACTACCCGGGCAACGCCTACGTCGACTGGGTCGGCCTCATCGGCTACTACGGGCCGATCGACGGCGTGGCCTTCTCCAGCCTGTTCACCCCCACCCTGCGCCAGATCGCGGGTTTCTCCGGCAAGCCGGTGCTGATCGCCGAAACCGGGGTGGCGCAGAGCGAAGGCAAAGAGGCGCACATCCGTGACCTGTTCCGGGGCGCCGCGAAAGCCGGCGTCATCGGGCTCGTCTGGTACGACCAGCGCAAGGACTGGCCGGGCAGCGACCAGCCGATGGACTGGCGGATCAGCACCTCGATGGGTGCGCTGGCCGCGTTCCAGGTGGAGTCGACCCGGAACAGCTTCGGCCATTCGTTCAAAAACGGCTGATCCAGGGCAAGCAGGGAAGCCGGGCGCAAGCCCGCCAGGAACGACATTTATCAAGGCGCATCACTGCGGCTGGCGCTTGCGGATGCCCGACCAGGGGAGATCACGGAGATGACGACGGAATCGTCGCCGGGCCAGGGGGCTCCGCAAGAGGAGTACGGCTGGGCCTTCCAGCCCCGCAAGTCGGCTGCCCGCCCGCAGCCGTACCGGGAACAGCAGCAGCCGGAGCCGGTCATGCCGTGGGACGGCCGGTCGTCGGCCGAGCCGTCCGACGGATCCCCCGGAACGCGGTGGGATGCCACCATGCCGCTGCGGTTTCCCGAGCCCGGCGCCGACGCCCACGAGGCCATGCGCGAGCCGGGTCGCCGGATACCCCCGCACACCCGGCGCGGCAGCGAATCGGCGGACCAGGAGTCCGGATACCCGGCGGCGGCGACCGCCGTCCTCGACCGGATGGCCCTCCGCCACCCCGAGCCTGTCGCCGCGCAGCCGCAGCCCCCTGCGGACGCGGGCGGCAAACGGGCCGGGAAGACCAGGTGGGCCGGCAGGATCGCGCTCGCCCTTGCCGTCCTCGTCGCCGCCGGCGGCGGGGCCGCCGCCGTCATGATCAAGCAGGAGGACGACGCCGCCACCGTTGCCTCGGAGAAGCTGACGCAGGTGTGGCAGATACCGGCGCCCGCCGCCGACGACGCGCTGATCGGCAGCTGGCTCACCGACAAGCTGCTCGTCCGGGCCGGCAGCCGAGGCGGCCTGCAGGCCTACGACCTCACCGACGGCAAGCAGGTATGGAGCGCCGCGTCCTTCGCCGGCGCCGCCGAGCGCGGCACCGTCCCCTGCGCGATGTCGCCGACACTCAGCGCCCGGGGCATCGGCACGGTCGCCTTCGGCAAGGACGGCAGCACCTGCACCTGGCTGGCCGGTGTCAAGGCGTCCACCGGCAAGATCCTCTGGTCCATTCCGCTGACCAACACCAAGCACCCCACGGCGACGACCGCCGCGACCTACCTGCAGGGCAATGTCGCCACCATCGTCAGTGAGAACTTCCTCGGCGGTGTGGACGTCCGCACGGGCAGCCGCGTGTGGGGCTACAAGGCCCGCGGTCACTACTGCAACGCCTACGACCGGGGCACCGAGGGCGTCGTGCTGGTGGACGACTTCTGCCTCGACCAGAAGACCAGGTTCACCCTCACCGCGTACGACGGCAGGACCGGGAAGGTGATCTGGCGGAAGCCCGAAAGCGCCCACTCGGACGTAACGCACGTCCTGTCCGGCTCACCGCTGGTCGCCGCCGTCCACACGGCGCGCCAGGACGCCGTGCGGGTTTTCGACACCACCGGGACCGGCCGCAAACTGGCCGTGGGCGACGACGAGCTCACGACCGGCAACGAATCCGGCGCCGACCACTCCGTCCGGCTCTACGGCAACGTCCTGGTCGCCCCGGCCTCGGCCGCCGGCAGCCCGGTGATCGACGGCTTCGACACCGCCACCGGCGCCAAACTCTGGACCCACCGCTCCGCCGCGCTCGCCGTCCCCGCGTCCGGCGCGGACGACAAGGTGTACGCCGTCACCACGTCCGGCTCCCCGCAGCTCATCACCATCGACCCGCGCACCGGTCACACCACCCCGGTCGCGGGCCTGCCGGTGGGGACCGGCAAGTGGAACTTCACCTCCGGCACGGTGTACGTCACCTCGGACGGCGGCGTGCTGGAACTCAACGCCCTCGGGTCGAACGGCGGCGTGCGGCTCTACGGGTAGCGTCCGAAGTGATCTCCTCGGCGGGCGTCCCGGGGCGAGACCCCGGGGCGCCTGGAAGTGACCGGGGACCGCCGTCACGACGCGGGCGCGGCTCCGGGTGCCGTGAGCAGGGTGGCCGTGCCGTGCCGAGCGGTCATGGGGCCGGACGACTCGGCGAGGGACGGATGCCCGAGGCTTCGGCGTAGTCGCGTGACGCCGGGTTCGTGGAGATCCGCCGACTCGGCGATGCCTCCTGGAACGCGACCAGCACGGTTCCAAGATCATGGAGTTCCCGCAGCTTCCCAAGTGGTGTCCATGCCGCCCTTGACCCGCGGTGTGGCCCCGTCGGCCGAGACGTCGTACACGGCGAGCGCGCCGCCGTTGCCCGCCGCCGGCACGCCCGGGACGGCGGGATCGGAGGCAAGGAACATCCCGTAGGCGCCTTAGAAGTCGACGTCACGCCGCTGAGCGAGGTGGACGACAGGTTCGGCGCCGGAACGCCGGCACCCAGGCGCGGCCGGCACGTACGCCCTATCGGGCAGGGGACCGGGCTCGGCGTGCGCTGCCCGCCCGGGGGCTGCAGGCACGAAGCCCAGGGCTCGGTGTCCGCTGCCCGCCCGGTGGGGCTGCAGCCGCGAAGCCCCCGGGCTGAGCACCGGGGGCTTCGTTGAAGACTCGGGCAGTGGGCGAGGTCAGGGACGCGGCCGCGCCACCTCTCCTCACGGGGTAGGAGACTGCGTGCCGTGTCCTACGCGGCGCCGCTGATTTCGGGGGCGATGAAACGTCGGTGGAGCGGGCTGAAGTCGGTCTCGGGCGCACCGGTCATGCCGGCCTTCTGGATCGCTGGTGCGAGGCGTTCGGCGAAGAAGGCCTCGAACGCCTCCTGGGACTCCCAGACATCGGTGACATGCAGTCCCTGGGCGTCGAACCAGGCCACGTGCATCTGGCCACCGGCCGCCGGCACCTTTTCCCAGTCGACCGCGTCCCGCACGGTGTCGTACTGCTCCGGCGTGACTCCTGCCCAGTGCATCGACATCACCATGGCCATGTCCAGCCCCTCACTGCTCGTAGTGGTGTACGCCTTCTCGGACCAGCAGACATCCGCTCGCTGCCGCACACATCTCCACGACGGCCAAAGGTGTTCCCCTGCCGGTGCCGAGCATCGAGATCGTTCCACCCGCCGGGCCGCGCCGGACAGAGCGCGCGGAGGCGTACCGGCGCCTGCGCAAAGCCTCGTACGCTCGCTCACGGGCGAACGCAGGATCGCTGTCGGGCCGGACGCAGGGCCGCTGTCGCTGTCGCTGTCCCTGTCGGTGGCCTCTTCTACTGTCACCTTCATGGGAATTCACTTCCGAACCGTCGTCGACCCGGACGCCGCACAGGCGAACGCTCCGGCCCTCCCCGTCCTTGGCCGATCTCTGTGAGCCGGAGACGCTACGTTTCCAGGGGTGTGCCGGGTGGATACCGAATCTGGGACAGCCGCGGACGTCGATGGTGGGGCGATCTCTACGAGTTGTGTCCAGACGATCTCGTGGCCGAGCTCAACGGCCCCGCCGAACACGTCCGGATCGTCGCCCTGATGAAGCGATACAGGGCACAGAAGCGGTAGCCGTCCGCGCACGGCATTCCGCGGGCGCATATCGAGCAAGGGAGCAGGCATTGAACAGTGCCGAGGGAAAACGGAGTTGGGGTGGAATGGAAGGCGAGCGGCGGCGTCCTGACGCGGCGGATCTCGTGGTGGCCGGCTGCGGATGGCTGCTCATCGTGGCCGTCATCGCCTCGCCGGGGCTCCTGCTGAACGACGGGCCGCTGACGGCGTACATGGCCGTCGTCGGCGGCGTGACCGGGCTTCTGTGGGTGCGCAAGAGGCTGTATCGCTGACGGCTCCCGTCGACCCGGACCCCATCGAACCCACCACCGTCACCGTCACCCTCGGCCTCGACCTCGACCTCGCCAAGGACACCCGATCCGGGGAAGCCCCCCGGAGGAGGCCTCCCCGGGGAAGCCGTGGCCGTTTCCCTCGCTCCTCAGTTCTGGTAGACCCGGTCGGTTCCCGGGCCGCCGGAGAGGGTGTCCGTGCCGGCGTCTCCGTGCAGGAGGTCGTTGCCGCTGTTGCCGTAGATCTTGTCGGCGCCGGTGCCGCCGTGCAGGCTGTCGTTGCCGCGGCCGCCCTGGATGAGGTCGGCGCCCGCGTTGCCGTAGATCGTGTCGTTGCCGTCGTCGCCGTACAGGCCGTTGTCGTAGTCCGTGTAATCGCCGTCGGACTCGCTGACGCCGCCGCGCAGAACATCGTTGCCCGTGCCGCCGTGGCAGGTGTAGCCGCAGGAGGTGAGGGTGTCGTTGCCCGCGCCGCCGAACGCGCCCTGGCCGTAGACGCCACCGCCCCCGGACACGTGGTCGTTGCCGTCCTGGCCGTAGAGAACGTCGCGGCCGTGGCCGGTGAGGGTGTCGTTGCCCGCCCCGCCGTAGATGCTGGAGTACCCGTTGTTGTCGGGGTCGACCGTCGCGGTGTCGTTGCCGTCGCCGAGGTTGACGATCAGGGTTTCGAGGTCGGAGGCCGAGGTGTTGGGTTCGGTGACCGTGCAGACCGCGATGGTGGTGTCGCCCGAGGAGGGGCGGACACAGCCCGCGCCGAGGGAGATCCTCACGGTGTCGTCGAACGTGTAGATGTAGTCGGCCAGTTGGGAGTCGGGGTCGGTCGCTCCGAGCGCCCAGGAGATCTTCAGGTGGTTCGTCTGGCCGGCGGCCGCCGTGTAGTAGAGCTTCTGGCCGGTGGAGACCGCCGTGGCGCTCCTGGCGGTCGCGGCGCCTGCCGCCGCCGGGACGGCGACCGTCGCGGACACGGCGACCGTGACCGCGACGAGCGCCAGCGCTTTCGGAAGGGCGGCGGTACGGCGAGTGAACATGGTTCTCCCTCGGTGAGAATCTGCGACCCGGTAGCCCTGGTGGCCCTGCGGCTCTGCGGCTCTGCGGCTCTGGGGCTCTGGGGCTCTGGGGCTCTGGGGCTCTGGGGCTCTGGGGCTCTGGGGCTCTGGGGCTCTGGGGCTCTGGGGCCATGGGGTTCTGTGCGCTGGATGCGTGTGCCCAGGCAACCCGTTCGACACCGGCGGAGGATGGGTGGTTGTGGCCGCTTTCGCACAACCTTCGTCGTTTCAGGTGGAGTTCATCTTGGATTGGCGCTCCCTTGGGGCGGACGGCTCCGGGTGTTGGTGATCCGGGGACGCCGTGCGGCGGCGCGGCAGCGATGGGGCCAGGGTGAGCGTCACGGCGATCGAGGCGGTGGTCATGACCGTCATCGCCGTTCCGGGCGAGGCGAGTTGGGCGATTCCGCCCGCAAGTGCCGCGCTCACGCCCTGCATCGTGAGCATGCCCGCCGTGTGGAGCCCGAGCGCGTGGCCGCTGAGCTCGTCGGGGATCAGTGCCACCAGGCGTTCCTGCTGCATCAGGCTGGAGCCGAAGCCGACCGAGGCGACGGCGACGAGACCGGCGGCCACGGCCACGCTCGGACGGAGCGCGAAAAGCAGGTACGGCGTCGCGAGCAGCAGCAGGAACGGGATGCCCAGACGGGCGCGCAACCGGGGCGGCAGCAGACGGCCGGTCGTCACGTCCCCGGCGAACATGCCGAGCGCCGCGAAGGCGAACAGCGCTCCGGCCCGGCTCGGCGCGTACGACACGAACAGTGATTCGCAGCCGACGACCAGACCGTTCGGCACCCAGAGCAGGAGATAGAGGGTGCGGCGTTCCGGCGAGGAGAAGAGGCGGGCGTTCGTACGCCAGGTCCGGGCGATGGAGGGGCGGCCCAGCGCGCGGGGTGCGCGGGGCGTCAGGCCCAGCCGGGCGGTCAGGGCCGCCGCCAGGTACAGCCCGGCCGCCAGGAGGAGCGTGACGCGCGGGGACAGCAGGGCCACGAGGACTCCACCGGTCGCGTATCCGGTGATCTGGGCGATCCCGCTCATCATGTTGAACACCGAACGCCCCAGCAGATAGCCCTCCTTGGCGAGGATCTCGTTCAGCAGGCCCCACAGGACCCCGCCGCCGAAGGACTGGATCAGGCCGAGGAGCAGGAGCAGGACGAAGATCGCCCAGACCGGGAGGCCGGGGATCGCCATGGCCGCGGTACCGAGCCCGAAGAGCAGCGCGATGCCCGCCACCGTCGCGCGCGGCGGCAGCCGGTCGGCGGCGGAGAGCATGGTGGTCGCGCCGATCATCTGGGCGAGCGAGGGGCCGAACATGCTCAGCGCGGTGAGCAGCGGCGATTCGGTCGCCCGGTACACCAGGGTGCCGAGGGCCAGACCGCTCACCGTCGAGGCGGCGGTTCTGAAGCAGGAGGACAGGAAGAGCGGGGTGAACTCCCGCGTGCGGAAGAGCTCGGAATAGCTGCGCATGCGCGGAGTCTGAAGGGCCGTACGGGCCGTCGATACTGTTTCGCGCAGGGGCGAAACCTCCGGTGAGCCGGACGGAAAGGGGTGCGGGGATGGGCTGGTGGCAGGTGAACGCCGACACCCTCGCCGGGAGCCGATTCGTGCTGTCGCCGCTCGCCGAGACCTTCGCCTGTCTGAAGCTGCTGCACGCGGGAACCGCCACCCACCCCGGTGAGCATGCCTGGCTGGGCGCCCAGCTGCCCGCGTACCGGAAGCGGCTGGCCGCCGACCCCGTCACCGCGCTCCTCGTGCGCTGCGGGCTCGGGCGGGCGTGGATCGCCGACTTCCTGACCCCGACCCCGTTCGGCGACGAGACCTTCGAGACCGAGGTCGCCCGGGTGCGGGAGGCCTCGCCCCGGGAGGCCCGTGGCCATCTCGTCCGCTCGGTGGGCGGCCCGCTGCCCGCCGCTCTCGCGGACCGCGACGATCTGCCCGAGCGGGCCGCGGCCCTGCTCACCGCCGTCTGGGAGGAGTCCGTACGTCCTGACTGGGAACGGCGGCGGCGCGTCCTGGAGGCCGACGTGGTCGCACGGACCGCGCAGCTGGGCCGGGGAGGCTGGGCGGCGGCGCTGGACGGGCTGCGCCCGGGGACGCGCTGGCTCGGCGGCAACCGGCTCCAGGTCAACCTCCACGAGTACCCGCCGCGCGAGATCTCCGGCGCCCAGCTCGTCTTCGTGCCCGTCACGCCGAAGGCCGGCTGGGTGTCCTGGGAGGAGTCCCGCGGTCGCTACGCCGTGGTCTACCCCTGCACGGGAGCGCTGGCCGACGTACGGGCCGCGGCGGTGCCGGAGAGCCTCGGGGCGCTCCTCGGGACGGCCCGTGCCGGTGTGCTCGTCCGCCTCGACTCGCCCCTGTCCACCAGTCAGCTGGTCGCCGTGACCGGGCAGGGGCTGGGGTCGGTCGGCCGGCATCTGCGGGTCCTGCTGGACGCGCGGCTCGTGGAGCGGCGGCGGGCGGGACGGTCGGTGCTGTACTCGCGGACGGCCGCCGGTGAGGTGCTTGTCACAGCGCAGCGCGAGGGACGGACCGGCGGGACCGGCGGGACCGCCGCCTACCGGAGTTAGCATCCGCTTATGACTACTGACAACTCTGTGCTCGCCGTCGAGATCGGGTCCCTCCAGGGGGGCTCCGCCGATCTGTCCCAGTACGCGGGCAAGGCCGTCCTCATCGTGAACGTGGCCTCCAAGTGCGGTCTGACCCCGCAGTACGCCGGTCTTGAGCAGCTGCACGCGCGCTACGCCGACCAGGGCTTCACCGTCCTCGGGGTGCCCTGCAACCAGTTCCTCGGGCAGGAGCCCGGCAGCTCCGAGGAGATCGCCGAGTTCTGCTCCGCGACCTACGGCGTGACCTTCCCGATGACCGAGAAGGTCGAGGTGAACGGTGACGCGCGGCACGGGCTGTACGAGCGGCTGGTGGGCACCGCCGACGCCGAGGGGCACAGCGGCGACATCCGCTGGAACTTCGAGAAGTTCCTGATCGGGCGGGACGGCACGGTCGTCGGCCGCTTCTCCCCGCAGACCGAGCCTGAGTCGGCGGAGCTCGTCTCCGCGGTCGAGAAGGCGATCGGCTGAGCCGTGGCCGTTGACCTTGCCCCTGGGGCAAGGGGGAGCGTCCCTGTCACCGGGCGGAAGGCGCCCGGTGACGGAGGATGACCTGGTGGACAAGGACCTGCTCACCATCGGCGCGTTCGCCTCGCGGGCGCGGCTCTCGGCGAAGGCTCTGCGGCTGTACGACCGGCTGGGGCTGCTGACCCCGGCGTACGTCGACGAGGTCAGCGGCTACCGCTACTACCGCGCCGGGCAGACCGAACGGGCCCGGCTCGTCGCGCTGCTGCGCCAGCTGGACATGCCGCTGGCGCGGATCGCGGAGGTGGTGGAGGCGCGCGGCGGCGACGCGGCCGCGCTGCTGGCCGCGTACTGGGACGGCGCCGAGGCGCGGTTCGCCTCGCAGCGGGCGCTCGCCGACTACCTCCGTGGACGTCTTTCCGGGAGGAGTTCCGAGATGTACGAGAAGTTCGTCGTCGAGACCGCCGAGGTGCCCGAGCAGTTCGTGCTGAGCGAGAAGCGGCACGTCCTGGCGCCCGAGCTGCCGGTGTGGATCCCGGGCTCGCTGGGGCGGCTGGAAGAGGGCGCCCGGGAGGCCGGGGGCGTCACGGGGCCGCCCTTCGTCGTCTACCACGCCGAGGTCGGCGTGGAGAGCGACGGACCGGCGGAGACGTGCGTGCCGGTCGCCGACGAGGCCGCGGCACGCGCCTGGGCACAGCGGCAGGGCCGGGCCACCGGGGCCGAGGTCCGGGTCGAGCCGGCCCGGCGCATCGCCTATGTCCGGATCAGCAAGGCCCAGGTCGCCCACCCGCAGATCCTCGCCGCCTTCGAGGCGGTCGAGAGCTGGGTCACCGAGCGGGGGCTGTCCGTCGACGGCCCGTGCCGGGAGATCTACTTCGCCGACTGGGACGCGGCGGGGCCCGAGGACGCGGTGTGCGATGTGGCGTTCCCCGTGAAGTGACGTGACGTGCGGTGACGTGCGGTGCGGTGACGTGCGGTGCGGTCGCAGCGCCACGCCGCGCCTACCTTTGCGTGGCGCAGCGCCCACCTTCGTGTGACATTGCGGGCGCCGCACCCGGCAGCCGTGTACGAGTGGGAGTTTCGGTGGTCTCGTCCCCCCTCGGGAGTTCGCTGTGCCTTCTGTCGCTTCCTCGGTCAAGGTTCTCGCCCCGGCGCAGGGAGGCGAGGCATCCACGGAAGTGGCGGAGCACCGGCTCTCGTGGGAGGGCTACGCGTACACCGTCCGGGTCGCCCGGCACGGCGCCCCCGTCACGGAGCCGCTGCTCGTGCTCGGCGGGTCGGACCAGACGCGGTACTCGTGGATGCGGCACGAGCGGTGGCTCGGGGAGCTCGGGACCGTCGTCACGGTGGATCTGCCCGGGTTCGGGGACGCGGACTTCCTGCCGGCCGAGCACGGGATCGACTTCCTCGCGGAGTGCGCGGGACACATGCTGCGCGAGCTCGGGCTCGGCCCGGTGAACCTCTACGCGGGGTGCTACGGCGGGGCGGTCGGGCTCCGGCTCGCCCAGCGGTATCCGGAGCATCTGCGCCGGGTCGCCGTGCAGGGGGTGTCGGATCACATCCCGGACTGGTTCGCCGAGGCGCTCGTGGGATGGGTGCGGCTCCTGGAGGAGGGACACGTCGAGGAGACCGCCGAGGAGTTCGTACGGTGCTTCGTGCCGCCGCCCGGCAATCGCACCGTACGCAAGCACGCCGCGCTGACCCGGCTGATGTACCAGCAGTTCGCGGCGCAGAGCCCGCGCGATGTCGCCGTGACGGTCGAGCGGAACCGGCGGCTGCTGGCCCATGAGTGGTACCGGCGCGCGCCCGTCCCCGCCGTCCCCTATCTCGTGTTCACCGGCGAGCACGACACACTCGCCACGCCCGACCTGGTCCGCTCCGTGGCGGCGGACCTGCCGGGCGCGTACTTCACCACGATCGCGGAGTGCGGCCATCTGGCCCATCTCCAGCGGCCCCAGGACTTCTGCGACCTGCTCGTCCGGTTCTTCCGCGACCAGCACCCGCAGGACGCCGGCCTGTCGTACTGCGGGCCGTTCGAGCGGTACTAGTGCCGGCTACGGCACCGGGTTCCCGTCCCCGTCGGGTCGGGACGTTCCCGTCCCCGTCCTGGCGCGAGGTTCCCGTCCCCGTCACGGCGAGCGGTTCTGCCACCGGTCGCGTCGGGCGGTGGCGGAACCACGTCACGGCACCGGTGGCCCGGGCTCAGCGCAGCTCCTCCGGGCACGGTGTCCCCCGCGGGAGCTGATACGGCGCCGCGAGCCGGTAGGTGCCCGGCTTCGGGGCCAGCAGCTCCGTCCACGTGTCGCCCGCCGCGGTCTCCTCGGTCGGCGTCAGACAGCCGTTGAGGTTGTCGTACGTCTTCGGGGTGCCCTCCGCGCGGCCCTTCGACGCCTTCGTCTCCTGCGGCGGCTTCAGGCTCTTGCCGTCCGCGTCGACGATGCTCAGCCACGGCGAGTACGGAATGCGGATCAGGATGCGGCCCGACTGCTTCACCTCGATGGTCAGCTCGCCCTGCTCGGCGAGGTCGACGACGGCGTGCGGCTCGGCGAGCGGGGTGGGGTCGGTGACGGTGAAGAGCTGCCAGTTGGCGTCGCCCCAGATCTGCCGGAGGTACGGCATGCCCCGCTGGACGAGCTCGCGCTCGCGCTGGCCGCCGTCGCCGTCCGGTTCGCCCTTGGGCAGCACGACGTAGTGGATGGCCCAGCGCTGCAGCCACTCGTGGTAGTTCGCGGAGTTGAGCGTGTCGTCGTAGAAGAGCGGGTTGCGCTCCATGTCGGCCTGACGGTTCCAGCCGCGGGCGAGGTTCACGTAGGGCGCGAGGGCGGACGCCTCGCGGTGCGAACGGGCGGGGACCACCTCGACGCGGCCCTTCTCGGCGTCCACCGACTGGAGCTGGTTGACGAGCGGGGCCAGCTCGCGCGCCCAGGAAGCCGCCGGGGTGGTGTGCACGATGTCGTCGACCGTCTTGAAGCCGATCCATCCGGTGAATCCGACGAAGGCGACGACGGTGGCGTACCACTTCCGTGACTTCGGCACGGTGAAGGGCAGCGCGGCGATCAGGGCGACGCCCGCGAAGAGCATCGCCAGACGGGAGATGTTCGTACCGATCTGGGAACTGATCAGCCAGACGAGGAGTACGCCGAGGCCGTACACCGCCGCAGTGATCCGTACCGTGGTCCACTCCTTGGGAACCAGGAAGTAGACCGAGCCGGCGCACGCGAACGGCAGGATGACCGAGAAGAAGGTCATCGGCTGGGTGCCCGAGAAGGGGAACAGCAAGGCCGAGAGCGCGACCACGACCGCCGGCGCGATGCCGAGGGCGTAGGCGCCGGGGCGGCGCTTCTGGAGGAACAGGGCCACCGCCAGCAGGCCCACGAACAGTCCGGCCACCGGCGAGGCGGCCGTCGCGAGCGCGGCGAGCGGCGCCGCGCACAGGGCCTTCGCCCAGCGTTTGTAGCGCCAGCGGTGGGGCCAGCAGAAGACGACGGCGACCGCGGCGAGCGCGAACATCGTGCCGAGGCCGTAGGTCACCCGGCCCGAGATGGCGTTGCAGAACAGGGCGAAGACACCCGCGAACGTCGCGGCCATCGGGTTCCGGACGGCTCGGCTGCGGATGAGGATCATCGTCAGCAGCCCGGCCGAGAGCGTCCCGGCGATCATCATCGTCGTCCGGACGCCGAGCACCGACATCAGATACGGCGACACCACGCTGTACGAGACCGGGTGCATTCCGCCGTACCAGGCGAGGTTGTACGCCGAGTCCGGGTGCCGACCGACGAACTCGGCCCACGCGTCCTGCGCCGCCAGGTCGCCGCCACTGTTCGCGAACGTGAAGAACCACACAATGTGGAGCACGCCGGCGAGGGCGGTGATGAGGAGGACGGGATAGCGCTGGAAGAGGTCCAGCGCCGCGGCGCCGCCCGACGCGAGCGATTCGGCCCCGCCGGGGCCCTCGGCGTCCCCACCGCCTCCGGCTACGTCTTCGGCCAGGTCTCCGCCTACGTCACGGACCGCCTCGCGGGTGCTGCCGTGCAGCGGTATTCGCGGACCCGTTCCCTGGCCCGGATCGGCGTCGTCGGCGTGTGTCGGCTCCGCTGTCGCCACTGCAAGGTACTCCCCGTGTCCCGTTGTCCATTCTGGGCCGGGACCCGCGGCTCGCGAGCAGCCCCGATTAGCGCGACGCTAGCACGCACACCGCCGGACGGCTCCCGAGTGGGGCGCCGTCCGACGAAGTGCGGTGCGGGTGCCGCTCCCCGCCGTACGTCACCGATGCGTGCGCGCGTACGTCATCGGTGTGCGTGTCCGCTCAGCCGACGCGGGTCAGCTTCGCGCCGAGGCCGGGCTCGGCGAGATCGGACTGGAGCGCGACGGGGATCTTCACGGCCTGGCTGGAGCCGTCACCGACCGTCAGCTCACCGACGACGGTGCCCGCCTTGCCGGTGTGCGGAACAGCCGAGCGGCCCTCGCCGATCGACAGCCTGGTCTTCAGACCGGGCCAGCCGACCGCCGTCATGTTCTTGGTGGCGACGACCCGGGTCCGGCCGCCGAGCTGGTCGTCCACGTATCCGACGACCTGGCCCTTCTTCACCACCGTCGCGGTGATCAGGCTCTTCTGGACCTTGTCGATCAGCTTCTGGCTGTTGACGAGCGCCAGGTGGAGGCTGTCCCAGACCTTGCCGGTGCCGGCGTCCTGGTTCATCACCGCGCCGTAGATCGTCTGCGTCTTGCCGTCGACGTTCTTGGTCGCGGCCCACACCAGGTTGCCGCCCGCGGGCGTCGACGAACCGGTCTTCAGGCCGATCACGCCGACCTGCTGCACCAGCAGGTCGTTGTTGTTGTAGATCGTATTGTCCAGCCCCGGGATATCCGCCTTGGCCATCCCGACGATGCTGCGGAACACGTCGTTCTTCATGACCTTCTTGGCCAGCTTGATCTGGTCGGTGGCCGTGCTGACCGTCGTCTTCTGCAGACCGCTCGGGTCCGTGTACGTCGAGTTCGTCATGCCGAGGTCCTTGGCCGCGGCGTTCATCTTGGCGACGAAGCCCGCGTTGTCGGAGTCCCAGCGGGCCAGCAGCCGCGCGACGTTGTTGCCGGAGGGGATCATCAGCATCTGGAGCATCTGGCGCTCGGTGAACTGCTGGCCCTTCGACATCGCCGCCGTCGACTCGTCCGGCAGCTTCGACTCGTCCTCGGCCTGCTGGTCGACCGTGATCTTCTCGCCGTCCTCGTTCCCCTTCAGCGGGTGCTCCTGAAGGATCACGTACGCCGTCATGATCTTGGCGACGCTCGCCGTGGGGGACGGGGTCTGCTTGCCGTCGGTCCCGAGGCTGCCCACGCCGTCCACCTCGATCGCGGACTGGCCCTGACCGGGCCAGGGCAGGTCGAGGGTGCCGCCGCCGAAGGTGTACGTCTGGTCGGCGGTGAGCGCGAGACCGGGCGTCGGCAACGGACGGAAGGCCTGCGCGACTGCAAAGATCACCGCGAGCAGCAGGACCAGCGGCGTCCAGATCTTGACCCGCCGGACGAGCGTCCGGACCGGGGTCTGCGGCGGCGGCGGCGTGTTCGTCAGCTCGGCCAGCAGGTCCAGCGGGGGCTTCGGCGGAAGCGGCAGCTGGGTGGTGCGCTCGGGGCCGACCTGCTGGATCGCCGCGGTGGCCGCCGCGGGCCTGTCGGCGGTCCCTCGGGAGGGCGCGGGCTTGTCCCCGGTCCCCGGGGCGGGCGTGGGCTTCGGCCATGCCGGGGCGCCGGGCTCGTCGAGCGGCTTGAGGGCGACGAACTTGCTGGTGCGCTCGGGATCGGCGGCGGGCTTGGCACCCCACTCGGGGGCGGGCCGCTCGGTGACCTTGGCCTCGGGCTCGCCGGTGGCCTTGGCGGCGGGCCGCTCGGTGGTCTTGGCGGCGGGCTCGTCGGTGGTCTTGACCGCGGGCTCGCCAGTGGCCTTGGCGGCGGGCTCGTCGGTGGCCTTGGCGGCAGGCTCGTCGGTGGCGTCCGTCGGCCCGGACTCGGGCTTCCCGGCTGCCGGGCGCTGGGCGGCGCCGCCCAGCTTGAGCATGGTGGTGGGCTGGTCCACGGCCGGCCGCCGCGGGGCCTTGAAGATGGCGGTGGGCTGATCGACGGGGGCCTCGGAGGCGGATTCCGTGGCCGGGGTCTCGTCGGTTCCCGTGGCCGGGGTCTCGTCGGTCTCCGCGTCCGGGGTCTCGTCGCCGGAGCCGGGAGCCGAGTCGCTCGGCCGGCCCTCGGGCGCAGCCTCGGGCGCAGCCTCAGGCTTGGCGGAGGCGGACTCGGGCAGGTCCTCGGTCGCGGGTACGGCCGCTCGTGCGGAGGGGGCCGCTGGCCGGTCCTCGCGCTCGTCGCTCGGCTCGTCCTCGGGGTCGGCCTCAGGGGCGTCCTCGGGCTCGTCCTCGACCGCGGGCTCGGGCGCGGCCTTGGAGGCGGCCTCGGCGGCTGCTCGGGACGCCAGTGCGGCGTCCAGCGCGGACGACGGGGCGGGCTTGTCCTCGGGCTCGTCCTCGGGCTCGTCCGCCGCGGGAGCCTCGCCGGAGGCGGCTTCCGGCTGCTGGTCAGCCTCGGGCTCCTCGGCGGTGTCGATATCGATGTCGAGGTCGGCGGCGGGTTCGGCGGCGGCCTCCTCGTCCGTGTCGGACGCCACGTCGGACGCGTCGCCCGTGTCGGGCCCGTCGGACGTGCCCTCGGCCCTCCCGGACGTCGCGGGCTCGCCCTGGTCCTCGGCAGGCTCCGCCCCGGCGTCGCCGCCCTGGGCGTCGCCGGCGGGCTCCGCGCCGTCCGCGTCGGACGCGTCGGTCCCGTCGGCGTCCTCGGCGTCGTTCGTGGCGCCGTCACCGCCCTCGGGTCCGCCGGCGCCCTCGGATCCGGCGTCGGCGTCGTCCGCGTCCGCCGGAGCGGGCTCGTCCGATCCGGAGACCCACGCGGCCACCGCCGCGCGCAGCCGGGTGTCGCCCTCGGCGCTCCCGCCGACGGCCGCGTCGGCGCCGTCGGCGGGCCCGGAGGTCCGCTCCGACTCCGCCGTGCGGGAGGCGTCCGCCGACAGCGCCTTCGTGGAGAACACCGCCGTCGCCTGATCCACCCGTACCGTGGCGGCCCTTTCACGGGCCATCGCCATTCGGGGGTCGGCCGAAGCCGAGCTCTTGATCGACGTCGACGCCTGCGCGACCGACCGCGCCGGACTCGGAACCGGCGCCGGGGTCACCGGCGTCGCTTCTGCCGACGACGCCGACGACTCGTGCTGCTTCGACCTGTCGGGGGACTCGCCCGCCACCGATGCCTCCTCCATGCGGCGCACGCCCTCCGCGCGCCGAAAACGAACCGTCAAACCCTTGAACCGCCGCCCGGACACCGCTGTCCGAACCATGTACCAGTGTCCTGCTGTGAGGGCTTGACCCCTGCGGTAGACGAGAACGACATACCTGCCGGTTCCCCCATATTCCGGTCACGCGCCCTCGACAGACCAATGTGAGAGGGGTCACCCTGTCATTCATCCACGCGGGGAGGCATGGATGGGCAAGAGCCGCAGAACAATTCCGGAGGAGCTTCTGCTGCTGGCGTTGGACCCGGCCACGGGTACCACCGCGCAGCCGCAGTCGCTCGACCTCGGTCTGGCCGGAGCACAGCTAGTGGAGCTGGCGCTGGCCGGACGGATAGCCCCAGACGGGGATCGTATCGCCGTGGTGGTGCCACGGCCGACCGGAGATCCAACACTGGACTGTGCGTTGGAACTGCTTCGCCGACGCGGAGCACCCGTACGTGCGGTCAACTGGATTGGCGGACCCCGCCTGGGGCTTCGCCAGACCTACCTTTCGCATCTGGAGAGGTGCGGCATGGTTCATGCCGTGGCCGGCCAGATGTGCGGGGTGCTTCCGACGACTCGCTACCAAGCGACGGACACGGATATCAGCCGGGAGATCAGAACCCGGCTGGACAACGCGATCCGCACCGGCGTCCCGCCGGACCCGCGGACCGCGGCGCTCGCCGCGCTGGCCCATGCGGTCGGTCTCGGCAAGCACCTGTATCCGGGGAACGAGGGACGTTCGTCCCGCTCCCGGCTGCGGGACCTGATCAGGCACGACCCCATGGGCGGCCTCGTGGCACACGCCGTGATGGACGTTCAGAACGGTGTGGCCGTACAGCCACGCCGCAGCCCGGCACCGGCAGGCCGTCCGGCCACCGCCGGAGTCAGGTCCGCACCGGAGACCGCCCGTGGTGTTCCGATGCAACCGCGTCATGGTTCGATGGCGCGCGCCGTGGCGCACTGAGCCGCAGCCCCACGGCGGCCCGCACCACCGCAAGGCCGGCAGTACCGCAGCACCCGCAGTTCCACAGCACCCGCACCGCCGCAAGACATTGAGCGCCGCACCGCAGTCCCCATGATCCGGTTCGGGAGCCGCTGGTTCGCGCGGGGTGGCTGTGACCGTACGTCCGGACGACGACACGGTCCCAGTCACCCCGCGCGGCCGCATCCGAGGAGAACCCGTCTCCAAGGGGACCGCGTTCGCCTCCGCGGCCGGTGCCCTGCCCGGGCACCATCGACGATCTCCTCGATCTCTCAAGGGAGTTCGCGGGGGACCCCGGAGGGCAGCGCACGACGCGTATACACGCCGAATCCGCGAACTTGCGCCCACCCGGCGCATATACGCCGTTTCCCAGCGGTAGAAAGCACCTTGGTGGCAATCTGCTCAACAGCAGATACGCAAAGTACAGGCCCGCAGCCGGAGGTGTACGTCCCGTGGCGTCAAGTGTCAATCCCACCGTCCGGCGGCGCCGGCTGGGCCAGGAGCTGCGCCGGCTCCGCGAGCTCAAGGGCATGACGGCCGAAGAGGTCGCCGAGCGCCTGCTGGTCTCGCAGTCGAAGATCAGCCGGCTGGAGAACGGCAGGCGCAGTATCAGCCAGCGCGACGTCCGCGATCTGTGCGGGGTCTACGAGGTCGAGGACCATCGGATCGTCGACTCGCTGATGCAGATGGCCAAGGACTCGCGCCAGCAGGGCTGGTGGCACTCCTTCGGCGACATCCCGTACAGCGTCTACATCGGTCTGGAGACCGACGCCGCGAGCCTGCGCGTGTACGACCCGCAGGTCGTCCCGGGTCTGCTGCAGACCCGGCAGTACGCCGAGGCCCTGATCGCGGGTGCGCTGCCGGAGACCGCGCCCGCGGACATCGACAAGCGCGTGCAGGTGCGCCTGAAGCGGCAGGAACGAATCTCCGCCCCGGACAACCCGCTGCGCCTGTGGACCGTCCTCGACGAGTCCGCCCTGCGCCGGGCCGTCGGCAACCGCTCCCTGATGCGCGAGCAGCTGGAGTACCTCGTCGAGCAGTCCCAACTGCCGCACGTCACCGTGCAGGTGATCCCCTTCGACATGGGCGCGCACCCGGGCCTCAACGGCCAGTACGCGATCCTGGAGTTCCCCGACGCGGCCGACTCCAGCGTCGTCTACATCGAGGGCGTGACCAGCGACCTGTACCTGGAGAAGGCGAACGACGTCCAGAAGTACAGCGTGATGTACGAGCACCTGCGGGCGCAGGCCCTGAACGTGGAGCAGTCGCGTCAGTTCATCGCCGACATCGCGAAGGACTACGCGCGCTGAGCGGCTCGGGGGCGGCTCGCGAGGGCGCCCCCGCCGATGAGCGGCCGGACCCTACACTGTCGCCGCCCCGGCGCGGAAGACCCCCATGGAATATGCCATCCAGTCGAGTGAATAGTCGCTTCGCCAACCGATGTTGGCGAGTAGCGTCGATCACGCCACCGAGCAAGAACGTTGGCGCAATCCGGACCGCGGGTTTCCTGACGGATCCGCAGTCCGGTGACAGCGCGTCGACGGCTTCGGTGGCGGCAACTCATCGAAGAACGACTGTTTTCTGGAGCGATCATGGCAATTCAGCAGGGCGCCACCGACACCTGGACCAAGTCTTCCTACTCCACCGGCAACGGCGCCTGCGTCGAGGTCAAGTCCCCGGTTCTCTCGGCGATGGCCGTACGGGACTCCAAGGTCCCCACCGGGCCCACACTCGCCTTTCCCGCGGACGCGTGGAACACCTTCGTGGCCGAGGTGAGCCGAGGGTCTTCCGACCTCGTCTGACCCCACCATGACCGAAACAACTTCATACGCTCTACCGACAGAGCCCTCTCGACCGGCCCGCCGTCCTGGCCGAGGGGGCTCGGCCCCCTCTTTTGGGCTCGGTTCGCCTCCGGGGCGCAGAGGCCGGTGCCGACGCGCCCCTTCGGCTCACTCGCCGTAGGACACCCTTCTAGCGCAGGCGGTCCACGTACGTGTCCGTTCCGGGCACCGTGGGGATGAACGGGGCCACCAACTCCACTCGTCCCAGGCCCGATTCGGCCACCGCCTCGTCCAGGCCAGTGAAGGCCTCCCAGCACTCGCGCGGATCCGTCTCCAGGAACCACAGCAGGGTCAGCCGGGTATCCACGCCCTCGACCTGCTTGACGTAGGTCATCCGGTCGCCGGGGAGCGGGGTCGGCCGGAAGAGGGTGACGAGGGCGGCGGGTGAGCCGGCCAGTCGACCGGGGAGGTGGCGGGAGCGCAGCCATTCCAGCAACTCGGCGCGCCGGTCGGCGGATTCGGCGTCGACCACCTCGACCACGAGACCCGCGTAGGGGTGGTCGAGGGCGTGGAAGTCGCGGGGGCCCGCGGCGCCGTCGCGGTAGACGGTGGCCTCGTGGTCCTGGAAGGCCGTGAAGACGTGCGTACGGTCCTGGTAGACGCGGCCGTCGCGGTTCAGCCGCTTGTTGATGCCGACGGTCCACTTCATGTGGTCGTCGTAGCGGCCGTCGGTGACCCAGTAGGTGGAGAGGTAGCAGCCCGCGGTGACCGGCTGGGCGACCGCCGACTTCTCGGGGTAGCGCAGCAGTTGGAGATCGCGGGTGGCCACCCAGCGGCGTCCGGCGTACATCCAGGGCATGGCCATCGCGCCGGCGTAGTAGTGGTCGTCCTCGTACCAGCGGTTGTAGGCGTACTCGTGGCCCGGGTGCGGTTCGACCATGGTGATCAGGGCGTGGCCCGGGTGGACGCCGTACGGGCCGAGGGCGGCCAGTTCCGCGTAGGTCTCGCTGCGGGTCTCCTCCGACATGACGAACCGTTCCTTTCGGCCAGGGTGATCAGGGCGTGGCCCGGGTGGACGCCGTACGGGCCGAGGGCGGCCAGTTCCGCGTAGGTCTCGCTGCGGGTCTCCTCCGACATGACGAACCGTTCCTATGGACTGAGCGGGAGTGAGCCCTGTCGCCAGGACCCTTGCCCAGCCGAACACCCCGAACGGTCCTGGGTGTTCTGGTCACCCGCGTTCGCCGCGCGTCCGGGCGGCACGGATCGTGTCCGTGGTCCGGGGATGCGGGGGCGGGGTTCCTCACGCCCCGGGGCGCCCGGTCGGGCCTGGATGGTCCGATGCCTGTACCCATCGCTCTGGTGGGTACGGGGCGGTGCCGTCCGTCGCCTGATCGGGTGTCCCAGGGCGCGTCTTCCGATGGCCACGGCGGCTGCGTCGTGGCGGGTGGCTTTCCTGGTGGTGTTGTTGAGGGGTTTTTGCCAGTGCTGGGCGCCCCACTTGCTGGTGTAGGCGGGGTCGACGGCGACCAGCGGGATGCCGAGTTCGGTGGCCATGGAGACCAGGCGGGCGCGGAGCCGGGCGACGGGCATGCCGGAGATCAGCTGGCGGAACTTCTTTCGTCGGCCGTGTTTCTCCCGGGTGGTCTCCGCGGTGAAGTCGAGGTCTTCGATGGCGATGGCCAGATGGTGCCGGTGGGCCCAGTGCAGAAGCCGTGTGAGCGCGTGGCGCACCTGCGCGTCACGGTGCTGCGTGGTGCCGGACAGGTCGTAGTCGAAGCGGCGTGGGGCGCCGACCGGGTTGCCGTGCATGTCCAGTCGCCAGGCGGCCAGGTGATCGGCGTTGGTGTCCACCCCGATCAGCCCGCCGGCCCTCACAGCGCTCAGGGAGATGGTCGGGACCGGTGGGATGGTCCAGGACGCAGTCAGGTACCAGCGACCCTGCCCCGTGTCCTCGTGGATGCGATACGCCACGGCCCGGTTCGCCTGGACGCGGTCGCGCCACATCTCGCCCCGGTGCGCGAACGACACCCGCGCGCTGAGGACGTAGCGGCCGTGCGGGGCGTTGGCGAGATGGGCGAGCGGGGCCGGGAGATTGATGCTGACCTGTCCATCGGGGCCGATGCGGATGGTCTCGTTGCCATACCGCTTCCCGGACTCGCCGTCCGCCTGCACAAACCGGCGCGACGCCTCCCACCGCGCACGCCACGCCTCCTCGGTGAGCTGGGCCTCTCCCAGGTGGTGGCGGGCGTGGAGCAGTTGTTTCCCGCCCCGAACCACCCGCACCCGCCCGGCCGCCCAGTCGGCCCTGGCAGCAGCCAGCCGGTCCTCCAGCACACGCAGCCGACGGGTCTTGGCATGCCACTCCCGACGACTGCGATAACCACCAGCGGCCCGCTTCGAACCCTTCTCCCCCAGGGGGAGGGACAGTCGGTGCTGGATCGTGTGCACCCCGACTTCGAGCTGTCGGATGTGCGCGACCAGACCACGCCGGGCCAGCGCCCACACATCGTGCGTGGCCTTCGTCAAGGACCCCGCCCACCGCGACGACGACAACCCCGTCAGCTCCCGCTTACGCGACGCCCAGCTGTCACTGCCATGCTCCAGGCCGGCTGTACACCGCGCTTTGAGATCTCGGGCGGCGAGGGAGCCGAGGTGGTCGCCGACCAGCCGCAGTACCCACTCGTCCTCGGCGGTCAGGCCCTTGAGCCGGCCTCGGACTGCCACCCCCGACGGGCCGGGCACCACGAACGACGCCCCCACCGACCTCAGATCACCCACGTCCCCACCTCCGGCCCCATCCGACCCGAACGACCTGCCACTCCACCAACGACCACCGTCCATGAAGGTCACGCATTCGAGGAGGGAACTCCCGTTCCCTCCCTGGCTCCGCACAAACGGAAGAAGCCACCCGCGCCCGCTCACACGCGCCAGAAAACGCCTACGCGCAATCCGGAGGCAATAGTTGCCAACCCCTTCCTCGGTGGAACGTGCGCGGGACTTCCTTCCTCCGCCGGACACCCATACTCTGACGCTCCGTCAGACAATGCGCCAGAGCTGGGGAGGTCTCGGATGTCACTGCTCACCGGCAGGACCGTGGTGGTGTCGGGTGTCGGGGCCGGACTCGGCCATCAGGTCGCGGCGGCCGTGGTGCGCGACGGAGGCGACGCGGTGCTCGGGGCGCGCACGGAGGCGAATCTGGCCAAGTCGGCGGCCGAACTGGACCCGGACGGCGCGCACACGGCGTTCCGCGCGACGGACATCACCGACGAGGGGCAGTGCGACGCGCTGGCGGCGCTCGCGGTCGAGCGTTTCGGGCGGATCGACGCGGTGGTCCATGTCGCCGCCTGGGACAGCTACTTCGGCGGTCTGGAGGACGCCGACTTCGCGACGTGGCAGTCGGTCATCGACGTGAACCTGCTCGGCACGCTGCGGATGACCCGCGCCTGCCTGCCCGCACTGAAGGAGCGCGGCGGTTCGGTCGTCATCATCGGCACGCAGTCGTCGGTCGCCGCGCCGAGCCAGGTGCGGCAGGCTGCGTACGCGGCCTCGAAGGGTGCGCTGACGAGCGCGATGTACTCCCTCGCGCGGGAGCTCGGTCCGCACCGGATACGGGTCAACACCGTGCTGCCCGGCTGGATGTGGGGCCCTCCCGTCGAGGCGTACGTGCAGTTCACGGCGTACACCGAGCAGGTGCCCGAGGCGGACGTCCTGAAGCGGCTCACCGAGCGGATGGCCCTGCCCGAGCTGGCCACGGACGGAGACGTCGCGGACGCCGCGGTGTTTCTGGCGTCCGACCGGTCACGGGCGATCACGGGCCAGTCGCTGCTCGTGAACGCGGGCGAACTCATGCGGTAGGCGGTACGGCCGGCGCGGCCCCTTTCCCAGGCGCACGGGACCCGCATCCCGTACGGCTGACGACTTGTTGTTGCTGCTGTGGGTCTGACGAAGTGCCCGCTCATGGTGTGGTCCACGTCACGAGCACGACAACCGCCCGGTGGGTAAAGTAGACGTAAAATCGTTCTGCTTTCTGATCTGTGTTCATATCCGTGACCGCGCAAGGTCTTGACCGGTCGGTCGAACCAGCGGTTCAATCCCCGAAGTCCCCGCTCCCGCACGGGGGCGCCGCCCGCCCCCGAGCTCTCGGCTTCGCTCGAGCAGGGGGACCCCATGTACTGGCGAAGTGCCGTCCGGTATCTGCAGGTTCACAAGGCGGACCCCTGGAGGGGGCACATGAACGGTCTCGACTGGGCCGTCCTGGTCGCGTATTTCGGTGTGATGACCGCGATCGGTGTCTGGTCCCACAAGCGTGTGGACGATGTCAGCGACTTCTTCACCGCGGGCGGCAAGATGCCGTGGTGGCTGTCCGGCATCTCGCACCACATGTCGGGCTACAGCGCGGTGATGTTCACCGGCTACGCCGGCATCGCGTACACCTACGGCATCACCTCGTACGTCACCTGGGCGCTGCCCATCGCCATCGGCGTCGCCATCGGCGCCAAGGCCTTCGCGCCCCGGCTCAACCGGCTGCGCTCACGGCTGCACGTCGCCTCACCCCTGGAATACCTCAAGGACCGCTACAACGTGCAGACGCAGCAGGCGCTGGCGTGGTCCGGCATCCTGCTGAAGATCGTGGACGTCGGCGCGAAGTGGGCGGCCATCGCCACCCTGCTCAGCGTCTTCACCGGCGTCACGCTCACCCAGGGCATCATCATCACCGGCGGCATCACGGCGGTGTACTGCACGATCGGCGGGCTGTGGGCGGACGCGCTGACCGAACTCGGCCAGTTCGTCATCCAGTTGCTGGCTGGTCTGTCGATGCTGGTCATCGCGCTGAACAAGATCTCCGACCAGGGCGGTCTCTCCAAGGCGCTGGACTCGCCGAAGCTCCACGGTCACGCGAACGGGTTCGCGGGGCCCTATCTGACGGTGTTCTTCATCGCGTACCTGTTCATCAAGCTGTTCGAGTACAACGGCGGCATGTGGAACCAGGCCCAGCGCTACATGGCCACCAAGAACTCCAAGGAGGCCACGCGGTCGGCGTTCCTGTCCGCCGGACTGTGGTTCGTGTGGCCGGTCATCCTGTTCATCCCGATGTGGCTCTCGCCGCTCCTCGTCACGGCGCAGAAGCCGGACGGCTCGGACGCGTACGGCCTGATGGCCGACCAGCTGCTGCCGCACGGGCTGTTGGGCCTGGTCGTCGTCGGGTTCTTCTCGCACACGATGGCCATGTGCTCCTCGGACGCGAACGCCATCGCCGCCGTGTTCACCCGGGACGTCGTGCCGGTGTTCTCCAGGGCCGCGCGCGCCTGGGACACCCGTGCCGGGCTCATCGCGGGCCGCGTCACCACGGTCGCCTTCCTCGGCTTCTCCATGGCTGTGGCGACCCAGGTCAACTCCCCCACGTTCAAGGACATCATCACCGTCGTCATCAAGTGGGTGGCCGGGCTCATGGGACCGATCGCGATCCCGTTCATCCTGGGTCTGCTGCGGCCGTTCCGTAAGTCCGGTCCGACGGCGGCGCTGACCAGTTGGGCCTGCGGTCTGCTCGCCTTCTTCTTCGTCAACTACAACCTGGACTTCTCCCAGCGCACGGACGTGAAGCTGGAGTACCAGGTCTCCGTCCCGATGGCCATCTCCCTCGTCCTGTACATCCTCATCGGCTTCCTGAAGCCCGAGGACACCCCGGAGCGGGACGCGATCATCGAAATGATCAACACGGACGACGACGGATCGGCCACCGCGGCGATCCCGGCCCCGGCGGATTCACCGGACGAGGTGGTGGGCACTCCGGTGACGGACTAGGGCGGCGAGAAGGGCGACAACCGCTGAAGGGACCGGGGCGTACGGGCCGGGACCGCTCAGGCGCGCGGGTAGCGGGCGAGCCAGGCCGGGGACGAGCCGGCGGGCCCGTGCAGGGCGGGCCCCTGGGTCATCTCCATCGCGAAGTCGTCCGCGAGCACCAGCACCGTGGGACGGCCCTCCAGTTCGGCCAGCCAGGCCGGCGGGAGGGCCGTCTCGCCGTGCAGGGCGCCCAGCAGACCGCCGGTGAGGGCGCCGGTGACGGCGGAGGGCCCGCCGTGGTTCACCGCGAGGCACAGGCCGTGCCGGACGTCCTCACCGACGAGCACGCAGTACACCGCGACGGCGAGCGCCCCCTCGGCGGAGCCGTCCCCGGCGAGCTCCTCGACCCGCGCCGGCGAGGGCATCCCCTGCCGTACGGCGCCCAGCGCGTGCTGGAGCGCGTCGGCGACCGGCTGGTGCCCGGGGCGGGTCACGAGGAGTGCGAGGGCCTGCTGCACGGCCGCGTCGAGGTTCTCGCCGCGGGCCAGCGCGTGGACGATCACGGCGTACGCGCCCGCCGTCAGGTAGGCCGAGGGGTGGCCGTGCGTCTGTGCCGCGCACTCGACGGCGAGCTGCATCACGAGCTGCGGCTCCCAGCCGACGAGCAGCCCGAAGGGCGCGGAGCGGGCGGCGGCCTCGGGGCCCGGCTCGCCGGGGTTCTTGGGCGCGTCCAGCGTGCCCATGATCTCGTCGGCGAGGCCGAGCAGACAGGTCGTGGCCGGGTCGCGGCGGACGTAGAGCCACTCCTCGCGGGCCAGCCAGCCGTCGTCCTTGCGGCGTTCGTCGGGCCCCCAGTCGCTCTGGGTGGCCGCCCAGCGGCGGTAGGCGCGGTGCAGGTCGGACGGCGGATGCCAGGCGCCGGTGTCGCGGCGCACCTGGGCCCGGATGAGCCCGTCGACGCTGAACAGGGCGAGCTGGGTGAGGTGGGTGACGGCGCCGCGCCGGCCGTACGCGGGGGACAGGTCGAGGAGGCCCTCCGCGCCGTACGCCTCCCGGATCCCGTCCAGGGAGAGTCCGCCGAGCGGGGCGCCCAGGGCGTCGCCGACGGCCGCGCCCAGCAGCGTCCCGCGGACCCGGCTGCGGAAGTCCTGTTGCTCCCCACGGCCCCAGACGGCACCGGCTGTCGCACCCACCGAGACCTCCTGCTGCACCGTCCGTACGTCCGACAGCTCAGCACTGTAATCGAACGGGAACGGTCGGTTGAGGTCGCGGATCCATATAGGGGACGTGATCCCAGTGGCCCCAAGTGATCAGGTATGAGCGGCGTTCGACAGAAAACGTGGTCTGGTCCGGCAGTCGTTCACCACCCCGCCCCGCCCCGCCGGTCAGTCCGTGCAGCGCGCCCGGATGGCGTCGCGGGCCGCTGCGACCGTCGCCAGGCGCAGGGTGAGGCGGGAGTGGTCGGTGGCGGGGCTGAGCAGGAGTTCGGCGAGGATGTCCGCGAGGACCGCCAGGTCGTCCCAGTCGGGGTCCGCGGCCAGGACCTCGGCAAGCCCCCGGTCGGCGTCGGCCCAGTCCGCGAGACCCCAGCCGACGATGCACCGGCCCTGCAGGCGTGTGGTCCCGTCCAGTTCCTCCGTGCCCAGGAGCCGTGCCAGTTCACGCCACAAGGGGTCCGCGGCCTCCGGGCCCCGGGACCTT
>NZ_JAODTZ010000077.1 GCF_025399795.1 Streptomyces rhizosphaerihabitans | reverse complement strand
GGTTCCGGCTCCGCCGGGCCCGCGGGGGTACCGGCGGAGGCGGCCAGTCCCGCCCGGACACGTGCGACGAGCCGCGTGCCGTAGGTGGCCCAGAACCGCTCGAAGGTGTCGGGTGCGTCACCGCCGGGCAGGCCGGCGAGGGCCCGCTCCACAGCGAGCCGTCCGTCCGCCTCCAGAGTGAAGGTCGAGCGGATCGTGAGGTCGCCGGCGTCGGGCAGGACGCGTGCGACACACCGGCCGAGGGAGCCCAGGCCGCCCGCCTCGACGAACGTGGTGACGCCGTCGTCGTAGAGACCGCGTACCGTTCCGCGGAAGTCGACCGGCCGGACCAGGTGTTCGGCGAGCAGTGCCGCGAGGTCGTCGTCCGCCCGGTAGGCGCGGCGCAGGATCGGCGAGTACACGTCCGTGGCCGGGGCCTGCCGGAGCAGGCCGCGGATCCGGGCGGCGAACGGCGCCCGCACCGGTTCCAGCGCCGGGTTGTGGAACGCGAACGGCGAGGCCAGCAGCATGCCCCCGGCGTTCAGTTCGCGGGCCACCCGCAGCGCGGCGGCGACGGAGTGCTCGGGGCCGCTGATCACCGTCTGCCGGTCGTGGTTCTCGGCCGCCACCACCACGGCCGGGTCGTCTAGGAGGTCGAGCAGCTGCCGGGTCCGCTGCCCGTCGAGCGTCAGGGCCGCCATCCTTCCCGCCGGCAGGTCCGCCTCCTCCAGGGCGCGCAGCCGCTCCGCCACGACGCGCGCGCCGTCCTCGACGGAGAACGCCCCGGCGGCGACGAGCGCGGGTATCTCGCCCATGCTGTGGCCCACGAGGATCCGCGGTCGCATTCCGTTCTCCTGCAGAATGCGCCAGGCAGCGACATCACTTGCGTAGACGGCCAGTTGGGAAACCCAGACGGGCTGTTTCACCAGGTCGTCCGCGGTGAGCGGAGCACCGTCGAAGAGTACGGCGGAAACCGCGTTACCGAATGTTTCCTCCGCCACCGCGTCAACGGCCTTGAAAGTCTCGCCGACTTGCTGATACTTCATTCTGGCGGCATTGAGCGCCGCACCGTCGAATCCACCCTGTCCCGGAAAGAGAATCGCCGATCCCTCTGCCGTCATCCCCGTTTTCACTCCACTCGGCTTGAACCGTGAAATCTGTTGCGGAATACGAGACTTGAGGAGCGTGTATATGTACACCAGGAGTCAACCATCGGACCGGCGGGCAGCGCACCGGACCAAAGTACACTTGACGGTTGCACTAAGCGGAGTTGCTCGCGACCCGGTGCGTGTAGGCCTGGGCCACCAGGCCGGCCTGCAGCCGCGAGTCCAGTTGCAGCTTGGCGAGGATGCGCGTGACATGCGACTTCACCGTGCGCTCGGTGACGTAGAGCGACGTCGAGATCCCCTGGTTCGACAGGCCTCTGCCGAGCAGGATGAAGACGTCGAATTCCCGGTCGGTGAGTTCCTCGATGCGACGCACGGGATCTTCGACCCAGTTGGCTCCGCTTTCACCGATGAGTGAGCTGATGCGTCTCCATTCCTGTCCGGATTCCTCTCTGTCGTCGGTCGTCTCACGCCAGGTTTCAGAGAGTAGGGCGTACAACAGTCCCCCTTGCTGACCAGCGGGGAGCGGATCGGGCGTCCCCAGGAAGCGTGCAACCTCGTGCGGCGTGCGCGGTAGATCACCGGATCAGTACTGATCGGCGACTGTCGGGGCAACGCCGGAGAGCCACTCCGTCCGGGGCGGGGCCGTTGACCGGATCTCATGGATTCGATGGCCGCTCGACCGGGGCTGTTCCCGTAAGAACCGGGAAATTCAAACCGGTCCCGTAACCGGAGCTTCCCGCTACCGTAGCAAGACCTGGTCGCGATTTTCTATGGCCGCATGGAGAAATTGCCGTGATGTGTGAATCCGGTCAACGGACGGCCCCGCTCGGGGAGTCGGGGAGGGGCACGGCGCCGTCGGCCGACGCCGTCGCGGACTCCTCCCGGCGCCGGATGATCCTGTGCGCCAGCTCGGCGCTGCACAGGCCGAGGGCGAGGAACACCACGCTGATCAGACCGAGTCGATGGGCGCCCACGAGATGGAGACCGGCCGCGCCGATGACACCGGACAGCGCGACGCCGAGGTAGGTCGCGGTCGCGTTGAGCGCGATCGACAACGGAGCTCCCGCGCCGGACACGGAGATCAGCCGGTGCTGCTGCGGGACGAGCACGCCGAAGCCGCACACGCCCCACACCGCGACGGCGAGCAGCGCACTCGGCAGGCCGGACCCGCTCCAGGGCATCAACGCGAAGTCGACGACGCAGGCCAGCAGGGCGACGGTCAGTACCCTGCGGGTGCCGAAGCGGTCGGTCAGGCTGCCGGCGGTCAGGTTGCCGGCCGTGGCCGCGAGGCCGAAGACGACGAGCAGGAGCGCGAGGCGGTTGCCGCTGCCGCCGGTCGCCCGGTCGAAGGAGAGGCTGATGTACGTGTAGACGGTGTACAGCCCGGTCAGGGTGAGCAGAGTCGTCGACAGAACCGTGGCGATCCGGATGTCGCGCAGGGGCGCGAGCCGTCGGCGCAGGCCGACAGCCGGCGGCCGGGGCGTTTCCGGGAGCAGGGCCGCGACGCCGAGGGCCGCGACGACGCCGAGGGCCGCCACTCCCCAGAGGGAGAGCCGCCAGTGGCCCGCGCCGCCGAGCGCGGTGCCCAGCGGAGCGCCGAGCGCGGTCGCCGCGCTCAGTCCCGCCACCACGAGGGCCAGCGCCCTGCCCCGCTGCTCCGGTGGGACGAGCCCGGTCGCCACGACGGTGGCGGCCGGCGTCACCACGGCGGCCCCGGCGGCGGCCACCAGCCGGCCGGCCATGGCGACGCCGTAGACGGGAGCGACGGCGACGATCACGTTCCCCAGGGTGAAGACCAGCAGCGCGGTCACCAGCAGCCGACGCCGCGGCCAGGACGCCGTGGCCGCCGCCAGCACGGGCGAGAGCAGGGCGTAGGCCAGCGCGAAGAAGGTCACCAACTGCCCGGCGACCGACGCCGAGACGTCGAGGGATCGGGAGATGTCGGGCAGGATCCCCGCGATGAGGAAACCGTCGGTGCCGACGGCGAACGTCGCCGACGTCAGAACGAACAAGCGTGGGTTCACCTGGATCCTCCGATTTTCCGGACATGCAAGCACGCGGGCGGCCGCGGTGGCACCGGACTTACGTACACATCTGCTGCACCTGAGCGGCCCGTCGCCCCGGAGGTCCTCCGGGGCGACGGGATCATCGGCCTGCGGTCGGGCAGGCGGCCGTACGGCTCAGTGGAGGCTGCCGACGAGGCCCGCATGGAAGGGGGTGAGTTCGTCGACGCGTCCGGCGAGGACCTTCTCCAGCCACTCGGGATCCCCGAGCAGGGCGCGGCCGACCGCCACGAGGTCGAACTCGTCGCGCTCCATGCGGTCGAGCAGCTCGCCGATGTCCGTGACCGTGGCCTGCTCGCCCTGGAACACCTGGAGGAACTCGTTGCTGAGGCCCACCGAGCCGACGCTGATGGCGGGCTTGCCGGAGAGCTTCTTCGCCCAGCCCGCCAGGTTGAGGTCGGAACCCTCGAACTCCGGGAGGTGGAAGCGCCGGGTGGAACAGTGGAAGGCGTCGGCGCCCGCGTCGGTCAGCAGGCCGAGCATGGCCTCCAGTTCCTGCGGCGTCTCGGCGACCCGCGCCTGATAGTGGTTCAGCTTCCACTGGGAGAGCCGGAACGAGATCGGGAAGTCGTCGGAGACGCTCTCCCTGCAGGCGGCCACGACCTGGGCGGCGAAGCGGGTGCGGCCGACGATGTCGCCGCCGTATGCGTCGGTGCGCCGGTTGGTGTGGGACCACAGGAACTGGTCGATCAGGTAGCCGTGGGCACCGTGGATCTCGACGCCGTCGAAGCCCAGCGCCTCGGCCGACGCCGCGGCCGTGGCGAAGGCGGCGACCACGTTGTCGATGTCTGCCTGGGTCATCTCCCGGCCCGACTTCGTGCCGTCCAGGGCGATGCCCGAGGGGCCGATCCGCGGGGCGTCGGGGACCGGCGGATTGCCCGCGACGCGGTCCATGCCGACGTGCCACAGCTGCGGCATGATCCGGCCGCCCGCCTGATGGACGGCCTCGGCCACAGCCGACCAGCCGGCGAGCGCCTCGTCGCCGTAGAAGTGCGGAACCCGGGCGCTGCTGCCCGCCGAGTCATGGCCGACGAGGGTGCCCTCGGTGATGATCAGACCGACTCCGGCGGCCGCCCGCCGGGCGTAGTACCGCGCCACGTCGTCGCCCGGAACGCCGCCGGGGGAGAACTCGCGTGTCATCGGGGCCATCACGACGCGGTTGGGCAGCGTGAGGCCTCCCAGGGAGAACGGACGCACCAGGACGTCCCTGACACGTTCGACGGAATTCTTGGGCATGGTGTTCGCCTTCGATGAGGGCCGACCGCACGGCGACGGGGGATTCGGACCGTGCGGTCGGCAGCTTGGGTGGGTGGGGACCTGACCCCTGTCGGGGGCGCGTTCAGTCCCCGGGAGGGGTCAGGGCGGAGTCCTTCCCGGCGCCGACCCCGGCTCCGGCGGTCGGCGTCCCGGCGGCAGGCGTCGCGGCTGCCTCGGGGGTCGGCGTCGCGCGGACGAACCACGCGGTGCCGAACGCGATCGCGGACAGGACCGCCGCGCCTACCAGGACGCCGTGCAGACCGCTGCTGACGGCGTCCTCGACGGCGTCGCGCATCGCGGTCGGCATGTCCTTCAGCAGCGCCGGGGTCAGTCCGCCGCCTGCGGTCAGCCGCTCCGCCGTGCCGGAGCCGAGCCGCTCGGCCAGCACGTCGCTCATGCGGCTGCTCTGTACGGCGCCGAGCACGGCGACCCCGAGGGAGCCGCCGATGGTGCGCACCAGCGTGACCGTGCCCGTGGCCGCGCCCATGTCCCGCGGGGTCGCGTTGTTCATGGTGGTCACCATGGTGCTCTGCATCAGGGCCCCGACTCCCACCCCGATGACCAGGGTGAGCGCGGAGGCCGCGACGAGCGGGGTGTCCGTGCCGAGCAGGAGCAGCAGCAGCGCCCCGGCGAAGGTGACGGCGCCGCCGGTGAGCGGCACGGCACGGTCCAGGCCGCCGCCGTCCATCAGCCGCCCGATGATCAGCTGGGCCGTCAGCATGCCGAGCATCAGCGGCAGGATGAGCAGGCCGCTGGCCGTCGACGAGGAGCCCTGGACGAACTGCATGTACTGCGGGAGGTAGTTGACGACGGAGAAGAGGACGGCGCCGGCCAGGAAACTGAGTACCTGGGCGAGGGTGAAGTCCCGGCGTGCGAAGAGCCGGGGCGGCGTGATCGGTTCGGCCGTGCGCAGTTCCACCCGGACGAACCAGGCCAGGCTCAGCACGACGACCACGGCGAGCCCGGTGATCTGCCAGGACGTCCAGGCGTACGTGGTGCCGGCCCAGCCGGCCAGCAGGGTGATGGCCAGGATGCCGGTGGTGAGCAGGGCCGTGCCGAGGTAGTCGATCCGTCCCGTGGCGCGGCCGGCGGGCAGCCGTACACCCTTGGCGATCGCCAGCAGCGCGACGAGGCCGATGGGCACGTTGACGTAGAACGCCCAGCGCCAGCTCATGTAGTCGGTGATGAATCCGCCGAGCAGGGGGCCGCCGACGAACGCGACGGGCATCATGACGCCCACCGTCGACTGGATGCGGCCGCGGTCCTGCGCGGGCACCACCGCGCCGATGACCGAGAGCGCGCCGACCATCAGGCCACCGGCGCCGAGGCCCTGGAGGCCACGGAACGCGATGAGCTGTCCCATGCTCTGCGCCAGGCCGCACAACACCGTCCCGACCAGGAAGAGGGCCACGGAGTTCATGCAGGCGCCCTTGCGGCCGTAGAGGTCCCCCAGCTTGCCCCAGATGGGAGTGGACGCGGCCATGGTGAGCAGATACGCCGTCACCGACCACGAGAAGTGGTCGAGGCCGCCGAGGTCGCCCACGATCGTGGGGAGCGCGGTGCTGACGATCTGTCCGTCGAGCGTCGCCAGGAAGATGCCGAGCATCAGTCCGAAGACGCCCAGCCGGGGTAGACCGGGCCGGTCGGGCGCGGGAGTGTCGGGCGCGGGAGTGTCGGTCGGGCGGTCGTTCATCGCTGCCCCCAGGGCACGAGTGACGTGGTGTCAGACGGCATACGGGCGGACGCGCCTGGCCTCGCGCAGGGACTGGCCCCACCAGGTGAGCTGGTCGAGCATCGCCTTGGCCGCGACGTCGCAGCCGGGGTCGGTCGGCTTTCCGTCGGCGCCGAAGACCTCGGCGTAGTTGTGGAAGCTGACGGTGTTGCGGATGGTGACCGCGTGCAGCTCCGCGAGCACGACACGGAGCTGTTCGACGGCGCGCAGGCCGCCCGCGAGGCCGCCGTAGGAGACGAACCCGACCGGCTTGGCGTGCCACTGCTCGTTGTGCCAGTCGACGGCGTTCTTCAACGGCGCGGGGAAGCTGTGGTTGTACTCGGGCGTGACGATCACGAAGGCGTCGGCCCGGGCCAGCCGCGGCGACACCGCGCCCAGCTGGGCCACGACCTCGTCACTGGGGGCCTGCCCGAACGCCGGGAAGACGGTGGGCAGAGGTGTCTCGACGAGGTCGATCAGGTCGACCTCCATCTCCTCGCGCTGGGCGATGTGTCCGGCGATCCAGTCCGCGACGACCGGACCGAACCGCCCGTCCCGGGTGCTGCCGATGATCACCGCGGTCCGGAGGGTGTCGTCAGTCTCGTCGGCCATGGAGGACTCCTCGGTGTGTGTACGCCGTATCGTTCTCGTACAACGTACACAGCCGAGTGTACGTTGTCCACTACTGATACGCTGTACACAGCACCGTTCGTCGGAAGGAACCGAAGCGATGGCCGCCCAGGAGAGACCAGCAGCGAGCGAGGACAAGGACCACGTCTCCGTGTGGGAGCGCCTCGAACAGCCGACGCCCGCCCCGCGCACCACCCTCACTCCCCTGCGGATCGCCAAGGTCGCCGTCGGCGTCGCCGACGCGGAGGGACTCGACGCGGTCACCATGCGCCGCCTGGCCACCGAACTCGGCGTCGCCCCCATGGCCGCGTACCGCTACGTGACCGGCAAGGACGAGCTCCTCGAGCTGATGGTCGACTTCGTGTACGCGGAGCTGGAACTGCCCGACGGCAAGGAGGGCTGGCGCGCGACCATGCGGTCCGTCGCCCTGCGGATAAGAGAGGTCCTGCTGCGGCACTCATGGGTGACGCGGGCGACCTGGTGCGCGCCGACCCCGAACCAGCTGGCGGTGCCCGAGGCCGTTCTGGCCGCGCTCGACGGCCTCGGACTCGACGCGGACACCGCCATGGCGGTCTACAGCACCCTCACCGCCTATGTGCACGGCGCCGTGGACACGGAGGTCGGGCTGACGCAGATGCTGCGCGTCCGCGGCTGGTCCACCCGGGAGGAGGCCCGTGCCGGACTGGCCTCGCAAATGGCCTGGCTCATGAGCACGGGCCGTTTCCCGATGTACGCGCGCTACATCAGCGAGGCCCGGCGCAAGGACGATCAGCAGTGGCAGTTCGAGGCCGGTCTGGACTCCGTCCTCGACGGCATCGCGGCGCGCCTGTCGATCTGAGGACATCGCCAGGACAGGTCGGTGCGGAAAACCGTAGGCCCGCTACAGAGAAATTACATGAAGCGGGCCTTTGCTTGTCCGTTCACCAATTGCGGAAATAGATTCGCCCCACTTAGAAGCGGTGGGGGAAATGACTTACAAATTCGCGGACACCACACGGACCACTCGTACGACGACCTCGGAACCGACGGAGTGCGACGGCGCCGCGTGCCGGCGCCTCGAAACCGGCGGGCGCGCCCGGGAACTGGCCGTCGCCGGCACCCGGCTCTGCCCGACCTGCCGGCTCCGTCTCACCCGCGACCTGCGGCGGCTCCCGCGCCTGCACGACGAGTGCGGACAGCTGCTCACCGGCGCCGACCAACCGCGCGACCGCACGTCCGGCGGCGGCTCGGCATCGGGCCTGCCCTTCAACACGGCGGCCGCCGAGGCCCGTTCGGGCATCGTCGGGACCCTGCGGTCCTGGGGTGCGCTGGTGGTCCAGGAGCGGGGCGTCGCCGCCCCGCCCGACACCCCGGCCCAGATCACGGACTTTCTGCTGCGGCACTCCGCCTGGCTCCTCCAGCACGAGGCCGCCGGCGAGCTGTCCGCCGAGGTGGCACGGTGTGTACGCCGGGCCGGCCGGGTCATCGACCCGACGCCGCGGCGCCGGGTCCCGGTCGGCGACTGTGTCGTGCCGGACTGCGGGGGCACCCTGACCGCGACGGCCCGGCCCGGCGGCGCCGACCCCGCGGTGGAGGTCGGCTGCGACACCGCGCCGGCACACCGGTGGTCCGGGCAGGAGTGGCTGCGCCGGGACGGCCGGCCCGGCGCGGAGCGCACCGAGCCGGCCGTGCGCTGGATGACGGCCCGGGACATCGCGGCGCTGTGGGGCACCGCGCCGGGCAGCGTCTACCGCCACGCCAGCGAGGCCCGGTGGCGCCGCCGCGCCGTCAGCGGCCGCACCTACTACCACGAGCAGGACGTCCACGCGTCGCTCGGCGCCCGCGCCTGACAGAGGCCCGCGCCGACGGAAACCGCCAAACGGCTCCACCAGGGTGAACCGCCCCTGGTGGAGCCCTTTTTTTTGTTGACCCTCGCCGTACCCCGAAAAGCACGCTTGACAAATCCCTGACTCAAACGTGTCGTTGCACTGGAAAAAGGGTGTTGACATCCGCGAGGATTCCGAAGAAGCTCTTCATTAGCTTCCGCAGCACTGTGTCGATTCACCGGGTGCTCAGTCACCGCACACAGTCACTGCAGAAAAGCATCAAGCGGCGCACCGATGTCCCATTCCGGTGCGCCGCTTCGTCGTATCGACCATTCCGAAGCCCCGGAGGACACATCCATGGACGCTTCCGTCATCGTCGCCGGCGCAGGTCCCACCGGACTCATGCTCGCCGGGGAACTACGGCTTGCGGGAGTCGACGTCATCGTGCTGGACCGGCTTCAGGAGCGCACCGGCGAATCCCGCGGGCTCGGCTTCACGACCCGGACGATGGAGGTCTTCGACCAGCGCGGACTGCTGCACCGCTTCGGCGACATGGGCACCAGCAACGCCGGCCACTTCGGCGGTCTGCCGGTCGACTTCGGCATCCTCGACAGCATTCACCAGGCCGCCAAGACCGTGCCCCAGTCGGACACCGAGACGCTGCTCGAGAACTGGGTGCGCGAGCTCGGCACCGACCTCCGGCGCGGCCACGAACTGGTCACCCTGCACGACCACGGCGACCACGTCGAGGCCGAGGTACGCGGTCCAGGAGGCGAGCAGAGCCGGCTGACGGCTTCCTACCTGGTGGGGTGCGACGGCGGCCGCAGCACCGTACGCAAGGCCTCCGGCTTCGACTTCCCGGGCACCGCGGCGACCATGGAGATGTTCCTGGCGGACATCAAGGGCGTGGACCTGGCACCGCGGCTGATCGGCGAGACGTACAGCGGCGGCATGGTCATGTGCGGCCCGCTCGGCGACCGCGGCGTCACCCGCATCATCGTCTGCGAGCGCGGCACGCCGCCCCGCCGGCGCACCGAGCCGCCCTCGTACGCGGAGGTCGCGGCGGCCTGGCAGCGGATCACCGGCATCGACATCTCGCACGCCGAGCACGAATGGGTCAGCGCGTTCGGCGACGCGACGCGGCTCGCCACCGAGTACCGGCGGGGCCGGGTGCTGCTCGCCGGGGACGCCGCGCACATCCATCTGCCGGCCGGCGGCCAGGGCATGAACACCGGCATCCAGGACGCCGTGAACCTCGGCTGGAAGCTGGCCGCCGTGGTCCGCGGCACCGCCCCCGAGGAACTGCTGGACACCTACCACGGTGAACGGCACGCGGTGGGCGAGCGGCTGATGATGAACACCAAGGCACAGGGCCTGCTCTTCCTCAGCGGCGACGAGGTCCAGCCGCTGCGCGACGTGCTGGCGGAACTGATCCGGTACGAGGAGGTCAGCCGCCATCTCGCCGGCATGGTGAGCGGCCTGGAGATCCGCTACGACGTCGGCCGGGGCCACCACCCGCTGCTGGGTCTGCGGATGCCGCACCTGGAGCTGGTCGGCGACCGGGGCAAGACCAGCAGCACCGAACTGCTGCGCGCGGGGCGGGGCCTGCTGCTCGACCTGGCGGACAACGGCGTCCTCCGCGACCGCGCGGCCGGGTGGTCGGGCCAGGTGGACATCGTGACCGCGGAGCCGCACGGCGTGGCGGCCGACGGTCCGCTCGCCGGCACGTCGGCGGTGCTGGTGCGTCCCGACGGGCATGTGGCCTGGGCCGCACCGGGCAGCCATCACGACCTGCCCATGGCACTGGAGCGCTGGTTCGGCCCGTCCGGCACCCAGCAGTCCTGACAAGGAGACACTCATGCACAGCACATTGATCGTGGCCCGGATGGAACCCCGTTCGGCCGAGGACGTCGCCCGCCTCTTCGGCGAGTTCGACGGCACCGACATGCCGCAGAGAATGGGCACCCGGCGCCGACAGCTCTTCACGTACCGGGGCCTCTACTTCCACCTCCAGGACTTCGACTCCGAGGACGGCGGCGAACGGATCGAAGCGGCCAAGGAGGACCCCCGGTTCGTCGGGATCAGCGAGGATCTCAAGCCGTTCATCACCGCCTACGACCCCGCCACCTGGCGCTCCCCCGCCGATGCCATGGCACAGCGTTTCTACCACTGGACCTCGCTGTGAGTGGGCCGTACGGCCGACGGGTCGTCATCACCGGCATCGGCGTCACCGCGCCCGGCGGCGTGGGCGCCAAGAACTTCTGGAGCCTGCTGTCCGACGGGCGCACCGCGACGCGGCGCATCAGCTCCTTCGACCCGTCCCCGTTCCGCTCGCAGGTCGCCGCCGAGGTCGACTTCGACACCGAGCTGCTGGGTCTCGGCGCCCAGGAGGTGCGGCGCATGGACCGGGCCGCGCAGTTCGCGGTGGTCACCGCGCGGGAGGCGGTGGCGGACAGCGGACTCGAGTTCGACTCCCTCGACCCGCACCGCACCGGCGTGACCATCGGCAGCGCGGTCGGCGCGACGATGGGGCTCGACGAGGAGTACCGGACCGTCAGCGACAGCGGACGGCTCGAACTCGTCGACCACGAGTACGCGGTCCCGCACCTCTACAACTACCTGGTGCCCAGCTCCTTCGCCGCCGAGGTGGCCTGGGCGGTGGGCGCCGAGGGCCCGACCACGGTGGTCTCCACCGGCTGCACCTCCGGCCTCGACGCCGTGGGCTACGCCGCCGAGCTGATCCGCGAGGGATCGGCCGACGTCATGGTGGCCGGCGCGGCCGACGCCCCGATCTCGCCCATCACCGTGGCCTGCTTCGACGCGATCAAGGCCACCACATCGCACAACGACGACCCGCAGCACGCCTCCCGCCCGTTCGACGGGACCCGCAACGGGTTCGTCCTGGGCGAGGGTTCGGCCGTATTCGTACTGGAGGAACTGGACAGCGCGCGGCGGCGCGGCGCCCATGTGTACGCGGAGATAGCCGGGTACGCCACGCGCAGCAACGCCTTCCACATGACGGGTCTGCGCCCCGACGGTCGCGAGATGGCCGAGGCGATCCGGGTCGCCCTGGACGAGGCGAGGCTCGCCCCGCAGGCGGTCGACTACGTCAACGCGCACGGTTCGGGCACCAAGCAGAACGACCGGCACGAGACCGCCGCGTTCAAGCGCAGCCTCGGCGAGCACGCGTACGCCGTGCCGGTCAGCTCCATCAAGTCGATGGTCGGGCACTCGCTGGGCGCCATCGGCTCGATCGAGATCGCCGCGAGCGCGCTGGCGATGGAGAACAACGTCGTGCCGCCCACCGCCAATCTGCACACGCCCGACCCCGAGTGCGATCTCGACTACGTGCCGCTCACCGCGCGGGACTGGAGGACCGACGCCGTGCTGTCCGTGGGCAGCGGCTTCGGCGGATTCCAGAGCGCCATGGTGCTCGCCCGTCCCGATCGGAGGGCCGCATGAGCGCGTCCCGCGTCCGGGTCGCCGTCACCGGGCTGGGCGTGGTGGCGCCCAACGGCCTGGGTGCTGAGGCCTATTGGGCGGCGACCCGCAAGGGAAGCAGCGGCATCGGCCGGATCTCACGTTTCGTCCCCGACCAGTATCCGAGCCAACTGGCCGGTGAGATAGAGGGGTTCGAGGCGGCGGAGCATCTGCCGGGCCGGTTGCTGCCGCAGACCGACCGGATGACCCAGCTCGCCCTGGTGGCCGCCGACTGGGCGTTCGAGGACGCCGCGGTGCGCCCCGGGGAGCTGCCCGAGTTCGAGATGGGCGTGATCACGGCCAGCTCGTCGGGCGGCTTCGAGTTCGGCCAACGGGAGTTGCAGGCCCTGTGGAGTCAGGGCAGCCGGTACGTCAGCGCCTACCAGTCGTTCGCCTGGTTCTACGCCGTCAACAGCGGCCAGATCTCCATCCGCAACGGTATGCGCGGCCCGAGCGGCGTGGTCGTCAGCGACCAGGCGGGCGGGCTCGACGCGGTCGCCCAGGCGCGGCGGCAGATCCGCAAGGGCACCCGGCTGGTGATGTCGGGCGCCGTCGACGCCTCGATCTGCCCCTGGGGCTGGGTCGCCCAGATGGCGAGCAACCGGCTGAGCACGAACAACGACCCGGAACGGGCCTACCTGCCCTTCGACGCCGCGGCGAGCGGCCACGTGGCCGGCGAGGGCGGCGCCCTGCTGGTCCTGGAGGAACTGGAGCAGGCCCGGGCCCGGGGCGCGAAGCAGATCTACGGCGAGATCGCCGGATACGGCTCCACACTCGACCCCCGGCCGGGCAGCGGGCGTCCCTCGGGTCTGCGCAAGGCCGTCGAACTGGCCCTGGCCGACGCCGGGGCCACGCCCCGCGACATCGACGTGGTGTTCGCCGACGCGGCCGCGATCCCCGAGCTGGACCGGATCGAGGCGGCGGCGATCACCGAGGTGTTCGGGGCCCGCGCGGTGCCGGTGACGGCGCCCAAGACGATGACCGGGCGCCTCTACTCGGGAGCGGCTCCCCTGGACCTCGCCGCCGCGTTCCTCGCGATGCGCGACGGCGTGATCCCGCCGTCCATCGGCGTCTCCCCCGCTCCCGAGCACGACCTCGACCTGGTCGTCGGCCAGGAACGGACCGCCGCCGTGCGCTCCGCCCTGGTCATCGCCCGCGGCCACGGCGGTTTCAACTCCGCGGTCGTGGTGCGCGCCGCCGCATAGGGCCCTGCCCTCCGGCGAGCGGCGACGGTCACCCGGCTCGCGGAGGACCGGCGTGACCCGACTCCCCACCCAAGCGACGAAAGGACACTCACCCATGCCCTCCCACGAGTTCACCCTCGACGACCTCAGGCGCATCCTGCGCGACGGGGCCGGCGCGGACGAAGCCGCCGACCTCGACGGGGACATCGCCGACACCGACTTCGAGTCGCTGGGCTACGAGTCCCTGGCGATGCTGGAGACCGGCGGGCGCATCGAGCGCGAGTTCGACATCACCCTGGACGACGACGCGCTGACCGACTCCAGGACTCCGCGCGAGTTGATCGAGGCGGTCAACGCCCTTCTGGTGCCCGCCGAGATCGGCTGAGCCCGGCCCCGGACCGCGCCGCCGGTTTCCGCCGGTCACCGTCGATGCCCCCGGCGGGAACCGGCGGCGCGCCTTCTCCCCAGCGCCTCCCCCATCGCCTCTTTGCGCCTCCCATCCCTTCTCCAGGAGACAGACATGACGCAGCAGAACCCGAAGGTCGCCCTCGTCACGGGCGCGACCAGCGGCATCGGCCTGGCGGTGACCAGGCTGCTGGCCGAGCAGGGCCACCGGGTGTTCCTCTGCGCCCGTACCGAGGACAGCGTGACCCGTACGGTCAAGGAACTCCTCGATGACGGGCTGGAGGTGGACGGCGCCCCCTGCGACGTCCGCTCCGCGGAGGACGTCAAGCGGTTCGTGGGCCAGGCCGTCGAGCGCTTCGGCACGATCGACGTACTCGTCAACAACGCGGGCCGCTCCGGCGGCGGAGTCACCGCCGACATCACCGACGAACTCTGGTTCGACGTCATCGACACCAACCTCAACAGCGTCTTCCTGATGACGCGCGAGGTGCTCACCGCGGGCGGCATGCGCGACAAGGACCGCGGCCGGATCATCAACATCGCCTCCACCGCGGGCAAGCAGGGCGTGGTGCTCGGCGCCCCGTACTCGGCCTCCAAGCACGGCGTGGTCGGCCTCACCAAGGCGCTCGGCAACGAGCTGGCGCCCACCGGCATCACCGTCAACGCGGTCTGCCCCGGTTACGTCGAGACGCCGATGGCGCAGCGTGTGCGCCAGGGCTACGCGACCGCGTACGACACCAGCGAGGACGCCATTCTCCAGAAGTTCCAGGCGAAGATCCCGCTCGGCCGCTACTCGACGCCGGACGAGGTCGCGGGCCTGGTCGGCTATCTGGCGTCCGACACCGCCGCCTCCATCACCTCCCAGGCGCTGAACGTCTGCGGCGGCCTGGGCAACTTCTGAGACACGGAGGGGAACACGTCATGACGACCCGTCAGGTCGAGCACGCCATCACCGTCGAGGCCCCGGCCGCCGCCGTCTACCGGCTGATCGCCGAGGTGGAGAACTGGCCGCGGATCTTCCCGCCCACCCTGTACGTCGACCACGTCGAGCGCGGCGCGGGCGAGGAGCGCATCCGCATCTGGGCCACCGCCAACGGCGAGGCGAAGAACTGGACTTCGCGCCGCACCCTGGACCCCGAGAGCCTGCGGATCACGTTCCGCCAGGAGGTCTCCACCCCGCCGGTCGCCGCCATGGGCGGCACGTGGATCATCGAGCCGCTGTCCGGGACGTCCTCGCGGGTGCGGCTGCTGCACGACTACCGGGCCGTCGACGACGACCCGGACGGCCTGAAGTGGATCGACGAGGCCGTCGACCGCAACTCGCGCTCGGAGCTGGCCGCGCTGAAGACCAACATCGAACTGGCCCACGCCTCCGAGGAGATCACGTTCTCCTTCGAGGACACCGTGGAGGTGGCCGGCGCGGCCAAGGACGCCTACGACTTCGTCAACGAGGCCGGGCTGTGGGCGGAACGGCTGCCGCACGTGGCCTCCGTCCGTTTCTCGGAGGACACCCCGGGGCTCCAGGTGCTGGAGATGGACACGCGCGCCAAGGACGGCTCGACGCACACCACGAAGTCGTACCGGGTGGTCTTCCCGCACCACATGATCGCGTACAAGCAGGTCACCCTGCCCGCGCTGATGACCCTGCACACCGGCCGCTGGACGTTCGCGGAGAGCGGCAGCGGCGTCGCGGTGACCTCGCAGCACACCGTGGTCCTCAACACGGCGAACATCACCGCGGTCCTGGGCCCGGACGCGAGCGTCGCCGACGCCCGGGAGTACGTCCGCGGTGCGCTGAGCGCCAACAGCCGCGCCACCCTGGGCCACGCCAAGGACTACGCCGAGAACAAGCGCTGACCATGGCCGTCCTGGACACCGATGTGCTCGTCGTCGGCGCCGGACCGGTCGGACTGCTGCTCGCCGGGGAACTGCGCACAGGCGGGGCACGGGTGACCGTGCTGGAGCGGCTGACCGTGCCCACCGCCGAATCGCGGGCGTCGATCCTGCACGCCCGCACCATGGAACTGCTGCACGCGCGGGGCCTGGTCGAGCGGCTCGGGCCGCCGCCCGACGCCGGGCCCGGGCACTTCGGCGGCATCCCCCTCGACCTGACCGAGGCCGGTGACAGCCCGTACGCCGGCCAGTGGAAGGCGCCGCAGACTCGCGTCGAGGCCGTTCTCGCGAACTGGGCGACCGGGCTCGGGGCCGAGGTGCGGCGCGGCCACACGGTGACCGGGCTGGTCGAGGCGGTCGACCGGGTGCACGTCGTCGCGACATCGTCGGCGGGCGAGCAGCTGCGACTGAGCGCCGCGTACGTCGTCGGCTGCGACGGCGAGGAGAGCGCCGTGCGCCGGCTGGCCGGCTTCGCGTTCCCCGGGGCCGGCCCCACCAAGGAGCTGCTGCGCGCGGATCTGGCGGGCATCGACCTGCGGGAGCGGCGCTTCGAGCGGCACCCGAACGGGGTGGCCAACGCCCGCCGCGGACCGGACGGCGTCACCCGCGTCATGGTGCACGCCTTCGACCGGATCCCCGGCGAGTCGCGGACCCCCTCCTTCGCGGAGGTCCGCGCCGTGTGGGCCCAGGTCACCGGCGAAGACATCGGCGGCGCCGAGCCGCTCTGGCTCAACGCGTTCCACAACGCCCGGCGGCAGGCCGCCCGTTACCGCACCGGCCGGGTGTTCCTCGCCGGTGACGCGGCCCATGTCCAGCTGCCGGTGGGCGGGCAGGCCCTCAACCTCGGCCTGCAGGACGCGGCGGACCTCGGCGGAAAGCTCGCCGCGCACCTCGCCGGCCGGGGCGGCGAAGAACTGCTCGACAGCTACCACGCCGTACGCCATCCGGTGGGTTCGCGGGTGCTCGGCAACATCGAGGCGCAGGCACAACTGCTGTTCGGCGGGCCCGAAGTGGACGGCGTACGGACGGTGTTCCGGGAACTGCTCGGAATCGCGGCGGCCCGCCGCCACCTCGCCGCGATGATCAGCGGGCTCGACGGCGGCGGTCCGGCCGTCACGGAGCCCGGCGGCCCGGCCGTGCACGGCGCACCCGGACCGAAACGTCAGCACACCACGCACAGGAGGAACACCATGGGCAAACTGACCGGAAAGACCGCGCTCGTCACCGGCTCCAGCCGCGGCATCGGCCGGGCCACGGCGATCCGGCTGGCCCGCGAGGGGGCGCTCGTCGCGGTGCACTGCGCTGCCAACCGCGCGGCCGCGGGCGAGACCGTCGCGGCCATCGAGAAGGAGGGCGGCCGGGCCTTCTCGATACTGGCCGAGCTCGGGGTGCCCGGCGACGTCCACGAGTTGTTCCTGGCGCTGGAGCGGGAGCTGAAGGAACGCACCGGCGCCACCACGCTCGACATCCTGGTGAACAACGCCGGCGTCATGGGCGGAGTGGCCCCGGAGGACCTCACGCCCGAGGCCTTCGACCGGCTCTTCGCCGTCAACGCCAAGGCGCCGTACTTCCTCGTGCAGCGCGCGCTGCACAACCTTCCCCAGGGCGGCCGGATCATCAACATCTCCTCGGGGCTGACCCGGGTCGCCAACCCGCAGGAGGTGGCGTACGCGATGACCAAGGGCGCGATCGACCAGCTCACCCTGCACTTCGCCAAGCATCTCGGGCCCCGTGGCATCACCGTGAACAGCGTGGGTCCGGGCATCACCGACAACGGCACGCCGGTCTTCGACGACCCGGACGCGGTGGCGGCCATGGCCGGCTACTCGGTGTTCGACCGGGTCGGCGAGACCCGGGACATCGCCGACGTGGTGGCCTTCCTCGCGAGCGACGACTCCCGCTGGGTCACCGGCTCCTATCTGGACGCCAGCGGCGGCACACTGCTCGGCTGAGAGAGCGGACGGCCGAACGCATGACGACGCTCTCCTCACGCCCCGCGCCCCGCACCGCCGCAGGACGGCGGGCCCTGCTCTTCGTACTCGCCGGCAACATGCTCATCGACGCCCTGGAGGTCTCCGTCGTCCTGGTCGCTCTGCCGGCGATGGAGCGGGACCTCGGTCTGTCGGAGCTCGGGGGCCAGTGGGTGATGAGCGGCTTCGCCGCCGGTTTCGCGGCGCTGCTGCTGCTCGGTCCGCGCCTCGTCGCCCGGTGGGGCAGGCGGAACGTGTACCTGGCCGCACTGCCGGTGTTCATCGCCGCCTCGGTGGCCGGCGGTCTCACCGACCAGGCTGCCGTGCTGGTCGCCACCCGGGTGGTGAAGGGCATGTGCGCCGCGCTGACCGCGCCCACCGGGCTCGCGATCATCAGCACCGCGTTCCGTCCGGGAGCCGAACAGCGCCGGGCGGTGTCGGTGTACTCGCTCTTCGGGGCGACCGGGTTCACCGCGGGACTGCTGTGTTCGGGGGCGCTCACCGAACTGAGCTGGCGCTGGAACCCGGTCTTCCCGGCCCCGGTCGCTCTGGTGCTGCTGGCGGCGGGCTTCCGGCTCATCCCCCGTGATGCGGCGCCCGCGCCGGCCGCGCCGCTCGGGGCGACCCTGGCGTCGCTGCTGCGCAACGGTCCGTTCCGGCGCTCGGCGGTGTGCGCGGCCACCCTCAACGGCACGTATCTGGGGCTGCTGATGCTGCTCGTCCACCGGCTGCACGACCAGTGGGGGTGGAGCTCCTGGCGCACGGCCCTCGCGTTCCTGCCTGCCTGTCTGCCCCTGGCACTCGCGCTGCCCTTCGCCGGCCGGATGGTGGGGCGCTTCGGCACCGAACGGCTGATCAGAGCCGGAAGCTGTGCCGCGGCGCTGGGCTGCGTGACCGCCCTGCTGACCGGGACGCCCGAGACGTACGCCACCGGAGTGCTGCCCGCGCTGCTCCTCGTCGAGGCCGGCTTCGTGCTGTCCTTCGCCGCCCTCAACCTCCAGGCCACGGCCGGGATTCCGGCCGAGCGCCGGGCTTTCGCGGTGCCGGTCTACCAGACGGCCGTGCAGCTGGGCGCGGTGCTCGCGCTGCCGGCCACGGCCGCGGCCGCGTCCTTCGGCGCCGGCCCGGAAGGTGCGCTCGCGTTCCTCACCGCCGTGTCGGCGACGGGCGTGCTCGTCGCCTGCACCCGCGGGGCCGACGCCGCGCCCTGACGCGCCGCGGGCGCGCCGCGCACGTCCCGACGCGCCCCGCGCCCGTCCACGTCCCCTCACCCCCGTGTACCCGAAACACGAACGGAGTCCAACGATGCGCGTCCTGTTCACCATCTTTCCGGCGACGGCACACCTGTATCCCATCGTCCCGCTGGCCTGGGCGCTGCAGAGCGCCGGGCACGAGGTCGCCGTGGCGAGCCATGCGGGCGTCGTGGACCCGGGGGTGATCGCGAACATCGGCGCGGCGGGGCTCACGGCCGTACCGCTGGGGTCGCCGGAGGAGTTGCCGGAAGCGCTGAGCAAGAACACGGGGGACGGCAAGCCGGACCGTCCCACGCTCGCTTTCGACGCGGGCGAACCCGAGGAGTCGGAGGGCTGGCGCACGGCGCGCTCGGTCTTCGCCGGCATGTTCAGGATGCACTACCCCGAGCCCGCCGAGCCGGGCGGCCGCAGGCCCGTGCTGGACAACCTGGTCGACTTCGCCCGTGCCTGGAAGCCCGATCTCGTGCTGTGGGACCCGCTGATGTTGCCCGCGCCCATCGCCGCGCGGGTCTGCGGCGCCGCGCACGCCCGGCTGGTCTGGGGCACGGACAACATCGCCGTGATCCACGAGCGGACCAAGCGGGAACTGGCCGACCCGGACGCGGAGTTGACCGAGCACCCCTGGCTGGGCTGGTACGGCCCGATCCTGGAGCGGTACGGGCTGGAGTTCAGCGACGAGATGCTGCTCGGCCAGTGGACCCTCGATCTGACCCAGTCCAGGATGCAGCAGCGGCTCGACCTCACGCACGTCCCGATGCGGCGGGTCCCCTACACGGGCGCGGCCTCGTTCCCGGCGTGGCTGCACGAACGGCCCGAGCGCCCGCGTGTGGTACTGACCCTGGGGGTGAGCCGCCGCAAGATCTTCGGCAAGTACAGCGGCTTCCCCATGCGCGAGTTCTTCGAGTCGGTGTCCGCCCTGGACATCGAGGTCGTCGCCACCCTCAACGGCGAGCAGCTCGCCGCGGTCGGAACCCTTCCCGACAACGTCCACACGGTCGAGTACGTGCCGCTCAACCAGGTCCTGCCGACCAGTTCGGCGGTCATCCACCACGGCGGGGGCGGAACCTTCGCCTCCGCGGTCGCCTTCCAGGTGCCCCAGCTCGTGGTGCCGCTGCCGATGTGGGACGAGATGGTCACGGGCCGGTACGTCGAGGACATGGGCGCGGGTCTGGTCGCCGATCCCGAGGCCCTGGACGTAGCCGTACTGCACAAGCAGCTCGTGCAGCTCCTGGAGGACCCGTCGTTCTCCCTCGGCACGCGCCGTCTGTACGACGAGATGCTCGCCGCGCCCGCGCCGAAGGACATCGTCCCCCTGCTGGAGCGCCTGACCGCCGAGCGCCGCTGACCGCGCCGAGCGGCCGGAGAGGACTGTCCGTCAGATGCGCGTACTGGTGATCGCCACCCCTGTACCGACCCATTTCCTGCCTCTGGTCCCCCTGTTGTGGGCGCTGCGTTCGGCCGGCCACGAGGTGACGGTGCTCGGCCAGCCCGATGTGCTCGGCGCGGTCCGGGCCTGCGGGCTCACCGGAGTCGGGGTGGGCGAGTCGTTCGACGTCAACGCCATGCTGCTGAGGAATCTGCCCGGGGAACAGCGGCCCCTGCAGGCCCGGCCCCGTCCGGCCCCCGAACTGCTGGGCGGATACGGCAGGTTGTGGTGGGCCCACGCCGCCGCGCTGCTCGACCGCTACACCGGCCTGGCCGAGGAGTACGGGCCCGAGCTGATCCTGGCCGATCCGCTGGAGTACTGCTCCCTGATCATCGGCGCCCGGCTGGGTGTGCCGGTGGTGCACCACCGGTGGACGGTGGACGCCATCTCCGGCCCCGCCCGGCGGTTCGTGGGCGCCGACGTCCGGGAGTCGGCCGAGCGACTCGGGCTGCCCGGGCTGCCCGGGCTGCCGGACCCGACCGTGCTGCTCGACCCGTGCCCGCCGACCCTGCGGATACCGGACGGCGAAGCGGGCGTGCCGATCAGGTACGTGCCCTACAGCGGGGGCGCCGGGACGCCTGCCTGGGTGCGGGCGGACCCCGGCCCGGGAGCCGGGCGCCGAAGGGTCGCCGTCTCGCTGGGCAACACACCGGCCCTGCACGGCGAGCGTTTCGTCCGCGGCCTGCTGCACGCCCTCGCCGCCCGGTCCGACGCCGAGATCCTTCTCACGCTGCCGGAGCCGTACCGTTCCGCGGTCGGTCCGCTGCCGGGGAACGTGACGGCGGTCGACCCGCTGCCCCTGCACCTGTTCCTCGGGACCTGCGACGCGATGGTCCACCACGGCGGCGCCGGCACGGCGATGACCGCCACGGCGTTCGGGCTGCCGCAGCTGGTGCTGCCCCAGCTGGCGGACCACTTCCCGCTGGCCGACCGGCTCGCCGCGACCGGTGCGGGGCTGTCCTTCGACACGGCGGCGCAGCAGGACGACCCGAATGTCGTCGGCCTGGCCCTGGACGAGCTGCTGTCCGACCCGCGCCACGCCCGGTCGGCCCGCCGCCTGGCCGCGGAGATGGCGGCCATGCCGTCCCCCGCCGCCGTGGCCACCGATCTGGAACGGCTCGTGGGAGCAACCACGGAACCGAGAGAGGCGAGCCTGCAGTGCACATCGAGGAATTGACCCTGCCCGGGACCTACCTGATCACACCCGACCAGATTCCGGACGAGCGCGGGACGTTCTACGAGTCGCTGCGCAGCGACTCGCTTCAGAGCGCCACCGGCGTCGACTTCCGGCCCCAGCAGATCAACTACTCCGTGTCGCGAAGGCACACGCTGCGGGGCATCCACAGTGTGCGCATTCCGCCCGGCCAGGCAAAGGTCGTCACCTGCGTGCGCGGCGCGCTGCGCGACATCGTCGTGGACCTGCGGATCGGCTCCCCGACCTTCGGCGAGCACCACGTCAACGAACTGACCGCGGACTCGGGCAGATCCGTCTACGTCCCGGAAGGCGTGGGCCACGGATTCCTCGCGCTCAGCGACGACGCCTGCATCTGCTACGTCGTCTCCACCACGTATGTGCCGGGCACCCAGATCGACGTCAATCCGCTCGATCCGGAACTCGATCTGCCCTGGAACTGCCCTGAGACCCCCCTCATCTCGGACAAGGACGCGAAGGCGCCGACCGTGGCCGAGGCCGTACGGGCAGGCCTCCTGCCCCGATTCAGCAAGGCAGGGACACCGTGAGAATGCTCTTCGTGGCGGCGGGCAGCCCGGCGACGGTCTTCGCCCTGGCCCCGCTGGCCACCGCCGCCCGCAACGCGGGCCACCAGGTGGTCATGGCCGCGAACGACGACATGGTCCCGGTCATCACCTCCTCGGGCCTGCCGGGCATCGCGACCACCGATCTGCCGATCCGGCACTTCATCACCATGGACCGCGCCGGCAACCCCGAGGAGATTCCCTCCGATCCCGTCGAGCAGGCCCTGTTCACCGGGCGCTGGTTCGCGCGGATGGCCGCCTCGAGCCTGCCGCGGATGCTGGAGTTCTGCCGTGCCTGGCGGCCCGACCTGATCGTCGGCGGCACGATGAGCTACGTCGCCCCGCTGCTCGCCCTGCACCTGGGCGTGCCGCATGTGCGCCAGACCTGGGACGCCATCGAGGCCGACGGCATCCATCCCGGCGCCGACGCCGAACTCGGTCCCGAACTGGCGGAGTTCGGTCTCGACCGGCTGCCCGCCCCCGATGTGTTCGTGGACATCTGCCCGCCGAGCCTGCGGCCTCCCGGCGCCGCCCCGGCCCGGCAGATGCGCTATGTGCCGGCGAACGGCCAGCGGCGACTGGAGCCATGGATGTACAGCCGGGGCGAGCGCCGCCGCGTCCTGGTGACGTCCGGCAGCCGGGTCGCCAAGGAGAGTTACGACAAGAACTTCGAATTCCTGCGCGGCCTCGCCAAGGACGTCGCCGCCTGGGACGTCGAGCTGATCGTCGCCGCGCCCGATGAGGTCGCCGACGTCCTGCGCGACGAACTGCCGGGCGTCCGGGCCGGCTGGGTGCCCCTCGACGTGGTGGCGCCCACCTGCGATCTGCTCGTACACCACGGGGGCGGCGTCAGCACCCTGACCGGACTGAACGCCGGTGTGCCCCAACTGCTCGTTCCCAAGGGCGCCGTGCTGGAGAAGCCTGCGCGTCGCGTCGCCGACCTCGGGGCCGCGATCACGCTGCTGCCCGGCGAGGACTCGGCCGACGCGATCGCGGACTCCTGCCAGGAACTGCTGTCCGAGGGCGGATACGGCGAACGGGCCCGCGGACTCTCCCGGGAGATCGCGGCCATGCCCTCGCCCGCGAGCGTGCTCGACACGCTCGTCCCGGCATGAATACACAAACCGAGAGGACCTCTCGATGAAGGCTCTGGTGCTCGCCGGCGGATCTGGAACCCGCCTGCGGCCTTTCAGTTATTCGATGCCCAAACAACTCATCCCCATCGCCAACACGCCCGTGCTGGTGCATGTGCTGAACTCCGTACGGGAGTTGGGGGTGACCGAGGTCGGCGTAATCGTCGGCAACCGCGGCGCCGAGATCGAGGCCGCGCTCGGCGACGGCGCCCGGTTCGGTGTGCGCGTCGTCTACATCCCGCAGGACGCACCGCGCGGACTGGCCCACACCGTGTCCATCGCCCGCCCGTTCCTCGGCGACGACGACTTCGTGATGTACCTCGGCGACAACATGCTGCCCGACGGAGTCGTCGAGATCGCCGAGGACTTCAACCGGCAGCGGCCGGCCGCCCAGGTCGTCGTGCACAAGGTCTCCGACCCGCGCTCCTTCGGCGTCGCCGAACTCGGCCCCGACGGGGAGGTGCTGCGGCTGGTGGAGAAGCCGCAGCAACCGCGCAGCGACATGGCCCTGATCGGCGTGTACTTCTTCACCGCCGCCATCCACGAGGCGGTGGCCGCCATCGCGCCCAGCGCCCGTGGCGAACTGGAGATCACCGACGCCATCCAGTGGCTGGTCTCCTCCGGCGCGGACGTCCGCGCCAGGATCTACGACGGCTACTGGAAGGACACCGGGAAGGTCGAGGACGTCCTGGAGTGCAACACCCACCTCCTGAACGGTCTGACCCCGCGCGTCGACGGACAGGTCGACGCCGACAGCGTGCTCGTCGGCCGGGTCGTGGTCGAGGCGGGGGCGAGGGTCGTGCGGTCCCGGGTCGAGGGACCGGCGATCATCGGCGCGGGCACGGTCCTGCGGGACAGCCATGTGGGCCCGCACACCTCCATCGGGCGGGACTGCACGGTGATCGACAGCCGGCTGGAGGGCTCCATCGCCCTGGACGAGGCAACGGTCACCGGCGTACGCGGGCTGCGCAACTCGCTCATCGGGCGCGCCGCGTCCGTCGGCACCACCGGCCCGGGCACGGGCCATCACTGCCTGATCGTCGGAGATCACACCCGAGTGGAGGTCGCGGCATGAGGATCCTGGTCACCGGAGCGGCCGGTTTCATCGGCTCACACTTCGTGCGCGGCCTGTTGGCCGACAAGTACACCGGCTGGGAGGGCGCCCAGGTCACCGCCCTGGACAAACTGACCTACGCGGGCAACCGGGAGAACCTGCCCGCCTCGCACGAGCGGCTGGTGTTCGTCCGCGGCGACGTGTGCGACCGCGACCTGCTGCGCGAACTGCTGCCCGGCCACGACGCCGTGGTCCACTTCGCGGCCGAGTCCCACGTCGACCGCTCCCTGGAGGGCGCCGGCGAGTTCTTCCGTACCAACGTCCTGGGCACCCAGACCCTGCTGGACGCCGTGCTGGAGAGCGGGATCGAGCGGGTCGTGCACGTCTCCACGGACGAGGTGTACGGCTCGATCGACCAGGGCTCCTGGACGGAGGAATGGCCGCTGGCGCCCAACTCCCCCTACGCCGCCTCGAAGGCCTGCTCGGACCTGGTCGCGCGGGCGTACTGGCGCACCCACGGCCTGGACCTCTCGATCACCCGCTGCTCCAACAACTACGGTCCCTACCAGCATCCCGAGAAGGTCATCCCGCTGTTCGTCACCAACCTGCTGGAGGGCCGCCAGGTCCCGCTGTACGGCGACGGCCGCAACGTCCGCGAGTGGCTGCACGTGGACGACCACTGCCGTGGCATCCACCTGGTGCTCAACGGGGGGCGAGCGGGCGAGATCTACAACATCGGCGGCGGCAACGAGTACAGCAACCTCGCCCTGACCGAGCGGCTGCTGGAGCTGACCGGCGCGGGCGAGGAGATGATCCGCCGAGTCGCGGACCGCAAGGCGCACGACCTGCGCTACTCGATCGACGAGTCGAAGATCCGCGAGCAGCTCGGCTACGCGCCGCAGACCGGCTTCGAGACGGGTCTGGCCGACACGGTCGCCTGGTACCGGGACAACCCCGACTGGTGGAAGGCCGTCAAGCACGGGGCGAGCCGTGCGGCCTGACCACCGGCCGGTGACCGGGCTCTCGGTCGTCGTCCTCGGCGGCACCGGTTTTCTGGGCCGCCGTATCGGCGCGGCCTGCGCCGCGGACGGCGCCCGGGTGCACCTGGTCTCCCGCTCCGCGCCGACGGTCCCCGCGCCGGCCGTCGGGCCCGGCGTGTCGGCCGTCGGCCTGGACCTGGTGACGGCGTCGCCGCAGGAGATCGCCGAGCTCCTCGCGGCGGTCGGCGCCGACGTCGTGGTCAACGCGGCCGGCCGCGCCTGGCAGGCCGACGAGGCGCAGATGGCCGCGGGCAACGCCGAACTGGTCGAGCGGGTCGTCACCGCGCTCGCGGCACTGCCCGGTCCGCCGGTCCGGCTGGTCCAGCTCGGCACCGTCCACGAGTACGGGGCGGGCGCCCCGGACGCCGCCACCGGCGAGGAGCACGAGCCCGCGCCGGTCACTCCGTACGGCCGCACCAAGCTCCAGGGCACGCGGGCCGTGCTGCGTGCCCGCGAGCAGGGGGTGGACGGCGTGGTGCTGCGGCTCGCCAACGTGATCGGCGCCGGGGTTCCCCAGGGCAGTCTCTTCGGCCGGGTCGCGGCGCACCTCGGTGCGGCCGCCCGTGCCGACGCGCGCGGTGAGAAGGCCGCCGAACTGCGCCTTCCGGCGCTGCGCGCGGCCCGCGACCTGGTGGACGCCGGCGACGTCGTCGCGGCGGTGCTCGCCGCGGCCACCGCGCCGGGGGCGGACGTCGCCGGTCAGGTGATCAACGTGGGCCGTGGCACGGCCGTGCCGATGCGCGCCCTGGTCGACCGGATGATCGAACTCAGCGGGCTGGAGCTTGTGGTGGCCGAGGCGGCCGAGGCACCGGGCTCGCGCACCGACGTCGCGTGGCAGTGCCTGGACGTCTCCCGCGCGCGGCGCCTGCTCGGCTGGCGCCCGTTGCGCAGCCTCGACGACTCCCTGCGCGAGCTGCTCGCCTCCGTACTGCCGCCGGAGCACCCCCGGCCCGGCAAACCACTCGGGATCACGGCCGACGCACCGGCCGAAGAAGGGAAACGACCATGAGCGACCGCAAGGACCTGATACTCGAAGGCGTCCGCGACTACCACCGAGAGGCCTCCCCGGCCCGGGAGTTCATCCCCGGTACGACCGAGATCTGGCCGTCCGGCGCCGTCCTGGACGAGAACGACCGGGCGGCCCTGGTGGAGGCGGCGCTGGAGATGCGTATCGCCGCCGGGACCAGCTCCCGCAAGTTCGAGTCGGCCTTCGCCCGACGCCTCAAGCGCCGCAAGGCCCACCTCACGAACTCCGGTTCGTCGGCGAACCTGCTGGCCGTGTCGGCCCTCACCTCGCACACGCTGGAGGACCGGCGGCTGAAGCCCGGCGACGAGGTCATCACCGTCGCGGCGGGCTTCCCGACCACGGTCAACCCGATCCTGCAGAACGGCCTCGTCCCGGTGTTCGTGGACGTGGACCTCACCACCTGCAACGCGACCGCCGACCGGGTGGCGGCGGCGATCGGCCCCAAGACACGGGCCATCATCATCGCCCATGCGCTCGGCAACCCCTTCCCGGTCACCGAGATCGCCCAACTCGCCGAACAGCACGACCTGTTCCTCATCGAGGACAACTGCGACGCGGTCGGCTCGCTGTACGACGGGAAGCTCACCGGTACCTTCGGCGACCTGACGACCGTCAGCTTCTACCCGGCGCACCACCTCACCATGGGCGAGGGCGGCTGCGTCCTGACCGCCAGCCTCCCCCTGGCCCGGATCGTGGAGTCGCTGCGGGACTGGGGCCGGGACTGCTGGTGCGAGCCGGGCGAGAACGACCGGTGCCTGAAGCGGTTCAAGTACCAGATGGGCACGCTGCCGGCCGGATACGACCACAAGTACATTTTCTCGCACGTCGGTTACAACCTGAAGGCGACCGACATCCAGGCCGCGCTCGGGCTGACCCAGCTGGCCAAGCTGGACTCCTTCATCGAGGCGAGGCGGCGCAACTGGCAGCGGCTGCGGGAGGGCCTGGACGGGGTTCCGGGGCTGCTGCTGCCCGAGCCCACCCCGCGCTCCGAGCCCAGTTGGTTCGGCTTCGTGATCACCGTCGACCCCGAGGCGCCGTTCCGCCGCGCCGAGCTGGTGGACTTCCTGGAGGAGCGCAAGATCGGCACCCGCCGGCTGTTCGCGGGCAACCTGACCCGCCACCCGGCCTACATCGACCAGCCGCACCGGATCGTGGGCGACCTGACCAACAGCGACCTCATCACCGAGCACACCTTCTGGATCGGGGTCTACCCGGCGCTCACCGACGAGATGCTGGACTACGTCACCGCCTCGATCAAGGAGTTCGTGGCCGCGCGCGGCTGAGCTGAACGGCCCTCCTACCCCCAGAGATCGGGACGACGACGTATGGACATTGTGGGAACCGGTTTCCTGGCTGGGAACCTGCGTCCGCTGGCCGGCCGGCATCCGGACACCGTGGCCCTGGCGGCGGGGGTGTCCTGGGCGAGCGGCACCTCGGACGCCGACTTCGCCCGGGAGGCCGCGCTGGTGGGCGAGGTCGCGAAGCGGTGCGCGGCCGAGGGACGGCGGGTGCTCTTCTTCTCCACCGCGGCGACCGGGATGTACGGACTCGCCGAGGGACCCGGCCGGGAGGACGTCCCGGTGGAGCCCTGCACCCCCTACGGCGCGCACAAGCTCGCCCTGGAGGAACTGCTGCGCGAAACCGGCGCCGACCACCTCATCCTCCGGCTCGGACATCTGGTCGGCCCCGACCAGCCCGAGCACCAGCTGCTGCCCACGCTGGTACGGCAGTTGCGCGAGGGCGTGGTCCGCGTGCACCGCGGCGCGGCCCGCGACCTGATCGACGTCGGTGATGTCATCACCGTCGTCGACCGTCTGCTCGCCGCGGACCTGCGGGCCGAGACGGTCAACGTGGCGTCGGGCTTCGCGGTTCCGGTGGAGCAGGTCGTCGACCTTCTCGCGAAGGCCCTCGGACTCGAGGCGCGCAGGGAGTACCTCGACACGGGCGGCCGCCAGCACGTGATCTCCACCGAGAAGCTGCGCGCCCTGGTTCCGCAGGTCGCGGAGATGGGCTTCGGCCCCGACTACCACCGGCGGATCCTCGGCGACTTCACGGCGTCCGTGTACGCCTGATCAAGAGGCCGCCCGGGACATCCACCCGGGTCACACGCCCGGACACCTCAGACACATCAGACACGTCGAACACGGAGAGTTCCCTGATGCTGCCTCTCGTCCCCCAACCGCGCGAAGACGCGAAACTGCTGGCGAACCGGCTCGCGTTGTCAGCGGCCACCACCCAGGGCACGCACCGGGCGACCGCCGGCTTCGCGGACTGGCTCGCCGAGCGGGGCCGCGCCAACGCCTTCCGCGTGGACCGGATCCCGTTCGCCCGCCTGGACGGCTGGTCGTTCCACGACACCACCGGCAACCTCGTGCACCGCAGCGGCCGGTTCTTCAGCGTCGAGGGCCTGCACGTCACCGAGCGGGGCGACCCGTACGGCGACGGCCCGTACGCCGAATGGCACCAGCCCATCATCAAACAGCCCGAGGTCGGCATCCTGGGGATCCTGGGCAAGGAGTTCGACGGGGTCCTGCACTTCCTGATGCAGGCGAAGATGGAGCCCGGCAACCCGAACCTGCTCCAGCTGTCCCCGACCGTCCAGGCCACCCGCAGCAACTACACGAAGGTCCACCAGGGCGCGGACGTGAAGTATCTCGAGCACTTCGTCGGCCCGGGCCGCGGCCGGGTCGTCGCGGACGTCCTGCAGTCCGAGCACGGCTCGTGGTTCTTCCACAAGTCCAACCGCAACATGATCGTGCTGACGGACGACGACGTACCGCTCCTCGACGACTTCTGCTGGCTCACCCTCGGGCAGATAGCGGAGCTGCTGCACCGGGACAATGTCGTCAACATGGACTCCCGTACCGTCCTGTCCTGCCTGCCCGTCCCCGAGACGGCGGCCGACGCGCTGCTGTCCGACGCCCAGCTGCTGTCCTGGATCTCCGGTGAGCGCTCGCGGCACGACGTGCACGCCGAACGCGTACCGCTGGCCGGACTCCCCGGCTGGCGGCGCGACGAGATGACCGTCGAGCACGAGGAGGGCCGCTACTTCAAGGTGGTGGCGGTCGCCGTACAGGCCGGCAACCGCGAGGTCACCGGCTGGACCCAGCCGCTCTTCGAGCCGGTGGGTCTCGGCGTCACCGCCTTCCTCACCCGCACGTTCCAGGGCATCCCCCATGTCCTGGTGCACGCCCGGGTCGAGGGCGGGTTCCTGGACACCGTCGAGCTGGGCCCCACGGTGCAGTACACACCGGGCAACTACACCCACCTGCCCGAGAAGGAACGCCCGCCGTTCCTCGACACCGTGCTGGAGGCGCCCGCGGACCGCATCCGGTACGAGGCCGTGCACTCGGAGGAGGGCGGCCGGTTCCTCAACGCCGAGAGCCGGTATCTGATCGTCGACGCCGACGGGCTGGACGTACCGTCCGATCCCCCCGCCGGCTACACCTGGGTCACGCCGGACCAGCTCACCTGGCTGGTGCGCCACGGCCACTACCTCAACGTCCAGGCCCGCACGCTGCTGGCCTGCCTCAACGCCACCGCGGCGCTTGCCCGATGAGCGGGCCGGTGCGCATCGGGGTGCTCGGCTGCGCGGACATCGCGGTACGGCGGATGCTGCCCGCGTTCGCCGCCTCCCCCGGTCTGGAGCTCGCCGCGGTCGCCAGCCGCGATCCGGCCAGGGCCGAACAGGTCGGCCGGCGCTTCGGCTGCCGCCCCGTCCAGGGGTACGCCGAACTGGTCCAGGCCGACGATGTCCAGGCCGTGTACGTCCCCCTGCCCGCCGCGCTGCACGCCCCGTGGGTGGAGGCGGCGCTGAACGCGGGCAAGCACGTGCTGGCCGAGAAGCCCCTGACGACGGACCCGGAGAGCACCGAGCGGCTCCTGGACCTCGCCGCGAAGCAGGGCGTGGCTCTGATGGAGAACGTCATGTTCGTCCATCATCCCCGGCACGAGGCGGTACGGCGCCTGGTCGCCGAGGGGCGGATCGGCGAACTCCGCTCCTTCCGCGCGGAGTTCGCCATCCCCCCGCTCGCCGACGGCGACATCCGGTACTCCGCCGAACTCGGCGGAGGCGCCCTCGCGGACGTCGGTCTCTACCCGCTGCGGGCGGCACTGCACTTCCTGGGACACGGTCTCGACGTGGTCGGCGCGCGTCTCACCCGGGGCGCCGGACGGCAGGTCGAGACCGCGGGGGCGGCGCTGCTGGCCACTCCCGGCGGGATCACCGCGCACCTCACGTTCGGCATGGAGCACTCCTATCTCTCCCGGTACGAACTGTGGGGCAGCGACGGCCGGATCACCGTGGACCGGGCCTTCACCCCGCCGGCGGACCTCGTGCCCGTGATCGGTGTGCACCGGGGCGCCGAGACGGAGGAGATCCGTCTGGAGCCCGCCGACCAGGTCGCGGCCACGGTCGCCGCGTTCGTCACCGCGGTGAGCGCCGGGACCGCCCCGCGCGCGGACACCCTGCGGCAGGCCGTCCTGCTGGACGACGTACGCCGCCATTCCGCGTGACGCCCGCCTCCCGGCAGGAACTCTGCCTCGAAGAAGGCGACTTGGCGGTCTGGCTGCTGACGCCACCCGCGGAGGCGCCGCTCGCGCTCGACGAACTCGACGCAACCGAGCGGCGCCGCGCGGACGCCTTCCGGCGGCGCGGCGACCGCACTCTGTACGTGGCCGCGCACATCGCCCTGCGCCGGCTGCTGGCCGGGTACCTGCGGACGTCGGCGAAGGAGCTGGCGTTCGCCCGTGCGGACTGTCCCCGGTGCGGCGGTCCGCACGGCCGCCCGGTGCTCAGCGGAGCCGGGCCCGACGCCCCGCACTTCTCGCTGTCGCACAGCCGGGGCGCGGTCCTCGTCGGCGTCGCCCGCGCCCCTGTGGGCGTCGACGTGGAGAGGTTGCCGCGCCCGGAGCGGGTCGACGTCTGCCGGTCGGCTCTCCACCCGTGGGAGCAACGGGAGTTGGCGGCTCTGCGGGCCCCGGACCAGCCCGCTCGCTTCGCCCGGCTCTGGGCCCGCAAGGAGGCCTATCTGAAGGGGACCGGCGTGGGGGTCGGCGGCTGGACGTCCGAGGTGTACCTCGGTGAGGGAGGCCCTGGCGCGCCGCCGCGACCGGACGACTGGAGCGTCGTCGACGTGCCGAGCGGTCCGGGCCACGCGGCGGCCGTGGCGATGAAGGGAGCGGCTTCCCGCACCACGGTGTACCGGCTCCCGCCCGAGGCGGTGCTCGTCGGCGGCCGGGCCCCCGACACGGGTCGACGGCTGCTCGCAGGAGTCCGCCAAGTACTTGATGCCGATCACGCACTCGACGACCTCGAGGGGCGTGACGCTCTCGAGGAGGAACTCACTTGACCGCAGTCGACGACAGGCCTCTGACGGCTATCGAACCGACGGACGCGCGCGGACGTGTGGCCGAGCTGCACGCGATCCGTGGCCGGGCGCTGGCCGGCCCCAGTGAGAAGGCGACCGAGGCGCAGCATGCCAAGGGCAAGCTGACGGCTCGGGAGCGG
>NZ_JAODTZ010000076.1 GCF_025399795.1 Streptomyces rhizosphaerihabitans | reverse complement strand
CTCGTCGGGCGCCGGCACCCGCATCGAGGTGTGCGTGTCACGGTTCGAGTCGGGCGCGGCCCCCGGCACCAGGGGTACGGCCCCGCGCCGCTCGCGCGCCGCGGCGGGCGCGGGCGGCTCCGCGGTCTCCTCGTACTCGTCGTCCCCGTCCGCGGACTCCGCGTCCGGGGAGTCCACGTCCAGCGGCGGCATCCCGGCCAGCAGCGGCAGCTGTTCCCGCAGCCGTGCCCCCATCTCGGACGCCCGCAGCCGGGACGCGGGCGCCTTGGCCAGGCACTGCACGATCAGCTGCCACAGCTCGTCCGGGATGCCCGGGAGCGGGACCACGGTCTCCGTCACATGCCGGCGCAGGACAGCGCCGGGGTGTCCGCCCCCGAAGGGCGTGAACCCGGCGAGCAGCTCGTAGAGCACGGTCGCCAGGGCGTAGATGTCTACGGCGGCGCGCGGCGGCAGGCCCTCGATGATCTCGGGTGCCAGGTAGTCCGGCGTGCCGATGATCTTCGTGACCCGGGTCCGGCGCGGCGAGTCGATGAGCTTGGCCACACCGAAGTCGGTCAGGAGGGCCGGGTGGGAGCCGCCGGGCCCGAGCGGGCCCTGCATGTCGAGCAGGACGTTCTCGGGCTTCACATCGCGGTGGACGACCCCGGCGGCGTGTGCGGCGGCGAGTCCGTCCGCGACGTCGGCGACGATCGCGACCGCGGCCTCGGGGGCGAGCCGCCGCTCCCGGTCGAGCCGGGTGCGCAGGTCGGTGCCCCGTACGAGGTCCATGACGAGGGCGAGGTCGTTGCCGTCCACCACCAGGTCGCGCACCGCCACCACGTGGGGATCGTCGAGACCGAGCAGTGCGGTGCGCTCCTGCACGAAGCGCCCCACCAGCTCCTGGTCGGACGCGAGGTCCTCGCGCAGCAGCTTGATGGCGACGGGCCCCTCGGGTCCCTCGCCCAGCCACACCGTGCCGGCGCTCCCCCGCCCCAGGATCTGGTGCGCGGTGTACCTGCTGCCGATCTTGCGTGCCAAGACTGCTCCTACAGACGCGTGTTGCCGCTTAAAGTACGCGCCCGCGGAGCCAACCTTCACTCCCGAGACCGAAATCACCCGTCAGGTATCGACAAATCCCCAGAGTCAGTTGTTCGAGTGGGTGTTCGAGCCGAGATCCCCGATCCAGCTGCTGACCTGGTCGTACGTGTGGGTCACCTCGCCCCAGAAACTCCTGGTGGAGCCGATCCAGTGCTGAAGGGGGCTGAATTCCCAGACCAGCCAGCCGGCGACGAACAGGATGACGATCGTGAACAGGCACCCCTTGAGGCAGCCGAGCCCCGGGATCTTCATGGGGTTGGAGCTGCGCTGACGGGGCTCGCGCGGCTGCCGCGGCGCGGGCTGCTGGGGCCGCTGCGGCTCGGGCGCGTAGCGCTGCGGCTGGGACTGCCGCTGCGGCTCGGGGGCGTAGCGCTGCGGCTGCTGCTGCGGCGCGTACTGCTGCTGTTGCTGCTGCTGCGGATATCCGTATCCGGGCGGCGGCTGCTGCCCGCGCTGCGGACGCTGTTGCTGGGGCTGCTGCTGCGGTCGTGCGACCTGCCGCTGGGGGCGGCGGCGCAGCGGGTCCTCGTTCGGGTCGAGGTACTGGACCTGCGTCTGTTCGTTGCGGTCACGGGCCGCGCGCAGCTGGTTCTGCCAGGGGTGCGGGTCCTCGCTCTGGCCGGGCTGTCCGCCCGGCTGGTGCTGCGGCATGTTCGGCAGCACGGCGGTCGGGTCGGCCGCGCCGGAGGTGTGCGGCAGCACGCTCGTCGCGCCGTACGGGTCGTAGGAGGCGGCGCCCTGGGGCAGCACCTGCGTGGGGTCGGCCGCGCCGGGCATGCCGGGAACGGGCGCCGGGGCCGGGTCGGGGGCGAGCAGGGCGCCCACGCCCTCGGCCGCTGCGATCTGCGCGGCGTTCGCGTGCACCCCGACACCCGCGGCGACGGCACGCAGTCCGCGCGCGAGGTTCTCGGCGCTGGGCCGTTCGTCCGGGTTCTTGCGCAGGCAGCGCTCTATGACCGTCCACAGCGGGTCCGGGACGGTCGAGGGGCGGCGCGGTTCGGCGCTCAGATGCTGGTGCAGCACTTCGAGGGCGGACCCGCCGGCGAACGGCGGACGCCCGGTGACCAGCTCGTACATCAGGATGCCCGCGCCGTAGATGTCGACGGCGGACGTCTGCGGGCGCCCCTCCGCGGACTCCGGGGCGACATACGCGGGCGTGCCGACGAATTCGTGGGTGCGGGTGAGGCCGGGGGAATCGGCGAGCCGCGCGATGCCGAAGTCGGTCAGCATCGGGTGCATCCCGCCGGCGTCCTGCTTGAGCAGGACGTTCGCGGGCTTCAGGTCGCGGTGCACGACGCCGTCGGCGTGGCTGGCGGCGAGCGCGTCGGCGACCTGGGCGGTGAGGAGAGCGGCGGCGACGGGCGAGAACGGCCCGTTCTCGCGCAGGTAGCGGTGCAGGTCGGGGCCGTCGACCAGGTCCATGACGAGGGCGAGGAGATCGCCTTCGACGACGAGGTCGCGTACGCGCACGATGTTCGGGTGGGTCAGGCGCAGCAGCACCGACCGCTCACGGAGGAACCGCATCACGATGTCGGCGTCGCTGGCGAGCTCTTCCTTGAGAACCTTGATCGCCACGGTCTCGCCGGGCTGCCCGGCGACGGCCGCCTCGGCGCCCGCGGTCTCCCGCTGGCGGGCTCGCCAGACCGTGCCTGTGGCGCCGCGCCCCAGCGGCTCCTCAAGGAGGTACTTGCTCCCTACCGGCCGCACGTCATGCGCTCCCTGTTGCTTGCTTGCCTGGTCCGTCCACCGTGATCACCGTGGTACAGGAGTTTCCGACCCACTGTAGTGCCGCCCTGCCCGGCACAGCGCTGTCCTCCTCGTGTGCTTTCCCATAGGTCCCATGCGTACCTGTGGTCCGCATAAGCGCTTACGTATGCGTTGCCGTCTGCGTTCGACGGTCCGCGGAAAGTCGCTCTCTCGTGTTCGACAGAAAGACGCTCACTCCGGTCGCTTGGTTGCCGGGGCCGGGCGTGACCGATCTCAAGCGGACACCGGCCGGGCACTGGTCAGGCACTTTTGCGGGCAGAGCCGACCAATCAAGATCACTTGCGGGTGGGGGGCGGGCGTGTTGTCGGTGGCAGGTGCGAGGATGCCTCCAGTACTGGCCGTTGTGCCCGTGTGCGGTGGGGGAATCTGCGGTGGGGGACCGCAGCACAGCCTCGTCCTCGTCGCGGGCACCTGCGCGGAAGGGACCCCTGACGGCGATGCAGATCCGGCTGACCGTCGTAGACCCGCTGGGCCCGTCATCGGAGCCGCGGGGGCGAGCCACGGCCTGCGATGTGCTGGTCACCGCGCCCGCCGGGACGGCGCTGGCCGCGGTCGCGTCGGGGCTGGCCGCGGCGGTCGGGGGAAGCGGGGGCACCTCCCAGGGCGAGCGGGGCCGTGAGCCCGGCGGGGGCCAGATCGTGCTCTACGCGGGTGCGGAGCGGCTCGACGCCCAGCGCTGCACACTCGGCGAGCCACCGCTGACCGACGGCGCCGTGCTCTGTCTGGGCGCACCCGCCGAGCCCGGTCCCGACCTGGACGACGTCTCGGCCCAGCTCCACGTGGTCGCGGGGCCCGACGCCGGCGGCGTGCACCTGCTGCACGGCGGCCAGATCCGCATCGGCCGCTCCGCGGACGCCGACGTGCCCCTGGACGACCCGGACGTGTCCCGCCTGCACTGCGCGGTCACCGTCACCCCCGAGGGCCGTGTCTCGGTCGCCGACATCGGCTCCACGAACGGCACGACGCTCGACGGCTCCCGCGTCGGCGGCCGCCCGGTCCTCTTCACCGAGGGCGCTCTGCTGCGGGTCGGCGAGTCCGCCCTGCGGCTCGCCCCGCCGGGCGGTCCGGCCGTCCTGGAGACGGCGCCGGACGGCGAAGGCCATGTAAGGGTGCGGGCCGGGTCGGCCGAGGCCGGTCCCGCCGGGGACGGTGGGTTCGACGGGCACGGCGACCCGGGGCGCGCCGGCACCGCCGCCCGGCCGGACACCGCCGCCGCGACCACGGACGGCTCCCCCGCGGAGGTCTCGCGGGGCGGCTCCTCCGCCACGGGGCCGAACGCGTCCTCCTCCTCGCCGCCGAGTTCCCCGCCGGGTCCGCCGCAGCCGCGCGGTGCCGTGCCCCACGCGCGCGGCGAGAGCGCCTCCCTCGCGCGGGGAGGCGCCCTTCCGCCGGTGGGCGAGACGCATCACGCCTACGGGACCGCGGAGTGGGGGGCCTCCGGTGGCGGCGTACCCGGAGCGCTGGAGCACGGACGGGCGGTGCCCCCGGCCGTGCCGGAGCAGGGCGGGGCACCCCGGATCGAGAGCAGGCCGCGGGGCGCGGCGGCGGAGGGCCGCGATTCCGGCCCCGGCGCGTCCACACGCGGGGCGGGTCGCCCCGGCGGACCCGGGGAGACTTCCGGCGGACGGCCCGGGACGGAGGCCGCGGCCGCGGGGAGCTTCGGCCCCGGGGCCGGCGACGCGTCCGGCACCCTCGGCGTGGGCATCCCGGGTGCACGCAAAGGCACGCCGACGCGGGGCACGGACATTCCACCGGGGGTGCGCAGGCGGGGCGGCATCGGTGCGTGGGCCCGGCGTCTGGCCGGCGGCCGCGGAGGCCCGGCCGGAACCACACAGGAGATGCACGAGGACGCAGCCGTCGCGGTGGAGGAAGTTCTTCCCGCCGTGCGGCGGTCGCCCGACAGCTGGCCCGACCCGGCGACCCTGCTGCTCACCGCGCTGGGGCCGGGTCCCCGGCTGTGGGAGCGGGGCCCCGGACACCCCGAGGCGCTGACGGTGCGTCTGGGCACGGCCGACCGGACGGCGCCGGACGGCTCGGGCCTGCTCCCCGCGGTACCGGTGACCGCCGGGCTGCGGGAGGCCGGCTCACTGGGCCTGGCCGGACCGCGGGCGCGTCTCGCGGGGCTGGCCCGCGCGGTCGTCGCGCAGCTCGCCGCGCTGCACTCCCCCGACACCCTGGAAATCGTCCTCATCAGCACCGACCGGGCCCGCACGGTGGAGGAGCGCAGCGCCGAGTGGTCCTGGCTCGGCTGGCTCCCCCATCTGCGCCCCGCCCACGGCCAGGACTGCCGTCTCCTTCTCGCGTACGACCGAGAGCAGGCGGCGGCGCGCACGGACGAACTCCTGCGCCGCCTGGAGGACCACCTCGCGGAGGCGGAGGGCACACCGGGCCGCGGCCCGCTGCCCAGGAGCGCCGGCGCGACGGTTCCGGCCGCCCGGTCCGGGACGCACGACAACGGCGAGCGCGTCGCCCCGGTCGGCGACGACGGCCTCCGGGGCGTGGTGCGGCGGCCCTCCTGGGCACGGGAAGACGGCACGGACGACGGCTACGACGGTCCGTTCACGGTGGTCGTCGTGGACGGGGACCCCGGCGGCGCCGACGTACGGGAGGCCGTGATGCGCCTCGCGCACGAGGGCTCGCGGGCCGGCATCCATCTCGTGTGTCTCGCCGAGACCCCTGCGGCGTCGCCCGCGTCGCCGGTGACGGAGACGTACGAAGCGGCCTGCGAGGCCTCGCCGGCCTTCCGCGAGTGCGGGGCGGTGGCGCTGCTCAGCGGGGACGTGGCCACGGCACTGCGGCTGATGCGGGTGGCACCGGGCGGTTCCGGCGAGCGCACCCCGCGGGGCGCACCGCACACCGGGTCCCTCCAGACCGGCTCCCCGCACGGCGGACTCGACAGCGCCGGGCCCGCGCGCACCGGATCACCGCGCTCCGGGCCCGCGCACACCGCCCCGGCGCACTCCGGTCCCCGGCACGACGGATCCACCCACACGGGCATCCCTCACCCCGCAGTCGCGAGGCGAACGGGTCCCGGAGGAGGTGCCGGACCCGCCGACGCCACCGCGCCACGCACGGGCCGTACGTCCTCCGCCACGGCCGGACAGCTGCCGCGCGGCCCCGTGGGACACGGCACCGTCGCCGCCGTGGACGCCGTGTCCCTCCCCTGGGCCGAGCGGTTCGCCCGGTCCCTCGCGCCGCTGCGGACGGACGGAGCGCTCGGGGACCGGCACACGCGCGTGTCCGCGCCCTTGCCCCAGATGGCGCGCCTGCTCGACGAGTTGGGGCTGGCGCGAGCCACTCCCGCCTCCCTGATGGCGCGTTGGGCGGACGCCGCGGACGACAGCGAGGCGTTCGGCGGACGGGCGCGGGCCGTGCTCGGCGCGGGCCCGCGCGGCCCCGTCGCCGTCGACCTGCCCGTCGAGGGCCCGCACCTGCTGATCGAGGGGCCGCCCGGCAGCGGCCGTACGGAACTGCTCCGCTCGGTCGCCGCGTCCCTCGCCGCCGCCGAGCGGCCCGACCGGCTCGGAATAGTCCTGATGGACGGGCGCGACGGCACGGGAGGCCATGGCGCGGCGAACGGCGGGGAAGGACTTCAGGCCTGCACGGACCTGCCGCATGTCACCACTCACCTCACGGCCAACGACCCTGTGCGGATGCGGGAGTTCGCCCAGTCGCTGAGTGCCGAGCTGAAGCGGCGGTCCGAGCTGCTGGGCCGGCTCGGCTTCGCGGAGTGGCACGCCGGGCGGACCGTGCCCGGCCGGATCGTGGCCCAGCGCTCGGCGGGGCCCTCGTCGAACGCGACCTCCTCCCTGGGCGCCTCCGATCTCGACTCGCCGCCCAGTTCGACGCTGCGGCTGCGGCCCGCCGCCGCGCGGCAGCGGACCGAACCGGGGCCGCCGCTGGCCCGTCTGATCGTGGTCGTCGACGACCTGGACGCCCTGCTGTCACCGCCTCTCGGGTCCCCTGGACGCCCGGCGGCCGGTTCGGTCGTACGGGCGCTGGAGGCTGTCGCCCGGGAAGGGGACCGGCTCGGGGTGCACCTCGTGGCGGCGTCCGGCGTCGGCGGCCGTACCGCGGCGTCGGAACTGGCGCGTTCCGCCGCGCTGCGCGTCACCCTCGACGCACCGCTGCCCGGGCCCGAGGAACCCGCCCCCGGGCGGGGCCGGCTGCTCCGTCCGGACGGCCGGGAGACACCGTTCCAGGGCGGGCGGGTCACGGGACGCATTCCCCGTACGGCCACGCTCCGCCCCACGGTCGTCCCCCTGGAGTGGCACCGCATGGGCGACCCGCCGGCCCGCCGCCCGGTCCGCGAGCTGGGCAACGGACCGACCGACCTGGCCCTGCTCGCCAGTGCCCTGGAACGAGCCGCGCGTTCCGTCTCCGCGGTCGAGGTGCCGTCACTGCTCTAGCCAGGGCCTGCCCGACCCTTCCGCCGGGCCCGCGCCCGCGCGCCCCGGAGCCTGCACCGTTTCGGCCCGCGGGTCACGGGGCGGCACGGCTTCGCCCGCGCGTCACGGAGTGCGCAGGGCCTCGGCCGCGCGTCACGGGGCACGCGGGGCTTCAGCCCGCGCACCGCGGGGCTTCTTCGGGTCCTGCCCGTCACCGCGCGGGTCCCGGCGCTGTGCGCGGACCGGGGCCACGGGGAAGGCCGGCTCGCCTCTCTGGCGCGCTTCGGTATCCATGACCCCACGTCACGACCCAATCACGATCGCGTACTTGACAGCACCGGCGGTCTTGCCGCCCCCGAGCGACCTGGCGTAGACCGGAGCGCACGGGGCAGCCGCTTTGACGTTCAACGAAGAACGAAGAACGGGGCAGTGATGCGCAGCAATCCTCAGATACGCAGGTCGCCCGATCACTCCACGCGCCGCTCGCGCAGAGCCGCACAGGCCGCCGCGGCCGTCGTTGTCACAGGTGCTCTCACGCTCACGGCGTGCGGTGGCGGCAACGGCGACGAGGGCAAGGGAAACGACAAAGGCACGGGTACGGAGAGCACCGGCGCCGGCTCCGTCACCCTCCCCAAGCTCGACGGCGCCACCCTGGAAGTCGCCGCGGTATGGACAGGGGCGGAGCAGGCCAACTTCAAGAAGGTGCTGGCGGAGTTCGAGAAGCGCACGGGCGCGAAGGTCACCTTCGTACCGGCGCAGGACCCGATCATCAACTTCCTCGGTTCGAAGATCGCGGGCGGAGCGCCCCCGGACGTGGCGCTGCTCCCCCAGGTCGGCGCGGTCAAGCAGGCCGTCGAGAAGAAGTGGGCCAAGCCCGTGGGCGCGGACGCGCAGGCGCAGTTGACGAAGAACTACGCACCGGGCTGGCAGAACCTCGGCAAGGTCGACGGCAAGCAGTACGCCGTCTACTTCAAGGCCGCCAACAAGTCGCTGGTCTGGTACAACACCAAGGTCTTCGAGAACGCGGGGGCCAAGGAGCCCACGACCTGGAAGGAGTTCCTGACCGCCGCGCAGACGATCTACGACTCCGGGGTCACCCCCCTCTCGGTCGGCGGCGCCGACGGCTGGACGCTCACCGACTGGTTCGAGAACATCTATCTCTCCCAGGCGGGACCCGAGAAGTACGACCAGCTCGCACAGCACAAGATCAAGTGGACGGACCCGTCCGTGAAGGACGCGCTGACCACGCTCGCCCAGGTGTGGGGCAACAAGAACTTCGTCGCGGGCGGCGCGGACGGCGCCCTCCAGACGGAGTTCCCGGCCTCGGTGACCCAGACGTTCACCGGCGGCGACCAGCCGAAGGCGGGCATGGTCTTCGAGGGCGACTTCGTGGGTGTGAACATCGCGGAGACCAAGGCGAAGATAGGGACGGACGCGAAGGTGTTCCCGTTCCCGGCCGTCGGCGACAAGGCGCCCGTGGTGAGCGGCGGCGACGCGGCCGTGCTGCTGAAGGAGTCCAAGGCGGGCCAGGCGCTGCTGACCTTCCTCGCCTCGCCCGACGCGGCGACGATCTGGGCGAAACTCGGCGGCTATCTCTCCCCCAACAAGACCGTGGCCGACTCCGCGTATCCGAACGTGGTCCAGCGGTCCATGGCCAAGGCCCTGATCGCGGCCGGCGACGACTTCCGCTTCGACATGTCCGACCAGGCCCCCCAGGCCTTCGGCGGAACGCCCGGCAAGGGCGAGTGGAAGGACCTGCAGGACTTCCTGAAGAACCCGAAGAACGTGGCGGGGACACAGGCCAAGCTCGAGTCGGACGCCGCAGCGGCCTACAAGGGCTGATCCGGCGATGACGTCGGCAACGGCCGGAGGCACCGCACCGGTGCCTCCGGCCCGTACACGCAAGAGTGTGACCGGCACCCGCAAGGCCGTGGTGGCGCTGTTCCTGCTGCCCGCCCTGGTGCTGCTCGGCGCGCTCGTGGTCTACCCGATCGGGTACTCGGTCGTCCGCAGCTTCTACGACCAACAGGGCGACGGGTTCGCCGGGTTCGACAACTACAAGGCGCTGTTCACCGACGACGGCATCCGCACGGCGCTCAAGAACAACGTCATCTGGGTGGTGTTCGCCCCGACGGTGGCGACCGCGCTGGGGCTGGTCTTCGCGGTGCTGACCGAACGGGTGCGCTGGGGAACGGCGTTCAAGCTGGTCGTCTTCATGCCGATGGCGATCTCGATGCTGGCTGCGGGCATCATCTTCCGGCTGGTGTACGACCAGGACCCGGCCAAGGGCGTCGCGAACGCGGTGTGGGTGGGGGTGCACGACACCTTCGCCCCGTCGTCGGCGTTCCCGAAGGCCCACCCGGGCCGGCAGTCGCCGCTGGAGCCCGAGAAGGGCGGCTTCATCACCCGGGGGGCCGTGCACACCGGGCAGTCCGTCACTCTCCCGCTCGTCGGTGTCGCCCCGGACCAGCTGCCGGACAGCGCCAGGAAGGCGGTCCAGGCCGCGTCCGCGCCCGGCAGGATCACCGGGACGGCCTGGCAGGACTTCACCCGTGGCAAGGGCGTCGGCCGGCTGGGTCAGGTGGACCCGGGCGAGCTGGGCTACTCCGGGATGAGGATCGAGGCGGTCAAGGACGGCAAGGTCGTCGACACGGCGAAGGTCGGTGACGACGGCACGTTCTCGCTCCCGGGCACGGCGGACGGAGCCCGGCTGCGGCTCCCGGCGAGCAACTTCAAGGAGCCGTACAACGGCGTCGACTGGCTCGGCCCGTCCCTGGTCACCCCGGCCATCATCGGCTCGTACGTCTGGATGTGGGCGGGCTTCGCGATGGTGCTGATCGCGGCGGGGCTCGCGGGAGTGCCGCGCGAGCTGCTTGAAGCGGCCCGGGTCGACGGGGCGAACGAGTGGCAGGTGTTCCGCAGGGTCACCGTGCCGCTGCTCGCGCCGGTGCTCGCGGTGGTCGCCGTGACCCTGATGATCAATGTGCTGAAGGTCTTCGACCTGGTCTTCATCATCGCGCCGGGCTCCTCCCAGGACGACGCGAACGTGCTGGCCCTGGAGCTGTACCGCAAGGGCTTCTCGGAGGATCAGCCGGGCATCGCGAGCGCCATCGCGGTGTTCCTGCTCCTGCTGGTGATCCCGGTGATGCTGTTCAACGTTCGCAGGCTCAGGCGGGAGGTACGGCGGTGAGCCCAAGCCTCTTTTCCGGCCGGGGGTCCGGGGGTTGTCCCCCGGGAAGACACAGCAACGTTCGCAGGCTCAGGCGGGAGGTGCGGCGATGACCACGCATGCCGGACGGCTGGCGGAGACCGTGCCCGCCGCCGCGGTGAACAGGGCGAGGCCCTCGCTCGGTTCACGGATCGCGAGCGGTGTCAGCGGGGGCGTCGTCCGTGTCTTCCTGCTGCTCGTCGGCCTGTTCTGGCTGGTGCCGACGATCGGGCTGCTGCTGTCCTCGCTGCGCAAGCCGGAGGACATGAGCGCGAGCGGCTGGTGGAAGGTGTTCAGCGCGCCCTCGCAGCTCACCGTGGACAGCTACCAGAAGCTCCTGGAGAACAGCGACATCACCAACTCGCTGCTCAACACGGTATTGATCACGGTCCCGGCGACGCTCCTGGTCGTCGTCATCGGCTCGCTCGCGGGCTACGCCTTCGCCTGGATGGAGTTCCCGGGCCGCGACTGGTGGTTCCTCGGCGTGGTCGGGCTGCTGGTCGTGCCGGTGCAGGTGGCGCTGATCCCGATCGCCGAACTCTTCGGGAAGATCGGCGTCTTCGGGTCCATCACCGGCGTGGTCCTCTTCCACGTCGGATACGGCCTGCCCTTCGCGGTGTTCCTGCTGCGGAACTTCTTCGCCGAGATCCCGCGGGAGCTCCTGGAGGCGGCCCGGCTGGACGGCGCGGGTGAACTGCGCCTGTTCACAAGGGTCGTGATGCCGCTCGGCGGTCCCGCCATCGCCTCGCTGGGGATCTTCCAGTTCCTGTGGGTGTGGAACGACATGCTGGTCGCGCTGGTGTTCTCCGACTCGGGGAGCCAGCCCATCACGGTCGCGCTCCAGACGCAGGTACGCCAGTTCGGCAACAACATCGACGTGCTGGCGCCGGGCGCCTTCATCTCGATGGTGGTCCCGCTGGCCGTGTTCTTCGCGTTCCAGCGGCAGTTCGTCTCCGGAGTGATGGCGGGCGCGGTCAAGTAGGCGGATCCGAGCAGCGTTTGAGGGGCGGGCCGGACACCGGCCCGCCCCTCACCGTCCACCCGCCGTCCCCCGGATGCCACATCTGGCGTAACCAAGTCACCCCTTCGGCCGTTCCCGGGCAGGTATGCCCGCGCCGACCCATGGATGTCCCGTGCCCAGGTTCAGTGTCATCGTCCCCGTGTACAAGGTTCAGGCGTACCTGCACGAGTGCCTTGAATCCGTGCTCGAGCAGTCCTACCTGGATCTGGAACTCATCGCGGTCGACGACTGTTCGCCCGACGCCTGCGGGGCGGTCATCGACGAGTTCGCGGCCCGCGACGCCCGTGTCCTCGCCGTGCATCTTCCGGAGAACGTGGGGCTCGGACGCGCCCGCAACGCCGGTCTCGAACGCGCCACCGGCGACTACCTGATCTTCCTGGACAGCGACGACAGTCTCACTCCGAACGCGCTGCGGGCCATCGCCGACCGGCTGAAGGAGACCGGCGAACCGGACGTCCTGGTCTACGACTACGCCCGCACGTACTGGTCGGGCGAGGTCGTGCGGAACCAGGCCTCGGCGCAGCTGGCCGAGGAGGGCCCGGCGCCGTTCCGGCTGGACGAGCGGCCCGGACTGCTCCGGCTGCTGATGGTGGCGTGGAACAAGGCGTACCGCCGGGAGTTCGTCGAGCACGCGGGCCTCGCCTTCCCCCCCGGGTACTACGAGGACACGCCCTGGACGTACCCGGCGCTGCTGTCCGCCGGGACGATCGCCACCCTCGACCGGGTCTGTGTGCACTACCGCCAGCGGCGGCACGGCAGCATTCTCGGCACCAGCAGCCGTCAGCATCTCGATGTCTTCGAGCAGTACGACCGTGTCTTCGCGCATGTCGACGCCCACCCGGAACTGGACCGGTGGCGCCCGGTGCTGTTCCGGCGCATGGTCGACCACTTCGCCACGGTGTTCGTGAAGCGGGGCCGGCTGCCGCGCGCCGCCCGGGCCGAGTTCCTGCGCAAGGCCCGTGAGTACTACCGCCGTTACCGCGTCCCGGGAGCACCGGCCGGCCCGCGCGCCCGGTTGCGGCACGCGCTGGTCGGGCTCGGCACGCACCGCACGTACCGCCTGCTCTCCTTCCTGTCGCGGGTCCGCAAGAGAACCGTGCGGCTGACCGGCGGGCTGCTGCGCGCGGTGCGCGGCGCCGCGCTCCGGTTCCACTACCGCGTGCAGCTCCGTCTCCCGCTGCGCGCCGACCGTGCCGTCTTCTCCAGCTACCGGGGCCGGGGCCACGGCTGCAGTCCGGGGGCCCTGGAGTCCGCGTTCCGCGGGTTCGCGCCGCACATCCGCACGACGTGGGTCGCGGACCTCGAACACCACCACACCATCCCGGCCGCGACGGGCCGGCTGCGTCCCGGCACCGCGGGGTACTGGACGGCGCTCGCCCGCTCCAAGTACCTGGTGAACAACGTCGACTTCGACCGGCGACTGGTCAAGCGCCCCGGCCAGATCATCATCCAGACCCAGCACGGGACACCGCTCAAACGGATGGGGCTCGACCTCCAGGACCGTCCGGCCGCCGCGCGCGGCACCGACTTCACCGAGCTGCTGCGCAGCGCCGACAAGTGGGACTACTGCCTGTCCGCCAACCGCCACTCCACGCTGGTCTGGGAGCGCGCCTTCCCCTCCTCGTACACGACGCTGGAGTACGGGCTGCCGCGCAACGACGTTTTCCAGCAGGCGACTTCGGCCGACGTGGACCGGCTGCGCGAGTCGCTCGGCATCCCCCCGGGCGCGATCGCCGTGCTGTACGCCCCGACCTACCGCGACTACCGGCGCACCCAGCGCCACGCCCTCGACCTGGAGCGTGTGCTGCGTCGGCTGGGCCCGCGTTTCGTGCTGCTGACCCGCGCCCATCACACGTACGGGGCGCCGCTCGATGACAGGACGGGCGGCCGGATCGTCGACGTGTCCGGGCATCCGAGCGTCGAATCCCTGTGCCTCGCCTCGGACGCGCTGGTCACCGACTACTCGTCCCTGATGTTCGACTACGCGGTCCTGGACCGGCCGATCGTCGTCCTCGCGGACGACTGGGAGGCGTACGAGGCGGCCCGCGGCACCTACTTCGACGTGCGGGCCTTCCCGCCGGGCGCCGTCGCGCGCAGCGAGGACGAGCTGATCGACATCTTCGCGACCGGTCACTGGCGCGGCTCGCACTCCGCGCAGTTGCGGGCCGCGTTCCGCGAGCGGTTCTGCCCGTACGACGACGGGCGCGCCGCCGAACGTGTCGTACGGCATGTGGTGCTCGGCGAGACGGCCTCCGTGCCGCCCTTCGTCCCGTTCGCCGAGCGCCGCCCGGTCCCCTCGGCCGCGGCGGTCCTCCTCCGCGTCCAGGACTCCGCCCTGCCGGCGGGTACCTCCGCCGCCCAGCCGCTCGGGAGCGTTCCGGGTCCAGGTGCCGCCGTTCCCCTGACCGAGACCCACTGAACCGGAGTCCGCGTGCCCTCCAGTCCGTCGCGGCCCACGCCCACCCGGCCCTCCACCTGGCGGCCGACCGGGCGCCCCGGGCGATGAATCCCCCGTTCGGCGCCCCTTGAGAGAAAGAGCAGAATGCCCCGCTTCAGCGTCATCGTGCCCACCTTCGAAGTCGCCGGGCGACTGGCCCGCGCGCTGGACTCGGTCCTGACCCAGTCCTTCGGCGACTTCGAGCTGATCCCGGTCTGCGACGAGCCGGACTCCCCGGCCGCCGCGGTCGCCGCCGCGTACGCGGAGCGGGACTCCCGGGTGGTCCCGGTCCATTCGCCGCCGTCGGGCGGGCTGAGCGCGGCGCGCAACGCCGGGATCGCGGCGGCGGCCGGCGCGTACGTGCTCTTCCTCGACGGCGACGACGACCTGGTGCCGGGCGCGCTGGCCGCCCTGGACGCGGGGCTCCAGGCCGACGTGGACGTCCTCTGGTTCGGGCATCAGCGGGTGCACTGGTGGGAGGGCGAGCCGAGCACGCCCCCGCTCGACAAGGCCCCGGAGGTCCTCGGCGTGCACGTTCCGGCGTGGAGCGCCGCGTACCGGCGCGGCTTCCTCGCCGAGCACGGACTCGCCTTCCCCGAAGGACATTTCACGGACACGGGCTGGGGCGGCCTGGTGACGGTGGCGGCCGGGCGGTCGGCCCTGCTGCGCACGGTCTGCGTACGGCATCACCTGCGCCGCCAGGGCAGCCGGCTCAACGCACCGGGCGAGCACCACTTCGAACTCCTCGACCAGGTCGAGCGGGTCCTCGTCCGGGCCTCGGAACGGACCCTGCCCGCGGCCCGGTCGAAGGGGCTGTTCGGCCAGCTCTTCTCCCTGGTCCTGAAGACGGCGGCGCACCCCGCCCGGGTGCCCGCGCGCCGCCGCCGCGCCTTCTTCCGCCGGGCGGGCAAGCTCTACCGACACCACCGCCCGGCCGGGTTCCGGGTGCCGGCGGGCAGTCTCGGTGTGCAGCACCGGCTGCTCGCGGCGGGCGCGTACAGCGCGTTCCGTGCGCTGCGCGGCACGAACCGGGCCGTCTCCGGGGTGGTCCGGCGGGTGCCCCGCGCGAGGACGCTGCGCACCCGCGCGCTCTACGCCGTCCAGCTGCGCCGCCCGCTCGACGAGAACCTCGCGGTGTACTGCGCGTACTGGGGCCGGGGTTACGCCTGCAACCCGGCGGCGATCCACGCCAAGGCCCGCGAACTCGCCCCGCACATCCGCTCGGTGTTCCTCGTCGAGCCGGAGGCGGTGGACGCACTGCCGAAGGGCATCGAGCACGCGGTGATCGGCAGCCGGCGCGGCTGGGAGGTGCTGGCCCGCGCCAAGTACCTCGTCAACAACGCCAACTTCGCGGACGGGGTGGTCAAACGCCCCGGCAGTGTGCACGTCCAGACCCAGCACGGCACACCGCTGAAGAAGATGGGTGTCGACCAGTCGACGTATCCGGTGGTGGCCGCCGCGACCGGCAGCTTCGCCAAGCTGCTGTCCCGGGTGGACCGCTGGGACTACAACCTCTCCTCCAACCGGCATTCCACCCAGATGTGGGAGCGGGCCTTCCCGGGCGGCTACGAGGCCCTGGAGTACGGCTATCCGCGCAACGACGTCTACTGCACGGCGACCGCCGAGGACGTGGCCGGGATCCGCGAGCGGCTCGGGGTGCCCGAGGGGAAGACAGCACTGCTGTACGCGCCCACCCACCGCGACTACAGCACCGGCTTCGCGTCCCGGCTCGACCTGGAGGCCTTCTGCGAGGAGATCGGCGAGGAGTTCGTCGTCCTGCTGCGCGCCCACTACTTCTACGACGAGGGCCGCGGTCGCGGCTCCCGGCGGATCATCGACGTGACCGGGCACCGGTCCTCCGAGGACGTCTGCCTGGCCGCCGACGCGCTGATCACGGACTACTCGTCGATCATGTTCGACTACGCCAACCTCGACCGCCCGGTCGTCGTGTACGCGGACGACTGGGAGGTCTACCGGGAGACGCGGGGCGTCTACTTCGACGTGCTGGAGGAGCCGCCGGGCCGGGTGGCGCGCACCCCGGGCGAGCTGGCCGCGCTCTTCACCGACGGCTCCTACGCGGATCCGGCCGCCGCCGCGCTGCGGGCCCGGTTCCGTGAGCGGTTCTGCCAGTTCGACGACGGCAGGGCCGCCGAGCGGGTGGTGCGCAGAGTGCTGCTGGGCGAACCCCCCGAGGCGATCCCGCCCGTCCTGCCGCTCGCCGAACGTGTCCCGGCTCCCGCCGCGTCCACCCTCGTAAGGAGCTGACGTGCCCCGCTTCAGCGTCATCGTCCCCGTCTTCAAGGTGCAGGGCTTTCTGCGCGAGTGCCTCGACTCGGTCCTGGACCAGTCGTACACGGACCTCGAGATCATCGCCGTCGACGACTGCTCCCCGGACGGCTGCGGCGCGATCCTCGACGAGTACGCGGCCCGCGATCCGCGTTTACGGGTGCTGCATCTGCCGGAGAACGTGGGGCTCGGGCGCGCCCGCAACGCCGGGATGCCGCTCGCCGGCGGGGACTACCTCCTCTTCCTGGACAGCGACGACACCCTCACGCCGGGCGCGCTGCGCGCCGTCGCCGACCGCCTGGACGAGACCGCCGACCCGGATGTGCTGGTCTTCGACTACGCGCGCACCTACTGGTGGGGCGGCACCCGCAGGAACGTGCTGGCCCGGGTGCTCGCGGAGGCCGGCGCCGACACCTTCTCGGCGGCCGAACACCCGGAGATCCTCGACCTGTTGATGGTGGTGTGGAACAAGGTCTATCGCCGCGCGTTCGTCGAACGGGAGAGCTTCGCCTTCCCGCCCGGGTACTACGAGGACACGCCCTGGACGTTCCCGGTGATGCTGAGTGCCGGACGGATCGCGACCCTTGACCGGATCTGTCTGGCCTACCGCCAGCGTCGCCAGGGCAACATCCTGTCCACCACCAGCCGCAAGCACTTCGACATCCACGACCAGTACGAGCGGGTCTTCGCGTTCGTCGGCTCCCGGCCGGAGCTGTCGGACTGGCGCCCGTATCTGCACCACAAGATGGGTGAGCACTGCCTCGACATCCTCTCCAAGGAGGACCGGCTCCCGCAGGGCGACAAGGCCGAGTTCTTCCGGCTGACGGCGGCGCTCTTCCGCAAGCACAAGAGCGGTCCCGTACCGTCCGAACTGCGCGTCCTGGAGGGCGGATTCACTCGCTACCGGGTGCGGAGGCAAGCGGGCCGCGCGGGCCGGGAGCTCGGCCGGCGCGGGCAGCAGGCGCGCCGGATCCTCGCCGCGCGCGTCAAAGGCAGCTGGTCCGCGGTGCACGAACACCGGCCGCTGGACCCGCACTTGGCGGTGTACTCGGCGTTCTCGCACCGCGGGCTCCTCGGTGATCCGGCGGCGGTGTACGCCGCGGCCCGGGAGCTCGCCCCGCATCTGCGCGGGGTGTGGGTGGTGCGCGACGAGGAGCAGGCCGCGCTGCTGCCGCCGGGGACCGAGCACGTCCTCCCCGATTCGCTGCGCTACCGCCAGGTCACCGCGCGGGCCACGTACTTCGTGAACAACGTCAACTGGCCCGGCTCCCTGGTCAAGCGCCCCGGCAGCGTCCACATCCACACCCACCAGGGCACTCCGCTGAAGTACATGGCCGCGGACCTGCTGCACAAACCGGGCGCCCGGCACGGCCTCGACGTGCCGCAGATGCTGCGCCGCGCCGACCGCTGGGACTACAGCCTGGTCGCCAACCGGCACTCGGAGCTGGTGTGGGACCGCGCCTACCCCTGCCACTTCACCTCGCTGCGCACCGGCAGCCCGCGCAACGACGTCCTCGTGCGGGCCCGGCCCGAGGACGGGGCGGCGGTCCGCGCCCGTCTCGGGATCCCGGCCGGCAACCGGGTGGTGCTGTACGCGCCGACGCGCCGCGACTATCTCCGCGGCGGCCATGTCGACCGTCTCGACCTGGCGCGGTTCGCGGACGATCTCGGCGCGGACCACACCCTTGTCGTACGGCTGCATCCCTCGCTCGCGGAGGGTCCGCCGCGCGGGATGGGGCTGGCCGAACTGCACCGGCGCGGTGTCGTGTTCGACGCGACCGACGAACCGCGCGTCGAGGACCTGATGCTCGCCTCGGACACCCTGGTGACCGACTACTCGGCCCTCATGTTCGACTACGCCAACCTGGACCGGCCGATCGTGCTCCTCGCGGACGACTGGGGCGCGTACGCGGCGAGCCGGGGCGCCTACTTCGACATCACGACCGACGCACCGGGTCATGTGGCGCGCTCGCAGCGGGAGTTGGTGCGGATGTTCACGTCGGGGGCCTGGCGGGACGGCGAGTCGGCGCGGCTGCGGGCGGGATTCCGGGCGCGGTTCTGCGAGTTCGACGACGGCCGGGCCGCCGAGCGGGTGGTGCGGACGCTGATGCTCGGCGAGCGGGCCGCCGGTCCGGCCGCGGTCGTCCCGGTGCCCGCACAGGCGGACCACGACGTCCTCACGTCGTCATGAGCAGCCCCGTGAAGGGCCCCGTGAACGGCACCACGAGCGGCTCCGTGAGCGCGCGTCCCCGCCGGGTCCGGGTGCGGGCCCTGCGCGCACCGCGTTCGGCCCGCGCCCGGGTGATCCTCGTCGCCGTCGTCTTCGCCGTCCTCCAGCTCGCCAACCTCACCTCCCGGGACACCCCCGACACGAAGAACTACCTTTCGTACGCGCTGAGTCTGCGCGGCGAGAGCAAGCAGGAGGCCGCCGCGCTGACGATCGACTACGTCTGCGCGGGAAAGGCGTCCGTCGCACGGCGCAACCAGGCCGTCGACGTGGTGCGCTTCCACCGCGCGAGTCCGACCCGGCGGGTCGTCGCGGAGTGCCGGCGCGACGAGTGGCGGGGCGTGTCCGCGCGGCTCGCGGCCGGGCAGACGGCGGGACACACCGTGCCGTTCATGTCGGCCCGCTTCATGCGGATCTTCGAGGCGCGGCCGGGGTATCCGATGCTGCTGGTGCCGTTCGTCACGGTGCTGGGGGTGAAGTGGGGCCTGTGGGCGTCGGGCGTCGCCGTGACGGTGGCCGGGGGCGTGCTCGTCTTCCTGCTCCTGCGCACCCTGCGCGTCTCCACCGGCGCGGCTCTGACCGGGCAGGCCCTCTTCTACGTCCTGCCGTGCGGTACGACGGCGATGCGCCCGATGACCGAGGGCCTGATGATGGCCGTGACCCTCGCGGCGCTGTGGGGCTGCGCGCTGGTGCTGGAGGGCCGTGCGCGGGCCGGGACCTGGCTGGCCGGCGGCTCCCTGGCGGTCCTCTTCACGGTGAAGCACTCGCAGGCGCTCTTCCTCGGGCTGTGCCTGACCGCTGCCTGCGCGGTGCTCCTGGCGCGCCGCCGCCGGTGGGACGGGCCACTGCGGACCCTCGGGGTGGTGGCGGGCTGCGGCGTGCTGGCCATCGTGCTGCTCGCGAGGGCGCTGCACTACCCGTCCGAGTCGGAGAGCGTGCAGGACCTGCTCACGGGGCATTACGCCCGCCCGGACCGTGCCCGTCCATGGCCGGAGTTCCTCCATCTGGAGGTCGCCTTCTGGGTGGAATGGGTGCGCCGCCAGTTCTGGGAGCCGCTGTTCCTGACGGCTGTGGTCGCGGCCGGCTGGGGGGCGCTGCGCCGGTATCCCGCCTTCGCCGTCTTCCTGCTGGCGGCGGCGGGCACCGGGGTGCTCAACCAGGCGGCGCACCCCGACATCAACGTCTGGGGCGACCGGCTGATCGTGCTGCTGTGGCTGCTGCCGGCGGTGGGTCTTCCGCTGCTCCTCGACGCGGTCGTCCGGCCGGGCGCGCGGGCACTCGGCCGCACGGTTCCGGGGCCCTCGCGCGGGGACACCGAGGTCGCCCGATGAGGTGATCTCGGGCTAGGCGGCCGATCGGGGCGGGCATATACGGCAGATGCCTGAAACCGCCGCTCCCGTCTCCCCCACCGCCCGATGAGCACCGATGTCGTCGTCCGGCGTGGGGCCGTCCGCGGTGCGACCGCGCTGCGCGGCAGAGGCTCCTGGCGTCCGACGCCGTACCAGGTCTTCGGCGGCCTGTTCTGGCTTGTGATGACGCTCGCCCACTGGCGGATCCCGCTGTGCTGCGACGCGGGCCAGCACGCGGCGGTCGTCGAACGACTGCGGGCGAACCTGTTCCACCCGCGGCACCCGATGGCGGACCTGCCGGGCGCGGGCAGCCCGTACTACTCGCCGTACGCGGTGGCGCAGGGCGCCTTCGCCCGGCTGACCGGTCTCGGCGGCTGGGCGGTGGTGCGGCTGTCGGGACCGGTCAACCTGCTGGTGCTGCTGACCGGCGTCGGCCGCTTCGCGCGGGTGCTGACACCCCGCCGCTGGGCGCCGGTCCTGTGTCTGTTCGCGATGGTGCTGCTGTGGGGCACCGAGCGGGCCTGGTGGAGCGGCTACCTCGGGCTGATGTCGATGACCGGGAACCTCGGCTATCCCTCGACGTTCGCCATCGGACTGGCCTTCTGGGCCTGGGCGTTCACGGGCACGCGCGCGGCGGGCACCGGAGGCCTCGTCCGGTACGTGGGCCCGAGCGGCCTCAGGAGCTGGTGGGGGTACGCGGCCCTCGGCGCCCTGTACGGACTGATCCTGCTCGTGCATCCGATCACGTCGATCGCGGCGGTGCTCGGCGCGGTGGCGTTCGTGGCGGGCGGGCAGCGCGGCCGGCGGCCGGCCGTGGCGGGCCGGTGGCTGCTGACGGGCGCGGTGGCACTCCTCGTCGCGTACGCCTGGCCGTACTTCGACGTCTTCGCGCTGACCGGGGACCGCAGCGTGGACGCCATGCACGAGCGGCTCTACGAGGGGATGCCCGGACACTTCTGGCTGGCGCTGACCGGGGTGCCCGCACTGTGGCTGCGGGCCCGGCGCGCCCGGCGGAGCGAGGGGCACGGGTGGCGCGATCCCCTGGTGCTGATGTTCGCGCTGGAGTGCGCGGCGGTGGCGTACGGCTGGGTGAGCGGGCACTACACGTACGGCAGGATCCTCGGGCTCACGCTGGTGCCGCTCCAGTTCGCGCTCGGGGTGGAGCTCGCGGCGCCGCGGCCGTGGGGACCGGGGCGGCGGGTGCTGGGCGCCGCCGCGGCCGCCTGCGCGCTGGCCGGCTTCCTCACGGTGCAGGCCGGGGCGGTGGTGCCGCGCTCGCTCGACCCGCTCGACTTCGACCAGCCGCCGCGCTGGCCGACGTACGACTGGGCGGCGCGGCACATCCGGCCGGGCGAGGCGGTCATCGCGGACGGGTACTACTCCGTCCATCTGATCGCGGGCTACGGCCCGGATCTCGCCGCGCCCGCCTGGCCCGACCCCGCCCTCGACGAGGCCGAGCGGCTGCGCCGGCTCGCGGCCGTCCGCGCCTATCTCGCCCCGTCCTCGACCCGGGCCGGGCGCACCGCCGTCGCCCGCCGGTACCACGTCCGCTGGCTGCTGCTGACGCGCTGGCGGCGGGTGCCCGAGGAGGCGACGGTGGTTGCGTGGAGCCGGGAGACCGGCGAGGTGCTGGCCCGGATCGGCCCGGGGCCCGGCACCCGCACCGGTGCGGCGGCCGGTGCAGGAGCCGGCGCGAAGGATGGTGCGGGTGCCGGGGCGAAGGCCGGTGCGGTGGTCCGTGCCGCTCGATGACGAACCGTCCCGCACCGGCCTGCTCGATGCCGGTTACTCGATGACGAGCTCGACGGGGATGTTGCCGCGGGTGGCGTTGGAGTAGGGGCAGACCTGGTGGGCCTGCTCGACCAGCTTGCGGCCGGTCGCCTCGTCCACGGTGTCGGGCAGCTCGACGCGGAGCGTGACGGCCAGGCCGAAGCCCTCGCCCTGCTTGCCGATGCCGACCTCGCCGGTCACCGCGGCCTGGGTGACGTCGACCTTCGCGGCACGGCCGACCAGGCCGAGGGCGCTCGCGAAACAGGCGGCGTAGCCCGCGGCGAACAGCTGCTCGGGGTTGGTCCCCTGGCCGCTGCCGCCCATCTCCACCGGAATGCCCAGCTGGAGGTCGAGCGTGCCGTCGGAGCTGACGGCGCGGCCCTCGCGGCCGTGGGTGGCGGTGGCGACAGCGGTGTAGAGCGCGTCCATGGGGACCATCCCTCTCAAGTCGAAATCCTGGCGGGGGCTGCCGGTCCGGCGGCCCCACGACCAGAATTAGAGCACGCAATTTAATTGTGCACAACTAAATTGCTCGCAAGAGCTATCCTGAGGGCATGACCGCAACGCCCGCCCCGAGCCCCGAGGCCCCTGCGGCGGGGGACTTCCTCCGCCTCGACGAACAGATCTGCTTCTCGCTGAACGCCGCCTCACGCGCCTTCGGCGGCGTCTACCGGGTACTCCTGAAGGACCTCGGGCTCACCTACCCGCAGTACCTGGTGATGCTGGTGCTGTGGGAGCACGGCGAGCTGCCCGTGAAGAAGGTCGGCGAGCATCTGCGGCTCGACTCGGGGACCCTGTCGCCGCTGCTGAAGCGGCTGGAGACGGCGGGGCTCGTACGGCGGGAGCGCAGCGCGCGGGACGAGCGGTCCGTGCAGGTGGGGCTCACCGAGGAGGGTGCCGCGCTCCGGGAGCGCGCGCTGTCCGTGCCGCGCCGGATCGCGGCCGCTACCGGGGCGGACCTGGAGGAGATCCGAGAGCTCCGGGCCCGGCTCGACCGACTGACGGCAGCCCTGGACGAAGCCGCCCTGTCGGAGGCACCGGGATGTACGTAGGCCTGCGCACATAGAGGCGCAGCGTCACCCCTTTGCGGACGACCTGCTCCCGGGGCACGAACTGCCCGCCGACCACGGCGAGTTTGAGGCGCTCGGTCGCGCTGTCCGGGGACCATGCCCGATGCGTCGCGAAGGGCGCGACGACCAGCCACAGATGGTCGAGCCGCTCCAGCCTGCGGCGCAGTTCACCGGGGTCCGCCTCCTGGCCGTACAGCGTGCCGGAGGCGGGCGCCGGGACGCTCAGCGCGATGTCACGGATCCCGCGGAAGCCCTTCGGGTACGCCAGTGCCGCGCGCCGCGCGAGCGAGGGCAGGAACAGCACCGGGTCGCCGGGGCGCAGTTCGCGGTGGGCGAGGGCGGAGACGGCGGCCAGGTTGTCGGGGCGGCGGTCGGGGCTGCGGTCCTGGCGCAGCAGCGGGAGCTGGACGGCGAAGACGAGGGTCACGGCGAGGACGCCGGTGAGGACCGCGTGGGGCAGCGGCCGCGGCAGCCTCGTCGCGAGGTACTCGGCTCCGGCGGCCGCGAGCAGCGGGGCCCCGGCGAGGGCGTAGAAGACGTACCGCTCGTCGTAGAGCGGCCTCCAGTGCGACACGGTCAGCAGTACCGCCGGGGGCACCGCGGCCAGGGGCAGGGCGACGGCCGGCAGCGAGAGAGTGCCTCGCCGGGTCCGCACCGGCCGCAGGGCGAGGACGGCGAGGGCCAGGTACGGCACGATCACGAGCCGGGCCGGGCCGGTGAATGCCGCGAGCAGGCGCTCCGCGCTCCCGAGGCCGGTGCGTGACAGCCAGGAGACCTGCGCGGACTGGCCCCGGGAGACCAGGACCAGGGGCGTCAGCACCAGGGTCACGGCCACTGCGGCGAGGAGCCAGGCCCGCCACACCCTCGCCGGTACCCGGGCGAGCGCCAGCGTCGCGGCATGGGCGAGGAGCAGGAGCAGGGCCATTTCGTGCAGCAGGCAGGTGGCGGCGACCGTGGCTCCGTACGCGCACCAGGGTCCGGGCCGGGTGGACCGGGCGGCCCGCACCAGCAGCAGGGTCGCTCCGGCCGTCCCGGCCGCGACGAGCGCGTAGGAGCGGCCCTCCTGGGCGAAGTGGCCGGTCATGGGCGTGACGGCGTACAGCAGGCCCGCCCACAGACCGACGCGCGGGCGGCACAGGCGCACGCCGAGGGCGGCCACGAGCCCGGCGGTCGCGGCGGCACCGCAGACGGACGGCAGGCGCAGGGCGATCTCGCCGGGGTGCGGGGCGAGGACGGCGTGCATGAGGAGGTAGTACAGGCCGTGCACGGCGTCCACGGTGTGCAGCAGATGCCAGATCTGGGGCACCGAGCGCCGCGCGACCTGGAAGGTCACCGCCTCGTCGCGCCACATGGCGCCGCGGTCGAGCCCCCAGAGCCCGATCACGAGCATCACCAGGGCGGGCAGGAGGACGGCCCCCGCCTCCGGACGCCGAGCCGCCGACCGCCTCGCCCACGCATACACCATGGGAGCGATTTTTTGCTATTAAACAACCTTTAACCGGTATTGACGGCGTATCGCGCCGTATGACCCATCCATGCGGCTTACGATCCGGGCTTGATGAGCGTCTTCCGGAACCCCCGCCCGCTTGCCCTCGCCGCCGCCTGGCTCGCCACCCGCGCTCTGATGCTGTGGCTCCTCGCCCACGACCACCTCGCCCCGCTCGGCGGGGGCGGGGTGTCCAGCGAGGTGGGTCATCTGTACTTCCGCTGGTACGGCGTCCTGTCGCAGGGCGCGTTCCCGGTGGGCGACCGGCTGTGGCAGTACCCGCCGGGCGCCGGGCCGGTGCTGCTGGCGCCCGCGCTGCTGCCGTGGCTGACGTACTTCACGGCGTTCGTGACGCTCACGCTCGCCGCCGACGCGGTGATCGCCGTCGTCCTCACGCGCGCGGGTCGGCGGGCCGGCCGCAGTCTGCGCGGCGCCCGGCTGTGGGTACTGGGCCTGCCCCTCCTGCTGCACATCCCGCTCGCCCGGTACGACGTGCAGGTCACCGCCTTCGCCGTGGTCTCCCTGCTGACGCTCTCGCGCCGACCGCGCGTGGGCGGCGCGTTCGCCGCGATGGGGGCCCTGGTGAAGGTCTGGCCCGCGCTGGCGCTGATCGGCGCGCCCCGGGGCCGCACCACCCGTCAGGTGTGGACATCGGCGGCGGTCACCGCGTCCGCGCTGCTCGCCGTCCTCGCGGCCGTCTTCGACGGCCCGTTCGACTTCCTGCGCCAGCAGAGCGGCCGGGGTGTGCAGATCGAGTCGCTCGGCGGCACGGTGCTGGGCTTCGCGCGCCGCGCCGGATGGCCGGGGACGGTCCGCTACCAGTACGGCGCGATGGAGTTCGTCGGGCCGTACGTCGGCGTCGTCGCGGCCTGCTCGCTCGCCCTGACGGTCGCCGCGTTCGGGCTCGTGCTGCTGTGGCGCGTACGGGCACGACGCTGGACGACGGCCACCCCGTACGACGCGGCACTCACCGCCGTCCTGCTGTTCACCGTGACGAGCCGGGTGATCAGCCCCCAGTACATGGTGTGGCTGCTGGGCCTCGCCGCCGTCTGCCTGACCTCGCGGCACACCACGCAACGCCCGGTCGCCGCGCTGATCGTGGCGGCGACGGCGGTCAGCTCGGTCGTGTACCCGGGGTTCTACGGCGAAGTGGTGCGCAGCACCTGGACGGGCTGCCTGCTGATGCTCGTACGCAATGGCCTGCTGGCGACGGCGGCGGGGGTGTCGCTCCTACGGCTGTGGCGGTCGGGCCTGTCCACGGCCGCCGCGGACCGCACCACGTCGGCAGGGGCGGGCACGCGGTCCACACCGAATTCCCGCCGCGCTCCGAACAAGACAGTGACTGCCTCTTAACGGAGAATTACCCGCAATCCTTACGATTCCGGCCCGTGGATCACATGAACCCTCACCATGCGAAGGTCAGCGTCGTCGTCATCGGGTACGACGACGCCGCTCATGTCGCGGACGCCGTGCGCTCGGCGCTCGCCCAGGGCCCGGCCGTCCGCGAGGTGATCGCGGTGGACGACCGCTCGACGGACGGCAGCGCGGCGCTCCTCGACGCCCTCGCCGACGCGGAGCCGCGCCTGACGGTGATCCACCGCCCGGCCAACAGCGGAGGCTGCGGCAGCCCGCGCAACGACGGCATCGACGCGGCCACGGCCCCGTACGTGATGTTCCTGGACAGCGACGACGTCCTGCCGCGCGGCGCGGTGGACGCGCTGCTCGGCGCCGCCGGGGAACACGAGGTCCAGGTCGCGGCCGGACTGTGCGTGCGCCGCGAACTCCCCTCGGGCCGCGAGGTCCCCTGGGAACGCGAGCTCTACGCGCGGCCCGCCCTGATATCCCACCCCGCGCGCCGCCTCCGGCTCGCCCACGACACCCTCTGCGTCAACAAGCTGTACCGCACCGACTTCCTGCGCGAGCACGGCATCCGCTTCCCCGAGGGCCGCTACCCCTACGAGGACTTCGTGTTCACCGCGCGGGTGCTGGCCGCCGCGCCACGCATCGCGCTGATCCCCGACACGGTGTACATCTGGCACGTCCGGCGCACCGCCGACCACCTGTCCATCTCGCTCGACCGCGCCGGCATCAGCAACTGGCGGGCACGGACAGAGGCGAACCAGGCGGCGTACGAGACCCTCCTGGGCGCCGGGGAGAAGCAGCTCGCGTGGGCCGTGCACGCCAAGTTCCTCGACCACGAGCTGCGGATGTACACGCGCGAGCTGGAACTGCGCACTCCCGAGTACCGGACTGCCTGGTGGGACCTCACGCGCGCCTATCTGTCGAGGTTCGACGCGGCCGACTTCACCGTCGACCCGGCCGCCCCCGGCCGCCTCGTCGCCCGAGTGCTCCTCTCCGCCCCCACCCCGCGCGACCTGCCCCGCCTCAAGGAACTGGCGGCCCGCCCGGCACGGTTGCTCCCGCCCTACGCCCGCGCCTCCGACGGCACCCCCGTCTGGTCCTCCGACCTCCCCCAGGTCACCCTGGACCACTTCCTCGACCGGCCGGCCCACCTCCTGCCCGCCGCCGTCGACGCGGAACTGCGGCCCCGCGCGTGGGGCACCCGGCTGCGGCTGCGCCTGCACGAGCTGTACGGGCGGATGGCGGAGGCCGGTCCCGCCGCGGTGGACGTGGAGTTCGTCCACCGGGAGGAGGGACGGGTGGGCCTGAGCGGCACAGCGTCCCTGGTGGCCGACCGTTACGGCGACACCTGGTCGGCGGAGATACCGGTGGAGCTGTCGGCGCTGGGCGCGGGCACCTGGGATCTGCGCCTGGTCGTGCTCTTTCACGACGGCACGAGCCGGGAGGTGTCGGCGCACGCGCGCGGCGGCCCCGGTCTGCTGAGCCGCCGCGCTGTTCCGGACGTTCACCACGGTGTTCTCCTCGTACAGCCGTACCGGACGCACGCGGGGGCACTGGGTCTGCGGACGGCGTCCGGTTGGCGAGGAATGACCGAAGTGCTGTCCCGAAGGCTCCGTCGCCTGCTTCACTGATACGCGGACGCGGAGACGCGACGCGCGAACGCGGACACCGCACGCGCGCCCCGCCCCTGCCCGGCCGCACGGCACCACACCGGACCACACACGCGACAGCACCACGAGCTCATTGACGAGGGGAACGGCCGCACATGACCTGGCTGATCACCGGCGGCGCCGGCTACATCGGAGCGCACGTCGTCCGCGCGCTGCGCGAGGCGGGCGAACAGGCCGTGGTGTACGACGACCTGTCCACGGGAATCGCGGAGCGGGTGCCGTCGGACGTGGCGACGGTGGTCGGCTCGACCCTGGACGGCGAGCTGCTGGCCCGGACGCTCGCTGAGCACTCCGTCACCGGTGTCGTCCACCTGGCGGCGAAGAAGCAGGTCGGCGAGTCCGTGGAACTGCCCCTGCACTACTACCGGGAGAACGTCGAGGGCCTGCGCGTGCTGCTGGAGGCCGTGACCGCGGCCTCCGTGTCCGCCTTCGTCTTCTCGTCCTCGGCCGCGGTGTACGGAATGCCGGACGTGGAACTGGTGACGGAGGAGACACCGTGCGTGCCGATGAGCCCGTACGGCGAGACGAAGCTGGCGGGCGAGTGGCTGGTGCGCGCGACCGGCCGCGCCACAGGTCTGTCCACGGCCTCCCTGCGCTACTTCAACGTGGCAGGCGCGGCGACCCCCGAACTGGCCGACGTGGGCATCTTCAACCTCGTCCCCATGGTCTTCGAGAAGCTGACGGAGAACGCTCCGCCGCGCATCTTCGGCGACGACTACCCGACGCCCGACGGCACCTGCGTCCGCGACTACATCCACGTGGTCGACCTGGCCGAGGCGCATGTGGCCGCGGCCCGCGCCCTCCAGTCCTCCCCCGGCACCGATCTGACCCTCAACATCGGCCGCGGCGAGGGCGTCTCGGTCCGCGAGATGATCGACCGCATCAACGCCCTCACCGGCTACGACCGGCCCCCTGTCACCACCCCGCGACGCCCCGGCGACCCGGCCCGCGTCGTCGCCTCCGCCGAGCGCATCTGCGTCGAACTGGGCTGGAAGGCCCGTTACGACGTCGAGGACATGATCACCTCGGCCTGGTCCGGCTGGCTCCGCCACCACCCGGGCGCAAGCCGGACCTAGCACGGACCGGACCCCCTCCCCCCGCTGAACCGGACCACCGCTGAACTGCCTTTCCCAGCCACCCTCTTGCCCGCACCCCTCCCGTTCGCCGCCCTACCCTCGCCCCTTCCCGTTCGCCGCCCTACCCTCGCCCCATGACCGCCACCGGCACCATCCTCGGCTCCGCTGTGGGCGACGCGCTGGGCGCGCCCTTCGAGTTCGGCCCGGAAGGCGCGTTCACCCGACGCTTCCCGGTACCCGGGCAGGGCGGGGAGATGTGCGGGGGCGGCGGCTGGGACCCAGGTGAGGCGACAGACGACACACAGATGGCCGTCCTGGTCGGCGAGTCGCTGATCCGGCACGGCCGCCTCGAACTCCCGGACCTGTTCGACCGGTTCCGGCGGTGGGCGGCGGCCGACCCCAAGGACATCGGCCTGCAGACCGAAGCGGTCCTGACGAGCGGCGATCCCTGGGATTCGGCGGCCGCCCTGCATTTCCAGGTGAACCAACGCGCCGCCGGGAACGGCTCGTTGATGCGGGCGTCGACGTCCGCCGTGTTCTTCGCCCCGTACGGCAGAGACGCCACGATGTCCGCCGCCCGCCGCATCGCCGCGCTCACCCACGGCGACCGCGCCGCCTGGGAGGGCACGGCGATCCTCCACGAACTGATCCGCGTCGCCCTGCTCGGGCACGACCCCCTCACCGCCCTCCCGGACACCCTCGACGCCGTCCACCCGGACCACCGGGCCCGCTACGCCACGGTCCTCGACGCCGGCTGGCATCCCGACAGGGCAACGGAGTTCAACGGCGCCGTGTGGCCCTGTCTCGGCTCGGCCGTATGGGCGCTGCGGACCACGGGCTCCTTCGAGGACGCCGTACGCGCGGCGATCGACCTCGGCGGCGACACGGACACCGTCGCGGCGGTGACGGGCGCACTCGCGGGAGCGGTGCACGGAGAGGGCGCCTTGCCCGAGCGGTGGACCGAGGCACTGCACGTACCCCTGCCGGGCTGGGGCGGGCGGGTGCTGCGGGCGGCCGAACTCACCGACCTCGCACGCAGGTTGACGGGGAAACGGCCCACTGGGGAGCGCATGCCCTGAGCGAACGGCGCCCATCGCCCGGAGCGGTGTCCCTACCCTCGATGCCATGGAATCCAGGGCGACGTACGACGCACACGCCGACTGGTACAACGAGTTCATGTCGGCGGGCACGGCCGGGAAGTACATCGAGCGGGTGCACGCCACCGTCGGGGAACTGCTGGGCCCCGGCACGGGGACCTGCCTGGACATCTGCTGCGGCACGGGGGCGCACGCTCCGGCCCTGGCCGGACAGGGCTGGACACCCGTGGGCGTGGATCTGTCCGGGGGCCAACTGCGGCACGCGGTGGGGAGGTTGCCCGTGGCGCTGGCCGACGCGACCGCGCTGCCGTTCGCCGACGGCTCGCTGCCCGCCGCCGTGTGCGTGCTCGCCCACACCGACCTGCCCGACTACGCCGCCGTCCTGCGGGAAGCGGCCCGTGTACTGCGGCCCGGCGGACGATTCGTGCACCTCGGGGTGCACCCGTGCTTCATCGGCGCGTTCGCCGACTGGAGCGGGCGTCCGAGGATCGTCGTCGACGAACGGTACGCCGACCGCTCCCGCAGCTTCGCCGCGTGGAACCCGGCCGGCGTCCGGGCCCGTGTCGGCGCCTGGCACCTGCCGCTCGCGGACCTCCTCAACGCCGCCACCGCGGCCGGCCTCCGACTGGTGCGCACCGCAGAGGCGGGTCCGGGCGGAGTCCCCGACCTGTTCGGCCTCCTGGCCGTGAAGAACTGAAGAACCGAAGGAGCGAGGGAGTGAGGGAGCGAGGAGCGAGGGAGCGAAGGAGCGAGGGGCGAAGGGCGAAGGGCGAAGGGCGAAGGGGCTGAGCAAGGCACCGTCGGCAGGCCGGAGGACCGTCCCCCCGCTCAGCTCACAGCGCCTTCAGCGCCGCCGCTGTCGCGCGGGCCAGGCTGGCCAGGTAGCCCTTCGGGACCTTGGGGCCGCGGACCACCACCGCGCGCCAGTAGAGCGGGCCGGACATCAGGTCCAGCGCGAGTTCGACGTCGACCCCCTCGCGGATCTCGCCCCGCGCGACGGCCGACGCGACGATCCCGTTCGACACCGACTGCTGGCCCTGCCGCAGCGCCTGCTGCATGGCGTCCGCGATCTCGGGATTGCGGGCCGCCTCGGCCTGGAGGTCGGGGATGATCTGGCCGGCGACCGGGTGCCGCAGGGCGCGCGAGGTGACCTCGTACAGCAGCCGCAGGTCGCCCTCGAGGGAGCCGGTGTCCGGAGCGGGAAGCCCCTGGACCGCGACCGCCGAGACCAGGTCGAGCACGAGATGGAGCTTGGAGCGCCAGCGCCGGTACACCGCGGTCTTGCCGACGCCCGCACGGCGGGCGATGCCCTCGATCGACATCCGGGCGTAGCCGACCGACGCGAGTTCCTCGAAGACGGCGGCGCGGATGGCCTCGGTGATGTCCTCGCGGAGAACGGCCGCACCGGCGGGAGCCCGGCGACGCGGGGCCTTCCCGGCGGCAGGCGCGGGCGTGGCGGCACTCGCGGCTGTATCGGCGTTCGTCGTCATACAGACCAGCATAGGGCGTTACGACGAAACGGTTGCGTTCCGACGTCGACTGGGCCTACTCTCGCGTTACGACGATACGGTCCCGTTCCGACGCAAGAAAACGGCAAGAAACGCCGTCGGAATCGTTCGGGACGGACCGCGCGCCCCCACCCCCCGAGCGAAAGCAACGGATGTGAGCCAGGTTCTCAACACACCGCCCCCGGCAGCGTCACCGGCCTCCCCCGCCGACGACGCCGCGGCCATCGCCGCCCGGTACGGCCTCACCGTCAGCGGCGCACGCCCGAGCCTGCCCGCGTACGTCCGCCAGCTGTGGGCACGGCGCCACTTCATCACCGCCTTCGCCACCGCCAAGCTCACCGCGCAGTACAGCCAGGCGAAGCTCGGCCAGGTCTGGCAGGTGGCGAACCCGCTGCTGAACGCGGCGGTCTACTACTTCATCTTCGGTGTGCTGCTCGGCACCAAGCACGGCGTGCCGGACTTCGTGCCGTTCCTGGTCACCGGAGTCTTCATCTGGACCTTCACCCAGAGCTCGATCATGGCGGGCACCCGGGCGATCTCCGGCAGCCTCGGCCTGGTCCGCGCCCTGCACTTCCCGCGCGCCGCGCTGCCGGTGTCGTACGCCATCCAGCAGCTCCAGCAGCTGCTGTTCTCGATGGCCGCGCTGGTCGTCATCCTGCTGTGCTTCGGCGTACCGGTGAGCGCGTCGTGGCTGCTCATCGTGCCCATCCTGACGCTGCAGTTCGTCTTCAACGTGGGCATGGCGATGGTCATGGCACGCATGGGCGCCAAGACGCCGGACATCGCGCAGCTCATGCCGTTCGTACTGCGCACCTGGATGTACGTCTCCGGTGTCATGTGGAGCATCGCCTCGACGCTCAAGCACAGCCACACGCCGCACTGGGCGATGGTCGCCCTGGAGAGCAACCCGGCCGCCGTCTACATCGACCTGACGCGCTACGCGCTGATCGACAGCTTCCACGCCAACCAGCTGCCGCACCACGTGTGGGCGCTGGCGGTCGGCTGGGCCCTGCTCGCCGGAGTCGGCGGCTTCATCTACTTCTGGAAGGCCGAGGAGACGTACGGACGTGGCTGACATGGCTGACACCCTCACGCAGGACGCGCGGCCCCAGGGCGCGACCGGTACCGCCGACGCGCTCGTGCCCACCGTCGTCGCCGACCACGTGGACATCGTCTACCGGGTCAACGGCACCGGCGCCGGGCGGGGCAGCGCCACCGCCGCGCTCAACCGCATGCTGCGGCGCAAGCAGACCGAGAAGGCCGCGGGCGTACGCAAGGTGCACGCCGTCAAGGACGTGTCCTTCACCGCCTACCGCGGCGAGGCCATCGGTCTCATCGGCACCAACGGCTCGGGCAAGTCCACTCTGCTCAAGGCGGTCGCGGGCCTGCTCCCGGTGGAGAACGGCAAGATCTACACCGACGGCCAGCCCTCGCTGCTCGGCGTGAACGCGGCTCTGATGAACGACCTGACGGGCGAGCGGAACGTCTACCTCGGCGGCCTCGCGATGGGC
>NZ_JAODTZ010000075.1 GCF_025399795.1 Streptomyces rhizosphaerihabitans | reverse complement strand
CATGGGCACCGTGAAGACCGGCAAGGGCGGCACCTTCTCCAAGAAGTTCACAGCCCTGCGGGACGGCACCTGGACCACGACCTGGACGGCGACGAGCCAGTACTTCGACACCTCATCCTCAGGCGACTACGTCGACGTCCGCTGACCTCCCCGCAGGCCGATGTCCACACCGCCTTCCGCACGCCACCGGCACCGGCGGCGCGGCGGCGGACGGATCGCCGTCTGTCCTGAGCGGCAATCGCTCGCCCAGTCGACGCACTCACGAGACCTGGCCCCCCAGCACACCCGCCGGAGACCGGTTGGCGGGCGTGACGCCGATGTCGCGGCGTCGTTGAACAGCGTGACTCCATGAAGTCGGGCCCCGGAGATGTCATGGCTGATTCTCCGGGGCCCGTGGTGTGTCCGACTCGGGGTCAGCTCTCTCCGGCCGCCGTGGAGGTGACCCACGCGGCGGCTTCGGCATCGGTCAGGAGCAGCACCCGCGTCTGGTGGGGGGGCCACCCCTGCACGACGTGGACGCGGCCCGGGTGCGCGCTGCCCTTCGGGGCAGGGCCGGCCTACGGGCCGTGACGGGCGTGGGCCCCGTGAGCGTCAGCGGGCCGTGCCGAAGTCCTGCGTCCAGTAGTTGCCTGGCTGCGCCACCCCCACACCGATCTCCTTGAAGCCGCAGTCCAGGATGTTGCGCTTGTGGCCGGCGCTGGCCATCCAGCCCGCCATGACCTGCTCGGGCGTGGAGTACCCGTACGCGACGTTCTCGCCGTAGGTGCTCCAGAGGTAGCCCGCGCGCGTGATCCGCTGTCCCGGGTCGGACCCGTCGGAACCGGTGTGCGACATGGTGTTGTGGCTCGCCATGTCCGCGCTGTGAGCCTGGGCGGCCTGCGAGAGCTTCGCGTTCAGGGCGACCGGGGAGCAACCGACCTTGGCGCGCTCGCTGTTGACCAGGGCGACCACGCGGGCGACGGCGGGGGTCGCCGTGCCTGCGGCGGGAGCCGTGATGGTGGGCGGCTTCGGTGCGGCGGTCGTCGAGGGGGGCACGGCGGTCGGCTTCGGCGCGACGGTGGTCCTCGTCGGGGCGGGCGGGGTGGTCGCCTTCGAGACGGGCGCTTTGGGCTTCTCCGGGGCGGGCGCCTCAGTCCTGGGAGAGGTCGTCGGCGAGGCCGAGGGCGAAGCCGTCGCCGTGGGCTTCGCGGTCCGCACGTCCCGCCCCCGGTGCCTGTCCCAGGACGTCTTCCTCCCGTCCGTCCGGTGTCCGTCCCAGGACGTCTTCTTCCCGTCCGTCCGGTGTCCGTCCCAGGACGTCTTCTTCCCGTCCGTCCAGGGACCGCTGGACGTGGCGGTGATGGCCTCGGCTCCTTCGTCGCCCATGCACGCCATGGCAGCCGACGGCACCGCCACCGCGCCCATCGCCAGGACGGCGACGACTATGGGCCGGCGGCGCGTCTTCCTGCCGTGCTTCGGGTGGTTCCTCATGCGGACCTCGTTCGGTCGACTCTCCTTGCGCCTCCGGCGGGCTCGGTTTCGCACAGACACTGCGCTTGACCTGCGGGGACGCCTTGCGGGGCCGTCATTGTTAAAAGCCGCGGGAGGGCACGACAACGGGGGCTTCAACTATCTCGCCTAGTAGGCGAGGGCACCCTTGAATCCGGCCCGGGATTGTGCCGGGCCGCCGCGCCGGACGCCGCCGGCGCCTGACACTCCGTCAGAAGGACGGCAGAGGCGGTCCGGCGGCTCGAGGCCGGTGACCCGGGCCGGTGACCCCGGCCGAGATGCCGCGTATGCCTGCTTCCATATGCCAGATCCGCCTATATCAGCCACACGCCACGTACTATCGCGGCACGTTGATGAGGACCGGGCACGTGAGGGATGTCACCGACTTTCCCCCGCAACCCTTTCAGTGCCCGGCGTGCGGGGGCAGTCAGGCGGCAATGACCGTGCGCAGGAGCGCGTCGAGGTCGCCGGCGTAGATGCCGTGACGTCGTCGACCACACCTACCGCCAGGCCATCACCGCCGCCGCCAGCGGCTGCCAGGCGGCCCTGGACGCCGAACGCCACCTCGCGGCGCTGGGCGACGAACACGCCCTCGCCTCGGTCCCCGCGTAAAGGCAAGAGGACAACACCGGGACATCTGATGGAAGGCGTCCACTGCGACGTGGATGCTGCCAGACCGATGCTGAGCGCCCCCGTGCCCGAGCCCGATCTACGGCCGGGCTGCGCTGTGGAGCCCAAGTGGGACGGGTTCCGGACGCTGGTCTCCGTCGCGCAGGGTGACCGCACAGGCCGGACGCCGCCCGCCCTCGAGGGTGTGCCGGCGGCTGGGCAGCAGCACGGCCTGCCCGCCGGCGGGCTCGTCACCGAACTGCGGGCGCACCTCGGTCAGCCACCACGCCAGCAGCCGGTCCACCCCGTCGATGGCCGGCACCAGGTCGGCGGCGTACGCCAGGGGGCGGTCGACGTCGCCGAGCTCCCGGTGGATCCCGATCCCCCGATGCCCGGAGTATGTCTCTTTTCAGCCATTCCCCTATAACACCCCTGCACGGAAAGGTACTTCCGTACGGGAGCACGCGCCTGACATCTTGCATCCACCACTCGTTTCGTACGGCCCCGCCGGTGCCCTCAGCACGGCCGGGCCGTCTCCGGAGGACGCATTGATACCCCACATATCCAGCCGGACTAGACGCACGCTGGTCCTGGCGGCCACGCTCGGCGCCGCCGCCCTCGCGTTCGGCGCCCCGGGCGCCCTCGCGGGCACGCTCCCCATCGACCCCTCCTCCGTGCCAGCCGCCAAGGCCCACGCTCCGGCCGCCGTGCCGGCTTCCCAGAGTGCGACCTGGGTGGCCGGCACGCGTGCCTACCTCGTGATCACCGCCCCCGGTGACAGTTCGGCGGTCCGCTCCGCGATCGCGGCCAACGGCGGCACCGTCTTCTCGAACTTCGACGCCATCGGCGTGATCGTCGCCCACTCGGCGTCCAGCGAATTCGCCGCCACCATGCGCGGCATCGCCGGCGTGCAGCAGGTCGGCGCCACGCGCACCTCGGACGTCCCGGCCGACGCCTACAACCCGGCGCTCCCGGCCAATCCGGCCCAGGCCTCGACCCCGGCCGGAGAACCGGTCCGGGCCGACATGAGCCAGATCAAGGCCGACCAGGCCTGGGCCGTGAACCCGGGCTCCGCCTCCGTCACAGTCGGCATCCTGGACACCGGTGTGGACGACCAGCACCAGGACCTGGCGCCCAACTTCAACGCGGCCGACTCGGTCTCCTGCGCCTATGGCAAGCCCGACACCCGTGTCGGCGCCTGGCGGGACGTCGACACGCACGGCACCCACGTAGCGGGCACCATCGCCGCGGCCAAGAACGGCAAGGGCGTCGTCGGCGTGGCCCCCGGGGTGAAGATCTCCGCGGTCCGGGTTGCTGAGCCGGGCAACTCCTTCTTCTTCGCCGAGAACACCATCTGCGGCTTCGTCTGGGCCGGTGACCACGGCTTCAAGGTCACCAATAACAGCTACTACACGGACCCGTGGCAGTTCAACTGCCCGGACAACATCGACCAGGCCGCCATCATCGAGGGCGTCAAGCGCGCCCAGGAGTACGCCGAGGGCAAGGGCTCCCTCCAGATCGCCGCCGCGGGCAACGAGAACTACGACCTCGCCCACAAGACGACCGACTCCGCGAGCCCGAACGACTCGACGCCGGTCACCCGCACGATCACCAACGCCTGCCTCGACATCCCGACCGAGCTGCCGGGCGTGGTCACGGTCGCGGCCAACGGCACGGGTGTCACCAAGGCCTCGTTCTCCAACTACGGGCAGGGCGTCATCGACGTCGCGGCGCCGGGCAGCAACGTGTACTCCACCGTCCCCGGCGGCGGCTACGGCAGCAAGAGCGGCACCTCGATGGCCACCCCGCACGTGGTCGGCGTGGCGGCACTCATCGCCAGCGCCAACCCGGGCATCACCCCGGCGCAGATCCGCGCCAAGCTGGCCGCCCAGGCCAACGACATCGCCTGCCCCTCGGACAGCCGCTGCACGGGCACGACGGCCAACAATTCGTTCTTCGGCGAAGGACAAGTCGACGCCCTCAAGGCCGTCGGGACCACCCCGCCGCCCGGTAAGTACTTCGAGAACCTCGCGGACTTCGCCATCAACGACAACGCGACCGTGGAGAGCCCAATCGCCATAACCGGCGTGACCGGCAACGCCCCGGCCACCCTCAAGGTGGGTGTGGACATCAAGCACACCTACATCGGTGACCTGAAGGTCGACCTGGTGGCGCCGGACGGCACCGTCTACACGCTGCACAACCACGCCGGCGGCAGCGCCGACAACATCGCCCAGACCTACACCGTAAACGCCTCATCGGAGGTCGCGAACGGCACCTGGAAGCTGCGCGTCAACGACAACGCCGCCTCCGACACAGGCAAGATCGACGCCTGGAACCTGACCTTCTAGCGCAGGGCCCGGCAACACCCGCGTACAACACGCACTGTGCCAACGACAGCTCCTTGCCCGCGGCCACGGACAAGGCGGGCTGCGGTCTGTTCGGCCAGGGCTGCGAACTGCTGGGTGGCAGAGGGCATATGGGCCTCGGCAGCGGTGAACGCCGCGGTCGGGGCCCATATGCCGGAGACGTCCAGGAAGGCCGCGAACGGCCTGGGGCCGGCGTCCAGCTCACCGTGCGCCTCCCTGAGGAGCTGCAGGGCCGTGTCCGCGCTGCCCGTACGGGCAGCGGGGGGCGTTGTCACGTTGTTGGGTGCGTGACTGTCTGATGGTGCGTCGGGGCGTGGTGGGCCTGCGGTCCGGGCCTGTGTTCAGGCCGTGGTGGGCCGGCTGTCAGCGCCGGTGATCTGGTCCCAGATGGCGAAGCGGATGGTCATCTGGGCTCTGTGGTCGGAGGCTGTCATCAGGTGGCGGTGGGGCGGGAAGTGGGGTGAGATGCCGCTGAACGCGGACAGGAACCGCTGGGCTCCACCGGTACTGCGGAAGCCCTTCATCGCACGTTCACGCTGCCGCGTGGGCTGGTGGCTGTTCTCGGCCCGGTTGTTCAGTCCCTTGTGGGAGCGGTGCTCGACGGAGGGCATGACCTCATGGTGGGCCGCGCCGTAGGAGCGGAGCTTGTCCGTGACGACCACCCTCGGCACCGACCGGGTCTTCTTCATCAGCCTGCGGAAGAAGCGTCGGGCGGCGGCCTTGTCCCGCCGGTTCTGGACGAGGATGTCGAGTACGTTGCCATCCTGGTCGACGGCCCGCCACAGGTACTTCAGCTCGCCGTTGATCCTGATGAACACCTCGTCCAGGTGCCACTTGTCCCCGGGCCGGGGCCAGCGGCAGCGCAGTCCGTTCGCGTAGGCCTGGCCGAACTTGGCGCACCAGCGGCGGATGGTCTCGTAGGAGACGATGACGCCGCGCTCGAGCATCAGCTCCTCGACCTCGCGGAAGCTGAGCGGGAAGCGGAAGTACAGCCACACAGTGGGAGATCACCTCGACCGGGTGCCTGTGCCCCCTGTACGACGGCGACGTACTCTCCACGGACGACCCCTCCCAGCATGATCAACCAGAAGATCATCCCACCCGGTCAGTCAACGTGACAGCGCCTCGCCAGCCACCGCCACCCCGCCCGCCACAGCGACTCGAACCGCCCGGCCGCCGGCCGCGGGACCGTTGTCTTGCGCGCCGTGCACTCCAGCGTCTCGGCGGCCGCGGCCGCCCGCGCCCACCTTCCTGCCGCCCGAGTGGCTCGCCCGGGTCAACCTCCACCCGGAGGGCGTGCCCGTGGTCTGCGGCCCCGGCGCTGGCCACCCGGTCCCGCCGGACCTGGACGACACCGAGTACGTCGCCGAACTGCTCGGCACCCTCGATCTCGTTGCAGCCCGCGTGCCCTTCACGGTGTCCGGCGCAGCGCCCTGGCTCCTCGTGGAGGACGACGCGTCGAGCGCGGTGGACGCCTGATGGCACAGATCCGCGTCATGAGTGACGACGACAAAGTGACCGAGCTCCTGGACGTGCTGATGCCGCTGCTCCGGGCGCACCCCGCGTTCGTGGCGGATCATCAGCCGCAAGGGCCTGCCGACCAGCCGCGAACAGCTGGTCACGTTCCTGACCGCCTGCGGCAGAAGCAAGCAGCAGCCGCGTGCAGCGGGCCCGGCGCGTCCACGCTCCCCTGGCCCGCCAGCTCCTCCTGCGCGGCAGCCTTCCTCGAGGCCCGCCCGTCCCCTGCTGACAACCAAGCCTGTTCCTCTGAACGGCGCAATCGCATGTGGTGCCCAACCGCCTCATGGCGCGGATCCCCTACGGGCCGAGCCATGAGATGTGGCATCACCAGTCCTGCCACCAGACGCACGAGGGTCGCTGCCCCCCAGAAGTCAAGAACTCTTTCAAGGCCTGGCGCACGAGAACAATAGGAACTTCCGAGCACTCGGGGAAGTCCTTCCCTTCCCCATCTAGACCGTAGGTAACAACCCCACGCCCTTTCCCGCTATTGAGCGAAACGAAGTTTCCCATTTCGTCAATGAAGGCGAGAATTCCCACCTGGAGGTCCTTGTCCACGCCGACCCGGAACTCATGATCCGGATCACCATACTCAAGAAGTGGCCGATCCAAGGAGTACAGGATGGCCGTATTCTCGAGCTCCGAACTGGCGAGAAGCGTGTCGATGAGGCCGTCAATATCGTCGACGCCCAGCACGGGGTGCTTGTCCGCATGCCCTCGTCGATAAAAGACCTCAGCCTTCCCCTGCACTATTTTTCCTTCCAATTTCTCGCTCTCCGGGCCCAACCCTCCCAGGCGAGTATGAGAGTGATGGGCTGTCAGCGCCTGCATGAGGAACGGTACGTCCGTCCGCCTCGGAGGGTGGCTCGACAACACCCGGCGGCGGGCCGACAAGCTCGCCCTGGCTTCGTCGATGTCTAGAGATCTTCAATGGCTGAGGTTACGGCGGTCGGAAGTCGAGGCCGGTCTTGGCGATGAGGCCGTCGATGAGGCTGGGCCGGTACTGCATTCGTTTGAGCCGGGTCTTCACCAGCGCGGTGAGCTGGTCCAGGCTGTGTTTGGTGAGGTTGGCCAGGGACCGTTTCAGGTGTGACCACACGCCCTCGACCGGATTGAACTCGGGTGCATAGGGCGGCAGTTGGTAGACGGTCAGCCATAATCGAGTGTCGATCAGCTGCCGCATGGTGCGGCTGACGTGCGTGTCAAGTTGTCCCAGACCAGCACGATCGGGCCGCCGAGCTGTTGATGTGCGGTGTCGAGCAGGCGGGCGTAGTCGGTCTCGGTGAAGCCCTTGCGCCGGCCTTTGGCGGGGCCGCGGTCGAGGTGGATGCGGTAGATCAGCCGGGACCGGTAGCCGGACCTGGTGCAGATCAGGGCCGCCATCGAGACCCGTTTGGTGCCCGCGGCGGTGACCCGCACGACGGGTGTGTGACCTCGTCGGCCCCAGGTTCGACCCTTGGGCGGCCTCAACCCCTGGCCGGCTTCGTCCTCGAAGCAGAGCCAGGCGCCCAGGTCCGCCGCCGTCTTTTTATGACGGGCCACTGCTCGTCCTTCCAGGCGACGATCTTCTCCTCGTCGCGCTCGGTGGCTTTGCGGGACGGGACCTGCACGCTCCAGCCGATGCGGTGCAGCAGCAGGTCCATCCCGGCCAGGGTGTACTCCACGCCGAACCGACGTCGTACGACCTCCGTGATCCTCGCCAGGGTCCAGCACTGGTCACTCCAGCCGGCAGCGGCTGGGCCCGCATCCAACACCGCCTCCAGCACGCGCAGTTGACTCGCATCGAGCTTGCAGCGGGCACCGCCGGGACCCTTGGAGACCAGAGCCAGCCACCCGCAGCCAGTGCCCGCCGCCAGCGGTTCGCCGACATTCGGGTCACCCCGAATTGCCGGGCCACCTCCCGGTCACTGGCCCCGGCCTCGATCAGATCAGCGGCCGCCAGCCGGACCCGCTCACGCCGAACCCGTTCCTCAACGGTCAGCCCTCCGCCATCGGGATACCTCATCCTTCCGGCATAGCGCGGCCCACACCAACCGTCACGACCCCACGTGTCGGCGTACACCTTTGGTTACTCCACGCAGTACAAGTACGTGCTCAGGGTCGAATGGGTTGGCCGGGAGGCCGGGCGGGGTCGTAGTGCGTGCGGGCGAAGGTGTCGTTTGCACGGTGGACGGTGTCGGGTTGCGGCGGTGCCGGCCAGACACTCAGAAAGTGCTCTTCCACAGGAATGTCGCCTTCGTGTGCATCGCCTTCATCGCGTCCGCGTGCCTGGACGCGGACCCGGTACCAGCCCGCGCCGGCCGTGGCGAAGTTCCCGGCATCGTCCTCGACATCCCCGCCCCACCGGAATAGTCGCAGGATGCCACTCGTGCTGCAGATGCTCACGTCCACTACGCTCTCCCACTCCTGGCCCGGCAGGAGTGGTTCATCCGCGCAGTGCTGCGTGGTCAGGCGTATCCAGCCGGTGTGCGTGCCCGCGAGCACCGTGAGGTGTTCCGGGCCCCCTGCTGCCAGGCTGTTTCCCGCATAGATCCGCCCGACCGTGTCGGTGTCGTCGTACGCGCTGAGAAAGTCGTCGCCCTGCAGGTAGTACTGCCCATAAGAGACGAACATGCGATCTGAAGTCCACGTTGTGTAGCGCATCCAACGGATCATGCCCTGCCCCACTGACAGCGCTGAAGCAGCCCCGCACCCGGCCATACGCCGACACCACGTAACCCACACCCTTAAAGATCTCTAGTGGTTCTGGCTCAACTTCCGTGATTGGTGACAATCCGTCATGGCTACCGGACGAGCAGGGAGCGTGGTGCTTGCCTGTGGTGGGTGCCATGATCGGCTGTGGCTGGCTGAAAAGTGCAGAGATGGGGAGGGCGAGTGGAGAGGTTCACCGTCGAGCCGCTTCGGGTGGTCGACTTCGTGGAGCACGTGCGGCGCCGCCCAGCGAGGTATTTCCTCGTCGATCAGGGCAGCCCCGAGTTTCCCACCGAGGTCCTGCGGGCGGTGGCCTGGGACGCGCTGCACCGTCGCAACGGCAGGCATGGACAGATCAGTGTCGAGATCGGATCTGATCTCAGCTTCACAGTGGAGAGCGATCAGCGCCCCAGCGCCGATGAACGGGAGAGGCCTCTTCCGGGATTCTTCGGTTCCCTGCTCGACATGTTCGACATGCAGCGCTGGGCTCCCTCCGCAGCTGCCGCACTCAGCGTCCGCACGGTCATCGAGGTGTGGCTGGATGGCCACGGCTATCGCCAGGAGCTAGTCGGAATGGAACCGACCGGCCTCAGGGAAGAGTTCATAGCGCCAAAACCGGTCGGGACCCGGACCACGTTCCACCTCGATCCTTCATTCTGCGGTCGGGGCGAGGCCATCGCCTGGGCGCTGGGGCCCGAAGAACTGCACGGAGAAGCGTGCAAGGAACGTCCTTCACCCACTACGTTCCCGATCTACGATCTACGATCGGAGACTGAGGAGTCACTCAGCGAGTAGGACTCGTTTTTCGCAGAAGGTCGAAGCCGGCGCGGCCGAACATCTGGCGCTTGAGCATCTTGATGCGGTTGACGTGTCCTTCAACCACGCCTGAGTTCCAGGGCATGGTCAGACCGGTGATGACCGCGTCGCGGTCGCGGTCGATGCCTGCGGCAAGGGTGTGAAGGCTGGGCAGGTCGTCCTGGCGGACGGCGTCGAGCCACTCAGGGAGTCGTTCGCCCCGGCGCTCGGTGAGCATCCGGGCGAAGGACCGGACGTGCCCGGTGAGGGCGTCAAGTTCGGGGCAGTTGGCCAGCACGGCCTTGAGCCGGAACTGCTCGATCTCCGTAAGTGTTTCCGGGCGGCTGAGAATCCATCTGGCCACCTGGCGGGGTGCCGGGGGTTGTGCGGTGACCGGTCGGGGTGACGTGCGCTTCTTCCTGATGTAGGCGCTGACGATGCCGTAGCTGCCCTTGTAACCGAGCGGGACGATTTCCTCCCAGAGTTTCCAGGCGTTGGTGCAGCCCTCGTTCCAGCGTTCATGGATGGTGCGGGCTCGTCGTATCCCTCCTGGACTGGTTCGGGGCCAGGAGGCGCAAGCACTGGCGGTGGCGGGCAACAGCTCGCTCGGCGGCCTCGCTGAGGTTGTGCCACAGATGCCACCGGTCAGCGACCTGAATCGCTTGGGGTGCCCCTGCCGAAGCGCCTTCGGCGAAGAACGGAGCACGGTCCCGGCAGATCACCTCGATGCCCGGTCGCCTCGACAGCCACTTGGCCAGGCTGGACGCCTCCCGATCAGGCAGCAGGTCCACCGGCCGTCGGGTCTCGCAGTCGACCAGCACGGTGCCGTAGACGCGGCCCTTGCGTGTGGCGTACTCGTCGACGCCGACCACCCGCGGGGCCGGCACGTCCGGCTCGGGCAGCATGTCGACCAGCCGCAGCACCGTACTGCGGCTGACAGATACCCCGAAGACGCTCGCCATCCGGGCGCCGGCCCGGCCTGCGAGGGCGAGGCCAACCATGGCCAGGGTCGATCGCAGACGTTCGGTCCACCTGCTGTACCTCCTGGTCAGCCCCGGCATCTGCTCGACGAATGTCCGCCGTCCGCATACAGCGTCCAGACAGAAGAACCTGCGGACTCGCAGGCATAGAACCACCCGTCGTCCCGCGCTGGGTACATCGGCGGGAAACCGCAGGTAGGAGCTGTGTATTCGGCTTGAAGAGCACCCGCAACTCGGACACACCGCCTCGGCCGTCGTACTGCGGGCGTCGACACGTACCGCCTCGTCGTTCACGTCCACTGATAGCACCGTCACGTCCGCGACCGACGGGAACAACAGCCCCTCCAGCCGGAGCAATGTCTCTTCCACGACCCCGAACTGTCGGCCACCCCAAGATCGGCACTGATCATTTTCAGGCAACTTCCCGGAGACTGCCGCTGACGTCAGCTGTCACCCAACGTATGCGCTTCACGGAAAGCGAGCCAGAACCACTACTGCTCGATAAAGCCACTCGCCCGGAGCGCCGAGCGGAACTCGATCAGTTGGGCATGCGCTGGTAGGTCCGCTACCGAAGGGAAGCTCTCGGTGAATCGCTTCGGTTCGTGGGGCTGCTCTGTCAGCTCGATGCCACATTGCCGGTCGGTCGGTCTCCGAGCGCGAACTGCTCTTTCGGGGCGCACCATCGGCAGTCGGGGTTGGTGCGGGAGTTGATGAGGTCTCGCGTTCGGGTGCGGGGGCTGTGCAGGACGTTGGCGTGGTCGAGGTCGTCGTCGTGGAGGCAGCTGACGGCGTGCATGAAGTGGCTGACGCCTTCGGCGGCGGTAAGGGCGTTGAGGGGGAGGACGCTGGCGGCTGGTGTGCCGGGGACGTATTGGGCGGCGGCTCGGTCGGTGGGGGTGTGCATGTCGATGGCGAGGTCGGTGGGGTTGATCAGTCCGTCGCACCACAGGCAGCCGGTTCCGGGGAGAAGGAATCTGGTGACGGCGTGGATTTGTCCGACGGTGCCGTCTCGTACGGGGATCTTCACGCCGACCTGGGTGGCAGGGATGAGGTCTTCCCTGTCATCCAGCCACGAGAAGGACAGCTGAGCTTGAGGTGCTGAACGTCGGCGGCATTCACCTGCTCTCGAACATCGCCGCAGGCCAACCCCGCGTCACAAAGGCGTGGGTCCCTTGCCCTTGGCGAACGCCTCGAACTCGTCACGCAGTGGCTTGGGCAGGCGGAATCTCACTAGCGTCGGCGCCGTCCACAGTTCCGGTGTCGGTGATCAGGTCAGATCTCCGGCCGGGTCGACGAGACGCATCAGGCTTACTTCGCGGGTTCGCGAAGGGTGCAGCCGGTCAGTCCAGCCGCGGTCTGGGTGAGGTGCTGGGTCAGTACCTCGGCCGCGGTGTCGGCGTCGCGGGCCAGCGCCGCCTCCTCCAGCTGGCGGTGCTCGTCGGCGTGGTCCCGGTCGGGGACGCGGTGCGCCGACCAGCGGCGAGCCAGTTCGCTCGCGGTCCATGTCCGGTCGAAGGTCTCCAGCAGGACGGGGTTGCCGCAGCCCTCCAGCAGGGTGCGGTGGAAGACCCGGTGGGCTTCGGACCATGCGCCGCTGTAGTACTCGCCCTCCTCCGGCGCGTACGCCGGGGTGCGGGCCAGGCGGTGGTGGGCGGCTCGTACGCGGGACTCCCAGTCGAGGTCGCCGCGTTCGATGGACATGCGCAGCATGACCGGTTCGATGGTCCGGCGGGCCTCCGCGATCTCCTGCCAGCGGCGGTCGGAGCAGGCTGGGACGGCGAAGCCGCGGTTGGGCAGCCGGTCGGCGAGGCCCTCGCCGACCAGTCGCACGAGCGCCTCGCGCACGACGGCCAGGCTCACGCCCTGTTCCTTGGCGAGGTCCTGCGGTTTGAGGGCGTCACGGGGGGCGTGGTTCCCGCGCATGATCGCGTCCCGCAGGTGTGCGTAGACCTGCTCGGAGAGCATCTGCTTCCCCGGTGAGGTCGAGGTGTGGGCCGTCTGAGTCATGCCCTCAGCATAGACGATCCAGCGAATAATCGATTATTAGTGTTATGGTCGATCCAGCGGTTGATGAAAGACGGTGACGGTGCCTCCACACGACGCTGTGGGCCCCGTCGGCCGCATCACCGCCAACCCACTGCACGGCCTGAAAGGAACGACGCGATGAGCGCCAACGACCCCTTCGCCCGCCTCCCCGAGGTGGCCTCCTTCACCGTTACCAGCACCACCGTCACCGACGGCGCCGCATGGTCGCCCGAGCAGTACTCCTCCGGCGTCCCCGGCGGGAAGGATGTCTCCCCGCAGCTGTCCTGGAGCGGCGCCCCGGAAGGCACCAAGAGCTACGCCGTCACCGTCTACGACCCCGACGCCCCCACCGGGTCCGGGTTCTGGCACTGGGCGGTCGCCGACGTCCCCGCCACCGTCACCGAGCTGCCCGAGGGCGCCGGCGACGACGCCGGCTCGGGCCTGCCGGAGGGCGCCTTCCAGCTGCCCAACGACGCCCGTGCGGCCCGCTTCATCGGCGCCGCCCCGCCGGCCGGGCACGGCCCACACCGCTACTTCGTCGTGGTGCACGCCCTCGACGTCGCCTCCATCGGCGTCCCGGCCGACGCCACCCCGGCCGTCCTCGGCTTCACCATGGCCGGCCGCATCCTCGGCCGCGCGGTACTGACGGCCACCGCCGAAACCCCCGCCTGACCAACAGCATGTCCCCACTCATCGACACCACTCAGATGTATCTCCGCACGATTCTGGAGCTCGAGGAAGAAGGCGTGGTCCCCCTGCGCGCCCGCATCGCCGAGCGCCTGGACCAGAGCGGCCCCACCGTCAGCCAGACCGTCGCCCGCATGGAGCGCAAGGGTCTGCTGCACGTCGCCGGCGACCGGCACCTGGAGCTGACCGGGGAGGGCCGACGGATCGCCACGCGCGTGATGCGCAAGCACAGGCTCGCGGAGTGCCTGCTCGTCGACGTGATCGGGCTGGAGTGGGAGCGGGCCCACACCGAAGCCTGTCGCTGGGAGCACGTGATGAGCGAGGCCGTCGAAAGCCGCATCCTTGAGCTGCTGCGGCACCCGACCAAGTCGCCCTACGGCAACCCGATCCCGGGCCTGGAGGAACTCGGCGGGAAGAGCACCGTGGATCCGTTCCCCGGCGAGAGCATGGTCAGCCTCAGCGACCTTGAGCCCGGACCGAACGGCGCGAGCGCGGTCGTACGGTGCATCAGGGAGCTGATCCAGACCAACCCTCAGCTGATGTACACCCTGCGGCACGCCGGGGTGCAGCCCGGCGTGGTCGTGAGCGTGACGTCCTCGCCCGGCGGCGTGACGGTCAGCAGCGACGGGGAGGCCGCGGAACTCCCCACGCAGGCCGCCGCGCATGTCTTCGTGGCCAAGCGGAGCCCAGCCGGACGCTGCCCCAGGCCGTAAGTCCCTTGCAGGCAGGCGGACGGCCCTCGACCACGATCGTGGTCGAGGGCCGTCCGCCTGATTCAGCGGAACGCATGCACGAGCTCGCTCCGCACGTGACGGCTGGCCAGTTCTCCCAGGACTGCCGGGACCTCGTCGAGGGCGAGAGCGTCCTGGACAGCAAATGCACTCACAAACCGGACCCATGACCACTCGACGAACCGGGTTGGAAAACACCTACTGAGAGGTCGTTTTCATCAGTAGAGTCTGTTTTATCCAAACATGTCGCCGTGACGAGACTCGACTCTTGAGGTGCCGGCGCCCCTTGCGGCCAGTGCGACTGAGCGGACGACCGTATTGTCTGCCTCATCCCAGCAAGCCTGTCTCACTCCAAAGAATCGCCGTATCGGCGATTACGCCTACCGCGGCGCGCTCTGACCCATTACATGAGAGGTGCGAGTGGCCTTCTGGGGATGCTGAAGCGGAATAAATTGCGTGAAAACGACCTCTAAGGGCTGTCCCGTAATCCCCGGCGGGCGCACGACGACAGCTACGGCACTCCCCCAAGCTCTTCGAGCAGGGGGGACCCCCACGCCGCGTTGTCGGATCGCCCGAATACGCCCAGTATGAGGACGACCCTCCGCCTTGCGATGCTCCCCCACAGCCCGAAAGGCGTGGCAGGGGCCCCCAGCATCTGACGCCGCGCGCCGATCCACCGGGGATTACGGGACAGCCCTTAGGTGCCGTTGTCGATCATCAAGGAGTACGTCGAGAACCAAACCCCGGCTGAGGCCAACAGCGCAGACCCGTGCAACCCTGCGGGTCAGAACAGCCCAGAGAAGTAATTCCCCCCGGGTACAGACGCCCGGAGCTCCTCCCTAGATCAAGCTGAACCGCTGGTCAGCGCGCCGCCAGGCTGGAGTGGCGCACGACCAGCTCCGGCTGGAGCACGACCCGCCGGTGTTCGTGCGGCGCCGGCGCGGTCTCGGCGTCGATCTCCTCCAGGAGCAGTTCCGCCGCGAGGGCGCCCATGGTCACGGCTGGCTGGCGCACGGAGGTGAGCGGTACGGCCGCGGCGGCCGCGAACTCGATGTCGTCGTAGCCGACGATCGCGAGGTCGTCCGGTACGCCGACACCGGCCGCGTACATGGCCTGCAGGACGCCGAGGGCGAGCAGGTCGTTGGCGCAGAAGACGGCGGTGGGCCGCTCGGCGAGGCCCAGGAGCCGGGCGCCGGCGTCGCGCCCGGCGGCCACGTCGAGGCGCTCGGTCGGCAGCTCGCGCAGATTCGCCGGGCCGAGGCCCGCCTCGGCGAGCGCGTTCAGTGCGCCCGTTCGGCGGTCCCTGACCTGGCTGAGGCCGGGCGGTCCGCTGACGTACGCGATCGAGCGGTGTCCGGCGTCCACGAGGTGCCGGACGGCGAGCGCGCCGCCCGCCACGTCGTCGACCGAAACCGAGCACTCGGTGGTGCCCTCGGCGACCCGGTCGACCAGCACGAAGGGGATGCCGTTGCGGCGGAACGCCTCGATGTTGCGCCCGCTCGCGTCGGTGGGCGTCAGCAGCACCCCGCGCACCCGCTGCTCGGCGAAGAGCGACAGATAGTCGGCCTCCTCGCTCGGGCTCTGCGCGCTGTTGCAGACCATCACGCCGAGTCCGGATTCCCGTGCGGCGCGCTCGGCGCCGCGCGCGACGTCCACGAAGAACGGGTTGCCCATGTCGAGGACGAGAAGCCCCATGATCCGGCTGCGTCCGGCCCGCAGTTGGCGTGCCGACTCGCTGCGTACATAGCCGAGCCGGTCGATGGCGGACAGGACGCGTGCCCTCGTCTCGGAGGCCACCGAGTCGGGGCGGTTGATCACGTTCGAGACCGTTCCGACGGACACTCCGGCGGCACGGGCGACGTCCTTGATACCCACCGACTGGGCCATCAGGCGGGAACCTCCAGAAGAACGAGAAGCGGCAGGCAGGCCCTCACATTACCCGCGAGCGGGTCGAATTCAGTGGTCATGAGGGCAGCCGGAAATCGACGACGTGCAGCGCCGAGGCTGTGGTCCCGCTGGACTTCTCCTGGTACATCACGGACAGCGTTCCGTCCTGCGGGACGCGCGTCTCGTCGATGACGACCTCGCCGAAGGCGTTCAGGCCGCTGCCGTCGAACAGGAGCTTCCAGTCGGTGTGTCCGGAGGACTTCGAGGCGCCGGCGATCCGTCCGAACGGCATGATCGCGTAGGCGTTGTCGTACCGGTCCAGGACCAGCTTGGTGCGCTGGCTGGAGTTCAGGGCGATCGGGATCTCGGTCTTGGTCCAGCCGCCCGAGGCGTTCTTGCGCAGGTGGAAGGCGCGGCCGTTGGCCGTGCGGTCGGTGACGTAGTTGGTGGTGCACTGCCCGAAGCGTCCGGGCACATAGCTGATGATCGCGTGCGGCAGACCCGCCGAGTCGGTGGCCTGGCTCTCCTGGTTCATCAGCGAGTGGTCGGGGTCGAGGGAGTCGACGACGAGTCCGGTGTCGGTGACGGCGACGGTGCCCAAGGTTCCGGTGGTGCCGACGACGGTGCCCGCGTCGTTGCGCCAACTGCGGCCCCGGTCGGTGGAGTAGACGTAGCCGGTGTCGTGGTTGGTGATGCCTCCGGCGTTGCACATCACGGCGGCGTTCTGCTCACGCCAGGTGAAGAAGGAGTGCAGCCGGCCGTTCAGGTCGTAGTCGATCCCGTGCAGATACATGTTGCGTGCCGTGCTCGACCCGTGCACGCTGGTGTAGGTCCCCGTGGAGGCGGACCACTCGCCGAGCGCCGTCCAGGACGAACCACCGTACTCGGCAAGGGCGTTGCGCCCGTTCCCGGAGACGCCGACCCGGTAGCTCAGCTGAAGGCCGCCGTCCGGGGTCGCGACGAACTGCGGATAGGTGAACTGCGTGGTGAGCGCGAGGCCGTCCAAGGAGGTCTGGACGGCTCCGAGGACGGCGGAGGTCCAGGCCGTCGACGCTGCGTTGTCGAGCAGCCCGGCCACCGACTTGACGTAGAAGAAGCCGTCGCTGTGCGAGTCCATGTTCAGGTGCAGCCGGCCGTCGGTCCGGGAGACGCCCATGGAGATGACGTTGTGGGAGTCGTCGCTCTTGAGCTTGTGGCCGAGCGTGATCTTGGACCAGGTGGTGGCGCCGAGCGCGCGGCGGGCGACGACCGCGCTGCGGTCGGCGGTGTACCAGGCCGCGTACTGGTAGCCGCGGTAGGTCAACAGACCGTTCTTCTGGAACGAGTTGTTGTTGACCAGACCGTCGTAGGAGACGAAGTAGATCGCCTGGGAGTCGAGTTGGGTGGTGCCGGAGAGGGTGACGGAGGGGCCGGGAACGGCCGCTCGCGCTGTCTGTGCGGTGAGGGCGGGACCTGCCACGGCGCCCAGCAGGGCCGTCGTCAGCACGGTGCGTCGTCTCATGTACGGGCTCCTCGATCGGACTGCGGGCGGGTGGGTCGGACGGGCTGTTCAGCCAAGTCGGGCGGGCTGTTCAGGCGAGATGGAACACCTCGGCCGTTCAGGCGAGGTGGAACACCTCGGTGAGGGGTTTCATGGCCTCGTCGGGTCTGGCGCCGTCCAGCGAGGTGAAGAACGGCGCCATCTCCGTCTGCCAGCGGGCATTGACGTCGGTGGCTTCCATGGCGGCCTGCGCGGCCGCGAAGTCCTCGGTCTCCAGGTAGCCGACCAGCAGGCCGTCCTCGCGCAGGAAGAGCGAGTAGTTGTGCCAGCCGGTGGCCGAGAGCGCGTCGAGCATCTCGGGCCACACGGCGGCGTGCCGCTCGCGGTACTCGTCGAGGCGGTCCGCACGGACCTTCAGCAGGAAGCACACACGTTGCATCAATGACCCTCCGGGGTCTGGGAGTCGGACCGGCGAGACGGTCGAGACATCAGATCGTGAGGACTCGGATCGTGAAGACGTCGGACCGCCTGGCCGTCAGACCTCAGAAGTTGAACTGGTCGATGTTCTTGGCGTCGAAGACGGTCGGCTTGCCCAGGTTGATCACGCCGTCCTTGCCGATGGTGAAGGAGCCCATGTCGCCGGCCTTGAAGGTCTCGCCCTCCTTGCCGGTGATCTGTCCCGAGGACAGCGCCACGGCGGTACGGGCGGCCAGCTCGCCGAGCTTCGCCGGGTCCCACAGCTCGAAGCCCTCGACGGTGCCGTTCTTGACGTACTTGCGCATGTCGTTGGGGGTGCCGAGGCCGGTCAGCTTGACCTTGCCCTTGTACTTGGAACCGGACAGGTACTGCGCGGCCGCCTTGATGCCGACGGTGGTCGGGGAGATGATCCCGGCGAGCTTCGGGTACTCCTGGAGCAGGCCCTGGGTCTGCTGGAAGGACTGCTGGGCCTCGTCGTTGCCGAAGGCGACCTTGACCAGCTTCATGTCCTTGTACTTGGGGTCCTTCAGCTCTTCCTTCATGAAGTCGATCCAGGTGTTCTGGTTGGTCGCGGTCTGCCCGGCGGACAGGATCGCGATCTCGCCCTTGTAGCCGATCTGCTTGGCGAGCAGCTGCACCTCGGTGCGGCCCAGGTCCTCGGCGCTGGCCTGCGACACGAAGGCGTTGCGGCAGTCGGCCTTGGTGTCGGAGTCGTAGGTGACGACCTTGATCTTGTTCGTCATGGCCTGCTTGAGCGCGGTGCACAGGGCGCCCGGGTCCTGTGCGGAGACCGCCATCGCGTCGACCTGCTGCTGGGTGAGCGTGTTGACGTAACTCACCTGGCCGCTGGTGTCGGTGGCGCTGCTGGTGCCGACCTCCTTGTACTTCGAGCCCAGTTCGGTCAGCGCCTTCTCGCCGCCCTTGTCGGAGGAGGTGAAGTAGGGGTTGTTGACCGCCTTGGGCAGGAAGCCGACAGTCAGCCCCTTCTTGGTGACCGCGTTCGGGTCGGCCTTGCCGTCGGCGACGGCGCCCGAGCCGACCGTGTCCTTGACGTCGTTCTTGGTGGTGCCGCCGCAGGCGGTGACGGCCAGGGCGAGGGAGGTGACGGCGGCGAGCGCCGCGCAGGTGCGGCGGATCGAAGACTTGCGCATGGCAGAGGGTTCCTTTACGAGGGTGAGCGGAGCGGGGGTTACGAGATCGGAGTCGAGGCGGCTCTGCGGCCCGCCCTCGCTACGGAGATCTGCCGTGCGACCCGGGGGCCGAGCACGGAGACGACGAGCAGAACGCCGGTGACGACGATCTGCGACTGCGCGGAGACATTGAGGAGGCTCATCACGTTCTGCAGGGCGCCGAGCAGGAAGACTCCCGCGATCGCGCCGCCGAGCGTGCCCTTGCCGCCGTCGAAGTCGATGCCGCCGAGCAGGACGGCGGCCACGACGGAGAGTTCGAGCCCGGTGGCGTTGTCGTAGCGGGCGCTGGCGTAGTGCAGGGCCCAGAACACGCCGGTCAGGGAGGCCATGAAGCCGGTCGCGACGAACAGGAGCAGCTTGTGCCGCTTGACCCGGATGCCGGCGAACCGGGCGGCTTCCTCGTTGGCGCCGATCGCGAACGCGGAGCGCCCGAAGGGGGTTGCGTGCAGCACGAGAACGGCGACGGCGAGCAGCACCAGGAAGAGCGGGAGGGCCTGCGGGACGAAGGTGTCCCCGATCCGACCGGCCGCGAAGTCCTGGTACTGGGTGGGGAAGTCGGTGACCGCGTCGGAGCCGAGCACGATCTGGGCGATGCCCCGGTAGGCGGCGAGCGTGCCGATGGTGACGGCGAGGGACGGCAGTCCGAGCCGGGTCACCAGCAGGCCGTTGACGAGCCCGCACACCACGCCGAGCACCAGACAGAGCGGGATGATCGTCTCGATCGACATGCCCTGGTTCCACAGGGCGCCCATCACCGAGCCGGACAGCCCGGCCGTGGAGGCGACGGAGAGGTCGATCTCGCCGGCCACCACGAGCAGCGTCATGGGCAGGGCGATCAGCGCGATCGGCAGGGTGTTGCCGATCAGGAACGACAGGTTGAGCGCGTTGCCGAAGCCGTCCACGAAGGAGAAGGAGAAGAGCAGCAGGACGATGAGGAGGGCGCCGACGACCGTGTCCCAGCGGACGGCGCGCGCGAGAGCGGAGTCAGCCATGGCGGGCGTTCCTCTTCTTCAGGGCGGCGGCCACGCGCAGCGCGACGATCCGGTCGACCGCGATGGCGAGGATGAGCAGGATGCCGTTGATGGCGAGCACCCAGACGGAGCTGACGCCGAGGGCGGGCAGGACGCTGTTGATGGAGGTGAGCAGCAGGGCGCCGAGCGCGGCCCCGTAGACGCTGCCGGAGCCGCCGGTGAACACGACACCGCCGACCACGACCGCGCTGACGACGGTGAGTTCGTATCCGGTGCCGGTGCCGGAGTCGACGTTGCCGAACCGGGCGAGGTAGAGGGCTCCGGCGAGTCCGGCGAGGCCGCCGCAGACGATGTAGGCGGTCAGGATGCGGTTGCGGACCGGGATGCCGGCCAGCCGCGCGGCCTCCGGGTTGGAGCCGAGCGCGTAGAGCTCTCGGCCGCTGCCGAAGTGCTTGAGGTAGTACGCGGCGACCACCAGGACGGCCAGGGCGATCAGCGCGAGATACGGGACCGCCGAGATGCCGCCGGAGCCGAAGTCGACGAATCCGCCGGGGAGATCGGCCGCCGTGATCTGCCGGGAGCCGACCCAGATGGAGTCGATGCCGCGGATGATGTAGAGGGTGCCGAGGGTGACGACGAGGGCGGGCACCTGACCGAGGCTGACGAGCAGTCCGTTGACCAGTCCGCAGCCGATGCCGAGCAGCACCGCGAGGAGGACCGCGACGACGGGGTTGCCGCCGCCCTGCAGATAGGTGCCCGCCGCGAAGGCGCTGACACCGAGCGTCGAGCCGACCGACAGGTCGACGTTGCGGGTGATGACGACGAGGGACTGGCCGGTGGCGACCAGCACGAGGATGGTCGCGTTCAGCAGCAGGTCCTTGATGCCCTGCTCGGACAGGAACTCGCTGTTGCCCATCTGGGTGATGGCGATCATCACCAGGAAGACCGCCAGGATGGCGAGTTCGCGCATCTTGAAGACACGGTCCACCAGCCGGGTGCCGCTGGACCTGGGCACTTCGGTGGCGGGGGCGGGGGTGGGCGCGGTCACCGTCATGCGGCGGCCCTCCGGGGGATGATCGGGGTCATTCGGGCAGCCCTCTCGATGGCTGTCATGCGGCGGCCCTCCCGGTGGCGGCGGCCATCACGGATTCCTCGGTGGCTTCGGAACGTGGGATCTCGGCGGTGAGCCGGCCCTCGTGCATGACGAGGACGCGGTCGGCCATGCCGAGGATCTCGGGCAGATCGGAGGAGATCATCAGGACGGCGACCCCGTCGGCGGCCAACTCGCTGAGCAGCCGGTGCACTTCGGCCTTGGTGCCGACGTCGATGCCGCGGGTGGGCTCGTCGACGATCAGCACCTTGGGGCCGGTGGCCAGCCATTTGGCGAGGACGACCTTCTGCTGGTTGCCTCCGGAGAGCGTGGAGACGGTGTCGGCGATCCGGGCGTACTTCACCTGGAGCTTGACCGCCCAGTCGAGGGAGCGGCTGCGCTCGGCCCCGCGGTCCATCAGGCCCGCCCTGACCGTCGTACGCAGCCCGGTCAGGCCGATGTTGCGCTCGATGGACATGTCCATCACCAGGCCCTGGGCACGGCGGTCCTCGGGGACGAGGGCGAGCCCGGCGGCCATGGCGGTGGAGGGGGCACCGTTCGTCAGCGCGTGGCCGTCGACCTCCACCTCTCCGGCGTCCCAGCGGTCCACGCCGAACACGGACCGCGCGACCTCCGTGCGGCCGGCGCCGACGAGCCCCGCGAGTCCGACGATCTCGCCGCGACGCACGTCGAAGGAGACATCGGTGAAGACGCCCTCCCGGGTCAATCGGCGGACGCTCAGGGCGACTTCGCCCGCCTCGACGTCCTGCTTGGGGTAGAGCTCGTCGAGGTCGCGGCCGACCATCCGGCGCACCAGGTCGTCCTCGGTCATGCCCTCCAGCGGCTCGCTGGATATCAGGGCGCCGTCGCGCAGGGTCGTGACGCGCCCGCAGATCTGGAAGATCTCCTCCAGCCGGTGCGAGATGAACAGCACCGCCGAGCCCTGCTCGCGCAGGGTGCGGACCACACCGAACAGGCGGGCCACCTCGCTGCCGGTGAGGGCCGCGGTCGGCTCGTCCATGATCAGGACGCGGGCGTCGAAGGAGAGCGCCTTGGCGATCTCGACGATCTGCTGGTCGGCGATGGACAGACCGCGCGCCGGGCGTTCGGGGTCGAGCTCGACACCGAGGCGCTTCATCAGGGTGGCGGTCGCCGCGTGGGTCGCCTTGTGGTCGATGCGGCCGAGCGCCCGCCGGGGCTGACGGCCCATGAAGATGTTCTCGGCGATCGAGAGGTCGGGGAAGAGCGTGGGCTCCTGGTAGATCACCGCGATGCCCGCGTCGCGGGCGTCGGCGGGGCTGTGGAAGACGGTGGGTTCGCCGTCCAGCAACACCTGGCCGGCGTCCGGTCGGTGCACGCCGGCGAGCGTCTTGATGAGGGTCGACTTGCCCGCGCCGTTCTCTCCGGCGAGCGCGTGCACCTCGCCGGGGAACAGTTCCAGGGACACGTCCCGCAGGGCGCGTACGGCACCGAAGGACTTCGAAAGGTCCTTCAGCGCCAGCACCGGGGTCGGCCCCGTGTCGGACGGGTGGGTCATGAGGGGCTCCTCGACGACGTCGGCGGGACGGCCCCCACAGCGTCGTGAAAGGTTTCAATTGGGTTGCCGGGACGTTAGGCAGGTCACCCAGGTCCCGTCAATGGGTTCGTGTCGAAATTCTTCGACGGCCGTGTGTCACAACAGGGTCACGGCGAACGGTCCACGCCGGAGGGGTTGACAGCCCTTCGGGGGGCTCATAACTTCACCTTCTGAATCGTTTCAGACGCTGTGTTCAGGAAGCCCTGCGAGCAGGACCGCGGGAAGCCCTTCGGGAAGTCCCCTGGGAAGCCCGTCGGCACCTGCCGCGGGAGGTACCCGGCGCGGCCGTCGCGAAGCGGTTCAGGAAGCCGTTGAAGAAGCCGTTCCCATTCGAAGTCGTAGGAGTCCCGAAGTGACCGAGTTCGCCGCGGTGAAGGCCGCGCTCAAGACCCAGGCCGTCGAGACGCCGTCGTGGGCGTACGGGAACTCGGGAACCCGATTCAAGGTGTTCGCGCAACCGGGCGTGCCCCGGACCCCGCAGGAGAAGCTGGACGACGCCGCCAAGGTGCACGAGTTCACCGGCGCGGCCCCGACCGTCGCACTGCACATCCCCTGGGACAGGGTCGACGACTACGCGGCGCTGGCGAAGCACGCCGAGGACCGCGGCCTGAAGCTGGGCGCGATCAACTCCAACACCTTCCAGGACGACGACTACCGGCTCGGTTCCGTCTGCCACCCGGACGCGGCGGTGCGCCGCAAAGCCGTCGGCCACCTGCTCGAATGCGTCGACATCATGGACGCGACGGGTTCGAAGGACCTGAAGCTGTGGTTCGCCGACGGGACGAACTATCCCGGCCAGGACGACCTGCGCGAGCGCCAGGACCGGCTGGCCGAGGCCCTGACGCAGGTCTACGCGCGGCTCGGCGACCACCAGCGGATGCTGCTGGAGTACAAGTTCTTCGAGCCCGCCTTCTACGCGACGGACGTCCCCGACTGGGGCACCGCGTACGCACACTGCCTCAAGCTCGGCCCCAAGGCACAGGTCGTGGTCGACACCGGGCACCACGCCCCCGGCACCAACATCGAGTTCATCGTCGCCACGCTGCTGCGCGAGGACAAGCTCGGCGCCTTCGACTTCAACTCCCGCTTCTACGCCGACGACGACCTGATGGTGGGCGCGGCCGACCCCTTCCAGCTCTTCCGCATCATGTACGAGGTGATCCGCGGCGGCGGCTTCACCCCGGACGTCGCCTTCATGCTCGACCAGTGCCACAACATCGAGGCGAAGATCCCCGCGATCATCCGCTCGGTGATGAACGTGCAGGAGGCCACGGCCAAGGCCCTCCTCGTCGACCGGGCCGCGCTCGCCGAGGCCCAGCGGGGCGGGGACGTGCTCGCCGCCAACGCGGTGGTCATGGACGCGTACAACACGGACGTACGTCCGCTGCTCGCCGAGGTCCGTGCGGAGCTGGGGCTCGACCCCGACCCGGTGGCCGCGTACCACCGGTCCGGGTGGGCGGAGCGGATCGCCGCGGAGCGGGTGGGTGGGCAGCAGGCCGGGTGGGGGGCCTAGCCCCTCACCGGCACCTTCTCTCCCCAAGGTCCCCAAGGGGCGTGGGCGGAGCCGGCTCCGGCCCTGGTGCCGCCCCTCCGCCACGAGACGCGGGCCTGACGGGGCCGAAGCCCAGCCCTCCGTGTCGCGTCCGCCTCCACGAGGCAAGCCCGGGTCCAACCCCGTACCGCGTCTGCCCCGCGAGGGGGGTCGCGGACTGCGGGTCGTCCCGGGCGGGCCGCGCAGTTCCCCGCGCCCCCGACGGGGCGCTCCTCCTCGGGTTCGTTCCCAGCACACCACCTCTTCCCCCTCCTCAAAGGACCTGGAACATGGCACCCCATCCCGAAGCCGCCGCTCTGCTGGCCCGGTCGCGTCGGCTCGGCGCCGATCCGCGCAACACCAACTACGCGGGCGGGAACACCTCCGCGAAGGGCACCGACACCGACCCCGTGACCGGCGGTGACGTGGAGCTGATGTGGGTGAAGGGGTCCGGTGGCGACCTCGGCACCCTCACCGAGGCCGGGCTCGCGGTGCTGCGTCTCGACCGGCTCCGGGCGATGACCGAGGTGTACCCGGGCGTCGAGCGCGAGGACGAGATGGTCGCCGCGTTCGACTACTGCCTGCACGGCAAGGGCGGCGCCGCGCCGTCCATCGACACGGCGATGCACGGGCTCGTCGACGCCCCGCACGTCGACCATCTGCACCCCGACTCGGGGATCGCGCTCGCCTGCGCGGCCGACGGGGAGAAGCTGACCGCCGAGTGCTTCGGCGAGAGCGTGGTGTGGGTTCCGTGGCGCCGGCCCGGTTTCCAGCTGGGACTGGACATCGCGGCCGTCAAGGAGGCCAACCCGGAGGCCATCGGCTGTGTCCTCGGCGGCCACGGCATCACCGCGTGGGGCTCCACCGCCGAGGAGTGCGAGCGCAACTCGCTGCACATCATCCGCACCGCCGAGGACTTCCTCGCCGACCGCGGCAGGGCGGAGCCGTTCGGGCCGGTCGTCGAGGGGTACGACGCGCCGGCCCCGGAGGGCCGCCGCGAGCGCGCCGCCGCGCTCGCGCCGCACATCCGGGCCATCGCCTCCCAGGACCGCCCGCAGGTCGGCCACTTCACGGACTCCGAAGAGGTGCTCGACTTCCTCGCCCGCGCCGAGCACCCACGGCTCGCGGCCCTCGGAACCTCGTGCCCGGACCACTTCCTGCGCACCAAGGTCAGGCCGCTCGTGCTCGACCTCCCGCCGGCCGCCTCCCTCGACGAAGCGGTCACCCGGCTCGCGGAGCTGCACGCCGAGTACCGCCTGGAGTACGCCGCCTACTACGAGCGGCACGCGCTGCCCGACTCCCCCGCCATGCGCGGCGCGGACCCGGCGATCGTGCTGGTCCCCGGTGTCGGCATGTTCTCCTTCGGCAAGGACAAGCAGACGGCGCGCGTGGCGGGCGAGTTCTACGTCAACGCGATCAACGTGATGCGGGGCGCCGAGGCCGTGTCGACGTACGCGCCGATCGAGGAGTCGGAGAAGTTCCGCATCGAGTACTGGGCGCTCGAGGAGGCCAAGCTCCAGCGGATGCCGAAGCCCAAGCCGCTCGCCACCCGGGTCGCCCTGGTGACGGGCGCGGGCAGCGGGATCGGCAGGGCCATCGCCGAGCGGCTGGTGGCCGAGGGCGCGTGTGTCGTGGTCGCCGACCTGAACGCCGAGGGCGCCGAGCGGGTCGCCGCCGAACTGGGCGGTCCCGACAAAGCCGTCGCCGTGGGCGTGGACGTCACCTCCGAGGAGCAGATCGCCGAGGCCTTCAAGGCCGCGGTGCTGGCCTTCGGCGGTGTCGACCTGGTGGTCAACAACGCGGGCATCTCCATCTCCAAGCCGCTCCTGGAGACGACCGCGAAGGACTGGGACCTCCAGCACGACATCATGGCCCGCGGCTCCTTCCTCGTCTCGCGCGAGGCGGCCCGGGTGATGATCGCGCAGAAGCTGGGCGGTGACATCGTCTACATCGCCTCCAAGAACGCGGTCTTCGCCGGTCCCAACAACATCGCCTACTCCGCGACCAAGGCCGACCAGGCCCATCAAGTACGGCTCCTGGCAGCCGAGTTGGGCGCGCACGGTATCCGGGTCAACGGCGTCAACCCCGACGGGGTCGTACGCGGCTCGGGCATCTTCGCGGGCGGCTGGGGCGCGCAGCGGGCGGCGACGTACGGCATCGAGGAGGAGAAGCTCGGCGAGTTCTACGCCCAGCGGACCATCCTCAAGCGGGAGGTGCTCCCGGAGCATGTCGCGGGCGCCGTCTTCGCGCTGACGGGCGGGGACCTGACGCACACCACGGGGCTGCACATCCCGGTCGACGCCGGCGTGGCCGCCGCGTTCCTGCGATGACGTCGATGAACGCCTCGCAGACCAGCGCCGCGCACACGTACGCCGCGGTCGACCTCGGCGCGTCCAGCGGGCGGGTCATGGTCGGCCGCGTCGGCCGCGACACGCTCGACCTGACCGAGGCGCACCGCTTCCCGAACCGGCCGGTCCGGGTCCCCGAGGGGCTGCGCTGGGACATCCTGGCGCTGTACGCGGGTGTCCTCGACGGGCTCCGCGCGGCCGGGCAGGTCGACTCCGTCGGCATCGACAGCTGGGCGGTGGACTACGGCCTGCTGGACGCGGACGGAGCACTGCTCGGCAACCCGGTGCACTACCGCGACGCCCGCACGGAAGGGGTCGCGGAGAAGGTGTGGGCGAGCGTGCCCGCCGCCGAGCTGTACGCGGCGACGGGGTTGCAGTACGCGCCCTTCAACACGCTCTACCAGTTGGCAGCCGCCCGCGGCTCCGCCCAACTCGCCTCCGCCGAGCGTCTGTTGCTCATTCCGGACCTGCTGTCCTACTGGCTCACCGGCGAGGCGGGCACCGAGCTCACCAACGCCTCCACCACCCAGCTGATAGATCCGAGGACCCGCGACTGGTCGTACGGTCTCGCGGAGCGCCTCGGTATCGACCTCGGGCTGTTCGCGCCGCTGCGCCGTCCCGGCGACCCGGCCGGGACACTGCTGCCGCGGGTGCTGGAGGAGACCGGGATGACAGGCCCGGTGCCGGTGACGACGGTCGGTTCGCACGACACCGCCTCGGCGGTGGCCGCCGTTCCGGCGACCGGGGAGCGGTTCGCGTACATCTGCACCGGCACCTGGTCCCTCGCGGGCCTGGAGCTGGACGCACCCGTCCTCACCGAGGCGAGCCGGGCCGCCAACTTCACCAACGAACTGGGCCTGGACGGCACGGTGCGCTATCTGCGCAACATCATGGGCCTGTGGCTGCTCCAGGAGTGCGTCCGCGAATGGGGCCACCCCGATCTGGGGGAACTCCTCACGGCCGCAGCCGGGGTGGCGCCGCTGCGCTCCGTCGTGGACGCGGGTGACCCCGCGTTCCTCGCGCCGGGCCGGATGCCCTCGCGGATCGCGGAGGCCTGCCGGAACTCGGGGCAGCCGGTGCCCGAGTCCCGCGCCGAGATCACCCGTTGCATCCTCGACTCCCTCGCGCTCGCGCACCGCCGGGCGATCGAGCAGGCGCAGGTTCTGGCCGGCCATCCGGTCGACGTCGTGCACATCGTCGGCGGCGGCACCCGCAACGAACTGCTGTGCCGGCTCACCGCCGACGCCTGCGGGCTGCCGGTCGTGGCGGGCCCGGCGGAGGCTGCCGCGCTCGGCAATGTCCTCGTCCAGGCGCGGGCGCGTCAACCGGTGGGCGACCGTGCCGAGATGCGCGCACTGGTGGCACGTACCCAGCCGCTCCGACGCTACGAGCCGCGCGGCGACACGGCGGCGTGGCGGGCGGCCGAGGCGCGGCTCAGTGCACCGTGAAGCGCACGTCGCGGGGCGGATCGTGAAGCGTCCACCGTGCAGCACCGCGCGAAACGCTCCGTGAGACGCGCCGTGCAGCACCACGCGAAACCCGCCGTGAGACGCGCCGTGAAATCGCCGCCGATACGGCGGGCGCGCTGCCTGACCGGCCGCGTGCCCGCCCGCCCCGTACCCTGCCCCCATCCGACGACCGAGACCGAGGAGCCGCGATGCGTGTCGCCCTGTTCCTGACCTGTGTCAACGACACGCTGTATCCGGACACCGGCCGCGCCGTGGTGAAACTGCTGACCAGGCTGGGTGTCGACGTCGATTTCCCGATGGGGCAGACCTGTTGCGGGCAGGCGCACTACAACACCGGTTACCGCCATGAGGCCGAGCCGCTCGCCCGGCATTTCTCCGATGTGTTCGGGGAGTACGAGGCGATCGTGACGCCGTCCGGATCGTGCGGGGCGATGGTGCGGGAGCTGTATCCGCGGATGGGTGAACGGGCGCGCGCGGAGGGGCGCGGCGACACCCTGGCCAGGACGCTGGCGCCGGTCGTGCCGAAGACGTACGAGCTCACCGAGTTCCTCGTCGACGTCCTCGGCGTGACGGACGTCGGGGCGTACTACCCGCACACGGTGACCTATCACCCCACCTGTCACGGCCTGCGCAGCCTGGGTCTTGGCGACCGGCCGCGCCGACTGCTCCAGGCGGTCAGGGGACTCGAGCTGCGGGAGCTGCCCGGAGCCGACGAGTGCTGCGGCTTCGGTGGCACCTTCGCCGTCAAGAACCCCGATGTCTCCGCGGCGATGGGTGCCGACAAGGTGCGCAACGCCGAGTCGACGGGCGCCGAGGTGCTGTGCGCCGCCGACAACTCGTGTCTGATGCACATCGGCGGCACGATGGGCCGCCTCCGGACGGAGATGCGGCCCGTGCACATCGCGGAGATCCTGGCGAGCACGGAAGCCGGCGCGGACGCGGCAACGGAAGCCGGCGCGGAATCACGCGCAAATGCGAGCACGGATGCGGGCGCGGAAGAGGAGCCGAGCGCATGAGCGGAACGTTCGTCGGTATGCCGGCCTTCCCGAAGGCCGCCCACGAGGCCGTGAACAACGCCACCCTGCGCGGCAATCTGCGCCACGCCACCCACACCATCCGCGCCAAGCGCGCCAAGGCCGTCGGCGAGATCTCCGACTGGGCCGAGCTGCGCGAGGCGGGCAAGCGGATCAAGGACCACACACTCCGCCATCTCGACCGCTATCTCACGCAGTTGGAGGAGTCGGTGACCGCGGCCGGTGGTGTCGTGCACTGGGCCGCCGACGCCGAGGAGGCCAACCGGATCGTCACGGCCCTGGTCAAGATGACCGGCGAGAGCGAGGTCGTCAAGGTCAAGTCGATGGCCACCCAGGAGATCGGGCTCAACGAGGCACTGGAGGCCGCGGGCATCCACGCGTACGAGACCGATCTCGCCGAACTCATCGTGCAGTTGGGCAAGGACAGGCCCTCGCACATCCTCGTACCGGCGATCCACCGCAACCGCGGCGAGATCCGGGACATCTTCGTCCGCGAGATGGGCGAGTGGGGCCGCCCTGCGCCCGAGGGACTCACCGACACGCCCGCCGAACTGGCCGAAGCGGCGCGCCTGCATCTGCGCGAGAAGTTCCTGCGCGCCAAGGTCGGCATCTCCGGCGCCAACTTCATGGTCGCCGAGACCGGCACCCTCGTGGTCGTCGAGTCCGAGGGCAACGGCCGGATGTGCCTGACGCTCCCCGAGACGCTGATCTCGGTCGTCGGCATCGAGAAGATCGTGCCGAGCTGGCGGGACCTGGAGGTGTTCCTGCAGACCCTGCCCCGCTCCTCGACGGCCGAGCGCATGAACCCGTACACCTCGATGTGGACGGGCACCACGGACGGGGACGGCCCCCAGACCTTCCATCTGGTCCTGCTGGACAACGGCCGCACCGACACGCTCGCCGACGAGGTCGGACGCCAGGCGCTGCGCTGCATCCGCTGCTCGGCGTGTCTCAACGTCTGCCCGGTGTACGAGCGGGCGGGCGGCCATGCCTACGGCTCGGTCTATCCGGGCCCGATCGGGGCGATCCTCAGTCCGCAACTGCGGGGCACCGCGAGCGAGATCGACGCCTCGCTGCCCTTCGCCTCCTCGTTGTGCGGGGCCTGCTACGAGGTCTGCCCGGTCGCCATCGACATCCCGGAAGTCCTCGTCCACCTGCGGGAACGGATCGCGCAGGGCGGCCGAGCCACGCGGGACGGCAACACGGTCGTACTGAAACCGGCGAAGGGACACGCGGCCGAGCGGGCGGCGATGCGGGCGGCGCGATGGGCGTTCAGCCACCCCGGCGCACTGGGCGCCGGGCAGCGGCTCGCGTCCCGGACCCGCCGCTTCCACCCGCGGACCCTGCCGGGACCCGGCCGGGCGTGGAGCGCGACCCGTGAACTGCCCACGGTCCCGGCGGAGTCGTTCCGCGAGTGGTGGCAGCGGACACGGGGCGGAAAGGACGCGACGAAGTGAACAGCAGGGATCTGATCCTGGGCCGGGTACGCCGGGCCCTCGCGGACGTCCCCCGGGACGACACCCCTCCAGTGCCCGAACAGCCTGGGAGGGACCTCCAGTACGAGCAGGCCGTCGACCGGAGTTACCTGCGCGAGCACGGTGCGCGCAGTGTCGCGGAGACGGTCGATCTGCTCGCGGAGAACCTGGCGGACTACCGGGCGATCGTGCACCGCAGCACCGAGGAGGAACTGCCGTACGTCATCATGCGGCTGCTCGCCGAACGCGGGCCCCAGTACGTGCTCGTGCCGCCGGGGCTCCCGCCCGAGTGGATGTCGGCGGCGGATCCCACCCGGGTCCACGACCGTGCCGTGAGCACCCCCCGCGAGCTCGACAAGGTGACGAGCGTGGTGACGGGCTGCGCCGTCGCCATCGCCGAGACCGGCACGATCGTCCTCGACGGCGGGCCGGACCAGGGCCGCCGCCGGATCACCCTGATCCCGGACCACCACATCTGCGTCGTCCGGGTTCCCGACCAGGTGGTGGCCTCCGTACCGCAGGCCCTGGAACGCCTCGATCCGGCACGCCCGCTGACCTGGATCTCCGGCCCCTCGGCCACCAGCGACATCGAGCTGGACCGGGTCGAGGGGGTGCACGGTCCGCGCACCCTGGAAGTGGTGCTGGTGAGTGGGGAGTGACGCGACGGTTCCCACGCTGATCGACTGGAAGCAGCGAAGGCCCGGGCGCGCCCTGGAGCCGCGGTGCCCTGCCGGGTCAGGAGTACACGACCGGGGAGCCGCGGCGCAGCACGAACTGGGCCGCGCGGAGGTACAGCGCCACGTAGAACGCCGCGTCGAGGTCCTCGGCCCACGGCCCCGGGCGTGCGGCGGCCGTATCCTTCGCCGGCCCGTCCCGGAACCACATGGTCAGGTCCAGGTTGTCGGACGTCGCCGGTATCTCCGGCGGCAGGTCGACGATCCGCGCCAGCCGCTCCACGATGGCGAGCACCTGGGGAGCGCCGGCGACCATCGTCTCGTCCGTGTAGCCGAATTCGACGGGCAGACAGATCTCCTCGTCCAGCGATATGGGCACGAGCGCCGACCAGCCGCACAGCGTGTCGGTCTCCTCCTGCGACAGATGTGCCCGGCACAGCTCGGTAAAGCCGTCCATCGGAGGGATCAGCTTCTCCTCGAACGCCATTCCGGAGCCCCGGACGAAGGGCGTCTCCTCGGGCAGAGACGTGTACGGGGGCAGGCCGCGCCGAAGCAACTCGGCGTTCAGCGCGGACGCGAGCTCGCCGAATCCGACCTGGTCCTCGTCCTCCTGATCTTCGTCCTCGTCCTCGCCGAACCACTCCCGCGCACCGACACTCACCAGATAGACACCCATACCCGCAACGTACTGCGTGGCACTGACAATCCACCGGCCTCCCTCTCTCACGTCCGGCCGACGTCGGCAGGTGCGAAGAGGTGTTGCCAGGATCGGTTCGGGGGGACACTCTCGGCACGTACGGGCCGGCCCGAGTCCCGGGAGTGCGCCCGCCACGGGCGAGCCGTGCGCGACCCCCCTTCGTATCACCGGGATCATGGCGCCCACCAGGCGTTCCGCCCGGCCGTTCAGGTTGTGTTCAGGCTCGTCGCGGGTCCTGGCAAGTCCTGCTCCAGAAGCGTCCAAGCGATGGCAAAGACCTCTGTGGCAGGGCCGGTCGGCCGTGTCATGGTGCGGGTCATGAGCACCGAGCACCTCACCCGTCACTCTCGAAGCGCCCCGCCTGCCGCCGTGCTGGCGAGCAAGGTCCCGGAAGTCACGTTGTACTTCTGGGTCATCAAGGTGCTGACCACCGGCATGGGAGAGACGGCCTCCGACTACCTGGCTCACCTGTTCGGGCCCGTGCCCGCCGTGGGGCTCGGCGGGCTGGCTCTCGCGGCCTCGCTGGCGCTCCAGTTCGCCGTACGCCGTTATGTGGCCTGGATCTACTGGACCGCGATCGTCATGGTCAGTGTGTTCGGCACGATGGCCGCGGATGTGCTGCATGTCGGTCTGGGGGTTCCGTACGTGATCTCCACGCCGCTCTTCCTGGTCGTGCTGGGCGCCGTGTTCGCCGTCTGGTACGCCGGCGAGCGGACGCTCTCCATCCACAGCATCCGCACGCGCCGCCGCGAGATCTTCTACTGGGCCACCGTTCTCGCCACCTTCGCGCTCGGCACCGCCGCCGGCGACCTCTCCGCCACCGTCGGCCTCGGCTACCTTGGCTCGGCCGTCCTGTACGCCGTCGCCATCGCCGTCCCGGCCATCGCCCACCGCTGGGGTTCCCTGAACGCGGTCGCCGCCTTCTGGACCGCGTACGTCATCACGCGCCCGCTCGGCGCCTCGGTCGCCGACTGGATGGCACTCGGCCACGCGCGCGGTGGTCTCGGGTTCGGCCTCGGCCCGGTCACCGCTTCCTGGACCGTCGCCATCGTCGGCTTCGTCGCGTATCTGGCCCTGTCCCGGCGGGACGTCCAGAACGACTCGGCCGGGACGCCGGAAACCGTCTGATCGAAGGCGCGGGGCTCACTCCGCGCCTCCACCGCCGCCCGAGCCCGGCCGGCGTTCCGCGGAGAAGTTCTCCGCGGAACGCCGGCCGGGCTCACTGGCATGACCGGATGTTCCGGTTCGCGCACTCTCCCGCACGACTTCAGCCGCAGCGGGGCAGGTCCGGTGAGGCGGCGTCCCCTCGCACGCGCCGGCTCGGCGTGTCCCCCACCGCGGGGCGGCCCTCAGTGCTCGGTCCCGCCCTCGACGAGTCGCCGCAGCGAGGGAAGCAGGGCGTCGATGTCCTGACCGGTCCGGAAGGCGACGACCGTGGTACCGGCTCCGGTGGCCGGCGAGTCGGCCGCCGGGAAGAGGGCGAGCACGTCACGCATCGCCTCGTCCACCTCGGCGACCGCATCCGTGGTCTCCCCGCGGAGCCAGCGGCGCAGCACGTGGTTGTGGGCCGCGACCACCGCGGCCGACATGAGCTCGGCTCTGAGTGACGCCGACTGGGCCGAGTCGCCCATCCAGTCCGCGATGAACTCACGGAACAGTCGCTGGTAGCGCGCCACGCTGGCGATCTCGCGGTCGCGGAGCGCGGACACCTTGCTGGTGAGCGCGTACCGACGGCGCGCGAGGTCGCCTTCGTCGAGGTAGTGCAGCAGAACCAGGCGGACCGCGTCGGAGACGGCGACCAGGGCGGTGCGATGACTCGAGGTCGCCAGCCTGTCCCTGATCAGGTCGAGGAGCCGGTCGTGGTCGGGGAAGATCACGTCTTCCTTGGACCGGTAGTGCCGGAAGAACGTCGTGCGTCCCAGTCCGGCGCGTTCGGCGATGTCGTCGACGGTCGTCTGCTCGTATCCGCGCTCGTCGAAGAGCGCGAAGGCGGAGTCTGCGAGTCGGGACCGCGCGGATGGCTTGCTCATGATCGCCCATCTTTCCCCGTCTCGGCCTTCGGAGGCCACTTGCCTTCCTGAATGGTACTGCGTACCGTCACAGTGAGATCGAGTACCGAGGAGGTTCAGTGTGAGTTCCGTGGCGCGTACCGAGTCCGACCTGCCAGTACAGCCGCTCTACGGCGGCTCGGCGCTGACGGAGCGGCACCGGCAACGTCCTGCCGCCGATGCGTGAAGCGCTGAAACCGCGCGTCACGGGCGGCGAGGTCTCCCACGCCCTGCGCGACGTCCGGGGCGTCCGCGTCCCCCTCGAAACCTTCTGACGAACGGGACACATCACGCGTCATGAACGACAT
>NZ_JAODTZ010000074.1 GCF_025399795.1 Streptomyces rhizosphaerihabitans | reverse complement strand
CCCTGCGCGTACAGCTGGGCCCAGCCAAGGCCGAGTCGGAGCGAACTTACAAGGCGGATGTCGGCGGTTCGAAACCGTCGGCGCCCACCAGTCTCAGGACACGAACAAGGCCCAGGTCAGCCGGTGTGAAACCGGCGATCTGGGCGTCTGTCGTTTCCGTCGTTTGTGGCCGTCGTGCCACTTACGCGAGGAGTTGCACGCAGCGGCATAAGGAGAACCCTCAACACTGCTGTCCTAGAAGCGCAGGGCCCCTCAGTCAGGTGCCGCGGCGCTGCTCCTGGACGGCCCTCATAAGGTCCTCGATGGCGGACTGGGTGTCGCGGTCACGCCCCTCGTCAATCGCTCCGAGAGCGGCGGCCGCGGCCTCACGAATCTGATGGGGAAGCCCGTCGGCGGCCGTGAGTTGGTAGGCGGCCTTGCGGCGCGCCATGCGCTCGGCGGCGTCTACTGCGTCGGGGCCGGACAGCGGAAAGACGGAGGCCCTGTATGCGGATATCCCCAGCACCATCATGTCCGCGATGCCGTCGGCGTACCCGAGCGCGGCGGCCTTCCCCTGGCCTTCCCGAATGGTTGCGACGATGCGCCGGCGGGACAGGGCCGTGCCCACGGCGGCGCCGCCTCCCACGGAAAGGCCGCAGGTGACGGCGAGGAACGGTCCGCCCCAGGCGAAGCCGGTGAATCCTCCGAGGACCGCGAGCGCGACCGTCCATGCGGCGGCTGTCCGGGAGCTTATTTGCTCGGGCGTGGTGTCCATGGTGGCAGTGTGCCAGCCGGGACGGACAGCACCGGTACGGGATGGCCCGCCGGTCTCGATCTTGAGCAGTTACGCCCGGAGGGCAAGCCGCACGGGCCGTTGTCGTTCACGCCCGTGCCACAGCCGTGCCACATCGGGCGGTCAGCCACGGTCAACGACGGTTCATCGCAGTCGACATGACCTGCTGAGCTGGGGACTCCTCAATCCTGACTTGACCTGCACACCCTCGACGACCCTGACCACCAGGCTTACAAGGCAGTGCTCAGTGGGCCAGCTTGCTAAAGATGGACCTTGCCAAGCTCAACGGATAGCCGTCAGATTCTTCGCCAGCCGCGCAGACCACGCCGGCCGCCACGCGCAGTCCGGGGTCGCCCCCGGCTCGTGCGGCAGCGCTTGACTCACCCCTTCAGACCCCGCCGACCTTACGCCGCTGCTAACCTGACTCGCCGGGGGTGATCATGGGCGTGTCGACCTCGCTGCTCGCTATAGAACAGAAGATCATCGAGGCCGAGTCAGAGGTTGATCAGAAGCTCTTTCAAAGGAGACTGACTCGCCTCTGGCTGTTCGGCCTAATACCACTGCTCAGCGCAGGAATTCTTGCCGGAAATCTGCTGATCGACTTCTCCAGGCCAGGGTCAGGGCGCGGTTTCCTTAATGCGGCGATTGGGATACCCCTCACGCTTTCCGTGATCGGTGCACCCATTTACTGGTTCAGTAATAGAGAAGAGCTCCTTCAATCCCGCATGAACCTTCGGAAGCTCATCGCGGAGCGAGAGTTTCTGCACTCGAAGCCTGACCAGCCAGAGCAGTCACTTTCAAACGCATTCCGCAGATACCACGAATCCGTTCCATCTCTCCGTGACGACTATCGACGTGGGGCAAATAAGTATCGGAATCGTCACAATTGGTTTCAGATCTCGGTGATCATCGGCTCAATCCTCACGTCCGTTGCCACCACGGCGTCAGCAGAGCAAGGTGTATGGAGCTGGACAGCGGTAGCCCTCAGCGCAATCGTGAGCATTTCGGCAGGAATTATCTCTTACTTCAAGTTCCGCGAGCGAAGCATGAATCTGCAACAGACAGCAGATTCCATTGATCTCGAAATGCAGGCTTTCGATCTTGGCATTCGCCGCTATCGCAACCTGAACCCTGAAGAGGCTGCGAGTTACTTCGCTGAGGAAGTTGAGCGCATCAAAGAGGAGCAGCGAAAGAAAGAGCTGCAACTAGAGCAGCCACCCGAGGCACAGCAAGGCCACTCCAATAGGCAGAACGGGAGTGCAGCCCCCTAAATTTACCCTCCCACGATTGCGGTAATGGGATCATGTCGCGCGTGGATGCACCCTTCGGCGGAGGAACTCGGCGAGGTCCACCACGTTGTGCGCCAGGCCGAGGATCTCGCCGTCCACGCGCACGCGCCAGCCGCCCGAAGGCGACGGCGGATGCACGATCACACGGATCGGTCCGGATATGCCTTAAGGATCATCCGGGATGTACGGCCCCGCATTCCGGCCCGTCATTCGAGGATCCCCAGCTCAGTGTCCGGGCGGCAGAAGGCACACGCCTCCGTCAACGCCAGCCGTGCGTCCTGCGCACTCACTGGATGCGTCGTGCAGTTGATCACCGTGCAGTCATCCAGGTGCACCGCGGCCTCCAGCGGCCCCATCGGAGTTCGCCACTGCTCGATCATGAACCCGGTCGACGAACATCGTTACGTCCGTGCCAGACGCGTGCCAGATCGTGCGGGGAATCACGGGGAACCAGTTGACCGCCCGTCAGGCCCCGACGCTGCCCCGCCGCAGGTCAGCCCCGGAACAAGCCCCAGATACCCTTAGCTTCCCAAGCTGATGGCTCAGGCGGCGTCGTGGCGGGTCGGCCGTCGTGGGTCGCTCTGATCGACGGCATTGGCAGCGTGGCTGAGGCCGGCGGGGGTGCAGCGAGGCACACGCGTGCGTGGTCGGTCGGCGCGCCCGCTGCCGTGGCTGACTGTCGTCGGCTGAGGCTCAGGCGGGACCGCATCGAGAATGCCCGCCGTCGACCAAACCGCATGCTTCACAGTGATTATTGCTGGGGTGTCCCTGGGCCTCGAACTCGCCGGAGATCACCTACTCGGGGAGGTGATCGTCCCAGCTGCAGGTCAGCGGTGAGCCCGAGCGTGCTGTCGCGCCTCTCAAAGGCGACCGGTGTACGGGCTCGTGCTGGGCGACGCCGCGAAGCTTGCGGATGACCCTGGCGATCGGGTGCCTCGCCAGTGTGGCGTCAGCTCGTTTCGGTGTCTGTCGGTTGCCATGGACCAGGTGAGGAGCAATACAGGCCGTGGAAGACTGAGCCGGATCGCGCACAGGCGCGCGGTCGGACAACGGCGCCGCAGCCGCGGTGCGGGCGCGCAGGATGCCGGCGGCTTGGGCCGGGCTCAATGGCTAGGGCTCACAGTGGCCACCTTGCCTGGCTTGGCCGCAGTGTTGGCGCTGCTGTTCACCTGGCGGGAAGTACGGGTCGCCGAACAGGGACAGCTCACCAGCCGGTTCAACGACGCGATCACCAACCTGGGGTCGCCATCGTTGGATGTGCGCTTCGGGGGGATCTACGCGTTGGAGCGCATCATGCAGGACTCGCCTCGCGATCAGCCCAGGATCATCTCGGTCCTGTCGGCGTACATGCGAAGCCACGCACCCGTACCGGCCAGCGGCTTCGCGAAGGAGCCTAAGGACTCTGCGGTGGCGCTCAAACGCCGCCCGTCCACTGATGTGGCGGCCGTGATGAATGTGCTGGCCCGCCGCCCATCTGGCCACGACGGAGGTGCGCAGCTCGACTGGAACCGAACGGACCTGCGGGGCCTGCTGCTATTCACCTGGGACGTCAAGGACATCGCAAAAATCTCCAAGGGCGGCGAACTTCCCAGCACGCGTTCCTCATTCAGCTACGCGATCATGGATGGTGCAGACCTGCGGAATGCAGTGTTTGCGGGAGTAGATCTGCGCAACGCGTTCGCCGACGAGGCCAACATGAGCGGAGCGACATTCCTGCGCGCGAACCTCACCAATGCCCAACTGGACGGAGCAGACCTGACCGGCGCGGGACTTGTTGAGACGAACCTGACTGGTGCAGACCTCAGCAGCACGAACTTGCACGAGGCCGAGTTGGGGCGAAGACCGGATGCGCCAGTCGGCACCGAATCGTCCAATCTCACCAATGCTGTTCTCTGGGACGCGGATATCACAGGTGCAAGCCTTCAAGGAACGAACCTGACCGGGGCGATTCTGGTTGATGCCAACCTGCAGGGCGCGTCCCTGACCGGGGCGAAGCTACACGGCGCGAAACTCAGCACAGCTGACAAGTCCCTACAATCCAAGATCACCTCTGGCGCCGTCACGAACAGCGCGAATCTGGCGAACGCCGACCTGAGCGGCGCCGACCTAACAGACGCTGACCTGCGTGGTGTGAACCTGACCGGAGCAAACCTCACCAACGCCGACCTGCGAGGGGCACGGCTCACCGGAGCCAAGCTCACCAGAGCCAAGACCCACGGGGCGCGCGGACTACCACCGTCGTCCTCCCCGGACTGATCTTGGTTGGAGATCTAGCCGTTGATCGAACTCCAAAGCGATGCTTAGCCAGTCGTGGACTATCCGTGGACTCGTCCCGCCGGATCTGTCACGTGCAGCGCCGTGACTTGCTGCGTTGCCCGGGTCCCAAGGGGCCTCCGGAGCCGTGTGCGCAGGTTCGAATCCTGCCGGGGGCACCCTTATGAGGTGCCCAAAGACCCCGTTACCAGCGGAAACGCTGAGGCCGGGGTCTTCGCGTATGTGCAGCCAGATGCGGCCGGAAGCAGCCGTTTGCCAGTGATCACGTAATGACGACGTAATGATCTTGGCGGCCCTTCCGGCAGGTCAAGGGCCGTTTGCCGTCTCCTTGTCCCGTCTCTGCGCAGGCGGCCAAGTCTCTCCGTCTGACCGCGTTCAAGTGAAGATCCCGGGCATGTGGCCACGCGGCCCGTCTTCAGCCTTCACGCTGGCCACCCGTGAGGTCCCGCAATGCGAGACCTCACGGGTGCGCACGACTAGCCCCACGCCCGTTTGACGCAACCACCGCTGTCAGCAGGCGCCTCAGGCTCGGCCACTCAGGACTCAGCCAGGGCCCTGCTGCCCCATGCGGCCAGCACGTTGGATCAAGGAGGAGAGATGCTGGCGAACCTACTGCCTGGCCTTCGTGACGTCCGGGCACCACTGTCGGCGGGATGTATCTGGCTCTTGACACTCTGGCTGATCGTGGAGCATCGGGTCCCGACCCGGGAGCAAGCACATGGTGTGTGGGCGTCGCTGTATCGTCTCGGCGGTTTGATGGGCCCTGCCGCATTGCTGGCGTCCGCAGCTTTTGCCGCATACCTCATCGGCGCGATGTTGATGGTCCGAGTTGCCACTGTGAATGTGCAGGAAGCACGGAAGTCGGCGAGGCTCAGGAACATTCAGATGGCCCTCACGCCACGCGTGTCGAAGCTCGCGTTCGATGACCTGGTCCGATTCCTGCAGGAGCAAGGGCGAGTGCTGGTGCCGAAACCAGGAGAAACCAGAGATCCTCGACGTGCGCAGGGCGAACGTGGTCTGGTCAACCTTGTGGCACGTGACGTTCTTGGCGAGACCAGGCAGCTTCGCATCAAACTACTGATCGCCAACTACGACTTGTTCAACGAGTACGACCGAGCCGTGGGAGAGGCAGAGTTCCGCAAGAACGTCGCCTACTCCCTCATAGGTCTCGCAGCCACGCTCAGTTGTCTGTACTCCCCTTGGTGGGCTCTCATGCTGGTAGTGCCTTTCCGGCTCTACATCGCCGGGGTGGGGAGCGAGCGGATAGCCAACGACGTCATTATCCAAGCTGTAGTGGCGGGACTCCTAGAGCCCGCCACCTTGACCGGCGCCGCGGGTCTGCCCGCAGTTCCCGCGGAGCGGGGCCAGTAAGCCTCGCGAGAGTCCGACACGCCTGCGACACGACGAAGCCCCGGATCTCTCCGAGGCTCGCGTGAAGGGCGTGTGGGCTGTGCCAGTCAGTCTTCGGTGTCGTCCTCCTCTCCCAGGCCCTTCAGGATTCGCTCGTTCATCTCTTGCTCCTGGCCGTCGATGCACTTGGCGTAGATCTTCAGCAAGACGTCGACCGAGTGACCGGCACGGGCTGCTACCTCCGGGGCGGGTACACCGGAGTTGAGCCACTGGGAGACGCCCGCGTGACGGAGGTCGTACGGACGGAAGGCCAGCACCGAAGACACCTGGTGCGGGACGAGCGCCAGTTCCCGAGCCCGTTTCCACGCCCGCGAGTACGACGAGGCCGCGATCACATTGCCCCGCTCGCTGGAGAACAGCCTGCCGTCGGCGGCCGTACCGAACTCCTTCAGGTGCTCCCGGAGCAGCCGCACCAGTGGAGGCGGAATCGGCACGATGCGCACTTCCCCGTGAGCCCGCTGCTTCAGGCCGCGCCGATCGTGCGCCTCCCCCGAGTCCGTCCACGCCTTCCCAGCAGTGGGGCGCGTCCCCGCCAGCTCGATACGTCCCCAGCCCGACGCCGGAAGCGTGCAGTCGGAGCGGCGGAGCCCGAGTGCCTCCCCCGGTCGCATGGCCGCGTAGTACAGGCATCCGAAGAACGCCCGGAGCCGCCGGCCGCTCGCACGGTCGTAGCCACCCACGTAGGTGAGCGCGGTCAGTAGCTCCCGAGCCTGCCGACGGTTGACCACCACCCGCCGGTCAACCTCCTGCACCGCACGCTTGCCCCGCTTACGGCGCACCCGGCTCATCGGGTTGGACGTTAGGCACTCCAACTCCACTGCATACTCAAGCGCGTTGAAGACCACCGCCCTCCGACGCCGATACGTCTGGGTCGCCGCAGGCTTGCCGTCCAGCCTCCGCCCCAACCCGTCGATCAGCCCATGAACACGGGCGATCTCTTGCAACTCCCCCACGGGAAGCGAGGCCTTGTCGATCCACCGCACGGCCGCCACGATCTCCTCCGGCCGCTCCCGCTCCCGGCGGTTGACCGGCAGAACATACAAGCGCAGCGCCCGCCGCAGCAGTTCGGAAGTGGGCCGCCCCCGCCCCGGTTTGACGAGGAGGGGAACGACCGTCGCCAGAGCATCGAAATCGAGCGCGTCCTCAGCGAGACCCACGATCTCACCCTGCCGGAGCCCGCATCCCGCCCCGGTGTCCCAGCAGTCGATCGAAGTCCAGGTCGGCACCCCAAAACGCTCGAACAGCGCCCTGACCATCGTTGCCCTGGCCACCGAGGCCGATGTCCCCCGCAACGCGCTCACCCAGCGCCACCTGGACCTGAAGAACGAGATCCGCGTCGGTCCCGATGATGACCGCCGGGGTGATCACCCCGGCCAGCAGCACGGGTACATCGGAGGCGTCCCGTCTGCCGAGATCCTGAGCCTTCGGGGTCATCGGCAGGCTGACGGCGTCCACGACGTACAGGACGGGCGCGTACCGGGACTGCCACAGGTCCAGTGCCCGCGCCTAGGTCGAACCGGCCGCCCCTCGTGGTATCGGTCGGCCAGCACCCGCGGAACCTCTTCCCACACGTGAACCGGGATCAGGCACCGCAAGTTCCCTGCCCGTGCCCCGGCGACGAACGAGGGCCAGCCGCCGGGTGCCCGCTACACGGAGGTGTCCAGCAGCGCGCGGCGCAGCGGTCCGCGCTGGTGCAGGGTGCGCCGTACGTCCGCCGCCAGCTCGCTCATCCGCGCATCGTAGTGCGGGCGTTGACCGCCTCTTGCGGGATTCCGGTGCCGTGCGCGGGCTACACCGACCCTCCAGAGAGCGCTGAGTCCTACCGGCAAATCCGGTACTTCCCGGACCTCTACAGGCCCTCGTCGGCCGACACCGGCCTCGGCACGGGCCGCGATGGCACGCGCTCAACCTGCGGTGAGAAGCAGCTTTCCGCCCAACCTTTGGTGAGAACGCTCAGCCGACTTCGTCATGGCCCTGGGCGACAACGCCCGTGTGGTCCGCGTCGACCGCGGTGACCTGATGCTGGCCGCCGCGGTCGTCCTCCTGGACGACGAGCGCCTGCACATGTGGGCAGGCGGCACCAGCCACGCCACCCTCGACGGCTTCAGCCCCAACTACCTTCTGTGGGCCACGGAAATCCGAACGGCCATCGAGTGGCGCAAGCGCTGGGTGGAGGGCGGCCGCAGCAACGAGCCCATGAAGACCCGCCACGGCATGAGCCCCCTACGCCTGTACGCCTGCGTCACCCTGTCCGGGGCCTGACCGGTGGCCATGCCCGGCTCATGGTCCGCGCCAGAGGTTGGCGAAGGCCGCGTTCTCGATGGTCCGCCGCTGCCGTACCGCCTCCAGCTCCATCACCGCGTCGTGGACGGCGGCCACCACCATCGTCACGGCCTCGTCATCGAGGCCGGTCTCGTCGTCGGATGGTTCGTCGTCGATGCTCAGGACTGCGACGAGGGCGGTCAGGACGGGTTCCTGCTCTTCCCAGCGGTCGACCGCACGGCGGCGCGCAGGCGTATCGACCGGTTCCAGGCTTTCCGAGCCGAAGGACAACCGGCTGCTTCGCTGCGGCTTCAGCTCACCGTTCTCCTCCAGGTCGGCCTGGTATGCGGCCGAGAGGTCTCGGCCCCGGCGCCACAGCCAGTCCTCGATCCGCTCGTACGGTGCCTGCCGCGTGAGACCTGCCGCAGCCTCGCCCAGGATTCGATCGCCCAGCGGCGGCGGTCCACCCGGCACGATGTGGTCGGCGTCCACGGCGACCGCCCCCGCACCGATGAGATCGATCAGCTCGGCTCCCGCGAGCGCGAGGGACAGGTCGCCCTGCCCCACGGGATGCTTCAGGTCCATGGCGATGATGAACAGATCTTTCGCCGTGGTCATGAACGGCTCCCCTCGGAGACATCGACAACGGTGCGTCCCCACCGACCACGCCCGGTCGTCGGCGACCTCCTCGCGACTACACGGTGTGCAGGGGTTCCTTGAAGGACTTGCGGAACACCGGACCGGCGAAGGGAATGATCGAGGACTTCATCTTTGATGTGAACGAGTCGGGGTGCCGTTCGAGTCTGACGTCGACACGGGTCCCGTCATCCGTGGGAGTCATCTGGAACTGCCAGCCCCCCGAGCCGAAGGGCACCGAGTCCCGAGTGGTGACCGTGACCCTGTTCGCCGAGGGGTCCCATTCGTAGCGCGCACGCTCCCACGACTTGTCGTTGCCCTCGGTCACCTCCGCCCAGGTATCACCCCGCTCGTGGACCTGGAAGTGCTCGGCATCGATGGAGGGCCACTCGTCGACGCGGGAGGGGCTGAAGTTCGTCAGCACGCCCATCACCTCCCCTGGGCTCATCGAGGAGTTCACATGGAAGTGTAGGGACGGCATGACCTACTCCCTGATTCGAGATGACCCTTGTCCGTCGGCGGCCACCGGTACGCACCTCGCGGGTGCCTGGCTCGCTTCGCCGACGCTGGTTCGCGGACCCGGCCCTGCTGAGGCCTCGTAAGGGCCTGCTGGGCAGGCTCACTGACCGGGACGCTCACCTTTCAGAATGCACCTGCGCCCGGCAGTGTGCACCGGCAGGTACCGGACAGCCACCGATCAAGCCCCACGCCGGCTGTCACAGGACTTCCGCCCCATCGATTCTGCGTCGGTCGAAGATGAGCCGCACCGCTGCGGAACCCTCCCCAACCGCGGCGGCGACTCGTTTCACGCTTCCACTTCGCGCGTCACCGACGCAGAACACCCCGGGCACGCTGGTTTCAAAGTGCAGCGGCATGCGATGCCCCGCAGGGAGGGCGACGTCCTGCCCGGTCAGCAGGAAGCCGTCGGGATCCATCGCCGGCCGCCCGTCGAGCCAGTCCGTGCAGGGCGTGACACCGATGAACACGAAGACGGCACTGACCGTCAGTGCGGAGCGGCGTCGGCTCGTCCGGTCCACGACATCAAGCCCTGTCACCTCGGAGCCGGCGGAAATACCGACCACCTCCGTGTGTACCCGCACATGGATCCTCGGGTCGGCGGCGATCGCGTCGATCAGGTAGCGGGACATCGAACGATCAAGGTCGTCTCCGCGGACCACGAGGTACACCGGATCAGACGTCCGGGCCAGGAACAGTGCCGCCTGACCTGCCGAATTCGCGCCGCCGATCACTGCCACAGGTCGCCCGCGCGAGTACGTCGCCTCGACAACCGTGGCGGCGTAGTAGACGCCGGTGCTCTCCCAGGCTTCGATGCCGGGCACGGCCAGGCGCCGGTGGTTGGCACCGGTGGCGATGATGACGTCGCGAGCGCTGAATGCCCGGCCGTCGTCGCAGGTGACGGTGTGGATACCGTCCTCGCTGGTGAAGGCCGCCGCGCGGGCGTTCCGATGAAGCCGCACTCCGAATTTTGCCGCCTGGATGGTCCCTCGGGCCGCCAATTCGGCACCGGGCAGACCAGCCGGGAATCCTAGGTAGTTCTCAATTCTCGATGATGTAGCGGCTTGACCGCCAAAGGCGTCCGCGTCGATGAGGGCGGTCGTCAGTCCCTCGGATGCGCCGTAGACCGCGGCCGCCAGACCGCCCGGGCCGCCACCGACGACGAGCAGGTCGCACATCTCCTGATCGTCGACTGCGTGCGGCGATTCTCCGAACTCTGCGGCAATGTCGGCCGGCTGTGGATTGCGCAGCATTGGCCGGCCGGGGACGAGGACGATGGGAAGGTCTGTCAGGGATACCTTGAACCTTCGCAAAAGCATCTCGGCCTCTGGCCGATCCTCCAGGTCCAGCCACTCCACGGCCGTCCTGCTGAGTGAGAACGAATGCAACAGGACTCGGCATCGTTCGTCATAGCGGGAACCGATGAGGGTGATACCCGCACCCCTTCTCAACAGGTTCGCCCGTCGTACGAGGAATGTCCGAAGGATGAGCTCGCTGAGATCACTGTCTTGCGCGACGATCGTCCGGATCTGCTCCAGCGGCACCCTCAGCAGTCGGCCCGGGCTCTTCATGACGCCGGCGAAGCGTGAGCGCTCGCCCGTCAGCATGCCTATCTCACCCAGGAACTCCGCTTTGCCGTATGACGCGACGAGCCGCTCTTCCGGCTGACCGAGCCGATCGATGATCTCCGCGGTCCCCTCCAGAACGACAAAGAAGTCGTAGGACGCGTCACCTGCCGAAAAGAGAACCTCGCCGACGGGTGCCGGATGCTCTGATCCGAGAGCCGCCAGCTTCTTGAGCTGGTCCCCGGACAGCCGCGCTGCCGGAGCTCGCTCCACAGATTCCCCCCGCACAGGCTTGTCCATAGGGGGCCTTCTTCCGCCTGGGCGGGAACAACGTGGCCGTCAGGAGAGTGCTACTTCGACGGAGACGCGGTCACGACGGCAGTTCGGTCCCGGCCTGCTCACGCACCATGTACTGGGCGTACCAGTCCGGCCAGTTCGGGTCCTCCGCACCGATGCGTGCCTCATGCACCCCGTGCGCGGCCGCGGCGCGGCGCAGCGCGCTCGCCAGGTCCTCCGCGGAGGTGTACGTCGTGGTCGCGGGGTCGAGGCGTCCCGGGAGCCGGGTGGTGATCTCCTGGAGGAGCCAGCCGTTGCCGTCCGGGTCGCTGAAGGACAGGAACGAGCCGTAGCTCGTGCGCTGGGGATCCGGCCCCGGGAGCCGGGCGTCCGTTCCGGCGTGGTGGAAGACGCCGCCGGCGTCGTGGAACACCTCGCTCGGCTCGGCGCCGAGCCGTTTCAGCTCATCGTATGCGGCGTTGATGTCGTCCACGATCAGTTGCAGGCCCTGAGCCGAACCCGGCGTCTGGGACGTGACCGAGGTGCCGAAGATGACCGACGCCGGCGAGCCCGGCGGCGTCACCTGCACCACCCGGAAGTTCTCGTCCGGGGCGATGTCCGCGTCCAGCCTCCAGCCCAATCGCGTGTAGAAGCTCTTGGCCCGGTCGACGTCGGACACCGGCACCACCACGATTTCGAGTTTCATGTCCATGACTGACACTTCCTCTGCTCGTACAAGATGCCGACATGACGAGACTTGCACGGCGGGACGCGGGCCGCGCCCGGGAATCCGGTCGACGGTGGCCCGGTCCACGCCGGGCGCGGCAGCCGGCTTACGGTCTCTGGCCGACGGCGCCCGTGCCGAGTCGGCTGAGCAGCCAGAACGCGATCGCGGTGCCGGTGCCGTAGGCGACGTGCGCGCCGAGATCCCAGGCCAGGGTCGTGGCGTCGTACTGCCAGATCGGCTTGTAGAGCCCTGCGATCGGCAAGGCGACGTAGTCACCGGCGAACACCGCGGCACCGAAAGACACGCCATGTACGGGGGAGGGTCTGGGCAGTGATCCGGCCAGGATGCCGTAGGCCGCGCCGGCCGCCGATCCGTAGGTCCAGTGAGCGATGGTGCTCGTGAGCCAGGCGGAACCATCAGGAAGCCGGCGCTGAGTGAAGCCCTCGATCACCCGCTTTGCCACCTGCCCGGGATCGGGGGCCTTCTCCCAGCTCTCGACCGGTGCGAATTCCCAGGCGAGCGGGCTGTCCGTCCCGCCTGCGCGACGGTACTTCAGGTAATGGACGGCATCCAGGCACACCGTTCCCACCGCTCCGGCCAGCAGGCCGGCCGTCACCGCCTCGAGGGGAGTCAGCGGAATCCTTTGGGAGCGCATGACGCAGTCTCCTCATCGCTCGGGGCCAGGAAGGAAGGTCGATGTTCTTCACCGCCTGGACCGCGGTTGGGAGGCATTGAGCCCGCATCGAGTATCCGGCGGCCAGGACGCACGCGCACGAGGAGAACGTCCGCGGGCGGCCTCGTCCAGGACTGCGCTCGACGCGCGTGATCGCCGCAGACCTGTTGCCCTGGTATCAGGCCCTTGCATACGTCCACCGGAGGGACCGATGAACAGCTACCGAGTCGCGCAGGTAACCGCCCCGGGCGGCACCTTCGAAATCGCCGAGCGAGAGGTGCCGCAGCCCGGCCCCGGACACGTGAGAATCGCCGTGGAGGCGTGCGGTGTCTGCCACAGCGACGCCAGTTTTGTCGAGGGTCGTCTACCTGGTGTCTCGTTCCCGGAGGTGCCCGGACACGAGATCGCCGGGCGGATCGAGGAACTGGGCGGCGGGGTGCACGAGCGGGGGTGGCAGGTGGGCGACCGAGTGGCGGTCGGCTGGTTCGGCGGTAGCTGCGGCCACTGCACACGCTGCCGTCAAGGCGACTTCATCGTGTGCGAAAGCCTGAAAGTCCCGGGCTGGACCTACGACGGAGGCTTCGCGGACAAGATGATCGCGCCCGCCGACGCGCTCGCCAGAATCCCTGACGATCTCGCGGCAACCGACGCGGGGCCCATGGCGTGTGCCGGTGTGACCACGTTCAACGGATTGCGACGCAGCCCCGCTGAACCCGGAGACCTCGTCGCCGTCCTTGGCCTGGGCGGCCTGGGTCACTTCGGAGTCCAGTACGCGGTCGCCATGGGTTTCGAGACCGTAGGGATCGCCCGCGGCGCCGAGAAGGCGGAGTTCGCCAAGCGACTGGGCGCCCACCACTACATCGACAGCACGTCGGACGTCCCGGTCGCGGAGGCGCTGCAGGCCCTCGGCGGGGCGAGGACCGTTCTGGCCACTGCCGGAAACTCCCAGGCCATCAGTGCGACCGTGGAAGGCCTGACACCGCGAGGCGAGCTGGTCATCATCGGAGCGGATCCCTCGCCGATGAGCATCACCCCCGTCCAGCTGCTTCTCAGCGGCCGTGTCGTCCGCGGCCATCCGTCCGGCACCTCGCAGGACGTGGAAGACACCATGGCCTTCAGCGTCCTGCATGGCATCCGGCCGATGACCGAGGCCGTACCGCTGGACCACGCCGATGAGGCCTTCCAGAAGATGCTCTCCGGAGCCGCCCGCTTCCGGATGGTGCTCACACCTGGCTGACTCCGGCCGGCCATCGACGGGTGCGGACGCCAAGCAGCGGGCGATCTCACCGGAGTTGGACAGGGCCCACTGGGTCAACCGACCGGGCGGTCCAGCGGCATGCCTTCTCCAGATCGCATTTCGTGATCAATCGATCACTTTTAGCGACCATGACCAGTTTTCCGCGAGCTCGCAACCTGTCATTCGCGGCAAAGGCAGGACCGGCAACCAGGTATCGACGCGCCCCGGCCAGCATGCGCGGTCGGCACGTCGACGGGCGCACCAGCGGCGGTGGCACAGGCCGAAGGCGGCTGGGAAGCCGGTGGGTACGGAGGCGTGACCGCAGGATCGTGCCCTCAGTCACTCGTACTCGCGAAGCAGGTCCTCGATACGCCTGTTGGCGACGTCCTGCCGCCCGTCGAGGCACTTCGCGTAGCGGGTCAGCAGGACCTCAACGCTGTTGCCGGCGCGCTCGGCGACCTCGGTGGGGTCGACGCCGGCGTTGAGCCACGTAGACAGCGCCGAGTGCCGCAGGTCGTACGGCCGGCTTGCGAGCGGCGAGGCCACGGCGGCAGAGCGAGGAGCCGAGCCTCCTGCCGGACGCGGTAGTAGGTGGAGGACGGAACGACCGAACCCTTCTCGCTGAAGAAGAGACGCCCGTCGTCTGCCGTGCCGAAGGTGGCCAGGTGCTCGCGGAATATGGCTACGAGGTGAGGCGGGACAGGTACCCGCCTGACGTCCTCGGTCGGTCGGTTCTTGAGCCCGCGGTCGTCGTGGGTCTTCCCCGAGTCGGTCCACTGCTTGCCGACCGACGGACGAGTTCGGTGGAGCAGCGCCGATCCCCAGCCCTGTTCGGGGAGGTTCAGGTCCGTCTCGACGAGGCCGATCGCTTCAGCCGGCCGGAGTCCGCCGAAGTACATGGCAGCGAAGAGGCCCACCAGGCGCCGACCACGGGCCCGCCGGTATCCGCCCACGTAGGAGACGGCTGCCAGGAGAAAAGAACCAGCAGGCCAACCGCAAACGCCGCGGCAGCAAGGGCGGACGGCCCGCCGGCTTCGACAAGACGATCTGCAAGCGCAGGAACGAAGTCGAACGGACCATCTTGGCGCTCAAGAACTCCCGCGCCGTGGCCACCAGGTTCGACAAGCGCTCCTATGTGTTCCACGGCACCGTCACCCTCACCTCGATCCGGCTCTGGCTCCGCTCGTGACCCGCACGACAGGTCTCAGGCGCCGGTCCGCCCGTCGACGAGCTCACGCACGACGTCGAGGTGGCCGTTGTGGCGGGACGTCTCCTCAATGAGGTGGAGGATCACCCAGCGGAGATCGACGTGGCGGCCGTCGCTGATGGGACGCTTGGCCGTCGAGTTCAGCTCGTGGTCGGACACCAGGCGACGGTAGCGGGCACTCTGCTCCTCGTACTCGGCGAGAAGCCGGGGCAGCGGGATGTCGACTGCTGTCCGCATCTCGGGGTCGGGATCGTCGTCGGTCGCCTCGGTGAGCGGTCCCGCAGGCTCCTCGCCCAGGAACATCACTTGGAACCAGTGGTACTCGACCCACCGCAGATGGCTGATCAGCCCGCACAACGTCATCAGCGGTGAACTCGGGAGTGGGGCCTTGCGGGCGTCTTCGGCGGACACGCCCTCACACTTGGCTCGCGCGGTGTCACGGGCGTAGTCCAGGAAGGTGGCCAGCTGCGTACGCTCGTCCCACGAGGGAGGCGTGTCTGTTCGTTGAAGCATTACGGGAGTTTCCCGCAGCTCGGAACGGGTGTCGACTCAATTGATCAGAAGCACCGTCAAGTGCCACAGCACCGGCTGTGCTCAGGGAGAGCTCGGCAAGATCCGCCGGACAGATCGTAGTCGCCGTCGATCGGAGGCTCACCGGGTGGCGACGAGGAGCGCGATGACGCCGAAGTTCATCCGGAGGAGTGTCGGGCCTGCTTCAGGTTCGTCTGGTGGGGGCCGGAGAGCCAGTCTTGATCAAGACGCGCGTCGACCGGTTCCTCTCCTCGCCGCAGCGCGTCGATGTACGCATGATCGGCGGCAAGGCGGGCCGCCACCTCGGGACCCTCTGCAACGGCCCCGTGGCCGGGGACCAGGACATCGACGTGCCGGGCAGCCTCACCCAGCCGGTCGAGTGCCGTCTCATAGGCGCCCACCTGATCGGGGCGACGAGGGTCGAGGAGCGGGATCAGGACGTCGGAGAGCATGTCGCCGGCGAGCAGGACGCCACGATCCGCGAGGAGAACCGCGGCGTGGCCGATCGCGTGCGCCTGATGCTCGACGATCTCGCCCGGCAAGAGTCCCGCGTCCGCGGGCAGCGGGGTGAGGAGCCCGATCAGCTCGAGAGGGATGCCCGACGCGTTCTGCGCCGCCATCGTCTGCGCCCGCTCTCGGGCTTCACTGGCAGTCTGGGCGCCGTCGGGGGTGGCGTAGCGCGGCACGTCGCCGAACCGGGAATGCCAGAGCAGGTGGTCCCAGTGGGGATGCGTGGAGAAGCCGGCGACCACCGGAATGCCGAGCCGGTCCACGTCATCGGCGAGCTGGCTCAGATCGGAACCGTCGATGCCGGGATCGACCAGGATCAACCCGCCTTCCCCGTGCACCACGATGGCATTGCTCCAGACCCACTCGCTCTGCCGGACCCAGACTCCGTCGGCCACCTGATTCAGCATCAGTCCACCTTGTCAGGTGCCTCCGTCCGGAGCGAGTTGCGACGCCCTTCGAGTCCGGATTCACGACCGGAGGGCGTACCCCGAAACGTACTCACATGCGCATTCCGCGCGGGTCGTGGAGGCGTTCAGTCACGCTGCGAATGGGGCTGGGCGCTGGCGGGCTTGTTGCTGTGACAGGTGGCGCAGAGTCGTGGCGCCCTGTGCGCTCGCTTGCCGTTGCCGACATACCAGCACCAACCCTTTTCGCTGCAGAAGAGCCTTCCGTCCTCCGCCGTGGCGAAGGTTGCCAGTGCTCTGGCCGGGCAGGTTCACCGAGGTCAGTACGCTGAGCCCGGCTGGGGTTGGACGAGGAGGGCGGGCGTGACGCGGAGACTGTCGATGGACGAGGCCGTGGGACTGCTTGAGGGCGAACTGGGGTCAGGGCAGCGAGCGCCCGACGATCTGGTCACGGAAGATCTCTGGCTTGCTTTCCTTCGATTCGGCCGACGGCTGTTCGATGTCCCGGACACACCCGACGCTGACGGTCTTCTGTTCCAGTACGGGTCCCACGCGTTCGACGGTCCTCCGGCGTTCACGCTGGACCTCGCCCGGCAGTTCGAGATCTCCGGCAGCGACGGTGATCACGACCATTACGTACAGGTCCACTGCGAGCTCAGATACGGACTCGCACCCACCCTGGAGGCCCTCGGAAGCTTCGACTCGTGGTTCTTCCACGATGCCGGAGACGATCTCGAAGAGTGGGCTCAAGGACTGACCGAGCGGGCAGCCTGGGCAACGATCCACAGACTCAAGCCGACCGGGATCAGGGTGTATCAGGAGCAGGTGTAGTCGCTCAGGCCGTCATCGTGGTGGGACGCCCGCCCCAGCGGACACCTTTCTCACTGCGGATGCGGGCTCGTTCACGTCGTTGGGCTGCGAGGACGTCGGGGTGGCGGGCGTTCCAGGAGATCCCGTGGGTTCGACGGAACGTCGTCGGCAGCCGGTCCGGCCGGCTCTGTGCTGCCCAGCACGAGCCGCCGGTCGGGCGGACATCCGGCTGAGATCGCGCCGGCTGTGAGCGTCCAGAGTCCGTCCAGGGCCAGTCCCTGGGCGCCACTCCAGACACGATCGTTCCACGAACAGCCAGGCGTCGGTCCGTTCCAGTACCGCCATTCGGTCCCTTCACGACGCGCTCGCTCACCGCACTCTGACGCCAGTTGGACGGGACAACGCGGCTGTGGTCGAGCGGGCTGGTCCCCGGAAGAAGCGTCCTGGCCATGGCGGTGTGGAGAGTCGTCCGCCGATGCCGACGCGGCCGAAAGCCACGGCATCGTCGTCAAGATCGAGAATGTCCAAAGGAAGGTGGTGTGTCGTCTCCAGCCCGGCCCCACTGGCTGTGCAGGCGCCAGCGGGGTTCTGGCACTCATTCCGTGCGAGGCGGAACGGCGGGGCGGGTGGCGGCCTTGGTGCGTGTCCTCGATGTGGCGCCTGGCAATTACCCCCGGGGTAATCGCACTGCCCAACCACCCTCAGCTACGTTCTGGTCATCGCTCACGCCTCCGGAACGAAAGGAAGCCCGTGGTGCCCGCTTACGGCTTCGCTCATCTCCGCAGCCGCCGGAATCACTCCGACATCATCGAGTACCTGGAGTGCATCCAGGCAACCCTCGACCCCTTCGCCGGCCGCTTCGTCATCCACGGTCCGCCGGTCGAAATCGTAGAGGGTACGTGGCCCGGCAGCATGGTGCTGATCGAGTTCCCCAGCCTGGCCGAAGCCCGTGCCTGGTACGGCTCTTCCGCCTACCGGGCCATCCTGAGTCTGCGGACCGACCACGTGGAGGGCGACTTGGTGCTGATCGAGGGCGTCGGTCCGAACTACGACCCGGCCGAGCGAGCTCGCAAGTTGCGAGCAGAAGCAAGCCGCGCGAGCCAGTCGACCCCGTAGCCCCGCAGCCCCGCAGCCGCCTCCTGAAGCGCCGAGACAGTTCGCGCTCGTCGTCCGCGACGCCATTCAGTCGCTGGACCAGTTCCGGCTGGACAGAACCAAGCGATAGCCGTCCGGATCCTGGAGCGTTACGCCCCAGGTGTCCCAGTACGGATTGTGTGCGGCTACCCGCCTGCCGCCGTGCTGTTCGAGGCGTTCCACGAGGGAGTCCGGGACCGGTTCACCGAGATAGATCACCAGCAGGTCCTCGGGGGTCGGCCGGGGATCGACAGGGGCCGTGGGGTCGTGCACGAGTTCCAGGTGCCAGGCGGCGTCCGGCCAGCCGACCATGAGTAGGGAGTGGCGACCGGGTGTGCCATCCGCTGCATGCCGGTACAGCTCGTGGAGGCCGAGACCTGACATCCAGAACCGCTCCGCTGCATCAAGATCGCGTGATGGCCGAGCGATGCGCACATGCGCCGTGGCGTTGGCGGGCATCCGGCTACCTCCTGTTTTCATGGCCGGCCGGTCGCGGGCCTCATCCACGGAGGCTAACGAGAAACGATCATGCGCGCCTCGGGCATCGGTCCTAAGCCCTGGCCTGACTCTGCGTCCGACCGACGCCATCCGGTTGGGTGCGGCCTCCGCGAGCACTGAACCAAGTGACGATCTGGTGACCTGATTCGGAGATTCGTCGGCGAGGCCGGGCCGTTCGGGCGCGATGGCGCAGGCGGCGGAGAGCGCATCGGGGGCGATGTCGCCGAGAGCCATTTTGGCGGAGGCTTCGTCGTTGACGCGGTGGCAGACGCGGCCGGTCAACTGGGCCCGGAGCATGGTCGCCCCCTTGCCGGGTTCGGCGCCGAAGCGCTGCCCGCCGATCTCCAGGTAGATCCCGGCTGCGCGGTGGAGCTGGGCGAGGCGGATGAGCTGGGTGACCATCTCGTCGCGCGGTTCCTCGTCCCTGCGGGTGGCGACGAGGAGGAGTTCGGCCACGTCGTCGACGAACAGGACGATGGGGAAGGGGCGTCCGTCCTCGGGGAGGCCCCAGACGTCCGAGGTGATCTCTTCGGCGGGCGTACTCGGGGCGAGGTCCTGACGGGCCTTGATCAGTTCGTCGTAGGTCACGACCGACAGCACCCGGTCCTCGATCGGCAGCCCCCACGGGCGGTCTGGGCGCACCATGTCCGCGCCTTCGCGCCGCAGCATCGTCATGAGCGTCCGGAGACGGACGTCGACGGTGGTCAGGAGCGGGGCGCGCTCACGGGCGCCGTCTTCAGCACAAGCGCTATCCGCACGAGTCGCAGACACCCGTCGTAGGGAGTTCCACGAAGCAGCGGCCACAGACCTGCGGCGGCTTCTCGATGCTCGCGCGGCGGCGCTCGATGGCGGCCTGGTACCTGGGCGCAAGAGCAGGGACACCACCGTCAAGCGGCAGGGTCGCCCCGAAGTGGCGATAGCAGGCCAGGCGTGCGCCGGCGGCATGCTGTTCACGCTCCAGTACACCTTCTACGGGAGGTTCTCCAGCAACCTCCAGAACCTCTTTGTAGCCGTCGCCCACCATGCCGTCGCTACTACGGACGACCAGAGCGATCAACGGCGGGTCTCCACGGCGCCGCGCTTCGCGGACCACCCGCCCAAGGACGGAGCCGATCCAGTTGTGCAGGAGAGCTTTGGTGCGAACCCCCGTTCTGTGCTGGATCTCCTCAGCCAGCTCCTTGTAGGTGATGACAGCGTGATAGGTACCCGCCACGCCCATGAGGACCTCGTATGCCTCGCCGGCCCAGGCTTCACGAGCCTCTTGTGCCGTGGGCACGGCGTCGTCGGACGCCACACTCGAGCTCACCGTGTCTCATCTCCCCCGGCCCGTGATGCGGCTGCCACGGCGCCCCGAGCGCATCCTTCCTCAATCTGCCTGCGGAGCACCAGGGGTCACTGCCGGACCTCTACGGCCCCGGCGGGTGAGCAGGGCCGTGCGTGCGGGTTGCGGCCCAGATCGTGCGGGAATCTCCACTTCGGAGCGGGGTCCCGGCACACTCCCTGCGGTTTGCCCAGCCGACCGCACGCAGCCCGTGCCCCCCCCTGACGGATGCGACGGTTTTCAAGACCCATGCCACACTCAGTGGGCCCGGTTCGCGGGCATACCTGACTCGGGAGTGCGCATGGCTCCGCGCTTTGTGGGACTGGGCAAGGGCCTGGTGGCCTGTATCCTCCTGGCGTCGCTCGGCCGCCAAGCCCTGTACGGCGAGGGACCGCGACAGATCCTTTCCGTCCTCTTTTTGGTGATGGGCGTGATGGCGACGGCAGGTGCGGTCCTCGACCATGTCCGCCCTCGGTCGAAGCGGCGCCGGTCGTCGGAGAACCGGGACACCGCTTGAACTGCCCATCCCGCCCTGGTCGTCCGGGTCGAGTCGGTGGTTGCTTGTCAGGATCGAGTGCCGAAGCTGACATCAGCGCCTGACACCAACAGCAGCGAACGACCCCGGTCAGGCCGGCGCCGACGTCAACCGGGGCTGCGCACCGCCGACTTGACTCCTGAAGACATCCGCGTGACGCACCGCAATCGCACCAGGTCGAGCAGGGGAACGGCAGGGAGTGAAGGGAACGGCTGCCACTCCTCCCCATGAGAGTTCAGAGGCAGGGTCTACCCATGTTGCTCCGCGAGCCTCACGTCGGTCACCCCCTCCGGTGAGGTCTCTGCGAGACTCGCGGTCCGAGTCGGGCTACGGATAGACGTACGTGTTCAGCGTGCTCACCGCGGAGGCTGGGTCGCCCAGGTCGTAGCGGTCCACGGCGAGGTAGTTGGGCTTCTTGCGGGCGGCCGGCCGGCAGAAGCGGCGGGCCCGGTCGGCGAGTTTGGTGTTGTCCGCGCCCGCGGTTCCGGAGATGGTGACGTCGCGGAAGTGGTTCATGACGAAGAGGGGGCGGAAACCCGGCTCGGTGCGGGTGAGCGGTACGTTCGTGCCCGCGTCGTACCAGCGGCTGTAGCAGGACCAGTCGGAGGAGCCGATGCCCGAGCCCATGGACCAGTAGTTCTCGACGGTCCACTCGCGCTGGTACATGACGCCGAAGCTGTCCCGGGTGAGTCCGGCGGATTCGTCGGAGGATCGACTGTGGTCGGTGAAGATGAGCAGACGGTGGCCGGCGGCGGTCAGATCGGCGAGCTTCGGCCAGCCTTTCTCGCGTACGCCGGTGAGGTCGGGACGGTAGAGGACGTCGGACAGGCCGTTCACTCGGGCGAGTTCGGCGCGCAGGACGCCCGGGTCGACGTAGTCCTCCATGAACACGGTGACGAACTGGTCGGGGTGCTGCTTGAGGAAGTCGACCATGCGCTGGAGGTCGACCCAGAGCGCGACCGGTCTGCTGACGAGGGTGCAGCTGTCGTGGCAGAGGATCGCTCCGTCGGGGGTCTGGTGCAGGTCGAGCATGAACCCGCGGACGCCGTCGGCGAGTTGCTGATTGATACCGCGGGTCTGATTGGGCACCAGGTTGACGAAGGGCGGGGCGAATCCGCCGTCCACGCCGTTGGCGTAGGCATTGTGAGCGGTGAGGAACGTGACCTGGTCCAGAGTGCGTTGGTCCTGGGGTGGCATGGGGCGGGTCGCGGGCTCGACCGGGGTGAGATACCAGGAGGCGAGTCCGCCCGGCGGGCCGATCACCAGCTGGGCGGGGTAGTTGGCGCCGTTGGACTTGTCGGCGAGCGTCAAGTACCGGTCCGTTCCAGGGGCCTTGAGCCTGTACTGGTCGGCACTGCTCGGCGTCACCTCCCACACGGCGTCGGCGCTCGTACAGGCGACGGTCCGGGCCTGATCGCCCGAGCGGCCCAGACAACTGCCCGCGGTGTCGGCGCTTTCGAGTACGGAGGAGGAGCCGTTCTGGCGCAGAGTCCACTGCTGGTGGTCCTCGTTGCCCTTGGGGTTGTGCTGGACGACCGCGCCCGCGCTGTCGGCGGCGTTCAGTCCCGTGGTGGCGCTCTGGACGTAATAGGCGCCCGCGGCGGGGACTTCGGCGCCGTCGGCGGGCGCGGGAACGGCGAAGACGGTGCTCAGCACGGCGGTGGCGGCGAGCAGGGAGCGTCGGCTGGTTCTCATGGCACGTGATCCCTTCCTGTGGGGAGCATGAGCATGCCATGTTGTTGCGGGCATCAGCGGTACGGATCGCGTCAACGGTCGCGGTCGGTCCCGCTCCCGGGTCAGCCATCGCGGTTGCTCTCGCGTCGACTGTCGCGGTGGGTCCCGCGCCGACCTTCGCGGTTGCTCTCGCGTCGACCGATTGCGGTCGGTCCCGCGCCGACACCGGCGTCAGATCCCGCGCCGGGGACTCCGCGAGCGGCCCCGGTCCGGGCACGGCATTGGCGCTCGGGCGCGCTGGACGACCCGGGGATCACGTGCAACGCGGTTTCGGCGCGCCGTCGTTCACCCTCCGGTCGAGGTCAGGCGGTGCCGTACGGAGTACCGGGGTGCTCGATCCGCGTGGCGAACGCGGTGATGTCGGCGACCACGCGTTCGGGCTGTTCCCAGTGGACGACATGGCCGGTGCCCTCATAGGCGACGAAGGCCGCGCCGTGGACGGCGTCCAGGATGGTCTGCTGGTCCTCGCGGGGCAGGAACTCGTCCTGTTCGCCCCAGACCACGAGCGTGGGCACCAGGATGCCCGCGAGGGTCGCACCGAGATCGGCGTCGAGGAGACCGCGCGCGGTCTCCTTCCAGACGTACGCGGGGAGTTTGAGGTTCTCCTCGACCATCGTCTCGATGAACCCCCGGGCGATCGGGCGGGCCGCCGCGCCGGCCAGGAAGTCCTCGACGAACGCACGGGGCACGGGATCGGAGAGGTCTTCCAGGGACTTCCCCAGCGCGACCGCCGCAGGCTTGTCCGCGAGGGTGCCGGGGACGCCGAGGAGGACCAGACCCGCGATGCGGTCGGGGTGACTGCCGGCGACGATCCGGGCCGGTACGCCGCCGCTGGACGCCCCGACCAGGATGGCGCGGGGGATGTCGACCGCGTCCAGGAAGGCCACCAGGTCGGCGGCGAAGTCGTCGGGAGTGTAGCCCTCCGGAGGGCGGTCGGCATCGCCGTGCCCGCGCTGCGTGGGCGCGTAGCCGTGCAGGGACGCCGGAAGGCGCCTCAGAAGGGGCTCGAAGGACCACCAGGAGTCGGCCAGACCGTGCACGAAGACGACCGGTGTACCACTGGGGTAGCCGGCTTCGGCGTACGGGAGGGTGGGTCCTTCCCGCAGTTGGGCTGACTTCAGGGAGATCACGGTCACGGCACTCTGCCTCCTTCCGCCCGGCCACCGGGGCCCGGGGACCCTGGAGCGGAGAGCGGGCGGCGATCACTTCCGACAGTACCGAGGGGCGGCGCGCGGCGCCCTGTGAAAGGCCCGGTCGGGGCGCTCGGACGAAACCGGGTCTGCCGGCGGGCACTGGTCCGGGTGGGTGACTCCACGGGGCCGGTGGAGGACCCGGGGGCCGGTCCGCTCTGGACGAGCCCCGGGTCCCGTGCGGCCACGAGCCCGCGTCCCGCGCGGACCGATCCACTGCGTCCCGTGCGGACCGGGGCGGACATCTCCGCCGTGCGCGGGGCGCCCTGCGCGGGGGTCGTCGTACACAACAACTGTCGTGCGCGGGAGCCGTCGTACCCACCGCCTGGGGGATGGGGTTAGTGTGTCCGTCGTAGTACCGGACACGGGGTGCCCCGTCCGAGGGCTGAGATCACACCCGTCGAACCTGAACCAGTTCGTACTGGCGGAGGGATGTCTTCCATGCCATTGGCGCATGTTTCCGGCGGGCTGCCCGCCGACAGCCGGCCCGCCGTCTTCGACGGACGGATGCCCGGCTCACCCGGCGACCTGCGGGTGGAGGGGCACGGCATCGAGCCGGTCCCCGAGAACAACCGGTACGGCGGCGCCGGGCGCCTGTTCACCGTGTGGTTCGCTCCGAACCTGACGATGACGGGCGTGTTCACCGGCACCATCGGCATCGCGCTGGGCCTGAACTTCGCTACCGCCCTGGCGGCGGTCGTCCTCGGGACCGTGCTCGGCGCGCTGCCCACCGCCTACCTCAGCACCTGGGGCGGCCTCACCGGCGCCGGCCAACTCCCGCTCGCACGGCTCGCGTTCGGCCGGGCGGTCGTGCTGCCCGGGATGCTCCAGTGGCTGTCCTCGGTCGCCTGGGACGCGCTGATCGGCCTGTTCGGCGGGGACGCGCTGGCGCGGTTGTGCGGCTGGCCGTTCTGGCTCGGTGTGCTGGTCATGATGCTTGCCCAGGGGGCTCTCGGCGTCCTCGGCTACGAAGCGATCCACCGCCTGCAGATCGTCATGACGTTCGTGCTCGCCGTCGCCTTCGCGGTGATCGCCTGGCGGATGCTCGACGGCGTCCACCCGGCCGCGACAGGGACGGCGACCGGCGCCGACCGCGCGGGCGCGTTCGTGCTCACCAGCACCATCGCGCTCAGCCTCTCGCTGTCCTGGGCGCCGTACGCCGGTGACTTCAGCCGCTATCTGCCGCGTACGACGTCCCGACCTCGGATGTTCTGGTGCACCCTGCTCGGCCTCGTCGCGTCCTTCGTCGCTGTGCAGGTCCTCGGGCTGTGGGGCGCGTCGGTGCTGACCGACCAGACGGCGGCGGGTGTCGACGCGCTGCTGGGGGGCGGGACGGCGGGCGCGTTCGGGCTGCTGGCCGTGGCGCTGGCGGCGGTGTGCAGCAACGCGATGAACGACTACAGCGGTTCACTGGCCCTGCAGACCCTGGGCGTACGGATACCGCGCCCGGTGGCCGCCGCCCTGGCCGCCGGGCTCGGTTTCCCGCTGGTGCTGTGGATGCACGCCGCCGACACCACCGCCCGTTTCCAGAACGTGCTGCTGTTCGTGGGCTATTGGATCCCCGGGTTCGTCGCGATCGTCGTCGTCGACTGGATCGCCCGCGGGCGGGAGCGCGGCGGCGCCCCGTTCGACGTCACCGTCGAGAACTCCCGTCCGCGCTCGGGATGGCCGTCGCTGGTGGCCTTCGTCGCGGCGTTCGGCGCGGCCGTGCCGTTCATGGACACCGGCCTGTACGTCGGTCCGGTGGCCGACGCGCTGCACGGCGCCGACCTCTCCTACTACGTGGCGTTCCTCGTCGCCCTCGCCCTCTACGCCCCGCTCCGGCTGCGCCGCCGCGCCTGAGGGCCTTCCGCCGCTCCGCCGGCCGAGGGCCCCGCCCGAAGCCGTACCCGAGAGGAACACTTCGTATGACCACGCCGCCCCGCGTCCTGACGATCGCCGGATCCGACTCCGGCGGGGGCGCCGGAATCCAGGCCGACCTGAAGACCATGCTCGCGCTCGGCGCCCATGGAATGAGCGTCCTCACCGCGGTGACCGCGCAGAACTCCGTGGGTGTGCAGGGCGCTTGGGAGCTGTCCCAGGAGGCGGTACGCGCCCAGTACCGCAGTGTGGTCGACGACATCGGCGTCCAGGCCGTGAAGACCGGGATGCTCTCGTCGCCCGGCCTGGTCACGACGGTCGCCGAGCTGCTGTCCGACGTGGGCGCCCCGGTCGTGGTGGACCCGGTGAGCGTCTCCAAGCACGGGGACCGGTTGTTGGCCGACGACGCGCTGGATGCCGTACGGACCCGGTTGCTGCCCCGGGCGACGGTGGCCACCCCGAATCTCGACGAGGTCGCCCAGCTCACCGGGGTGAAGGTGAAGGACGAGGAGGGCATGCTCGGGGCCGCCGACCGGCTGCTCGCGTTCGGTCCCCGTTGGGTGCTGGTGAAGGGGGGTCATCTGCCGGGACAGGCCGTCGATCTGCTCACCGACGGAACGGCGGAGCACTGGTTGCGCGCGCCGCGCCACGACAACCGGCATACGCACGGCACCGGGTGCACGCTCGCCTCGGCCATCGCGGTGGGCCTGGCCGAGGGCCTTTCGGTGCCGGAGGCCGTACAGCGGGCCAAGGAGTATGTGACCGCCGCGATCGAGGCCGGTTTCGCGCTCGGCGCCGGCATCGGGCCGGTGGACCACGGCTGGCGCCTGCGCCGGAACGGCTGACCCCCCTGGCCTTCGGCCGGAGTTCCGCAACAGCCGGGGCTGCCCAGGGCGGGGGGTTCAGGAGCGGCCGGGGCTGCCCAGGGCCGGGGGGCAGAGGGGCCGGGTCCACCCGGGTCCGCAGTCTCGGAGCGGCGCCGCCCGCTGTCCGGAGTTCCGGACCACCGATGCCCGCCCTGAGCCCGGAATTCCACCGCGGCCGGATCCGCCCGAGGCCCGGGGCACCGGAGCGGCCGGGTCCCGCCCCTACCCGGGGTGCCGCAGCACCGACGCCCGCCCGCCCAGGGCCCGAACTCCCGCAACAGCCGCGTCCGCCCGAGGCCCGCGGTCCCGGAGCGGCCGGGTCCATCCCCCGCCCGGAGTCCCGCAGCACCGCCGCAACAGCCGCGTCCGCCCGAGGCCCGGCGTTCCGGAGCACCCGCCTCCGCACGTCGCCCGGAGACCCTGGCCCGCGATCAGGCGCACCACCTGCCTCGGAAGGTGAACACCTCGCCCCCTGTCGTGCGTACTGATCGGCACAGCGACAGTCGTCTGCTCGCCCGTCAGGTACGCGGGGAGGCAGATCCGGATCCAAGGAGCACACCATGAAGGCGACCGCGCAGATCGGCGTCACAGGGCTCGCGGTGATGGGCCGCAATCTGGCCCGCAACTTCGCCCGGAACGGCTACACCGTCGCCGTCCACAACCGCACCCCCGCACGCACCAAGGCACTGGTCGAGGAGTTCGGGCACGAGGGCGCCTTCGTGGCGGCCGAGTCGGCCGAGGAGTTCGTGGCCGCGCTGGAGCGACCCCGGCGCCTGATGATCATGGTGCAGGCCGGTGCGGCCACCGACGCCGTCATAGAGGAGTTCGCCCCGCTGCTCGAAACCGGCGACATGATCATCGACGGCGGCAACGCCCACTTCACCGACACCCGGCGTCGTGAACAGTCGCTGCGCGAACGAGGCATCCACTTCGTCGGCGCGGGCGTGTCCGGCGGCGAGGAGGGCGCCCTGCACGGGCCGAGCATCATGCCCGGCGGCTCGCCGGAGTCGTACGCCTCGCTCGGCCCGATGTTCGAGTCGATCAGCGCCAAGGTGGACGGCGAGCCCTGCGCCACACACATCGGCACCGACGGCGCCGGACACTTCGTCAAGATGGTGCACAACGGCATCGAGTACGCCGACATGCAGCTGATCGGCGAGGCCTACGACCTGCTCCGCCGCGTCGGCGGCTACACGCCGGCGCAGATCGCGGAGATCTTCCGGCGCTGGAACAAGGGCCGCCTCGACTCGTACCTGATCGAGATCACGGCCGAGGTCCTCGCGCACACGGACGCCTCCACCGGGGAGCCGTTCGTGGACGTCGTGGTCGACGCCGCGGGGCAGAAGGGCACCGGCCGCTGGACCGTGCAGACCGCCCTCGACCTCGGCTCCCCGGTCACCGCCATCGCGCAGGCGACCTTCGCCCGCGCCGCCTCCAGCCAGGGCGGACTGCGCGACGCCTACCGCGGCCTGCCCGGAGGCACCCACTGGGACCTGTCGGGAACCGAGGCCGAGCGGTTCACCAGCCAGGTCGAACACGCCCTGTACGCATCGAAGTTGATCGCCTACGACCAGGGCTGGAAGATGATCCTGGACGCCGCCGCGGAGTACCGATGGGACATCGACCTCGGCGAGGTGGCGAAGATCTGGCGCGGCGGCTGCATCATCCGCGCGGCGTTCCTCGACCGTATCCGCGCCGCGTACGCCGTCGATCCGGGCCTGGTCAGCCTGCTCTCCGACGCGGGGTTCGCCACCGAGATCAAGGACGCCCAGGTCCCGTGGCGCGAGGTCATCTCCACGGCCACCCGCAGAGGCGTCCCGGTGCCCGCGTTCTCGGCCGCCCTGTCCTACTACGACACCCTGCGCGCCGACCGGCTGCCCGCCGCCCTCACCCAGGGCCAGCGCGACTTCTTCGGCGCCCACACCTACCGGCGCACCGACCGCGAGGGCAGCTTCCACACGCTGTGGGGCGAGACCGCCCGCAGTGAGACCGAGGTCCTGTGACCTCCACCCGGCCATGAGCCGGAGCGGAGCAGGCCGCGTGTCCGTAGCGACGGATGTGCGGCCTGCTCCGCGAGACCGAGGCAGGGCAGGCCCGACGGGCCACGAGGTGGAACAGACCGTCGGGCGCGACCATGGTGTCGAACATGTTCGCGGGCAACCGGTTCGGGGGCCGGCTGCGCCGCGACCCGATCGCCCCGCCGGAAACCGTTGCCGGGATCCGCGGGGTGATCCGCCCCTGTTCAGTCCTCGCGGGTGTCCTGGAGTATCCGGCCGAGGACGGCCGCGGCCTGGTCCGGGTGCCCGTCGAGCCAGGCGCCGAGGTGTTCCCGGACGGCTCCGCGACGCAGGTACGCACGGGGTCACCGCCCAGCCGGCCGCGCGTGGCGCCTCCCCGGCTCCTGGTTCCCCGCCCGACATCCCGCAGGGCGGGCCCTCGTCCTGAGGTGTCCCGCCGTTCACGGCCCCTCGCGCCGCTTCGGACATGACGCTTCGTGTCTGCTCGGACATGACCCATCACTTCCTTCCGTCAGGGCGTCCCGACCGTCGGAGTGTCCCGACGATCAAGGCGGACCGTGCCTTCATGACGGCCCCTTCAGCTCGCGACATGACCTGGCATATCCGCCCTGACCGGGGCAGATGCTTCGCGCATGGGCCGGTCGGTCCCCATTCCGGGACCGGGCGGCCCCTGCCACCGCTCGCGCGCGCCGCGATCCGCTTGCACTGTTGGGGTGTAACGAGGAGGTGCGGTGCCATGCGCGGAGCACAGGGTGCGAGGCAGTGGTGCTGGCGCTGGCGGAGGAATCCGCTGCGTCGCCGTGACGACGTCTTCGAGGCGTGGATCGTGCTGATCGTCTGGACGGTGATGGTGCTGGGCGGCATCCTCGCCGGTCTGGTGACGGCCCATGCCGCCGACGCGTCCTTCACGCGGCTGCGCCACGACCGGCACTCCGTCCCGGCCGTGCTGGTCGTCAGTACGGGTTCGGCGGTACCCGCCGGAGACGGCGGCGTCTACGACCATGTCCGGGCGACGGTCCGGTGGACCGCCCCGGACGGGTCCCCCCGTGTCGGCAGCGCCCTGGTGGAATCCGGGCACAAGGCCGGATCGCATGTGGTGATCTGGCTGGACGCGCGGGGCCGGCCCACCACGGCGCCGCCGACCGCGAGCGCGGCGGCCACCGAGTCGAGCCTGCTGGGCATCGGCGCCGCTGTGGCCCTCGGCGGCCTGGTCTTCGGCGCCGGCAGCCTGGCGCGGTGGCGGCTCGACCAGCGGCGCTACGACCGATGGGGACGCGAGTGGGAGCGCCTCGGACCGCAGTGGGGGCACAAGACGCCCTGACGCCGGTCTGTTGAACCGTCGGACCATCGAGGACCAGTGATCACCATCGGGCCGGTGGGCCGGTGGGCCGGTGGGGCCGGTGGGGCCGGTACCCAGCAGGCGGGCGACCGGCCCGCACCCGCACCCGCACTGCACTGCACTGCACTGCACCCGTGGGAAACGACCCGGCGTCCCGGCCGCGACGGGCCCCCGGGGTGATCCCCTGGAGGCCCGTCGTCGCGGATCGGTGACCCGAGCGGTCAGTCGTGCGGGATGACCGCGACCGGTGCGGTGGAGTGGTGCAGTACCGCTTGTGTCACCGGTCCGATGTGGGCGCCGACCGGGGACTGCCGGTTGCGGCGACCGACCACGACCAGCGCGGCGTTCCGCGAGGCCTCCACGAGGTGGGGACCCGCGCCGCCGATCACGGCCTGCTCGCGCACCTCGACGCCGGGGAACTTCTCCCGCCAGGGGCTCAGGACCTCGGTCAACCGCTGCTGCGCCTCGGCGAGCAGCTCCGCGTCGACCCGCGCGGCGGTGGCTCCGCTGTAGCCGTAGGAGGGCGGCAGACTCCAGCCGTGGACGACGCGCAGGTCCGTCGCCCTGCGGGCCGCCGCACGGAAGGCGAAAGCGATCACGGAGGCGTCCGGGTGCTCCAGGTCGAGACCGAGGACGACATCCTCGCGCCCGGACGCTTCCACGGGCCGCGCGTCGGCTCGTACGAGGACGACCGGCATCCGGCTCCGGGACACCACGGCCTGCGCGACGGAACCTGTCAGGAAACCGGCGACTCCGCTCAGGCCCCGGGACCCCAGCACCAGCAGCTCCGCGTTCTCCGCGGCGGCCAGCAGGGCGGTGACGGGCTGCTCCGCGACGCGTTCGGCGGTGACGGACAGACCGGGGTGGTCCGCGGCGAGCTTGGCCGCGGTCTCGCGCGGCAGGCTTTCGGCCCATTCACGCTCCGGGTCCTCCGAGGACGGTGGCACCGAGACGCCGCCCAGTGGGCCGTACACGTAGGGATGCCACAACCAGGCGTGCACGAGAAGCAGTTGAGCGTCCGTGCGCCGGGCTTCGCGGGCTGCCCACTCGGCTGCGGCGAGGCTCTCGGGCGAGCCGTCCAGACCGACGACGATGGTGCGGGACATCTGGGGACCTCCTTGAGGGATGCGTGATCAGTCTGGCGTTCGCACGGGCGCCGGAGGAGGGGCCGCTGGTCCTCGACGGGGGCCGACCGGCCCATACGGCACGGGACTTCACGCACTCTCCGGGACGGTGTCCGCCGGCCGACCGTGCGGCTGGGTACATGGCCGCCCCAAGCTGACGGACGGCCGTGCGCGAGGGCCGTGGGCGGTCGGTCGGGCACTCCCCAGCCGACTGTCATCCCCCGCCGACCATCATCACCGGAAACCTTCGCCGACCGGCAGGCGGCCTGCCCCGCCGGTAAAGCACCCCGGTCCCGCGTCGCCGAACACGGCGGAGCGCCCCCGCACGCTCGCGAGGGCGCTCCCGTTCCTGCCGGGCGGTCACCGCAGCCAGGGGGTGCGGTTCACGACGGGCAGTCGCGCCCAGAGCTTTCCGAGGCCCCAGGTGGCGCCCGCGCCCGCGGCGGCGAGGACGATCAGGACGACCGCGTAGATCACGTGGTAGTCGGTGAAAGGGTTGGGCGACATGCTCGGCGAACCGTCGGACAGATGCCGGGCGGGCGGCCATTCGGCGAGCCACATGAACACCATCATCACCGTGCCCGCGACCGCGGCGAGCCGCAGCGCGACGCCCGCGACCAGGGCGATTCCGACGCCGAGCAGGCCGGCCATGAACAGCCAGTCCACCCAGCCGGCGCCGGCCCAGGAGTGGAACGTCGACTCCATCGGCCCGGCCGCGACCCCGCCCAGGAACCCCTTGGTGGGCGAACCGCCGTCGATCCAGCCCTTGCCGGACGGCGTGGCGTAACCGAACCCGAAGGCCTTGTCGAGGAACGCCCACAGGAAGACGAAGCCCGTCAGCAGACGCAGACCCGCGAGGGCGTACGAGCCGACCACCGTCGCCGACGTGGTCACGGCCTCACCCGGTGCCTGTGCCGAACGGGTCCTGCGCAGCGACGGGAAGCGGAACCCGGTGTGCCGGTGGGGTTGCTCGTGGACTGCCATGATGCTGATCCCTCCCAGGGGTGTTCGACGTGGTCCTGCCGGCTTCCGTTGCGCCTTCAATGTCTCCCGGTGGCAAGGGAGTTCGGAGGGGTCACGGGTCCCTGACAGGAGGGCCGAAGGTCCCTGTCCGGGGGCGGAGCGGAGTCGTGCGCGATCACCAACCAGGCTCCTCCGCAAGGGCATTCGCTTCGCTCTACCGTGACGTGCGCCGCGCTCCGGTGCACATGGGCCATGTACGCGACGCTCCCGCAGTACGTCGTCCGCTCCGTCCGGCACCACCGCCGCAGTCCGAGCCCGCTCCGCCGCTACGCCGCGTCGCCGGGGACGAGCACGACCGGGCAGTGCGCGTGACGGAGCAGGGCACGGGCGACCGAGCCCGGCCTGCACCCGCGGTACTGGGCGCCGACGACCACGACGACGGCCCCGCGGGTCGCCTCCAGGAGCTCGCGCACGGGTCGGCCGCGCGGTGACGAACCCCGCCCCGTGGGCGATGCGTCGTGGACGCCGGACAGCGGCCGCTCGCCTCGCGGCGATCGACAGGCGCCGTCACCCGGCACCGCGGCCCGACGGCGGGCCTTCGCGTACCAGGAGTCCTCGGCGCGCAGCACGCACAGGCGAGCCCCTCGCCGCTCCGCCTCCGCGAAGGCGAACGCGGCGCCGTCCGCATCCGTCCCGCCCCCCGGCCAGAACAACACCTCACCGTCCGGGGCTCCTTGAGCACCCCGGACGACGAGCAGCGGGCCACGCGTGCGTGCGGCCAGTCGACGGCTCACCGAGCCGGCGATCAGTGCGCCGAGTGCTCCGAGGCCGCGCGTGCCGACGACGGTGAGCTCGGCGTTCCGGCTGTGGTGCGCCAAGGCCCGGACCGGACTTCCCGGGACGGCCAGGGCCGTGACGGTCAGACCGGGTCTACGCCTGCGAGCCCGTAACACGGCGGTGGCGAGCACGGGTCCGGCGACCTCCATGTCGGGTACGGCGTACACGATGTTCAGGGCGGCGCCACGCAGCGCCGCTTCGTCGGCGGCCCGGTCCAGCGCTCGTACGGCGACGAGCGAGCCGTCGACACCGACCGTCACTTGACGGGGCATCATGTCTGTTCCTCCCCTTGCCCGTTGGCGCACCGCACCGGTCGGCATTACGCCGCGGCCGACGCGCCGTTCCTGCCGTCGGCGAGCGAGGCCTCTGCGATCGCCCTTACCTGCATCTCGGTGTTCAGGCGTGCGGGGTGTTCAGGCGTGCGGGACGACAGCGACGGAGCACTTGGCGTGGTGCAGCACCGCGTGGGCGACCGGACCGAGGTAGGTGCCGAAGCGGGTCTCCCGCTCCCTGCGTCCCACCACGATCAGCGCGGCGCCCGCGGAGGCGCGGATGAGCTCACCGGCCGCGCGGCCGTTCACCACGGTCTCGGCGACGGGAACCTCGGGGAACTTCTCGCACCAGGGGCGCAGGGTGGCGACGACGGCGTTCTCGTGCTCGGCCAGCAGCTCCGGGCCGCTCACCGGGACGAGCCCGTCGGCGGCGGCGAAGGAGGGCGGGACACTGAAGGCGTGGAGGACGCGCAGCGCGGCGCCACGGAGCCGGGCGGCGTCGAAGGCGAACGCGATCAGTTCCTCGCACGGCCGGTCGGTGTCGAGGCCGAGCAGCACGTCGCGGTACGGCACCTGCGGGATCTCGTCCGGGGAGATGCCGTCCGGCGCGGGAAAGTGCTCGTCGCAGGTGCCGACGCCGGCCCGCACCAGGACCACCGGGACCGGAGACCTGGCGACGACCCGCTGGGAGATCGAGCCCAGCAGGTATCCCGTGAGTCCGCTGAGCCCGCGGGAGCCGAGTACCAGCAGGGCGGCTTCGTCGGCCGCGGCGAGCAGGGCGGTCACCGGCGCGTCCTCGACGGACCGGTCTAGCACTCGCAGTCCGGGGTGCGCCGCACGCAGGCCGTCCGAGACTCCTGTCAGCAGGTCCTCGGCCCATGCCCGCTGGGTCATGTCTGCCGGCACGGACAGTGCCGGCCGCGGGTGCCACTGCCAGGCGTGCACCAGAGTGAGCGCCGTGCCCCGGCGCAGGGCTTCACGGGCCGCCCAGTGGGCGGCGGCCAGACTCTCCGGGGATCCGTCGATCCCCGCTGCGACCGGTCGAAGCATGATCCGCACCTCCAGCGTCGTGCGCTCGGCGGAGATTCCACCGGCCGGGCGGCGGTCGCCGCTGCCCGTGGAATCTCCTCTCCCGTCAAGCCTGCTACCGGGACGGAGCCCGCGCGCAGGGGCCGGGCAGTCCCATCCGCCGACCCGATCGGCCCCAGCCGATGCCATGCGGCCCGCAGCCGGGGCCGGATGGCCCATGGCGGCGGGCGGGACCGGGCAGAGATTTGGGGGTGGAAGGATCGCGCGCCAGGAAGAGGCAGGATCATGAACACTTCCACCACGTCCACCATGCTGCGAGCGCTGCCCACCA
>NZ_JAODTZ010000073.1 GCF_025399795.1 Streptomyces rhizosphaerihabitans | reverse complement strand
TACTGCCGCTGTCGCAACGCACCTACACCTGCACCACGTGCGGAGCCGCGTCCCCCAGGGACAAGAACTCCGCCCGCGTGATGCTTGTCCGGGCTGGTCTCGACCCGGCTGGTGTCGAGGGCGCAAGACCTCCTGGAGCACTGCTCCAGGAGGCGGTCTGAGCCAGAAATCCCCTCCCGTCAGGGAAGGGGAGGTTTCAAACGTACTTCTTGATCTCCCTGTGCGCCAGTGAGCGCTGGTGGACCTCGTCGGGTCCGTCGGCGAGCTTCAGCGTCCGCGCGGCGGCCCAGAGCTCGGCCAGCGGGAAGTCCTGGCTGACGCCGCCCGCACCGTGCAGCTGGACGGCCTTGTCGAGGATGTCGACGACCGTGCGCGGAGTGGCGATCTTGATGGCCTGGATCTCCGTGTGGGCGCCCTTGTTGCCGACCGTGTCCATCATCCAGGCGGTCTTCAGGACCAGCAGACGCAGCTGCTCGACGGCGACCCGCGCGTCGGCGATCCAGTTCTGGACGACGCCCTGCTGGGCCAGCGGCTTGCCGAACGCCGTACGGGACACCGCCCGCCTGCACATCAGCTCGATGGCCCGCTCGGCCATGCCGATCAGCCGCATGCAGTGGTGGATCCGGCCCGGACCGAGCCGCGCCTGCGCGATGGCGAAACCGCCGCCCTCCTCGCCGATCAGGTTGCTCGCGGGGACCCGGACGTGGTCGAAGACGACCTCCGCGTGCCCGCCGTGGGAATGGTCCTCGTAGCCGTACACCTGCATCGCGCGCCGGACGACGAGGCCGGGTGTGTCGCGCGGGACCAGGATCATCGACTGCTGGCGGCGGATGTCGGCGCCGTCCGGGTCCGTCTTGCCCATCACGATGAAGATCTTGCAGTCGGGGTTCATCGCCCCGGAGATGTACCACTTGCGGCCCGTGATGACGTACGTGTCGCCGTCCCGCTCGATGCGCGTGGTGATGTTCGTGGCGTCCGAGGACGCGACCTCGGGCTCCGTCATCGCGAACGCGGAGCGGATCTCACCGGCGAGCAGCGGCTCCAGCCACTGCTTCTTCTGCTGCTCGTCGCCGAACTGGGCGAGCACCTCCATGTTGCCGGTGTCGGGAGCGGCGCAGTTCAGCGCGGTGGGCGCCAAGTGCGGGCTGCGGCCGGTGATTTCGGCGAGCGGCGCGTACTGGAGATTGGTCAGTCCCGCACCGTACGAGGAGTCCGGCAGGAAGAGGTTCCACAGCCCCTGCCTGCGGGCCTCGGCCTTCAACTCGCCGACCACGGCGGGCGTGTCCCAGGGCGAGGCCAGCAGGGCCCGCTGCTCCTCCGCGACGGCCTCCGCCGGATACACGTACTCGTCCATGAAGGCGAGCAGCTTCTGGCGCAGCTCTTCGGTGCGCGCGTCGAATCCGAAGTCCATGGCGGATCAGCCTTCCTGAAGGGTGGTCAGGCCGTGCTCGATGAAGACGGGGGTCAGTTCGCCGATGCGGTCGAAGCCCGCGCCGACCGTCTGGCCCTTGGTGTAGCGGTAGTGGATGCCCTCAAGGATCACGGCGAGTTTGAACCAGGCGAAGGCCGTGTACCAGGAGACCGCGGAGACGTCGCGCCCCGAGCGCGCGGCGTACCGCTCGACGATCTCGGCCGCCTCCGGGTGCCCGGCGGCCGAAGCGGTCGTGCTGATGGGGGAGTCGGGCAGGTCCAGGCGCGTGCTGTACATGACGAGCAGCCCCAGGTCGGTGAGCGGATCACCGAGCGTGGACATCTCCCAGTCCAGGATCGCCCTGATCCGGTCGTCGGGCCCGATCAGTACGTTGTCGAGCCGGTAGTCGCCGTGGACGACGGTCGGCGCGGGGGAAGTGGGCAGTTCGCGTCCCAGGGCGGCGTGCAGCTCGTCGATGCCGGCCAGCTCGCGGTTCCGGGACGCGTCCAACTGCTTTCCCCAGCGGCGCAGTTGCCGGTCCAGGAAGCCCTCGGGGCGGCCGAAGTCGGCGAGACCGACCTCGGCGGGATCCACCGCGTGCAGTTCGACCAGTGTGTCGACCAGGCCGAGCACCGCGTCACGGGTGCGCTGCGGGCCGAGCGGGGCGAGCTGGTCGGCCGTGCGGAAGGGGGTGCCCTCCACGAACTCCATGACGTAGAACGGGGCGCCGAGCACCGAATCGTCCTCGCACAGCAGCACGGGGTTCGGGACCGGCACGGCCGTCGGATGCAGCGCGCTGATCACCCGGTGCTCGCGCTTCATGTCGTGCGCCGTGGCCAGCACATGGCCGAGCGGAGGCCGTCGTACGACCCACCGGGCGGTGCCGTCGGAGACCGCGTAGGTGAGGTTCGACCGTCCGCCCTCGATCAGCCGGCCGGTCAGCGGGCCGTTCACCAGTCCGGGCCGCTCATGGTCGAGCAGGGCGCGCAACCGGTCGAGATCGAGACCTGGCGGGTGGTCCGGGCTCATCATTGCTCCTCAGCACACGGGAACGGGACGTGACCATGATGCCGACCAGTCGGTATGTCGTCCAGCGGCTGCGCGAAACGTGATCGGCGTCTCCCTCGGGGCGCGCGGGCCCGGGGGAGACGCCGTCGGTTCCGAGAGGTGGGTGCCGAGGGATCAGTGGTCGTCCCAGTGGCCTTCGTGCTCGGCGTGCCGGTGGCCGTCGTGCAGGTAGTCGACGTGGTCGCCGTGCGCCACGGCGGGATGACCGCAGCCCTCGCCGTGCTGATGGGCGTGCCGGTCGTGCGCCGCGTGACCGCTCGGCTCGCACTCGTCCCAGTGTCCCGCGTGCTCACGGTGCAGATGCCCGTCGTGCGCGTAGTCGACGTGGTCGCCGTGCCGCACCTCGGTGTGACCGCAGTTCGGACCGTGGACGTGCTGGTGGGTGGGGTGCTCCTGGTGAAGGGTGGTCATCGTGCTCACCTTCGGCTGTGACGTGAAGTGGGGTGCCCCGCGTGACGCGTTGCCCGCATGACGCGTTCCCCGTGCGATGCGGGGGTGGGGCGACGACTCAGGTTATCGCCGCAAACCGTCCTGGTTCAGACTATTCCGGGCGCGTGGTGCCCGGGTGCCCGGAGAGCGCCGCTGACACCGCGGAAACGTCGGTACCACCGCAACAACCGCCGATGCCACCGCGCCGATGCCGCGGTCGCCGTCGTGCCACCGCAGCCACCGCAGCCACCGACGGAGCGCCGACCCCGGCAGTGGTCGGCCCTAGAACACCAACGCCACCGCGCACACCGCCAGTGCCACCGCGCACAGGGCCGTCGCCGTCGCCTGCCGCGGGGCGAGCGCGGCCGGACCCGCCGGACCCGCGGCCGCCAGTGTCCGGATGCGCCGGTGGGCGAGGCCGAGGAAGGCCAGCCAGAGAACGCAGCAGAACGCGCACGCCACGATCCCGGCGGCCGAGTTCCGGTCGTGCAGGGCCGCCTTCGAGGCGAGTACGGCCACGACGGTGCTGGAGAGGGTCGTACGGCGCCAGGCCAGCCGCGTACGTTCCGGCTGGAGGCCCGGGTCCCGTTCCTCCCGGGCGCCGGTGGTCATCCCGCCCAGCCGGCGAGGACGACGACGACCATCGCGACCGCGACGATCGCGACAACGATGCTCAGCACCGCCGGGAAGCGCGACACCGGCAGGTCCTCGCCGCGCCGCATCGCCCGCTCGCAGCGCACCCAGTGATTGACGGCCCGCAGCGCGCAGAGCACGCCCGCCGCCAGCAGTGCCAGGGCGAGTCCCGCCCGCCAGGCCCAGCGCAGGTCCGGCAGGAACTGGTCCACGGCGAAGCCCCCGCCGATCAGTGCGAGCGCGGTGCGCAGCCAGGCCAGAAAGGTCCGCTCATTGGCCAGGGAGAACCGGTAGTCCGGGGTCTTGCCCTCGCCCCGGATCTCCTGCGGCGCGAACCACAACCGGACATTGCGCACGAGTTCGATCACGCCCAGGACCCTACCGGGGAGCCCGGCGAGGGACGCTGCCGGTGCCTCCCGTCTCCGTTCGGGCCGCTCCCGGACGCTCAGTCCATCGCCCGGTAGTCCGTGAGGCGCTCGTAGGCCGCCAGTCCGTCGGGCACCCAGGTCCAATCGGACAGTCGGCGCTCCACCTCGTCCTCCGTGAGGAAGTCGTGCCAGGCGACCTCCTCCACCTGCGGGTCCACCGGAAGCTCGCAGCGGACCTCGTACACGGCCGACCACCAGGTCGCCCCGGCCCCGTCGTCGTACAGGAACTTGAAAAGGGGAGTCGGCCGGGGGAGCCCGGAGACGCCGAGCTCTTCCTCGGCCTCGCGGAGCGCGGCGTCGTCGTAGGACTCGCCCGCGCCGACCACTCCGCCGACGAACATGTCGTAGAAGGAGGGGAACACCAGTTTGGTCGGGGTGCGCCGATGGACGAAGAGCCGGCCCTCGGCGTCCCGGGCCTCGATGAACACGCACCGGTGGCGCAGCCCGCGCGCGTAGGCCTCCCCGCGTGGGGACTGCCCGATGACCTGGTCGTTCTCGTCCACGATGTCGAGGATCTCGTCAGCGGCACTCATGGATCCATCCAAGCAGCTCCCGACGCCGCCGAGGCGGCGCGTGAAGCTCTCGGAGTGGTGCGTGGGGCCGTCGAGCTGCTGGGCCGGGGCTCGCTCAGTGTGGCTGGAGGTCCCGCGAGCGTTCCGGTTCCGCCGTGCCCGAGGGCATCGCCGGGTGCATGCCCAGCAGGATGATCCCCGCTACGACGGCCGCGAGCCCCGCGGCCTGCCAGGCGAGGGCGCCGGCGTCGGTGCGCAGTTGGTCCCCGAGGAAGCCCACCCCGCAGGCGATGCCGGCCAGCGGCTGGGCGGCGGTGAGCGCGGGCAGTGACATCCGCAGCGGTGCGGTCTCGAAGGCGCTCTGGACCAGGATCAGACCGGTCACGCCGAGGACGAGCACCGCGTACGGCTGCCAGCCGGTGATCAGCTCGCTCCAGCCGCCGGCACTGAACCGCTGGCCGCTGACCCGGGTGAGCGCGTCCTGCAGGCCGTACAGCAGGCCGGCGGCGGTGGCGAGGAGCACGGGTCCGGCGCTCAGCCGGGACCGTTTCGCGTACGTGGTGAGCAGCAGGGCGAGCCCGACCACGATCCCGATGATCAGCCAGTGCCGCAGCGGGTCGCTCACGGCGTCGCCGCCCTGCGGCTGCCCGGCCACGATGAACGCCGAGACACCGCCCGCGAGCAGCAGCAGTCCGGACCAGCCCTGCCGGCCCAGCGGCTGTTTGGTCTGATGTCGGGAGAGCGCGAGCGCGAAGAGCAGATTGGTCGCGAGGAGCGGTTCCACCAGCGAGACCTCGCCGTTGCCGAGCGCGATCGCACCGAGCACCATGCCGCACACCATGAGCCCGATGCCGCCCAGCCAGCGCGGGACCCGGATGAGGTCGAGCAGCAGACGGGGGGAGAGGAAGTCGCTGAGCGGGGCGTGCGAGGCGGCGTTCTGCTGGAGCACGAAGCCGAAGCCGAGACAGCAGGCCGCGCTCACGGCGAGGACCAGAACCAGTACCGACACGCTGGGTACCTCGATACATCGGGAGTCGGGGCGGGCCAGTGGTGCGTATCCCGCCGACTGTAGTGCCATGGGCCGGGGGCCTGTCCCCGGGAGTACCGAGAACCAGGCAGTTGACTCGGTCACCTTTCTTGCCGAAGGATCTGACCGATCAGTAACAAGTGCCGGTCGGCCGTGCGTACGGTCGACCACCACCAATGTCTCACCAACCAGCACGCTGTCGATCGGTTCGTGACAAATGTCATCAAAGCGCCCTTTTTGGCATCGACCCGGTCCGACCAGTCGGAATGTCGAGAGGACGGGCCCATGGCCTACGACGCAGATGTGATCGTCATCGGAGCGGGCCTTGCGGGGCTCGCGGCGACCGCGGAGCTCGTCGACGCGGGCCGCAAGGTGATCCTCCTCGACCAGGAGCCCGAGCAGTCGATCGGCGGCCAGGCGCACTGGTCCTTCGGCGGGCTCTTCTTCGTCGACTCGCCGGAGCAGCGCCGCATGCGGATCAAGGACACACACGCGCTCGCCCTGCAGGACTGGATGGGCACGGCAGGCTTCGACCGGCCCGAGGACCACTGGCCGCGCCAGTGGGCCGAGGCGTACGTCGACTTCGCGGCCGGCGAGAAGCGGCCCTGGCTGCACCGGCAGGGGGTGCGCTTCTTCCCGGTGGTGGGCTGGGCCGAGCGCGGCGGCTACGACGCCAACGGGCACGGCAACTCGGTGCCGCGCTTCCACATCACCTGGGGAACCGGACCCGGCCTCGTCGCCCCCTTCGAGCGGCGGGTACGGGAGGGTGTCGCCCGCGGTCTGGTCGAGCTGAGGTTCCGCCACCGGGTCACCGGTCTGTCCCGTAGCGCGGGCTCCGTCGACACCGTCACCGGGGAGATCCTGGAGCCGTCCGGCATCGAGCGCGGCCAGGCCAGCAGCCGTACGGTCACCGGCGCCTTCGAGCTCAGGGCCCAGGCCGTGATCGTCACCTCCGGCGGCATCGGCGGCAATCACGACCTCGTGCGCGCCAACTGGCCCGAGCGGCTCGGCACTCCGCCCGAGCGGATGATCTCCGGTGTCCCCGCCCACGTCGACGGCGCCATGCTCGGGATCGCCGAGGAGGCCGGCGCCCGCCTGATCAACCGCGACCGCATGTGGCACTACACCGAGGGCATCCAGAACTGGAACCCCATCTGGGAGAAGCACGGCATCCGCATCCTGCCGGGCCCCTCCTCCCTGTGGCTGGACGCGCGCGGCAACCGGCTGCCGGTACCGCTCTTCCCGGGCTTCGACACGCTCGGCACCCTCGAACACATCATGAAGACCGGGTACGACTACACCTGGTTCGTGCTCGACCAGAAGATCATCGGCAAGGAGTTCGCGCTCTCCGGTTCGGAGCAGAACCCCGATCTGACCGGCAAGTCGATCAAGGGCGTCATCGGGCGGGCCCGCGCCGATGTGCCCGGTCCGGTCAAGGCGTTCATGGACAACGGCGCCGACTTCGTCGTCGAGAACGACCTCGGCGCGCTGGTGCGCGGGATGAACGCGCTCACCGAGAAGCCGCTCATCGACGAGGCGGCGCTGCGCCGCGAGATCGTCGCCCGCGACCGCGAGATCGCCAACCCCTTCACCAAGGACCTCCAGGTCATGTCGATCCGCGGGGCCCGCAACTACCTCGGCGACAAGCTGATCCGCACCGCGCCCCTGCACCGCATCCTCGACCCCGAGGCGGGCCCGCTGATCGCGGTGCGCCTCAACATCCTGACCCGCAAGACCCTCGGCGGCCTGGAGACGGACCTCTCCTCGCGGGTGCTGACCGAGGGCGGCGACCCGCTGGAGGGCGTGTACGCCGCCGGCGAGGCCGCCGGATTCGGCGGCGGCGGAGTCCACGGATACCGGTCGCTGGAAGGCACCTTCCTCGGCGGCTGCCTCTTCTCGGGCCGCACGGCGGGCCGGGCGGCGGCCAAGGCGGTGAACTGATCACGCCCGAGACCGTCGTTCAAGCCGCTGTTCCGGGGCGGCTGTTCAGATCGTGAGGTTGTGGCGGCCGCCCAGGACATCCGTCCTGGGCGGCCGTTCGGCGCGTGAGGCCGAGTGGCTGTTCAAGCCATCGCTTCCGGGCGGCTGCCCGGCACGTCGGCACGACGCGGCTGTTCGAGTTGCAGGGACAAGATGGCTGCTCAAGTCATGGGGAAAAGGCGGTCGTTCAGGACGTTGGGGGCGGCATGCGACCAACTGCAGCGCAAACAAAGGCAGTTGACACGTGTAGCGACTTGGCCGGAGCTTGACTTGAACCCGTGGCTCCGGGTTTGCTGTGCGTGATCACTCTTTGACGAACCGCGCATGTGAGGTTGAGCAGCGGTGTCACCACCCCCACCTCCCCTGGGCCGCGGCCGCAAGCGGGCGTCCCAGGCCTTCGACGCCGCCCTCGACGACGCCGAACTCGTCGCCGCGCGCACCTCGTTGAACCAGGGGCGATGGACCGACGTCCGTGTGCTGCTCGCCGCCACCGGCGACGACTGGGACCGCCGCGGGCACCGTGTCACCGTTCTCGCGCAGGAGTCCGCGACGCTCGCCTGGGCCCGTGACTGGCAGCTCGCCGAACCGGAGTCCCCCGACGCCGCCGTACTGCTCGGCTGCGCCACCGTGGAGCGTGCCCTGCACGGCAAGGAACGCCCGGAGAGTGCCCGCGAGGCCTGCCACCGGGCCGCGGCCCTCGCCCCCGACGACCCCACCCCCTGGCTCGGTCTGCTCCTCCTGGAGCGGGTCCTCGGCGCCGAGAGTGAGGTGGTCCGCCTCTTCGACGAGGTGCGCCACCGGCACGCCGTCCATCACCACGCGCACCACCTGATGGTCGCCCGGCTCGCCGAGCGGCGCGCCGCCGCGGGCCAGGACCCCCTGCACGAGGTGTACGACTTCGCCAACTGGTCGGCCGAACAGGCGCCGGCCGACTCGCCGCTCGCGATCCTTCCGGTCGTCGCGCACGCCGAGCGCTTCCGTGTGCTCGCCGACGCCGGGATCGAGCCCGCCGACCCGGTCGCCTCCGGACACTGGGCCGGGCGCCGGGCCCGCCAGGTGATGAAAGCCGCCTTCGACTGGTGGCTGGAATGGGAGCACGGCGACCATCCGCGCCGGCTCGTCGACCTCAACTTCCTTGCCCACGCCAAGATCTGCGAGGGCCGGGACGGCGAGGCCGCCGCACTGTTCCACCGCATCGCGGAGCACGCCACCCCTGCTCCGTGGTCGTACCCGGACCGCGATGGGTACCAAGCCTTCCGTGCCGCGCGCGACAGCGTGCTCGGCACGGTGTGAACGCCCCCGAAGACCCGACATCCGAAAGGACCACCCCGCGATGACGACGGGCAGTTCGAGCACATCGAGTACGTCGAGCACGGGAAGACCGGACGCCGACGGCGCCGGCATCAGTACCTTCAAGGGGCAGGACCGGGCCCTGCGCGCCGGCCGGCTGGGCACGGCCGGTCTGCTGCTGTCCGTTCTCGCGGCGACCGCCCCGCTCATGGTGGTGGCGGGTGTCATGCCCACCACATTCGCGGTGATGGGCATCGTCGGACAGCCGCTGCTCTTCGTCATCCTCGGCATCGTCCTCGTGCTCTTCAGCGTCGGGTACGCCGAGATGAGCCGGCACGTCCACAACGCGGGCGCGTTCTACGCGTACATCTCGCGCGGACTCGGCGGCACCCCGGGCGCCGCCGCCGCCGCGGTCGCCCTCGTCGCCTACAGCGCGCTCCAGGTCGGGATCTACGGACTCTTCGGCTTCGAGGTATCCGGACTGTTCGCCACCTACCTCGACACCCAAGTCGCCTGGTGGATACCGGCGTTGGCCGCCGTGCTCGTCGTGGGCGCGCTGGCCTGGCTGAAGATCGACGTCAACGCCTGGGTGCTCGGCGTGCTGCTGATCATCGAGGTGGCGCTCGTCGTCGTCTTCGACGTGGCGGCCGTCGGCGATCCCGCCAAGGCAGGCCTGTCGCTGCACGCGTTCAACCCGGACACGCTCACGGGAGCGGGTGTCGGTACCGCGCTGTGCTTCTGCATCGCGGCCTTCACCGGCTTCGAACAGGCCCCGGTGTACGCCGAGGAGACCAGCCGCCCGCACATCCTCGTGCCGCGCGTCATGTTCCTCGCGATCGGTTTCGTCGCCGTCTTCTTCGCCGTCAGCTCATGGGCGCTGACCATCGCCACCGGCCCCTCGGCGATCGTCGGGACGTCCCAGAAGCAGAGCGCCGGGCTGCTGTTCTTCCTCACCGAGTCACGGCTCGGCTCCACCTTCACGGACGTCCTGCACGTGCTGTTCGTGACCGGCATGTTCGCGGCGCTGCTCAGCTTCCACAATGTCGTCGCGCGGTACGCCTTCGCCATGGGCCGCGAGGGCCTGCTGCCCACCGCCTTCGGCCGCACCACCGAGTCCAGCGGCGCCCCCGGCACCGGCTCGCTCCTGCACACCGTCGTCTCCCTGGTCGTGGTCGGCGGTTTCGCCCTGGCCGACGACAAGCCGACCGGCGACCCGACCGCGCCCGTGCTCCAGCTGTTCACCTGGGGCGGCAACGTCGGAGCACTCGGCGTCACCCTCCTCATGGCGGCCGCCTCGCTCTCGGTCATCGTGTTCTTCGTCCGCCGCGGCGCGGCCCGCGCCCAGTCCTGGCGTCTGGTCACCTCCGCGATCGCGGGCATCGCCCTGCTCGTCATCGCCGTCTACACGGTCAAGGACTTCGACGTGCTCGTCGGCGCGGGTCCGGACTCCGCCCTGAACGTGCTGCTGCCCGCCGTCATCGGGCTCGCCCTGGTCGTCGGACTGGTCCAGGGTCTGGTCCTGCGCTCCCGCAAGCCCGAGGCGCACGCCCGGATCGGCCTCGGCAACGAGGCGTTCCAGTTGGACAAGGCGGCCGAGTCCACCTCCTGATGAGGCCCCGCCGTCCTCTCCGGGGCCGAAGTTCTCGGACCGTACGTGAGAAGAGATGACGGAACGCTGACGAGCACCCGCCACCGCTGGCTTTTTGGGGGTCGCGGGTGCTCGAATCAAGAGGTGAACACTGAAAGGCCCGGGGAACCGGACCCGGAGCGACCGAGGTCGCGTGAACCGGAGCGGCCGGAGCAACCGGAGCGACCGGAGCCCCGCGAGCCGGAACGCCCCGAGCCGCGGGCTCCCGAAGACCGCGACACGCGCGAAGAACACGCCGCGCGCGAAGAACACGAGGACCCCGCCGAGCGTGGCAGGCCCATCGGCCGCCGGGTGCTGCTCGGCACGCTCGGACTCGGCGCCCTCGGCGTACTGACCGCGCCCACGCTCCAGCGCGGGATGGAAGCCTTCCTCGCGGGCGCCTCCCAGCGGGACCCCACGGGTCTGACGGGGCTGCTGCCCAACGGCGGCGGCTTCCGCTACTACTCGGTGGCCGCCTCCGTCCCCCACAAGAACGAGACGAACTACCGTCTCACCGTCGACGGCCTCGTCGACCACCCCACCAGCTACACCCTCGCCGACCTGCGCGCCCTGCCCCAGACCCGCCTGGTGCACGACGTCCAGTGCGTCACCGGCTGGCGGGTGCCCAGCACCCCCTTCGAGGGCGTACGCCTGTCCCACCTCCTCGACGCCGCCGGGGTGCACCACTCGGCCGGGGCGATCCGCTTCACCTGCTTCGACGGCACGTACACGGAGAGCCTCAGCCTGCGCCAGGCCCGCCGCCCGGACGTCCTGGTGGCCCTGCGCATGCAGGACAAGCCCGTCGGCCACAACCACGGCGGCCCCGTCCGCCTCTACGTGGCCCCGATGTACTTCTACAAATCCGCCAAGTGGCTCTCCGGCATCACCGTCACCGAGGACGTCCGTCCCGGGTACTGGGAGAACCGGGGGTACGACGTCGACGCCTGGGTCGGCCGTTCGAACGGACGCGACGATGAACCCACGAGTTGACGACACCCCGGCCGTGTCCTCGCACTCCTCCCACGTACGGCGTTTCACCCGGGCCGAGCGCTGGGTGCACCGGCTCACCGCCCTGCTGATGGGGGTGTGCGTGGCCACCGCCGCCTGCCTCTACATCCCCCAGTTCGCCGAACTCGTCGGCCGCCGCGAACTCGTCGTCCGCGTCCACGAGTTGGCCGGTGTGATGCTTCCGGTCCCGGTCCTGGCGGGCCTGGCCTCCCGCGCGTTCCGCCGTGACCTGGGGTTCCTGAACCGCTTCGGCCCGCACGACCGGGTGTGGCTGCGGGCGGTGCGCCGCCGCGACAAGGGCCACCGGTCCCGCCCGGCCGGCAAGTTCAACGCCGGACAGAAGATCTACGCCGCCTGGATCGCCGGGGCCACGCTGGTGATGCTGGGCACGGGCCTGCTGATGTGGTTCACCCACCTCACCCCGCTGATGTGGCGCACCTCGGCGACCTTCGTCCATGACTGGCTGGCCCTCACCGTCGGTATCGTCCTCGCGGGCCACATCGGCATGGCGCTGGGCGACCCGGAGGCCCGGCGGGGCCTGCGCACGGGATCGGTGAGCCGCGAGTGGGCCGACCGCGAACATCCGCTGTGGCGACCGTGAGCAGGCGCTGACGACGAAGAACGGGCTGTGGGGAGAGCCGAACTCGGCTCTCCCCACAGCCCGATCACGGCCGGACAGGCCCTGGACGCGGCCGGACCGGCGCTCGATGACCGCCCTGGACGACCGCCCTAGATGACCAGGGACAGCAGCAGCACCAGTCCTCCGGCCACCACCGAGATGATCGTCTCCATGACGGACCAGGTCTTGACGGTCTCGCCGACGCTCAGACCGAAGTACTCCTTCACCAGCCAGAAGCCGGCGTCGTTGACGTGGCTGAAGAAGAGCGAGCCCGCACCGATCGCGAGAACGAGCAGGGAGGTGTGGGTGGTCGACATGTCGGCCGCGAGGGGCGCGACCAGACCGGCCGCCGAGATGGTGGCGACGGTCGCCGAGCCGGTCGCGAGACGGATCGCCACCGCGATCAGCCAGGCCAGCAGCAGCGCGGGGATCGACCAGTCCTTGGAGATCTCCAGGATCATCCGGCCCACACCGGAGTCGATCAGCGTCTGCTTGAAGCCGCCGCCCGCACCGACGATGAGCAGGATGCCGGCGATGGGCGCGAGGGACTTCTCGACGGTCGTCGAGATGCGGTCCTTGGTGAAGCCGGCTGCCCGGCCCAGGGTGAACATGCCCACGATCACGGCCGCGAGCAGGGCGATCAGCGGCGCTCCGGCGACGTCGAAGACGCGCTGTGTCATGTTCGCCGGGTCGTCGACGACGATGTCCACCAACGCCTTGGCCAGCATCAGCACCACCGGCAGCAGCATGGTGGCGAGGGTCGCGCCGAAGCTCGGGCGCTTCTCCAGGTCCTCCGAGGCACGCTGCGGGACCATGCGGTCGGGGGCCTGGACGTCCACCCAGCGGGCCGCGTACCGCGAGAACACCGGACCGGCGATGATCACCGTCGGGATGGCGATCAGGACACCGAGGGCGAGGGTGATGCCGAGGTTCGCCTTGACCGCGTCGATCGCGACCAGCGGGCCGGGGTGCGGCGGAATCAGACCGTGCATCACCGACAGGCCTGCGAGCGCCGGGATGCCGATGCGCATCAGCGAGTAGTTGCCGCGCTTGGCGACCATCAGGACCACCGGGATCAGCAGCACGATGCCGACCTCGAAGAACAGCGGCAGACCGATCACCGAGGCGATCAGCACCATCGCCCACGGCATGGCGCGCCCGCCCGCCTTGGCGAGGATCGTGTCGACGATCTGGTCGGCGCCGCCCGAGTCGGCGAGCAGTCTGCCGAGGATCGCGCCGAGGGCGATCAGCACACCCACGCCGGCCACGGTCGAGCCGAGTCCCGTGGTGAAGCTGACGATGACCTTGTCGAGCGGGGCACCGGCGAACGCACCGAGGGCCAGTGAGCCGATGGTCAGGGCCAGGAAGGCGTGCAGCTTGAACCTGGTGATGAGCAGGACGATGACGGCGATGCCCGCCAGCACGGCTATGCCCAGTTGAGCGTGGCCCGCCGAGGTGATCGGTTCGACGGTGTCCGCTGCCAGCGTCTCGACACTGAGTCTGGTCACGGTTGTTCCCTTGCTTGAGAAACGGACGCGGGGAAGGTGGTGCGCGAGAAAGCGCCTTCCCGACGGAAGGCACGGGTGGGGAAGCCACCGCCGCGGCACGGGCCGGTGCGGCGGAGGACGGGCGACACCGCGTGGGGACGGCGGCGCCACCGTGAGGGGGCTACTGCTCGGGCGGTGCGAGGCCGTCGAGCGCTGCCACGGCCCGCTCGGTGATCTCGGCGGGGTCGCCGGACACATCCACCTGGACCCCCGCCTCGTCCGCGGCCAGCGGCTGGAGCGTGGCGAACTGCGAGTCCAGGAGTGCCGTGGGCATGAAGTGCCCCTCGCGGTGCGACATCCGGTCCTCGATGAGCTCGCGGTCACCGGTGAGATGGACGAAGACGACCCCGGGCGCCGCCGTCCGCAGCCGGTCGCGGTAACCGCGCTTCAGCGCCGAACTGCTGACCACACCACCGAGCCCGGCCCGGTCGTGCGCCCAGCGCCCGATGGCGTCCAGCCACGGTCGGCGGTCCTCGTCGGTCAGCGGTGTCCCGGCCGTCATCTTGGCGATGTTGGCCTGCGGGTGGAAGTCGTCGCCCTCGGCGTACGGAACGCCGAGCCGGGCCGCGAGCAGCGGGCCGATGGTGGTCTTCCCGGTACCTGCGACGCCCATGACCACGACGACATGGGGGGTGGGACTGTGCTGCATCGCGCTCTCGCTGTCTTCGTCGACATCTGATGTCGACGCCACTGAAACGTATTAGGTACGACTAATTCAAGAGTGTGTGACATATAAGTCTGACTTTTTGTTCGTGGCGTCGGCCTCGTACGCTGGCTCCATGACCACACGGGGCCGGGGACTGCACGGACACGTACTGGAATCCCTCGGGCCGGCGATCACGGCGGGCGACTACCCGCCGGGGAGCGTTCTGCGCACCGACGAACTCGCGCAGCGCTTCGAGGTGTCCCGTTCCGTGATGCGCGAGGCGGTCCGGGTGCTCGAGTCCATGTATCTGGTCGAGTCCCGCCGCCGTGTCGGCGTGACGGTCCGCCCCAAGTCCGAGTGGAACGTCTACGACCCTCAGGTCATCCGCTGGCGGCTGGCCGGCGCCGACCGTCCCCACCAGCTGCGTTCGCTCACCGTGTTGCGCTCGGCCATCGAACCCGTCGCCGCGGGGCTGGCCGCCCGGCACGCCACGGCCGAGCAGTGCGCGGAGCTCACCGAGTGCGCGCTCGGCATGGTCTCCACCTCACGCGGGCAGCAGCTGGAGGCGTACCTCGTACACGACGTCGCCTTCCACCGGGTGATCCTCAACGCGTCGGGCAACGAGATGTTCGCCCGCCTGGGTGACGTCGTCGCGGAGGTCCTGTCCGGCCGGACCCATCACGACGTCATGTTCGAGGACCCCGACCCCGCCGCCGTCACCCTGCACGTCAAGGTCGCCGCGGCCGTCCGCGAGGGCGACGCACCCCGCGCCGAGCGGCTCACCCGCGAGATCACGGTCGGCGCGCTCCAGGAACTGGACGTCCTGGCACCCTGACGGTCAGTGCACCCCGACGGTCAGTGCGCCCCGACGGTCAGTCGAGGAACTCCCCGTCCGCGTACACCCAGGCCCCGTCCACCCGCTCGAACCGGCTCCGCTCGTGCAGCGAGCCGCCCCGGTAGGAGGCCCGGAAGGTCACGGTCCCCGTGCTGTGGAACGCCGAGCCCTGACCCGTATCGAGGATCTCCAGGCCGGTCCACCGCATCCCGGGGTCGAACTCCACCCGGGCCGGCCGCGTCCGCGGATGCCAGGTCCGCAGCAGGTACCCCTCGTCCTCCTTCACGAAGGCGCAGTACCGCGACCGCATGAGCGACTCGGCACTCGGTGCCGCGGCCTCGCCGCGATGGAAGCGCCCGCAGCAGCGCGCGTACGGCTCGGCGAGCCCGCAAGGGCATGAACGGCTGGTCATCGCGTCATTCTCCCCGGACCCGCGCCGAGTCCGCGTTCGTGGGCGGATAGGTGGGCCGGGCCGGCATCTGCTGGGCCGGTGCCGGTGCCGGTGCCGGCTGCGTCGGCAGTGGCGGCAGCGCCGTCTCGTACAGCCACGCCGTGAAGAGCTCGTCCAGGGGCTCGGCCGCGTAGCGCGAGACGTGCGAGGTGAAGACGGCCGTGGTGACCGCGCCGCCCCGGTGCAGGGTCGCCCAGCCGCGCAGCATGCGGAAGAAGGCCTCGTCGCCCATCGCGCAGCGGATCGCGTGCACGGTGAGCCCGCCGCGCTCGTAGAGCCGGTCGTCGAACATAAGTTTGCGGCCCGGGTCGGACAGCAGCAGGTCCTGCGGCAGCGTGGACAGCTTCCGGTGCGCTCCGGCGGCCAGCTGACGCGCCGGGCGGCCGCCGGAGCGCTCCGACCACAGCCACTCGGCGTACTTCGCGAGCCCCTCGTTCAGCCAGATGTGCCGCCAGTCCGCGATCGTCACGCTGTTGCCGAACCACTGGTGCGCCAGCTCGTGCGCGATCAGCCGCTCCGAACCCCGCGACCCGTCCAGATGGTTGGCGCCGAACAGCGAAAGACCCTGCGCCTCGACCGGGACGTCGAGCTCCTCCTCGGTCACCACCACCGCGTACTCGCCGAAGGGATACGGCCCGAAGAGGCCCTCGAACAGCTCCATCATCGCGGGCTGCCGCGCGAAGTCCCGGGAGAACTCAGGGAGCAGCTGCGCGGGCAGATGCCCGGACTGCGGTACGCCCCCGAGGCCCGGGTCGCCGAGCAGCACCGTCTGGTACTTGCCGATCGACAGGCCCACCAGATAGCTGGAGGTCGGCGCCGACTGCTCGTACACCCAGGTGGTCGTCGACGCCTTCGTCGTCCGCGTCAGCAGACGCCCGCCCGCCACCACCGCGTACGCGGAGGGCGTGGTGATCGAGATCTGGTACGCGGCCTTGTCGGCCGGCCGGTCGTTGCACGGGTACCAGGACGGCGAGCCGACCGGCTGGCTCGCCACCAGCGCCCCGTCCTCCAGCTCCTCCCAGCCGAGCCCGCCCCAGGGGCTGTTGACCGGCTTGGGGTTGCCCGACCAGTGCACCTCGACGGTGAAGGCGGCGCCGGACCGTATCGGCTTCGGCGGACGGACCCGCAGCCTGCCGCCCCGGTGCGTGTAGTGCGGCGCCTTGCCGTCGACACGGACCCGGCCGATCCGGAAATCGGCCAGGTTCAGCTGGAACTCGGTCAGCGGGGAACGGCCCGCTATGGCGTTGATCCGCGCGGTGCCGGAGAGCCGGTTCGGGCCGGGGCGGTAGTCCAGCGCCAGCTCGTACCGGTGCACCCGGTAACGGGAATCTCCGTTGGCCGGGAAATAGGGGTCCGGTCCCGCTGTCTGCTGAACGCTCACTGCTGCGACTGCTCCCTGCCCTGTGCTCGACGTGCCGCTGTACCGCCCTTCGTGTCCGATCAGGTCAAGTCTGCTACGAACGCCAGGCCTCGATCGGATTGCCCAGCCAGCGGGTGTCGTCGGGAACGGACTCCGCCGCCATCACCAGCGACGCGGGACCCAGCGTGGAACGGGCCCCGACAGTGCTGCCGGGCAGGACGATTCCGCCCGGACCCAGGGTGGCGCCCTCACGGAGGACCACAGTATCCGTCCGCAAGATCCGGTCGTGGAAGAGGTGGGTCTGCAGGACACAGCCCCGGTTGACCGTGGTCGCGTCCCCGAGCGTCACGAGGTCCGTCTCGGGCAGCCAGTAGCTCTCGATCCACGCGCCCCTGCCGATCCTGGCGCCGAGCCCCCGCAGCCACGCGGTCATCAGCGGCGTACCGGGCACGGATCCCGCCAGCCACGGTACGGCGACGACCTCGACGAAGGTGTCGGCCAGCTCGTTGCGCCACACGAAACCGCTCCACAGCGGGTGCTCACCGGCGCGGTGCCGGCCCACCAGCAGCCACTTCGCCACGATGGAGACGAGGCACCCGAGTACACCCACGGCGAGCAGCACCGCCCCCGAGAACGCCCACGCCCACGGCCCCAGCGCGCACAGCGCGGCGACCGTCAGCACGGCCAGCGCCGCCGAGCAGAACACCGGCACCAGCCGGCACAGCTCCACCAGACCGCGGGCCCACAGCAGCCGGGCCGGGGGGTCGTAGGTACGGCTCTGGTCGCCGCCCTGCGCCGCACGCGGCAGCTTCATCGGCGGCAGCCCCAGATACGAGCTGCCCTTCTTCGCCTTCTTCGGCGTCGCCGACAGCACACCGACCAGACCGCCGTCCGGCACGCTGCGGCCCGGAGCGGTCATCCCGGAGTTGCCGAGGAACGCCCGGCGGCCGATCTCGGCCCGCCCGATCCGCATCCAGCCGCCACCGAGCTCGTACGGCGCGGTCAGGGTGTCGTCGGCGAGGAACGCGCCCTCGCCGACCGTCGTCAGACTCGGCAGCGCGAGCACGGTCGACACCTCGGCGCCCCGGCCGATCCGCATGCCGAGCAGCCGCAGCCACACCGGCGTGATCAGTCCGGCGTACAGCGGGAACAGCGTCTCCCGGGAGCGGTCCATCAGCTGGGTGACCGTCCAGGCCTGCCAGCCGATCCGGCTGTGCGTGGGATGCGTGCCCTCGTGCAGCCCGAGGCTCAGCAGCCGTACGGAGACCAGGAGCAGCAGCGCGTACGCGAGACCGAACGCGAGCGTCGCCGGCACCAGGGCGATCCCGGCACCGCGCAGCGCCGCACCGAGCCCGGCGTCCGCGTTCACGAACACCCGGGCCACCAGCAGTGCGGCGACGGCGGCCAGCACCGGCAGCGCGCTCAGCGCGAACCCGGTCGCGCCGTACATCACCCGCCAGTACGTGCCGCGCTGCGGCCGGTCCTTGGGCCACGCGCGCTTCGCCTTGCCGAGCTTGCCCGCGGGCGCGCCGGCCCAGCGCTGCCCGGTCGGAATCTGCCCCACCACGGCGGAACCCGGGGCCACCTCGGCGCGCTTGCCGACCCGGGCCCCCGGGAAGAGGATGCTGCGCGTTCCGACAACGGCACCGGCGCCCACCTTCACGGTGCCGATCTCCAGCCGGTCACCGTCCAGCCAGTACCCCGACAGGTCCACCTCGGACTCGACGGCGGCACCCCGGCCCAGCTTGAGCATGCCGGTCACCGGCGGCAGCGAGTGCAGATCCACGTCCGGGCCGATCCTGGCGCCCAGCGCACGGCCGTACCGCTCCAGCCAGGACCCGGTCAGCGAGGTCGCGCCGCTGAACGCGGCGAGCCGCTCGGCGGTCCAGAGCCGCAGATGGACGCTCCCGCCGCGGGGGTGGCGGCCGGGCTTCACCCCGCGCAGCAGCAGCCGCGCACCGCCCGCGGCGACGGCGAGCCGTCCCGGCGGGCTGTAGAGGACGAGCGCACCGGCGCCCACCAGCCACCACGAGGTGCCCGGCGCCCACGGATACGGACCGAACCAGTGCAGTACGTTGCCGAGCGCGGCCAGCGCCACCGTCCAGCGCAGCCCGAGCAGGCTGAACAGCGGGATCAGGACGAGCAGCTGGACCAGCTTGGCGCGCAGCGGGACCGGCGCGACGATCCGCTCGGCGCCGTCGTCCTGGCCGGACTTCTCCAGGTGCCGGGCCAGCTTGCGCAACACGGGCTGCTGATAGATGTCGAGGACGGCGGCGTTCGGGTAGCGGGCACGCAGTTTCGTGGTGAGCTGCGCGGCCGCGAGACTGCTGCCGCCGATCGCGAAGAAGTCGTCGGCGGAGGCGCCGACGGGGATGCCCAGCACCTCGCTCCACTGCTCGGCGAGCCAGGCCTCGGTGCCGTACAGCTGCTCCTTGGCACCGGCGGTCTCCAGGCCCTCCAGCGGCCAGGGCAGCGCGCCCCGGTCGACCTTGCCGGACGTCCGGGTCGGCAGGTCCTCGACCGGCGCGATCAGCGGCACCAGCGCGGCGGGCAGTTCGGCGCGGAGCTTCTCGACGGCGGCCGCCCGGTCCCAGCCGTCCTGGGTGACGACATAGCCGACGAGGAGCTGATTGCCGCCGCGCGCGGTCCGCACGGCCGCGGCGGCGCCCGCGACACCGGGCAGCGCCTGGAGCGCCGCGTCCACCTCGCCGAGCTCGATCCGGCGTCCGCCGAGCTTGATCTGCTCGTCGGCCCGCCCCAGGAAGATCAGCCCCTCTGGTTCGGCCTTGACCAGGTCACCGCTGCGGTATGCCCGCTCCCAGCCCAGTGACGCGAGCGGCGCGTACTTCTCGGCGTCCTTCTCGGCGTCGAGGTAGCGGGCGAGCCCGACCCCGCCGATCACCAGCTGGCCGCTGCCGCCCATCGGCACCAGCTCGCCCGCCTCGTCGACGACCGCCAGCTCCCAGCCGTTCAGCGGCAGCCCGATCCGGATGGGCTCGTCGCCGGTCAGCAGCGAGGCACAGGCCACGACCGTCGCCTCGGTCGGCCCGTACGTGTTCCAGACCTCCCGGCCCTCGGTCACCAGCCGCTGCGTCAGCTCGGGCGGGCAGGCCTCGCCACCGAAGATCAGCAGCCGGACCTCGTTGAGGGCTTCGGGCTCCCACAGCGCGGCGAGGGTGGGCACGGTGGAGACGACGGTGATCTCCTGCTCGACCAGCCAGGGGCCGAGGTCGGCGCCGCTGCGCACCTGGGAGCGCGGTACGGGCACCAGACAGGCCCCGTAGCGCCAGGCCAGCCACATCTCCTCGCAGGAGGCGTCGAAGGCCACGGACAGGCCCGCCATGACCCGGTCACCGGGGCCGATCGGCTCCTCGGCCAGGAAGAGGTCCGCCTCCGCGTCGACGAAGGCCGCGGCGCTGCGGTGGCTCACGGCCACGCCCTTGGGCTTACCGGTGGAACCCGAGGTGAAGATGATCCACGCGTCGTGCTCGACGCCGGGCCGCCCGGCGGGAACCTCGGAGCGGCCGCCCACGGTCAGCTCGTGCCCGGCGCCGATGACCGCGCGCACCTCGGCCTCGCCGAAGACCAGCTCGGCCCGCTCGTCGGGGTCCTCGGCGTCCACCGGAACATAGGCGGCCCCGGCCGCGAGGATGCCGAGGATCGCCACGTACAGGTCGTTCGTGCCGGACGGGACCCGAACGCCGACCCGGTCGCCGAGCCCCACCCCGGCCTCCGCGAGCCGCCGGCGCACGGCCTCGACCTCGGCGGCCAGGGCCCGGTAGGTGAGGGCGCGCCGGCCGTCGTCGAGAGCGGGCTCGTCGGGGTACGCCCGTACGGAGGCATCGAGGATGTCGACGAGCGTGCGCGGCGAGGCAGCCGAGGCGGCGGAGAAGCGCGCCTGGTCACCGAACTCCGCACGCACCTCGTCGTCGGACAACGCGAGTGCGGGGCCTTGCTGGAGGGCTGCCATCGGGTCCTCACGTGTTGTTCCCGGAGACTCCGGAGACTCCGGAGAGCCGGTGGGCCCGCAGGTACGCCTGGGGATATTCCGGTCCAGCTCCGAACAAGCCTGCAATTTTAGTACGACGCTAGCCTCGGACCTGGTAATCAGCGATGCGAGGCCTCCTCCAGGGGCCGCCCCATCCTTGGTTCCGGTGCTGTGACGTGGGGATATGTCAGCGTGACGAGATCTGCCCCACATCTTTCCGTGACAACACGAACACGCCGAGCGAGGGCCCCGATCCGATGATCGGGGCCCTCGCGTGCGGGTGCGGCGGATGTGGCGCGGCGGCCACGGACCGCCGCGCCACCGGTGCGCTGTTCCTCGGTGCGTCCTCGCCGGGTCAGCTCGCGCTGCAGGAGACCGTCGGCCAGGTCCAGGTGCCGTTGGTCTGGATGGTGACGCCGAAGTTGTTGCCGCTGCCGTTGGGTTTGGCGGTGAGGACCTGGGCGCTCGGATAGCTCGCGCTGATGTTCCAGGTCGCGATGATCTTCTCGGGAGCGGGGACGTTCATCGTCACGGTCCAGTTGTCGGAGCCGGTGACCGCGACGTTGAGGTTGTACCGGTCGCTCCACTGCTGCCCGGCGGAGAGCGTCGCGGTGCACGCGCCACCGCCACCACCCGTGCCGCCCCCGTCGGGGGCCACGGCGCGGCCGGTCTGCGGAGAGATCATCCCGGCGCACAGGCCACGGGAGGCCAGTCCCTGCGCGATGCGCGGGATCGCGGCGATCGTGTTGGCCGGCCAGTCGTGCATGAGGATGACCTGGCCGTTGGTGAGCCGGCCTGCGGCCTGGACGATCGCGTCGGTGCTCGCGCCGTTCCAGTCCTGCGAGTCGACGTCCCAGATGATCTCGGTCAGGCCGTACTTGGCCTCGACCGCCTTGAGCGTCGAGTTGGTCTCTCCGTACGGCGGACGGAACAGTTTCGGCGTGCCGCCGCCGGCGGCGGCGATGGCCTGCTGGGTCCGGGAGATCTCCGAGTCGATCTGCGCCTGGCTCTGCTGGGTCAGATGCGGGTGGGTGTAACTGTGGTTGCCCACCCACATGCCGGCGTCCACCTGGGCCCGTACCTGGGCGGGGTTGGACGCGGCGTACTGGCCCTCGTTGAACATCGTGGCCCGCAGGCCGTTCTGCTTGAGGGCGTTGAGCAGGGTCGGCGTGGTGCTGGACGGGCCGTCGTCGAAGGTGAGTCCGACATACCCGCTGCAGGTGACGGCCCGAGCCGGTCCCGCGTCGAGGGCGAGGGGGCTCGCGGCGGCCGCCGCGACGACGGCCAGCCCCGTGACCAGCGAGCGTAACGAGCGGGCCGGTCCGAATCTCGCGCGAAGTGATCTCATGCGAAGTGGTCCTCCAGTCTCGGGGGTGCGGGGTCAGCTCGTGCTGCAGGAGACCGTCGGCCAGGTCCAGTTGCCGTTGGACTGGATGGTGACGCCGAAGTTGTTGCCGCTGCCGTTGGGTTTGGCGGTGAGGACCTGGGCGCTCGGATAGCTCGCGCTGATGTTCCAGGTGGAGAGGACCTTCGCGGGGGACGGCACGTTCATCGTCACGGTCCAGTTGCTGGAGCCGGTCACCGCGACGTTGAGGTTGTACCGGTCGCTCCACTGCTGGCCGGCGGACAGGGCCGCGGCGCACCCGCCGGTGCCGCCACCGCCTGATCCACCGCCTGATCCGGTGTCGCCCAGCGTGATGTTGGAGTTGCCGCTGCTCTGGTATCCCTCGGTGGCGAGGATCATGTAGTAGTTGAAGCTGCCGAGGTTCATTCCGGCGCGGGCCCAGGCGTCGAAGTGGTTGCCCGTGGTGATGGTTCCACCCGTCCTCTTCGACTGCCGGACACTCCAGTACTGGTCGAAGGTGCGGGTGCCCTCGACGGAGGGGGCGTTGGTCCGCGTCGTCTTGTAGATGTCGTACGTGCCACCGTCACTGGTGACGGTGCCCATGAACGTGCCCATGGGCCGGTAGGTGCCCCAGTTGTCGACGATGTAGTACTCCACGAGCGGGTTCGACGTCCATCCGTAGAGGGACAGATAGCCGTTGCCGGACGGGTTGAAGGTGCCGGAGTAGGTCACACTCCTGCGTCCGCCGTTGGCCCAGCCCTTGCCGGCGACGAAGTTCCCGGTGTTGTTCCATGACGTGCTGTAGTTGCCGCCGGAGCCCAGGTTCATGGACACCGTTCCGCCGCTGTCGGTCCAGAACGAGTAGTAGTACCCGTTGTTGGTGCCGGTCTGGTTCGAGCTGACGACCGTGTCGGCCCGGGCGGTGCCGGGCAGGGTCATCGCGGCCACGGCGACCAGCAGCATGGTGCAGACGCCGCTGATGAGCAGCCTGAAGTGACGGAACGCCCCTGAACGACCGCTGCTGCGGCTCGACGGGTGTGCGGGTGCGTCGATCATGTGCGTGTTTCCTCCTCGTCCTTGTGGGGTCGGTGGGGGCCGGGCGACGTGACACGACCGTGCGAGGGCTGTGCGGGGACTTTTCGCGAGGGTCGCGGAACAGGAGTGACGGCGACCGCGCGTCGGTGTCGCGCTACACGGCCGGACCAGTGCTCTGTGAATCGCGAACAGTGTTGATCTGGCCCTGTCAACTGTCAATACTTTCGACGCTGAATCCGAAACATTCGTCCGGAACCGGCCGCGCCGAGGTTGACGTCTTGCCTGATGAGATGCCATGTTCGATCTGATCTGGATGGGATGGTCACCTGATGTCAACCGACCGAGATCAAGGGCATCCATCGACTCTTCGAATGTTTCGGAGAATTTCCGGATGCCCCGCGACACCCTGCCTGCGCCTCACGGCTCGACCGGGCAACGTGAGGGCGTGCGACCCGCTCCGTGACCATGACCTGTTCCGGCGGCTGCCCGGCTGATCTCACCGGTGTGCGGCATGGCCGGACACGGCGCGGCCGGGGAATGGCTCGCGCTTTCGGCCGGTCGCTGCGACACCGCCGGAAGACGGGTGATCCGACCCGCGCCCCGGAGTTCTCCCACGTGGCTCCGGCAGTCGTATGGTTCGGGGTGATTTATGGTGACTCAAGGAGTATGCCCCTACCGGAGGTGCAATGATGCGCGCCGCGGCAGCGATCGTCTCTCTGGCTGTCAGCGTGGCGCTCATCGTCGCGACATCGGCTTGTGACCAGGGCGGGTCGGCGTCGTCGAAAGCCCACTACGGCGAATGCCCGGTCTCGGGACATTACGGGGAGTTTCACCTGTCACCCCGGACGGCGGGCGCCCTCACGGTCAAAACGACCCTGCCCGCGCCCGGCTGGTGGAACGGCGGCGACACACCGGACTCCATCAAGAGCGGCTACGAGTACTGCATGGCCGCCAACATCGCCTACCGGTCCGGACTCGACCGGGTGAAGGTGGAGAACGCCCCTTTCCCGCAGGTCGTGTCCGGCCGGACCAAGGACTTCGACCTGGCCCTGGCGCAGATCACGATCACCCCGGAACGGAGCAAGGTCGCCGAGTTCTCCCCGCCCTATCTCTCCTCGACCCTGGGAGTGCTGATCAGGGACGGTGAGAAGATCAACGGAGACAACATCCGTGACGTCCGCATCGGAGTGGCCGAGGGCACCACGGGCGAGGAGTTCGTCAAGAAGCGCCTCAAGCCGACCAAGCCCGTCACCGCCTTCCCCAACGACCCGGACATGGTCACGGCGCTGGAGGAGGGACGGATCGACGCGGTCGTCCACGACACGACGATTCTGCTGGCGTATCCCCAGAAGCGGGAGGGCAGGGTGCGCCTCGTGGGCCAGTACAGGACCGACCAGGGTTACGGCGCCCTGTACCCGAAGGGGTCACCCAACAAGGACGAGCTGGACCGGATCATCAGGCAGCTGATCGACGACGGAACGCTCACCAAACTGTCGGCCGTCTATCTCGGGGCCGCTTTCGGCCAGGACCCGGCCAAGATCCCGTACTTCACGGTCGACAACGGCTCCTGAGCGCTCGGGGCCGGCGCACACCCCGGGGCGGCGGTCCGGTTTCCGTCCCGCTTCACAGGTCGGCCATCAGGAGACCGCTCAGGTCCCCGGCGGCTCCGGCGTCGAGCGCCTGCTCAGCCCAGATGATCTTGCCTCGGTCGGTGTACCGGGTCCCCCAGCGGCGGGACATCTGCGCGACGAGAAACAGACCACGGCCCCCCTCGTCGGTGAAGGTTGCGCGGCGCAGGTGCGGGGAGGTGCTGGTGCCGTCGGCGACCTCGCAGATCAGGCTGTCGCTGTCGCGCAGCAGCCGCAGACTGATGGGGCTCCCTCCGTACCGGATGGCGTTCGTCACCAGTTCGCTGACGATCAGCTCGGTCGTGAAGGCGGCCTCGCCGAGCCCCCAGGATTCCAGCCTGCGGGTGGCCTCGGCGCGGATCCGGGGGACGGCCGCGGGGTCGGCGGGGACCTCCCACTCCCCGACCTGCTCCGGGTCGAGCAGCCGGGTGCGTGCGACGAGCAGGGCGACATCGTCGCTCGACCTGGTGTGCAGCATCGCGTCGAGCACCGCCCGGCAGGTGTCGTCCGGGGTGGCGCCGTCCGTATCGGCAAGCGCCTCCTTCAGCATGCCGAGCCCGATGTCGATGTCACGGCCGCGCGCCTCGACCAGGCCGTCGGTGTAGAGGACGAGTCGGCTGTCGGCGGCCAGCCGGAGTTCGGCCGTCTCGACCGGCAGACCTCCTCCCACGCCGAGTGGCGGGGCGACGGGGATGTCGGGGAAGGTCACGGAGCCGTCGGGCGAGACCAGCGCCGGACCGGGATGACCGGCCCGGGCGAGAACACACCGCCCGGAGACCGGATCGTAGACCGCGTACAGGCAGGTGGCACCGGTGACGGCCTCGGTGTTGCCCTCGGCTGCCGCGTCCTGGTCGATCCGGGTGATCAGGTCGTCCAGGTGTGCGAGAAGCTCGTCCGGAGGCAGGTCCAGGGCGGCGAAGTTGTGCACCGCGGTCCTCAGACGACCCATCGTCGCGGCGGCGTGCAGACCGTGTCCGACGACGTCGCCGACCACCAGGGCCACCCGGGCCCCCGGCAGCGCGATGACGTCGTACCAGTCGCCGCCCACCCCCGCCTGGGCGGGCAGGTACCGGTGCCCGACCTCCAGGGCGGACAGCTCGGGGAGCGTGCCGGGCAGCAGGCTGCGCTGGAGGGTGACGGCGGTGGTGTGCTCGCGGGTGTATCGGCGCGCGTTGTCGATGCACACGGCCGCCCGGCCGGCCAGTTCCTCGGCGGGGGACAGGTCGTCCGGCTCGAAGGGGTCCTGCTCCGAACGCCAGAACTCCACGACCCCCAGCAATTGGCCTCGGGCCTGGAGCGGCACCGAGATCATGGAGCGGATACCGAATTCGATGACCTTCCGGGCCCGCTCCGGGTCCTGGGCCCGCCATCCGTCGGCCGTGGCGAGGTCCGCCACCAGGACCGGCCGACCGGTGGTCATACCGATGGCCACCGGGTTGCCGGGCACGTAATGCACAAGCGTCCCGACAGGGTGAAGGGGCGCGTCCTCCCGGATACCCGCGGCTGCGATACGGCGCATTTCCGTACGCGCCCCCGTCGGCTCACCACCTTGCAGCACGGGCTCCACCAGCTCGACGGTGGCGAAGTCTGCGAAGCGCGGAACCGCCACCTCGGTCAGCTCCTCGGCGGTGCGCTTCATGTCGAGCGTGGTACCGATCCGCATGCTGGCCTCGTAGAGCAGCTGCAGGCGCCCGCCGGCCACGTCCGCCCGGCCCGCGAGGGCACGCAGCTCCGTGGTGTCCCGCAGGGTGGCCACGCTGCCCCCCTGCAGGCCCACCGGCCGCACGCTGACCGCGAGCAGGATGTCCCCGGCCAGGAAGACCTTGTCCGTGGCCGTGCGGCCCGATCCCAGCAGTCCGGCCAGGGCCGGGTTCAGCCCGAGTCCGGTGACCGGCCTGCCCTCGGCCTCCGGCGGCAGTGCGAGCAGCCGGCGCGCCTCGTCGTTGACCAGCAGCAGCCTTCCGTCACCGTCCAGAATGATCACGCCTTCACGGACCGCGTGCAGCACCGCGTCGTGGTGCTCGTACATGCGGGTCATCTCCACCGGCCCCAGGCCCTGGGTCTGGCGCCGCAGACGCCCGCTGACCAGTGCCGACCCACCCGCGGCCAGCAGCAGCGCGGCACCGCCGGCGGCGAAGATCACCGGCAGTTGGTTCTGCACCACACTGGTCACCTTGTCCACCGTGACCCCCACGGTGACGAGGCCGACCGCGGTCCCCTTCTCGTCGAAGACGGCCACGGTCGAGTCGACCGCCTTCCCCAGACTGCTGTCGAACGTGGTCTGGTGGGGCTCGCCTTCGAGTGCCTGGCCGTAGGAGGTGGAGACGTGCTTCCCGATCTGGTCCGGGTCCGGGTGGGTCCACCGGAAGCCGTAGGGGCTCAGCGCCACGACGTAGTCGACGCCGGTCTTCTTGCGTACCGCCTCGGCATGTGGCTGCAGTGCCGCCGTCGGGTCGTCGCTCTTCATCGCCTCCGCGGTGCCCGGGGCGTTCGCGAACGACTCGGCCGCCACCAGTGACCGGTCGGCGGCTTCCTGGATCGCGCGGTTGCGGTCCTGGATCACGAGCACCACCACGGCCGTGACGATGAGCACCAGGACGACCACCAGTTGCAGCAGAAAGACCTGACCGGCGACGCTGCGCGGCTTCCGCAGGAACAGCACACGTCGGCCGGCCGAATGATGACGGGACTGCGGGCCGCCTTCCGGCGGCCCGGCCTTCGGTGGCACGCGATCGCCCCGTCGGCTCGCTGGGACGTATCGCCCGAGTTTGCCCATTTTCCCAGTATCAGTGACCTGCGCGACGGGCGCGGCTCAGGGCGGGCCCGGGCTGGTCCGGTCGGGCCGGTACCGCGGCAGGCGAGGAGCCGTCCGCACATGGACCCGGCGACGGACACGGCGCGCCCCCGGCCCGCCCTCGGAGCGACCCGGCCCGAAGCGAACCGAACCGAGATTCGCAGGAACCCGGGCCGTGGCGAGGTCGCGGACGGCACCGGCATCACGGGCACGCCGGAGCCGACCGGGATGTCACTTTTGGGCACGGCCCAGAAGCCCTCCGCGGCCGCGTCGCCGAAGCGGCTCCCGGTCCGGCCCGTGCTCGGGAACGACGAAAAACCGGTCGAGTCATAGACTCGACCGGTAATGCGTGAACGCATGGGGGATGATCTCGTGAACGTCCCAGCTGGTGTCCGAGGGGGGACTTGAACCCCCACGCCCGATAAAGGGCACTAGCACCTCAAGCTAGCGCGTCTGCCATTCCGCCACCCGGACAAGGTGTCTGTCGCGCGGGTTTCCCTCGCGGCGACAGAGGAAACATTACCAGGCTTTCGAGGGCCCCCGATCACACCCCCGCCGCCGCGTGAACGGCGTGTGACGGGCCGGGTCCTGCCTTGGGGAGGAGAGGGGGTCGGAGAGAGGATGAGGGGGACCACCAGCGGCGACAGCGGGAGGAAGCAGCGTGAGCGAGAGCGGCACGACCAGGAACGTCACGGGCGAGGACGAGGTCGTGGACCTCTGTCGTGAGCTGATCCGGATCGACACCAGCAACTACGGGGACCACTCGGGCCCGGGTGAGCGCAAGGCCGCGGAGTACGTCGCCGAGAAGCTCGCCGAGGTCGGACTGGAGCCGCGCGTCTTCGAGTCCCACAAGGGGCGCGCCTCCACGGTGGCCCGCATCGAGGGCGAGGATCCCTCGCGGCCCGCGCTGCTCATCCACGGTCACACCGATGTCGTACCGGCCAACGCGGTGGACTGGACCCATCACCCCTTCTCCGGCGAGATCGCCGACGGGATGGTGTGGGGCCGCGGCGCGGTCGACATGAAGGACATGGACGCCATGACGCTGGCGGTCGTACGGGAGCGGATGCGCACCGGCCGCAAGCCTCCGCGTGACATCGTCCTCGCCTTCCTCGCCGACGAGGAGGCGGGCGGCACGTTCGGCGCCCGGCATCTGGTCGACAAGCACCCGGACCTCTTCGAGGGTGTCACGGAGGCGATCGGCGAGGTCGGCGGATTCTCCTTCACGGTCAACGAGAAGCTGCGGCTGTACCTCGTCGAGACCGCGCAGAAGGGCATGCACTGGATGAAGCTGACCGTTGACGGCACCGCCGGACACGGTTCGATGATCCACAAGGACAACGCGATCACCGAGCTGTCCGAGGCCGTCGGGCGGCTCGGCCGGCACAAGTTCCCGGTGCGCGTGACGAAGACCCTGCGGCACTTCCTCGACGAGCTCGGTGACGCGCTCGGCACCGAGCTCGACCCGGAGAACATGGACGAGACGCTCGCCAGGCTCGGCGGCATCGCCAAGCTCATCGGCGCCTCCCTGCAGAACACCGCCAACCCGACCCAGCTGGGCGCCGGTTACAAGGTCAACGTCATTCCGGGGCAGGCCACCGCACATGTCGACGGCCGTTATCTGCCGGGCTACGAGGAGGAGTTCCTCGCCGACCTCGACCGGATTCTCGGTCCCCGGGTGAAGCGCGAGGACGTGCACGCGGACAAGGCGCTGGAGACCGGCTTCGACGGTGCCCTCGTCGACGCCATGCAGACCGCGCTCGTGGCCGAGGACCCGATCGCGCGTGCCGTGCCGTACATGCTCTCGGCCGGCACCGACGCCAAGTCCTTCGCCGACCTCGGCATCCGCTGCTTCGGTTTCGCCCCGCTGAAGCTGCCTCCGGAGCTGGACTTCGCGGGCATGTTCCACGGCGTCGACGAGCGGGTCCCGGTGGACGCGCTGCAGTTCGGCGTGCGCGTACTGGACCGTTTCATCGACGCGTCGTGAGGCGCCGTCGAGGGGATGTCCCGGCGCACCGCCGACGGGGTATCGCGACGCACCGCCGACGGATTGTCCTGACCTGCCGCCGACGGGTTGCGGGGTGTTGACGCCGACATTCGTCCTCACGTGCGGAGGCCGCCCGGGACGGGTGAATGTGACCATAAGCCCATAGCCCTACTACTCCCTCCTCGTTACAGGTGTTGCGATCCGCTGCTTGGGATCGCATTTGCCTACAAGGAGGAATAATGATCAAGAAGATCGTCGCCGCCGCGGCTGCCACTGGTGGTCTGGTTCTCGCGGGTGCGGGCCTGGCCGTCGCCGACTCGGGCGCCCAGGGTGCCGCTGTGCAGTCCCCGGGCGTCGTCTCCGGCAATGTCATTCAGGTGCCTGTTCACGTCCCGGTGAACGTTTGCGGCAACACGATCTCCGTGATCGGGCTGCTGAACCCCGCCTTCGGCAACACCTGCGTCAACCACTGACGTTGTGCCTCATCCCATGAGGGGCACCCCATGGGCCACCTCATGAGGGTCACTTCGTGAAGGTCTGAGCTCGTCGGCCCCGGAGTGCGCGCCATGCGCTCCGGGGCCGACCGGCATTCCGCGCACACGTCCCATGAGTGTGCGCGTGTTCCGGATGGTCCACGTCCCAAGGACTGATGGTCCACGTCCCAAGGACTGAAGGCAGGGATTCAGCTATGCGACAGGTCACCCGCAAAGGCCTGATGACCGTGGCGGCGGCCAGTGGTGTGCTCGCGGTCACCGGCGTCTCCGCGCACGCCGACTCGGGCGCGATCGGCTCCGCGTCGGGCTCTCCCGGCGTGCTGTCGGGCAACACGGTGCAGGCGCCGGTGCACGTGCCGGTCAACGTCTGCGGAAACACCGTGAGCGTCGTCGGGTTGCTCAACCCGGCGATGGGCAACACCTGCGTCAACCACGGCGGCCGAGGCGGTACGCCCGACGGTCACGGCGGCTACGGCGGCCACGCCGGCCGGGGGACCCGCTCGGGCGGCGGTTCATCGGCCGACGGCCACACCGGCCGCTCGCCGGGGGTGGGCTCCGGCAACCACGTACAGGTGCCGGTCGACGTCCCGGTCAATGCCTGCGGCAACAGCGTGAACGTCGTGGGGGTCGGCAACGCGGCGGCGGGCGACAGCTGCGCGAACGGAGCGTCCACCGGTCACCACTCCACGCCCCGGCCCGGCGGCCACCAGACACCCCCACCCGGAAAGCCGCGGCACCCGGGTCAACCGGGCCACCCCGACCAGCCATGTCAGCCGGGTCACTCCGAGCACCCGGGTCATCCCGGGCACCCCGGCCATCCCGGTCAGCCGGGCCACCCCGGGCATCCTGGAATGCCCGGTGAGCCGGGGCACCCCGGAACCCCCGGGCACCCGGGTCAGCCCGGAACCCCCGGTCGGCCGGGCCACCCGGGCACCCAGGGTCAGCCGGGCACGTCTCCCTCGGGCGGCGGCAAGCACCGCGGTGGGGCCTCGCAGGTCGGGCACGTGGGGTCGGCTTCCGTCGCGCAGGGCGCCCCGGACGGCGCGGCCCAGCTCGCCCATACGGGCAGTGAGCTTCCGCTCGGCGCGGTCGTACCGGCGGGAGCCGCCGCGCTGCTGGCCGGCGCCGTGCTCTACCGCCGGGCGCGCTCGGCGGCGTAGCGCAGTCATGGTGCGGTGATCACACCGAGGAGTGAATGCGGTGATCACACCGAGGAGTGAATGCGGTGATCACACCGAGGAGTGAATGCGGTGATCACGCCAGGGAGTGAAGGCGCAGGCGTGACCCGGTACGGCGCGGCGCAGGAGTGATCACTGCGCGGCACGGTTGTGCGACCGAGGCGCCACGGCCTTTCCGGTGACGTGAGCGACGGTGCGGGCCCGCGATGGCGGGCCCGCACCGGTTCAGCGGTCTTCCGTCACCACGTGGCGCGTACCTGGCGAATGATCCGTCGGCGCAACCGCACTCTGCGGCTGCCGTCGCGGAGCAGGCTCAGGCGGTCCAACTCCCAGTGTCCGTACTCTGCATGGTCCGTCAGCAGACGTGTCGTCTCCTTGCGGGAGACCCCGCGAGGTACGTACACGTCGACAAATTCGTATTCCGGCATCGCATCTATTGTGCGGGCAGAGGCCCTGTACGGATAGCGTCTGCTCTATGTCTGATGCTGTGCAGCCCACCGCTGCCGAGGTACGTGCCGCCGCCGAGGCGGTCAAGACCGCACTCGACCGCCACCTGGCCGCGGTCGAGCGCAGGACGGGCGATGACGACCCGGCCGTCTACGAGGCGTTCAACGAGCTCGCCGCGGCGGCCGAGGAGTATGACGAGCTCCTCTACGACCGCTATGACGAGGTCACGCCCTTCGAGATCCCCGGCAGTGACGACACGCTGCCTCCGTACACCGGACCAGAGGAGCCGAACGCGCTGAGCGTGGTGATCCGCCGGGACTACGCGGTGGTGGAGCCGCAGCGACTGCTGGCGCAGGCCCAGCGGGTGGAGGCGGTCGAGGAGGACGGCGCCACCGCCACCGAGGGCTTCGACGCGGCGGCCGGCACCGTTCACGGTGCGCTCGGGGTCCTGTTCGGAGAGTTCGAGCCGGACGAGATCGCCACCCGGCACAAGGAATTCGGGCTGGAGGAGGGTGACTCCACACTCTGGGTGACTGCCGCGGACGAACCGGCCGAGCCCGGTGAATGGCTGGAGGCACCCTTCGAGTCGATCGACCCGCAGCGTGTCGTCTGCCGCTTCGACGTCAGCGCGGTGTTCGACGACGAGTCGGACGACGACCTGGACGACGACCTCGGTTCCGACAGGGAGATCGACCCCCTGGACCCGCTGGACGCGGATCGCTGAGGCCGGCTCGGCACCGAGGACGTACACGGGTGGCGGCCACCGGAATACGGTGGCCGCCACCCGCATGCTCCGGCACGGCGACCGCTCAGTCCGGCGACTGCGTGAGCCGTGCGACCGCACAGCCCGGCAGTCGCACGGCCCGGTAGCGGTACGGGCCCGGTGACCGCACAGACCCGCACCGGTCAGCCCGCAGTCGGCGTCTGCGCCTTCAGCAGAGCCTGCAGGCGCGTGGTGCGCGGCTTCTGCGGAACCTCCGCCACCGCGTGCGGCAGCGCCTGCTCCACGCCGTGCACGACGGAGAGGTGCCGCTCGGCCCGCCCGAAGGCCGTGTAGACCCACGGCCGGGTCAGGGCCGCCGCGGCGTCGCCGGGAAGCACCACCACCGCTGCGGGCCAGCGCAGGCCCACCGCCTGGTGCGCGGTGAGCGCCCAGCCGTGCCGCACAGCCTGCTCCACCCGCTCCTTCGGTACGACGACGGAGGCGCCCGAGCACTCCAGGTGCAGCCCCTCGGCGTCGGCCTTCACCACCTGGCCCGGCAGCGTACGACCCGGCGCGGGGGAGTAGACGATCCGGTCGCCGGGGTCGAAGCCGCCGAAACGGCCCGGACCGGGGTTCAGCCGCTCCTTGAGCGCGGTGTTCAGCGCGCGGGTGCCGACGGCGCCGCCGTGCCCCGGGGTGATCACCTGCGTCTGCTCGGCCGGGATGCCGATCGCGCGGGGCACCGAGTCCGCGACCAGCTGAACCGTCCGGTGCACCGCCTCGCCGGCGTCGCGCACCGGGACGATCACGACCTCCTTGCCGGGTGCCTCGACCTGGTTGAGCTCGCCGATGCCGACCCCGGAGACCAGCTCGCCGATGGGCCCGGGGTCAGGGGTCCGCGAGGCCACCTGCGGGCAGGCGCGGGCGGCGAGCAGGTCCGCGAAGACCCGGCCGGGGCCCGCCGACCAGAGCATCCCCGGATCACCGCTCAGCACGAGGCGCGCCCCGTCCGGCAGCGACTCGGCGATCATCGCCGCCGTCTCGACGTCGAGCTGCGGGGCGTCGAGGACGACCAGGACGTCCAGGTCCAGAGCCCCGTCCGTGTCCCGGCCCGGTCCCTCGGTGCCGGAGAGGAGCCCGGCGACAGTGGCGACGCCGGTCGCCGTGCCGTCCCCGGGACTGTCCGCGGAGCCGTCCGCGGACTCCTGCCGGGCCGGTCCGGCCGCGAAGTCGTCGCGGCCACCCGAGGTGTGCGTGGCGGCCCAGCCGCGCAGGCCGAGCGCACGCGCCGCGTGCAGCAGCGCCGCCGCCTCGGCCCGGGAGGCGTCGCCGCCGGTGTGCAGCACCAGGCCGTGAGCGGCGACCGCGCGGATCAGCTCCCCGGCGGAGCGGGGGGCCGCGGCAGCGGCCCGCTCCCAGTCGGCGGCCGAACCGTCCTCCTTCGGTACCGAGTTCATCACCCGGGCGAGTCCGTCGGCGAGGCTCTCCTCGGCCAGCGCGTACCGCTCCAGGCCGATCAGGATCCGCACCGGGCGTTCCTGGGGCTCCTCCTCGTCGTCCTGGGGAGCCGGGGCCTGGGGAGCCGTGTCCAGCGCGTCCTGGAAGACCAGGGCCTCGCCCTCCGCGAGAGCGCTCTGTACGGCCGCGTCCGGGTCCGGGACCGAGCGCTGGGAGAGGGCGGCGGTGAGGGCCGGGGCATCCAGCGCGGTGTGTCCGGCGACGGCCGCCTGCTCCAGCAGCCACACGGTCAGCGCCATGCCACGACGCTCGTCGTCCGGGCCGCACTCCGCGCCGAGCAGCACCCGGGCGAACCCGTCGGCCTGCTCGGGCCGCACTCCGGGGACCCGCAGCAACTGCCAGGGGTCCTCGCGCAGTTGGTCGTCGGCGCCCTCGCCCAGGACGGCGACGACCTGTGCCGCGAGCGCTTCGGGGGCG
>NZ_JAODTZ010000072.1 GCF_025399795.1 Streptomyces rhizosphaerihabitans | reverse complement strand
GCCCCCGACGAGGTGGCACAGGACGGGACGCCGGCGGCCAAGGCCTCGCTACCCGCCCTGCGGGAGGCCTACCGGGCAGCGTCGCAGCTGTACGAGAAGGTCGGCGTGGGCGCCGATCTGCGGGCCGAGCAGTCACGGGCCGAGAGCGACGAGAGCGCGGCGCTCGCGGAGCTGGACCGGCTCAGCAACAAGGTCCGCACGCGCGCCGCGCAGCTCCTGGAGTCGCCCGACGGTTCCGACAGCCCCTCCCGGCAGGCGGCCGTCGCGCGGGCCGAGGAGCTGGTGCAGCTCCTGGAGACCCGGATGTCGACCGCGAGCGAACAGCTCGGAAGGCTGCGCGGCGAGGCCGAGCGGCACGCGCCCGAGGACGGCGAGGTGCACACCGACCTGGCGGACGAACTGGTCCCGGGCGACGCCGAGCACGCGCAGACCCTGCTGCGCACCGCCACGACCGAACTCGCCTCCCGCACGGAGGCGTTGGACCGCGCCCGCGAGGCACACGCGGAGTTCCTCGACGCCCATCGGTCCGCCGAGGACGCGGCCGGCGGCTTCGACGAGACGTCCGCCCTGCTCAGGGACCTGATCCGCGAACACGTCGACGAGGAGCAGGAGGAGTCCGAGCCCTACTCCGGCACGCTCGAAGAGGCACGGAACTCCGCCGCCGAGAGCCGCCGCTCGCTGCGCGGCTGCGCCGCCGACCTCTCCACGGCCGAGTCCGCCGTCCGTGAGGCGAGCGACATCCTCGTACGGCACGCCAACTCGACGCGCTACGAGCAGGTGCGCACCCCAGCCCGGCAGCAGATCCGCGAGCTGCCCGCCTCCTCGCTGCCCGAGCACGCACAGAAATGGGCGGACGCGTTCGCTCCCCGGCTGCGCGTGCTGACCGACGAACTGGAGCAGCTGGAGCGCAACCGGGGCTCGATCGTGGACCGGCTGCGCGGGCTCGTGGAATCCGCCCTCGCCACCCTGCGGTCCGCGCAGCGCCTGTCCCGGCTGCCCGAAGGACTGGGGGAGTGGTCCGGGCAGGAATTCCTGCGCATCCGCTTCGAGGAATCCGACCAGGCCACCCTCACCGAGCGGCTCGGTGAAGTGGTGGACGAGGCCACCCGTGCGGCGGTCAAGAAGAACTCCGACATGCGGCGCGACGGCATGTCGCTGCTGCTGCGGGGAGTCGGCGCCGCGCTCCAGCCCAAGGGCGTCGCCGTCGAGATCCTCAAGCCGGACGCCGTGCTGCGCGCCGAACGCGTCCCCGTCGGGCAGATGGGCGACGTGTTCTCCGGTGGTCAGCTGCTCACCGCGGCCATCGCGTTGTACTGCACGATGGCCGCGCTGCGCAGCAACGACCGCGGCCGGGACAAGCACCGGCACGCCGGCACCCTGTTCCTCGACAACCCCATCGGGCGCGCCAACGCGACGTATCTGCTGGAGCTCCAGCGGGCCGTTTCGGACGCGCTCGGCGTCCAGCTCCTCTACACGACCGGCCTGTTCGACACGACCGCGCTCGCCGAGTTTCCCCTCGTCATCCGGTTGCGCAACGACGCCGACCTTCGCGCCGGGCTGAAGTACATCAGCGTGGAGGAACATCTGAGGCCGGGACTGCCGCGTGAGGCGCCCGCCGGGGAGACCGTGCACACCGAGATCACCGCGACGCGGATGTACAAGCGACCGGCGCCGATCGCCCCGTAGAGACACGGCGGTGGGGCAACTGCGGGCCGTCCGTGGCCGGTCGCGCCCACGCGGCGGCGCCGCATGTCGCTACGGCCCCGCGCCCTCGCGGGGGCGCTCGTCTACGCGTCCTCCTTCAGCATGTCGGCGCACTTCTCGCCGATCATCATCGTGGTGATGCAGGGGTTCACGGAGATCAGATCCGGCATCACCGAGCCGTCCGCGACCCGCAGACCCTCGACCCCCTTGACCCGCAGCCGCGCGTCGAGCGGGGCCGAGGGGTCGTCGTCCGCGCCCATCTTCACGGTGCAGGACGGGTGGTAGACGGTGTTGTGGGTCCTGTGGATGTAGTCGAGCAGTTCGTCGTCGGACCGGATGTCCGGCCCGGGGGCCAGCTCCGCGCCCGCCCAGCCGCTCAGCGCGGGCCGGGAGACGATCCGTCGGGCCAGTTTCAGCCCGTACGTCATCACCCGCACGTCGTGTTCGTGCGTGAAGTAGCGGGGATCGACCCTCGGTTTGTCCCGGTAGTCGCGGGTGCGCAGCCGCACCGTGCCGCGGGACTTCGCGCGCGTGACGTTCGGGGTGAGGCAGAAACGTGTTCTCCGACGTGGGGAATCCGTGCCGCGCGGTATTCATGTCGAACGGCACCGAGCCGTAGTGGAACGTCAGGTCCGGCCGGTCCAGGCCGGGTTCGGTGTCGTAGAAGATGCCCGCCTCCCACCACTGGCTGGACGTGGTGGGCATGGGCTGCTTCGCCTCCCACATGATGACGCCCTCGGCGTGGTCCTGGAGGTTGTCGCCGACGCCCGGCGCGTCCACGGCCAACTCGACCCCGACCTCGCGCAGATGTCCGGCGGGCCCGATGCCCGACAGCATCAGCAGCTTCGGCGTATCGATGGAACCGCAGGACACGATCACCTCGCGGCGGGCGCGGACCGACCTGGTGTGGATCAGATCCGGGTCGAGGTACTCGGCGCCGACACACCTCCGACCTTCCAGGACCAGCTTCTTCGCCCGCACCCCCGTCCGTACCGAGAGGTTCGGCCGCTTGCCCATGACCGGGTGGAGATACGCGACCGACGAGGACTGCCGGATGTTGTTCTCGTCGGAGTTGATCTGGAACCAGTTGGCGCCCCGCACCACCGTGGTGCCGGTGTTGAACGCCGTCGTCGGGATGCCCGCCTGCGCGCACGCCTCCAGCAGGGCCGCGCCGCACGGGTCCTCGCCCTTCAGCGTGCGCACCTTCACCGGGCCGGTGCGGCCGTGATGGCCGCCCGGGGCGTCGTTCGACTCCAGCCGCTGGTAGAGCGGGAGGAGATCGGCCGAACTCCAGCCCGTACAGCCCGCGGCGGCCCAGTCGTCGAGGTCCTCCGCCGGAGGCCCAGAAGGCGATGCAGGAGTTGTGCGAGGAGCAGCCGCCGAGCACCTTGGCACGGGCGTGCCGCATGAAGCTGTTGCCACTGGCCTGCGGCTCGACCGGGTAGTCCCAGTCGTAGCCGGATTCCAGCAGGCCCATCCAGCGGTCCAGTCTGAGGATGTCGTCGTCGCCGACGTCGCTGGGTCCGGCCTCCAGGACGCACACGGTGACGGACGGGTCCTCGCTGAGGCGGGCCGCGACCACATTGCCCGCGGTGCCGCCGCCGACCACGACATAGTCGAACTCATCGTTGCTCATGAGCTGTTGACCTCCTTCAGTCGGCCGCCGGAGCGGTGAGCGGAGTAGGGGCGGCGGGCTGCAGCCGGTGCTCGTCGAGCACGCCGGTGCGGTGGCGCTGGATGAACCAGTAGTAGGCGAAGCCGCCGGCTCCGATGACGACGACGAACAGCACCGCGCCCCAGCGCAGATACCAGTGGAACGGCGCGGCGGCGTTGTACACCTCGGCGCGCGGCCAGATCAGATTGACCGTCATGGCCGCGCCCCAGACCACGGCGACGGCGTTGACGAGGATGCCCCAGCGGCCCAGCGAGAACTTGCCGTCACCCGCGGGCTGCCAGGTGCCGCGCAGCCGGGACACCAGCATCGGCACGGTCACGCCGAGGTAGGCGAGATAGATCATGACGATGCCGATGCTGGTGACCACGGTGAAGATCTGCGGCTGGCGGATGTTCACGACGAGGATCGCGACGGCCAGGATGCCGATGATCACCGCCGGCAGAACCGGGGTCTTGAAGCGCGGGCTGACCCGGGCCATCAGGGAGGATCCGGGCAGGTTGTTGTCCCGGGACATCGCGAAGGCCAGCCGGATCGCCGCTGTGTGCACCGCGAGCGCGCAGACCGTGACCGCGATCAGCACGCACCACAGCATCGCCTTGCCGGCCGTCGGGCCGAGTACGTCGAGCACGATGTACTGCAGACCCTCCGTGGACAGCTTCTCCCCCTTCAGACTGGAGACGCTCATCAGCGCGAGCAGCAGTACCAGGCCGCCCAGGACGAACGAGGCGACGATCGCGCGGATGATGGCCCGCGGGGCGTTGCGGGAGGGGTCCAGGGACTCCTCACCGAGCGAGGCCGCCGTGTCGAAGCCGTACATGACATACGCCGACGCCAGCGAGGCCACCAGGAACGCGCCCAGATAGCCGGCCGAGTGCCCGGTGCCCGTGCCCGCCGTCTCCGTGACCACCTGCGGTCCTCGGGTGATGTGGACGGCGAGCAGCACGATGAGGACGACGGTCGCGATCAGCTCGATGAAGACGCCCGCGCTGTTGATGGTGGCCATCAGCTTCACGCCGAACGCGTTCACCAGGGTCGTGAAGAGGATGAGCACCGTGGCGAGGATGACCGCGTTGGTGGCGTCTCAGAAGCCGTAGCCCATCCGGCGGGACAACTCGGCTCCCGCCGCCACCGTCCGCTTGGACAGCTCCGGCAGGCGGTCCGCGTTCAGCCGGTACACAGGTCCCGACACACTGATCGCGGCGATCACCTTGCCGTCGTGCGCCCGCACCGGCGCGGCCACGGCGGCGAGCCCCAGCTCCAGTTCCTCGAGTGTGACGCCGTACCCCTGCTCGATCACGGCCTCCAGCTCGGCGCGCAGGGTGGACGGTCCGGTGATCGTGCGCTCCGTGAAGCGCGGCAGGGGACGTGCCAGCAGACCCTCCCGCAAGGTCGGCGGCATGTGTGCGAGCAGCACCTTTCCGCTGGACGTGGCGTGCAGCGGGGTGCGTCTGCCCAGCCAGTTCTGCGCCGTGACCGACGCGGTGCCGCGGGCCTGCATGATGTTGACCGCCGCGTCGTCGTCCAGGACCGCGATGTTGACGGTCTCGCCCAACTCGTCGGCGAGTTCGCGGCAGACCGGGACACCTTCCTGGGAGATGTCGAGGCGCACCGCCGCCGCCCCCGCCAGGCGCAGCAGGGCGGCTCCCAGGTAGTACTTGCCGCGGTCCTTGGCCTGCGCGACCAGGCCGCGGTTCTCCAGGACGCCGAGCAGCCGGAACGCGGTGGACTTGTGCACGTCCAGTTCCTCGGCGATCTCGGTGACGCCCGCTTCGCCGAGCCGGGCGAGGATCTCCAGCACGCTCACAGCGCGGTCCACCGACTGGACGGCGCTGCCTGCGCCCCTGCCGCTCTGGTTCTCGGGAGTCTCCTCGGGGCCGTTCAGCCCGCTTCTGCGTGCGCGTCATAGGTCAACTCTCACCACCTGGCGGCCCTGTTCGGGCCGCATCTGCGGGAAGCCCTTGACATGACGGGATTCCCGCGCGGATTCTGTTTCGCATCGCGCTTCCGCGTGCGCCATGCGAAACATCATGTTACCGAAGCGTCCGGGACCCGGAAGGTTCCCGACGACCTGGACCTGAGAGGTCGCGGACGAAATGTCCGGACCGAGAGGGGGGGCCCATGATTCCCGTCTGCCGCCTTGAAGACCTCCCCGAGGGCGAATCCGTCCGCGTCGGAACCACGCCACCGGTCGCCGTGTTCAACGCCGACGGCGAGCTGTACGCCATCGACGACACCTGCACCCACCAGGACGCCTCCCTCTCGGAGGGCTGGCTCGAGGGATGCCTGGTCGAATGCCCGCTGCACGCCGCCTCGTTCGATCTCCGTACCGGCCTGCCGACGTGTCTTCCCGCACGCCGCCCCGTCCGTACCCACCGCGTCGCCGTCGACGACAGAATGATCCACGTCCACCTCGCAGCGGAGGAGGACACCGCCGCATGAATGCCGCGCGCCCTGTCCATGGACGCCATGTCGGCCCCGCGACCGGAATCGACGCCGCCGGCCCCGCCTCCTGGTCCATCGCCGGAGCGGGCCGAGTCAGCCAGGTGCGCGGAGTGGGCCACTCGAGCCGAGTGGGCCACGTGGGCGGGACGAGGTGCTTGCGCCCCGCGGTCTGCTTGAGCCGCACTCGTCAAATGAGTGCCACGAGCCTCCGCGCTGTCGGGCGGGCTCTATGAGGACCGTGACCGTCGTCGGTGCCTCCCTCTCCGGTCTGTACGCCGCCCGCGAGCTGCGCGCCCGGGGCTTCGACGGACGACTGCTGATCGTCGGAGACGAAACCCACCACCCCTACGACCGGCCTCCCCTCTCGAAGGACTTCCTCACCGGTCGCTCCGCCGAGGACCGACTCGCCCTGACCGACGACGAGGAGCGCGCCGAACTCGACGCCGAGTGGATCCTCGGCGTACGTGCCCGCGGCCTCGACGCCCGTGGCCGCGCTGTCCTTCTGGACGACGGCCGCACCGTCTCCACGGACGGAGTGGTCATCGCCACGGGCGCCTCCGCCCGCCGCCTTCGGGGTGACGACCTCGTCGGTGTGCACACCCTGCGCACCCTCGACGAGGCTCGTGCCCTGCGTGCGGAACTCACCGCGGGACAGCGCCGCGTCGTCGTCATCGGCGGCGGCTTCATCGGCGCCGAGACCGCGTCCTCGTGCGCCGCCCTCGGCCATGACGTCACCGTCGTCGAGGCCGCGCCGCTGCCCCTTCTTCCCCAACTCGGCCCGGACATGGCAGCCGTGTGTGCCGCACTGCACCGGCGCGCGGGCACCGGCCTCGTCACCGGAACCGGCGTCGCAGGGTTCAGGGAGAGCGGCGGCACGGTCACCGGAGTGAAACTGTCCGACGGCCGCTCCCTGCCCGCCGATGTCGTGATAATCGGCATCGGCGCCACCCCGAACACCGGCTGGCTGGCGGGCTCGGCGCTCGCCGTGAACGACGGCGTGCTGTGCGACGACGGCTGCGTGACCGGAGTTCCGCAGGTCGTCGCCGTCGGTGACGTCGCCCGGGCCGGCGGCACCCGCACCGAGCACTGGACCTCCGCGACCGAGCAACCCCGCGTCGCGGTCGGCAACTTGCTCGCCGGACGCACCGCGGCGACCCTGCGGTCCCTGCCCTACTTCTGGTCCGACCAGTACGGTGCGCGGATCCAGTTCGCGGGCCGACGACAGGAATCGGACACGGTCCGGATCGTCGAGGGCGCCCTCGACGACGGCGGACCGGCGCAGGGCGGCTTCCTCGCCCTGTACGAGCGGGCCGGCCGCGCGACAGGAGTGCTCGCGGTCGACCGCCCCCATGCCTTCATGCGTCGCCGTCGTGAACTGGCGAGCGGTGAGGACCCGGTGGAGCAGGCGGCACGGTGAGGGCGTCACTTCGTTGCCCTCCGGATGGGGCGGTCGCGAGGGGCAGATGGAGGCTCCTCCTCTTTCCCTTCCACCGGCCGACCGCGCGAGCGGTGAACCCCTCATTCCTTCGTCGCGGTGCCGCTGCTCCCCGCGCCCGTACCCGGGGCCGAGGCGGGGAGAACCGCCGCTCCGCTACGGGTGCGACAACTGCCCGGCCCCGCCCCGCCTGCGTATCCGCTCCTGGGCCCGGGCCGAGATCCGCGCCTGACGCCTGGCCTTGCGGCGCTCGCGTCGCAGTGCCCGTGCGGTGCTGCTCGGCACCGACACCACGCCGTTCCGCTGGTTCCACACCTGTCGGGTCACCCAGACGTCCAGTACGGCCCATGTGGCGACGACCGTACTGGCCACGCTGCACAGGACCATCGGGAAGGCCAGCCAGGACCCCGCGATCGTGCACAGGAAGGCCACCACGGCCTGTATCAGCGTCACCGAGATGATGAGCACCGCGCGCACGGCCGACGTACGCACCGGATCGGGCAGCCGACGCTTGCGCGCGGGCTCCTCGATCCACAACGGCCGGTAGTACGCCCGCTCTTCGTGGTCCTCGTATCCGTCCGTGGCAGCGCCTTTCCCCTCGACTCGGCCGCCCCTGTCCGCGGCGCTGTCCTGGAGGTCCGCCGTGCCGGTCCCGCCCGTCGTGGTCCGCCGCTTGTCCGGCCGACCGTGCCCAGCTGCCGGAATATCGTGATCCGGTGCCCGGGTGGCCGGTTGTGCCGCATCGCGTGTCGCAACCCCAGTAGCGGGTGCCCCGCTCCGCTCTGCCGTGCCCATCAACTTGTCACTCCCCACCGCCTGGCAGTCCTCTCGCACGGGGGTCCTGCGACCCCCGCCCCCCAGTGGCTGCCCGGCTTGCGCTCTTTTACGCCGCCTGAGCGCGGGATGCGGCACCTGTGGCCGATTCCGCCCTCAATTCCCGTACAGAAAGACGAACGACCTGTCCTGAAGATTCCCGCCGAGCGAAGAAATCCGGCCAACTGACGATGTTCTCCGCTCCGATGTGATCCGGCCCCAAGTGCCGGATTAGGGGAGGCAATCTCCCCCAATGAACGGACAACTCCCCATGTCTCGTTCCCTGTCGAGCCGGGATGGCGTCCGGATGGGTCTTCGAGTTACCTCCGGGTCAGTAGTAGGCTCACGCCGTTTGTTGACGCACATGTGTACCCCCGGCCGAGGGGGTCGAGCTGGGGGAGGCCATGCGCTTTCGCGGGAAGTCCATCCGCCGGAAGATTGTGGCGCTGCTCCTCGTGCCCCTGGTGTCCTTGACCGCGATCTGGGCTTTCGCGACCGTGCTCACGGGGCGTGAGGCAAGCCGGCTCTTCAGCGTGTCCGAGATCGTGGAGAAGATCGGCTATCCGACCGAGGACACCGTCAGAGTCCTCCAGCAGGAACGCCGCCAGACACTCGTCTACTTGGCCGATCCTCGCGCGTCCGACGGGCTCGCGGCGCTCAAGCGCAGCCGTGGTGCCACGGACCGCATCGTGGCGAAGGTCCGCAGGAACGCCAACGACAAGGGCGTGCGCGAGGAATTCGGTGGAGGCACCGCTGAGCGCCTCACCTCCCTCCTCGACGCCGTCGACGGGATCTCCTCGCTGCGCAGCGGCATCGAGGACGGCACCGTCAACCGTGTCCAGGCCCTCGGCCTCTACAACCGTCTGATCGATCCCTGCTACGTCCTGTTGGCCAACCTGCACGTGGTCGACGACGTGGAGCTGGACAAAGAGGACCGCGCCCTCGTCAATGTGTCCCGCGCCCGCGAACTGCTCTCCCGTGAGGACGCCCTCCTCGGCTCCGCACTGGTCGCCGGTCACATCACCAGAGACGAACTCCGGGACATCTCCGACCTCGTGGCCCAGCGCACCCTCCTCTACGACATCAGCCTGCCGCTGCTTCCCTCCTCGGAACGCGACCGCTTCGAGCGCTACTGGAAGAACGCCGGCACCGGGCCACTGCGTGTGGCGGAGCAGGCCGTCGCCGCTTCCACGGCCGGCTCGCCGAGCGGCGTCACCGCGAAGAGCTGGGACGGCGCGGCCGGGCATGTGCTCGCCGAACTCGGCGAACTCGAGGACCGGGCGGGCGACCACTACCGGGACCGCGTCAAGCCCGTGGCCATGGGAGTCATCCTCCAGGCTGTGGTCGCGGGCGTGGTCGGTCTGATCGCCCTGCTGATCTCGCTCTTCATGTCCGTGCGCATCGGCCGGAGCCTCATCCGCGACCTGCGCCGTCTGCGTCTGGAGGCCCACGAGGCGTCCGGTGTACGGCTGCCCAGCGTCATGCGCCGTCTCTCCGCCGGTGAGCAGGTCGACGTCGAGACCGAAGTGCCGCGCCTGGAGTACGACAGGAACGAGATGGGCGAGGTCGGTCAGGCCCTCAACACCCTTCAGCGCGCCGCCGTGGAGGCGGCCGTCAAGCAGTCCGAACTGCGCGAGGGCGTCTCCGAGGTCTTCGTCAATCTCGCGCGCCGCAGCCAGGTCCTGCTCCACAAGCAACTCACCCTCCTCGACACGATGGAGCGCAGGACCGAGGACACCGACGAGCTGGCCGACCTGTTCCGTCTCGACCACCTGACCACCCGGATGCGCCGCCATGCCGAGGGCCTGGTCATCCTGTCCGGCGCGGCGCCGTCACGGCAGTGGCGCAAGCCGGTCCAGCTCATGGACATCGTCCGCGCGGCCGTCGCCGAGGTCGAGGACTACGAACGCGTCGAGGTACGCCGGCTGCCGCGCGTCGCCGTCACGGGTCCCGCTGTCGCAGACCTCACGCATCTCGTGGCCGAGCTCCTGGAGAACGCCACGGTGTTCTCGCCCCCGCACACGGCCGTTCATGTCGTCGGTGAGCGCGTCGCCAACGGCTTCACCCTGGAGATCCACGACCGCGGCCTCGGCATGGCCGCCGAGGCGCTGCTCGACGCCAATCTGCGGCTCGCCGAGACCCCCGAGTTCGAACTCTCCGACACCGACCGGCTCGGCCTCTTCGTGGTCAGCCGGCTGGCCCAGCGGCAGAACGTCCGCGTCTCGCTCCAGCCGTCCCCGTACGGCGGCACCACCGCGGTCGTCTTCATGCCGGACGCCCTGCTCACCGACGACGTGCCGGACACCAACGGCATCGGATTCCGCCTCGACCGCACCCTGCCCACCAAAGAGCGCGAGACCGAGGAGCGCCGCAACACCGCACTCACCCGGTCGCCGGTGCGTCTGCCGGGACTGCCCGCCTCGGTCCTGGACGGCCCCGTCGAACTGGACGCGCCCGTCGACCTGGACACCCTCACCGGATTCCCCGGCGCTCTCGGCGACGACGACAGCGAACGCGGGGGGCTGTTCCGTCCGCGGCGCTCCATCGCCGGGGTTCCCGCAGGACGGCACCAGCGGGCCGGTGACAGCACCGACGATCGCGCCCCCTCCGGGGACGACGACCTTCCGGGCACCGCTCCCGTCCCGCCGCCGCATCGCCGGGCGCCCAAGCTCGTCAGCTCCCACGGCAGACCCGTCACTCAGGCCAGGTCGTGGCGCGACCGGGCGGACGAGGACACGGCCCAGGACCTCGAATCGGTGCGGAACCCGGGCACCCCGTCGGACCCTGAGCCGAACGAGAGCGCGGAACGCCGCACAACGGAACGCGAAGGCGCGAAGCCGCTGCCCAAGCGGCGCGGCGAGCGCTCCGCTGCCCCGGCCCGGCGCGGTGCAGAGCGCTCCGGTGCCCCCGGTCCGCGCGGGGCTTTCGGCACACCTGAGAGACCCGGCCTTCATGAGGCACCCGAACCTCGCAGAGCGCCCGGCCTCCGTGAGGCACCCGGCCGTCAGGAAGCCCCGGGCCTCCGCGATGCCCCGGCTCTGCCCCGGCGCACCCGCACCGCCGCATCGGCCGTGAGCCCGGACACCGCGACCCCGCAGCGCGACACCCCGGCGGGGCAGGCAGAATCGGGTACGGCCCCGCTGCCCCGGCGCGTCCGGCAGGCCAGTCTGGCCCGGCAGTTGAAGGACGGACCGGCGCGGCTCGCCGAGCGCGGCAACGGCCGCGACGGTAGGGAGGCGGACCCCGCCGAGCGGGACGCCGACGAAGTGCGCAGCCGTATGGCCTCGCTCCAGCGGGGCTGGCAGCGCGGACGCGAAGAGAACGCCGTGGGCGACCAGGCCCAGGACGGCTCAGCACGACGAACGACAAAGGGGGACGGTCGATGACCGCACCGAAGGCCGCAGGGCCCGCGACCAGCAGCGTGTCCGGAGAGCTGAACTGGCTTCTCGACGAACTGGTGGACCGCGTCGCCAGCATCCACAAGGCGATCGTGCTCTCCGGCGACGGCCTTCCCACCGGGGCCTCGAAGGACCTCACCCGGGAGGACAGCGAACACCTGGCCGCCGTCGCCTCCGGCTTCCACAGCCTTGCCAAGGGCGTCGGCCGGCACTTCGAGGCGGGCAGCGTCCGCCAGACCGTCGTCGAACTCGACGAGGCCTTCCTGTTCGTCACGGCCGCCGGCGACGGCAGCTGCCTCGCCGTCCTCTCGGACGCCGACTCGGACGTGGGCCAGGTCGCATACGAAATGACGCTCCTCGTCAAGCGAGTCGGCGTACATCTGGCCGCCAGTCCGCGCACCGATCTGCCTGCGGACGGGTAGTGGGATGACATGAGCGGAGACGGTCAGGGAAGACGCCACTGGTTCGACGACGAGGCGGGGCCGGTGGTCCGTCCGTACGCCATGACGCGCGGCCGCACCACCAGCGCGGCCCAGCACCGCCTCGATCTGATCGCGTTGGTGGTCACCGAACAGCACGCCGAGGACCCCGAGGCGGACCATTCGCTGTCCCCGGAACACGTGGACATCGTCGAACTCTGCCGTGACATCCCCCAGTCGGTCGCCGAACTCGCAGCCGAACTCGATCTGCCCATCGGAGTGGTGCGGGTCCTCATCGGGGACCTGGTGGATGACGAAATGGTTCATGTGACACGTCCCGTACCCCCTGCCGAGCTGCCGGACGAGAGTATTCTGCGCGACGTGATCAGCGGCCTCCGGGCGCTCTGAGCTGGGCGGAAACGGGGAACAGACGTGACAGGCTGGCAGTTCTGGGTCGACCGGGGCGGTACCTTCACAGACATCGTCGCGCGCCGTCCGGACGGCCGGCTGCTCACGCACAAACTGCTCTCCGACAATCCGGCCCGCTACGCCGACGCGGCCGTCGCGGGCGTCCGTGAACTCCTCGGTAGCGAAGGGGACGCCGCGGGCGCCCCGGTCGACGCCGTCCGCATGGGCACCACCGTCGCGACCAACGCCCTCCTGGAACGCAAGGGCGAGCGCACGCTCCTCGTCACCACCAGGGGCTTCCGCGACGCCCTGCGCATCGCCTACCAGAACCGCCCCCACATCTTCGCCCGCGCGATCGAACTCCCCGAACTGCTCCACGAGCGGGTGGTCGAGGTCGACGAACGGATCGCCGCCGACGGCACCGTCCTGCGCGCCCCCGACCTGGACGCCCTCGTCGCACCCCTCCAGGAGGCGTACGACGACGGGATCCGCGCGATCGCCGTGGTCTGTATGCACAGCCACCGCCACCCCGCCCACGAACAAGCCGTGGGCGAGCTGGCGGCCCGCATCGGCTTCCCGCAGATCTCCCTCTCCAGCGAGGTCAGCCCGCTGATGAAGCTGGTGCCGCGCGGCGACACGGCCGTCGTCGACGCCTACCTGTCGCCCGTGCTGCGCCGCTACGTCCAGCAGGTCGCCGCCGAACTCCGGGGCGTACGGCTGATGTTCATGCAGTCCAACGGCGGCCTCGCCGAGGCGGGTCAGTTCCGCGGCAAGGACGCCATCCTGTCCGGACCCGCGGGCGGCATCGTCGGCATGGCCCGGATGTCGCAGCTCGCCGGCTTCGACCGCGTCATCGGTTTCGACATGGGCGGTACATCCACGGACGTCTCCCATTTCGCCGGAGAGTACGAGCGGACCTTCACCACCCTGATCGCCGGGGTCCGGCTGCGCGCCCCCATGCTGGACATCCACACAGTCGCCGCGGGCGGCGGATCGGTGCTCCACTTCGACGGCTCCCGCTACCGCGTGGGCCCCGACTCGGCCGGCGCCGACCCCGGACCCGCCTGCTACCGGAACGGCGGCCCGCTGACGGTCACCGACGCCAACGTCGCACTCGGCCGCATCCAGCCCGCCCACTTCCCGCAGGTGTTCGGCCCCGGCGGGGAGCAGCCCCTGGACGGCGCCCTCGTCCGCGACCGGTTCAACGCGCTCGCGCACGAGATCCGCGAGCGGACCGGAGACGACCGCACCGCGGAGCAGGTCGCCGAGGGCTACCTGCAGATCGCCGTCGCCAACATCGCCAACGCCGTCAAGCGGATCTCCGTGCAGAAGGGCCACGACGTCACCCGGTACGCGCTGACCACCTTCGGCGGCGCCGGTGGCCAGCACGCGTGCATGGTCGCCGATTCCCTCGGCATCCGCACCGTCCTGGTGCCGCCCATGGCAGGCGTCCTGTCCGCCCTCGGTATCGGACTCGCCGATACGACAGCCATGCGCGAACAGTCCGTCGAGGCGCCCCTCGAAGCGTCCTCGATGCCCGGCATCCTCAAGACGGCCGACGCTCTGGAGGGCGCCACCCGCGCCGAACTCCTCGCCGAGGACGTCCCCGAGCACCGCATCCGGATCACCCGCCGGGCACAGCTCCGCTATGACGGCACGGACACGGCGCTGACCGTCGAGCTCACCGAGCCCGACGCCATGACCCACGCCTTCGAAGAACGTCATCGCGCCACCTACTCCTTCACCCTCGACCGCCCGGTCGTCGTCGAAGCCCTCTCCGTGGAAGCCACCGGTCTCACCGAACCCCCCGATCTCTCCGCCCTCGCCCCCTACCAGGCCGCACCCGCATCCCGCTCGGCCACCCCGGAGACCGTCAGCCTTCACACGGGAGGCACCTGGCGCGACGTGCCCCTGCACCGCCGCGAGGAGCTCCCGTCGGGCGAGACCGTGAACGGACCCGCGATCATCGCCGAAGCAGGCGCGACAACCGTCGTCGACGACGGCTGGCGGGCCGCGACGACCGACGACGGGCATCTGGTCATGGAACGCGCGGCGGTTACGGAGAGTTCCGATCTCGGCACGGAAGCGGATCCCGTTCTGCTCGAAGTCTTCAACAACCTCTTCATGTCCATCGCGGAACAGATGGGCGCCCGCCTGGAATCGACCGCCCAGTCCGTCAACATCAAGGAGCGCCTGGACTTCTCCTGCGCCTTGTTCGACCCCGACGGCAACCTGGTGGCCAACGCCCCGCACATCCCGGTCCACCTGGGCTCCATGGGGACCAGCGTGCAGGAGGTCGTCCGGCGGCGCGGCGACACCATGCGGCCCGGCGACACCTACGCCGTCAACGATCCCTACCACGGCGGCACCCACCTCCCCGATGTCACCGTGATCACCCCGGTCTTCGACACGGAGGGTGAGCGGATCCTGTTCTACGTCGCCTCGCGCGGCCACCACGCCGAGATCGGCGGCATCGCCCCGGGCTCCATGCCGGCGAACAGCCGCACCATCGACGAGGAGGGCGTCCTCTTCGACAACTGGCTGCTCGCCGAGAACGGCCGGTTCCGGGAGGCGGAGACACTGGCCCTGCTCACGGAGCCGCCCCACCCCTCGCGCAACCCGAAGACGAACCTCGCCGACCTGCGCGCCCAGATCGCCGCCAACCGCAAAGGCGTCGACGAAGTCGGCCGTATGATCGAGGACTTCGGGCTCGATGTCGTCCAGGCGTACATGAAGCACGTCCAGGACAACGCGGAGGAAGCGGTGCGCCGCGTCATCGACACGCTCGAAGACGGCGAGTTCGCCTATGAGACGGACTCAGGGGCGGTCATCCGTGTCCGTGTCTCGGCAGACCGGGAAACACGCTCCGCCACTGTCGACTTCACGGGCACGTCCGCGCAGCTCACCACCAACTTCAACGCTCCCTTCGCCGTGGTCAACGCCGCGGTCCTGTACGTCTTCCGCACCCTGGTGGACGACGACATCCCGCTCAACGACGGGTGTCTGCGCCCCCTCCGTATCGTGGTGCCGCCGGGGTCGATGCTCTCCCCCCACCCCCCGGCCGCCGTCGTGGCCGGCAACGTGGAGACGTCCCAGGCGATCACCGGCGCCCTCTACGCCGCCCTGGGCGTGCAGGCCGAGGGCTCCGGCACCATGAACAACGTCACCTTCGGCAACGAGCGCCACCAGTACTACGAGACCGTGGCCTCCGGATCGGGCGCGGGAGACGGGTTCCCCGGCGCCCCCGTCGTACAGACCCACATGACCAACTCGCGGCTCACCGACCCCGAGGTCCTGGAGTGGCGACTGCCCGTCCGGCTCGACGAGTTCGCGATTCGACGCGGCAGCGGCGGCCCCGGACACTGGCGGGGCGGCGACGGCGCCGTACGCCGCATCCGGTTCCTGGAGCCGATGACCGTCTCGACGCTCTCCCAGCACCGCAGGGTGCCGCCGTACGGTATGGCGGGCGGCGAGCCCGGTGCTCTCGGCGCCAACCGCGTGGAGCGTGCCGACGGCACCGTCACGGAACTCGGCGGAAGTGATGCGACGGACGTCGGACCCGGCGACGTACTCGTCATCGAAACCCCCGGCGGCGGGGGCTACGGCCTACCGCCGCACGACCCCCATCAAGCAGGAGAAGAGATCGATGATCTTCGGGCGTTCTGAGCGCGGCAAGCCTCCGGTCGAGCCCGTCACGCTCAAGATCCTGGTGGCCGGCGGCTTCGGGGTGGGCAAGACGACCCTCGTCGGCGCGGTCAGCGAGATCAAGCCGCTGCGCACCGAGGAACTCCTCACCGAGGCGGGCCGGCCCATCGACGACACCAGCGGTGTGGAGGGCAAGCACACCACCACCGTCGCCATGGACTTCGGCCGGATCACGCTGCGCGAGGACTTGGTGCTCTACCTGTTCGGGACCCCCGGCCAGGACCGTTTCTGGTTCCTCTGGGACGAGCTCGCCACCGGAGCCCTGGGCGCCGTCGTGCTGGCCGACACCCGCCGCCTGGAGGACTGCTTCGCCGCGGTCGACTACTTCGAACGACGCTCCATACCCTTCGTGGTCGGAGTCAACTGCTTCGAGGAAGCCGCCCGTTACCCCGCGGAGGACGTCCGCCAGGCCCTCGACCTCGACCCGGGTGTGCCCGTCGTCCTCTGTGACGCGCGGGACCGGGAGTCCGTCAAGGAGGTCCTCATCCGTGTCGTCCAGCACGCGATGGCGTACGCCGCGGCCCGCCGTGAGACCGTCACGACCTGACGCACACGTGGCGCCGTCGCGGCCGTCACGACGCGCGGGTGCGGCCCGTACCCCCACCGACCGGGGTACGGGCCGCGGTCATGCCCGCGCGCGTGGTTCACGTGAGGCGTACGCACGCGTGGACACCTGTTTCGCGCCGACGTTCCCCCGGCTCCGAGGTTCCGCCGGCGCGGGCGCAGGAGGTCATTCGACAGTGTCGTCGTGCCAGCCGAAGCTCTTCTCCACCGCCTTGCGCCAGTTGTGGTACTCGCTGTCGCGTACGGAGGCCTCCATGGACGGCGTCCATTCGACGTCTTTCTGCCAGTGCGACTTCAGCTCGTCGAGGTCGTTCCACACCCCGGTCGCGAGCCCGGCCGCGTAGGCGGCGCCCAGGCAGGTCGTCTCGGAGACCTTCGGGCGGATCACGGGTACGCCGAGGACATCCGCCTGGTGCTGCATCAGCAGATTGTTCTTGGTCATGCCACCGTCCACCTTCAAGGTGGTGATCTGCACTCCGGAGTCCTGGTACATGGCGTCCACGACCTCACGCGTCTGCCAGCTCGTGGCTTCCAGGACCGCGCGCGCGAGGTGCGCCTTCGTGACGTAGCGCGTGAGACCCGTGATGACGCCGCGCGCGTCCGAGCGCCAGTAGGGGGCGAACAGGCCCGAGAAGGCAGGCACGATGTACGCGCCGCCGTTGTCCTCGACACTCGCGGCCAGCGTTTCGATCTCGTCGGCGGAACGGATGATGCCCAGCTGGTCCCGGAACCACTGCACCAACGCGCCCGTGATCGCGATCGACCCTTCGAGGCAGTAGACCGGCGCCTCGGTGCCGATCTTGTACCCCATGGTCGTCAGCAGTCCGTTCTTCGAGGGAACGGGCCTGTTACCGGTGTTCAGCAGCAGGAAGCTGCCGGTGCCGTAGGTGTTCTTGGCCGTGCCGACGTCGTAGCAGGCCTGTCCGAAGACCGCCGCCTGCTGATCGCCGAGCGCCGACGCGACCGGGACGCCGCCGAGTTGGCCCACGGCGGTGCCGTACACCTCGGCGGAGGACCTGATCTCGGGGAGCACCGCTTCGGGGATGTTCATCGCGGAGAGGATGGACGGGTCCCACTGGAGGGTTTCCAGGTTCATCAGCATGGTGCGTCCGGCGTTGGTCACGTCGGTGACGTGCCGCCCGCCGTCCGTGCCGCCGGTCAGGTTCCAGATGAGCCACGAGTCGATGGTGCCGAAGGCGATCTCACCGCGCTCGGCGCGCGTGCGCAGGCCCGGGACGTTGTCGAGCAGCCAGGCTGCCTTGGGCCCGGAGAAGTAGCTCGCCAGAGGCAGTCCGGTCTGCTCGCGGAAGCGGTCCTGGCCGTCCGAGCCGCCCAGTTCGTTGCACAGCGCCGACGTGCGGGTGTCCTGCCAGACGATCGCGTTGTGGACGGGCTTGCCGGTGGCACGGTCCCACAGAACCGTGGTCTCGCGCTGGTTGGTGATGCCGAGCGCGCTCAGCTGGTCGGCGCGCAGCCCGGCTTTGGCGATCGCTCCCGCCACCACGGCCTGCACCTTGGACCAGATCTCGGTGGCGTCGTGCTCCACCCAGCCCGGCTTGGGGAAGATCTGGCGGTGTTCGCGCTGGTCGACGGCGACGATCGCGCCGTCCCGGTCGAAGATGATGCAGCGGCTCGAGGTGGTGCCCTGGTCGATTGCGGCGACGTATTTCTCGGTGTTGTCCGTCATGTCGTCCCCTTACGTGTACTTCGTCAGGAGGCTGCGTTCTCGTCAGGAGGGTGGCCTGCGTTCTCGTCAGGAGGGTGACCCGGCTTTCGTCGGGCGGCCGCGCTTTCGGGGTGGCGGCGTGTCGTCAGAAGGCCACGTTGTAGATCCCGGCGCCGAGGGCGGCGCCCGCGATCGGGCCGACCACCGGAATCCAGGAGTAGCTCCACTCCGATGTGCCCTTGTTGGGAATCGGCAGCAGCGCGTGGGCGAGGCGTGGCCCCAGGTCGCGGGCCGGGTTGATGGCGTACCCGGTGGGACCTCCGAGCGAGAGGCCGATGCCGACGACGAGGAAGGAGATGAGCAGCACAGGAAGGCCCGCGTCTCCGATGCCCGCGACGTGCTTGCCGCCGCCGACCAGCGCGAGGATGGGCAGCATCAGGGCAGCCGTGGCGATGATCTCGGTGATCAGGTTCTGCACCGGGTTGTCGATCTCGGGGCGTGTCGAGAAGATCCCCAGCGTCTCGATGGCCTTGCCCTCCTCGGCGTTGAGGTTGAACTGGCCGAGGTAGAGCAGCCAGCACAGGACCGCCCCGATGATGGCTCCCGCGAACTGCCCGAGGAGATAGAAGGGCACGTCCGACCACTTCGTCGAGCCCTCGATGGCGAATCCGACGGTGACCGCCGGGTTGATCTGCCCTCCCGACAGCGGTGCCGAGGTGTAGGCGCCGGCGAGGACGCCGAAGCCCCACCCGAAGGCGATGACGACCCAGCCCGCTCCCTGGGCCTTGGATCTGTTCAGGGTGACAGCGGCGCACACACCCGCGCCGAACAGAATCAGAATCGCGGTGCCGATCAACTCGCCGACAAAGATGTCTCCGTTGCTCATGGCGGCTCCTAGGCCCTCGCCCGGGGCGATCCGCTCCGGGCCACCTTGCAGGGTGCGTCTTCCCATGGCTGCTTCAACCGAAGGCAGGGAGATCCCGCGCCCCGCCCGGCGTCCGTGACGAGCGTGCCGTCGCAGCGGAATCGCCCGTGGGGGACGGCCCTGGGTACGGGTCGGAAACCCGAGCGGTGCGGTGCCTGAAGACGCCCGAATGCGGCGATGCCGACTGACACCCGGAAGTGTTCTCCGGCGCCCAGGGGGCGTCAAGGTCGCGGACTGCAACGGTTCAAGGGCGTACAGAGGACGCGTCGCGGAGAGGCGCCGACATCGTACGAGCGGACCATATTCGGTCAGCCGGTCAGCCGGTCAGCCGGTCAGCCGGTCAGCCGGTCAGCCGGTCAGCCGGTCAGCCGGTCAGCCGGTCAGCCGGTCAGGGTCTGCCCGTACGGCTCCATCGGCGCAGTCCCCGTGCCGCGGCGGATCTCGTGACCGGGCCGTCCCGCGCGCCCCAGTACCCAACTCACCCCGTCCAGAGCCTTGGCGGCCTGCTTGAGGGGTGCCAGAGAGGCGGCCGCCTGCCGGTGATCGGTCACGCTGCCGGGGGCGCACAGCACCGTGGCCAGCGACAGGGTGACTGCGCGGCCGCCGGCCGCCCAGGGCGTGTCGAGCACCGAGACGGCCAGCGGGTCGAGGGTGTCCGGGTCGGCGAGGACCAGGAAGTCGTCGCCGCCGATGTGCCCGACCAGCGTCGCCTCGGACGCCGAGAGCTGCAACGCCCGCCCCACCGCCCGGATCAGCTCGTCGCCGGCAGCGAACCCCGCTCCGTCGTTGACCTGCTTGAAGTGGTCGATGTCCAGCCAGCTCAGAGCGAACACCCGGCCGTCCGCGATCCGCCGGTCCACCTCCCCGGTGATCGCGTCCGAACCGGGCAGGCGGGTCAGCGGGTTGAGCCCCGCCGCCTCCTCGACCCGGCTCTCGGACAGCGCCCGTACGAGGTCCGCGAGGCGTACGACGCCCACACACCGCCCGTACCGGTCGACGACCGCGACATCGTCGGACGTACGGTCCCGGTCCCCGTCCGCGACGACGTCGAGCACCTCCCAGGCCGTGGCGTCGACGCCGACCGTGCGTGGTGGATCACCGAGCTTGGAGGCGGGCCGATCGGCGTACAGCGCGTGCCCGTAGCGCCCGGACATCGACAACAGGAACCGTGACCGGTGCACCGAGCGGACCGGCATCCCGGACGGGTCCACGAGCAAGACCCCGGACACGTCGGGCGATCCGGTGAGCAGCGCCCTGACCTGTCCGGCCGACGCGGTGGTCGGCAGCAGCGCGGCCGGGCGTACGAACTGCCGTACGGACGGTCCGGACCGGGGCGCGCTTCGGATGCCGGGCGACAGCGCCGGAACGTGTACGTCCGCAGAAGGCAGCCGGGCGGGCGGCGCGAACAGTTCGCCCTGCGCGAGCTGCGCGCCCGCCGACACCGCGGCGGCGCACTGCAGTTCCGTCTCGACCCCTTCGACGGACAGCAGCGCACCCAGCTGTTCGCACAGCGTCCGCATCGCGCGCACCGCGGCGGGCCGCGACAAAAGGGACACGTCGAGCTTCATCAGCTCCGGTGCCAGATCCGTGAGCAGGCGCAGTGGTACGTCGCCGTCGCCGACCCCGTCCGCGCAGATCCGGAAGCCCTCGCCGCGCACCGCGGCCACGGCCTCCAGCAGGGCGTGCTGCGGCACGTGCGTGTACGGCGGGCCGATGTCGATGGTGACCTCCCAGGGCAGCCGCCCGGCTTCCCGCACCTCGTTCCGCAGTGCCGAGAGCCTGCCGAGGTCGGCCAGGGTTCCGGCGAACACGTTGACGTGCAGGGGGAGAAGCGTCTCCTTGCGGGCGGCGGCCCGGATCGCCAACGCGGCCAGCCGACCGTCGAGTTCGGGGTCGCGACGGGCCTGCGCCAGGATGTCGCCGGACTCCGGACGGGCGAGTATCTCCAGCGCCGCGACCCCTCCGGTCGTCAGATTGACGACAGGCTGGAAGGCGAAGCGGACAACATCCGTCCAGGAGGGCACGACAGCATAGTGCCGCCGTCGGCGTACGCCGGTGGGCGATTCATGAGGTGTTCACGCAGGATTCCGGGATCGTCACAGTGGGTGTGCACGAGAGCCAGGACGAGCCGCACGCACCTCCCGGCCGAAACCGGTTCGATCGCGGTGCCGCCCGAGTCGCACGGGGTCCATGGGGTCAACCCCAGGATCCGGCGGACGCCGGCCGGTCCTCCGAATCCCCCAGGTCCGGCGCGGACCACCACGGGGCTGCGAACCACCACGGGGCTGCGGGCCACCACGGGGCTACCGCACCGCCACGACCGAAGAGCCATGCCCGAACAGCCCCTGGTTCGCGGTGATCCCCACCCGGGCCTCGGCGACCTGCCGGTCACCCGCACCGCCCCGCAACTGCCACGTCAGCTCGCACACCTGGGCGATGGCCTGTGCCGGAACGGCCTCTCCGAAGGAAGCGAGCCCGCCGCTGACGTTCACCGGTATGCGCCCGCCGAGCGCCGTGGCGCCTTCACACAGCAGTTTGGCGGCTTCGCCCTCCCCGCAGAGCCCGAGGTCCTCGTACCACTGCAGTTCCAGGGCGGTCGACAGGTCGTACACCTCGGCGAACGAGAGATCCTCGGGCCCGATACCCGCCTCCTCGTAAGCCGCCTGAGCGATGGACGACCGGAACGTGCCGGCCGCGGGTTCCACCGCGACCGCGGAGTCAGTGGCGATGTCCGGCAGATCCAGCACGGTGTTGGGATAGCGCGGCGTCACGGTCGACACGGCGCGGATCCGCACCGGCTCGCACGCCCCGTGCCGGCGTGCGAAGTCCATGCCGGCCAGCACCACGGCCGCGCCGCCGTCGGAGGTCGCGCAGATGTCGAGCAGCCGCAGCGGATCGGCGACCACGGCCGATGCGGCGACCTCCTCGGCCGTGACCCTCTTGCGGTAGCGCGCGTTGGGGTTGAGCGCGCCCAGGGCCGCGTTCTTCACCTTGACCTGGGCGAAGTCCTCCGGAGTGTCGCCGTACAGAGCCATCCGACGCCGCGCGTACAGCCCGAAGTACGTCGGATTCGTCGCCCCGAGGACACGAAAGCGCAGCCAGTCCGGATCGTCCGGCCGGTCCCCGCCGACGGGGCGGAAGAATCCCTTGGGTGCCGCGTCCGCACCCACCACGAGGACCACCTCCGCGAGGCCCGAGAGGATCTGCGCACGCGCTGTGCCGAGTGCCTGCGCCCCGGAGGCGCACGCGGCGTACACGCTCGCGACGCGGGCCCCCTGCCACCCCAGCGCCTTCGCGAACGTCGCCCCCGCCACGTACCCCGGATAGCCTCCGCGCACGGTGTCCGCGCCCACGATCGAGTCGACGTCCCGCCAGTCGATCCCCGCGTCGGTCAGTGCCGCGCGCGCCGCCACGACTCCGTACTCGACGAACCTCCGCCCCCACTTGCCCCAGGGGTGCATCCCCACGCCGAGCACCGCCACATCACCGGTCACGCCGTCACCCCCGTCCGCCATGTGCCCTTCATGCCGTCACTCCCGTCGGCCGCCAGTGCCACGTCGTCCAGGTCGTCTCCGTGTCCTCGTGCAGCACACCGGGGACGACCTCCACCTCCATGCCCACCGTCAGGTCGGCGACGGTGATCCCGGGAGCCGCCTGGCCGAGGACCACAAGACGCTCGGATTCCAGCTCCACAGCGATCAACGCGTAGGGCTTCCACGAGAGTTCCGGATCGGTCACATAGGGTGACGGAGGCCGGTACCGGCTGTCGGTGTACGACCAGACGCGGCCACGGGGGGACAGTGGCACCTCGGCCAACTCGCCCCCCGTGCACCCCGGATTGCGGCAGAAGGCGTCCTCGCGGGGGAAGAAGACCGATGTGCACGCCGAGCAACGAGTGGCGAGCAGACGGAAGTCGTTCCCTTCCCCGGTGAACCACCGGGCGACCACAGGTGTGCGTGTACGCGACACGATCCCTCCACGGTACTGGATCTGACGGAACGTCAGAAGTGTGTCACGGGCCACGAGAATTGGGCAGGGCGTCCAGGCGAACCGACTGAGGCCTTACGGGCGTCGGAGTACCTGCCGGGGTGGCCGGGGCCCACGGGGGTGGTTCCGGCCCCTCGTCCTGGCCTCCCCGCCTCCGCCACCCCGACCGGTCCGTCCTGAAGACGTCCGTACGGTGATCGGCTACAGTCCGCGGCGTGTCCGAAACCCCGCATCCACCCGCCGACTTCGCGCCGGATTCGCACTGCTCGAGCTGTGGCGCCCCTTACGGAGAGGGAATCTCCGGCTGGCCCCGCACCTGCGCCGCCTGCGGCACGGTCGCCTACCGCAATCCGCTGCCGGTCGCGGTGGCCCTGCAACCTGTCTACGACGACAGGGGCGCCTCCTTGGTCGTCATCACCCGGACCATCGCCCCCGCGCGCGGGGGCGTGGCCCTGCCCGGCGGATTCATCGACCACCGGGAGGACTGGCGGCACGCTGTCGTGCGCGAGCTCAAGGAGGAGACGGGCATCGACGCGGCGAGCAGGGAAGTGCGGCTCGCCGACGCGATGAGCTCTCCCGCAGGCCATCTCCTGCTCTTCGGGCTCCTCCCGGAACGCCCCGCCGCCGAGTTGCCGCAGTCCGCCGCCACCGACGAGACGGAAGGCTGGCATCTGCTGCGCCGGCCGGCCGAACTCGCCTTCCCGCTCCACACCCTGGCGGCCCGTGCCTGGTTCGAGGGGCGGTACATCTGAGGGTCAGGGTGTCCCCAGCCCCAGCCCCAGCCCCCGCACCCGCACGGGATACGGCGGCTCGCTGAGGCCGGCTTGGCCGCCGACCAGTCGCACCACCAGCTCGTCCTCTTCCCAGCGGGTCACATAGCGCTCGGCCTCCGGTTCGTCCCACCCGTCGCCCGCGTCCGGCACGACGAGCCCGCCTCCGCTGTGCCCGCGCGCGGGCGCCCACGCCTCCAGCTCCAGACCGCCGTCGGCACCGCGTACGGGCAGGACGGTACCGGCCCGCGCGAGCACCGGAACACGCGACAAGGGGGCGTCGACCACCACCTGTGCCGGCCCCTCGTAGGCCTCCTCCGTGACCGTGTCGTACCAACGCCCCCGCGGCAGTTGCACCGTCCGCCGTACCGCTCCGTGGTCCAGTACCGGCGCCACGAGAAGGCTGTCGCCCAGCAGGAAGGCGTCCTCGCAGTCGCGCAACGCCCGGTCCTCCGGACTGCTCCACCACAGCGGGCGGACGTACGGGGCACCCGTGCGGCGCGCCATATGTGCCAGCGTCATGAAGTACGGGAGCAGCCGCCGCCGTTCGACGAGAGCCACGCGCGCGTGCGCCAGCACCTCGTCACCGAACTCCCAGGGCTCCCTGCGTCCGGCTCGCAGGCTCGCGTGGGTACGGAACAGCGGGAGGTACGCCCCGAGCTGGAACCACCGCAGATAGAGCTCGGGCGACGGGCTGCCGTCGAAGCCGCCCACGTCGGGTCCCGAGTACGGCACCCCGCACAGCCCGAGCCCCATCACCAGGGACAACGACGCCCGCAAGCCGGGCCAGCCCGTGGCCACGTCCCCGGACCAGGTCCCTCCGTAGCGCTGCAGTCCAGCCCACCCGGAACGCGAGAAGAGGAACGGCCGCTCCCTGGGGGCGAGTTCACGCAACCCATCGTAGGCGGCCCGAGCCATGCCCAGCGCGTACACGTTGTGGGCTTCACGGTGGTCACCGCCACGGCCCTCCAGGGAGTGCTGGGCCGAACGCGGCAGTGTCGACTCCCCGAAGGCCGTGAACGACGTCGGCTCGTTCATGTCGTGCCAGAACCCCGCGAACCCCTGCGCGAGCCGCTCCTCGTAGAGCCGACCCCACCACGCACGCGCCCGCGCGTCCGTGAAGTCCGGATAGACGGACTCTCCGGGCCATACGACCCCCCGCACGAGCCGGCCCGAGGCATCGCGTACAAAGGCGTCCTCGGCGAGACCGCTGTCGTACACGGCGTTGCCCGGCTCGGCCTTGACCGCCGGGTCGATGACGGACACCAGACGGATTCCGTCGCGCCGTAGCTCCTCCGCCAGCACGGGAAGCTTCGGGAACCTGTCCCGGTCGACGGTGAACACCTGATGGGCGTCGTAATGGTCGATGTCCAGATGCACGGCGTCCAGCGGCAGGCCGCGCTCCTGATAGCCCGCGACGATCCTCCGCACCTCCTGCTCACTGCCGAAGCCCCACCGCGCGTGCTGGTACCCCAGTGCCCATGCGGGCGGCAGCGCGGCGGCGCCGGTCAGCGACGCCCAGGAGTGCAGCACGCGCGCGGGAGTCCCCACCGTCACCCAGCAGCGCAGCGGGCCGCCGTCCATGCGCAACTCGCACGATCCGGCCCGGTCGTGCCCGGAGCCGGCGCCCTCCTTGCCCTCGCGCAAGGTGACGGTGCCGTCCCACGAGGTGTCGTGGAACACGAGATGCGTGGCCGCGTCGGCGACCACCATCTGCACGGGCATCGTGAGGTACAGCGGATCGTCGCCCGGCCCGAAGGCCTGTCCGGGGTCCGTGTTCCACAGCCTGTACGTCCCGTCGCGCAGACGAGACCCCGCGGCCCGTCCGCCCAGACCGAAGAAGCGTGCGTCGGCCGCCACTTCGGAGCGCTGCATCCAGCGGGCCGCGCCGCCGTCGACGGGCTCCCACCACCGGGGCGGCAGATCGCGACGCAGGATCACTCCACCGGGGGTAAGCACCTGGACCGCGCCGTGCCGTGAGACCACGACCGTGACCCGCTCGGCCACGACCCGCCAGCCGCCGTCCTTGTCGGGCTCGAGGAGGGCCCGCGGGTCCGGCTCCGGGCAGCGGCCCGCGAGGGCGTACGACGGCTCCGGCGCGACCGCGTCCCAGCCCCAGAACACCGCTCCGCCCACCGTGACCGTGATCCGCAGCTCCGAGCGGGTGAAGCGGACGACCCCGCCACCGGGTCCCGGCTCGACGCCGAGCACCGGCCCGGGCATCCGCGCCCGCTCGGCGCCCCGCTGCGGCAACCCGGTGGCGTCGGCACGCCTCCTACGCCACGCGGCCCGTACCGTGAGCAACCCCTGAGTGGCACCCCCCGAGCCGACCGCTTTCACCGAACGCACCAGGTCACGACCGTCCATGCTGCTCACCCTGCCACTACCGGCGCCCGATGAGTGAGCCGTTCAACTGCCGTTCACCTGTAGCGACGCCACATCTTCATGTCGCCGACTATGTGCGGCGTGCCCTGGTGCAGAAGTCGATCACATGGCATCGTCCGTGTCAGCCGCGTGACGCGCACACCCCCGCTCGTGCGCGACCGACGCACACGACGCGCACAGCCCGGGAGCCGCCCCATGTCCACCACGAACCCCTCACCGCTCTGGCAGCCCACCGGCGAGGTCATCGCCCAGGCGCAGGTCACGAAGTTCCAGGCCTGGGCGGCCGAACGGCACGGAGCCCCGTCCGACGGCGGTTATGCGGCCCTGCACCGCTGGTCGGTCGACGAGCTGGACACGTTCTGGAAAGCCGTCACCGAGTGGTTCGACGTACGGTTTTCGACGCCCTACGCGCGCGTGCTCGGCGACCGCTCCATGCCCGGTGCCGCATGGTTCCCCGGAGGGTCACTCAACTACGCGGAGCACGCCCTGCGCGCCGCCCAGACCCGCGCGGACGAACCTGCCCTGCTGTATGTCGACGAGACCCACGAGTCCGTCCCCGTGACATGGTCCGACCTGCGCCGCCAGGTGGGCTCCCTGGCCGCCGAACTGCGCGCCCTCGGAGTACGCCCGGGAGACCGCGTCAGCGGCTATCTCCCGAACATCCCCCAGGCCGTGGTCGCCCTGCTCGCGACAGCCGCCGTGGGCGGTGTCTGGACGTCCTGCGCCCCCGACTTCGGCGCCCGCAGCGTCCTCGACCGCTTCCAGCAGATCGAACCCGTGGTCCTGTTCACCGTCGACGGCTACCGCTACGGCGGCAAGGAGCACGACCGCCGTGACACGGTCGCCGAACTGCGCCGTGAATTGCCCACCCTGCGCGCCGTCGTGCACATCCCGCTGCTGGGAACCGCAGCTCCCGAGGGCGCCCTGGACTGGTCGGCCCTGACCTCCGCAGACGTGGAGCCCGTCTTCGAGCAGGTCTCCTTCGACCACCCCCTGTGGGTGCTCTATTCCTCCGGCACGACCGGCCTCCCCAAGGCCATCGTCCAGTCCCAGGGCGGCATCCTCGTCGAGCACCTCAAGCAGCTCGGCCTGCACTGTGACCTGGGTCCCGAGGACCGCTTCTTCTGGTACACCTCCACCGGCTGGATGATGTGGAACTTCCTCGTCTCCGGCCTGCTCACGGGCACCACGATCGTGCTCTACGACGGCAGCCCCGGGTACCCGGACACCGGCGCCCAGTGGCGCATCGCCGAACGCACCGGAGCGACCCTCTTCGGTACGTCCGCCGCGTACGTCATGGCCTGCCGCAAGGCGGGCGTCCACCCCTCGCGCGACTTCGACCTCACCCGCGTGAGGTGCGTCGCCACCACCGGCTCGCCCCTGCCGCCCGACGGATTCCGCTGGCTGCACGACGAGGTCCGCGAGGACCTGTGGATCGCCTCCGTCAGCGGCGGCACCGATGTGTGCTCTTGCTTCGCCGGAGCGGTACCGACACTCCCGGTGTACATCGGAGAACTCCAGGCCGCCGGCCTCGGCACCGACCTCCAGGCCTGGGACCCCAGCGGAAAGCCCCTCACCGACGAGGTCGGTGAACTGGTCGTCACCAATCCGATGCCGTCGATGCCGATCCGGTTCTGGAACGACCCCGACGGCATCCGCTACCACGACAGCTACTTCGACACGTATCCCGGAGTGTGGCGCCACGGCGACTGGATCACCGTCACCTCACGAGGCTCGGTCGTCATCCACGGCCGCTCCGATTCGACGCTCAACCGGCAGGGCGTGCGCATGGGCTCGGCCGACATCTACGAAGCCGTCGAGCGACTCCCCGAGATCAAGGAGTCGCTCGTCATCGGCGTCGAACAGCCCGACGGCGGCTACTGGATGCCGCTGTTCGTCCACCTCGCCCCCGGAGCAGTCCTCGACGAGGCACTCCTGAACCGCATCAAGAAGACCATCCGCGAACAGCTCTCCCCACGTCACGTCCCCGACGAGGTCATCGAGGTACCCGGAGTGCCGCACACCCTGACCGGCAAGCGCATCGAAGTGCCGGTCAAACGCCTTCTCCAGGGCGCCCCCATGGAGAAGGCCGTCAACGCCGGTTCCGTGGACAACGTCGAACTCCTGCGGTTCTACGAAGAGCTGGCCCGCGAGCGCGGCTGATCAGCCTCCGTAGGTGGCTTCGGACTCGCCGAGCACAGTGGCGAAGTCCGAGGCCAGGCGCACGGCGTCGGCGGGTGAGAGCTCCGCGACCGAGATACGTACACCAGGTGCGGCCGAGGTCCTGAAGCGCGCGCCCGCCGCGACCCACCATCCGTACGAACGCAGCCCGTTCACGACCGCCGACTCGTCCCGCACGGGTACCCAGACGTTCAGCCCGCTCACCCCGTGGGCCGTCATGCCGCGGTCGGCGAACTCATGGAGCAGCGCGTTCCGACGCAGTGCGTACGTCTCCTGGGCGCGCGCCACCAACGCGCGCGTGCCCTCGTCCGTCATCAGCCCGTGCACCGTCTCCTGGAGCAGATGACTGACCCAGCCCGACGTCAGCAGAAGGCGGCCGTCGTGCCGGGCCAGGGTCGTCGGATCACACGCCGCGGCCGCCCACCGCAGATCGGTCCCCAGGAACTTGCTCACCGTGCGCACATGCACCCAGCGGTTCAGACCTCCCGAGGCCAGAGTGCGCAGCGGCGCGTCAGCGACCGACGACGCGTGATCGTTCTCCACGACCAGCACATCGGGCTCCTCCTGGAGCACGTCGACGAGTGCGTCCCGCCGGTCCCCCGAGAAGCTGCCGCCGCAGGGATTCTGCGCTCGCGGACTGCACACCAGCGCGCGGACTCCCGCCCGTAGAGCCGCCCGCAAGGCCTCCGGGCGGATGCCCTGGTCGTCCACCGCGACCGGAACCGTGCGCAGTCCCAGCGCCGTGACCAGATCCAGCAGATGGTGATAGCCGGGATCTTCCATCGCGACCGCATCCCCCGGACGCAGTTCCACCGACAGCAGCCGCCCGATCAGATCCAGCGCACCATGAGCGAACGTCACATGCTCGGCCGGAACCCCATCGGGCTCCAGCCAGTCGCGCACCGCCTCCTCCAGCCGCTCCAGCCGCGGCGTGCTGCGATGCGAGCGCGCGCCGGGGGAGAGCCGCGACGGCGGCACCAGCCGGGGAAGGAACGCGGGGTCCGGATGCCCGCCCGCCAGATCGCGCAGCCCGTCCGGCACGCGCGGCGGCCGTCGTGACGCCACCGCGGGCGCGGCGGCGACCACGGTCCCGCCGCGTCCGCGGGTCACCACGATCGCGCGCTGCCGCAGTTCCTTGTACGCCGTCGCGACCGTTCCCGGGCTCACGCCGAGCCGGTCGGCCAGGCCGCGCACCGGAGGCAGCGCCGTGCCCGGCTCCAAGGCGCCTTCAGCCACGCCGCGTTCGACAGACGCGGCAATTCCCTTGGCCGTCGTACCACTGATCGAATATTGTGTTGCCACGTTACTGAGTATGTATCAATACATAATCTGGAGCAAGGGGGAGCAGTGAGTCCGATGCGCCGCGCAGCCGCATGGTCGACACGCATTCCAGGAGGCCCCGACGGCCGAAGAATGCTCTGGATCGCCCTGGTCGACCGCATCGGCAGCGGCCTGTGGGCATCCGTCTCCGTCCTGTACTTCACCTACGTCACCGGTCTCTCGGTCGCGCAGATCGGCACCCTCGTGGCGGCGGCCGGAGCCGTCGGCATCGCCGGCGCACCCCTCGGCGGGCGCATCGCCGACCACCTGCCGCTCACCCGCGTCCTGATCGCGCTCCAACTCCTGCGCGCCCTCGCCTCCTTCGCGCTGCTGACCACCGACAACTACGCCCTCCTCGTGGTGTTCTCCGCGGCGGGCGGTTTCGGCGACCGCGCCGCGAGCGTCCTCACCAAGCTCTACGCAGCCCGCGTCTCGGGACCCGACCGCGTCCGCTACCAAGCCGTCAACCGCACCGTCGCCAACGCCGGTTGGGCCCTGGGAGGCCTCGTCGCGGCCGGCGCCCTCACCATGGGAACCGCCGCCGCATACCAATGGCTGCTCGCGGGCGACGCCCTCTCGTTCGTGGCCGCCGCCCTCGCGACCGCCCGCTGCGGTGAACCACCCTCGGCCACCCGCACGATCACCACGTCGAAGCACCCCGCCCCCGCGGCACGTCCCGCCAGCCCCTGGCGCGACCGCACATACCTCGCCTATGTCGCCACCGAGACCGTCCTCTTCCTCGACGACGCCGTGTTCAAGGTCGGGCTGCCCCTGTGCATCGCCCACTCCGACCGGGCTCCCCACGGCCTCGCGCCGCTGCTGATGGTCCTGAACAACGGGATGGTCGTGACCCTCCAGGTCCCCCTGGCCCGGTTGGGCGCCACAACGGCCGCGGCCCGTGCGCTGCTCCTCCCGCTCTGCGCCTTCTTCGCCCTCGGCGGTGTCGCCATGGCGCTCTCGGCCGAGGGCGGAGTCGTGGCCGTGACCCTCTCCCTGACCGCGGCCGCCATCACGTTCACGGTGGCGGAGATGCTGCACGCCACTGTCTCCTGGGAGCTCTCCGTAGCCCTCGCCCCGGACACCGCACAGGGCGCCTACCTCGGCGTCCACGGACTGGCGCAGGCCGCGCAACGCAGCATCGGACCACTCGCCGTCACCGCGGCCATCGCCACCGGCCCCCTCGGCTGGACCCTCTTCGGTGCGACCATAGCCATGACCTGCGTGTTTCAGCATCGCCTCGTGCGTGACCGGTTCTCCCGCCCCGCACTGTCAGTGCCGGCCGTTACTGTGAGTGAGCATTGATCGACTGTGCACAGGGGGAAACATGGCGCACACCCAGCACCACACCATGCGACGCGTCCTGCGCCGCGAAATCGCCGGCACCATCGGCCTGCTGACCGACGAACAGGACTTCCGGGCGATGCGGCGCTACCGCACCTTCGCCTTCGACGACCACACAACCTATCTCCGTCAGGTCGAAGCGCTGCTCAAGACCCTCGCCGCCGAGGGCAGCCACACGACCGTGGCACTCTTCGACCCCGAGGAGTACGCCGAATACTGCGCCGAAAGCGGCCTGGAGCCCGACACCCCGGCCAGCCGTACCCGCTTCACCGCGCAACTGGCAGCGACCGGGCCCACCGTTCCCTACGACGGACAGTCTCTCGACGAGCTGGTCCCGGACCTCGTCGACGAAGCGGTCCGCCGAGCCACCTGGGAGTACGCGACCACGCTTCTGGCCCGCATCGGCACCTGTGCGACCTGCGGCGAGGACATCGGCCGTGCCTCCTTCATCCGCGCCGCCCACCTCCTCACCCGCGTCGTCGCCACCGCGGGCCCGGGAGATCTCCACCTCGTGTGCAGCGTCTCGACAGCACCCGACACACTCGTGGCCGTGCTCCGGGCGGAGGGCTGCACCGAGGGCGCCACACGTCTCGACGAATCCGAAGCCCTCGAATTCACCACTGTCCTGGCCCTCGGTATCGCCACCCGGAGCGCCGCCGGAGTCGTCATGCGGACCACCGCACCCGCCGCCACCGACCGCGTCTACGGATGGCGCCTGCGTGGCGAAGACCTGGAGCCCCTCACCGCCGGGGAGGTGTTCGACGCCTACTGCACCGACATGGAATCCGGCGATCTGGTCTCCCCGGAATCCGGCGTCGACTACTGCGTGCCGCCCGACCTCGGAGACGAGGGAAAGGGGACGGGCCACACGCACTGAACGCGAAGGGGGCGCCCCATCCGCAGATGGAGCGCCCCTCCGTACCACCAACGCCGTCGATCGGCGGACGGCACGGGGCGGCTACTCGCCGGACAGCACCGCCTGCGCCGCGGTGCGCGCCTCCTCCGCCGTGTCCGAGGCACGTGCGGCCGAGGCCGCGCGCTCGCACTGGGCGAGCGTGTACTTCGCCAGCGTGGCCCTCACATAGGGGATCGACGCGGCACCCATCGACAAGGAGGTGACACCCAGACCGGTCAGCACACAGGCGAGCAGCGGGTCCGACGCGGCCTCACCGCAGACACCACAGCTCTTGCCCTCGGCCTTCGCCGCTTCGGCGGACAGCGCGACCAGGTCGAGGAGCGCGGGCTGCCACGGGTCCTGCAGACGGGACACCGCGCCCACCTGCCGGTCCGCGGCGAACGTGTACTGCGCGAGGTCGTTGGTCCCCAGGGACAGGAACTCGACCTCCTGCAGAATCGACCGCGCCCGCAGCGCGGCCGACGGGATCTCCACCATCGCTCCGAACTTCGCCTGCAGCCCGGCCTCACGGCACGCGTCCGCGAACGCCTTGGCGTCCGTACGGTCCGCGACCATCGGAGCCATCACCTCGAGATAGACCGGCAGCCCCTCCGCAGCCTTCGCGAGAGCGGTGAGCTGCGTACGCAGCACATCGGGGTGGTCGAGCAGTGAACGCAGACCCCGCACGCCGAGCGCGGGGTTCGGCTCGTCGGCCGGAGTCAGGAAATCCAGCGGCTTGTCCGCGCCCGCGTCGAGCACCCGCACCACGACACGGCCCTCGGGGAAGGCTTCGAGCACCTGGCGGTACGCCTCGACCTGCTTCTCCTCGGACGGAGCCTGCTTGCTGTCGTCGAGGAAGAGGAATTCGGTACGGAACAGACCGACGCCCTCGGCACCGGCCTCCACGGCCGCCGGCACGTCCGCCGGACCGCCGACGTTGGCCAGCAACGGCACCTTGTGCCCGTCGGAGGTGGCACCCGGACCTGTCGAGGCCGACAGTGCCGCCCTGCGCTGGGCCGCCGCCGACTCCAGCTGCGCCTTCTTCTCCGCGCTCGGCTCCACGAAGACCTCACCGGTGCTGCCGTCGACGGCGATCACGGTGCCTTCGGCGAGCTCACCGGCGCCGGGGAGCGCCACGACGGCCGGTACACCCAGCGCACGGGCCAGGATCGCGCTGTGGCTGGTCGGGCCGCCCTCCTCGGTGACGAAGCCGAGGACCAGGGTGGGGTCCAGCAGTGCCGTGTCGGCGGGCGCGAGATCACGCGCGATAAGGACATAGGGCTCGTCGCTGTCCGGGACGCCCGGCATGGGCACGCCGAGCAGCCGCGCGACGATACGGTTCCGCACGTCGTCGAGATCGGCCACGCGTCCGGCGAGGTACTCACCGGCGCCGGCCAGCAGCGCCCGGTACGCGGCCAGAGCGTCGTAGACCGCACGCTCGGCCGTACTGCCGACGGCGATCCGCCGGTCCACATCGGCCATCAGCTCGGGGTCTTGGGCCATCATGGCCTGGGCCTCGAGCACCGCCTGGGCTTCGCCCCCCGCCAGATTGCCGCGCGCAATCAGGTCGGCTGCCACAGCCTCCACGGCCTTGCGGGCGCGTCCCTGTTCGCGCGCCGCGTCCTCCGCCGGGATCTGCTTGGCAGGCGGTTCGAGAACCGCCGTCCCCATGTGCCGAACCTCGCCGATCGCCACACCGTGGCTCACGCCGACGCCTCGCAGCGTTGTCTCCATTTCACCCGTCTCCGATAGTGCGGCGGGTATCGCCGCCGTGATGGTTGTCGAACGCGCCGTCCAGGACGGCGTCGAAGTCACTGCCAGCCGAAGAGCTCGTCGCCGGCCTTCACATCGCCGTCCTCACGGACGCCGGAGAGTGAGTCCGCCGTGGCTTCGAGGGCCACGACCGGGCACACCGGGGATTTTCCGGCCGCCTCGACGGAGGCGGGGTTCCACCGCACGACGCTCTGGCCGCGCGTCACGGTGTCCCCCTTGTTGACGAGTAGTTCGAAGCCCTCGCCGTTGAGCTGCACGGTGTCGATGCCCAGGTGCGTGAGCACGCCGTGGCCCTCGCCGTCGACGACGACGAACGCGTGCGGGTGAAGGGAGACGATCACTCCGTCCACGGGAGCGACAGCCTCCGAAAGCTCACGGACGGGGTCGATCGCCGTGCCGGGGCCGACCATCGCTCCGGAGAACACGGGGTCCGGTACGGCGGCGAGTCCGATGGCGCGTCCTGCGAGAGGGGACGTCACGGTGGTCATGGGGAGCCTCCGAGGGGTGGAGATCTATACGGGCCGTCACTGCCTGTCTGTCCCGGACAGCGCACTGTTGAGCAGGGTATGTCACATGAAGTGCCGGTTCCGCGCGAGAGGTCCCGGTTGGTGCCGTAGAGGAGCAGGGCAAACGATTTGCGCCCGCTCCCGCACCCCATGTAGAGTCGTACTCCTGCTTGAGGCTGAGCGGCGTGACCAAGCGTCGTTGCCCGGCAGCACCCAACTTGTCAGATCCTATCTCGGGGTCTCCTTCCGCATGTCTGCGGGACGGTGGTCAGAGAGACGGAAAAGCA
>NZ_JAODTZ010000071.1 GCF_025399795.1 Streptomyces rhizosphaerihabitans | reverse complement strand
CGCCAGCGCGAGCCCGCCGATCCACGCCCCGCCCGCGTTGGCGAGGTTGAACGCGGCCTGGTTGGCGGAGGACGCGAGGGAGGGCGCTGCGGCGGCCTTCTCCATGACCATCAGCTGGAGGGGCGAGCCGGTGACGAAGGCGGCCGTGCCGAGCAGCACCACCGCCAGGGCCGCGCTCCACTCCGTACGCATCAGCACCGGGAAGGCTGCCAGCACGGCCACCAGCGAGGCCAGGCCGCCGAACAGGGTGCGGCGCATCGCGTGGTCCGCAAGCCGGCCGCCGAGCAGGTTGCCCACCGTCGCGCCGACCCCGAAGAGCGCCAGCAGCAGCGTGACGCTGGCCTCGGTGTATCCGGCGGCTTCCGTGAGCATCGGCGTGATGTAGCTGTACGCGGAGAACAGGGCCCCGAAGCCCGCGACCGTCGTGCCGAGGGCGAGCCAGACGGGCAGCGGGCGCAGCGCGGCGAGCTCGCCGCGCAGACCGCCGGCGGGGGTGTGCCCGGGGGTGTGCGGGATCAGCAGGACCAGCGAGGCGATGGCGGCCACGCCGATCACGCTCACCCCGAGGAACGTGGCCCGCCAGCCCAGGTGCTGCCCCACGAGGGTGGCGGCCGGGACACCGGCGATGTTCGCGACAGTGAGGCCGAGGAACATCAGCGACACGGAGCGGGCCTTGCGCTCGGGGGCGACCAGGCCGGTGGCGACGACGGCGCCGACGCCGAAGAAGGCGCCGTGCGGGAGACCGCTCAGGAAGCGGGCGGCGAGCAGCCAGTTCTGGTCGGGGGCGAGGGCGGAGAGAGCGTTGCCCGCGGCGAAGAGGCCCATCAGGGCGATGAGGACCTTGCGGCGGGACATCCTGGCGGTGGCCGCGGCGAGCAGCGGGGCGCCGATGACGACACCGAGCGCGTACGCGGAGACCAGGTGTCCCGCGGCCGGGATGGATATGTGCAGGTCGTCGGCGACGTCGGGCAGCAGGCCCATCATGGCGAACTCGGTGGTGCCGATGCCGAAGGCGCCCACGGCGAGGGCGAGCAGGGCCAGAGGCATGAGAGGCCTTTCGAAGGAGCGGGGACGAGCGGGGCTCCGTACGGACGCGGGCGGCATGCGGGAACACGCGCGGGCACGGACGCGCCCGCGCACGGCGATGTGCGCGGGCAGCGGATCACGGGTCGAACCAATGTTAAGTTCAGCCGGTGAACAAAGTCTGCCGGGCCCAGTATTCCAGGAGATGAAGAAGCGATTCCACGGGGTTAAGAAGCGGTTGCGTCCACCTTGACGCGGGCCGCGATCGGGAGGTGGTCGCTGCCGGTCGCGGGCAGGGTCCACGAGGTCACCGGCTCGATGCCCTTGACCATGATCTGGTCGATCCGGGCCATCGGGAACGACGCCGGCCAGCTGAACCCGAAGCCGTTGCCCACCGCGCCCTGCGTGGAACGCATCTGCGCGGTGACCGCGTTCAGCGCCCGGTCGTTCATCGTGCCGTTGAGGTCACCGAGCAGGACGACCTGCTTCAGGGGCTCGTCGGCGATCGCCTCGCCCAGCGCGTTCGCGCTCTTGTCGCGCTGCCGGGCGGTGAACCCGGCCTTCATCTTCACCCGCACCGAGGGCATATGGGCCACGTACACCGCGACCCGGCCGGCCGGCGCCGCCACGGTCGCCCGCATGGCCCGCGTCCAGCCCAGCTTGATGTCCACCGGCCGGACGGCACTGAGCGGGTACTTGCTCCACAGCCCGACGGTGCCCTGCACCGAGTGGTACTTGTACGTCGACGCGAGCGCCTTCTCGTAGACCGGCACCGCCGAGGCCGTCAGCTCCTCCAGCGCGAGCACGTCGGCGCCCGAGGCGGCCACGTCACGGGCCGTGCCGGACGGGTCCGGGTTGTCGGCGTTGACGTTGTGCGTGGCGACCGTCAGATCGCCACCGCCGCCGGTCTTGTCGGTGAGCAGTCCGCCGAAGAGGTTCAGCCAGACCACGCCGGTCAGCAGCACGGCGATCAGGGCACTGGCGGACTTCCGCACGAAGGCGAGGACCAGCAGGACCGGGATGAACACCCCGAGCCACGGCAGGAAGGTCTCCGTGAGGCTGCCGAGGTTGCCGATCCGGTTCGGGATCCGCCCGTGCGTCAGCATCACGAGGGCGAGCAGCAGCGCGAGGGCGGCGAGGATCAGCCCGCGCCGCCAGATGCCGCGGTCGCCGCGCCAGCCGTCGAGCAGGCGCCGGAGCCGGGACTCTCTGCGCTCCGGCTCCTGGCCGTCGCTGCCCGTCTCCGTCATATACGCCTGCGCCATACCGTCGCCTCACAAACTGCCGTGCGCACCGTCTGCCCCTCGACTATGACCCTAGGGGATGTCCGGTGTCGTTCTCGCCGTCCATGACGGCCGTACAGGCAAGGGGACGTTCAACTTGACGCCCGGAGTTCCGCATCCTGGCACGCGCTGCGCCCTCTGTGACGAAACGCGCACATTCGCCCCGTCAGAAGCAGGTCGGGTCACGGCCGGGCGGGGCGCAGGCCCTCCAGCAGCGTGTCGACGATCTGTTCGGCGAGGCCCTCGGGAAGTTCGGTGTCCGGGCGCATGACGGAGCGGACGAGCATCGGGCCGACGAACATGTCGTTGAGCAGTTCGATGTCGACGTCGTCGCGGAGTTCGCCGTTCTCCTGGCCGCGGCGCAGCACCTCGTAGCCCAGCTGGCGTCTGGGGGCGATGACCGTGGCGTCGTACGCGGCCCACAGTTTGGGGCTGCTCTTCATCTGCGCGTAGACGTTGTGCAGGATCGCCGACGAGCGGCTGACCAGGCCGCGCCGGCGCAGCGACTCCAGCAGGACGACGAGGTCCTCGCGCATGGAGACGCCGGGGAGTTCGGGGTCCGCGGGCTCGGCGCCGCGCAGCACGTCGACGAAGAGCTCTTCCTTGCCGCTCCAGCGGCGGTAGATCGTCGCCTTGCCGACGCCGGCGGTCCGCGCGAGGCGCTCGATGGAGATGTCCGCGAGCGGCACCCCGTCCTCCAGGAGCTTCATCACGCCCTCGACGATGGCGCGCTCCACCGCCTCGCTGCGGGGACGTCCACGGCCGGGGCACCCCTGCCTGTCTCGGCTGTCCGCGAGGCTCACGTCGAACTCCGTTCCCGTCGTTGACCAGGTGTCTGACCAGGTGTCTGACCAGGTGTCATTCTCCCCCGTGTACGACGACGGCGGGCACCCGGTCAGGGGTGCCCACGGTCGCGTACGCCGGTGTCAGTCCTTTCCGAGGTCGGCCGTCACCAACTCGGCCTCGTCCTTGCCCTCCTGCGGGGCCGCCGGACGGCCCGGCAGGAACAGCGCCACGACCACCGCGCCGATGACCGCGACACCCGCGCCGCACAGGGCGGTGACGTGCATGGCGTGCAGGAACGCGTCGTTCGCCGGGGTGACGAGGGCCTTGCCCTGCGGGCCGAGCTTGGCGGCGACGCCGAGGGTGGCCTCGATGGACTCGCCCGCGGTGTGCCGCAGCGGGGCCGGGACGAGACTGAGCTTGTCCTCGATGCCGTTGCGGTAGGCCGTGGAGAGCACGGAACCGAGGACCGCGATACCGAGGGCACCGCCGACCTGGCGGAAGGTGTTGCTCAGCGCGGACGCGGAACCGGCCTTCTCGCGCGGCAGCGCCTGCATGATGACGACGCTGGTCGGGGTCATGATGTGCGCCATGCCGGTGCCCATCAGGAAGAAGATGACCTCCAGGATCCAGATCGGCGTGTCGGCCTCCAGCGTGGCGAACGCGGCCAGCATCGCGGCGATGAGCACCAGGCCGGCCGTGCAGGTGGCGCGGTTGCCGAAGCGGTCCACGACCAGCCGGGCACGCGGGGCGAAGATGAGCTGGGCCACGGCCAGCGGCAGCATCAACAGGCCGGTCTGCAGCGGCGAGTAGCCCCGCACGCTCTGGGTGTAGAAGACCGAGAAGAAGGTCACGCCCATCAGCGCGAAGAAGACCAGCGCGATGGCCGACATCGCCGACGAGAAGACCTTGTTCTTGAAATACGTGACATCGATGGACGGGTGGTCACTGCGCTTCTCGAACCACACGAAGCCGATGAGGACGACGAGACCGGCGCCGATGGTCGCGAGGACCTGCGGGTCGGTGAAGTCGGCGAGCTGGCCGCCCTTGATGATGCCGTAGACGAGCAGGACGAGGCCGATGATCGAGAGGACCACGCCGACCGGGTCGAGGCGGCCCGGGTTCGGGTCGCGGGAGTCGGGGACCAGCCAGATCATCAGGCCGATCGCGAGGATCACGATGGGCACGTTGATCAGGAAGACCGAGCCCCACCAGAAGTGGTCGAGCAGGACGCCGCCGGTGATCGGACCGATCGCGATGGCGAGGCCGACGCCGCCGGCCCAGATGCCGATGGCCTTGGGCTGCTCGTCGCGCTCGAAGACGTTCATCAGGACGGCGAGCGTCGCGGGCATCACGAAGGCGGCGCCGAGGCCCATCAGCGCGCGGAACGCGATGAGCTGGACCGGCGAGCCGGACTCGGCGGCCAGCGCGGAACCCATGCCGAAGACGGCGAGACCGGCGAGCAGTACCTTCTTGCGGCCGAGCCGGTCACCGAGGAGGCCCGCGGTGAACAGGAGCCCGGCGAAGACGAGGGTGTAGGCGTTGATGGCCCACTCCAGCTCACCCTGGGTGGCACCGAGCCCGGTGGGCGCCGGGGTCGAGATCGTCTTGATCGCGACGTTCAGGATGGAGTTGTCGAGCACCACGATCAGCAGGCTCAGCATGAGCGCGCCGAGGATCGCCCAGCGGCGCCGGTGCACCGCCTCGGGTACCCGTCGTTCGAGCGGAGGAGCGGAAGTTGTCATGGCGACCACCCTAGAGGTAATTCGATACGACACCGTCTCGTATCGGAAAGACTTTACACAGAACTTACGAAGAGGACTGGGCCGCCCTGTGAGAGACCCAGGTCTTTGGCCGGAGACGAGCGGGCGGCGGGCACCGCCGGGCGGGCGGGGACTGCCGGCGGGCGGGCGTGGCCGGCAGGCCGGGGCGGGCGGGCGTGGTGTGAACGACATCGAGTCCGGTGGGCCCGGTCTAGCCGCGCGTAGCGCGAAGTGCCACCATGGAGGTGATCCGGGGACGCCGTCAGGGTGCCTCGAGATGACAGAAGGAGCCGTTGCGATGACGCAGCTCTCTGCTGCCCCGAAGCAGCCCGCGGAGGGTGCCCTCAAAGCCACCGACAGCAGCAAGGCGCTGTACGGAGGCAAGATCACCCGCCGTATCACGGTGCGCGACATCACCGCCGCCAAGGAGCGCGGCGAGAAGTGGCCCATGCTCACCGCCTACGACGCGATGACCGCGTCCGTCTTCGACGAGGCCGGCATCCCGGTCATGCTCGTCGGCGACTCGGCGGGCAACTGCCACCTGGGGTACGAGACGACCGTCCCCGTCACCATGGACGAGATGACCATGCTGTCCGCCGCGGTCGTACGGGGTACCAGTCGCGCCCTGATCGTCGGCGACCTGCCCTTCGGGTCCTACCAGGAGGGTCCGGTGCAGGCCCTGCGCTCGGCGACCCGCCTGGTCAAGGAGGCCGGGGTGGGCGCGGTGAAGCTGGAGGGCGGCGAGCGCTCGCACCGGCAGATCGAGCTGCTGGTGGAGTCCGGCATCCCGGTGATGGCGCACATCGGCCTCACCCCGCAGTCCGTGAACGCCATGGGTTATCGCGTCCAGGGCAGGGGCGAGGAGGCCGCGCAGCAACTGCTGCGGGACGCCAAGGCGGTCCAGGACGCGGGCGCCTTCGCCGTCGTCCTCGAACTGGTTCCGGCGGAGCTCGCCGCCGAGGTCACGCGCACCCTGCACATCCCGACCGTCGGCATCGGCGCGGGCCCCGAGACCGACGCCCAGGTCCTGGTGTGGACCGACATGCTCGGCCTGACCGGCGGCAAGATGCCGAAGTTCGTCAAGCAGTACGCCGACCTGCGGCGCGTCATGGGCGACGCGGCGAAGGCGTTCGCCGAGGACGTGGTCGGCGGGACGTTCCCGCTGGAGGAGCACTCCGTCCGCTAGGCGCCGCGTCCGCCGAGGCCCCCGGGACCTCGGCGCCATCGCGGCCACCAGGGCCTCGGCGCCATCGCGGCCCCTGAGCCACGACAACCCCCAAACCACTGCGGCACCAGAGACAACCCGCCGATCTTCCCCCGTCGGCGGGTTGTCGCCTTTCCGCGCCCTTTCCCCGTCCCTTCCGCATCCTTTCCGCGTCTTGTCGGCGTCTTGTCGGCGTCCTGTCGGCGTCCTGTCGGCCGACTGTCGGCGACCTATCGGTAGCGGTCGGGGCCTGTAGGCATCCTGTCGGTCGTTTGTCGGTGGCGGCTGGCACCTTGATGGACATGACGCGAATCGACAACACGCCCCGACAAGCTGCGACCGGCCGCAGTGCCGTCACCGTACGGGGGCTGGTCAAGCACTACGGCGAGACCAAGGCACTGGACGGTGTCGACCTGGAAGTGCGCGAGGGCACCGTCCTTGGAGTACTGGGCCCCAACGGCGCCGGCAAGACCACCCTCGTCCGCTGCCTGTCCACCCTCATCACCCCCGACGCCGGACAGGCCACGGTCGCCGGTTACGACGTGCTGAAGCAGCCCCGGCAGCTGCGCCGGGTGATAGGCCTCACCGGCCAGTACGCCTCGGTCGACGAGAAGCTCCCCGGCTGGGAGAACCTCTACATGATCGGGCGGCTGCTCGACCTGCCCCGCAAGGACGCCCGCCGACGGGCCGACGAGCTCCTGGAGCGCTTCTCCCTCACCGAGGCCGCCAAGCGCCCGGCGTCGACGTACTCCGGTGGTATGCGCCGCCGGCTCGACCTCGCCGCCTCGATGATCGGCAGCCCGACCGTGCTGTTCCTGGACGAGCCGACGACCGGCCTCGACCCGCGCACCCGCAACGAGGTGTGGCAGGAGGTCAAGCGCATGGTCGCCGACGGCGTCACCGTGCTGCTCACCACCCAGTACATGGAGGAGGCCGAGCAACTGGCCTCCGAGCTGACGGTCATCGACCGCGGCAAGGTCATCGCCAGCGGCCGGATCGACGAGCTGAAGGCACGCGTCGGCGGCCGGACGCTGCGGATCCGCCCGGTGGACCCGCTGCAACTGCGGCCGCTGGCCACCATGTTCGACGAGCTGGGGCTCACCGGCCTCGCCACCACGATCGTGGACAGCGAGACCGGCAGCGTGCTCGTCCCGATCCTCAGCGACGAGCAACTCACCGCCGTGGTCGGCGCGGTCACCGCGCGCGGCATCACGATCGCCTCCATCTCCACCGAACTGCCCAGTCTGGACGAGGTGTTCCTCTCCCTCACCGGCCACAAGGCCAGTGCCCCACAGGGCGCCACGCCCACCAACTCCCGCGAGGAGGTCGCCGTATGAGCGCCGCCACCGTCACCCCGCCCGACGTCGTCTCCGACGCGCCGATCCCGCTGCGCTCCCATCTGCGGCACACCGGCGCGCTGATCCGCCGCAACCTGCTGTGGATCCGCCAGGACCCGGAGTCGATGTTCGACGCCATCCTGTTCCCGGTCATCTTCACGCTGCTGTTCGTCTACGTCTTCGGCGGCTCCATCGGGCAGTCGCTCGGTGGCGGGCAGCAGGCGTACGTGCAGTACGTCGTGCCCGGCCTGATGGCCATGATGGGCATGAACATGGCCCAGGGAGTGGGCACCGGGTTCAACACCGACTTCAACTCCGGTGTCATGGACCGGTTCCGGTCCCTGCCGATCGGGCGCGGCTCGGTGCTGTTCGCCAAGATCGCGGTGGAAGTGATGCGGATGCTCATCGCGACCGCGGTCCTCATGGTCGTCGGCGTCCTGGTCGGCTTCGACATCACCAACTGGCCCGGCCTGTTCGCCTCCGTGGGCCTGTCGGCACTGTTCGGCTCAGCCCTGATGTGGGTGTTCCTCACCCTCGGCGTGATCATGAAGAGCGCGCAGTCCGTGCAGGCGATGGGCTTCCTGGTGCTGATGCCGCTCCAGTTCGGATCGTCGATCTTCGCGCCGACCAAGTCGATGCCGGGCTGGCTGCAGAACTTCACCGCGTACAACCCGCTCTCCGCCCTGGCGGACGCCGCGCGCGGGTTGATGGTGGGCGGCCCGGTCGCGCACGGCCTGTGGGTGACGCTGGGCTGGTCGTTCGCCCTGACCGTGGTGATGGCACCCGTCGCCATTCACAAGTTCCGTACCAAGAGCTGACGTTCGGCCCGGGTCCCACGCACCGGGACCATCGGGCGCCGGTTCGCGTCCGCGCCTCAGATGAGGGCGGCGGCCTCCTCCTCGGAGAGGCCGCCGCCCTCCGCGTGTGCGGCCTCGTACGCCGCGTCGCCGAGCAGGGCCCGCGCACTCGTCTCGGCCTGCTCGCGCACCTCCACCTCCATGGGACCGGCGAAGTGGCCCGGCGGCAGCAGCGCGTCCGCGGCGCCCAGCAGCCGGGCCGCGTCCCGGGCTCGACGGCCGCCGTCCAGACCGGTGAGGGCGATGGCGGCCGTGGTCAGATGGGCGGAGGGCATGTGCGGCGCGATCATCCGCGACAGCCGGTCGGTGGACCGCTCCATCGCAAGTCGCGCCTTGTCCAGGGCGCTTTCGCTCCGCCCGTCGATCGCGTCCAGCCAGGCTTCGATGCCGAGCATGAACCCGTCGAAGACGACGAAGGAGCCGGCCCCGAAGTCCTGGCGGAGCAGCCGTATCTGCTCGCGCCCCTCGGCGACCCGGCCGCTGCGGCCGAGCCAGGTCGCGAGGAAGAGATGGGCCGCCGGCAGGGCCTCGTTGTGAGCACCGTGTCCGTTCGCCAGGACCTCGCGGATCATCCGCTCGCCCCGCTCGGGGTCCCCCAACTCGATGTACATGCCGCCGAGCCGGACGTTGAGCACCGCCCGCTGGGCGCGGGCACCCAGCCGCTCGGCGTACTTCCCCGCTTCCGCGTAGTCCGCGGCGGCGGCCTGGTAGTCGCCCTTGCGTTCATGGGCCTCGCCGCGTGCGGAGAGCGATTCGGCGGCGCCCCACGCGTCCCCGATGCGCACGAAGAGCTCAAGTGCCTCGTCGGCGTCCACGGTGGCGTCACCCGCCATGTCGGCCCGGTTGGCGAGGATGTTGGCGCGCATCTGGAGGGCGGTGGCCAGCTCCCAGTCGTAGCCGAGTTCGCGGCAGGTGCTGACCGTCTTGTTGATCACCTCGGTGAAGCGTTCCATCGTGCCGGTGAGCAGCACGGCGTAGAACCAGAGGTAGCCGGGGGTACGGCAGGTCTGCGGCATGCCGGGCTCGTAGGTGGCGCCGATGGTGCGGAGCTTCTCCTGGGCCTCCGGGGTCTGCCAGGTTCCCATGTCCATGTCCATATAGGCGAGATGGACCAGGTGGACACCGCGCCGGGCCTCTTCGAGGACCTCCTCGCACATCGGCGGCGGGAAGTCCGTGCAGCGCTCGTACAACGGGGCTGCCGGGCGCGCGGGCGGTACGAAGGGGTCGGGGCCGAGGGCCATCACCTCATGGGACCAGGTGCGTGCGTCGATGCGCTGGTCGCGGATCTGCCAGTACCAGTTCAGCGAGAGAACCATGCACAGCGCCTCCTGCTCGTCGCGTTCGGCGACCGCGTGCCGCAGGGCGGTGCGCAGGTTCTCGTACTCGCGCTCGATGAGGTCGATCGCGGCACGCTGTCCGGGGCCGCGCAGCAAGGGGTCGGTGGTGCGGGCGAGTTCGCGGTAGTACGTGAGATGGGCGCGCTCGGTGGCCTCGCGGGCTCCGGACTCGTCGAGGCGTTCGCCCGCGTACTCGGCGACGGTCTCCAGCAGCCGGTAGCGCATCTGCATGTCCGCTTCGCCCGATGGGGCCGCGACGACAAGGGACTTGTCGACGAGCGAGCCGAGGACGTCCAGCGAGGCCGGACCGCAGACGGCCTCGGCGGCGGCGAGGTCGCAGCCGCCCGCGAAGACGGACAGCCGTCGCAGGGCGTCCCGTTCGGCCTCGTCGAGCAGGTCCCAGGACCAGTCGACGACGGCTCGCAGGGTCTGCTGCCGTGGCAGTACGGTGCGGCTGCCCGAGGTCAGGAGCCGGAACCGGTCGTCGAGCCGGTCGGCTATCTGGCGCGGGGTGAGCATCCGCAGCCGGGCGGCGGCGAGTTCGATGGCGAGCGGCAGGCCGTCGAGGCGCCGGCAGATCTCCGCGGCCGCCGCGGGGTCGTCCTCGACACGGAAGCCGGGCCGGGCGGCGGCTCCCCGGTCGGCGAGCAGCCGCAGCGCGACGGGCTCCGGCAGCGGATCCACCGGGCGCAGCAACTCCCCGGGTACGCCGAGAGGTTCACGGCTGGTGGCGAGCACGGTCAGTCCCGGGCAGCGTTCCAGCAGCGCCTCGGCGAGACGCGCGGCGGCGTCGACGACATGCTCGCAGTTGTCGAGGACGATCAACATGCGGCGCTTGGCGCAGTGTTCGGCGAGCCGGGTGAGCGGGTCGTCGTGCCGGTCGGCCACGGCCCGCATCTCCTCGGCACCGGCTCCGCGCAGCACGGTCTCGCGGGCGCCGACGGCGGTCAGCACGGCCTCGGGCACGGCCTTCGGGTCGTCCACCGGGGCCAGTTCGGCCAGCCACACCCCGTCCCGCAGCGTGGGGGCCAGCGCCTCGGCCGCCTCCTGCGACAACCGCGTCTTGCCCGCCCCACCGGGCCCGAGCAACGTCACGAGCCGGGCCGCCGCGAGATCGCCCCGGATGGCATCGATGTCTTTCTCCCGCCCCACGAAGGACGTGAGCCGGGCACGGAGGTTGCCGGGCGGCGGTGACGCGGGGCGGGCACGGGAGCCGGACACCGGGCCCGGGGCGTGGGCGGCCTCACCCTCGGCGGGTGCGGCGGCGTCCGGGGAGAAGTGACGGGCGGCCGGGGCCGGCCGCCCGTCGCCCGTACGGCCGACGGCGGCGCCTGAGACGCCGGTGCCAGCGCTGATGTCGGCGCCCCTGCCCTCGGCCGGGGCTGCGGTGTGCGCGGCCGGGGTGAGGGCGCCTTCGGCGGAGGCGGACACGGAGGCGTGGGCGGAGCCGGGAGCCGGGGTCGGGGTCGGGGTTGGGGCTGAGTACGGGTCCGGGTCCGGGGCGGACGCTGGGCCCGTGGCCGGGCCGGTGTGCGTTCCGGACCCGGAACGCACACCGGGCCGGCCGCGGGCTCCGGACCGCTCCCGGGGTCCGGCCAGCAGTTCCGCGTGCAGGGAACGCAGTTCAGGACCCGGGTCCGAGCCCAGTCGGTCGGCGAGGAGGGCGCGTACGGATTCGTAGGCGGCGAGGGCCTCGGCGGGCCGGCCCGCATCGCGCAGCGCACGCAGCCGCAGGACGTGCAGCGGCTCGTCGAGCGGGTGCAGATCGCAGAGGGTGGTGAGCTCGGGCAGGGCCTGTTCGGCGTGGCCGAGGGCGAGGGCCGCGGCGAGGCGGGCGCGCCGGACGTCGAGACGGCGGGTCTCCCAGCGGGCCGACTCGGCGGCGCGGTCCGGAAGATCGGCGAGGGCAGGGCCGTGCCACAGGGCGAGCGCGTCGTCCAGGGCGGCGGCCGCCTTGGCGGGGTCGCCGTCGGCGAGGGCGCGGGTGCCCTCGCCCGCGAGCCGCTCGAAGCGGTGCAGGTCGACGTCGTCGGACGCCGCCGCCAGCCGGTAGCCGCCCTCGGCCGACTCCACCGCGCCCGCCCCGAGCGCCCTGCGCAGCCGGCCGACCAGCGCCTGCAGCGCGCCGGGCGCGTCCGCGGGCGGGTCGCCGTCCCACACCTCGTCGACCAGGACGGCCGCGGAAACGGTCCGTCCGGGCCGCAGCGCGAGGACGGTCAGCAGGGCACGCAGCCGCGCCCCGCCGACCGGGACGGGCGTGCCGTCGGGGCGGAGTGCCTGGGTGGTACCGAGAATGCGATAGCGCACGGGGTCCATTGTCTCCGGTGACGTCAGGTACTGGGGTCGGGTGGCTCGAGTTCGGCAAGGACTCCGGCCAGGCCCTCGCCGAACCACTTGGGGCTGCGGTCGACGGCCTCCAGCGACCGCGACGCGGGCACCGGTTCCCGGGTGCGCGAGCCGGGGGCGGTCTCCGCGAAATCCTGGCGCACCAGGTGGATCGTACGGACCGTACCGGTCGTCTCGGGCCACTGGGCGCTGTGCCGCTCGACGGTGAGCAGACCGGTCCTGCGGACCGGTCTGCCGGGGCCGGGCCCTGTCCAGGCCTCGTCCCCGTCCTCGCCCTCTTTCTCTTCCTCGTTCCCGAGCCCGCTCCCGTCCTCGGGATCGCCGGGATCGCCCGGATCGCCGGGCAGCGCCGCGACCAGGCCGTCGTCCGTGCGAAGCACTCGGATCACCCCGTCCTCGTCATTCACCGTTTCCACCGTTGCCACGATCTCGCCGAGTTCCCCGGACCAGCCGCCGCCCAGCACGTCGTCCGCGTCGTCCAGCAGGAGCGGCCGGCTCACCTCGTCCCCACCGAGAAGGGGGTGCCGCAGCACTCCATCCGCCGGTCCGCGTAGAAGACCCGCCATCGCCCCATCCCCCCACCCTCCCCGGAACCAATGCCCGATGGCGAGACGTTTTCGGCATGAGCCCGGTACGGTCGGGCAGGCCCGTGCACACGGGTACCAGCCCAGCCAGTCCAGGGAGCATCATGACCACCGCCGCGACCCGCCGCAGCGACCGGAGGATCAGCCCCGTCTTCGTCGGGATCGTGGCCGTCATGGCGATAACCGGCTGGGCCACCTGGACCGGCTTCGCCGAGCAGCCCGGCGTGGCCGTCTTCCTGTTCGTAACAGCGGCCTGGATCGTCTCCCTCTGCCTGCATGAGTACGCGCATGCCCGCACCGCGCTGCACAGCGGAGACATCTCGATCGGCGCCAAGGGCTATCTGACCCTGAACCCGCTGAAGTACACGCACGCGCTGCTGAGCATCGTGTTGCCGGTGATCTTCGTGATCATGGGCGGGATCGGTCTGCCCGGCGGCGCGGTCTTCATCGAGCGGAACCGCATCCAGGGCCGCTGGAAGCACAGCCTGATCTCGGCGGCGGGTCCGCTGACGAACGTCCTGTTCGCCGTCGTGTGCACGGCCCCGTTCTGGTTGCACGCGCTGGACGGGGTGCCGCGGGACTTCCGGTTCGCGCTGGCGTTCCTCGCGCTGCTCCAGGTCACGGCCGCGATCCTGAACTTCCTGCCGGTGCCCGGTCTGGACGGCTACGGCGTGATCGAGCCCTGGTTGTCGTACAACGTCAAGCGCCAGGTGGAGCCGTTCGCTCCGTTCGGCCTGCTCGCCGTGTTCGCGGTGCTGTGGATCCCGTCGGTGAACACGGCGTTCTTCGACGTGATCCACTCAATCCTGAGCGGCCTGGGGATCAACGAGGTCCAGACGTACTGCGGTCAGGAGTTCTACCGCTTCTGGCAGGGCACCAACGAGTTCTGCGCGGTCAGCTGACGGACCTGCCCCGCCGCGCGTAGTACCAGGTCATGTTCGACGACAGGCCCGCCAGCAGCACCCACACGACGCCCAGCCAGTTGCCCTGGACGAACGAGACGACGGCCGCGGCCACGGAGAGGACACAGACGGCGAGGGCGTAGAGAGCGAGGCGGGGCATGGGGTCGGCTCCTGTCGGGGGGACACTGCTTTCCATCAGTGTCCCCCACGCGCCCTATACGTCCGTCACCCGCAGGCCCGCGTGTGCCTTGTAGCGGCGGTTCACCGAGATCAGGTTGGCGACCAGGGCCTCGACCTGATGTGCGTTGCGCAGCCGGCCGGAGAAGACGCCCCGCATACCGGGGATGCGGCCCGCGAGGGCCTGGACGATCTCGACATCGGCCCGCTCCTCGCCGAGGACCATCACATCGGTGTCGATCTCCTCGATCTCCGGGTCCGCGAGCAGCACGGCGGAGAGATGGTGGAAGGCCGCGGTGACGCGGGAGCCGGGCAGCAGGGCGGCGGCCTGTTCGGCGGCGCTGCCCTCCTCCGGCTTCAGCGCGTACGCGCCCTGCTTGTCGAAGCCGAGGGGGTTGACGCAGTCGACGACCAGCTTCCCGGCCAGTTCCTCGCGCAGCGATTCGAGGGTCTTGCCGTGGCCCTCCCACGGCACGGCGACGATCACGATGTCGCTGCGCCGCGCGGTCTCCGCGTTGTCGGCCCCCTCCACACCGTTGCCGAGCTCCTCGGCGGCGCTCCGCGCACGGTCGGCGGCGCGCGAACCGATGATCACCTTCTGGCCCGCCTTGGCGAGGCGGTAGGCGAGGCCCTTGCCCTGCGGACCGGTGCCACCGAGCACGCCGACGACGAGCCCGGACACGTCGGGCAGGTCCCAGGGGTCCTTGGCGGGGGCCTTCTGTGCACTGTCAGTAGAGGTCATGGGCCGACTTTACGTGCGCGGGTCGCGGCCACGCGTCTCAGGTGGCCGAGCCTCCGGGTGAGGACGGTCACCCGAGCGCGGTCACGGGAACGCGCCGGAAGGTGATCGTCTCGTACGGGCCGAAGTCGCCCGTCTCGTAGAGGAGTCCGACGGTCGTGGTGTCCACGCGGACGAGATCGGAGTACGCGGCGGGCAGCCCGTCCACCGTGTGCACCGGCCGCCAGGTGGTGCCGCCGTCGGCCGAGGCACGGACCGTCATCAGGGCCCGGAACGCCGGGTCCGCGGGCCCGGAGAACAGGAGCAGGTCCGGGTCGCGGAGTTGGAGCAGGCTGCCCTGGACGGCGGGGGTGACCAGGCCGGCCTGCGGGCGGAACGGCTTGACCAGGGTTCTGCCGCCGTCGCGGGAGTGGGCGTCGGCGCGGTTGCCGGGCGACGGGGAGTCGTTGCGGGTGTTGAAGTAGACGCGGCCGTCGGGGAGTTCGGCGGCGGTGGTCTCGTTGACATTGACGTAGCCGTTGGTGTTCTCGTCGATGTAACCGAGGTACCAGGTCGCGCCGCGGTCGTCGCTGAGCAGACAGTGGCCGCTGTTGTACTTCGCCTCGGTGCCGTTGTCGGTGCCGCTGGGCGGCAGTGTGTGGTTGCCGGGGACCACCACCCGGCCGGAGCCGAGCTGGAGGGCGTGCCCCGGCGTGGTGGCGTACCACCGCCACCCCGCCTTCTTCACCTGCGCGGTGATCTCCTTCGGGGCCGACCAGATGAGCCCGTCGTCGTCGCTGTGCTGCACCCACACGCGCCGCCCGTCGGCCGCCTTCACCTTGCCGCGCAGCAGGGCGTCCTCGGAGGCTCCGGCCGCGCTGCGGACGTGTACGAGCAGGACGCGGCCGGTGTCGAGGGTGACGGGCGCGGGGTTGCCCGCGAGGTCGACCCCGTTGTTCGCGACGACCTGGAGCGGGCCCCAGGTCCGGCCGCCGTCCGCGGACCGCTTGAGCACGATGTCGATGTGTCCGTAGTCCTTCGCGGAGCCGACCCTGCCCTCGCAGAAGGCCAGCAGCGTGCCGGTCCGGGTGGCGACGACGGCGGGGATCCGGTAGCTGGCGTAGCCCTCGCGCCCGGCACGGAAGGGAACACTCACCCCGGCACTCGCGCCCGTCGCCGTACCCGTCTCTGTCCCCGTGCCCGTCTCCGTACCGGACTCCGCGCTCGACTGTGTCATGGCCGGGCTCCCTGCTGCGGTTGCTGGTGGTGTCAGTGGTGTGGGTTTCTGCCCAACTTGGGCGAATTCGTGGTGAACTCCGGGTCACGAGTGGCTGGTTGCGGGAGGATGCGGCCATGGATGCCGTACGGGTCGCGTTGCTGCGCGAAGTGCTTGCCGGGACCGAATGGCTGGAAGCGACACGGCGGTTCGGGGGAACGCTGCGGGGATCCGTGGTGTCGTACGGCGGCGGGCTGCTGCTGGTCGGTTCCGAGGAGTACGAGCCCTGGCACCTCGCGGCGCATCTGGTGGACGAGGCGGCCTGGTCGGGGACGCCGGAGCTGTCGCCGACGCTGGTGCGGCACGGGGCGCGGGAGTCCGATCCGGCTCACCTGGCGGTGGGGCTCGGACGGATCGAGGCGGCCCGGCGCGGGGAGACGCTGCTCGTGGTGGCGCCGGACGCGCCCGGAGCCGCACTGCTGGAGCGGGTGCACGACGCCCGGCGGGCCGGGGCGACGGTACTGGCCCTGTCCCGGGGGGACGGCGAGCTGCCGGCGCTGGCGCACGAGTCGCTCGCGGTGCCGCCGGATCCCGAGCTCGACCTCGACACCGTGCAGCATCTGGTCAGCGCGGCGGCCGGGGAGAACGCGCTGCCCTCCCCCCGGGGCCGCCACCGCTTCCGCGACCGCCTGTCCCGCATCGCGGACCAGCTGACGGCCCCACCGTCCTACCGGTGGTGACAGGAACAGCCTCCCGCCGGCGGTAGCCGGACCGCCGGGCCCCGCCGCCGGAAGCCGGGCAGGCAGCCTTCGCCGGGGTCGGCGGAACGGGCCCCCGCCAATGGCACCGAACCGGCAGCCCCCGGCGGCGGGGCACGGACGGGCAACCGCCCTCCGGCGCCCCGGACCGACACCCGGACCGACGGCGGAAGCCGGGCAGGCAGCCTTCGCCGGAGGCAGCGGAACGGGGAACCCACCGCCGACGGCAGCAGAACCGGCAGCCGCCCGGCGGCGGGGCACGGGCCGTCGGCCACCGCTCGGGGAAACCGGCCCCGGAGCCTCCCGGCGGCGGTGGCCGGACGGAGAGCCTCCCGCCCGCGGAGCGGGGCCGCCTCCACCGTAGGTGGCCGGAACCGGCCCCGGTGCGGCCGTCGGGGCCGTCGGGGCCGTAAAGCAGTTGCCCCTCGTGCTCGCTCCGCCGAGCATGGCCCGTCGTGAGTGATGACGTTCCCCCCTCCCGTGCGCGTGCCCTGCTGCCCGATCTCGCGCCCTGGCGGACCTCCGCCGACTTCCGGCGGCTGTGGGTGGCGGGGCTCGTCACCAACTTCGGGAGCTTTCTGACGTTCGTCGCTCTGCCGGTGCAGATGAAGGTGCTCACCGGATCGGCGGCGGCGGTCGGTGCGATCGGCGCCGTGGAACTGATCCCGATGGTGGTCTTCGGGCTGTACGGCGGGGCCCTCGCCGACGCCCTGGACAAGCGGAAGCTGATTCTCTGGACGGAGACCGGGCAGGGCCTGCTGTGCGCCGCCCTGCTCGTCAACGCGACGGTGCCGCACCCCGCGGTGTGGCCCCTGTACGGGGTCGCCGCGCTCTCCGCCGCGCTCGGCTCGGTCCAGCGCCCCGCGATGGACTCGCTCACTCCGCGGATCGTGGCGCACGAACACCTGACGGCCGCGGGCGCGCTCAACTCGCTGCGCTGGACGGTGGGCGGCGTCGCCGGCCCGGCGCTGGCGGGCGTGGTCGTGGCGTACGCCGGACTGGGCTGGGCCTACGCCGTCGACCTGGTGACGTTCGCCGTGTCGGTGGCCATGATGGCGGGGATCGCCGCGTCGCCCGCCTCGCACGAGGCGGCGAAACCGTCGCTGCGGTCCATCGCCGAGGGCGCGCGCTACGCGTGGAGCCGCAAGGAACTCCTGGGTACGTACGCGGTCGACCTCGCGGCGATGTTCTTCGCGATGCCGCTCGCGGTGCTGCCGTTCCTCGCGGACGATCTGCACGCCGCCTGGTCGCTGGGGCTGATGTACGCGGCCATCCCCGCCGGCTCGCTGCTCGTCAGTCTCACCAGCGGGTGGACCTCACGCGTGCACCGGCACGGGCGGATGGTGGCGCTCGCGGCGGCCTGCTGGGGGCTCGCGGTGGCCGGCGCCGGCCTGGTGCACGACGTCTGGCTGGTGCTGCTCTTCCTCGTCCTCGCGGGCGCCTGCGACATGATCAGCGGAATCTTCCGTGCCGCCATCTGGAACCGGACGATCCCGGACGAGCTGCGCGGACGGCTCGCCGGGATCGAGCTGCTGTCGTACTCCATCGGGCCCCAGCTGGGCCAGGTGCGCTCCGGCGGCATGGCCGCGCTGACCGGCGTACGGGCCTCGGTCTGGGCCGGCGGCGCGCTCTGCGTCGGAGCGGTGGGGCTGCTCGCCGTCGGTCTCCCGAAGCTGATGTCGTACGACGACCGCACGAACGAGCACGCGCTGCGGATGCGCTCCGCACGGGCGGAGGACTTCCCGCCCGCGCCCCCGGTGACCGCGTCCTGACGCGACCCGTACTGCCGCTCGGTGGACGACCCGGGACCGGGGCACCCACCGTCGCCCCGGAACCGGGTGCCTCGGCCCCTTCGGGCACCCGCCGCCTCAGTCGTCCTCGGTGCCCGGTTCCTTGCCCGACGCGTCGTGCCACTTCGGGTCCGTCTCCCACTCGAGGTTCCGCTCCCGCGCGATGTCCATCGCGTGTTCGGCCTCCTCGCGGGTGGCGTACGGGCCGAAGCGGTCCTTGGCCGGGCACTCGGGGCCCTCCTCGACCTTCTTGTGCTCCAGGCAGTAGTACCACTCGCCGGGCTTGCCGACCGTCCGCTTCTTGAACAGGGCCATCACCAGCTCCTTTCGCCAGAGACATGTTCCCCCATGCCCGCTGGTTAGACTCGCTGCATGTCTGGCCAGTCGCTGCTCGTACCAGGGGAGCTTTCTCCCACCCGTCCCGTGCCGGGAAACATCAGGCGTCCCGAGTACGTGGGAAAGCCCGCCCCCACGCCGTACACCGGACCGGAGGTGCAGACGCCCGAGACGATCGAGGCGATGCGGACCGCCGGGCGGATCGCCGCGCAAGCGATGGCCGAGGCCGCGAAGCTCATCGCGCCGGGTGTGACGACCGATGAGCTGGACCGGGTGGCACACGCGTACATGTGTGACCACGGCGCCTACCCGTCGACCCTCGGCTACCGTGGTTTCCCCAAGTCGCTGTGCACCTCGGTCAACGAGGTCATCTGCCACGGCATCCCCGACACCACGGTCCTGCGCGACGGCGACATCATCAACCTCGACGTCACGGCGTACATCGGCGGTGTGCACGGCGACAACAACGCGACCTACCTGGTCGGCGCCGTCGACGAGGAGTCGCGGCTCCTCGTGGAGCGGACCCGCGAGTCCCTCGACCGCGCGATCAAGGCCGTCAGGCCGGGCCGCCAGATCAACATCATCGGGCGCGTCATCGAGTCGTACGCGAAGCGCTTCGGGTACGGGGTCGTCCGGGACTTCACCGGGCACGGGATCAACTCGTCGTTCCACTCCGGGCTGATCGTCCCGCACTACGACAACCCGCACGCGACCACCGTCATGCAGCCCGGGATGACCTTCACCATCGAGCCCATGCTCACGCTCGGCACGCACGAGTACGACATGTGGGACGACGGGTGGACCGTCGTGACGAAGGACCGCAAGCGCACGGCACAGTTCGAGCACACCCTCGTCGTCACCGAGAGCGGCGCGGAGATCCTCACCCTGCCGTAGCCGTCCGGAGTCCCCGAGCCTCTGAGCCGGCCCCCGAGCAAGCCCCTGAGCTCTCCCATCTCTCTGAACCCGCCCTGTCCACAGGGCGGGTTCTCTCATGTGGACGCGATCCGGAATCGGAGTACGGTTTTACCGACAGGATGTCGGGAAGACTGTTCACTTAGGTAAGCCTAACCATAAAGGATGCGGCTGGCCCTGAAACGGCTCTCGCCCTTCCCCATCGGCTCCGGAGGCCCCATGAACGCGTCGGACACGTCGGTCACGATGAGCACGCCGGACACCACGAGCCCGGCGGGCACACCTTTCTCGACACTCATCCGCACCGCGTCGCACGAGCAGCACACCGAGGCGGAGACCTCGACGTTCATGAGCGACCTGCTCGGCGGCCGGCTCGGCGTCGAGGCGTACGCGCGCTACACCGAGCAACTGTGGTTCGTGTACGAGGCGTTGGAGGCGCAGAGCGAGCGACTGGCCGCCGATCCGTTGGCCGGGCCCTTCCTGCGGCCCGAGTTGCTGCGCCGCACCGCTCTCGAGCGCGACCTCGCCCATCTCCGGGGCCCGGACTGGCGCGGCACGCTCACCGCGCTGCCCGCGACCCGCGCGTACGCGGACCGGGTCACGCAGTGCGCCCGCGAGTGGCCGGGAGGCTATGTCGCCCACCATTACACGCGGTACCTGGGCGACCTCTCCGGCGGCCAGATCATCCGCGGCAAGGCGGAGCAGACCTGGGGCTTCTGCCGCAAGGGCGACGGCGTCCGCTTCTATGTCTTCGAGGACATCTCCAACCCGGCCGCGTTCAAGCGGAGTTATCGCGAACTGCTGGACGGGGTCCCGGCCGACGACCTGGAGAAGCAGCGGATCGTGGCGGAGTGCAAGCGGGCGTTCGCCCTGAACACCGGGGTGTTCAGAGCTCTCGGCGAGGAGTTCCCGCTGACCGCGTGATCATCCGCTCCCGGGCCCGGGGTTCACCCCCGGTCCCCTGCTCCCTTGCCCTCCGGGAGGGCTGCACGCTGTGCACGGTGCGGGCCCGACGGGGGCCGGCCGCGCGGCCCCCGTGCCCCTGCGGTCGCCGTGACCCGCCCCCCGCGCGACCCCGGACCCTCCCCTTCGCCGGGGGAACCGCCTGGCGCGAACGACCGCGGGCCGGCGGGGGCCGACCGCCCAGTTCCCCGCGCCCTACGGGGGCCGTCGCACGCCCCGCGATCCCGAACCCTCCCCTGGGGAATCAGCCGCCTGACGCGAACGACCGCGGGCCGGCGGGGGCCGACCGCGCAGTTCTCCGCGCCCCTACGGGGGCCGTCGCCCGCCCCGGCGCGACCCCGAACCTCCTCGGAGAATCAGCCGCCTGGCGCGCACAGCCGCGGGCAGGTGGAGGGCGGGCGCGGTTCCGCGTCTCGCCCCGTGTCGCTGACCGGGTTCTCAGCGTTCCAGGTGGACCCGGCCGCCCACCTCGACCCAGTCGTTCGGCTGAGGGGCCGTGAGGATCTGGGAGCCGACGCCCTGGGTGATGTTGAGGGCCCGGCCGAGTTGCTGGGTCAGCAGCAGCGCCGCCGCTCCGGTGGCCTCGTCCTCCTCGATGCCGTCGTTCCGGCCGGGGAAGGCACGGGCCCGCACCCGGCCGCCGGCCTCGTCCTCCCAGGCCCAGGCGTAGATCCACTCCCCCGACGGCGGCACGGCCAGCGCGTCGACCTCGGCCGCCGACCCGTACCGCCGGAGCGTGCGCGGCGGTGCCCACTCGGCCCGTGCCTCGATCCAGCTGAACTCGCCGTCCAGCCGGACCCCCACCACACCGGCGGGCGTGACCAGTTCGGGCACGTCGAGCAGCCAGCCGACCCCGACGCACGGGTGACCCGCGAACGGCAGCCGCAGCGTCGGGGTGTAGATGTCGATGACCCCGCGCTCGGGGTCGTCGACGAACACGGTCTCGCTGAAGCCGAGTTTCGCGGCGAACTCCTGCCGCTCCGCGCGGTCCGGCATCACCGAGCCCTCGCGCACGACACCGAGCTCATTGCCATACCCGCCGCCTGGTCCGCAGAAGACCCGCAGCACGTCGTAGTCAGTCACTCCGGCATTCAAACACCATCGGCGCGATCGGTGACCTGCAGGACCGGGCCGCCCTCCCCGAAAGATCCCTGTTCATGGGGAACGGTGTCGGGGGCGGGCGGCCCGGTCCTGCGGATCCGTACCGCGCGGCCCGCACCCCCTTCCCGGCCCGCCCCCGGCGACGTACTCGCCGAGGCCGAGGGCCTCCATGTCCGCCTCGGCGACCGGGAGTGCTGCGCGGCGTCAGCGTCGCCGTCGGCGCGGGCGAGGTGCTCGCGCCGGTCGGACCCAACGGGGGCGGGGAAGTCGACCCTCCTGTCCGCGCCGGCGGCCGATCTGCGCGCCACCGAAGGGGTCGTACGACTCCACGGGCGTCCGGCGGCGCACCGGAGCACGGCCGAACTCGCCCTGCGCCGGGCCGTGCTTCCCCGGTCGGCGACGCTCTCCTTCCCGTTCACCGCCGAGGAGGTCGTCCGGATGGGGCGGGCGCCCTGGGCCCACACTTCCCAGGACGACGACGCGGCGGTCGAGGCGGCCATGGCCGCCACCGAGGTCACCGCTTTCGCGCCGCGCCCGTTCGGCTCGCTCAGCGGCGGGGAGCGCGCGGGTGGCACTCGCCCGGGTGCTCGCGCAGCGCGCCCCGCTGCTGCTGTTCGACGAACCGACGGCCGCACTCGACCTGCGGCACCAGGAGTTGGTGCTGCGGGTGTGCCGGGAAAGGGCGCACGCCGGTGACGCGGTGGTCGTGGTGTTGCACGATCCAGGTCTCGCGGCGGCACACGCGCACCGGGTCGCGCTTCTGTGCGCCGGTCGTGTCGCGGCCCACGGCCGGCCGGCGGAGGTTTTCACCGACGCACTGCTGACCGGCGTCTGCCGACAGCCGGTTGAGGTGTTCCCGCACCCCAGGACCGGCGCCGCGCTCATCACCCCGAAACGGGATGCTTGACCTTCCCTTGACTTTCCCATGGGGTTCGTTTTGAGTCATCGTGATCAAGCCGTTCCTGTACGGCAACTGTGAGAGCTGAATCACCGCACGGGTGGGTATCAGTGAGGCAAGCCTCAGATAAGTTAGGCCAGCCTCACCATGCCGAACGGGCCCCGCCGTGCGGCTTGTCCGACTTCTCTTGGAGCCTGCATGCGAGCCGTCCGACTCTCCGTTGTCACCGCTGCCGCCACCGCGGCCGCTCTGGCCGCTGTCACGGGTTGCACCCAGAAGAGCGACGCGAAGAACGGCGACGCGATTCAGGTGACGGCCGCGGACTCCACGTGCGACACCTCCACGAAGACCGTGCCGTCCGGCCACGTCACGCTGAAGATCGAGAACAAGGGGTCCAAGGCCACCGAGGTCGAGATCGTCTTCCCCGACGACCGGATCGTCTCCGAGAAGGAGAACATCGGTCCCGGCACCAAGTACACGCTGACCGCCGAGGTGAAGGCCGGTTCGTACGAGATCGCCTGCCGTCCGGGGATGAAGGGCCACGGCATCCGCCAGAAGCTCACCGTGACCGGCGGCAAGGTCGCCAAGCGCGACCCGCGCCTCGACAAGGCCGTCGCCGACTACCGCGCGTGGGCTCAGGGCGAGGCCGACGCCACGATCCCGAAGGTGAAGACGTTCGCCGACGCCGTCAAGGCCGGCGACCTCGAGGCCGCCAAGAAGGCCTACGCCCCCTCGCGTGTCGGCTGGGAGAGCACCGAGCCGATCGCCGAGTCGTTCGGTGACATCGACCCCAAGACCGACACCCGCGCCGACGGCCTGGAGAAGGGCCAGAAGTGGACCGGCTGGCACGCGCTGGAGAAGGCCCTCTGGCAGGACAAGAAGATCGGCACTGAGCAGAAGACCCTCGCCGACCAGCTCGTCACCGACCTGACCGACTGGCAGAAGCGCATCGGCAAGGCCGAGATCACCCCGACCTCCATGGCCAACGGCGCCAAGGAGCTGCTCGACGAGGTCGCCACCGGCAAGGTCACCGGCGAGGAGGACCGCTACTCGCACACCGACCTCAGTGACTTCAAGGGCAACGTCGACGGCGCGCAGAAGGCGTACGAGCTGCTCAAGCCGGTCGCCTCGGAGAACGACGCGGCGCTGGCGGCGGAACTCGACAAGCAGTTCGCCGCGCTGGACAAGCTGCTCGACAAGTACCGCACGGACAAGACCTCGGACGGCTTCGTGTCGTACGACAAGGTCGGCAAGGCCGACCGCAAGGAGCTCTCGGACGCGGTCAACGCGCTCGCCGAGCCCCTTTCCAAGCTCGCCGCCGCCGTCGTGAAGTAGGAGCAACGCCATGACGGACAACTCGAACAGCACGGACAGCACGGACACCCAGGTCAGCGCGGACACTGCTGAGGGCACCGGCGCCGCGCAGGCCACCGGGTCCACCCGCAACGGCTCCGCGCCGACCCGGCGTTCGCTGATCGGCTGGGGCGGTGCCGGGCTCGCGCTCGGTGCCGCCGCGGCCGGCGGCGCCGTCGCGATGACCCGTACCGGCAACGACGTCGATCCGGCCGCCGCCGACACCGGCGCCGCTGTCGCCTTCCACGGCGCGCATCAGGCGGGCATCGCGACAGCGGTGCAGGACCGGCTGCACTTCGCCGCGTTCGACGTGAAGACGGACGACCGCGCCGAGTTCGTCCAGCTCCTCAAGGACTGGACGCAGGCCGCCGCCCGGATGACCGCCGGACACACGGTCGGTGAGGGCGCGTACGGCGGTCTGGCCGAGGCGCCGCCGGACGACACCGGTGAGGCGCTGGGGCTCAAGCCCTCCCGGCTGACGCTGACGATCGGCTTCGGTCCGTCGCTGTTCGAGAAGTTCGGTCTGGCGGACCGCCGGCCGGAGGCGCTCGTCGACCTGCCGGAGTTCTCGGGCGACAACCTGGACAAGGCCCGCAGCAACGGCGACCTGTGCATCCAGGCCTGCGCGGACGACCCGCAGGTGGCGGTGCACGCCATCCGCAACCTGGCCCGTATCGGCTTCGGCAAGGTCGCCATCCGCTGGTCGCAGCTCGGCTTCGGCAAGACGTCGTCGACGACCCCGGACGCGCAGACCCCGCGCAACCTGATGGGCTTCAAGGACGGCACCCGCAACATCGCGGGCACCGAGACCGCGCGGCTGGACAAGTTCGTCTGGGTCGACGGGAAGGACGGCAGCGCGAACTCGTCCTGGATGACGGGCGGTTCCTACCTCGTCGCCCGGCGCATCCGGATGAACATCGAGACGTGGGACCGCACTTCGCTGCAGGAGCAGGAGGACGTCTTCGGCCGCGACAAGGGCGAGGGCGCCCCGGCCGGCAAGGCCAAGGAGCACGACAAGCCGTTCCTGAAGGCGATGAAGCCCGACGCGCACGTCCGGCTCGCGCACCCCGACTCCAACCACGGCGTGACCATCCTGCGCCGCGGCTACTCCTTCACGGACGGCACGGACGGTCTCGGCCGCCTCGAAGCGGGCTTGTTCTTCCTCGCGTACCAGCGTGACGTGCGCAAGGGCTTCATCCCCGTGCAGCGCAGCCTGTCGCGCTCCGACGCGCTCAACGAGTACATCCAGCACGTGAGTTCGGCGGTCTTCGCCGTCCCGCCCGGCGTCCGGGACAAGGACGACTGGTGGGGCCGGACGCTGTTCTCCAAGGAGGCATAGCCGTGTTCAGCAACTATCTGATCGGTCTCCGCGAGGGCCTCGAAGCCAGCCTCGTCGTCTGCATCCTCATCGCCTACCTGGTGAAGACGGAGCGCAGGGACGCCCTGAAGCCGATCTGGATCGGCATCGGCGTCGCGATCGCCGTGGCGCTCGGTTTCGGCTGCGCCCTCGAATTCGGCTCCCAGGAGATGACGTTCCAGGCGCAGGAGGGGCTCGGCGGTTCGCTGTCGGTCCTCGCCGTGGGCCTGGTGACGTGGATGGTCTTCTGGATGCGCCGCACGGCCCGGCACCTGAAGTCCGAGCTGCACGGCAGGCTGGACGCGGCCCTCGCCATGGGAACGGGCGCGCTGGTCGCGACCGCGTTCCTGGCGGTCGGCCGGGAGGGTCTGGAGACGGCCCTGTTCGTGTGGGCGTCGGTGCACGCGGCCAGTGACGGCACGCCCCGCCCGCTGATCGGCGTGGCGCTGGGCCTGGCCACCGCGGTCCTCCTCGGCTGGCTCTTCTACCGTGGCGCGCTGAAGATCAACCTCGCCAAGTTCTTCACCTGGACCGGCGGCATGCTGGTCGTCGTCGCCGCGGGCGTGCTCGCGTACGGCATCCACGACCTGCAGGAAGCCGACTTCGTCCCGGGCCTGACGAACCTCGCCTTCGACATCAGCAACACGATCGACCCGACGAGCTGGTACGGCACCCTGCTGAAGGGCGTCTTCAACTTCCAGCCCGACCCGACCGTCCTTCAGGTCACGGTGTGGGCGCTGTACTTGGTCCCGACGCTCACGATCTTCCTCGCCCCGGTAGGGTTCGCCTCCGGGAAGGGGAAGGTGAAGGCACCTGATGAGCAGGGATCGCACGGGTCGCAGCCCACGAAGGCCTCGTAGTCTCGGCCGTTTCGCTCTGGGCCGTTCCGCCCTCGGTCGTTTCGCCCTGGCGACGGCGACGGTGACCGTCCTGTCCTCGGCGGCGAGCGGCTGCGTGGTGGTGCACGGCGAGCGAGAGGTCGTCCCGGCGGCGACCCGCGCCGAAGCCGCCCGCGCGCTCAAGGACTTCACCGTCGCCTACAACAAGGCGGACGCTACGTACGACCGTTCCGACGACGCGGACCGGGTGGCCGGTCCGCTCGCGGACATCGACGGCGCCAGGCTGAAGGCCGGGCGCAAGAACAACCCGGCCGGGAATCCCGCGCATTCGGCGCTGGAGTTCGCCGACGCCGAGTTCTCGATCCCCGCGAAGGCGGGCTGGCCGCGCTGGTTCGTGGCGAACACGACGGCCAACAAGGGCGTGCCGGGCAGCCGTTGGCTGCTCGTCTTCACCCGGGGCAGCGCCGACGAACTGTGGCAGGCCTCGTATCTGACGGTCCTCGGGGCCGGTGACGTACCGAAGTTCGCGAAGGACGAGGGCGGCTGGGCGCAGCCGGTCACGGCCGACGACGCGGCGCTCGCGATCGAGCCGGTGAAGCTCGGCCGGTCGTACGCGACCTATCTGAAGACCGGCGGCGACGCCTTCGCCTCGGGCGTCCACACCTCGCAGTGGCGGGCCCAGCGCGAGAAGTTCGCCAGCAAGCCCGGCCTCGCCAGGCAGTACATCGACCAGCCGCTGGTCTCGGGCGACTACGCGCCGGTGGGTCTGCGCACCGCGGACGGCGGGGCGCTGGTGTTCTTCGCCACGCACCGCTACGAGAAGGAGACCGCCGCCGCGGGCACCGAGATCCCCTCCCCCGGCGCGGACGTGCGGGCCTTGACGACCGGCGAGATCAAGCAGTCCCTGACCCTGGAGTTCGTCTCCAACCAGGTCGTCCTGGACCCGCTGAAGGGTTCGGGCGAAGGACAGGTGTCCGTCCTCGGACGGATCGAGGGGCTGACAGGGGCCGAGGGCGAGTAGTACGGCGGCGCCCCCGCGCACCCGCACCCGGCGCACCCACCCGGCACGTCCGCACACCCGGCGCACCCACCCGGCACGTCCGCGCACCCCGCGTGTGCGTCCGTTGCATCCGGCAACCGCTCACTCGGCAAGCGCGGTGCGACCTTCCAGAACCGCCGGTCGGGCGGGTTCTCAGCCCCGGTGGGGCCAGGCGGCGAGCTGGTCCGCGCCGTTCTCCCCGGCATAGCGGGCGCATTCGTCGGTCAGGATCTCCAGGAGGGTGAGCGGGTCCGGCAAGGGATGCTCGGGTCCGCGCACCCAGTCGACGCTCAGGCCACCGGGCAGCTGGGCCGGCGGCACGAGGACGTACGAACCGCGGCAGTGCCAGCGGAAGCCGGGGTGCTCGTCCATCGTCTCGGGGTGGCAGTCCAGCTCACAGGGCCACCACTCGTCCTCGTCCTCGGGCGTACCGCGGGTGAGGGTGAAGAAGAGCATGCGTCCGTCGCCTGTCTCCGCGACGGGTCCGACCTCGATGTCGGCGGACAGTATCCGCTCCAGCGCCTCGCGTCCGGCGTCCAGCGGGACGTCCAGGACGTCGTGCACCATGCCGGTCGCGGTGATGAAGTTCGCCTTCGGCTGGTGCCGGGCCCAGCGCTCGATCTGCGCGCGGTCGGTCGTCGACTGCGTCTGCCAGGCGAAGGAGACGGGGTGGCGCGCCGGGGTGGGGCAGCCGACGCGGTCACAGGAACAGCGGTAGCCGGAGGGGTACGCGGCCTGCGCGAGCGGCAGCCCCGCGGCGGCGGCGGCGAGCAGCAGGGCCTCACGCCCGCCGGCGGATGTCTCCGCAGGGGCTTTGGGCCGGCGTCCGCGCAGCCACTTCGAGATCCTGCCCTGCGTGCCGGAGCGGCGGCCGAACTCTGCGCTCATCTATCCCCTCGCCTCGCCGTAGTGCACTCGTCCTTGCCCCATGGTCCCACCATCCTGCGCCCCGGGTGGCCGGAGCCGACAACCGGGGTAGGTGGGGCGATGCGTTCGCCAGGCCCTGATCAGGCGTTATTGCATGATGTGAGGGTATTTCTTCGCCCCTCGGCGGGGAGCGGGACCGCGCAGGGCGTAGTCGACGAGCGTGTCTGTGCGGTCGTACAAGATCGGGGCCGTGCGCTGGAGCCGGCGCCGGCCGGGCGGGGAGACGAGCAGCTCCGGGGAGACCGGGGGCGACGTCCCGGCGTGCGCCGCACGGGACCTGCGGCGCACGCAGCCAGGACGTATGCGTCCGGTGGCGCGGGCGCCCCGGACCCGGCCCCGGGGCGCCCGGTGACGCCCCGGGGGCCGGGTCCGGTGGACACGACCCGTTCGGCTCCCGGCCCGGGGCTCCGGACGCCGCACCATGAGCATCAACTGCCCTGCGGTTGCGTAAGGAGCTTTCCTTGCGCCCTCTCCGCCGTGCCATGCCCCGGCGTCACCTCATCTGCCCACCGGTGCACTTCGACGTCACGTACGCGATCAATCCATGGATGGACCCCGCCAAACCGGTCGACGTCCCGCTCGCCCTCGGTCACGCGGTCGAGGAACTCACCGGTGGTACTGCGAAGCAGTACGGACCGGAATCGCCTGCCCTCGGGCAGACGAGGGCGTCGATACCACCTGGACACGGTCGGCGTCGATCTCGGCGGACTCCTCAAAGCAGCGGAAGCGTGAAGTGCTGCACCGAGGAGTTCCGAGGCCTGCCCGGGAGCCCGGGGTGACCCGGGGATGACCTAGAAGGTGTCCCCGGGCGGCGGCCAGGCATCGCCCCACTCCACGTCGCGGGCCGCCTTGTACAGCGGTCCGTGGCGCTTGGTCACCGTCTCCCGGCGCAGTGTCTCGTCCGGCTCGCACAGGTCGAGCAGGACCTGTCCCTTGCGGATCTGCGGCTTGCGCACGATGCGGGAGGGCGCCGGGTCCGGCAGGAAGCGGGTCGCAGCGACGTAGCTGAACTTCTCGTCCTCGTAGGGCAGGGAACCGCCCTTGACCTGGCGGTGCAGCGAGGAACGGGCGACCCGCGCGGAGAAGTGGCACCAGTCCTGGCCGGGGACGATGGGGCAGGCCGCGCTGTGCGGGCAGGGAGCGGCGACGTGGAAGCCGGCGCCGATCAGGCGCTCGCGGGCGGCGAGGACCCGGGTGTAGCCGTCGGGGGTGCCGGGCTCGATGATCACGACGGCCTGGGCGGCGCTCGCGGCGGTGTCCACGACCGAGGCGCGGTCGGCTTCGGTGAGCTCGCCGAGGACGTAGGAGACGGTGAGGAGATCAGTGCTCTCGATGGTGAGCGCCGCTCCGATACGAGAGCGCTGCCACGCGGCATCCTTCAGTTCCGGGTTGGCCGCGGCGATCTCCCGGCCGAGCGCGAGGGCGGGCTCGGCCCAGTCGAGCACGGTCACAGGGCGGGTGCCCTCCCAGGTCGCGTTCACCGCCCAGGTGGCCGCGCCGGTGCCGCCGCCGACGTCCACATGGCTCCCCGGCGCCCAGCCGGGCACCGCGTCCGCGAACGCCTCCAGCGCGGAGCACACCGCCTCGAACGTCGCGGGCATCCGGTACGCGGCGTACGCGACCACGTCCGAGCGGTCCCGAAGGATCGGCGCGTGGGTCGGGGTGGCCCCCCGGTAGTTCACGATCAGCCGCTCGACCGCCTGCGCGGCGGCCTTCGGCGGGAGACCGTCGAGGAGCCCGGCGAGGGCGCTGCGCAGGGTGTCGGCGGGGGGCACGGGGGCGTTCACGGCCCGATTCTCTCAGGTGCCCCGCACCACCCGCGCCCGCCGGGTGACCTCTCGCATGCCCCGGCCCGCCCGCGCCCCGGCAGGCGATCCCCCAAGTGCCCCGACCCGCCCGTACCCGCCCGGCGACCCTCAGGCGCCCCGCACCGCCCGCGCCCCGGCAGGCGATCCGTCAGATGCCCCGCCCATACCTGCCGGGCGGTCGCTCGGACGCCGCAACCCGCCGGCATCGGGCGGGTGATCGCTCAGGACGCCCCGCACCGCCGCGCCCCGGCAGGCGATCGCTCCGCCCGCACCGGGCGGAACGATCGCTCAGGTGCCCCGCACCGACCGCCGGAGCCGGGTGGCCGCTGTCGCCCGGGGCGCGTTGTCCGCCGGGCGGCGGCGGGGGTGGACCGTGTTGGCGAGCAGCACCAGGAACGTGTCCGTCGCCGGGTCCAGGACCAGGGACGTGCCGGTGAACCCGGTGTGGCCGGCCGCGCCGTGGCCCGCGAGGGTGCCCATGAACCAGGGCTGGTCGAGGGCGAATCCGAGTCCGGGCGGGGTGAGGAGGAGTTCGACGAAGTCGGGGCCGAGGATGCGGGCGGGACCGTACGAACCGCCCGCGAGCAGGGTGCGGCAGAACACGGCCAGATCGCGCCCGGTGGAGAAGAGACCGGCGTGACCGGCGACCCCGCCGAGCGCCCAGGCGTTCTCGTCGTGCACCACGCCCCGCAGCATGCCCCGGTCCGCCTTGGCCCACGGCCGCCGCTGGTCCTCCGTGGCCGCCGCGCCGGGGCAGGGCCCGAAGGCGGTGGCGTTCATCCCGAGCGGGCGGGTGATGCCGTCCCGGACGAGGACGTCGAGCCCCCGGCCGGTGACGCGTTCCAGCACGTACTGCAGGAGGATCAGGTTGATGTCGGAGTACCGGTACTCGCCCGGTTCGGACGAGGGGGCCTCCGCCCGCAGCAGCGCCAGCCGGGCCTTGTCGTCCGGGCAGTCGTACAGCGGGAGTTCGGGGCGCAGCCCGGAGGTGTGGGTGAGCAGCTGCCGTACGGTGATGCCGTGCTCGCGGGCCGCGCGGAACTCCGGCAGGTACGCGCCGACGCGCGCCTCGATGCCCAGCGTGCCGCGCTCCAGCTGCTGCACCGCGGCGACCGCCGTGAACAGCTTGGTGAGGGAGGCCAGGTCGAAGGGCGTGTGCACGGTCATCGGCACACGGGCTTCCGACGGCAGCTCGACCCCGGTGTCCTTGTCCTCGTCGTGGGCCGCGTAGCGCACCGCCCAGCCCGCCGCCTCCTCGACGGCGATGACCGGGCCCCGCCCCGCGACCACCACGACGCCCGCCGCCCAGGGGTCGGCCCCCCGGGTGAGGGCGCGGACCTCCTGGACGAGCTGACGCAGTTCACCGGCGTCGAGACCGGCCCGTTCGGGTGTGCCGGTCCGCAGTCTTGGTGCGCTCAGCTCTCCGCCGCCTTTTCGTTCGAAGTGGGTCCCGTCCGCCGGGGACGGCACAGTCCCACGAAGCAGGCGACGGCTACCAGTGCCGCGGCCAGTTGGACGACTGCCATCGGGACGGCGGTGTGCTCTCCGGCGATGCCGACGAGCGGTGAGGCGACCGCGCCGATGAGGAAGGAGGTGGTGCCGAGCAGCGCGGAGGCGGAACCGGCCGCGTGCCGCACCCGCATGAGGGCGAGCGCCTGGGTGTTGGGCAGGGCGAGGCCCATGGCGGACATCAGCACGAACAGCGCGGCGGCCACCGGTGCGAGCCCGACCGGGCCGAGGAGACCGGTGGACATGAGCAGCAGCGCGGTCGCGGCGAGGGCGACGAGCGCGAGGCCGACGGCTAGGACCTTCTCGAGGGCGACCCGGCCGACCAGCAGCTTGCCGTTGATCTGCCCGGCGATCACCAGGCCGACGGAGTTCACGCCGAAGAGCAGGCTGAAGGTCTGCGGGGAGGCGCCGTAGAGGTCCTGAATCACGAACGGGGACGCGGATATGTAGGCGAAGAGGGCCGCGAAGGTGAAGCCGCCCGCGAGCATGTATCCGGCGAAGACGCGGTCGGCGAGCAGTCCGCGCATGGCGCGCAGCGCCTCGCCGACGCCGCCGCCGTGCCGGTCCGCCGGCTGGAGGGTCTCGGGCAGTTTGGCCCAGACGACCGCCGTCAGCGCGATGCCGACGGCGGTGAGGACCACGAACACGCCCCGCCAGTCGGTGACGCGCAGGATCTGTCCGCCGATGAGCGGCGCGACGACCGGGGCGACGCCGGAGATCAGCATGAGGGTGGAGAAGAAGCGGGCCATCGCCACGCCGTCGTAGAGGTCGCGGACGATGGCGCGGGCGATCACGATCCCGGCCGCGCCCGCGAGACCCTGGACGAGGCGGAAGGCGACGAGCAGGCCGATGCCGGGTGCGAGGGCGCACAGCACGGTGGCGACGACGTAGACGGCGAGGCCGGCGAGCAGCGGGCGTCTGCGGCCCCACCGGTCGCTCATCGGCCCGACGACGAGCTGCCCGAGCGCCATGCCCGCGAGGCACGCGGTGAGCGTGAGCTGCACGGTGGCGGCGGGGGCGTGCAGCGATCCGGTGACCTCCGGCAGCGAGGGGAGGTACATGTCCATCGCGAGCGGGGGTGTGGCGGTGAGCCCGCCGAGGACGAGGGTGACGAGGAGTCCGGTGCGGCCCGGGGCGCCGGGGCCGGTGGCGGGTCGTGGCGCGGCGCCGGCCTGCGGTCGTGGCGCGGCGCCGGACGCCGGTTCGGCGGCCTCGGCGACCGCCGCCGTGGTGTCGGCGGCCGCCGCGTTCGGTATGTGCCCTCGCGGGCCTTCCTGGTCCCGCGTGATGCGGCCACGCTCGGGCATGTGCCCCCCTCTTCGAAAGTCGCGCCCCCTATGCTCTCAGTTCGAACAGCGTGTTCGGGGTCACGGATCAAGGGGCGGGCATGACGGGCGAGCGCGAACGCGTGCGGTGGGGAATTCTTGCGACCGGCGGGATCGCCGCGGCGTTCACGGCGGACCTGGTCGACATGCCGGACGCCGAGGTGGTGGCCGTCGCCTCACGGACGGACTCCTCGGCGAAGGCGTTCGCGGAACGGTTCGGTATCCCGCGGGCGTACGGGGACTGGGCCTCGCTCGCCGCGGACCAGGACGTCGACATCGTGTACGTCGCCACGCCGCACTCGGCCCACCGGGTGGCCGCCGGGATGTGTCTGGAGGCGGGGCGTCATGTGCTGTGCGAGAAGGCGTTCACGCTGAACGCGCGGGAGGCCGAGGAACTGGTCGCGCTCGCCCGGCGGCACGACCGCTTCCTGATGGAGGCCATGTGGATGTACTGCAATCCGCTGGTCGGGCGGCTGAAGGCGCTCGTCGACGACGGTGCGATCGGTGAAGTGCGCACGGTGCAGGCCGACTTCGGTCTCGCGGGGCCGTTCCCGCCCTCGCACCGGCTGCGGGACCCGGCGCAGGGCGGCGGTGCGCTGCTCGACCTCGGTGTCTACCCGGTGTCGTTCGCGCAGCTGCTGCTCGGGGAGCCCTCGGACATCGTCGCGAGAGCGGTGCTCTCCGACGAGGGCGTCGATCTCCAGACGGGTGCACTGCTCTCCTGGGAGAGCGGCGCTCTGGCTTCGGTGCACTGCTCCATCAACGGTGGCACGCCCGTCGCCGCCTCCGTCACCGGCTCCGCGGGCCGCATCGACATCCCGGACGGCTTCTTCTTCCCGGACCACTTCGTCCTGCACCGCGACGGCCGCGAGCCGGAGATCTTCCGCGCCGACCCCGCCTCGGGCCCCCGCAACAGCCTCAAGCACGAGGCCGCCGAGGTGATGCGGGCCCTGCGCGCCGGTGAGAGCGAGTCCCCGCTCGTCCCGCTCGACGGCACCCTCGCGGTGATGCGCACACTCGACACGATCCGGGACCGCGTCGGCGTCCGCTACCCCGGCGAAGCGAACGCGTAGGACGTCGGCCGGTTCAATCCCCCTGGTTCCGGCCGCCGTTGAGGGACCACTGGCGTCCGGAGCCGGGCCTTCACGTCCGGATGCCCGACTCGCCGGTCCCCCTCCCCTACGCTGCGGGCGCATGAACGCCATGAATCCCCCGCACTCCCCGCCCCCCCTGGATCCCCCGGATCCCCCGGATCCCCTGGACACGAAGATCGCGGTGGTGACCGGGGCGGGCTCCGGCATCGGCCGCGCGGTGGCCGCCGAACTACTGCGCATCGGCTGGTCGGTGGCGCTCGCCGGACGCCGGGCCGAGACGCTGGAGGAGACAGCGGCCCTCGTACCCGGGGGACCCTCGATCGCCGTACGGACGGACGTGTCACGTCCCGACGAGGTGGCCGCCCTCTTCGCCGCCGCGCACGACCGCTTCGGGCGCCTCGACCTGCTGTTCAACAACGCCGGGACGTTCGGTCCTGGCGGTGTGCCGCTCGAAGAACTGCCGTACGACGCCTGGCGGCATGTCGTCGACACCAATCTGAACGGCGCGTTCCTGTGCGCGCAGGCGGCGTACCGGCAGATGAAGGAGCAGGACCCGCAGGGCGGCCGGATCATCAACAACGGCTCGGTCTCGGCGCACACACCCCGCCCGCAGTCGATCGCGTACACCGCGACCAAGCACGCGCTGACGGGCCTGACCAAGTCCCTGTCCCTGGACGGACGTCCGTACCGGATCGCCTGCGGGCAGATCGACATCGGCAACGCGGCCACCGACATGACCGAGCGGATGCGGACCGGGACGCTCCAGGCGAACGGCGAACTGGCGGTCGAACCGGTGATGGACGTGGCCGACGTGGCGCGCACCGTACGGCACATGGCCGAGCTGCCATTGGAGGCGAACGTGCAGTTCGCGACGGTCCTGGCGACGGCCATGCCCTACGTCGGACGCGGCTGACACATACGTATGGCGAGCGTCCACGGTTCACCACGAACTGGTCAATGGCTCAACCCACACAAACGGAAGCTGAATCTCCGGACCATATAAGCCGTTAGTGCGCTTATGCTCAGCATCTCCCCCATCAGAGCTTCACAGTTGAAGCATCAGACTTCGGTACGACCACGGTCCACACCGAGGGGGGAGGTGGCAGTCGCTCCGCGGCCCGGGAGGGGGCGGACCTCGCGGGGGATCGCGAGGTGTGCACCGGACCGCGGAGCGACTGTCCCGTCATCGGTGCCGACGGTGGCCCTCCGCCTCGGCCGCCTCGGCCGGCTCCTCGGCGGACCGGCGCCTGCGGTTGCG
>NZ_JAODTZ010000070.1 GCF_025399795.1 Streptomyces rhizosphaerihabitans | reverse complement strand
CCGCACTGGCCAGGATGGCGGTTCATGTGAGCCCAGTCTCAATCCCCAGGTCAGGAGTGGTGGGCGCAACCAGATATGCCCCTTTTATTCCTACTGTCCTTCTTAGTAGGTGACGTGGGTCATGTGGGGTGCTTCACCGATTGGACCGTGCTCCGCATGACCTCGCTCACGGGGCGGGAGCGTCGGATGTGACGGAGCGTGCCTCAGGTGGTACGCGCCGAGTCCCGCAGGGCGCCCTTCGACAGCTTGCCGGTGCCCGTCCTGGGCAGTGCGGTCATGAAGAAGAATTCGTCGGGCAGCCACCACCTGGCAACCATCGGCGTGATGTGCCGCAGGAGCTCTTCGGCCGTGGTGACGCTGTCGTCGCGCAGGACGACGTACGCGACGGGGCGCTCCGCCCATCGCGGATCCGGGCGGGCGATCACAGCGACTTCGACGACGTCGGGGTGTGAGGCGATGACGGCCTCGAGCTCGATCGATGAGATCCACTCGCCCCCGGACTTGATCAGGTCCTTGATCCGGTCCACGAGCCGCAGGTAGCCGTCGGCGTCGACAGTGGCCAGGTCGCCGGTGCGCAGCCAGCCATCGCCGGTGAAGCTGTCCTCCCCGTCCGCCCGGAAGTAGCCACCCGCCACCCAGGGGCCCGCCACCTGCAGCTCACCGACGGCGTTGCCGTCGCGCGGGAGCTCCAGGCCTGTCTCGACATCGACGATCCGCAGGTTCACGAGGGGCATGGGCTGCCCCTGGGCGGCCCGCACGGCCACCTGCTGCTCTGTGGTTGCTTTCCGGTGCTGGGTGCGCGTGCCGCCGATGGCCCCGACGGGGCTGACCTCCGTCATCCCCCACGAATGGGTGATGGGTACGCCGAGTGCGGCGCGGTAGGTCTCGGACAGCGCCGGGGGAACGGCGGAGCCGCCACCGAGCAGTAGCCGCGTGGCGCTCAGGTCGTGAGCCCGCAACTCGGGGGCCAGACTTTTCCACACCGTGGGAACGGCACCGGCGACCGTCACCCGCTCGGCCTCCATCAACTGCAGCAGATGAGCCGGATCCGTCGAGTTGCCGGGGAGGACCAAAGAGGCGCCCGCCATCATCGCGCCGTAGGGAAGGCCCCAGGCGTTGGCGTGGAACAGGGGCACAATCGGCATCACAACGTCGCTCTCGCTGAGGCCGATGAGGCCGGCCGCGAGCGTCCCCAAACAGTGCAGAACCGTCGACCGGTGGCTGTAGAGCACACCCTTGGGCGGTCCGGTCGTTCCGGAGGTGTAGCACAGTCCCGAGGCCAGGTTCTCATCCGCGAGTGCGAATGTGTCCTCGAACGAGCCCGTGAACGGATCACCCCTGGAGATCACCTCGTCGTGGTCCAGGAAGCGGGGATCCGCCGGGATCGCCGTGTCGCTGCCGTCGGGCATCACCACCCAGTGCCGCACGCGTGGCATCCGGTCGGCGCTCGGCCAGATCCGGGGGAGCAGCCCGCGATCGACGAACACCACGTCGTCCTCGGCATGGTTGACAATGTATTCAAGGTGCTCCGAGGAGAGCCGGACGTTGATCGTGTGCAGCACCCGCTTGGTGGCCGGCACCGCGAGACAGAGCTCGAGGTGGCGTCGGTTGTTACCGGCGAACGTCGCGACACGGGCACCGACCGGGACGCCGAGGCAGTCCAGTGCAGTGGCCAGGCGCCTGGTGTGGTCGGCCACGTCGGCGTAGGTGAGCCGCCCGGCGCCGGAAGTCGTGACGTGCTTGTGCGCATGGAGCCTCTCGGCGCGCTCCAGGATGTGTGCGATGGTGAGCGGCCGTGGCTGCATCAGCCCGTCCAGGACGTCGATGGCCCCGGCTGCCATCGGCGCCGGTAACTCGTCGCGGTGTGCAGGATCTGGCCGGTCGGCCCCAGCGGCTCCGGTGACGATCGCGACGCGGGACTGATCAGACATGGGTCTTCTCTTTCGGTCAGCGGGTCCGCCCCAGAAGACGGGCACGGTCCAGAGGCGTGCGAGAGATCTGAGCCTGCGGGCTGGTACGGGCCGGGAATTACGGCTCGGACGGCCTCGGTCCGGCCTGGCTGCCCCTCGGTGTCTGGGAGCTGCCGGGGAGGTGAGCAGAAGGGGGCCTGCCCGTCGGCACCGCCGAGCAGGAAGTCAACCGCAGGCTGTGCTTGCGGATCGACGATGCCAGTGACCTCGCCGTCGGCGACGACGCGGGCGTAGCGGCTGGTTGCGGTGAAGCAGACCCGGGCGTCGTCCTCTGAGTCAGCGCAGAAGCTACCGGCCGTCGATGCGGGTGACGGCTCTCCGACACCTCATCCGCATCCCCACGGAAGCGGATGAACTCGCGGGTGAGCATGCTGGAGAACCAGGGCCGACCATCGCGCCGGCGGCCGCTTTCGGGGAAATGGAAGCCTCCAGGTGACAACAGGTGTGATTCGTTTTCATGAGTGTCTTCTCGACACAGCGTGGCTACGTGCCGCACGTCACCCTAGGTCCGACTCCGGAGCGAAGAGAGGTGAGAACCTTCCACTCATCGGCCCGCTTCGGCAGCGGTTCTCTACACTCCGCACCGGCCCTGGGGGACCTGAAGGAAAGTCAGACATCGACGACATCGACGGAATCCATGTCCGCCGACCATCGAGAGGTGCCGCCATAGCAGGGCCTGTGAGGCGCTCCGAAATTTTCGGACAGAAACAGCGGGTTGCGTCCAGGACAACCTCACCGCGGCGAGTCCCGATCTGCTGCGCGCGATGGTCAAGACGTTCGCCGGCGCACTCATGTCCGCCGAGGCGGATGCCCTCTGCAACGCCGAGTACGGGCAGGTCAGCGACGAACGCGTCAACCACCGCAACGGCTACCGCCCGCGCGAGTGGGACACCCGCGCCGGCACCGTCGAACTCGCCATCCCCAAGCTGCGGCAGGGCAGCTACTTCCCGCACTGGCTCCTCGAGCGACGCCGCCGGGCCGAGCAGGCCCTCGTCTCGGTGGTCGCCACTGCCTACCTGCCCGGCGTCTCCACGCGCCGGGTCGAGAAGCTCGCCGAGTCCCTCGGCGTCACCCAGCTGTCGAAGTCCCAGGTCAGCTCGATGGCCAAGCACCTGGACGAGCAGGTCGCCGCGTTCCGCAACCGGCCGCTCGATGCCGGGCCTTACGCGTTCGTCCGGGTGGACGCGCTGACCCAGAAGGTCCGTGAGGGCGGCCGCATCATCAACGTCCACGCGCTGATCGCAGTCGGGGTCAACGCCGACGGGCACCGTGAGATCCTCGGCATCGACGTCGCCACCGCCGAGGACGGCGCCGACTGGCTCGCCTTTCTGCGCTCCCTGACCGCCCGCGGTCTGAACGGTGTCCAGCTCGTCGTCTCCGACGCCCACACCGGCCTCGTCGCCGCGATCGGCGCCGTCCTGCCCGGCGCATCCTGGCAGCGATGCCGCACCCAGTACGCCCGAAATCTGCTGAGCCAGGTTCCGAAATCCGCCCAGCCCTGGGTCGCGACGCTGCTGCGGACCGTCTTCGAACAACCCGACACCAAGGCGATCCAGTCCCAGATGCGCCACGTCCTGGACGCCCTGGAGGCCAAGTTCCCCAAAGCCGCCGCCCACTTGGACGCCGCCCAGCCCCAGCAGCTGCACCTCGTTACCGGCGACGCCGTAGGCAGCCTTCTCCATCCCGAAGGACTGGCCCCAGTGCCGGAAGACTCAAGTGGATCGCACGGCGGGATCTTCATCGCGAACCCCGCCCTGGACCTGCGGGTGGAATCCGAACGCCGCGAGCAGGTCGACAACTGGATGCAGCAACTCGGCCTGGACGCCGGGCTGATTGGCATGGAAGCGCTCATCGACCGCATCCGTGCCACACCCTCCGACAGCGTGCCAGCCCGATAGGGCGACAGTACGGCAGCGTTCAGCAGTGGGCCGGGCTGAGATAGCCCGCCCGGCCCACTGCTGAGCCCGCCCTCCCCTTGACCGCTGCGTCGGCCGGTGCGGGTCACTCGCCGAACAGGGGTATCTGCGCCACGTCGACGTCCGTGCGCACGCAGTGTGGGCGGACCGGGTGCAGTCACCGTCCGGCGCTGTCCCGGGCGACGTCGACAACGACCTCCATCACGATGCGTCGGGCTGTACCAGGGGCTACCGACGAAATGGCTTGACCTGCGGCTTAGCGGAGCTTGGTACGTGAAGTTCCCGTGATGTTCTAGGGGATTCCCGGAGTTCCGGCGCCGAGGGTCTGGTGTGACTGAGTGCTGTAGTTGGCCAGTTTGGCCAACTACAGCACTCAGGACATGGGGCACCTGTCGGCTACCTGGATCGTCCGCGTTCTGGCCGAACTGGAGGTTGGAGGGCGCGGGCGGTTCAGGAGAGCCAGTCGACGTAGCGGGTGGGGGCGAGGTGGGCGTCCTTGTCGGTGAGGACGTCACCCTTGACGACGGCAAACATGCCGGCGGTGGGGTCGGTGACAACGGTGCGGCCGTCGCCCTTGTGGGTGAGGGTGATCCGTCCCAGCTCGTCCAGGGAGAAGACCTCGGGCCCGGAGATGTTGCGAATGCCCCCCAGCGGGGCGCCCGCGGCGACTTCCGCCACCGCGTCGGCCACGTCCTTGGAGGCGATCGGCTGGATCGGCGTGGCGGGCAGCCGGATGGTGTCGCCGTCGGTGGTCCAGGACAGGACAGCGTCCATGAACTCCATGAATTGCGTCGCGCGGACGATCGAGTAGGGGACCGGCCCTGCCGCGAGGATGTCCTCCTGGAGCACCTTGGCCCGGTAGTAGTCCAGCTCCGGCACCTGGTCCGCGCCGACGATCGAGAGAATGACGAAGTGGCCGACGCCGCCCTTCTGGGCCGCGGCCAGAAGGTTGTCCATCGAGGTCTGGAAGAAGGCCGGGGAGGCTTCGTCGAAGGTCGGGGAGTTCGTCAGGTTGACGATGACGTCGGCCCCCGCCACCGCCTCGCCCAGTCCCCGGCCGCTGATGACGTCGATTCCGGTGGACTGCGAGTGCGGCACCGCCTCGTGCCCGACGGCGTTCAGATTCTTGACGACCTGCGACCCGATCAGCCCGGTACCGCCGATGACCGCGAACTTCATGACATACCTTTCGTAAGGAGACGTATCCGAAATATGACACAAAATCTCTATGTAGACGTTTGATGCGAGATCAGGGTCGTAGATCCGGCCAACGTGTTGCTCAACTGGCCAACTCCCGCCCTCAGTGGCCACCTAGCTAGAACGTTCAGTCACACCGGCGCTATCGACCTCGACAAGAGCCCGCTGCTCGATGCCGACCCGCTGCGCCAGCACGTCCGGGCCGTCGCTCGCGCTCTGACCCGGTAGATGTGGATCCGTCGATGCCCGCATCCACGGCCACCCGGCGCGCGTACCGTGGCGGTACGACCCGCCGGGAGGAACAGCCGATGAGCGCGCAGCCCGACCACGTTCCCGTCACGCCGTACGCCCCCGCCCCGGGAGCTCCGGCCGAACTGCTCGCCCAGCTGCGCGCCGACCGGCGTGCGGACCGGTGGGTGCCGGCCTTCCAGCAGGAATGGACGGCCGCGCTGGAAGAGTCGCGCCGGACGTTCTCCCTCGCCGGGCTGTACGAGGTCGTCCAGGTCTGGCAGGCCCGCGTCGCCGCCGCCCCGGCGGTCGACGCGTTCCTCGCTTCCGGCCGTGACGAGACCGGGTTCGTCGACCTCGAGGAGATCCGGAGCAGGCGCCGGTGAGCGGTCAGCCGTACGCGGTCCGGCTGTCGCCGCCCGCCGCGAAGGTGCTCGCCGCACTGCCTGAGCACGCGGAGCAGATGATCTGGGACGTCCTGGACGCCGCGGCCGGGAACCCCTGGGGCTTCCCTCAGTGGGACGTCGGCGACCCTGAGGGCGAGGACGTGCGCATCGCATCCGTCGGCCAGTTGTCCCTCATCTTCTTCGCGAACCGCGCGCTCAGGCACCTGTCGGTGCTGGACATCGTCTGGCTCGGCTGACCCACCCTCGAACGCGCATCGGCCCGTCCCCGGCATTCGAGCTGCCGGGGACGGGCCGATGCGCATGCTATCCGCGCCTGACCATCGTGGTCAGCGGCGGATGTGGACGGTCACGCTGACGATCGTTCCACCAGCGAAGACCGTGCCGCCAAACCACGCCACAGCAGCGATCGGGTCCGCGTGACCGCTGGCGGCCAGCAGGCAGATGGCGACCATCGCCAAGAGCGCGACGATGGCAGGGGTCACCTGGCTGACCTGGGCAAGACGGGACACCGATCTGGCTGCGGTACTGTTCCGCAATGTAGCTACAGGATTCATCTCTCGTGATTTCGCTCGGGCGGATGTGATCCCAACGCGACACCGGGGAGTCCTCGGTCGTACCCTCCGCCGTCCAAAGCCCGGGTGCGGCCTTCGGGGCTCCCCTTTTGCGTGCTGGGACCACGATGGTCGGCGGAGCGTACGTGCCCTGGCTGAAGCCGCCACCCCCCGCGAAAAGGTCCACGATGCCGAACTGCGCTGGCAGTTGGTTGACCACGGACGCTTCGCTGCGAATCCTGCACCCACCTCTGGCGGGAAAGCCAATTCGGCACCCGTAGGAGTCGTGAGAACACCCTTGGGAGTCACACGAAAGTGCCGACGACCAGGAACTGAGCCCACACCGGACATGCCGTGCAGCACACCGTCACCGGGTTCGAGCTGCCATCGACGGGCCGTACGTGTCGCTCGGGCGGCGGCTACCCCCAACGCGGGGCGGTGATCTGCATGTTGGCCCTGCCGATCTGCCATCTGCCGGGCTCTGCCTGGTGGAAGGCGGGGAAACGGTGCAGGAGCCGACCCAGTCCGTCCATGTGCCGACGGTGCGGTTCCTGCGCCGATGCGGGGAAAGCCGCGAGGATCGCGGTGCGAGTCATCGGCTCCGGTGCGCGAGCGAGCAGACGGATGACTTGGGACAGCAGGTCGCTTCCGGCGGTGCCGCGTTCGGCGTCCTTCCAGGCGCGCTCGTGCAGCTCGTGCCGGATGAACGGTTCGCTCAGGACTTTCAGGGCGTCTGTGCCAACCCGAGCGAGCGCCGCGCGGGTCTCCGTGAGCCGGGTGCGGTTGCGATAGGCGTAGATACCGACGGCGGCCGCCGCCGCGCTGGCGGCCAGCGGATGGGCGCGCGCCAGGCGGGCCGTCCCGATCAGGCCGCGGCCGGAGAACTCCAACGCGGTGGTACTGCTGCGGATGCCCTGCTCTGCTGCGCCGATCCGCCCCAGCGCGGCGCGCAGCGCGCCCCAGTCCCGCACGGCGACGTCGTGGCGGATCAGATCGCGGTCGGCAGCGAACAGCACCACGGGAGCGAGCACGCCGGCCAGCTGCAGGAGGCCGACGTCGCTGAGGTCTTCGTGGGCCAGCTTGTCGGCGGCCGCAGTCATTGGCAGTCCGGTGACGGAGACGACGTGCAGCAGCGGCACGTACTGGTGCCACCACAACCACTCCGCCTTCGCAAAATCGAAGGCGCAGCTCTCGCGCTTTCGGTCAGCCAGCACTCGGGGAACCTCCGCCCACACGTAGTGCGGGATGAAGCCGCGCAGCGTTCCGTACCGCATCCCGGCCAGGATCGAGGACGGCTGGCCCCGCGTCAGTGCCGCGGTGATGTCCGAGGTGAGCACCGACGTGTCGAAGACCCCGAGTCGGAAGCCACTGGTCAACGGACGGGGACGGGCGTAGAAGCTGCTGTACATGACGGGAGCGTAGGCCCCCGAGCAGACGCCCAGACAGGGGTTTTCACCGTCCTGCGGGTGGCCCGATCACAGGCCCCGGCAACTCCGTCACACAGGTACGGCGAACCTGAGAGGCCTGTGAGGCTCACAGCCCATATCCACAGGTAGACGCGCCGTCCTGTGAGGCTGTGAGGGACGCGTGACACAGCCGGTTTCCACCGCCGTGTGTCCTCTGCCACGAGATCTTGACCGTCGGATCTTCTGTGATGAGTGGGCCGGTGTGGGCCGTGGTTCGCTAGCGGTGGGAACGGCTGAACAGGTGTGCCTGCCGCACCCCGGCTTTGCGGAGTTCGTCCGTCACGATGCGCAGTGCGGTGCGGGCCATGTGCGGATAGATCCCGTCCTTGCAGTCCATCCAGATGCGGGGCACTGTGGCGTCGACGGCGGCGTAGTTGGGACTGTAGGGAGGGAAGGCCTCGTCCCAGAGGTCCTCGGCCTCCTCCGGAGAGAGTTCGCGGCCGTCCTCGAACACGCGCATCAGCCGAGGTTCCGCAGCGGTGAGTGCGGCGACCGCGCGGGCCGGTTCGTCCGACTCGACGACGATCTCCCAGTTCTGCACCAGCGCATCGCCATTGCCCCCAAGGATCCCGAATGCGTCGGGGCCGACCGTGATACCGCCCGGCTCGCTCTCCGTGACCACGGCCCGCCGCATCCACAACGCCGCCTCGTCGCTGTACAAACAGGCCTCTGTCACGCGCCAGAGCATCTGCGGGCCCGAACCACGAACCGCCTCCTCGAACAGTTCCTGGGCGTGCTCCCACTGCCCTGACTCCCGGGCCAGGCACCCACGCCTGAACGAGGCTTCGGAAGAGTGATCTACAGACGGCGGAAGAGCGTCGGTATCCATGACCCTTCTCTATCAGTGGGCACTGACATTGATGCTGATACTCGGGTTCCGGTGGTCGTGGCTCGGGCACTGATTGACGCTCTGCTGGGCTGTTGACGGCGCTCTTTGAATCTCCTCAGGTGTCGCTCTTGAGCTGGCCAAACCTGCTCAAAGGTGCGGCCGTCGTCGCTGCTCGTTTCGGTCATCGCTTGATGGTTTCACGTTGCCGGTTCCGGGCGAAGGCTGGTATCCGCAGCCGAGCCGCACGGGCGGGAGCCGGGGACAGTCAGCTCCCGCGCGCCAGTGCCGAAGGGCTCCCACCCCGCGGATCGTTACTGACTTCGGCTCGTCAGGGTGAAGTGTCCTGGAATGCCTGATGGCCCCGGCGTGGTGGCGGTATCCCGGAGTGTGTGAGGTATGCGGATGGGGGCGGGCTGACCGCTGTGGGTCGGCGGCGACGTGAGTCGGTGCGGATGCCGGCGGCCGAGCTGTTCGAGCAGGACGTCAAGCCGTTGGAGGTGGCACGGCGCCTGCGGGTGAGCGGGAAGTCGGCCTATCAGTGGCACGAGTTGTGGCGGGCCGGTGGTGCGGGAGCTCTGAATTCGCGTGGCCCGAGCGGCTCGCGGTGTCGTCTGTCCCCGCGCTGTCTGGAGAAACTGACCGCGTATCTGGAGCAGGGGCCGGCCGCGCACGGCTGGGTGGAGGACCAGGTGTGGACCGCCGCGCGGGTGGCCACGCTGATCGGCAGGAAGTTCCACGTCTCGTACAGCGTCTCCGGGGCGACGAGGCTGATGCACCGGCTCGGCTTCAGTCCGCAGGTCCCCGCGCGGCGGGTCTCCGAACGCGACGAGCAGGCCGTCACCGTCTGGAAGGAGGCGACCTGGGAGGAGGTAAAAGAGCCAGGGCGGTCTGCGGGGGCTACCTCTGCTTCGAGGACGAGGCAGGCTTCACCCGGCGGCCGCCCCGGGGACGTACCTGGGGCCGACGTGGCCGCACCCCGGTCGTGACGGTCAGCGGGCGACGCTCGGACGTCTGTCGGTGGCCGGACTGATCGCCATGCGGCCCGGCTCCCGGACCCGGCTGTGCCACCGCCTGCGCACCCACCCCGCGGGCAAGGGCAAGCGTCGCAGCATGGGCGAACGCGACTTCATCGCGCTGATCGACGGCGTCCACCAGCTCGTCAAGGCACCCATCGTGCTGGTCTGGGACCGCCTGAACACCCACGTCTCCCACGCCATACGCGAGCTGATCAACCAGCGCGAGTGGCTGACGGTGTTCCTGCTGCCCGCCTACTCGCCCGACCTCAACCCCGTCGAGTGGGTCTGGGGACACGTCAAACGCAGCCTGGCCAACCTCGCCGTCGTCGCCCTCGACCGACTCGAGACCCTCGTCCGCAACCGGCTCAAGCGTCTTCAGTACCGGCCCGACACCCTCGACGGCTTCATAGCCGGCACCGGCCTGACCCTCGACGCCCCAACCTCACCCTAATCAGCCGAAGTCAGTAAGCGGTCCCGCAGCACTGGAGTGACATCAAAAGTCGCCGACATCGATCACGACACTTGCCGCCAAACAACTCCCGAAGAAGCCGACACAGCCAGGCGAGGGGAAACCCGTGCGACACGACCAGTGGCCGTTCACTACCCTCGCCCTGGGAAAGGACGTGGGCATGGCACTGGTGAAGAAGGGGGCGCGGCGCATAACCGTCGACGGCACCACCTACCATCCACGGGTGTCCTGGATACGACGTCGTACGCGCAAAGAGGAGCCGCCGGCGAAGCGGCTGCCCGACCTGGAGTTTCTCGCCCTGGTGAGGGCCGGGCTCGAAGAGTGCGCGCCCGGTGTGACGCAGGGCGCCCAACTCAAGGGCAACTCGTTGATCAGCCCGCATGGTTGGGCCGTGGCCGTTGCCCCGCCGCACCACGGGGGCGGCCACCACTACGACCTCGTCGCGCTGCCCGACGTCGGTCTCCAGCCGGACGTACCGTGCTTCATGGACTGCGTCGTGTCCATGTCCGCTGATCCGCAGGACGCGGCGAACACGTGGGTGCAGACGGCGGGCGCCTGCCTGCTGGAACTCCTCGATCGCCGCGAGCATTTCGCGGACCACGCGGGCCCCGACGACGAGCGCGGCGTGCCCGGCTGGCACATGATCATGTCGGGTGCAGTCGGCCTCGGAAGCGACATCGACGAGAACCGGCGGCTGCAAGGCGCGCTGCTGGAAGCGAACGTGCTGCACCGGATCGCGGACTCGTTCACTACGGACCTGGAATCGCCCTTCTTCAATGGCGTCAAGGTTTTCTACGGCGGTAGCCCCGGCTCGATGCAGGCCGAGATCCGCGTCAACGGTGAGCGTCATGAGGCCGCTTCGGCAGCGATGGCGGCGCTCGGACTGCCCGAGCCCACGACGTTCACGGCAGTGCGGTTCTACGCGCTGCTGCTTCCGGTACAGGCGAGCGGCGGCGCGCCGAGCTACCCGACGGCCCGGCTCGATCTCGCTCCCGACTCGGTGCAAGCAAATGCCCACACCCACGGTGCCGCCTGCGACTGCGGCGGCCATCTCGACCCGGAGCACCCCGGCTTCGACCTGGCCCTGCCCCACCTGGTGGCCGAGCTCTCAGAGGAGGAGCGCAGGCGCCGGGTGAAGTCTGACACGGGTGCGATCATCATCGCGGAGGGCGTCGGCAACTTCCTCAAGGTCCGCCTCCCGGTCCGTCTGGACGATGGACGCACGGTGGTCTACCTCGCCTGGGTCTACCTCCAGGCAGCTGTGATCGACGACTTCGTGCAGCGGGTCCGCAACGACAACCTGGCCGGCCACCGCTTCGAGGGCCTGCTGTGCAATGCCATCGGTCCCTGGGGCGAGGACGTCCTGCGCGCCCCCGTCGTCCTCGGCGGCCAACGGATCAACGAGGACGGCTCGGTCCGCCGCAGCGAGGTTCTGGAGTCCAGCGACCCCCTGCTCGGCAAGGTGCTGAGCGAGACCTGGGCCGCCGCCTTCGTCCTCGGCGACCGCTTTCCCCGCTCGCCGTCAAGCTGAGGTGCTGGCAGGGGAAGCGGGCCCGAGGGCGCGGAGGACCGAGTAGGGCCGGCGTTTGGCGCTCGATAGGCATGGCAATCACCTGCCGTGTAACCGATCGCGTGAAGTGCAGAGAAGGACCTTCGCCTCGGCCGGGCAGGAGGCGTTCTTCGAGGGCCACGTCCACGCTCTCAACGTGCTGGGCGGAGTGCCGACCGGGGAAGGTCCGCTACGACAACCTCAGAGCTGCAGTCGCGCGGGTTCTGGGCCTCTCGCGGCAGCGGGTGGAGGCCGAGCGGTGGACCGCGTTCCGCTCGCACTACGGCCTGGAAGCTCTCTACTGCCAGCCCGGAATCCGTGGCGCCCACGAGAAGGGCGGGGTCGAGGGCCAGATCGGCTGGTTCCGCCGAAACCACCTCGTCCCCGTCCCGGAGGTCGACACTCTCGCCGAGCTCAACGCCATGATCGAGCAGTGGGATGAGGCGGACAACGCACGGCGGATCCGGTCCCGGCCCCGCACGATCGGCGAGTACTTCGCCTCCGAACAGCCGCTGCTGGCACCGCTGCCGGACGAGCCTTTCGAGACGGGCCGGCTCTTCACTCTGCGAGTCGACCGCTACAGCCAGATCAGCGTCCGGACCAACCGCTACTCGGTGCCGGTCAGGCTGATCGGCCGGAGTGTCCGAGCGATGCTGCATACGTCTGAACTGGTCGTCTATGACGGCCGCGAGGAGGTCGCCCGGCACGAGCGGCTGATCGCCAAGGGCGGCACCCGGCTTGAGTTGGACCACTACCTGGAGGCCCTCGTGCGCAAGCCCGGCGCCCTGCCCGGCGCGACCGCGCTCTACCAGGCCCGATCCGCAGGCAGGTTCACCCCGGTCCACGACGCCTGGTGGGCGACGGCCGTCAAAGCCCATGGCGAACGCGACGGCACCCGCGCGCTCATCGAAGTCCTTCTTCTCGGCCGCCACCTGCCTCACGAACACCTGGTCACCGGCCTCGCAGCGGCCTTGAAAACGGGCGCTCTGACCGCGGAAGAGGACGGCAACACCCCTGCGGAACCCGTGCCGCCGACGGCCGACCGGTCGAAGGCCACCTCGTTGGCCTCCCGTCGCCTGGCCCACCTGCCTCACGACAAGCAGCCGCTTCCCTCGGTCGCCCACTACGACCAGCTGCTGCGACTGCGTCGACCGGACCGCCCCACATCCTGAAGGAGATCGACTGTGACCAGTCCCCGCCAGCGAGGACTGACCGAGCAGGCCGCCACCGCCGCGGTCGACCAGGCATGTCGGATGCTGCGGCTGCCGACCATCCGGTCCCAGTTCCCCGAACTCGCCGAGACCGCCGACCGCGAGCAGATGTCCTACCTCGGTTTCCTCTCCGAACTGCTGCTGGCCGAGTGCGACGACCGGGCCCGGCGCCGCTCTGTCGGCGTACTCGGGGAAGTGGCTCTGGCAAGATTTTCGTAGGCGGAGATCATCTCGGCGGTACGGTCGGCCGGTCCGCATAGCGTCGGCGGAGATGGGCGATCAGGACGACGCGATGGCGGAGAAGGGAGACGCCAGCGCGTCCGCCCATGAGACGTTTCTGCAGCTTGACGTCGGTGATACGGCCCTCGTTGACTCCGGAGTTGTAAGGGGTGGCGATCCCCTGGGCGACGGCATGTCGGTCTTCGCGCAGGGCTCCGGCAAGGCCGGTCAGCGGAGCCAGCCCGGTGTTCGCGAGGTCGTCCAGCCACTCTTGCAAGGAGGTCGCGTCGCGGTTGTCGAGCATGGCTGCGAATCGGCGGACCAGGTCGTGGGCGGTCCTGAGTTCAGGGCAGTGGCCAAGGAGCCGGGGCAGGCGGTCGTTGGTATACGGGCTGCGGCGGTGCGGGTGGGTGGTGATCCATCGGGCGGCTTCGCGCGGGGAGGGCGGTCGCTCGCGGGGCTCGTCCAGGGGCAGGCCCCGTCGCAGGGGTGCGACGGCCATTTTCACTCGCTGGTAGTGGCCAAGGTAGCCCTTGGTCTGCAGTTCTTCATGCAGGATCTTCGCGCTGTGCTGTCCCTCGTCCCAGCGTTGTTGCAGGTAGCCGAGGTAGGGATCCAGGGTGGATGGCCTGCGGGGCGGGCGACGCACCACTTCCTGCCAAGTGTGGGCTCGGGCGTACTTGCTGACGGTGCGGCGGTTCAGGCCGAGCTCCCGGGCCACGGAGCTGTGGCTCCGACCAGAACGGGTCAGGGCCTGCACGGCCTCGAACAGCCTTCGGGCATGGCGCCCGGACCGCGTGTCCGCGACGGTGTTCTCGAAGGGCTCCTCGACCAGTGCGGGACCGGTCTCGCCGATCGGGGGCAGCGCTGCGGGCAGGCATCCGCGGTGGGCGGAGGCGATGTCCTGGACTCGGCGGGAGAGGCCCTGCCAAAGGTGAAAGCGGTCGCTGACCTGCACGGCATCCGGGGCGCCGGCGGTGATGCCCTGTCGGTAGGTGAGGGAGCCGTCGCGGCAGGCAACCTCAACACCTTGGTGCTCACGGAGCCACCGGCCGAGCCGTTCCGCGTCACGTCCTTCCCAGAGTGTGAGCGGGAGTCGGGTGGTGGCGTCGACCAGCAGAGTTCCGTAGGTGTCGCCGTAGAGCGCGAAGTCGTCCACCCCCAGCACCCGGGGCGTGACCAGCGGCGGGAACGGCACCCGCATCAGCTGGGACAAGACGGTGCACCGCGAGAGCCTGATGTTCAAGATCCGAAGCATCCGGGAACCGCCCCGGCCGGCCAGCACCACGCCGACGTCCTCCACTATGCGCTGCAACGGAGGTGTCCGCCGCTGGTAGCGCACGGTAAGCCCCGGCACTTGCTCGGCGAAGGTCACCTTCGGGCAGGTCGTGTTTTCGCAGTACAGGCGGCGCACAGACAAGTCGATACGCAGAGGCCGGCCTGCGAGCGTGACGTCGGAGAGGCTCCGTACATAACGGCTATGGCACCACGCGCTGAGCTGTCCGCAGCCCGTACATCCTGCTGACTCATCGGATCTCGTGCGAGCGCGGACCGCCACCACAGCATCGGAGGTCTCGACCGAGAACACCAGCACACCAGACAACTGCGGTAACAGACTGGCCAGTTCAACAGAGCACAGTCACAGGCTGCCCGGCCTGCAGGCCGGCCGACCGTACCGCCGAGATGATCTCCGCCTACGAAAATCTTGCCAGAGCCGGGGAAGTGCTCAGTCGGGTACAGATGAACGTGCTCAGTTGTCAAAGGCTGCGACTGACGCCCTGTCGGCACTGATCAAGCCCTTTGCGAGGCTGGGCTCGTTCTGCCTATCGTTCGATTCGGCGTCACGGTGGACGCTCGACAGGGCAGTGCCTAAGGCGCGAGGGAGTGACCGTCGTGGGTGTATTCGTCCGGATCAGGGGGTGGTTGGAGTGCGACGATCGGCAGCTTGCCCGGGTCAAGGAGATCGTCAGCTCCGAGGATCCCGATCGGACGTATAGCGGAGGCTGGGGCTTCCCGGCGCGGCAGTACAACTGGACCAACTGGGTTTTCTTCGGCGCCGACATGCGCGAGCAGTCCGTTGACTGGTTTCTGGAACAACTGCGTCTCGTAGCGCGGATTCCTGCCTCCGATGATGACAACGACCTGGTCACCGGCCTCTTCCTCGTCAGCCACGAAGTCGAGGGCATGAGTGAGTGGCAGGTCCGCGATGGGGGTGTAGCGATCGGAAGCGCAAACGGGGAGTACCAGTACCTCGACGAGTAAAGCCACCAACCTATTGGCTGCGCGGACGCAGGCAGTCAGGTCGCGTTGGTGTCGCGTTCGATGGCGGCGAGCCGATTCTTGAGCCGGTAGCTGGGGCCGTTGATGGAGATCACGTCGCAGTGGTGGAGGAGGCGGTCGAGGATCGCAGTGGCGAGGACTTCGTCGCCGAAGACCTGGCTCCACTCGCTGAAGGTCTTGTTCGAGGTCAGGATGATCGACCCCTTTTCGTAGCGCTTGGAGATCACCTGGAAGACCAGGTTGGCCTCGGCTCGTTCCAGGGGCTGGTAGCCCACTTCGTCGACGACGAGGACGCCCGGCCGCAGGTAGGTGCCGAGTTTGCTGGTCAGGCATCCGGCGATCTCGGCGGCTTTGAGGTTGCGGACCATGTCGTCGAGGCTGGTGAAGGGACGGGTTCCGGTCAGCTCGTCATAGACCGACAACGGTCGGCGGCCAACCTCGACGCGGGTGGCAGCCGCCCGGTTCAGCAGGGCCGTCAGCGGCCCGGTCTCGGCGCCCAGGGCGTCCCGATGACGGGGCTGGGGCGGGACATCACCCGTGGTGACACGCCGGTTGTCGCCCCTGGGCAGGCTGTCCCAGTGCTTGCCATCGACGATGCGGGCGCCGCGGCCGACCGCCCTGGGGTGGCTGGCCAGCAACGTCTCGCCGTACTGGTCGGGGACCGTGGAGTGCAGCATGATCTGGGACTTCGTGGCCCGGATCTCGGCCAATTGGCGCGGGCGGACCTTGCGAGCCGGCACCGAGTAGAGGTTCGCGTCGAAGGCCACCAGGCAGTCCTTGCCGACGTGCCGCAGGTGCCGCTGGGTGACCGCATAGGGGATCTGCGGCAGTGGCCGCAGGGCCATATGGTCGCGGACCGCGCGGTGGCCGATGACCTCGCCGTGGGTGCCGTGGACCTTCGCCCGCCGTATAGGCACCCACGCTGTGAACGCGGCGTTCACCTCTTCGACGGAGGAAAACGCACGCCCTGCCAGGACATGGTCGCGGACGATCAGAACCTGCCGCTCGCCCCGTCCTTTGCCGGTGGGTCGGTAGGCGGCCAGCACGTCGATGTCGAAGTCGTAGTGTCCGGCGAAGGCAACCGCCTCCGGATGCAGTGGGACCGCCTCGCCCGGAGCGACGTGCCGGCGCACGACGGTCTTGGTGCGGTCGTAGACGATCGTCATCGGCACCCCGCCGAAGTGCGAGAACGCGCGCCGATGGCAGTCAAAGAACGTCGCCAGGTCCTGACTTGTGGTGAAGCAGCAGAACGGATCGCGAGAGTAGGACAAGGTCATGCGGAACGAGTAGACCTTCGGGATGCCGACGTGGGCGAGGATCTTGCCCACGTCACCCCAGTCGACTTGGGCCTGGGCCCCGGGGATCACCTCGAACCGGCGGTGCAGACCTGCCAGTTCACCCGGGCTGATACCCAGCTCTTCGGCGATACGGGGCCGGGCTTCCTGCAGATAGATCTTCACGCGCTGGTAGTTGCCGGTGAAGCCGTACTCCGCCGCCAGACGTTCGTGGACCACCGCACCCTTGACCAGGATCTCCGCTCGCAGCATCGCGTCGATCAACGGCGCCACCTCGTCCACCACCCGCCCGCGGACCTGCCCGTTCGAGGTCCGCCGCGGAGGGGCGATCGGGGCCTGGGCAGACAGGTACTTGCGGACCGTGCGACGGTTCAGCCCGGTCTCCTTCGAGATCTCCGACAGGCTCATCGCCCCAGACTCGAACAGACCGCGAAAACGCCGAAGTTCCAACCACCGATGCGGGTCCAAGACAACCGTCAGCTGCCTTCCGCCACCCCGAACAGACAGCAGTGTCCTGTCTCAGATAAGTCCGGGTGACTCGGGCGGATGAGCTGCGATGCCCGGAGTTGGGTGAGACAGCTTGCTTGGCACCTGTCTCTGGAAGTCCGGGCAACTGCATCAACCGTGAGCCTGGTAGCCGGTTTTGTCAGACCCGCCGTCTATCGTCTGCCCATGACATCGATGAATCTTGTTCTGTTTGATCAGGCATGAGCCCGGTTCGAGTCGTGGCTGGCCGCCCGGTCGCCAGCGGATCACGCCGCACTTCGGCCGCCGGCAACGGCTGCTGAGATCGCTGAGCTGGAGAAGCAGCTGGGTTTCGCCCTTCATCCTGAGCTCAGGGGGCTGCTGGAGCGGCGGAACGGTGTTGTCGAGCCCGAGCCGAACAGTGGACCCGAGCCAGGAGTTTTCCCGGCTGGCAACATTCTGCCGCTGGGCCATCGGCTCAGCTCGACCGCTGAGATCGCATCGATGCACAAGATTCTCGTGGACGTCGGCGAGGACAACGCCGAGGTCGAGCTGTGGGATGAAGAAGACCTCACTGGTCATCTGCATCTCTGTGTGCCGTTCGCGCTGCCCAACGACGGAGGTGTCGCGTTCGTCGATGGGTGTAGCTCTCTTCCGGGGAAGCTCTGAGCTGGGAGAACGCTGGTTGACGATGTGGGTGGGGTGGGTGTCCTTCTACTGTGGCGGGTGAAGTAGGGGGCATCGATGGTGTCGTTGATTGAGGAGTTGGAGACGCGGGAGGCGGCTGCCCGTGTCCGGGTGGAGGAACTCGAGGCGGAGATCGCCGAGTTGACCTCACGGCTGGCGGGTGAGCGTGAGGTGTGGTCGCGGCTGCGGGAGACGGTGGCCCAGGTACTCGCCGAACTGTCGGGGCAGGACGTGACCGAGACCGCGACGCCGCAGGGGTCGCTGGTCGCGCTTGCCTTGGTTTGTGGGTGGTGGCGGGGTGGTGTCACGGACGACAGCACCGACGCCGCCACATCCCGTATCTATCGCTCCGTTGCGTCCCCGCAGTCCGTCGCCGCCTCGGCGAGTGCGCGTACCAGTGGGGTCGCGCTGCCGGTGCGCCAGATCAGGGCCCACTGGACAGGCGGGGCATCGTGGAGGGGAAGGAAGGCGACGTCAGGCTGCGCGTTGTAGCGCCGTCCCTCGTCGGGGACCGTGCACACCACGTCACCTGCCGCGACGAAGGCAAGGATCTCGTAGAAGGTTGAGACGGCCGGGCCGCGGCGGACGGGGCGTCCGGCCGGTGTGCGGGCCGGCAGGACCGCGCTCTCCCAGTAGGCGGGAAGAGGGCCGTTCAGACGCGGCACGATGTGGTCACCGAGCACCTCCATGCTCACCGACTCCTGCCGGGCGAGCGGGTGGTCGGTGGCCACCATCAAGTGGAGCGGTTCCTCGCGCAGCACCACCCCGACGGTCAAGTCCGGCTCACGAACGGGCAGCCAGGTGGTCACCGCGTCGACCTCACCGGCCCGCAAGGCTCCGAACGGATCGCTGAAGAACACCTCTTTGAACCGGAGTTCGGCGGACGGGTGCCCGGCCCGGAAATGAGTCAGGACCGGGCGCATGTCATGCATCTGTGCACCCATGACCCCCAGCGTCAGCGTGCCGGACGGATGGCGGGCGATGGTGGTCACCTCAGCTATGGCTTCCTGGATGCCCTCGTATGCCGGCTTCAGCCGCTGGAGCAGCATCTCTCCGACAGGGGTCATCCGCACGTGGCGGCTGGTCCGCTCGAAGAGCTGAGCGCCGATGACGCGTTCCTGCTTCTTGATCGCCTGACTGACACGGGCTGGGGAGACATGCAGGCGTTCGGCGCTGCGGCCGAAGTGGAGCTCCTCCGCGAGCATCAGGAAGATCTCTATGTCCCGCAGTTCCATTCCGCCCCCGGTTTCCTCATGGCCCCCGAATTCATGAACCTCTGGGTTAACGACCATAACAAGATCGGCCGTTGTTCCCAGGCTGCTCGCTCGGCATGCTGGGTGCCGAGCCGGTCAGCCGCCCCCCACAGGTGACAGCATGAACCGGCACGAGACAGCTGGATCGGCTCGCTCGATCCAGCCGACGGCCCGCAAAACCCGGACCGCGCGGAAGTCGCGTACCTCACCGGTCCTGGGCCTCACGCCCCGGCCGCCGCGCACGAACCCCCACGGAGCGATTCCCACGTGCCATCCGACCCGAGCGCTGCCCGGACACCTGACCCGGCCACACTCCACCCGCTGCCTGCCCACGAACGGGTCGTCTTCCTCAAGCCACTGGTCGCCGGAACCAACGTCGTGGCAGGTGACTTCACCTACTACGACGACCCCGACGGCGCGACCGACTTCGTGCAGCGCAATGTGCTCTACGCCTACGGTCCGGAACGGCTGATCATCGGCAAGTACTGCGCGATCGCCACGGGCACTCGATTTCTGATGGCGGGCGCAGACCACCCGTCGATGGGGGTGTCCACCTTCCCCTTCACCGTGTTTGGTGGGGAGTGGGCCGAGCAGACCCTCGACATCGTCACCGGCATGCCCAGCCGCGGGGACACGATGGTCGGCAACGACGTGTGGTTCGGATACGGAGCCACCGTGATGCCGGGAGTACGGATCGGCGACGGTGCCGTGATCGCAGCCGGCGCGATGGTCACCGCCGACGTGCCGCCGTACACCATCGTGGGCGGGAACCCGGCCAGAACGATCAGACAGCGCTTCGACGACAGCGACATCGAACAGCTCGTGCGCGCCGCCTGGTGGGACTGGCCCGTCGAGCTGGTGACCGCGCACGCGCGCACCATCATGACCGGTTCCCCGCAGGACATCGAACGCATCGCCGCCGCCGAAGGTCTGGAGCAGCAGTGACGACGCGGACCGTCGAAGAGTACGCGGTGTCCGGTCGCGACAGCGGCCCGTACGCGATCACCACCGGACCGGACGGCGCGCTGTGGTTCACCATGGTGCACAGCGGCCAGATCGGCCGACTCGTCCCAGGACAGAAGCCGACCAGCCATCAGCTCGCCCCGGACAGCGGTCCGACGGTCATCAGTAACGGGCCGGACGGCGCCCTGTGGTTCACCCAGTACCGGGCGCACCGGATCGGCAGGATCACGACGGCCGGCCACACGACGGAGTTCGCGCTGCCGACCGCGCAGTGCGGTCCCTTCGGTATCGCCGCGGGCCCGGACGGCGCGCTGTGGTTCACCGAGACCGCCGCCGACCGCATCGGCCGCCTCACCACTGACGGATCGGTCACGGAGTACCCGCTGCCGTGCACCGGCGCGTTCCCCTCCGCGATCGCCGCGGACGGGGACGCCATGTGGTTCACGATGAACCAGGCCAACGCCATCGGCCGCATCGGCATGGACGGCCGTATCACGGTCCACGAGCTGCCCACCGCAGCGGCCGCGCCGGTGGGTGTCGCCGTAGGCCCGGACGGCGGAGTCTGGTTCACCGAGATCGCGGCCGGCCAGATCGGTCGCAGAGCGCCCGACGGCCGGATCACCGAGTACCCGCTGCCCGACCGCTCGGCCCGGCCGCACGCCGTCACCACCGACGCCGACGGCACCGCATGGTTCACCGAGTGGGGCGGCAACCGCGTCGGCTCGATCACCTCCGACGGCATAGTCACCGTCCACGACCTGCCCACCCCGGCCTCCGAACCGCATGGCATCACGGTGGGCCCGGACGGCGCCCTATGGACGGCCCTGGAGACAGGCGCGCTGGCCCGCATCGGACCCACCACCAACATCACCACCAGGAACACCGAACAGGAGAATGCCTCATGAAATACGCCCTCGTGATCTTCGAGACGCACGCGTCACGCGCCCGGATCCAGGCCGACCGCGATGCCTACCGCAAGGCGTACGAGACGTGGATCGGCGAGCTCGCGGCAGCGGGCAAGCTGGCGGGCGGCGACGCCCTCGACACCGAGCACCAGGGCCCTGTCACCGTGCGCAAGACGGCGGACGGATCCGCAGCGGTGACCGAGGGGCCCGTGCACAGCGGGGAGGAGACTCTCGGAGGCTGGTTCGTGCTGGAGGTGGCCGACCACGCCGAGGCCATCGAGCTGGCCCGCGGCTTCCCCACCCCGGAGGCGCTCGAAATCCGCCCGGTCCTCGAATCGGCTTGATCGGCAGATGGCCCGCGCCGCCATCTGCCCGGACATCCGGCGCGCCTGACCGGCACCTCCTGCCGGGTCCCGAGCGCTGTACCCCTTCACAGGAGTCGACTTGACACCGACATCGGTGAGTTACCGGCCTCTGACCGGCCCCGAGGAGATCGAACTCTTCTGCCGGCTCTCCTACGTCCTGGACCACGAACTGACCGACGACTTCGCAAACGGATGCCGCCGCCCCGAGTGGACCTGGGTGGCCCTGGACGGCGACCGCCTCCTCGCCCGGCTCGCCTGGTGGACGACCCCAGGCGGTGACATCCCGCTGCAGTTCGACTTCTTCGACATCGACGACACGCTGCCCGAAGCCGACCGCGACGAGATCGGCCGGCGACTGTTCAAGACAGCGACGGCGGCCGTCTTCCCGGCGGGCGCCAAACTGCCGGAGTACGGTCGTTTCGTCCCGCCCGACTGGCGTGAGGACCCCGCAGCCCGCGAGGTGGTCGAGTCCCGCACGCGCCTGCTGGAGAGCACGGGCGCACGGCTGCTGGTCGAGCGGCTGCGGCTGCAATGGACCCCGTCGTCCCTGCTCCCGGAGTCCAAGGGGCGTCTCGTCTTCCGCCCGGTTGCCGACCGCGAGGACCTCCTCGCCCTGATGACCCCGGTCATGGAGGGCACCCTCGACGCCCACGGCCAGGCGGACCTGGCATCCGGACTGACCTCGCGCGAGGCGGCGGAACGGCACTACGACGGAGAGTTCGCCAGGTTCAAGAGCCCGCACGAATGGTGGCGCATCGCTGAACTGCCCGACGGCGGCGGCCCGGTGGGCTTCGTGATCCCGGCCCGCAATAGCTACCACCCGATCATCGCGTACATCGGCGTCCTGCCCGCCCACCGCGGCAACGGCTACATCGACGAGATCCTCGCCGAGGGCACCCTCATCCTGACCGCCGAGGGCGTCGACCGGATCAGGGCATCCACGGACCTCGGCAACGTCCCCATGGCAAAAGCCTTCGCCCGTGCCGGATACGCCAACTTCGAACGCTCCCTCAACCTGGTCTGGGACTGACCCCCTCTGCTGCGCCTCCGGATCTCTCCCCAAACGACCTTCGCCCCGCGCAGTTGACCTTCGCATGTGCCTCAGCTGCAGGAGCCGATGGTCTGGCTGCCGCCGGGAACGGTCGTAAGGCGGGCCACGGGCGGCGTATCGGGATTGGGCTGAGGGCTGCGCAGCCGGATGATCTCCTCTTGCTGGGCGGCGATGCGGGAAAGCGCAAGGGTCTTGAACGAGGTCAGCTCCTCGATCGTCGCGCTCCGGCGGGCGAGACGATCGCGGAGAGTGTTGCTCTCGGCCTTCAAGCGGGCGACCTGGGCGTCTCGGGGGTCAGGGAGTGTGCCCGCTTCCTGCAGCGCCTTCAGCCAGCGTACGAATTCTTCGGCGAGGTGCTGGTATGGGCCGTCCCTCACGGTGCCGTTGGGGTCCTTCTTCGGATAGAAGCCGGTGTGGTTGGCCCCCGCTTCCCCGGCCAGCGTCTTGAGATCGCAACGGCCTCCGGGCGGGAGTTCTCCGCAAAGGAGTCGGCCCATAGCTGCGCGGATTGGTTCCTCGTTGCGTTGGCGCTCGGCACTACTGATCTGGCCCATGGGCTTCTCCGTCATTTGTGACGTCAATCGCGGCGACGATGCGCTCGGCGCGTTCGGCTTCGGCCGTGAGTCGTGCTCGCTCGGTCTTCTGCCCGCGTCCGATCTTGCTGATGAAGGCTCGGCTGGTGGCGGCGGATGTCGCCCACACGACGCGGTGGCAGGAGTGGTGGGTAGCCTGCTGGCAGCGGGCCGAGTCGCACATCCCGACCAGTGGCCGGCTGCGGTCGGAGCTGCGGGCGGGCTTGAGGCACAGTGCTTTGCCGGGATCGAGGAACCAGCAGTAGTTCGCCAGCCCCAGGTGCGGGGCGCCGGCCCGGATGGCCAGCAGGCTGATCAGTTCCTGGTCGCTTCGTTTCACCGTCGGAGCCGTCACGTCCAGCTCCTCCAGCTGGCGCTCGACGCTGGCGAAGAACGCCAGCAGGTTTTGGACACCGGGCCCGGAGGGGCGACGGCCGGCCTGGTAGTCGCGGAATGCCTGCAGTGTCAGGGTCTGGTTGCGGGACTCTTCCTCCTTGCCGATCTCGGCCAGGAAGATGGCCTGTGCTCCGCCGGGACGGTTCGCATATCCCTCGGTGGTGGTGACAGACAGGTGCTTGAGCTGCAGCTTCGCCGCGAACAGGCCGCCGGGCGAGTTCGACGGCCAGAGTGCGGCGCAGGACGCGGGGTGTGATGGCGTCGTCGGGCAGGTGCGGCAGGCCCAGGCGCTGTCCCTCGTCGCTGTTGATCCACTCCCGCAGGTCCCGGTAGCGGCGGCATAGGTCGAGATGGGCGGGGAAGAGGTGTGCGGCGCCGGGGTCGGCGAGCTTGCGGGCGATGTCGGCGGCCTCGTATGCCTCGGGGACCACGACCCACTCGTCCCAACTCCCGCCGTGACCGCGGCTCTTGATGACCTTGCTCTTGAGGCGGTGCCGCACCCGGTCCGGGCTGTAGGAGCGGGGCGCGAGCTGGCAGTCGAGGGGGAGTTCGATCAGCTCGCTGGTCCGCATGCTGCTCAGCGCGGAAATTGTGAGGATGCAGGCGGTGCGGATGTGGCCGAGCAGCCGCGCCAGCCCGTCCTGTGCGATGGCCTGTTCGAGCAGGGGGCGCACGGCGGCTGTGCGCGGATCTCGCAGGAAGCCGGGGCCCGGCCGGAAGGGTTTTTCGCTGCGTGTACGCACGCCCCCTCAAAAGCAAGCACAGCGAAGCTGACCTGCAGCAGCGGATCCGCGCGGTCCCAGTCGTGGATGAGCTTGGAGCGCACCGCCCGTTCCTCCTCCTGCTCGAGCGGCAGTCCTGCGGTCAGGTGGGCGCGAATGGCTCGCTCGAACCGGGCCGTTGTGGCGGTGCGGACCGGTCCCGGCGGCTGTTGCGGCGGAGGGACGGTCGTCGGGTGCTTTTGCCAGCGCGGACGTCACGAGGGCCAGAAGGTCGTCGGGCATGCCGGCGGTGTCGGGCTCGCCGGATATGACGCGGTAGGCGACTGCGTCGGAGGCTCCGGTGCCAAAGGGCAGGCGTCCGGTCGGCCTCCTCCCACAGCCCCGCGACCTCTTCCCGGATCTCCTTCTCCCGGGCCTCCAACAGACCGAGCACCGACGGCACCAGCCACCTCCACCAGCGAAACGAACGGAGGAACCACGCCCATCTCTCCCGCCGACGAGCGGAGTTCATGCCCACCCGGCCAGAACCAAACGGTCACGTTCGGAAAGCGGATGACGTCTCAGTCGGCGAGATGAGCTGATCGCCTGCGTACGCGCCGCCGTGGTCGGTTCGGCAACGAGAGGCGCGACCCCTGATGATCAGGGATCTCGAAACCTTTGATCACGAACAGGCCGATCGCCTCGGGCCCTCGGACGAGGAGGCCGAGGCGGAGATGCGGCGCCTGCTTGGCATCGTTCCGATGGGGCGTCAGGTTTGGCCTTGTACTGCCGACGACTGGGCTTGCGGCGACGCTACGGGCGCCGCCCGTGCGGGGCTCCCTGCCGCGCTCTGTCACCAGTGAGCGTCTTGGTGGTCCACCTGCCGTCCTCGCTGCCGGCCCAGGTTGACGCGGCCGTCGGTGGGAAGGGGCCGTCACCTGTGGCAGGGCAAGAACTTGGTCGGCGCGTACGAGCAGCCTGCCGTCGTGCTGTGTGACGCCGCCTGTCTCGCCACCCTGCCCGCCCGTGAACGAACCGAAGCTTGTGCTCCAACGTTGTCTTATGGCGCTCAGGTTCCGAACGGACGTCGCGGTGGTTCAAGTGCGTGCTGTGTCGGTTTTCCTAAGCTTCGACGGCAGAGGGAACACCCAGGCTGTTCCTGGACGGATACACACCAAAGACGAGAAACTCGTGAACCAAGAGAATTCCGGCCGCGTGGCCGTCATCGCAGGTACCGGCGCCGACATGGACATCCCCGACGGGGTGATCGGCAGTGTGCGGATCGCAAGCCCGCCGGATCAAGGTGATCGTTTGCCATCGGGTCACCTCGGTGTCCGTCACCACCAGCAACGCCCACACCAGCAGGGGCGCGTGGCGGGCCTCCATCCGGACAGCCGTGTTCCACTGGAGCCCGCTCGCTGCTGATCAGCCGGTTCCACGCCTTCTGCGCGCCGAGCCCGGACGCGGCTGGGTGACCCACAGGGCTGACGCGAAGACAACCATCCTCACTTTTAGACCCCTTTAGTACATAAGCATAATCAGCTCCTTGATCGTCGAGGAGCTGATTTTCTGAAATCCGGTGGTCGGACAAGGCTGCCGTGGAAAGCGGAGACATGATGGGCAAGAGTCCTTATGACTATGTCGTGGTGGGAGCGGGGACAGCGGGATGCGTGATTGCCTCCCGGCTTTCGGAACGCCCCGGCGTGCGGGTGTTGCTGCTGGAGGCCGGAGCCCGGGACGCAACCGAGACGATGGCATCTCCTTGGGGTTTCCTGGGGTTTGACCCGTCATCCCTCTGGCTGGGCGCCTCGACCGTGCAGGCCGGTACAGGCAGGGCCGCTGACGTGCTGCGCGGCAAGGCGCTCGGCGGATCGTCGAGCATCAACGGCCTCTACCACCTGCGGGGGCACCGCTCCGGTTACGACGAATGGCCCGGCCTCGGTGCTCCAGGCTGGGGTTTCGACGATCTGCTGCCCTATTTCCGCCGCAGCGAGAGCACTCGCAGCCGTAATGCCTCCGTGCGGGGCACGGACGGGCCGGTCGCGGTCGCCCCGGTTCCGGAACCCCATCCCCTGGCCACGGCGGGCGTCGACGCCGCGGTGGAGGCCGGGTTCGCACGCGCCGATGACATCGGCAGCGGACTGGAGACCGGGTTCGGGTGGAGTGACATGAATCTGCCCGGCGGCGCCCGCCAGAGCGCGGCCGACGCCTACATCCGTCCGTTCCTCGACCGGCCGAACCTGGACGTCGTCACGGACGCGACCGTGCAGCGGCTGCGCACCACCGCGGGCCGCTGCACCGGCGTCGAGTACACCATCGGTGGGGAGCGCCTGTCCGTCGACAGCGCCGAGGTGGTACTGACCGCGGGAGCCATCGGTTCCGCACACCTCCTGATGCTGTCAGGGATCGGTCCGGCACAACACCTTGAGGAACACGGTATCGACGTCGTCGCCGACCTGCCGGGAGTGGGCTCGCATCTGCAGGACCATCCGATGGCGGGCGTGGTGTACGAGGCCATCCAGCCCGTACCGTTCGTTCCTGCCAACCCGCCGGCCGAAATGATGGGCCTCCTGTACAGCGACCCCGCCGCGGCCCGGCCGGACCTTCAGGTCTACATCGTCGCCGCACCGCTCCCGTCGGCATGGGGCCAGCCGCCGGCCAACGGCTACTCCGTCGCTTTCTCCGCGATGGCTCCGCACAGCAGCGGCACCGTGCGCCTGGCGGACGCCGATCCCGGCAGCGCTCCCGTCGTCGACCCCGGCTACCTGAGCGACGACCGTGACCTGGAGATCATGCGCAAGGGCCTGGCCCTGGCACGCCGCATCGGGGAGGCCGACGCGTTCGCCGACTGGCGCAAGCAGGAAGCGGTGCCGGGCTCCGGGACGAGCGGCGAATCCGTGGACGAGTTCATCCGCAAGGCCACCGGCCCCTACTTCCACTTCACCGGCACCTGCCGCATGGGAACCGACGCCGATGCCGTCGTCGATCCTGCGAACCTTCGCGTGCACGGAATAGCCGGACTGCGGGTCGCCGATGCCTCGGTGATGCCGTCCATCCCCTCGGCCAACACCAACGCGACCGTCTACGCCATCGCCGAACGGGCCACCGAACTGATCGACTGAGCCTTCTTCAGCGCCCACGGCGCTTCCACAACGCGCTCATCCCCGACGCCTGGATCGCCGGCAGCTGGCCGGAGTCTTCGACCAGCTGCCGGCATCCTGCTCGCCGAACTCAAGGCGGCCGGCGAGCTCGACGAGTCCAAGCCCTGTGTGGACGGCTGCCACATACGCGCGAAAGCGGGGGAGCTGACGCCGGTCCGTCGTCGGTCGGCAAGCGGAAGGCGGCCAGCAAACACCACCCAATGGTGAGTCACGGGGCGGTGGATCACCTCTCAGCTCGCCGGGAACCGCCGAGGTCCTGAAACGACCGAGGGCCCCGCGGGCAGCGCCGGCGAGGTCACCCAGACCCGCGCCCTCATCGACAACATCCCGCCGCGGTCAAATGCCCAGGCTGCCCACAGCGCCGCCCTGCCTCCGCTGAACTGCGGTCGTACCTTTGGTCACGCGCTTTCGGCCGGCCCGTGGCCCGGCGGGTGCCGGTTCGGCGAGAGCGAGGCTGCTCCGGTCGAGCGGGCGTACTCGGTGGGAGTCTGACCGTAGTGCTTCTTGAAGGTCCGGGTGAAGTGGCTGCTGTCCGCGAACTGCCAGTGTGCGGCGAGTTCTGAGATACTCAGGCGACCTGACGGCTCGGTGAGGGCGAGCCGGGCCTCTTGCAGTCGCCGGTGGCGGATGTAGGTGGCCACCTGCTCTCCCACCGCGGCGAATGCCCGGTGCAGCGTACGGACGGAGACGTTGAGTTCACGCGCAAGCATCGCAGGAGAAAGTTCGGGATCAGCGAGCCGGCGGTCCGCGAGGTCCTTAGCTGCCTGGGTGAGCGCGGGAGCCAGCCGGGGTTCTACGTCGTCGAACCGGCCCTTCGTCACCGCCTTGGCCAGCTCGATCAGGGCGGCGTGGGCGGCTTCCACACCGGCCGGGCCGAGGTCGGCCACAGTTATGTGGATCATGTCCGTGAGGGCCGTCAGCAGGCGTATCTCGGCCGAGTCCGCCGGCCCGGTGATGACCCGGTTCCCGAGCAGGGGTTTGAGCTCGCCGGGGGGCAGGACGAAGAACTTCGCCGTGAGGTGCGCCGACGTCTCGAAGGCCGACAGGCGACCGACGTGCCGGACGAGGAACTGCCCGGCCGATACGGTCTGCTCGCCGCAACCCGGCGGGCCGCCCAGAGTCCACGCGCCGCGCTGCACTACGTACATCGCCACCAGATCCTGATCGCCGCCCGGGACGTCCGCGGTCCGGGTTGCCGACGCGGCGTGAAGATCGGCGATCGCCGCGCCCTGCACCTTGGCCACGTGGCCCTTGACCCGGAAGTCACCGATCGTGTCCGTGCTGAAGGCTGGCAGTTGGAAGACATCGTCGCCGATCTGCGTCTCCCACCCGCGCCGGAAGGCGTCGAGTCCCCGCGGTGCGGCGCCAGGGGCGGTCGAGTCCACTGATAACACCCCGCGCGTGCCGTCGGCCTCCGCTCCAGTACTGTTCATCACTGTCCGATCCCTCACATTCATTGCTTCAACACGGTGCTCGTGTTCCGTACGGACGTCGCCGTGGTTCATGTGGGCGCTGTCCAATCTTCCTGCAGACGGCCCGCATGGCAGCGATCGAGGGGCACTGCAGGCCCGCACCGCCGGGGGCCGGGCACGGCCGCCGTGAGATCCGCCGTCTGAAGGTCTGCACCGTCCGTCCCGGCCTGCTCTTCCCGCACGCTGTCCAGGCCATGCAGATCAAGCGCCGCCGCACCCACCACAAGACCGGCAAGGTCGAGACGAAGACCGTCTACGCGATTACCAGTCTCCCGCCCGAACGGGCCAGCCCGGCACAACTCGCCGAACTCGCGCAGAACCACTGGTCGGTTGAGGCCTTGCACCACATCCGAGACGTCACCTACGACGAGGACGCCTCACGAATACGCACCGGCGCCACACCCCGCGCCATGGCCACCCTGCGCAACCTTGCCATCGGACTCATGCGCCAAGCAGGCTGGACCAACATCGCCGCCGCAGCCGATCACTACCGGTCACGCCCCCAGCACGTGGCCGCCATGCTCCGGCTCACAGCCTGAGAACGCATCGCCCCTGGGCCGGGTGGGGATCTTGACCTTGATCGAGCGGACCGCGTACCCGCAGTTCAAGCGGCTGGCCATCCCCATCGGGGTACCGCATAGCACTGGGATACACCCACCAGCGACATCACAGTTGCCCTGAACCGATACCTCAGTAGTCGCTGAGCTTCACGTGGCGTTGTCCAGACCGACGAACACCTTCGTTATACGCCACTCGCCTTCGGCATGCTGCAGAGTGAACGTGTAGAAGCCCGTCGCGATCACGGTCGCGCTCCCGCCCGCGTTCGGCGTCAGCATCAGGTAGGCCCACACCACTGCCGTGCCGGCGTCCGCACGGCGGAAGACCATGTTGATCAGGTTGTGCCTTCGCTGATCGGTTTGCGCTTCCGTTGCATCTCGCACCAGGTCGAGAATCGCCGTGTGTCCGATGAAGGGGCCCTGCTCGACCTCACCGGCGATGTTGGCCGTCCAGGTGGCGTCTTCGGCCAGACGCTCGCCAACGTCACCAGATCTCCGTGATCCAGGGCGAAGGCGTAGCGTGCCAGCGTCTGCTGGACGGCGAGCCGCTCTGCAGGGTCGAGCTTCATCTCTCCCGCCGGCGTTGTGTTGAGGTGGCTGCTTCCCCAGCTGAAAGCCGCAGTTGTCGTCATGTCAAGCCTCGTTCGTGCTCGGTTGTCGGGTGAAAGATCGGGCGCGCACAGCGACAGCGACCATCTGGTGTGCGCCGGGAGAGCGGAGGACGTGACATGAGCGATGCGCCGCCTTGCGACCGACCGCTCCACCGTCAGGGCGCCGGACCGCTGCCGCCGGCGACGGTGATGTGCCGGCCAGCGATGTCGCCCTTCCGCCGGCATCAGGAATGCGACCGTCTCGGCGATCTCCTGCGGCGAACCGAGCCGACCCGTGCGGTCGGCTCGGTTCGCCGTTGCGAGCATCGTGGCCGCGTGGTCGCCAGGACGAGCCCCAAGTTCTCCGCGTCGGCGTCTCGATGACCGCCGGTGCCCCGCGGACGGGCGCCGGACGCGTCAGTGAAACGGCTCGTTCCTAAGCGACCGTGAGCACAATCTTGCCCTGGATGTGCCCTCGGGCGGCGCGTTCGTGCGCGGCTCGGGCATCCGCGAGCGCAAACGTGCTGTCGATCGCGACGTGGATTGTACTCGCGTCGAGCAGGCGCCCCAGTTCAGCGAGTTGTGCGCCGTTCGAGCGGACCTGGGCGCTCGAGACCGTGACGCCCAGCTTTGCGGTCTCTTCTTCGTCGAAGTCCCCGGGAAGTACGGGGAACTGGACGCCGCCGCGCTTAAGCGTGCGCAGGAAGCGTTTGCTGTCCGGGCCGCCGACGGTGTCGAGCACGAGGTCGACGTCGTGCACGAGTTCCTCGGGACGACTCTTGGTGTAGTCGATGAACTGGTCGGCGCCGAGTTCGCTCAGGAACGATTCATGCGTGCCCGATGCCACCGCGATGACACGTGCACCCTTCCATTTCGCCAGCTGTAGCGCGAAGTGCCCCACGCCGCCCGCTGCGCCGTTGATGAGCACCGTAGTGTCGGCGTCGAGTGCCGTCGGGTGATGCCGTGCCTCCTGGAAGGGCGAGGGGTGATCGTGTCCGACCTCGATCAGGAACTGCCACGCCGTCAGCCCGGCCATGGGCGCCCCGGCGGCGTGCACGTGGTCGATGCCGGCCGGCTTGTGTGCGAGGTCCGAGACAGGTGCGGCCACGTACTCGGCGTAAGCGCTGCCGTTGAAGCTGGGAAAACGCAGAAGACCGAAGACTTCATCACCTACGGCGAGGCCGTCCACGTCCGCGGCGACGGCCTCGACGACGCCCGACATGTCCGTCCCCGGAATCACCGGCAGGCTGACCGTCGATTCGGTCTCCCCGGGCATCCTGGTCAGCCCGCCGCGCAGGTACCAGTCCGGAGGATTGATGCCGACCGCGTGAACGCGAACGAGCACTTCGCCCGGCCCCGGCTCGGGAATCGGCACCTCGTCGTAACGCAGAACCTCAGGGCCGCCGTGCTCATGGAGCCGGACCGCCCTCATCGTGTGTGTCGGCATCGTCTTCTCCTGCCCGCGCTGCGAGATAGACTTATTCGGATCAGCGATCCACATAAACGGACCACTGGTGCGAATATATGGATCACTGATCCGGATAGTCAAGGGGGACAGATGCGGGCCGACGCCAGGAAGAACCGCGACCACCTGCTCGCAGTAGCGGGCACCGCTGTCACTGAGCAAGGCGTCGACGTGTCACTGCGCGACATCGCGCGCAGGGCCGATGTCGGGCTCGCGACGCTGCTGCGGCACTTCCCGACACGCGAGGCGCTGCTCGATGCCCTGCTCCGCACGAGCTTCGACGAGCTGGCGGCACAGGCAGCCGAGCTCGAAACGTTGAGCTCACCCGAAGATGCTCTCGTTTCGTGGCTACGCGACTGCGTCGCGTGGACAACCGAGTATCGGGGCGTGACCGTGCTGATGGCAGCCGCCATCGAAGACACCGAATCCGCACTCCACGCTTCGTGCGTCACCCTGCGCGCTGCCGGTGCGCGGCTCCTCACCCGTGCCCAGGCCGCAGGCATGGCGCGGAGCGATATCGATGGTGCCGATTTGTTTGCGCTGGTGGCCATGCTCGCTTGGCTCGGCGATCAACACTCGCTCGCGCCACGCGCCGACCACCTCTTCGAGGTTGTCGCGAGCGCGATTCTGACGAGCGCAGGGAGCAGCGACGCTGAGGAGGAACGCCGCCCTTGGGCCCGTAGCTGAAATCGTCGCGCACGCGGACCAGCGAACTCGGCCGCGCGCTCGGCAGGAGCGGTTCGACGCCGAGTTCGCCAAGCCGGTCAAGGGCACCGGCATCGAGCCGCGCGCGACGGCTGGACACTGCAACCGGATCCGCCACAGTACCCTGACATACGACGCCGAGGGCGGCACCTCCCCCCCGATGCTGCTGGCCCGCTCCCCGTCACGCCTCCGTCCACTTCCTGGAGCGGTACGCACGCCCCAGTGTCGACGCGGTCGCCCGGCACGTCGCCGAACGCGACCCCGCCGCCCGACGGATACGCTAACGCCTCAAGATCAACAAATGGCGGCTTCTGGGCTCACCTCGGCGACACCCCCGTACACGCCCGAAGAGCTGTTCGCGTCTACCGCGCCGTACTACGCCGCCCACCGGCCCCGCCACGCGCCCGAGTTCTACACCCTGCTCGGCGACCACTGCGGCCTCGACGGCATCCAGCGGGTGCTCGCCCTCGGCGCCGGCCCCGGCATCATCGCCACCCACCCCTGACGACACGCGCGTTGCTGCCTGGCCGACGACCTCGTCATGCGGCCAGGCCGCAGTGCAGTCTTGAGACACTCTCAGGCTGGAACAGGTTGACAGACCGCATAACGGCTTCGGATACCCAGGCGCACCAGGCGGGCTGGTCGGCGTCGGCGTCGTTGAGGTGGTGCTCGGCTGCGGTGAGGGCTCGGAGCACGGCGCCTTGTTCACTTCGGTCGCCTCGTACGGCGAGGGTGCGGGCGAGGCGCAGCTGGAGCAGGCAGCGGGCGGCGGGATTCTGAACGCGGGTCAGGGCGTAGTTGAGGATGTTGGCTGCGGTGGTGTGATCGCGGCGCCAGGCAGCTGGTAAGCGAGGTCGCCCAAAAGGCCGGCGCCCATGTCGTGGTCTCCTGAGGCGTGGGCGTTGTGCAGGCCTGTGACCCAGCTCTGGCTCGCGTGGGTGTGGCGGCGGAGGTCGAAGGCGTGCCAGGCGACGGTCTGGGAGAGGGCGGCCGCCAGGGTGTGCAGGCGCAGCCCGAGGACGGGCGTGTAGCGGCCGTTTCGAGGCTCTGTCCGCAGTTCCGTGATCCTGCTTGATCGTCAAAGTCCGGGCGGAGGAACGGGCCAGGGGTTTCCATCTGGTGAGCTGTTTGCCGGTCGTCCGGCCACCACGTAGTCGTGATATTCGTCCTGGACCAGGCCAGCGTTGACCCACCTTCCGCGTGCCGCTCCGGTGATGTCTTCGGCGGTTGCGAGGGCGGCAAGCGGTTCGTCGTGAGTCGCGACAAGGCGGCCGAACTCCTCTTCCTCATCGTCGGTGCAAAGAGGAGGGAACTCGACCACGTCAACGAAGGTCTCGTGACCGACGTCTTCCAGGGTGTGCAGGTAGATCTCGTAGCGGATCTTGGCCGGTCTGAGCTCGATGTAGCGGATGCCGGGACGCTCGGGTGAGCCGGCAGGGCCGAGGAACTGCTCGATTGGTCGGCCCCGTCTCAGGGCCCCAAGGGCAAAGGACTCCGTCAGATAGCGCACGTGAGAAGCGTAGAGGGCCTGCGGGGACCGTCGGCATGATGCTCATGGCTGGGTGAGGATGCGGGTCCGGAGGAGTTCGAAGGATGCCCGGCCATACATGGCTCGCTTGAGTGTTTTCACCCGGTTCACGTGCCCCTCGACAACCCCAGAACTCCATTCCAGGGTGAGGCCGGCGGTGACGGCGTCGAGGCCCTGGCGGAGGAAGCCGGCGAAGCCCTGCATAGGTTTCGGGGCGTCCTGTTCGGCCTGGCGGATCCACTCCAGCAGTAGGTACCCGCGCCGGTGACGGACGAGATCGGCGAACGCACGGGCGAGGTCGCAGGCCCGCGTGATGTCCGGACAGGCGAGCCGGACCTCCAGCAGCCTGCGGTCCTGACTGTCGGTGAGGGTCTCGCGGGGACGCATGATCCAGGAGGTGATCTTCCGCGGGCTGGGCATGTCGGCCCGGACCGGTTCGGCGGTGCCCGCCCGCAGAGCGGCGAGGTGCTTGCGGACCACCTGACGGCTGCCGCGGTAGCCGCGTTCGTGGATCTCCTGGAACAGGCGGGTGCCGCTGACCTGGCCCTGTGTCTCGGTGAAGCGGGCGTTGACGTATGCCTTGAACGGCTCCAGGACGCCGTTGGGGCGGCGGTCGCGGGCGGAGGCCAGCAGTTCATCGAGGTCGGTGTCGCGGAAGCGGCGTACGGTCTTGCGGTCGAGGTTGAGGCGGCGGCCGATGGCGCTGGTTGTCCAGGCCTTCTCCACCAGCCGGTGGATGTCCTCGTAGCGGTGACGGGTCCGTTCGATGATCTGGGTGCGGGGCAGTTCCGGCACCGGCAGTTGCATCGGGACCGGTGGGTCTGATGCAGGTTCGGGTGACAGGTTCGGTCACGCGGCCTGGAGGGCCGGTGTGGTCATGACTGTTTCGTATTCGACGGGGGTCAGTCGACCGAGTGAGGCTTGTCTGCGGCGGCGGTGGTAGGTCCGCTCGATCCAGGTCACGATCGCGATCCGCAGTTCCTCGCGGGTGGCCCACTTCCGTCGGTCGAGGACATTCTTCTGCAGCAGGCTGAAGAAGGACTCCATGGCCGCGTTGTCCCCGGCTGCCCCGACTCTCCCTATCGATCCGGCCATCCGGTGGCGGTCGAGCGCCCGGACGAACTTCCGTGACCGGAACTGCGATCCGCGATCGCTGTGCAGAATGCAGTCGGCGACGTGTCCACGCCGGGCAACAGCGTTGTCCAGGGCTGTGACGGCCAGACGGGACTTCATCCGCGAGTCGATGGAATAGCCCACGATCCGCTTGCTGAAGACGTCCTTGACCGCGCAGAGATACAACTTCCCTTTTTTCGTGGCGTGTTCGGTGATGTCGGTGAGCCACAGCCGGTTCGGTCTGTCGGCGGTGAAGTCCCGGCGGACGAGGTCGTCGTGCACCGGCGGTCCGGCCTTCTTGCCCCTGCCGCGCTTCTTGCCGAACACGCTCCACCAGCGGTTGTCCCGGCAGATCCGCCACGCGGTCCGGTCGGTCATGCCGGCTCCCATGCTGCGGGCTTCGTCGGCCAGGAAGCGGTAGCCGAACTCCGGGTCCTCGCGGTGGGCGTCGAACAACGCGTTCGCGTGAGCGGCCTGCTCGAACTCGGCATCGGTCACCGGCCGCTCCAGCCAGCGGTAGTAGGGCTGGCGGGCGAGCTTGAGGACCCGGCACGTGACCGTGACGGGAACCCCGCCCGTGGCCAGCTCCTTCACGAGCGGGTAGATCCTTTTCCCGGCAGATGTGCCTGGGACAGGTAGGCCGCGGCCCGGCGCAGGACCTCGTTCTCCTGCTCCAGCAGCTTGATCCGCCGGCGTGCTTCCCGTAGCTCCGCGCTCTCCTGGCTGGTCGTTCCGGGCTTTGTCCCGTCGTCGATGTCCGCCCGGCGCATCCACTTCCACAGCGTCATCGCGTGCACTCCGAAGTCGGCGGCCACCTGCTCGACCGTCACGCCCGGGCCGCGGTTCCTCGAGACCCGCACGACATCCTCGCGGAACTCTTCCGGATAAGGCTTGGGCACAGCGACATCCTTCCCACCCGCCCCACAGGGCAAGCCAGACCAGATGTCACCCGATCGTGCGGCAGACCCTCTGATCTGCGACAACAGGGGTCTAGTGCTCCTGGTGATGGTCACCGCGGCGAATGTGACCGACCGTGACGCGGCGAAGGAACTGCTGTTCCGCGTCGCGCTCATCCACCCCGAGATCGTCATCGTCTGGGCCGACTCCGTCTATGCCGGGAAGCTCGTGACCTGGGCCAAGACCTACCTCGACATCACCATCAAAACCGTCCGCCGCCCGCGGGACGCGAAGGGCTTCGTCGTCCTTCCCCGCCGCTGGGTGGTCGAGCGAAGTTGGTCGTGGATCATGCGGGCCCGCCGGCACTGCCGCGACCACGAACGCCTCCCCGAGATGAGCGAATCGTTGATCACCTGGGCGGCCATCACCTTGATGACGAGGCGCCTCACCAGCCGCACGGCCCGCCCGGCCGAACGACGCGACACCGCCCCGTACTACCTGGCACAGGCAGCCTGACCGCAACGCACCAGCGTGGTGAGGGGCCGGGGAGAATCAGGGCATGACCACTGCCCGAGAGATCTCCCGCGCTTCCCTGCTCCGCAGAGGCTTCGTTCTGGAGTACACCACGCTCGTCTGGAACGTCATCGGCATCGTGGTCCTGGCCGTCGCTGCGGTCTCCGCCCGGTCGGTGGCGCTGGCCGGCTTCGGCCTGGACTCTCTGATCGAGATCGGCGCCTCGACGGTGGTGATCTGGGAGTTGTCGGGCACCGGCGAGGACCGGCAGCGCAGGGCCATGCGGCTGATCGGCTGGGCGTTCGCGGCGCTGGCCCTCTACTTGCTGGTGCAGTCGACCTGGGCCCTGGCCGCGGGCTTCCACGCCCACCACAGCCCGGCCGGGATCGCCTGGACCGCGGTCACCGCTGCGGTCATGTTCGCCCTGGCGGCGGGCAAGTCCCGCACCGGCGCGGCGCTGGACAACCCGGTCCTGAAGACCGAGGGCCGCGTCACCTTCATCGACGGCCTGCTGGCCACCGCCGTCCTGCTCGGCCTGGTGCTGAACGTTTGGGGCCTTTGGTGGGCCGATCCGCTGGCCGGATACGTGATCGTCTACTACGGCATCAAGGAAGCACGAGCCGCCCTGGCCCACTGACTCAGCGACCCGCTGGACCACACTCCGCAACCCATCGGCCCCCGGCTTCGCCGGGGCCGATCTTGAGGTTCAGACACAGGCACTTAAAAGTCATCTCATTTGGTGAGTCGGCGGTAGCAGATGAGGGTGCAGGCGATGGCGGCGAAGGCGAGGAAGTGTTCGGCTTTGTGTTCATAGCGGCGGTGGAGTCGGCGGCAGCCGGCGAGCCGGGCCACGGACCGCTCCACGACCCAGCGGTGGCGGCCCAGGCGGGTGGAGGACTCAATGCCTCGTCGGGCCAGGCGGTGCGTGATACCTCGACCCCGGAGCCATTGCCGCAGGTGACGGTAGTCGTACCCCTTGTCGCCGTGCAGCTTGCCGGGTTTACGGCGGCGCGGACCGCGTCGTGAGCGGATCGGTGGAATATCCCGCACGAGCGGCTCCAGGCCCTGGCTGTCGTGCAT
>NZ_JAODTZ010000069.1 GCF_025399795.1 Streptomyces rhizosphaerihabitans | reverse complement strand
CGCTCCAGGCAGACCTGGGCACGGGCCTCCGACTCCGCCGCCTCGTCGGCGAGTTCCCGCAGCTTGACCTGCCATCCGGCGCGTTCGCGCAGCCGGAACGCGAGTCCGGCGAGGGCGTCGGCGGCGCGCCGGGCCTTCTGCGCGGCCTCCTGCCGCTCGTCGCGTACATGGGCCGCGTCGGCGGCCGTCTCGTCGGTCTCCGCCCGGACGGTCCGGGCCTCGGTCAGCTCGGCCTCGGCCTCCTCCGCGAAGGCGCGTGCGTCGCGGGCGGTCACGGCCAGCTCGACGAGCCGTCCGGTGGGACAGCCGGTGCGCCAGGACGCGAGCCGCGCGGCCAGCTCCCGGTCCTTGCCGAGGCGGGCGGCGAGCGTGCGGATCTCCTCGTCCCGCAGGCCCGTGCGGGCCCGCAGCGTCTGGCGCTCCTCGTCGGCCGCGTGCTCGTCGTGCATGGCCGGGTTCGGCGGTACGAGAAAGACGCCGCCGTCTCCCGCGTCGGTGGGCGGGGTCGGGGCGAGCAGGGCGGCGGCCGTGCCGACGGCCACCGCCGAACGCGGCAACAGCGCCGCGTCGCCGAGGACCTCGCGGGCCCGCGCGTGGGTGTCCGGGTCGGTGATGATCACGCCGTCGACGAGTTCGGGCCGGGCGGCCAGCACGCGCGCGTGGTCGACGGGATCGACGGCCTGCGCGAGGTAGCGCCAACCGGGCAGCGCGGGAATGCCGTGCTCGCCCAGGTATTCGACGGTGGCGAGGACGTCCGGGCCGGGCGGCAGCAGCCCGCCGTCGCCGAGCGCCCCGAGAATCCGCGCGTCGTCGGCCGCGGCGGTCCGCAGTTCGAAGAGCTGCCGCTCGGCGGAGGCGACCCCCTCGTCGAGGAGTTCACGAAGTTCGTCGGCGTAACGGTCGAGCTCTTCGGGGGCCAGCGGCGCGCCGCCCGACAAGCCGGCCGCACCGTCGGACTCCTCGTCGCGGCGGGACTGCGGAACGCCGCGGCGGGCGCCGGCGCCCGGCAGGCTCAGCAGCTCCGCGAGGCGTTCCTCCTCCGCCAGGACCTCGGCCGTGCGGCGCTCCGCTTCGTACGACCGCTCCGCGGCCGTCGCCGCGTCCGCCGCGCGGGCCGCCGTCAGCTCGGCCCGGGACTCGGCGGACGCCGCCTCCCGCGCCTGGTCGGCGGCGCGCCGCGAGGCCTCACGGGCGATGTCCCAGGCGGCGACGGCAGTCTTCTCCGCGTCGCTGGCCGCGAGGGCGGCCCTGGCCGGGTCCGCGTCGGGGGCGCTGTCGTCGAGCCAGCCGGCCCGGACCGCCTCGGCGGTCTCCTGCTCGACCTCGGCCAGCCGCTGGCGCAGGTGCCCGAGCTCGCTGCGGGCACGCTGGGCGGCCGTGGCGGCGGCCGTCGAATCGGCGTGCGCCGTCTCGCCGACCTCCTGGAGGCCGGCGGACCGTTCCTCCTCCTCGTTGGCGAGCGACTCGGCGCCCTCGGCGGCCCGGTGCAGGGCACGGACGAGATCGACAGCGGCCCTGGCGCGGGCGGCGAGCGCGGGAGCGGCGTCCCGTTCGGCCTCGCTGATCGCCTCGGCGACGCGGGTGGAACGGTCGGCGGCGGCACGGTGGCGCAGCACGGCCTCGGCGGCCTGCCAGGCCGCGTGCAGGGTGCGCGCGTCGGCGAGCTCCCGCTTCTGCGCGGCCGCCGATTTCTCCGCGCCCGCGAGGGCCAGCGAGGCGTGCCGGTAGGCGAGTTCGGCGGCGATCAGCGCACTGCGCTCGCGGGCGCCCTCGGCGTGGGTGACGGCGTACGCGGCAGCGGTCACGCGCTGGGCGAGCTCACCGGCGCGCACACGCTCCCGCACGGCCCGAGCGGACAGCCGGCGCGCCAGTGTCCTCGTACGCCGCTCGGCGCCCGTGTGGATGTCACGCGCGCGGGATCGTCCCTCGGCGGCGTCGACGATCCGGCCGAGCAGGTCCACGGAACCGGCGGTGAAATCGCGCTCGGCGATGAGTTCGGCGCGGCGCCCCAGCTTGTTGCCGAAGCCGCCGACCAGGTCGGCGAGCCCGTCGGTGTCGCGGGTGTCGGTGACCGCACGCAGCAGGAGGTCGGTGAAGTCGGAGTCCTTCTTGACCGCGAAGAGGCCGGCGGCCTCACCCTCGTCGGCGTTCATCTCCCGCTGGTAACGGAAGAGTTCGGGGTCCAGGCCCAGGTCGCCGAGGTGTTCGTTCCAGCGGTCGTGGATCTCCTCCCAGTGCACCTCCAGGTGCGGGTAGGCCTTGCCGGCCTCGGTGATCGCGTCGCGGAAGCCCTTCATGGTGCGCCGCCGCCCCTGCGCTCCGGAGGCGCCTTCGACCGGCGGCCGTACCGCGGTGGCCTCGGCGACGGGCAGGTTGTCCAGGCTGAGTCCCGGTCCTGGCCGGAACGAGTACCAGGCTTCGGCGAACTTCCGCGGGTCGTTGGAGACCTGCCGTCCCCGCCACTCGCTCGCCTTGCCGACCACCACGCACTCACCGGTCAGCGTGTGCTGCCACTCCAGCGCGACGTGTCCGCAGTCGTCGGCGAGCAGGAACTTGCGCAGCACACCGGAGCTGGCGCCACCCAGGGTGTTGCGGTGGCCCGGGAGCATCACCGAGAAGATCAGCTTGAGCAGGACCGACTTGCCGCCGCCGTTCTCCAGGAAGAGCACGCCGGCGGGCGCGGGCCGGCGGGGCGGGCCGACCGGCTCCTCCTCGAAGAACTCCGCCTGGGTGGGCGCGGGATCGGGTACGGGCTCGCCGACGCCGCGCAGGTCCAGCACGGTGTCGGCGTAGCGCGCACCGGCGGGCCCGATGGAGTAGAGGCGGACCCGGGACAGCTCGTACATGGCGGCGGACTCTCGTAGTCGTGTGGGGAGGTGAGGTCGTGGGGGGGGAGCCGGGGGCGGGCGGACGTCAGGAGTGGAAGGGCAGTCCGGCTCCGGCCACGAGCTCCAGGTCGTCGCCGTCCGCGGCGGGCAGCAGCGTCGCCGTGCCGTCGGTCACCGGGACGATGCCCAGCTCCAGCAGTTCGGCCATGGCCGCGCTGCCCGCCATGTCGCGGACCTGGAGCTGGTAGCGGGCCGTCGTCCGGTACGTCCCGCCGGATTCGTCGCCGGTGCGCTGGAGGAACCCGGATTCGGTGAGGAAGGCGACGGCCTTGGCGATGATGCCCGTCGTCGAGCCGGCCAGTCTTCGCGCGTCCTTGGTGGCCCCGGTGGAACTGCGCCGCGTCCAGATCCGCCAGGCCGCCTCCAGGCCCGGCGCGTCGGTCGCCGGGTCGGTGTTCTCCCCGGTCTCCTCGGCCCGCTCCTCCAGGCGCCTGCACGCCTGCCGTACGAACGCGTCGACGCCGTTGACCGAGACCCGCCCGATGTAGCCGTCGTCCGCGAGGTCCTCGGGGCGCGGGAAGGCCATGGCGGCCACGGCGAGGTGAGCGAGTCCGTGCAGGAAACGGTCCCCGGAATCGGTCGAGGCTCGTCGCGCGTAGTCGCCCATGCGGACGGCGAAGACGGAGTCCTCGGCGGCGGTCACCGCCATGCCCGCGCGCGGGGACACCTCCAGGACGACCAGCCCGAGGCCGGCGGCGACCGCGTCGGCGAGCCGCGCGAAGGGCGGGTCCTCGCGGTAGCGGCGCAGCAGCTCGGTGTACTCCTGGTCGCGCGCGGGCTGCAGTTTGGGCTGCAGCCCGAAGGCGACGAGCCGCGCCGCGTCGGCGGCGTCGGCAGGCGTGACGGGGGCGTTCGCCGGTGCGGCGGTGGCCTCCGGTTCACTCCACTCGACGTGCTCGGTCACGGCTGGGGCTCCTTGTTCGGAAGTACGAGGGTACGTACGCGGGTGTGGGCGGGTGCCCGGTGCGGAGCTCGCCGGCCGGACGGGCGCGGTTTCCTGTCGCGGGCGCGGCCGGTGGCGCCGGACACGGGGACCGGGCTGGACGCGAGGGCCAGGGGCGAACCGCGGTCCCCGAGCTCCTGCGGCGGACGGTTCATGCCCGGTCCGCCTTCATCCCGGCCGCGTCCAGCAGGGCCATCCCGACGATCAGATCGGCCCCGCCGAATTCCGGATCGTCCAGCTCGGTCCCGTCGTCCACGGCGAACAGCAGGCGCTCCTCGCCCTGCCGGTAGGCGGTGCCGACCGGCGGGCTCGCGGCGTGCACGGCCAGAAGAGCCACCAGGTAGGGCAGCTCGGGATCGCGGCGGCGGGCCTCCGCGAGCAGACCGGACAACCGGCGCGGCGCGTCGGGGGGCAGGTTCAGGAGCTCCTTGGCGGAGGCGAGCTGCTCCTCGCTGAAGCGGCTGTCGTCCGGGGTGGCGATCAGGTCGGGCTCGGGCATCTCCGCCCCGAGGTGCTCGCGCTCCAGCGGCGGTGTCAGCAGGATGTCGACGAGGTCCCCGACGCGTACGGCGACGGGTGTGCGCAGGCCCGTCCCGCGCGCGAAGAAGGCGTCGGTGACGCGCAGCGCCCGCTCCACCGGCAGGGGCAGCACCGGGGCGACCAGATGGCCGTAGAGGTCGATCCCCGAGGTCGTCATGGGGGTCCCGAAGGCCTGCCGGTCCTGCTCGGCGCGGAACAGCGGGCCGGCCTCCAGCAGGCGGGACTGGAGCTGGGTGTGCCGGCGGATGCAGTCCTTGACTATGTCGACGAGTTCGGCGGCGCGCCGCTTCTGCTCGGGGTCCTCGGACTCGTCCCGGGCCTTGCGGATGTTGGTGAGGATCGCGTTCTCGTGGCGGTACCGGTCGGCGACGTGGTCCAGGGCCTCGGCGATCATGTCGGGTACGGCCTGGAGCCAGTCGACGGCCCGGACATTGCGCCGGGTCGCGTCGAGAGCCTTGCGCAGTGTCTCCGCGTACTGCACGGTCCGGTAGCGGGCCTGCTCGGCGGCGAGCTGCGCGTCGGCCAGCCGGCCGCGGCTGATCAGGACCTCCAGCTTGACCTCGGCGGCGATCTGCGCGCTGGTGACGTCGGTGTCGAGGGCGCCGACGAGGACGTTGACCGCTTCGTCGGTCGTACGGAGGTAGACGCTGCCCCCGTAGCCAGGCACTTCCTCGATCAGCTTGAAGTCGTAGTCGCGGCGCACATAGGTGCCGTCGGGTGCGAAGGTGCCGTACACCGCCCGGAAGCCCCGGTCGACGCTGCCGACGTTGATCAGGTTCTCCAGGACCCAGCGGGCCACGCGCTCGTGCTCGGCGACCGGGCGCCTGGGGGCCTGGGCGGCGATACGCGGGATGAGCCTGGCCACTATCTGGTCGTGGTCGGCGCCCGTGTCGAAGTCCATGTTCAGTGTGACGAGATCGATGGCGGCGAGGGCGACCTCGGCCATGCCGTACACCGTGTACTCGCCCGCGAGGTTCGCCTTGCGCACGTCCAGGTCGTGCAGCGGCGCGGTACAGGCGAGCGCGCGCAGCCGCCGCGCCAGGCCCTCGTCGGCGGCCGGGCCCGGCGCCGGGCGCGGGCCCGCGCTGAGCTGGGGCGGAACGCTGTCCGTCGATGCAGGCGAAGTCACGGTGCACAGACTAGGTCCTCGGTCCGACAACGGTCGAAACGGCGCAGAAGCGACCGCCGTCCCCGCCCCGGCCACGAACCCGTGCCACGAACCCGCCGCCCCGACCGGCCCTTCGCCCGCCTCACAGCCCCCGCAGACCGCCCCTGCGCCGCCGGTGCCCACGTCCTGCCCCGGCCCGGCCGCACCTCGCCACGCCACGCCGCCGGGCGAGCCACTTGCACAGCGGCCCCATGGACCGACGCCGCACACCGACCCGCGCCGCCGGGATCGATACCCTGCCCCATCTCTGCCGCAGGCGCCCGGCCGGGGCGCCCACTCGCACGCCAGCCCCACGTGGCCGACGCCACACACCAGCCCCGCAACGCCGGGATCGGCTCCCTGCCCCAGGCCTTCCGTAACTAGGCCCCGCCGGACCGGTCACTCACGTACCGGCCCCGCAACGCAGGGATCGACCGTGCCCCATGGGCCCTGACCGGGACCGGCGAGGCCAGGCACGCGCCCTGAGCGCCCCCGAGCACGGCGCCGTCAGCTCCCGTGCCCCACACGGGAGGCCCGCCGCGTCAGCCGGTCAAGCGGCAACCACCCCGGGCTCAGCCCGCCCGCCGGGTCCGCCCCGTGCTCCGCCGACCGGACGCGCGTCGCGTCAGCCGATGCCCTGGGCTCCGTCGGCCACGCGGCGCGCGTACACCTCGACGAGGCCCCTGAGCGAGTCGTCGAGGTAGCCCGCGAGGAGGCGCTCCGCGCCGTCCCGGTCGCCCGCCCGGAGGGTCTGAAGGATCTCGTGGTTGCGCACGAGGTAGGGCTCGTGGAGCCGCTGGGGGTCGTCCACCACGTGGAAGGCGAGACGGAGCTCCGCGAAGACGCTGCGCATCACCTCGTCGGTGCGGGCGCTGCCGGCGAGCGCGACCAGCTCGCGGTGGAAGTGGATGTTGGCGGTCGACACTCCTTTCCAGTCACCTTCGCGGGCCGCCCGCTGCCCGTCCGAGACGGCCTTGGCGATCCCCTCCACGGCGTACGGCGGGCTGCCGAGCCCGCGGACCACTGCGCACTCGACGAGGGACCGGGTGCGGTAGATGTCCTCGACGTCCTCGACGGTGAGTACACGCACGAAGACCCCTCGATTGAGCTCGTGCACCAGCAGCCGCTCGTGCGTGAGCAGCCGGAACGCCTCCCGCAGCGTGTTCCGCGAAACACCGAGCGCGCCGCCGATGCTGTCCTCCGACAGCCGTGTCCCGGGCGGGAAGAAGCCCTCGGCGATCCGGCTCCTGAGGATGTCCGAGACCCGCTCGGCGGTGCTGGTGCGTCCCAACAGGGCGCGATCGTCGGCCAGTTCCGTGAGCTCTGCCATGCCCGGAATTCAACCGCAGATACGAGAACGAAACAACACGGGTATTGAGGGATCGTTCAACGATCCTCTACCTTGTCGGACAGGCGCTCCCCAAGGGGAGGCGCCCACGGCTTCCGCACGGCACGGCACGGCTCAGTCCTCAAGCACTCTCCGTCCCTCACTGCGAGGTGCCCATGAGCACGACCCCTCCATCCCAGGCCCTGACCGGCAGCACTCCACCTGTCACGGGTGAACCCACCGCTCAGGAAGGCGCGTTCGGCTGGCTGCGCGCACTCGGCCCGCGCGGCCGGCGCGCTTTCGGCGGCGCGTTCGGCGGCTACGGCCTCGACTCGTACGACTACTTCACCCTGCCGCTGAGCATGGTCGCCCTGGCTGCGTACTTCGGTCTCGACAGCGGCCAGACCGGCCTGTTCACCACGGTCACGCTGGTCGTCTCCGCGGTCGGCGGCGCCGTCGCCGGTGTGGTCGCGGACCGGATCGGACGCGTCAAGGCCCTGATGATCACCGTGATCACCTACGCGGTGTTCACCGTGGCCTGCGGTTTCGCGCCGAACTACGAGACACTGCTGGTGTTCCGCGCCCTCCAGGGCCTCGGCTTCGGCGGCGAGTGGGCGGTCGGCGCGGTCCTGGTCGCCGAGTACGCGAGCCCCCGGCACCGGGGGCGCACCCTCGGTGCGGTCCAGAGCGCCTGGGCCGTCGGCTGGGGCCTGGCCGTGGTCGTCTACACGCTGGTGTTCCAGTACCTCGACGACGACATCGCCTGGCGCGTCATGTTCTGGACCGGCGCGCTGCCCGCACTGCTCGTGGTCTGGGTCCGGCGCCAGGTGCAGGACGCGCCCGAGCCTGCCGCGGTCCGCGCGAAGAGCGCGGACAAGGGATCGTTCACCGCCATCTTCAAGCCCGGCACGGCCGAGGTTCCGGGCCTGCTGCGCACCACGTTCTTCGCGGTCCTGCTCTCCACCGGTGTCCAGGGCGGCTACTACACGCTGGCCACCTGGGTTCCCACCTATCTGAAGACGGAGCGCGGACTGTCCGTCGTCGGCACCGGCGGCTACCTGACGCTGCTCATCTCCGGAGCCTTCCTCGGCTACCTCACCGGCGGTCTCCTCACCGACAGACTGGGCCGCAAGCGCAACATCCTGCTCTTCGCGATCCTCTCGGCGGCCTGCATCCTCACCTACGCGAACATCCCCAGCGGCGCCAACACCCTTCTCCTGGTGCTCGGTTTCCCGCTCGGCTTCTGCATGTCGGCGATCTTCAGCGGCTTCGGATCGTTCCTCAGCGAGCTGTACCCGGCGGCGGTGCGGGGCACGGGACAGGGCTTCGCGTACAACACCGGGCGCGCCGTCGGCGCGGTCTTCCCCACCACGGTCGGTTTCCTGGCCGACAGCTGGGGCGTGGGCGGAGCGCTGGTCTTCGGCGCGATCGGCTACGCGCTGGCCGCCCTCGCCCTGATCGGGCTCCCCGAGACGCGCGGCAAGGAGCTCCTGTGAACGACACCGTCCAGGTCCGACCGCCGGTCCTCACCGGGGACCGCTCGCCGAGCCTGCTGAAGACCCCCGGCCACGCCCACGCGTGGACCCCCGCGAGGGCCCGTCGGCGGTTCCGTTCGGGGCTGTCGGTCCCCACCGCCGGAATCGCCGCGGGCCACGCCCAGGCGAACCTCGTCTCGGTGCCCGCCGACTGGGCGTACGAGATGCTGCTGTTCTGCCAGCGCAACCCGAAGCCGTGTCCCGTCCTCGACGTCACCGACGCCGGTTCCTGGAGCACTCCGCTCGCCGCGGGCGCGGACCTGCGCACCGATCTGCCGGGCTACCGGGTGTGGGAGCACGGCGCGTTGGTGGCCGAGCCCACGGACGTGGTCGATTACTGGCGGTCCGACCTGGTGTCCTTCCTGATCGGGTGCAGCTTCACCTTCGAGTGGGCGCTGACCTCGGCGGGCGTCCCGATGCGCCACATCGAGCAGGGCCGCAACGTCTCGATGTACGTGACGGCGCGTCAGTGCCGCCCGGCGGGTCGGCTGCACGGCCCCATGGTCGTGTCGATGCGTCCGGTGCCGCCCGAACACCTGAGCGCGGCGATCCGGGAGAGCAGTCTGCTGCCCGCCGTGCACGGCAGTCCGGTGCACTGCGGTGACCCGTCGGGGCTGGGTATCGAGGATCTCTCACGCCCCGACTTCGGCGACCCGGTGATCGCGGCTCCGGACGACATCCCGGTGTTCTGGGCGTGCGGAGTGACGCCCCAGGCGGTCCTGATGGCGTCCCGTCCGCCGTTCGCGATCACCCACGCGCCCGGACAGATGTTCCTCACCGACACCCGTGACGAGCAGTACCGAGTGGCCTGAAGAGGCCGGAAAAGGAGAGACGGCGGCTCATGACCCGTATCGATCTCAACGCCGATCTCGGCGAGGGCTTCGGCCGCTGGCGGCTGACCGACGACGAACAGCTGCTGTCCGTCGTCACCAGCGCCAATGTGGCCTGCGGTTTCCACGCCGGGGACGCGGTCACCATGCGGCGGGTGTGCGAGCTGGCGGCGGAGCGGGGCGTACGGATCGGCGCCCAGGTCTCCTACCGTGACCTGGCGGGGTTCGGGCGGCGCGCGATGGACGTGCCGCCCGACGAGCTGGCGGCCGAAGTGGCCTACCAGATCGGCGCCCTGGAGGTCTTCGCGCGCGCGGCGGGCTCGCGGGTGGCGTACGTGAAGCCGCACGGCGCGCTCTACAACCGCGTGGTGCACGACGAGGAGCAGGCGGCGGCGGTGGTCGAGGGGATCACGCTCGCGGGCGCCGGGACCGGGACGGGGGGTCTGCCCGTCCTCGGGCTGCCGTCCTCACGCTTCCTGAAGGTGGCCGAGCGGGCCGGGCTGCCCGTCGTCACCGAGGCGTTCGCGGACCGCGCGTACACCGAGGAGGGCACCCTGGTGCCGCGTACCCAGCAGGGCGCGGTGATCACGGACGCCGGGACCGTCGTCGAACGCTCGCTGGGCCTGGCCCGGTTCGGGGTGGTCACCTCCCACACCGGGGAGCGCGTTCCGGTCCGCGCGCGCTCCCTGTGCCTGCACGGGGACACACCTGGTGCGGTCGAACTGGCCCACCGGGTGCGCGCCCGGCTGGAGTCCTCGGGCGTGCGCGTGGAGGCGTTCGCATGAGGACGGGACCCGACGACGGTACGGACCCGGTGCCGGCCATCGCCTGTACGGACCCGGCTCCCGCCGGCGTCGGCATGAAGGCTCTGCCCGTCGGCGACCGGGCGCTGCTCGTCGAGGTCTCCTCGGGGGAGGCGGCCCAGGCCCTGCACGCCGAACTGGTGCGACGCCGCGCGGAGGGCTCGTTGTCCGTGCGGGAGATCGTCCCGGCGGCCCGCACGGTGCTCCTGGACGGCCTGGACGACCCCGCGCGTCTCGCGGAACGGCTGCCCGGCTGGGAGATCCCCCCGCTGGACGCGCGCGCGGACGACGCCGTCGAGATCCCGGTACGGTACGACGGTCCCGACCTGACGGCTGTGGCGGCGCTTTGGGGGGTGGCGGTGCGCGAGGTGCCGGAAATCCACGCGGCGGCCGAATTCCGGGTCGCCTTCTGCGGGTTCGCGCCCGGCTTCGGCTACCTCACGGGACTGCCCGCGCGCTACGACGTGCCGCGCCGGGCAACCCCGCGGACGGCGGTGCCCGCGGGGTCCGTGGCTCTCGCGGGCCCGTACACGGGTGTGTACCCGCGCAGTTCGCCGGGCGGCTGGCAGTTGATCGGCACGACGGACGCGGTGCTGTGGGACCACGCGCGCGTACCGGCCGCGCTGCTGGCTCCCGGCGCCCGGGTCCGCTTCGTGGCGGCGGGGTGTTCATGAGCGACCGGGCCTTCGCGGTGGTGCGGGCGGGGGCCCTGACCACCGTCCAGGACCAGGGGCGGCCGGGCCACGCGCATCTCGGGGTACCGCGTTCCGGAGCGCTCGACGCGCCCGCGGCGGCGCTGGCCAACAGGCTCGTCGCCAACCCCGTCGAGGCCGCCGTACTGGAGACAACGGTCAACGGCTGTGCCCTACGCCCCCGTTCGACGGTCGTCGTGGCGGTGACCGGAGCGCCCTGCCCGGTGACGGTGGACGGTCGCCCGGCCGCCTGGGGAGCACCCGTTCCGGTGCCCGCCGGGGCGCTCCTGAACGTGGGTTCCGCGCGCGCGGGGCTACGGAGCTATGTGGCCGTCTCCGGTGGTGTGGCGGTCGATCCGGTGCTCGGCAGCCGCTCGACCGACCTTCTCTCGGGGCTCGGCCCCCCGCCCCTCACGGACGGCGCGGTGCTTCCCCTGGGGAACCCCGGCGCCGAGCACGCGCGCGTGGACGTCGCTGCGCACCGCGCCCCGCCGGCCGAGCTGGTCCTGCGCGTGACCCTCGGCCCGCGCGACGACTGGTTCACGGAGTCGGCCGTACGGACGCTCACGACCCGTGCCTACCGGGTCTCGGCGGCGAGCAACCGCATCGGCCTGCGCACGGAAGGGCCCTCCCTGGAGAGAGCCGTCTCCGGCGAACTCCCCAGTGAGGGCATGGTGCTGGGTGCCGTCCAGGTACCGCCCGACGGAAGGCCGGTCGTCTTCCTCGCCGACCATCCGACAACCGGGGGGTACCCGGTGATCGCGGTCGTCCGTGCCACCGACCTCCCGGCGGCCGCTCAGGCGGTCCCGGGAACCCCGGTGCGCTTCGTGGCCGTACGCCGCCGCTGAGGCCGCCGGGGGTCCGTACGCCGGTGAACGGGACTCCGGGCCCGCGCACGCCCGGTACCTCCCGCGCACGTCCACCCACCCCTCATGCCACGTCCGGCCGTTCGGACACGGAGAGGGACGCCAGGGCGGACGCGACGGCGTGCGAGGCGCTCAGGTCGAGCCGGGCGCTGGTACCCCGGGCCCGGTGGCGCACCTCGGCCGCGGCGAGGGTGAGCAGTTGGGGAAGCAGGTCAGTGCAGCGCCGGGCCACCCATCCCGTTCCCGCCGTGGCCAGCCACAGAAGGCTCGCCGAGCGGGACGGCGCGGGGAATTCGGGCTCGGCGGAGGGCGTGATCCCGCGTGCGACGCCCTCCTCGGTGAGCAGGGCGTGGAAGCGCAGGGCGAGCTGACGGTGCCCCAGTTCTCCCGGATGCAGCCGGTCGGCGCTCCACACCGCGCGGTCCTTCAGCCACTCCTCCTCCGCCGCGTGCAGGTGCATCGCCCCGTACCGCTTCGAGAGCGCGTGCACGACCGCGTTGACCGCGTGCTGCCGCCGGGCCAGCGGGCGGGCCAGGGCTGCCGGCAGCCCGAGCATCGAACCGGGGTCAGGGAGACAGGCCGTCATCACGATCGTGTCCCGCGCGCGGAACGCCGCGTACACCTTGTCGAGCCGTTCGGCCACCGCGTGGATGTCGAAGGTGTACCTCAGGGTGTCGTTGACGTCGATCACGACGGAGACGAGGTCGGGCTCCAGGGCGAGCGCAGCCGGGGTCTGCCGTTCGAGGACGTCCCGTGTCTGCGCCCCGCTGACCGCGAGGTTGGTGAACTCCACGGGCGCGTCCGCCGGGGCGAGGCCGGGGGCGAGCAGTTCGGCCCACCCCCGCCACCGGTCCCCGACGGGGTCGCCCACGCCTTCCGTGAGCGAGTCCCCGAGGGCGACGAACCGGCTCGGTCTCATGCCACGCCCTCCTGGAGGCGCGGCCGTGTGACGGCCACCGCGTCGTGCGCGGCGAGGAAACCCGACACGGCGGCGTCCCAGCCGAAGCACTCGGCACGCGCGCGTGCCGCCTGCCTGCGCCCGCCCTCGGTGCGGCCGAGCAGCAGCCGTACCGCGTCGGCGAAGGAGTCCCCGTTGTCGGCGGCGGTGGCTCCGGCGGAGCCGACGATCTCCGGGAGGGCGGAGAGCGAACTGGCGACCACGGGGGTGCCGCAGGCCATCGCCTCCAGGGCGGCGAGCCCGAAGGTCTCCGCGGGCCCGGGCGCCAGGCACACGTCCGCCGAGGCCTGGAGCGAGCCGAGCAGGGTGCGGTCGGCGACGTGCCCGAGGAAGGTGACGGGCAGCCTCCGTTCCCGGGCCCGCTGTTCGAGCCGGGCCCTGAGCGGTCCGTCCCCGGCGACGACGAGCACGGCCCGCACGCCACGCCGCAGCAGCGCCTCCAGCGCGTCGAGCGCCGTGCCGGGACGCTTCTCGACCGAGAGCCGGGAGCACATCACGAGCAGAACCTGGTCCGCGCGCGCGTGGCGGGCACGCAGCGCCGGGTCCCGCAGGGCCGGGTGCCGGTTCACCAGGTCGACGCCCAGGGGGGCGCGTACGACGTTGCGGGCGCCGATGCGCACGAACTCCCGCTCGGCGAACTCGGTGGTGCACACCACCCGCGAGTAGGTGTGCGCGGTACGGACGTTGAGGGCGTCGGCAGTCCGCCTGGCCATCCCCTCGGACAGTCCCCAGGTCCGCAGGACACCGTCGGCGGTCTCGTGGGAGACCATCACCGCGGGCACTCGGGCCCGTCGCGCCCAGACTCCGGTCCAGCGCAGGGTCGTGCGGTCGGAGACTTCGAGGCGGTCGGGGGCGAGCGACTCCAGGAGGCGGGACACCCGCCGCTTGTCCGTGAGGACGCGATAGCCGCCGGTCCCGGGCAGCAGCGGGCCGGGCAGCGTGATCACCCGCCCCTGCTCGGTGTCGCGGTCGCTCGCGCGCTCACCGGGGATGACGAGCACCGGTTCGTGACCGGCCGCCAGATAGCCGGTGCCGAGCTCCCGCAGCGCGGTGCGCAGCCCTCCGGAGGAGGGGGCGACGAAATTGGCGATCCGTACGATGCGCAGACTCATGCCGCCACCAGCTTCCGCGCGAAGAGCACATCCTCGTAGTGGCCGATGAGCTGGTCGCCCACCGCGGCCCAGGTACGGCCCTCGACCATGGCGTGCCCGGCGGCGCCGTAGGCCGCCCGCATCGCGGGATCGGCGGCCAGGGTGCGCACCGCGTCCCGTACGGCATCGGCGTCGCGCGGCGGGACCAGCAGCCCGGTGCGCCCGTGGGCGACCAGGTCGAGCGGCCCGCCGGCGGCGGGCGCGACGACGGGCACTCCGCTGGCCATGGCCTCCTGCACGGTCTGGCAGAAGGTCTCGAAGGGGCCGGTGTGCGCGAAGACGTCCAGCGAGGCGAAGATCCGGGCGAGTTCGCCGCCGGTGCGCCGGCCGAGGAAGACCGCGCCGGGGAGCGCGCCGCGCAGGGTGGCCTCGCTGGGTCCGTCGCCGACCACGACGACGCGGACGCCGTCCAGTTCGCAGACTCCGGAGAGCAGCTCGACGTGCTTCTCGGGGGCGAGCCGGCCGACGTAGCCGACGATCAGCTCACCGTTCGGAGCCAGTTCGCGGCGGAGCGCCTCGTCGCGGTGGTCGGGGCGGAAGCGGACCGTGTCGACACCGCGCGCCCAGAGCCGTACCCGGGGCACGCCGTGCGCCTCGAGGTCGTGCAGGGCCGCGCTGGACGGAGCGAGCGTCCGGTCGGCTGCGGCGTGCACCGAGCGGATGCGCCGCCACGCGGTGGCCTCACCCGCGCTGATGTACGTACGGGCGTATCCGGCGAGGTCGGTCTGGTAGACGGCCACGGCGGGGATGCCGAGCCGCGAGGCGGCCGCCATGCCGCGGACGCCGAGGATGAAGGGGCTGGCCAGGTGAACCATGTCCGCGCGGTGTTCGGTGATGGCCGCGGCGACGCGTCGGCTGGGGAGGGCGACACGGACCTGGGGATAACCCGGGAGCGGAAGGGAGGGGACCCGGACGACCGGGCACGGCGCGAGAGCGTCGGGCCCGCTCCCCATGGGGGCGCCTCCCTGTTCGGGGGAGGCCGAGAACTTGGGGGAGGTGGCCGGGGCGACGACAAGGGGAGCGTGACCGCGATCGACGAGGTGCCGGGCGGTCTGGAGCGCGCAGTGGGCCACGCCGTTCACATCGGGGGGAAAGGATTCGGTCACGATGACGACTCGCATACGGGTGTTCTCGCCGCACTGGACGTGGCCGCGTCAACGTGGATCTATGCGAACGATGAACGTCCCGTGAGCGTTGCGCTCCGCACCCGTCCAGGTCAGCCCCCGTCCACGCGCTCCTGACTCCCGGGTCACCGAACGTTCATACGGCCGGCATGTCGGGCCCGATCCTGCTCCGTACCGCTGTCTGGACTTCGGCCTCCTCGGCCGGATCCGCCGCCAGTCGGCGCAGCTGATCCACCACGCGCGCGTCACCGGTCTCGGCATGCCGGGCGGCGATCTCGCGGGTGGTCTCCTCGCAGTCCCACAGGCACTCGACGGCGAAGCCTGCGGGGAAGGAGGGATCGGTGACGGCCAGGGCACGGGCGGCGCGCTGGCGCAGATGCGATGACGCGGTCTCCCGGTAGATGTGCCGCAGTACGGGGGCGGCGCAGGCGATGCCGAGCCGTCCGGTGCCGTCGACGAGGGTCCACAGGGTCGGCGCGTCGGGTCCCTCGCCCCGTACCGCCTCGCGCAGGGCGGCCAGGACGAGATCGCTGTCCTTCGCCCCGCCCCGGCAGGCGAGCACGCGGCCGGCGGCGGCGCCGAGGGCGTCGGGCCGGTGCGCCCAGCCGCGCGCCCGGTCGACGGCGGCGACGCTCCGCATCCGTTCGAAGGCGTCGACGGCCGCCTCGACGACGGTCGTCGAGGCGGCCGCGACGGCCGCCTCGATCAGGTCGAGGGCGTCCGGATCGTTGCCGTCGGCGAGATAGCGCAGGGCTGTACAGCGGGCGCCGTCCGCGCCGTGGCGCGCGGCCTCGACGATCTCGGGACGGTCCTCGGGTCCGGCGACGGCGGTCAGGCAGCGGGCGGCCGGGACGTGCAGCGCGGCTCCGCGGTCGATGCCCGCCTGGGCCCAGTCGAAGACGGCGCTGACGCTCCACCCGGGGCGGGGTCCCGACGGTCGCATCTGGCGTTGCCAGCGGTCGAAGGACCCGGCTTCCTGGGCGGCGCGCACACGGGTGGCGATGGACGCGCGGGAGTCGTCGGCCCACAGGCGCCAGGGCCGTGGCTCGAAGGAGTCGCGTACGACGACGGCGAGGGCGGCCTCGCCCTCCGGATCGGCCGGGAACCGGGCGAGCACGGGGGCGGCGAGGGCCCGCAGGCCCGCGTCGTCGTCGCGCAGGGCCAGCTCGTCGAGGGCCCAGGCCCAGTTGGAGCCGACGGCCGCGTACCTGCGCAGCAGCGCGAGCGCGTCGCGCCTGCCGTAGGAGGCGAGGTGCCCGAGGACCGCGAGGGCGAGCCCCGTGCGTGACTCGCAGTCGTCGAGGACGTCCTCGGCATCGAAGAGGTGCCGCTCGATCTCGTCGAGCTCACCGCTCAGATCGAGGTAGAGACGGGCGTAGTACAGGGAGCGGTTCTCCACCTGCCAGTCGTGGCGGGGGTCCCTCAGAACACAGTGGTTCAGTGCCGCGAGCGCTTCGGCCCGCGGTGCGGTGAGCGCGTGCAGCGTGCCGTCGCCGCGGCCCCTCTGGAGCAGGCCGAGCAGGGTTCCGCTGGGCGCTATGACCGGATCGAACATGGGAAACAGCCTCACATCAAGCGTCGACGCAACCGGGATCCTGCATTACCTGGCCGCGTAACAACACGTCGGGGCGCCCGCCGTCTCTTGCTTGTTGTAGACCATCTTCCTCTACCTCTCGTCGGTGGCCCATGCGGGCCGCGTCACGGCCCGCGCGGTGCGGCAACTTCTGCCCAGCCGTCACGTCCGTGAATCACGTCGACATGATGACTCGGCGGTTCTTCCTGCCGCGACCGTATTTCCGGCGGCCCCGTTCCGCCTCCCCTTTTTCCTGCGTCTCGCCTGGTCAGAGCGTTCGGTTTACTGCGTGCCGAACAATTCGAGCAGGTCCGTCTTGGCGAACATGCGCGCCGTGTCGACGGCCGAGGGCGTACCCGCGGCCGGATCGGCGCCGGCGGCCAGGAGGACCCGGATGACGGCTTCCTCACCCTTGAAAACAGCTCCGGCGAGAGGGGTCTGGCCCCGGTCGTTGACGCGGTCGGCCTCGGCGCCGCGCTCCAGCAGGGCGCGGACCGCCTCCGCGTGGCCGTGGTAGGCGGCGAGCATCACGAGCGAGTCGCCGCGGTCGTTCGTGAGGTCGGCCGGAACACCCGCGTCGACATACGCCACGAGTGTCTCCGTCTCGCCGCGTCGCGCCAGATCGAAGATCTTGGTCGCCAGCTCCACGACCTCGGGGTCGGGGGCTTCGCTCATCGGCCGGACCACCTCTCACTGCAACCGTTCGGGTGAATCGACAGGGTACTGGCTCCGGCGGCACATGACAGGCATCCTCCGAGGCAAAGATCACAAAGGGCGCATCGGACGCAACAGACCAGCTCAGGCGGCCCAAGACAGCTCAATCGCGAGGGTGAAATCAGCCATATTTCACCCAGTTGCACCTTTTATCGTATGGATACATGCTGTGATCCTGGAACAACTCATGGTGACCGTCCCCACGAACCAGGAGAGCTCAAATGATTCTGTCCATGTCAGGCGTCGTCCTTCTCGGCATCATCGTCTTCCTCTTCTTCAAGAAGGACGGGCTGAAGGCGTCGCACGCCCTGGTGGCCGCGCTCTTCGGCTTCTACCTCGCCAGCACGGCCATCGCGCCGAGCATCAAGGCCGGCGGGGAGAGCCTGGCGGGCCTCCTCGGCGGGATCAAGTTCTGACGACGTCCCCCACCTCGTACGCACCTTCAGGAGACAGCAGTGGCTCGGCGCCCTCTCCCCCGCATCCTCAGCAACGGCACCGCACAGATCGCCAAGAGCCGGGAGCTGGCCCGGACGGCAGCCGACAGCGCCACCGATGTCCTCCATCCACTGATCACGGTCACCCGTGGACTGCGCCGGCTGGCCGCCGCCGGACGGCGCAAGTGGGCCGCCACCCCCAAGGACCGGCGCGGGCCGCTGCTGTTCCTGGTGGCCTCGGTGATCCTGATCGTGGCCCTGGTGCCGTACGGACCGCTGCTCGCCGTCATCACCCTGATGGCGGCGGCAGCCTGGGCCGGTCGCGAGCGCACCCCACCGCCCGCGACCGGCCCCGACGAGGCACAGACCGGACGTCTGCAGTCCCTCTACGAAGCACTCGTCCCGTACTTCTCCGCGGCCGAGGACCCCGCTCCCCTGTATGCCCACGGCGGCGACTGGGAGAAGGCGTTCGCCTCGTACGACTTCGACGACGAGGGACGGATCTCCCGTCTGCTCATCCACTACCCGGCGTACTTCACGGACGGCGAGCCGGACTCCCGCGCCCGTATCGAGCAGCTCCTGCACGCCAAGTCGGGCCGCGGCCGTGAGTACCACTTCGACTGGGACGAGGAGGGCAACGAACTCACCGTCACGGTCCTCGCGCCCCTCCCCACCGACATCGCCGCCCAGCGCTTCGTCACCGCGCCCGGCGAGACGGTCCTCGGCTTCACCGATCCGGCCGACGTCCAGCGCACGCTCCCCCTCACCCACGGAGAGGAACGGCGCGACGTTCCTCCCGTCGTGTGGCGCACGGGCGCCCGCTCCACCGAACCGCACCTGCTGATCACGGGGGAACCGGGCACCGGCACGACCACCCTCCTGCGCTCCATCGCCCTGCAGTCCCTCCAGTACGGCGATGTCGTCATCGTCGACGGCGGAGGCACCGGCGAGTACGCGTGCCTGACCGGGCGCGACGGCGTGCTGGCAGTCGAGTGCGCGGCGGCCGGGGCTATCGGCAGCCTGGAGTGGGCGGCACACGAGACGGAGCGGCGGCTGATCGCCGCGAACCGCGCCCGCCAGGCGGGACATCCCGCCCCCGACGACATCAAGAACCCCCTGTGGATTCTGCTGGACCGGCCGAGCGCGCTCGGCCATCTGGCCGCAGCCGACGGACGGGGGGACCCGCAGGCCCTTCTCCAGATTCCGCTGCGGCACGGCCGTGCGGCGGGTGTCACGGTCGTGATCGCCGAGCACTTCGAGAATCTCGACTTCCTCAGCGAAGCGGTACGGCAGCACACCCGCGCGCGCGTGGTGCTCGGCGCGGCCTCCGCCGCCCAGCTGGAATCGATCCTGGGCGCGCCCCCGCACACCACCCCGACCCGGGAGGTGCCGCCCGGCCGCGGCTACGCCCGCCTGGGCGCGGGGCCCGTCCTGCGCCTCCAGGTCCCGGCCACACCGGACCCCTACGACGACGCGACGAGCGAGACGCACCGGCGGGCGGTGCTCGACCTCCTTCCTGAGCGGACCACACCGGGAGATGCGGAACAGGTGCCCTCCGAGGTCGCCGGGGTCGCCGGCGTCGCGGTGGCGGAGGGGTAGCCTCACCGCCCCCGCGGTCTTCGCGCGCACGCGGGACGGGGCGGAAACCCACTTGGGTTTCCGCCCCGTCCCGCGTGCACCCCGTCCCGCGTGCACCCCGTCCCGCGTGCACCCCGTCCCGCGTGCACCCCGTCCCGCGTCCGGCCCATCCCGAGTCCGGCCCATCCCGAGTCCGTTTCGGCTATGCCACGAACGTCCGTGGACCGTCGTCCCCGCCGCTCGCGCCGGTCTCCACCAGCCGAGCGGCCGCGGCCAGCCGTGCCGCCGCCTCGTCCGCGACCGCGCCGCCCACGGTGAACGGCAGCCGCACATACCCCTCGAAGGCACCGTCCACCCCGAACCGGGGCCCCGAGGGCACCCGCACGCCCACGCGCTCACCGACCTCGGCCAGCCGCGACCCCGACAGACCGCCCGTGCGCACCCACAGGGTGAGGCCTCCGCGCGGCACCGAGAACTCCCACCGGGGCAGCTCCCTGCGGACGGCCGCGACGAGGGCGTCACGGTTCTCGCGGGCCTGATCGCGCCTGATATCGACCGCCTGCTCCCAGCCCCCCGTGCTGAGCAGCCAGTTCACGGCAAGTTGTTCCAGCACGGGCGTGCCGAGGTCGGCGTAGGCGCGCGCGGCGACCAGGCTGCGGATGACGTCCGGCGCGGCCCGCACCCAGCCGATCCGCATGCCCGCCCAGAAGGCCTTGCTCGCCGAACCCACGGTGATCACGGTCGAGCCGGCCGGGTCGAAGCCGCACACGGGACGCGGCATCTCCAGGCCGTCGTCGAGGTGCAGCTCGCTCATCGTCTCGTCGACGACGAGGACGGTGCCCGCCGAGCGCGCCGCGTCCACGAGTCCCCGCCGCTGGTCCTCGCCGGCGAGTGCCCCGGTGGGGTTGTGGAAGTCGGCGACGACATACGCGAGCCGGGGCGCCGCGTCGCGCAGGACCTGGCGCCAGCGGTCCATGTCCCAGCCGGCCAGCCCCTCGGCCATCGCGACCGGCACCAGCCGTGCACCGGCCTCGCGCATCAGCTGGAGGATGTTGGCGTAGGAGGGCGACTCGACGGCGATACGCTCGCCGCGGCCCGCGAAGAGATGACAGATCGCGTCGATCGCACCCATCGCTCCGGTGGTCACCATGATCTGCTCGGGCATGGTCGGGATGCCGCGCGCGGTGTACCGCTCGGCGAGCATGGCGCGCAGCGCGGGCAGCCCGGCCGGATAGTCGCCGTGCGTGTGCGCGTACGGCGGCAGCTCCACCAGGGCTCCCTGGACACTGCGGGTCAGCCACGGCTCGGGCGCGGGCAGCGCGGCGCAGCCGAGGTCGATCATCGAACCGAGGGTCTCGGGAGGCAGCGGTTCCAGACCGCGCGCGGGCAGCGGATTCCCGGCGGGGACCGCCGTCCAGCTGCCGGCTCCGCGGCGCGACTCCAGAAAGCCCTCCGCCCGCAGCGCCTCATAGGCGGCGGCGACGGTCGTACGGCTGACAGCGAGGGCCAGCGCCAGCTCCCGCTCGGCGGGCAGCCGCGCGGCGACCGGCACCCGCCCTTCCAGCACGAGCAGCCGCACCCCGTCGGCGAGGGCACGGTACGCGGGCGGACGCCGGGTCCCCGGGCCCGCGGGCCGCTCCTGCTGGGACTTGAGGAGCCGGGCGAGTTGTGCGGCCCCTACCGCCGAAGTCCACTGCGCCATGATTCCAGTCCACCTTCCCCGAATTGGCCATGGATGAAGCAACTTCCCCTGCCACAGAGTGTCATGCGCCAGGCCACTACCACCACTGGGGGGCATCCCGTGTCCACACGCTCCGAGTCCGCACCTGCCGAGGGCCCCGGGCCCGGACGGCTCCCCGGCCGCCTCGTCCAGCTCTACGCCGGGCTGGCCCTGTACGGAGCGAGTTCGGCGCTCCTCGTGGAGGCCGGTCTCGGGCTGGAACCATGGAACGTGCTGCACCAGGGGCTCGCCGAACTGACCGGCCTCACGATCGGCGTGGTGTCGATCGTCGTGGGCGCCGCGGTGCTGCTCCTGTGGATCCCGCTCCGCCAGCGGCCGGGCCTCGGCACCGTCTCCAACGTCTTCGTGGTCGGCCTCGCCATGGACGGCACCCTCGCGCTGGTCCCGGACGTCCACGCACTGGCCGTACGGGTTCCGCTGATGGTGGCGGGCATCGTGCTGAACGGCGTGGCGACGGGCCTGTACATCTCCGCCCGTTTCGGGCCGGGTCCCCGCGACGGTCTGATGACGGGACTGCACCGGCGTACAGGCCGTTCGGTCCGTCTGGTGCGCACGGTGCTGGAGGTGGCCGTCGTCGCGACCGGCTTCGCGCTCGGCGGCACGGTCGGCGTCGGCACGGTGCTGTACGCCGTCGCCATCGGACCCCTGGCCCAGCTCTTCCTGCGCGTGTTCGCCGCACGTCCGGCACCACTCGGCAGCGCCGTTGTCGCCCCAGGTCAACCGGAGCGCGCCATACTGCCCGGGTGAGCATGCGCACTCGTCACCCGTACCTCGACCACCCCGGCCCGATCCCCTTCGCGCACCGCGGCGGGTCGGCGGACGGCCTGGAGAACACACTGGCCCAGTTCCGGCGGGCGGTGAACGCCGGGTACCGCTACATCGAGACCGATGTGCACGCCACGGCGGACGGCAGGCTGGTCGCCTTCCACGACACGACCCTCGACCGGGTCACGGACGGCGCGGGCAAAATCGCCGACCTCCCCTGGGCGGACGTGCGCCACGCGCGCGTGGCGGGCCAGGAGCCCGTCCCCCTCTTCGAGGAACTGCTCGAAGAGCTCCCCGAGGTGCGCTGGAACGTCGACGTCAAGGCCGAACCCGCGCTGGTCCCGCTGCTCGACCTGATCGGCCGCACCGACGCCTGGGACCGGGTCTGCGTCGGTTCGTTCTCCGAGGCGCGCGTGACCCGCGCCCAGCATCTGGCCGGGCCGCGCCTCGCCACGTCGTTCGGCACCCGCGGGGTGCTCAACCTGCGGCTGCGCTCGTGGGGCGTACCGGCCGCCGTGCGCCGCTCCGCGGTCGCGGCCCAGGTGCCCGAGACCCAGTCGGGTGTGCCGGTGGTCGACCGTCGCTTCGTACAGGCCGCCCACGCGCGCGGGCTCCAGGTGCACGTATGGACCGTGAACGAATCGGAACGCATGCACCGGCTCCTGGACCTGGGAGTCGATGGCATCATGACCGATCACATCGACACGCTGCGCAAGGTCCTGGAAGACCGGGGCACCTGGTTCTGAGCCTCCTCGCGCGGTCCGTTCACGGAGAAGTGAGGCACGGGTGAGCACGGACACCGTGCGGGCGGGGGCGGCCGAGGAGGCCGCCGAGCGCCGGCGAGAACAACGCGGCTGGTACTTCTACGACTGGGCCTGCTCCGTCTATTCGACGAGCGTGCTCACCGTGTTCCTCGGCCCCTATCTGACAGCGGTGGCCAAGCACGCGGCGGACGCGGACGGGTTCGTCCATCCGCTGGGAGTCCCGGTCCGCGCCGGCTCCTTCTTCGCGTACGCGGTCTCCGCCTCCGTCATCCTGTCGATCTTCGTGATGCCGATGGCGGGCGCCGCAGCCGACCGCACGGGCCGCAAGAAGCCGCTGCTCGCCGCGGCGGCCTATCTGGGCGCCGGAGCCACCACGGGCATGTTCTTCCTGGACGGCGACCGCTATCTGCTGGGCGGACTGCTGCTGATCGTCGCGAACGCCTCGCTGGCCGTCTCGATGGTCCTCTACAACTCCTACCTGCCGCAGATCGCCCCGCCCGAGGAGCGCGACGCCGTCTCCTCCCGGGGCTGGGCCTTCGGATACGCGGCGGGCGCGCTGGTCCTGGTCGCGAACCTGGTCCTGTTCACGGCCCATGACAGCTTCGGCGTCTCCGAGGCGACGGCCGTGCGGATCTGTCTCGCCTCGGCGGGCGTCTGGTGGGGCGCCTTCACCCTCGTACCGCTGAGGCGGCTGCGCGACCGCCGTACGGCCTCCACCGGACAGGCGTCCGCGCACGGATGGCGGCAGCTGGCCGCCACGCTGCGCGACATGCGCGGCAAACCGCTCACGCTGTCCTTCCTGCTCGCGTACCTCATCTACAACGACGGCATCCAGACGGTCATCTCGCAGGCCTCCGTCTACGGCTCCGAGGAGCTGGGACTCAGCCAGTCGACCCTGATCGTGGCCGTACTCCTGGTCCAGGTGCTCGCGGTCGGGGGCGCACTGGGCATGGGCCGGCTGGCCCGCACGTACGGCGCGCAGCGCACCATCCTCGGCTCACTCGTCGCCTGGACGCTCACCCTCGCCGCCGGGTACTTCCTGCCCGCGGGCGCGCCCGTGTGGTTCTTCGTCCTCGCGTCCGGCATCGGACTGGTCCTGGGCGGCAGCCAGGCCCTGTCCCGCTCCCTGTTCTCGCACCTCGTGCCGAGCGGCAAGGAGGCCGAGTACTTCTCGGCGTACGAGATGAGCGACCGCGGAATGAGCTGGCTCGGCCCGCTGCTGTTCGGGTTGACCTACCAGCTGACGGGAAGCTATAGGGACGCGATCATCTCGCTCGTGGCTTTCTTCGCCATCGGATTCGTGCTGCTCGCGCGGGTCCCGGTGCGCCAGGCGATCCGCGACGCAGGCAATCCCGTACCCGAGATGATTTAGCGTCCGCGGCCAAAGAGCGGTAGTGTACGCGTTTGGCCTGCCTGCCGTACCGTTACTGCGCGTCAATGATACTGAAGCGTTGGGTGACATCTGATGCCAGATGTGACAAACCGGGCGACGGTGGGTACAACAAGGGGCGGCTACGACGGCGACGCATGACCCACAACGGGAATCTTTACCGCCGACCGGACGTTGACCGGATGACGACGACAGCGACACCTGTCCTGTGGGCGACAAGCCCGGGAGGCACGATTCATGAGTGAGCGAGCTCTTCGCGGCACACGCCTCGTAGTGACCAGCTATGAGACGGACCGCGGCATCGACCTGGCCCCGCGCCAGGCGGTGGAGTACGCATGCGAGAAGGGGCACCGCTTTGAGATGCCCTTCTCGGTGGAGGCCGAAATTCCGGCGGAGTGGGAGTGCAAGGTCTGCGGGGCCCAGGCACTTCTCGTCGACGGCGACGGCCCTGAGGAAAAGAAGGCGAAGCCCGCGCGCACGCACTGGGACATGCTGATGGAGCGGCGCACTCGCGAGGAGCTCGAAGAGGTCCTCGCGGAGCGTCTGGCCGTTCTTCGCTCCGGCGCGATGAACATCGCGGTGCATCCGCGGGACAGCCGCAAGTCCGCCTGACCCCTTTGAGGGTCGAGCGGCATACACCGCACGCCGAGACCGCGGGCACCGTACGTCACGTACGGGGCCCGCGGTCTCGTGCGTTCCGGTGAATTCCGCAACGCCGTTTCTCGTACGTCGCCGGTCTGCCGTTCCCCGTATGCCGACCGGGTGCCGCGTCCAGCGGTCCGGCGGGGCGGGGTGCGATCGGGTCCGGCGGGGCCGGCCCAGCCGTTCGCTTCCCGTACGTCGTCGATCGGACGCCGTGGGTGTCCGGCCGGTCGGCTCGACGGTCTTCTCCGGCCGGGCCGCCGTAGTGGCTAGCCGTTCAGGGGCGGATAGTGGCCGCGGGGCTCACCCGGGTCCTCGTCCCTGATGACCTCGCCCTGGACCACCTTGCCGTCGGGGCGGTGGATACGGGCCTGCTGGAAGGCGTCACCGACGGTACCGGGGGCGCCCAGCCGCATCTTGCGCTCGAAAACGCGCTGGGTGTAGCGGCTGAGGCCCTTCTGGACCGGCGGGACCAGCAGGAGCAGGCCGATCGCGTCGGAGATCAGACCCGGGATCATCAGGAGCAGGCCGCCCAGCATCGTCAGACCGTTGCCCCGGCCGCCCTCGCTGGTGGGCGTGACACCGCCCTGCGCCTGTTGCAGCGTCTGGCTGAGGTTCCTGAAAGCGCGGCGGCCGGCCCGCTTGATGACCACGGCGCCGAGCACGAACCCGGCGACCAGCAGCAGGAACACCGTGAAGCCGCTCGTGGCCTGCGCGACGAGGCTCAGCAGCCAGATCTCCAGCACCAGCCACACCGCGACACCGAGCGGCAGGAAGGTGCGCAGCCTCGAGCGCCGCGGGCGGGCGGGGTGAGTGGGGGTCGGAACGCCTGTCGTCATGCTCCCAGTGTGCCTGGGCGCGCCTCAGTACGGGATAAGCGGATGATCAATCGCCGCCTCCGGGCAACCGGGCGGGTCAGAGCGTCGGGATTGCCCAACCGGAGCGTCAGGGCGTCGGGACTGCTCAGGGCCCGTCCGTATGTCAGGACACGCCGGGAACCGCGTCCGGGCGTCAGGGCTGGGCGCGGCTCGTTCGCGCCACCTCGTACGGGCCGCACCTCGTACCGACGGGCCACACCTCGTACCGACGGGCCACACCTCGTGCAGGCCGCAGAGACGCTCACGGCCCTCACGGCCTGCACGGACGCATGCGCCCCCGGTCGCGCGACAGGACTGTTTCCAGCCCCCGGACGGGTCGGCACAGCTCGCGGGACCCGCACGAGTGTCAGAGAACGGGCTTGCGGCCCCGCACCGGCTCCAGGACGGGCTTGTGACAGGACGGGCTTGTGAGCCGCTCGGGGCGCCGGACGGTGAGCCGGTCACGGCGTCGGGCACCAGGCGCCGGGACCGGCTGTGAGCCGGTCCCGGTGTCAGGACTGCTTGCGGCGGGCCGTGATCCGGCCGACCCGCTCGCCCACACCCCATGTGGTGACGCGCCACAGCGCCTCCACGAGGATGTCGCGGCTCATCTTGGAGTCGCCCAGCTCACGTTCGACGAAGGTGATCGGGACCTCGACGACGTGGTAGCCGGCCCTCACGGCGCGGCGGGCCAGATCGACCTGGAAGCAGTAGCCCTGGGAGGCGACCTCACTGAGGCCGAGGCCTTCGAGGGTCTCGCGGCGGAAGGCGCGGTAGCCGCCGGTCACGTCCCGGATCGGTACGTCGAGCAGGACTCGGGAGTAGAGGCTGCCGCCGCGCGAGATGAACTCGCGGGACTTGGGCCAGTTCACCACCCGGCCGCCCGGCACCCAACGCGAGCCGAGCACGAGGTCGGCGCCCTTGAGAGCGGTCAGCAGGCGGGGAAGTTCCTCCGGCTGGTGCGAACCGTCGGCGTCCATCTCGATGAGCACGCCGTAGCCGTGTTCCAGGCCCCAGCGGAACCCCGCGAGGTAGGCGGCGCCGAGTCCTTCCTTGCCCTTGCGGTGCAAGACCTGGACGTTCTCGTCATCGGCTGCCAGCTCGTCGGCGAGCTTGCCCGTGCCGTCGGGGCTGTTGTCGTCCGCCACCAGAACGTGCGCCTCGGGCACGGCGGATCGCACCCGGCCGACGATCTTCTTGATGTTCTCCGCCTCGTTGTAGGTCGGAATGATCACCAAGGCCGTGCCGAGCGGGCCGAACTGCCTCCCCTGGGCTTTTGCCGCGAGGGTCCCGTCGCCGTCGTTCACTGCTGCCCCTTCGTATCCGTACGCAGGGGTCCACCATAGTGCGCCCAACCTGCGCTGCTGCGTCGCGGAGGTCTTACGGGGGTGTCGATTCCCCAAGAGGCGGGTAAGAGCGGACGCGCCGGGGCGGAAATCGCGTCCTTCGGATCGGGGCCCGGCGCCCTTCGGGCCGACCAGGGACCCGCTGGCTGCGGGTCGACCGAAAGCCGTTGTCTACTGAACGTCCGGGCCCCACCCGGGTCACACCTGCCGACCAGTCGGAACGTTCCCTCGCCTCGCGGCGCCGGCGCTGGGCCTGGCTCCCAGTGGTGGTGCGCCGGTGCGGCACACCACCCCTGACCCAGCGGCGCTGCGAGGCCGCGCGGAAGTTCCCCGGTCGGCCGTCCGGTGGTGGACCCGGCCGAACCTACCCGCCTCCTGCGGCCAGCTGTCAACACTGGCTTGATCTGCGCCTATTCCGACAAAGACCTGGTCAGCGCTTAGGACGTGCAGGTCGAGCAACGAGGTACCGGGCCCTGAACGCGACCCTGGGACGCCGGGACATCACTCGTTAGGCCGTACGAATACCGTCCGTCCGCCGACCACGGTGCGCAGGCAGACGGGCAGGTCGTTGCCGGGGGTCAGATCGGGCAGTCCGGGGGTACCGGAGCGGGGGTCGGTGGACCAGCGCGCGACCCGGTCGTCGGGGGCCTGCACGACGAGGTGGCCGGTGCGCCACACGGCGTAGTCGGCGGGCGCGCCCGGCACCAGGGTGCCCGCGTCGTCCCGTCCGACGGCCCGCCAGCCGCCCCGCGTATGGGCCGTGAAGGCGGCGCGCACGGACACCCGGTGCTCGGGCGTCCGGTGGAAGGCCGCGGCACGGACGGTGCCCCAGGGATCGAGCGGGGTGACGGGGCTGTCGGAGCCGAAGGCCAGCGGCACACCGGCTCGCAGCAGGGCGGCGAACGGGTTGAGGGTGCGGGCCCGTTCGGCGCCCAGGCGCTGGGCGTACATGCCGTCCTCGCCGCCCCACAGCGCGTCGAACGCGGGCTGCACGGAGGCGGTGAGGCCGAGTTCGGCGAAGCCCGCGACAGTCTCGGGGGTGAGCATCTCGGCGTGCTCGACGCGGTGCCGGGCGGCGCGGACGCGGGCCAGGCCGACCTTCTCGGCGGCGGCGCGGACGCCCTCGACCACGGAGGCCACCGCGGCGTCCCCGATGGCGTGGAAGCCCGCCTGGAGGCCCGCCTCGGTACAGGCCACCACATGCGCGGCCACGGCGTCGGCGTCGAGGTGGACGACGCCGGTGTGGTCGGCGTCGAGGTACGGCTCGTGCAGGCAGGCGGTGTGCGAGCCCAGGGAGCCGTCGACGAAGAGGTCGCCGGCCGCGCCGAGAGCGCCGAGGGCCCGTGCCTTCTCCACATCGCGGTCGGCCCAGTAGCCGACGACCCTCGGTCCGGGTTCCCCGGCGGCGAGCCGCAGCAGGCCGGTGAAGTCGTCCTCGGAGGAGATGTCGGGCCCCGCGCACTCGTGCACGGAGCCGATGCCGAGCGAGGCGGCGTGAGCGAGCGCGGCGCGCTGGGCCTCGGTGCGCTGCTCGCCGCCGACCGCGCCGAGGGCCGCGGCGCGCACGGCGTGGTGCGCGTCGCGGGTCAGCGGACCGTCGGGCGCGTACCCGGCACGCGCCGTGACACCGGGGACCAGGTCCAGGAGCGCGCTGGTGGCCACCGCGGAGTGCACGTCGATGCGGGAGAGGTAGAGCGGACGCCCGCCGGTCGCCTGATCGAGTTCGGCGCGGGTCGGGGGACGGCCGCCGGGCCAGCGTGCCGCGTCCCAGCCGTGGCCGAGCAGCACCCGGTCGGCCGGACGGGCGGCCGCGAAATCGCGTACGAGGGCGAGGGCCGCGTCCAGGGTCGGCGCGTCGGACAGGTCGAGGCCGGTGAGCGCGAGCCCGGTGGCGGTGGTGTGCACATGCGCGTCGGTGAACGCCGGGGTGACCAGGGCGCCTTCGAGGTCCACGACCTCGTCGACCCCGTCGGCGAAGGCGTCGGCGGCTCCTTCCGAGCCGACCCAGGCGACTTGACCCCGTTCCACGACCATGGCGGTGGCGAAGGGGTCGGCGGGGCTGTGGACTTCTCCACCGCGCAGCAGCACGGTGTCCGACGGGGCGGTGCTCTCACTCATGGGAACAGTCTCGCGCCTCTCGGCGGCCGGCCGTCGCCCGGGTGGGGTCGGCGCGGCGGCGTGGCGGGGCCGCCTGCCCGTCCGGACGACCCGCGTGATCGACTGGGCAGAGGTGCGAGCCGCCCGGACGGACCTCCGTGATCGCGCGGCGGGCTTGCACGACCGCGTGGACGGACCGGCGTGGGCTCCCGGACGGGTTTACGTGATCGCGCGGACGACCCTGTGCGGCGCCGCCCGGACAGGCTGGCGTCACCGCGCCGGCGAACCTGCGCGATCGCCACCACTGGCCTGCACGGCCGCGCGGACGAGTCCGTCCGGCAACCCGGGCCGGGCGGTCACCGTACGGGGCAGGCGGGCCGGTCGGTCAGATGCGGGGCGGGCGGGATTCGTACGGCGTCGACAGGACGACCGTGGTCCGCGTCGACACACCCGCGAGCGCTCGCAACCGCCCGAGGAGTTCCTCGAGTTCGTGCGGGGTGGAGACACGCACCTTGAGGATGTAGTTCTCGTCGCCCGCGACGCTGTGGCAGGCCTCGATCTCCGGGACGCCCGCGAGGCGTTCGGCGATGTCGTCGGGGGCGCTGGGGTCGAACGGTTTGACCGAGATGAAGGCGGTCAGGGGCAGCCCGATGGCCTCCGGGTCCACGACCGCGGCATAGCCCCGGATGACGCCGCGCTGCTCCAGCCGGCGCACCCGCTGGTGCACGGCGGACGTGGACAGGCCCGTGGCCTTGCCCAGGTCGGTGTAACTCATCCGCCCGTCTGCGACGAGCAGCTGCACGATCTGTCGGTCCAGCTCCTCCATGACGCAAGAACCTACAGGGCTGTTGATCCTGCGGGATACCTCAGCGGCGCAGGTCATACCCTCTTTGTGATGTGGCTTAGAGTCAGTCGCGCGCCACCCGGAGGAGAAATTCCACCGGGCCAGGCACCTGCGGGCGGCATGTGACGAACGACACATGGATGCAACCGGGTCCGTGATGTTCACGTGATTACCGCAGAGACGGGACGGGAAGTGCTTGCTGTGGTCGAGGTCGCAGCGCCTTGTCGGCCCACCCGAGGGGGAGAATCCCATGCAGAGTCTTAAGCGCCCTGGTCGTACCGCACCCAAGCGGCAGCAGTCCGTTCTCGATCCCGAGCCGGAGGGTGTCGAATCCGACGCCCTGGACGGCGACGAGTTCGACGCGTACGACACTTTCGAGATGTACCGGGTGATCTGCCCGGACTGCGCGCAGCCGATCGCGCTGCTGGCGGACGAGGAGGTCCTGCCGGAGCACGCCCTGTGCGCCTCCCCGTGGAACCCGTTCGGGCTCACGGTCTGCTCGGGCACGGGCCGCACGACCGCCGGGGCGCGGCCCGCGGACGAGACCGCGGAGCTCCAGGAGCAGGACACGGCGCTCCTGTTGACGCTCCCTCAGGGCCTCGACTGGCGTACGCAGCCGTTCTCCCACGCGGGCGGGCCGGGCTCGCGCCCGATGCGCGTCCCCGAGATGCGGCGCGAGGCCGCCTGACCGGTCGGCGCGCTCAGCGGGCGACGCCGGGTTCATCCCAGTAGCTGCCCTGCACCATGGCCCGCAGGGTGCCGTGGTGCAGGATCAGTGTGTCCGGGTCCGGGGGGACCGCCACCTCGCCGAAGTGCGCCTGGCGGTAGGCGATGCGCAGCATGACGATCGCGTGCCGCAGGGCGGCGTACAGCGTGTAGAAGTCCATGTCGCGGGGTGTGCGGCCGGTGAGGCGGGCATAGCGTGCCTCGACGCGGTCGCGGCGCAGGAAGCCGGGCAGTCCCGACTGCCCGAAGCCCTCGGTCAGGTCCTGGAAGAAGCGGTGCAGGTAGACGGTCCAGCCGAGGTCGACCTCGCGCGGGGCCAGAGCCGCCATCTCCCAGTCGAGCACCGCGACGGGGTCGAAACCGTCGTAGATGACGTTCCCGATGCGCGCGTCGCCCCAGTTGAGCACCGCCTCGCCCTCGTCGCGCGGCCACAGCGCCTCGATCCGGTCGAAGGCGCTCTCGATGAGCGGTGAACGTGACCGCCCGTCGGTCACCCATGCGTAGTAGGCGCGTTGGGCCGTGACATGCCGCCGCAGCGGGCTGCCGTCTCCGGGCAGAGCGAGGAAGTCCGCTTCCTTGACGGGGACTTGGTCATGCAGTCGGGCCAGGAGCGCGATCGAGGCCGCCTCCAGGTGCTCGCGTTCGGGATCGCTCGCCGCGTGCAGCCAATTGCCTTCGTACGTATAGGGCATGACGTCCGGAGGGACGCGCCCGGCGACGCGTTCCATCACGAAGAACGGTGTCCCGAGCGGCCCGGGGTCCTCCTCCAGCCATCGCACGCGCGGCACCGGCAGATCGCTGTGCTCGCCGACCAGACGCATCGTGCGGTACTGCCGCACCATGTCGTAGACGGGGAACACGGTGTACGCGCCCGGGTCCGCCGCGAGTCTCAACGCGCAGGCACGCAGCGGTGGTTCGGGGTGGTCGACGTCGAAGAGCAGGGTCTCGCTGGACAGGCCGTTGGACTCGGGGACGGTCACGTTCACCGCCTCGGCGCCCGGGAGGCGGGTGCCCAGCCAGGCGGTCAGCCTGCGCGCGAGCTCCTCGGGGTCACGGGTGGTCGTACGCGGGCGGGGTGCCGTGGCCATCTCGCCACTCCTCTCAGGGCGCGACCGAGTCGAACCCGGTGAAGCCGCTCGGATCGTGGCGGCCGAACGAACCGTGCTCGAAGATCCCGTACCCGACCTGCCCGTCGAGGGTGAAGCGGGCGGCGTGGTCGGTCACCCCGTAGCGGGCGAGGGGATGGGCCGCCGGATCGGAGAGGTCGTAGACGCGGTGGTCGGTCCAGCCGCGGCCGCGCCAGGTGCCGTGCTGCCAGTCGTCGGCCGGCGGATATCCCGCGCCCACCGCGAGCGGGGACGAGGCCAGCACCTCCACGCCCAGCTCCAGCGGCTCACGGTCCACGGGCCGGGTGAGGTGGAGGACGGCGGAGGTGGGGTGACGGGTGCCGGAGCGGTAGGTGATGTCGGCCTGGGGCCAGCCGAGTTGGAGGTCCCGCTCGCCGTCGCGCACGAGGGTCGCGTCGCCCAGCGAACGGTATCCGTCGGCGTCCTCCTGAACGACGACCATCAGGAAGCGGTCCTCGAAGCGCACCGGGCACCAGATCCAGTGGAATCCCTCGGTCGGATTCTCGGCGGCGAGCCGGCCGCCCTCCTCCCCCGGGATCGGGCGCACCCCCCAGCTGCGGTCCCGGGTGCCGGTCCACTCCCTGGGGCCGACGGGTATCTCGTCGCCGCCGACGCGTATGACGCCCTGAACCCCGCCCGCCTGCACGAAGCGGCGGCCCTCCAGGGTGAGCCGGCCACCGCGCCGCTGAACGTGGTGCGGCTCCCAGAGTGCCGGGAAGTCGGCGGTCCAGGTGATGTCGTACGCCAGGGAGTCGTCGTCCGAGCGCAGCCGCAGCCGGCGCAGCGGCTCCTCGACGGTGATCCGCAGGGGCCCCACGGCCAGGTTCATCCGGTCCTCGCCGAGCGCGTCGGAGGCCCGGACGGCATGCAGCGCGTCACCGAGGCGCAGCGTGGCGTACGCGTCGATCACGCCGACGTTCGGATAGACGCCGAGGCCGAGGATCAGCAGGGCCCGGCCCCGGTGGTCGAGGACGTGGAAGATGCAGCGGTCGTAGGCGTTCCGGTCGCCGCCGGCGACATGTTTCATGGACAGCGGGACCTGGTGCACGGGGTACTCGTCGAGAGGGACGGGACGGTCGTCGTTCACGTCAGGCCTCCCAGCGCGCCCGGCAGTCGACGTCGCCCGGAGGGGCACGGCCCCCGGCGGCGGAATTGACGGTACGTCAGATATGGGTCGAGGGCCAGACAGCGCGCTCCCGCGCGCATCTCGCAGGGGTTCTGCCGCGAACGCACGCCCGATTCCGCGGGCCGGTGACCTGTCCGCCCGCCCGCGCGTTGCCCGGGTATGAGCCCCACACCTTCCACGACCGGGCGCCGGCGCCGGATCCTCGTCCCGGCTCCGGCGGAATCGGTTCTCTGGGCGCCACCGCCACCCCCGCCGGTCCAGGATCCGCCCATCTACCGCGCCCTGATCCGCACCTGGGCCGATCGCGGCCGTACGCTGCCGGGCCGCCACGACCCCGAGTGGGTGCGCCTGGCGGCACCCTCGGTGATGTACGGGTACGGGCGGTTCGGCGCGATCACGGAACCACGGGAGCCACGCTTCGTCCCGGCCCCGGACCCGCGCGGCGAGGGGCAGTTCAACGCGTCCCGGGACCCTCGGAACGAGTTCGGCGTGGGTGCGGAGCCGCGGGGCGGGTTCGACACGCGGCGGGACCCGCACAACGCCCTCAGCGCGCCTCGGGACCCACGAGGTGGCGCGCGATGACCATGCGCTGGATCTGATTGGTGCCCTCGACGATCTGCAGGACCTTCGCCTCGCGCATGTACCGCTCGGCCGGGAAGTCGGCGGTGTACCCGTATCCGCCCAGGACCTGGACGGCGTCCGTGGTGACCGTCATCGCGGAGTCCGTGCACAGCAGCTTCGCCATGGCCGCCTGCTTGGAGAAGGGCCGGCCCGCGTCGCGCAGTCGCGCCGCGGCCAGGCAGAGCGCGCGGCCGGCCTCGATCCGGGTGGCCATGTCCGCGAGCATGAAGCGCAGCCCCTGGAAGTCCGCGATCCGCCGCCCGAACTGGCGCCGCCCGGTGGCGTACGCGACAGCCTCGTCCAGCGCGGCCTGGGCCACGCCGGTCGCGCAGGCCGCGATCCCGAGCCGCCCGGAGTCGAGCGCCGACAGGGCGATCGCGAAGCCCTGCCCCTCGTCGCCGAGGCGCCGGCCGTCGGCGACCCGCACCCCGTCGAAGTGGACCTGGGCGGTCGGTGAACCCTTCATGCCCATCTTCCTCTCGGGGGGCGAAGCACTCAGCCCCTCGGCGTCGCCGGGCACCAGGAAGGCCGTGATGCCGCGCGAGCCCTCGCCGCCGGTGCGCGCGAACACGGTGTAGAAATCGGCCACCCCGCCATGCGTTGTCCACGCCTTGGTGCCGGTGATCACCCAGTCGTCCCCCTGCCGCACCGCCTTCGTCCGCAGGGAGGCTGCGTCGGAACCCGAGGACGGCTCCGAGAGGCAGTACGCGCCGAGGAGGCCGCCGCCGAGCATCGCGGGCAGATGCCCGGCCCGCTGCTCCTCGGTGCCGTAGTTCGCGAGGGCGTGACAGGCCAGGGTGTGGACGCTGACACCGAGGCCCACGGTGAGGCGGGCCGTGGCAAGCTCTTCGAGGACCTGGAGGTAGACCTCGTACGGCTGGCCGCCGCCACCGAGCCCGAAGTCGTACGGCAGTCCGAGCAGTCCGGATTCCGAGAGCAGCCCGAAGACCTCGCGCGGAAAGCGTCCGGCGTCCTCCTCCTCGGCCGCCTTCGGGGCGATCTCGCGCCGCGCGATGTCGCGGACGAGCGCGATCAGCTCCCGTGCCTCGTCCGTGGGCAGTTGACGGTCCACCGGCTGCGGGGCGCGATCGGGCACGGTGACGCTCCTCCCTGTCGAGCACATCGGCGAACGCCCACCCGGGTGGAGCGGCGCCGGATCTCACCTGGCCCAGCCGATGCTCCCGGTCCGGATCACGGAACCAGCCGACCAGCGGCCGTGGCGCCGGGAGTACGCCCGAACGGAGGCACACCCTCACCGGATGACGACCACCTGCCGACAGGACGGGGAATTGGTCCGAACCATTGACAGGGTGGTCTAGTCCTCATACCGTTCCCTCAGTTGTCCCGCCGGGCGTCGGGCGGGGCCGCATAGGCGGGATCGAGTTCCTCGACGGCTCGCATCGCACCCCCCAGCATCTTCACCAGCAGTTCGCGCATCGTGTCGCGCGACAGCACCGGGTGGCCGATCCAGTCGAGGGTCGCCCCCTCCACACTGTGCAGCCAGCCGAGCAGGGCCATGCGCGGCAGCGGTCCGATCCTGCCCCTGCCGTACGCCCCTTCCGCGATCGTCGCGACGATGGCCTCGCGCACGCCCTCGCGTATCGCCTGCACTTCGGTGTCGAAGCCCACGCCACCGGTGATGATCGTGCGGTAGGCGGCCTGGTTGTGCTCGGCATAGCGGAGATAGCCGTCGATCGTGCGCTGGACCCGCTCCACCGGAGGCAGTTCCACACCGTCGGCGGCCCGGGAGACCAGATCCGCGACCGAGTCCTCGACGATGGCGAGGTAGTAGCCGCGCTTGGACTTGAAGTAGTAGTAGATCAGCCCCTTGGCGACATGTGCCTGACGTGCGATGTCATCCATCGACAGTGCGTCGTACGACGTATCGGCGAACAACTTCCGTCCGATGGCGATGAGTTCGGCGCGGCGCGCCAGTGAACGGTCGGTGCCCCGCGCCCGGGGGCGGCCGACCTCACGTTGTTGACTATTATTCAATTTCGGCCCTGGTCTCCAACTGCCGACGGAACATGCGCAGTATGGCAGAACCATGCCGACGGCTCATTCGGCTGCGAAAGGCGGCACGATCGTTCCGGTCACCGCGGCGCGGGTGGCAGCGGACCTTGCCCGGCCGGGCGGTGGGCCCGGCCGGACCCGCGACAGATCCCGGACGGCGCACGCGGGTCCCGGGCGGCAGGTCACCGCGCCTGGGCGGTGCGTCGCGGGCCCGCCGACCCTGGGCGGTCGTCGCGGCTCCCGGGCCGCGTGCCGTCTCAGAGCAGACCGAGCTGCGTCACGAGCATCGCCACGACGACCACGAGGGTCCAGCCCAGGACGTGTTCGAGGATCTTCGGGCTGTCGTCCTCGGGACCGCCGGTGCGGGCACGGAGACGAGGGGCGATGGCGGAGCTCGCGGTCATGGCATCTCGCTGACGTAGTGGTGCGGTGGCGTCCCCCGCCTCGCGTCGGCTCCCCACCGACCCGGCCACCTTGCCATCGTCGCCGCTTCCACCGGTAGAGACCTGGGTCACGCCCGCGCCTCGGCCGGCTTCGAATCCCGCCGGATTCCACCCCGTGCGCACCGCGTGTGCGTCTCCTCACACGACTCCGCGGGCCGGCGGAAAAGTCCCGGATACGCATGCTCCGGACGGCCGGGCGGCCCCCACCGCCCGGGGGCCGCCCCTCGGGTCACCGGATGCCCACCGCCGCGAGCGCCTTGCGCTGCCGCGCCGAGGGATGCGCCGGGAAGTACAGGTAGCAGACCCCGCCGGTTCCGGAGACGACCTTTCCGGAGGCGTTGTAGCGCTTGGTCCGCAGCCAGATATTTTCCCACTCGGAGCGCTTGTAGACCCTGCGCACCGCGTCGTCACCGGGCGACGCCGGGTCGTTGGCGATCACATCGCCGTCCGCGGTGAACCCTATGATCGTCATGAGGTGACCCGAGGTGCCGTAACCGGCGCCCGTCAGCTCGGACTTGAGGAACGACTGGGACGTTATGGCCGGGATGCCGGCCGCGATCAGCGTCTCCAGGTCGGTGAGCGAGCCGAGCCGGGTCACCACGCCCTGGAGGTCCTTGTACGTCGAGGCGTAGGCGGCGTTGAAGGGCCAGTTGCCGCAGCCGGTGTACTGGTAGTCGTAGGTGGAGCGGGCCGCGAGGCACACCTGTGGGTCGGTGTACGTCGGGTCGACCCAGGCGAGCTGCTCGGCAGTGGGCCTGCGTCCCCAGTACTCGATGATCATCTGCGACGAGGTGGGGCTGCACCAGGCCTCGCCGCCGTTGTCGTACTCGGGGTACTGACCGGCGTGGATCTCCTGCGAATAGCGCGGAACCTTCAGCTCCTGGGCGAGACCCGGGGTCGAGGCCGGGACGGTGAACCGGTCCGGGATGTCGGAGCCCATCACGCCGAGCCGCCACACGGTGGGCGTGATCCTGGAACCCGGGGTGCGGTAGAGGGTCAGGCGCAGCCGGTACGAGACGAGGCGCAGGCCGGAGGCGGCGTCGTCGATGGAGAAGGTGTCCGTCCAGATCGTGCTGCGGCCGTCGGTCTGGTCGTCCACCGAGGTGCGCCTGATGTCCTGGTCGCCGGAGGCCCAGCGGCCCATCACATACCAGGGGGTGTCCGTTCCGTCGGAGTACGTGCCGGTCAGCTCGACCTGGAGCCAGGTGCCGGCCGGGGTGTGCGCGTTCCAGGAGGCGATGGCCTCCGTGGAGGGGACGGCGAGCCGGTGGACCGGTGAGGTCCAGGTCGCGTACTCCCAGGTGGCGGTCTTGCCGGTGTGCGGGTCGGTGTAGTCCGAGGTACCGGCCGGGGCGGCGATCACCAGGCCGGGGCGCGCGCCCCGTACGGCCCGCGTGCCGTGCGCGCCGCCGGCGCGCCAGTCGCTGTACGAGGTCCAGGCGTGGTTGTCGACAAG